>JAFKGR010000013.1 GCA_017307735.1 Chitinophagaceae bacterium
CATCTGAATGCGGGGTCTTATTCTGGAAGAGGCATTTTTCAAAATCCTCTTTAGTTCCTGAAGGCTTTCTTTTACGATTATTTCTTTTGCTTTTGCCATAAAGCAAAGATATGGAACATTAGACTATTTATGAAATATACTTAGTATAATCTGTTATGAAAAAACTGGTAGTTCTTTCCGGAGCCGGAGTCAGTGCAGAAAGCGGATTGCAAACTCTTTCATTATGGCAAACTTTATTTTACAACCACTGATTTTCTTTCTTTGGTATAAACATTAAAGTAGCCGAGTGCCCCACCTGTAATATTTGAGACCGGATTGCCTGGTGTGACGGCATCATTACCTCCGGTGGCGCTTTGGGCAAGGCTGTTGAAATAGGTGTAAACTTTGGGATCTATGCATTGCATTTCTACCGTAATACTATCACCTGGCATCATGTCTTCCTCGTCGTTCTGATCAAAATAAGCAAGGAAAGTATTGATTTTCCTTCCATCCGAAAATTCATCATTCATCACAAAGATGTTGGCGTTTTGCGCATTGTTTTTATACTGCAGAAAACGGTAGGAATCACCTTTGCCTGGCGGATCCTGGAAAATTACATTGGCAAATTTTCTGTTTTTCCCAAAAATAAAATAGTCCGAAATATAAAGGCTGTCAAATGGCACTTTACGATGGAGAGAGGCTTCTCCTGAAAAATGCTGGCCGTTAATTTCTACCTCCAAAATGTAATGATGATTGGTTATGGCACGAAGAGAAGGCGCTCTGTAAAATCCTTTAAATGTTTCGAACAAAGCGACCGTATTATGTCCGGAATCAGAAATTGTGACCTTTGCTCCTGAAACACCCGAAAAATTACTGGAATCACTCAATCTCACAGTTTGCGAAATATACACGTAGCAATCCCCCAACTGATCGCTCAGGTTGGCTTCAATCACAAACCTGGGAGGGATTTCATTTGTTTTTAATTCAATAATTTTTTTACAACCTGATGCAAAAATCAGCGCGATTGCAAGCGGCAAACAGAAAATGATATTTGAATTTATTTTAATCATCCATTGTCAGAATTTAAAGTTGTAACTGATAGATGGAATAAACCTGAATAAAGCAGTTTGGACAGTATTTGTAATTAAACTGTTTTTGTCGTCAGGTTCGAAGGTTATCAGATAGGCATTCTCTCTGCCGTATGCATTATATATTCCAAGTGAAAGTTCTGATGAAAATTTTCCCTTCGAATGAAAAGTTTTTGTAGCACCCAGATCAAGCCGGTGATAAGCCGGCATCCTGTACCCGTTGCGCTTTGAATAATAAAAATAAATCTGATTATTTACCGTGTATTTGCTTTCAGGCAGCGAGATGGCATCGCCTGTGTAATAAACCCAGGTGGCGGTCAGTTTCCAATTATTTCCGGCATCAAAATTTACAACGACGGAGATGTCGTGAGTTCTGTCCTGGCGTGCATTGTACCATTCGCCGTCATTGATCCCGTTGATTTTCTTTTCTGATTTGCTTAAAGTATAGCTGATCCAGCCGTTGAATTTTCCGGTCTTTTTTCTGGCAAAAAATTCTATTCCGTAAGCCCTTCCGATGCCATAAAGAAGTTGTGTTTCCACATTGGATGTCCGGTCGAGGTCGGCTCCGTCGCGGTAATCTATCTGGTGTTGCATATCCTTGAAATAGGTTTCTACACTAAACTCATAGTTTCCGGAAAGAGAATTTTTGAAATATCCTGCAGTGAAGATATCTGATGTTTCAGGTTTGATATTGTTGGTGGTTGATAACCATCTGTCAGTCGGACGTGCAGTGGTGCTGTTATTGATCAGATGGAGGTTTTGCGTATTTCTTCCATATCCTGCTTTCAGCGAAGATAAAGGCGAGAGCAATATCCTTAAACTGATCCGGGGTTCTGCATTGAAATAGGTTTTGAAAAATTTTCCGCGAGGTGCATAAATTGTATCGAGAATATTTCCGTTGGGGTCAATGTTATAAAAGTGCCCGGGGCCAAGTACACTGAATGATTCAAGCCTGAGCCCTGTATTCAGCGCGAGGTTATCTGATATTTTTATGTCATCTGCAAAGAAAACCGCATTTTCAAGTGAATATCTTTTTTCGAAATTGACGTCATTGAAGTTGGAAGAATCTGAAGAAGTGATATCACCCGGACGAATGGAGTGGTATATAACATCAAAGCCTGCACGGAATTTCTGATTGGGTTTATTCCACTGCCATTCCTGTTTGAGATGCCAGTCTCTGATACGTGAAAAGACTTTCAGATTATTGGCTCCGAGATTGATATTGATTTTATAATCAAAATTGCTGTAGATAAGAGAAGTATTGCTGAAAACGCTGTTGTTGTAAATGTGGTTCCAGCGAAGTGTACCGGTGCCGTTTCCCCATTTGAGTCCGATTTCTTTTCCAAGCCCGAGATGATCATTCCCGAAATACCCGCTCAGAAATAATTGATCCTTTTCACTCAATTGATAATTCAATTTGGTATTCAAATCATAGAATCCGATGCTGTTTTGATTGATGGAAGAATCATGTGATAATTTAAGAATCGGATCGATATAAGTTGATCTTGCTGAAATGATAAAAGAAGATTTTCCCTTTTGAATCGGACCATCCATAGTTAACCGCGATGAAATTAGCCCGATGCCTCCATTCATTGAAAATTGCTGATTGTTTCCATCGTTCATCCTGACATCCACCACCGAAGACAGCCGGCCACCATAATAAGCGGGAATGACACCTTTATAAACGGTGACATCTTTGACGGCGTCTGCATTGAAAGTAGAAAAAAATCCCAGCATGTGGGACGCATTGTAAACGACGGCTTCATCAAGTAAAAACAGGTTCTGATCAATATTTCCGCCTCTCACATAAAGCCCGCTGCTGCCTTCACTGGCGGGTTTTATTCCGGGTAATAATTGTATCGCTTTCATCGGATCCCGTTCGCCAAAGAGTTGCGGAATCTGATTAATTTCTTTTGATGTCATCCTTTCAATTCCCGTTTGGCTGCTTGTAACAGAATGTCCGCCGGAAGGGAGATTGATCACAACTGATGCGAGGTATTGCGGGTTTGTTTTCAGGAAAAAATTGTATTGGGTATTTTTATCTGCGGACAGCCTGATGGTATCCGGCTTCATTCCTGAATAAGTGGTAATCATTGTGACGATTCCCTTATTTGCGTTGATAGAATAGAAACCATATTCATTGGAAAGAACCGAAATATTATTTGAAAGGTTTCGGATGGTAGCTCCAATAATAGATTCCCCGGTTTCTGCCGAACGCACTATTCCACTAACGACCACTGTATTCTGGGCGACCAGCGTTTGAGAAAAAAAGAAAAATAAAACAACAGTCAAAAATTTCAAATGCAAGGAATTTATCGCAAATCTATTTCTAATAAAATTATTCCGTTGAGATTTTGGATCATGGCCGGAACTGCATTGGTCATGTTATTTTTTCTTTTAAATTGTAAGTTTAGTTTAATTTCCGGGTTTTTCTGTAAGCCAGTTTTAAACTCCTTAAAATGTCAATGTCCATTGCCTTTTCACTTATTTTTGCGCAAAAAAAATGAGCATCATTCTCGTACTACATGACTGGGTCAGATGGTTGATTATGGTTTTCGCATTATTGACAGTGCTCACCGCCTTCACCGGACTTTTAAAAAATTCACCTTATACAAAATTTGCCAACATTAGCAACCTTTTGTTTATGATCGGGATGGATATCCAGGTAGTATTCGGTTTTATATTGTATTTTAATAATGGATGGTTCGACATCCTGAAACATATCGGAAGTTTTATGGGGCAAACCATGCCGAGATTTTTCGGGCTTGAACATTGGTTGATGATGATAATTGCGTGGGTATTGGTACATTCGGGGCGCACTGTGGTAAAGAGAGTCGTTACACCACATGAGAAATATAAAAAGACATTGATTTATTTCGGGATCGCTTTACTTATCATACTAATTGCCATACCCTGGCCGTTTAGAACAGCATTGGGAAGACCCTGGATAAGATGGTTTTGACCTGAAAAATTTTATTGAGTTGAATTAAGAAATTGAATTGAATTTATGAACCCAAAGACAGAGAAACCTGTAATTCTTATAACAAATGACGATGGTATCACGGCTCCCGGTTTACAAAATCTGGTCGAAGCTGTTTCTGATTTAGGTGAAGTTGTGGTAGTGGCGCCCGATAAACCTCAAAGTGGAATGGGGCATGCCATAACAATTGGAGTACCGCTGAGGCTTACCAAACTAAATCATTTTCCCAATGTGCAGGAGGCTTATCAGACTAACGGAACACCTGTGGATTGTGTGAAACTCGCTGTTGATAAAGTTTTACATCGTAAACCTGATATATGTTTAAGCGGTATTAACCATGGTGCCAATCATAGTATTAATGTGATCTATTCCGGTACCATCAGTGCTGCTATGGAGGCTTCTATCGAAAGTATTCCTTCCATTGGATTTAGTTTGCTCGATTACAGAATGGAGGCTGACTTTTCCGCATCCAAAGTCATTGCCCACAGAATTGTTGAAAGTGTTTTGAAAAAGGGGAACGATTACAAACATTTTTTATTGAATGTGAATATACCGGCTGTTCCGTATGAATTGATCAACGGCATCAAACTTTGCCGGCAGGCTTATGCAAAGTATGATGAAGATTTTGATGAGAGGCTGGATCCCAATGGAAGAAAATATTATTGGCTTACCGGCCAATTTAAGAACTTTGACGAAGGGGATGACACGGATGTGTGGGCATTGGAACATAATTATGTCAGCGTAGTTCCCGTGCAATTTGATCTGACGGATTATAAATTGAAAAGAGAATTGGAAAATAATTGGGATGTATTATGATCTTCAAAAAAGATAATTTCATTTTTGGACTTATTCTGGGTCTTGTCACTCCGTTTGTTGGATTTCTCTTATACAAATTTGTCAAGTTCAAAATGTTTTCGCTTGGAGATATGTTTCATTTTCTTAAGAGCAATCCGGAAATGATTACCAGTTTTATCAGTATCTCACTGCTGGCCAATGCCATTATTTTTACAATTTTTATTAACTCGCGCCGGGATAAAACTGCCAAAGGAATTTTTCTGATGACCGTTGTCTGGGCCATTATATCGCTGGTGTTTAAGTATTGGTGATAACGGACCGTCTGTGTGTCGTGGTTGGGTTCCGGGTTTCGCGTTTTTAGTTCCGGGTTTCGTGTTCCAGGTTTCGTTTTTCTTTTCTCACCTCTCACCCTTCTCACTCTCTATCCGTCTCATCTTCTAACCGCCTAACCGTCTGTAAAATTTCTTCCTCAATACAAATTCACTTCTTCCTTATCCCATTCTACTTTTACTTTTTGGGAGATAAGGGAGTCAATTGATTTTCCACAATAATCAGGTTGGATAGGCAATTCACGGCTGTATCGCCTGTTGATCAAAACGCATAGTTCCACTTTCTGTGGTCTTCCAAAAGAAAGCATGGCATCCAGCGCTGCACGGATTGTGCGCCCTGTAAACAAAACATCATCAATTAAAACCACATGTTTCTCCTCAAGTGAAAAGAGAATATCTGTCTGATTGGGTTGGTGCAATTCTTTGCGGATATCATCTCGATAAAAAGTATTGTCCAGTTTTCCATAAGGAATATTCGATTCAGGCAAAATCTTTTTCAAAGCATCTGCAATTTTATTTGCCAGAAAAACTCCTCTCGGCTGAATGCCGATAATCACCAGTTTGTGATCAGAATAATAATTCTCCGCAATCTGACAAGCCAACCTGTTGATTATAATCTGAAGCTGTTCTATATTGAGAATAGTTGTCATTACAGTTACTAAAATTTCAGCAAGATTATGGCTTTTGCATGTAGGGGTACCTGTAATCCACCGGTGGTACAAAGTTTTCCTTGATGGTGCGTGCACTCAGCCAACGGTAAAGATTCAGCTTACTCCCAGCTTTGTCATTGGTACCGCTTCCGCGTGCACCTCCAAAGGGTTGCTGGCCTACCACGGCTCCGGTTGGTTTATCATTGATGTAAAAATTGCCCGCGTTGTTCATCAGTCTGGTGGAAGCTCTTTGTGCTGCTGCCGGATCTTTTGCAAACACAGCTCCGGTCAATGCATAAGGAGAAGTGCTGTCGACCAGCTTGATGGCATCATCAAACTTTTCTGCATCGTAGGTATAAACGGTAAGAACGGGTCCGAACAATTCTTCGTGCATGGTCACATATTTCGGATCTTTTGCTTCAATCACTGTAGGTTCAATAAAATAACCATTTGTTTTATCACATTTTCCGCCGACAAGAATTTTTGCGTCCTTGTCTTTCCGTGCATTTTTGATGTATCCCTCCAGTTTGTTGAAACTCTTCTCATCAATTACGGCATTGATAAAATTGGTAAAATCTTCAACACCGCCCATTTTCATCGTCTTGATTTCGGAAACCAGTTTTTTCTTTATTGCCGGTGCAAGATTAGATGGGAAATATGCACGGCTGGCAGCCGAACATTTTTGTCCCTGATATTCAAATGCACCTCTGCACAAAGCCGCTACAACCTCATCCACATCAGCACTCTTGTGTACGAGTACGAAATCTTTACCTCCTGTTTCTCCGACAATCCTCGGATAGGATTTGTAAATCTTTGTATTCTCTCCAATCTGTTTCCACATGTTTTTGAATACGGCTGTACTTCCGGTGAAGTGAATTCCTCCAAAATCCGGGTGGCTGAAAACTACATCCCCGAGTACAGGGCCATCTACGTACACCAGATTGATCACGCCATCGGGAAGCCCGGCTTCTTTCAAAATTTTCATGAATAGCTGGGCGCTGTAAATCTGTGTGTGCGATGGTTTCCAGATCACCACATTGCCGCACATTGCCGGCGCGGTTGGAAGATTTCCTCCGATAGAAGTAAAGTTGAAGGGGGTAATCGCTACAACAAACCCTTCCAGCGGGCGATATTCCATTCTGTTCTTCGTCCCATGTGAACTGATTGGTTGTTCACTATAAATTTCGTTTAAAAAGTGAACGTTGAACCTGAGAAAATCGATCAACTCACATACCGCGTCTATTTCAGCCTGAAAGGCATTTTTACTTTGCCCGAGCATCGTTGTTGCATTCATCATTGCACGATACTTGGTGGAGATCAAATCAGCAGCTTTCAGAAAAATATGCGCTCTTGCATCCCACGACAGAGCGGCCCATTTTTCTTTGGCTTTAAGCGCTGCATTGATTGCATTTTTAATATCAGCAGCGCCACCTTTGTGGTAATATCCCAGCAAGGTCTTTAAATCGTGAGGGGGCCTCAACTCAACTTTGCTGCCGGTGCGCACTTCTTTTCCTCCGATGTACATCGGAATATCCAGTTTTGTTTTTTTGCATTCTTTCAATGCGGCTTTCAATGCATCGCGTTCGGGTGTTCCCGGCGCATAAGACAAAACCGGCTCATTGGCCGGTAATGGGTAACTATGATTTCCAAAACTCATAATAAAAATATTTTATGCCGATAAAAAGTCCGGCGTTGAATAATCATTTTTCCATATACATTACTTCCTTCACAAGGTTGACCGTTCTTTCAATGCTCGGAAGGTATCCTTTAACCAAATTAGGCGCGTACATCATGGGTGCATCTGCTGAGGTGATTCTTCTTACGGGCGCATCCAGATAATCAAATCCTTCTTTTTGCACACGGTAGGCAATTTCGGATGAGATGGAAGCGAAGGGCCATTGTTCTTCCACGATAACGAGACGATTTGTTTTCTTAACTGAATTAAGAATGGTTTCCCAATCCAGCGGACGGATGGTTCTGAGGTCAATGACTTCTGCACTGATGTTTTCTTTGGCCAATTCTTCAGCTGCACCAAGTGCTACTTTCATCATTTTGTTGAAGCTGACAATGGTAACATCGGAACCCTCGCGTGATATATTGGCTTTCCCAATAGGAATGTAATATTCTTCTTCAGGAATTTCACCTTTGTCGCCATAGGTTACTTCACTTTCAAAGAAGATAACCGGATCATTGTCGATGATAGCGCTTTTCAGAAGCCCTTTGGCATCGTATGGATTGCTTACTGATATTACTTTCAATCCGGGAATGTTGGCGTACATAGATTCATACGCCGTGGAGTGTTGTGATCCTAATTGGCCTGCACTTCCGTTGGGGCCTCGGAAAACAATCGGGCAGGTTATCTGTCCGCCACTCATGGCGTGCATCTTTGAGGCTGTGTTGAGAATTTGGTCGAGTGCCAGATTTGCAAAATTCCATGTCATGAATTCAACAATCGGGCGAAGGCCGTTTTGAGAAGCCCCCACGGCAACAGATGCAAATCCCAATTCTGTAATCGGGGTATCAATCACTCTTTTGGCTCCGAATTCTTCCAGCATTCCCTGGCTTACTTTGTATGCCCCGTGGTATTCTGCCACTTCTTCACCTATCAGAATAATATTGGGATCTTTTCTCATTTCTTCCGACATCGCTTCACGCAATGCCTCTCTGAATTGCACTTCTTTCATAAATCTTTAAATATCAGTATTGAGTTTGCTTAATAGCTAATTTTTTGCTTTGCAAATTTACCGGATGTGGGGTAAATTATCAAAAGTCGTTGAATGGAGAAATAAGACCCTGTCTATTTCATGTTTGAGGTTTGATTTGAGAAGCCTCACCCGGTTTGGATTCCTGCAATGGCGGGTGTAAGCAGCTTCTGCATTTTATTAACAAAACCCGGTGGAATCTTCATTCGCCGAAGCATGAAACTACCGGGTTTTGTTTAGATATTTTTCAGTCAGTAATTCTACTTACTTTCCCAGACATTATTCTTTCTGTTGGAATCAGGCAGATCGTCATTGGGATCGATAACTACTTTTGTAACGGGTGAAACCGTTTTCACAAGTACACTCCATTTCCCGCCGCGCTTCCAAATTTCCACCGGCAGATTGAGATTATGAACATCGCCATTTTGTTCGGTAACCACCGCGAGCAACGGCATAGCCATTTTACCCATATTTTCAAAAGTAATAATGGCTCCGTTCGATGGATCATCTTTCACATATTTTACACCCTGAACTTTTTGATCTAAATGCCATGTGGTATAAAACCATTCTTTCCAAAACCAATTCAGATTGTCACCTGCGGCGTCATTCATTGTTCTGAAAAAGTCGGATGGTTGCGGATGTTTGAATGCCCATCTTTGAATGTAAGTTTTGAATGCAAAATCAAATCGTTCCGGCCCGAGGATGGTATTTCTTAATATTTTTAAACCGGTGGCTGTCTTGAAATAATATTGTCCGTAATCTCTCAATCCGATGACTTCCGGAGTTGTCATCAAAGGAGATTTTGAACGGAGGTTATAATCCGCAATACTGGTGATATCTTTATTGGTGGTATCTCCGAATTCGCCATGATTGAACCAATTGCTCGAGAATGAATTGATAAATGTATTTAAACCTTCATCCATCCACATGAATTCTCTTTCATCACTGCCCACAATCATCGGGAACCAGTTGTGTCCGATTTCATGGGTCACGTCGTGAAACAGGTTTCCTCCGCCAATCCGGTAACTGCAGAAAATGATTCCCGGATATTCCATTCCGAGTGCTACACCAGCTACCACGACGGCCGAACGCCAGGGATATTCAAAATATGTTTTCGAGTAAAATTCAATACTCTGTTTCAAAAACTGGGTACTCCTTCCGTATGCTTTATATCCACTACTTTCAATGGGATACACTCCCATGGCAATTGTCTTTTTACCGGATGGAAGGTTTACACGTGCTGCATCCCACAAAAATGCTCTTGATGCTGCCCACGATACGTCGCGTGTATTTTTCATTTCAAAATGCCAGGTCAGCATTTTGCCGCCTTTCCTGTTTCCGACTTCTGCACTGTCAATAATGTGTACCGTGCTGTCGGTGGTATATGCTTTTTGTAACCTTGCATTTTCAACAGGCGTGAGCACCTGTTCCCGATTCATCAGATTTCCTGAACCTACTACCACCATGTCGGAAGGGGCTGTAACGAAGTAATTGAAGTTGCCATACTCCAGATAAAATTCACCCAATCCCATATATGGCATGGTATTCCACCCGTCGATATCATCATACACGCACATACGTGGATACCATTGGGCAAGTTCATATACCTGTCCGTTTTTTGTTCTCAATCTTCCCATACGGTCTGCTCCGTAAATTGGAATTGAGAAATTGTAATCCACATTAATAGAGATATGGTCTCCTTTGGGATGAATGACGAAGGGCAGGCGTAATTGCATTCTGGTATCGGTGATAACAGGTTTGATTGTATATTTCTTTCCTTTATAAGTTACGTTTACGCCCTGAATATGATAACCTCCTTTGTCGTATCCACGTACATCAAACCTGTCGCCGGAAACCGGAGTTGTTGATGCTCCTCGCGAATCTGTTTTGAAAAGATTTTGATCCAGTTGCAGCCAAACATAATGCAATGAATCAGGGCTGTTGTTTGTATATAAAATTTTTACAGCACCTTTCAGCAGACTGTCTTTTTCATCAAGAGTGGCGTGGATTTCGTAGTCTGCCCGATTTTGCCAATAGGCCGGACCCGGCGCACCGCTGGCGCTTCTGAATTCATTACCGTTGAATGTGAAAAAAGCAGGATCAAAAACCTTGTGGTTATTGTAAAGTGAAGTGGTGTCCTGAGCCATGAGAAAAGCAGGACAGAAAAAAACAAGCAGAACAGAGAGTATTTGTTTCATATTAAAAATTTTCAGATGGAGACTGGCAAAGAAAAATCAGGATGTTGAAAAGATAACTTCACATGTCAGAGGTTTGAAATGATGCTTTTTTGCTACAATAATTTTGCCAATTGAAACAACCGGTTGTTTTACATGAATGCTTATGCGGAAATTGTTTCTGATACCGGGATCTTAATTACATTTTTATTGAATGTGATTATTTTGGTTTCTGCAAAATTTGTTGACCGGAGAGAAACCCACCTTGCAAACTTTTATGATTTTTGAATGAGTTGCGCGGCGACATTGATTCTTCCGAATAGATATATTTGTAACAATGCGGTTTTTGGCCAACATGAAAAACTTTTTTATTCTTATTCTTCTGCCTTTTTTTAATTTTTTCTTTGTTCCTGTATCCGGACAATCAGACTCGGCATTCTATTATTCTGAAAAGATTTTGTTACCCGATCTGAAATCCGATCTGGCCTTTCTTGCATCCCCGCGGTTAGAAGGCAGAGGTACACCCGGTACAGGTCTTGAAATGGCCGGCGATTTCATTAAAGAAAAATTTCAAGGGGCGGGATTAAAACCATTTTTTCGCGATTATAAACAAATCTTTTATCAGGAAATGGACACTTTGCTTCCGGTCTTGGAAATTGGCAGGCATAAATATTCTTTTGGTAAGGATTATTATACATCGTTTCCCAAAACAAGAAATAAAATTAGTTCGAACAATATAGTTTTTGCAAATGCAAATGGTAAAGATTGGCCTGGTACTTTGAAGGATCTGAGAAATAAAATTCTGGTTCTGCTTCCGGGGTTGACAAATGGTGATGACTCATCAGAACAAAAAGTTTCCGCAGGAATTATCAGGGCACATCAACTAGGTGCAAGAGCTGTTCTTTTGCCTTCCTGTCAGTTTTTTGCCGGAAAGGATAAAAAGGAAATTGATCAATTGAAAGACCAATTTGACAATCCTGATATCAATTCAATTGGGTTGCCTGTTATTTGTGTTAGCCGGGCAGTAATTTTAAATCTGGTTGGAAAAAATAATTTTGATTCGCTGATGCAAACCTTTGAGAAAAGTAATTTGATCCGTTTTGCAGGAATTGCAATTTCATTCAGGTTAAAATACAGAAAGGCCAAAGTCTTAAAACCGGTTTTTAATGTGGCAGGGTTTATTCCGGGTAAGGATACCAGCCGGTATTTGGTAATAGGCGCACATTATGATCACCTTGGTAGAATGGGCGATCGTATTTATTATGGCGCTGATGACAATGCAAGTGGTACTGCCACGCTGATTCAGCTTGCCCGGGTGTTTTCTGAAGCGAACCGGAATGGGCATATTCCCCAAATGAATGTTTTGTTTGTCGCATTTACAGCAGAGGAAAAAGGTTTGGCAGGGTCTGATTATTTTGTTTCAAAATTTTCTTCAAAAAATAGAATTGAAGCCATGATCAACATGGATATGATTGGAAGAAGCGACAATAATCACAGGAGTGCGAAAGATTATGTATTTGTGATAGGGCGGGATTACAATCCGGGATTTTGGATGAGTACTTTGACTGATGTGGAAAATGAATTACCCGGATTTTATGCCGATTATTCAATCAATGCAGAAAATGACCCGGAATTGCTTATGCAGAGAAGTGATCAATATCCTTTTTTTCAGCAGGAGATCCCGGTATTGTTTTTCTTTGATGACATGAAGAAAGATTATCATTTACCTTCTGATACAGTTGAAAAAATTAACTGGGATTTATTGAAAAAACGGGCACAATTCATATTTTTAACCGCTTATAAAATTTCGCATAAGGAAGTTCGATAATTCATTTTCTTTTTATGGGAGAAAAATCAAAAAATGCCGAAGAAAAGTTTGAGGCAGTTTTTCAAAATGCTTCTTTGGGGATTTTGGTTGTCGACCAAAAAGGAGAGATTATTCTTGCAAATAATTTTCTGCTGAAATTATTCGGATATGAAACTTCACAAGACCTGATTGGAAAAAAAATGGAAGTATTAATTCCGGCCAGGATGAGAGACCAGCATTCAAAAGAAAGAAAAGCTTTTGCCGAGCATCCGTCGACCCGGCCAATGGGAATGGGACGTGATCTTTTTGGCATCACCAAAGATGGCCGCGAAATTCCATTGGAAATAAGCCTCAGCAGTTATTCTGACAATGAGGGTACCTATTCCATCGCATTCCTGAGTGATATTACATCCCGTATTTCTTTTGAGGAAAAATTGAAGGAAAAAAGACTGGAACTCGCGGAGATTAACAAAAAGATGGAACAGTTGAATGAGGATTTGGAGGACAAGGTTAAGTCAAGGACACTTGAACTTCAGGAAGCGCTGGACAAACTGGAAAGTTCAAGAAATGAACTTGCCAAAGCGCTGAGCAAAGAGCGCGATTTGGGTGAAATGAAAAGTGCCTTTGTTTCTATGGCATCACATGAATTCAGGACACCGCTGAGTACCATTCTATCTTCTGCGTCGCTGCTTGCAAAGTACAAGCTCTCTGAAGAACAGGAAAAAAGAGACAAGCACATTCAACGGATCAAATCATCGGTCATCAACCTGAATAATATTCTCAATGAATTTCTTTCTCTCGGTAAAATTGAGGAGGGCAAGATTAAAGCTAATTTTACCGAATTTGATATCAAGGAATTAATTTACAACCAATATCAGGAAATGAGTGAGATTTTCAAAGCAGGTCAGAAGGTTGATTATGTTCACACAGGCAAAAGAGAAGTCCGCCTTGACCAGAATTTATTCAAAAATATTCTTATCAACTTATTGAGTAATGCCGCAAAATTTTCTCCTGATAATGCAACCATTTTTATCAGAACCAATGTAACGGACGGGGAAGTTGGTTTTTCCATAAGAGACGAAGGGATGGGGATTTCGGAAAAAGACCAGGAACAACTTTTTACCATTTTTTTCCGCGGACAAAATGCAAACAATATCCCGGGTACCGGGCTTGGATTGCACATCGTGTCAAAATATGCGGAAATGCTGAACGGAAAACTTAAATTGACGAGCCAATTGGGCACGGGCACAGAAATAAAAATCACTTTTGCACAATGAAGAAAATCCTGTTAGTGGAAGATAACGAAGAAATTCGTGAAAATACTGCTGAGATACTCGGACTTGCCGATTATGAAGTCCATACCGCCGCAGACGGCAAAGAAGGCTATCAAAAAGCCCTTGAAGTCAGTCCGGATATTATTATTTGCGACATTATGATGCCTGTGCTCGATGGGTACGGGCTTCTTCACCTGGTCCAGAAGAATGATCAGCTTAAAAATACACCATTCATCTTTTTGACAGCAAAAACTGAACGGTCAGATTTCAGAAAAGGAATGGAACTGGGAGCCGATGATTATCTTACCAAACCCTTTACAGAACTGGAATTGATGAATTCCATCGAAATCAGGTTAAGGAAGAATGCGGACCGGGAACAGGCAGCGCCGAGGGATGAAGGATTTGCCGAGGCGGATGAAAATCCTTTGTCTATTGAGAAGTTGCTTGACGATGTAAATTACAATGATTTTAAAAAGAAACAGCGGATATATGCTGAAGGATCAAATCCACATTATCTCTATTATCTCAAGGAAGGTAAGGTGCGTACTTATAAGCTGAGTGATTCGGGAAAAGAATTGACAGTCGGCCTTTACAATGCCGGTGAATTTTTTGGATATTTTGCTTTGATAGAAAATACAGTTTATAAAGAGAGCGCCGAAACGATAGAGCAATGTGAGATTGGGAGTATAAAAAAAGAAGATTTCGAAACGCTGGTCAGCAGCAACAAAACGACCGCTCTCACCTTCATCAGGCTGCTCGCTGAAAAGGTAACCGAAAAGGAAGAACAGCTTGTGAACCTGGCCTATAATTCCCTCCGAAAAAGGGTAGCCAATGCCTTGTTGTTTTTGTACAGAAAATATAAGGCGGAAGAAAATAATCATTATTTGATCCAGGTGTCCAGAGAGGATCTGGCACACATTGCAGGTACCACTACGGAATCTTTGATCCGCACAATCAGTGATTTCAAGACGGAAAAATTAATTTCAGTAGAGGGCAGTAATATCCGCGTGCTTCAGGAAAAGAAACTTTCTGATATGGTCAATTAAAAATCAATTGACATTTAAATCTTTTTGAAAATAGGTTGACAACGATCTGAACCTTTCTGCGAATTTTCTGATATCTGACTCCAATTCTTTTTGGCGCAATTCCAATACTTTGTCGTGAGTGGGGCAATTGGGTATCTGCGATTGGAGCTGATCTGACAAACTGAGCAAAAGCGTAATGGTTTGATCATTTGATATGAGTTCATTGTTGAGTGTTTCTGCTTTATCGAGAAAATCCGACATGACGCTGTTATCCACCAGTTCACTCAATTTTATTTTCAATAATGAATTTTCGTGCCTCAGGGCTGTCAAAAGGGTTTGCCAGTTTTTCAATTGTTGTATAATTTGGGTCGACTCCATATTTTTGGCCGAGCTTTATTTACAAAAGTGATTGTTATAAAGTTTTTCCGTTATGATCATAAGCAAATTTTGTTATGATCAATCTCATGTATGAGGGGATGGATTATCTTGTACGGGTATTGGGGTTTTCAAATCTCCCTGTAATCTCCCCGATTTCTATTTTAAAGACGATCCCCGGAATATCTGTTTTTTCCCGGTCGGTGAATGGCCAGTCAGGGGCCAGTTTCATGGTTTCAGAAACTACGGCGGGTACTCTCCGGTCGAGTAATATTTTGATTCCGTTCTCTCTTTCTTTTCCTTTCAATTCGGTGAATTTTCCCTGCAGGATTACCGATTTCCAAACGGCCATTCCATCGTATTTATCCACCTGAAAACAAACCTCAGGATTTTTTCTCATCATCTTTATTTTCATTCCTTCCTCGGTATGAAAATAGAGTGTTCTGTTATGAAACGCATAACTTATAGGTACTACATAGGTTCTGCCAAATGCATTGGTTCCTATTCTGCCATAATTATTTTCCTCGAGGAAATCTATTGATTCCTTTGTTGTCATTTCTCCAAACATGTCATTTTTCTTTAAAAGATATTTGTTATTGGTTTTGTTTTCTTTGGGTGGATACATCACCAGCATGGGTATTTGTGTCTGACGCGTCATTGTCCGGGTATGAGATCGTTTAAACACCCTCCCCAAAAGCCCATGTTCGCGTGCCACCATGGCCAGCAGATCAGCAGGATTTTTCTTTAGAAAACTATCAATTCCCTTCTCTACTTTGTCATTTTCTATGATATGGAAATTATGTTTGTATTTGCTCCAGATCAGGCCGGATCTCATCTTACCTGAAACGAAATCCGGGGTCAGATCTGAATTCTTTTTTTGAATATTGATAATGTTCAGGAGCGGGTCGTATTTTTTAATTAATTCATTCAGCAATAAAAACCGGCTTACAGGTTTGTTGTCCTTAAAATCTATGGCAACTGCAATATTTTGAATCGGCCTGTAACGGGCATTTTCCGGAACCACAATCATGGGTAATTTGGTTTTGCCAATCATGTTTATTGTGGTACTTCCAAAGATGGAATTGCTTTCACCTTTTCCCTTGGCTCCTATTACAATAAGAGATGCATCTTCATCAATGGCAACTTTTCTGATTACCTGGACAGGATTACCCTTTCTGATAATCCCTTTTATTTTAACGGTGTATTTGCGAATAATGCCCTGCATCTGTGCCTGAAGGTATTGAAGATTGGCCTTTTCCAGTTCTGCGGTATTTTCCGGTTTATAATCAATGGGAATATAATCCACAGAATCCAACGAAGGATGCGCATGCACTACCACCAAAGTACTGTTAAAAGTATTTGCCAGGTAGGCCGCATAACTCAACGCATTGAAAGAAGCCTCAGAAAAATCAACTGCGGCCAGGATAGTCTTCATTGAATTAATAATTTAGAAGCAAATCTAATTTTACTATTCAGGTTGCCCTATGATTCTGATAAACTGTAAAAATGATTTTCATCATTTTTTTGTGTCGGCGGCAATCTGGTATTCAGTATCATTTGCACGTATAATGCCTGTGACAATCCATATCAGCCCGGCAGCCATCAGGATGGCGCAAAAGAAAAGAATAAGATTAGCCGCTTTCACCGGTTGCACATTGAGGGCTTCCAATCCCTGTAACATCAGGATGAGTTCCTGAATAATAAAACCTACTACAAAGATAACAGCGCCAATGCCACTTACCCTTCCTCTGAAACGATGGATGAATTCATTAATATAACCCAAAACAAAAAAGCTGATAATCCCGACAAAGGATAAGTGAAGATAACCGATGATGACAGGCCTGAATCCGAATGCAAGGTGGCTGAGGAAAGGGATGATACTTAGAAATTGCAGTACGATTTTCAGGATAAATGCAATGGAGGCAAGTGTCCATAGCAGGGCAGTGGATCCACCGAACGCAATATCTTTTCTTTTGCGTACCAGATTGAGTATTCTTATGAAATAAATAAGTATGATTAATTGGATGACCCCTGACGCAACAGCCGTATAATGCAGGTATGACGGAAGATTTAACCACAGAATGGAAAGAAAAAAAGAGGGTACAACGGTAATGACAAGGATCCAGAACAGGCGGCTGCTTTCCGGTTCAATCTCATGCAATCCCTGCCGGTGCATATACGCAAAAAAGGCTCCGAAACATACAAACAAAAACCATCCGTTATATTGAAAATGCAGGAAGAAATATAATGCAGCAAAATACAAATCCTGTATCATTACATGGTTTGCCAGCAAATAGGCCAGGCTGAATGCACCCAACGAAGAAAATGCCCACAGGCCGAGGGCAGCTTTGAACCATGATTTGGTAGTGGAAATATCTTCCACTTTATTTAAATCTTTCCAATAAAAATAGACGAAGAGGTAGGATAATAAAATTGAAATAATACTGAAAGTATTTGACCAGAAATCGTATCCCTGAGCGATAAAGGCAGCAAACATACCATAGGTAACGATGAGGTAAGCGGTAAGGAGCCGGTTGTATTTGGTGTAATTGGTTTGGAGGTTACTTCGTATAAGGTATCTGACCATCAGGGTCATCAGAGCAATGGCTACCCAACCTGTAAAAGCAAAGTTTGAATGGCCGTACATCAGGTATTGCTGATCCACAAAGGGCAAAGCAAAACGGATTTTGTACCGCATGGTAACACCTGCAAGGGCTACCAGACAAAAATTAATCAGTGCAATGGTGATCCATCTTTTAGTTACAAACGCCGGTTGATCTGCCTTCATCATCCCTCTCTTAGAATTTTAAAATATCTCTTAATCGGTTACTTCATGATTTAAAAAAATCTGATTAAACTTTTATGCTCTCTGGTAAGAGGTTATACCTTTTGGTGAATGGGCAAAAGATTAATCGGGCCAAAACTACCTAATTAATTAAAGTAAATGTCCGTTCGTTTGAAAATGGCAATATGATTACAATCATTGGGGAATATTATTTTTTATGATGGGGCTCATAAGATACATTTGTAGGGACTTGTAATATTGCAACGTAAAATTTTTTAAAAATTACCATTATGAAAAAAATGTTGATCGTTTGCTCAATGGCTTTTTTTCTCGCGGCTTGTGGAAGTAACAATTCGGAAAAAAACCAGAACGCAACAGACGAAGCGACAGCAACAGAATCTTCATCCAATTCCGAAAATCCTCCTTACGATCCTAACAGGGGCGAAGGCAAGTTTCACGATGTAAAACTGGATCCTCATTTGAATGAGGCCATGGCCGAAAAGGGTGAAAAGATTTACGATTTGAAATGTGCCTCCTGCCACAAATTATCTGATGAAAGATTGGTAGGGCCAGGCTGGAAAGGAGTAACTGAAAGGCACAAACCGGAATGGATCATGAACTTTATGACCAATACGGATGCGATGCTTGACAAAGACCCCAAGGCACAGGCGATGCTTGAGATTTGTATGGTGAGAATGCCTAACCAGAACCTGACTGATGATGATGCCCGTGAAATTCTTGAATTTATGAGGGAGAACGATGGTGTAAAGAAATAGTTTTCATTGTTTCAATTTAAAAAACCGGGTGATTTTCTTTTCACCCGGTAATTTTCTGACGGTCTTATTTTTAATATAACTAACTAAAAAAAATGAATATTTTTTTAGAAACAGAATCTCTCTGTCCTTAAAAAACCCGAAATCAATCATTAATAACAATCAATTATGAAAAAAACGATCATCCCGGTCTTATCAATTACAGCGGCCATACTCCTGCTGGGTATCACCGGATGCAAACCCAAAAATGCAGGCAACGCCGCAGCGAGCGACGCAGCCTCAAGAGTATATGTAGCACCCGGCAAGTATGACGAGGTGTACAATTTTGTTTCCGGCGGATTCAACGGACAGGTAAGTGTCTATGGATTGCCGTCGGCCAGACTTCTCAGGATTATCCCTGTATTTTCAGAAGATCCTCAATCAGGATGGGGATACAGTGAAAATACCAAACCGATGTTTAACACCTCACATGGCCAGGTGCCCTGGGACGATCAGCACCATCTCGAACTTTCTCAAACCAATGGTGAAACAGACGGAAGATGGCTTTTTGCCAATGCCAACAATACCCCGCGTATTGCGCGTATTGACCTGAAGACTTTCAGAACTGCTGAAATCATTGAAATTCCCAACAGCGCAGGTAACCACTCTTCTCCTTTCATTACAGAAAATACAGAATATGTGGTGGCCGGTACGAGGTTCAGTGTACCAATGGGCAATATTTCTAATCCTGATGTCTCTATTGATACCTACAAGAAGAATTTTAAAGGAACGGTAAGTTTCCTGAAGGTGGATCCACAAACAGGCAATATGAATATCGCATTCCAGCTTCTGATGCCGGGTGTGGATTTTGACCTGAGCCATGCCGGAAAAGGGCCAAGCCACGGTTGGTTCTTTTTCAGTTGCTACAATTCCGAGCAGGCACACACGCTTCTGGAAGTGAATGCCTCCAAGAGAGACAAAGATTTCATCTTTGCCGTGAATTGGAAAAAAGCCGAAGAATACATCAAACAAGGCAAGGGCCAGAAGGTGAATGCCAAGTATGCACACAATGTTTACAACGAAGAGACCCACGAAGCCTCATCGACGATGGAAAATCAGGTAACAGTTCTGGATGTAACTCAATTTCCCGACATTGTGTATGCCATTCCATGTCCGAAATCCCCTCACGGTTGTGATGTGGATCCTACCGGGCAATACATTGTAGGCAGTGGCAAACTGGCGGCGTTGATTCCCGTATTTTCATTTGATAAAATCCAGAAGGCCATTGCTGCCAAAGATTTTGACAGTGCTTATGATGGAATCCCTGTTTTGAAATACAACGATGTACTTCACGGGGAAGTTAAGAAACCCGGATTGGGGCCGTTGCACACCGAATTTGACAATAACGGTAATGCATACACGAGTATGTTTATCTCTTCTGAAATTGTAAAATGGAGTTTGAAAGATCTCAAGATTTTAGACCGTCATGCCACATACTATTCCACCGGTCACCTGATGGTAGTGGGTGGTGATTCCAGGAAGCCATTCGGCAAATACCTTGTGGCCTATAACAAGATTACAAAAGACCGGTATTTACCCACCGGACCTGAATTGAACCAGTCAGCACAGCTTTTTGATATCACCGGTGATAAGATGAAATTATTACTCGATTTCCCGACGGTCGGAGAACCGCACTATGCACAGGCTATACCTGCTGATGTAGTGGCAAAGAACTCTCTGAAGATTTTTGATATCTCCAAAAACAAAAATCCATTTGTAACATTGGGTGAAAAAAATGCCAAAGTGGTCCGCACCGGAAACAGGGTAGATGTATATATGACCATGATCAGGTCGCACCTGAATCCTGATAACATTGAAGGAGTGAAAATGGGTGATGAGGTTTACTTCCACCTGACCAACCTGGAACAGGATTGGGACATCCCACACGGATTTGCGATCAAGGGTGCAAACAACGCTGAATTGCTGGTAATGCCCGGTGAAACGCAGACTTTGAAGTGGAATCCTGACAGAGTAGGAGTATTCCCATTTTATTGCACCGACTTCTGCAGTGCGCTGCATCAGGAAATGCAGGGCTATATCAGGGTTTCTCCAAAGGGATCAACTGTTCCCATTTCATTTAGTATGGGTAAAAACTCTGATGCTACCGTAACACCGGAAGCTCCGTCAACAAAATAATTATTTCAATACCGGCAGGGCCACTAAACTCTGCCGGTTTCAATTGAACTAAAACATTACGATTATGAAAAAGTTTTTTTACATCTTATCAGCAGGTTTAATGACAATCCTGATAAGCTGCAACTCAGGTTCAAAAACTGACAATCAGAAAAATGTTGCAGGTGGGGAAACAGAAATTATTGGAGGACAGGAAAATGTGAAAGATGATATTTCTCAAAAAGATGTTGTAAAAGTAGCATTGGGCTCCCCAGATCACACTACTCTTGTGGCTGCATTAAAACAGGCTGAATTGATATCATCCCTTTCTAATGCAGGGCCGTTTACCGTATTTGCTCCAACTAATGAAGCATTTAAAAAACTACCTGCCGGCACTCTTGAAGATTTAATGAAGAATGAAAACAAAGATAAGCTGATCAACATTCTTCAATACCATGTTTTTGTTTCTGCCTTACAACCTGATTTTCTAAACCAGGAATCAACCCTGAATATGGTGAATGGGGATGACCTGAAAGTGACTTTGAAAGACGGGAAGCCTGTTTTGAATGGCAAGGCTAATATCATTGCTTCAATTCCTGCTTCTAACGGTATGGTGTACGTGATTGATGAGGTTTTGCTTCCTCCGGCAAAATGATTTTGACTGAAGTTTTTAAAAATAATGGGTGATAGCCCGCTGATGAATTTCATTTAAAAAGTTTAATTAAAATGAAAAACAACAAATTAACAACCATCCAGAAAGTACTCGTTTTTGTGAGTGGTATATTTTTAATTACAGTTTTGTTTGTTCCCCTGTGGAGGATAGACCTGGTGGCTCCTCAATATCCCGAAGGGCTGACCTTGATTATGTATCCAAATAAGCTGGCGGGAAATGTGGAAATCATCAACGGGCTGAACCATTATATCGGAATGAAAACTTTGCATACAAGTGATTTTATTGAATTCCGGATATTGCCATACATTATCGGTTTTTTTGCGTTGTTCTGTTTCGTAACCCTCCTGGTCAATCGAAAAAAGTTGCTTACGGCTTTGTTTATTTCATTTGCAGCTTTCGGAGTAATTGCCATGATTGATTTTTACAGATGGGAATACAATTATGGGCATAATCTGGATCCGTCGGCCCCCATTCAGGTTCCGGGTATGTCTTACACGCCACCCTTAATCGGTTACAAAGAATTGTTGAATTTTGAAGCGTATTCCATGGCACACGTTGGAGGATTTTTATTTTTCGGCACCGGATTTATTTTATTGGTGGCCAGTTTTTTGCCATATTTTAAGAAGAAGAAAATGGCCGTAAAATCAAAATCTATGACTGTGGCAGCGGCTGCCCTGCTGATTTTTATCTCCGGATGCAATAGTGGCCCGACTCCCATTCGTTTGGGGCAGGATGGATGTGATTTTTGTAAAATGTCAATTGCCGACAATCAATTTGGAGCAGAGATCCTGACCAAAAAAGGGAAAGTGTATAAGTTCGATGATACACATTGTCTCTCTGCCTTCCGATCGGAGAAAATTGACACCAATGATATCAGTGAAATTTATTTCGTCAATTATATAGATCCGCACAATTTTATTCCATCCGGCAAAGTCTTGCTGCTGAAGAGCCCGGATTTGCATTCACCCATGAGTGGCAATACTGCGGCTTTCGATAACGAAGGCGATCTTAAACTGACACAGAAAAAAGTAAATGGAGAAATCCTGTCCGTTCAGCAAATGTTCAATTCGGAAAAATGAAAATCCTTATAGTTTATATTACCCTTCTTCTTTCAGGTTTGTTTTATGCAGGCATAGTTTCCGCAAAGAACATTTATGTGGGGAAGCAGCGTGCATACAAAACTATAAAAGCAGGTTTACAGGCGGCAGTCCGTGGAGATACCGTTTTTGTGGATAAAGGAATTTATCAGGAATCAGGATTGGAAATTGATAAGTCTATTTATGTAAAAGGGAACGGCTATCCGGTAATAGACGGACAGAAAAAAGGGACTGTCATTACCATTCATGCCGATGGTGCTGTACTTGATGGGTTTAAAATTATCAATTCAGGAAATTCTGAACAGACCGATTATGCCGGTGTGTTGATTGTGGACAGCTATAATGTGATTGTAAAAAACAATCAGCTTGTTGATAATCAATTTTCCATTTACAGCCAGCACAGCCGCAATTGCAGAATCCTTGATAATGTAATCCATTCCAATGCGCAGGATGAAGTGCTGAGCGGAAACGGTATCCATTGCTGGCGCTCGGATAGCCTGCTGATCATTGGAAACAATATCTCCGGGCAAAGAGACGGGATTTACTTTGAATTTGTAACGAATTCTTTAGTTTGGAGAAACATCAGCCACAACAATCTCCGTTATGGTATTCATTTTATGTTTTCCCATCATGATACCTACATCAGCAATGTTTTTGAAAAAAACGGTTCAGGGGTGGCTGTGATGTTTACCCATCATGTGCAGATGTACAATAATTTCTTTCTCGATAATTGGGGAGGTGCGGCCTATGGTATTTTATTAAAGGAGATTACCGACAGCTATATTTCGGGAAATCATTTTTCACACAACACGACAGCCATTGAGATGGAGGGCTGCAACCGTACAAAGTTTTTCAAAAACTCGTTTATAGATAACGGTTATGCAATGCGCGTTTCAGCGAGCAGCATGGACAACGAAGTATATGAAAATAATTTTATCAAAAACACTTTTGATGTGGCTACCAATGGAACGCTTGTATTGAATAAGTTTTATAGAAACTATTGGGACAAATATGATGGTTATGATTTGAACAGAGATGGAATAGGAGATATACCATACCGCCCGGTGAGTTTATATTCTACCATAGTTGAATCCAACCCTTCGGCTTTGATGCTTTTCCGAAGTATCATCGTTTCTCTTCTGGATAAAACAGAAAAGCTGATACCCGGAATTACACCGGAAAATCTAAAAGACGATCAACCCTGCATTAAACCAATAAAGCTATGATTGAACTTAAAAATATTTCCAAGAAATTTGGAAAGCTGACCGTTCTCAACAGCGTCAGTACACGCTTTGAAGAAGGAGAATGTATAGCCTTGCTCGGCCCAAACGGATGTGGCAAGACCACTATGATTAAAACCATTTTGGGAATGGTTGTGCCTGACAGCGGGTCAATTATTTTTGAAGGCAGAGAAGTCAATAAAGATTGGCGGTACAGAGAAGATATCGGCTACATGCCACAGATAGGCCGTTATCCGGAAAATATGACCATCTCCCATTTGATTCAGATGATGAAAGACATCCGGAAAGATGAATCTGTAATTCCTGATGAAGAGCTGATCAGAAGTTTCGGATTGAATGAAATAATTCATAAAAAGATGCGTACGCTTTCAGGAGGCACCACTCAGAAGGTAAGCGCTGCTCTTGCATTTATGTTTCATCCGAAAGTGTTGATTCTTGATGAACCCACTGCCGGCCTTGATCCGATTGCTTCATTGAAACTGAAAGAAAAAATTATTAAGGAAAAGGAAAAAGGAAAATTGATCCTGATCACTTCCCATATTCTCAGTGAACTGGATGATCTGGTCACCAAAATAGTTTACATGAACGATGGCAGATTCCTGTTTGAAAAGCCGATAGAAGATTTGAAGGAAGAAACCGGTGAAGAAAAATTATCCCGGGCAATTGCCAGAATCATGCAAAGCAGATTAACACAGTTTACCCAACCTCAAATTCAATTGGCATGAAAAAGATATTGAAATATGTCATTGCTGATATCATTCAGAACAAGATCGTAATTATCTATACTCTTTTGTTGCTGACAATTTCTTTTAGCGTATTCAGCCTGGAAAGCAGCGCTGCCAAAGGAATGGCGAGCCTTCTCAATCTGGTGTTGTTGATAGTTCCGCTGATATGCATTATTTTTTCTACGATTTATATTTACAACAGTGCAGAATTTATTGAACTCCTGGTAAGCCAGCCGTTGAAAAGAAAAACCTTGTGGCTTAGCCTTTTTGGCGGATTGGCATCTTCCCTGTCGATAGCATTTTTGATTGGAGTTGGAGTACCTGTACTGATTTATCACGCTGATCTTACCGGATTGGTATTGGTGTTGTCGGGTTTATTTCTGACTATTGTTTTTGTCAGCATTGCTTTGTGGGCAGCGGGAATGACACGTGATAAAGCCAAAGGAATCGGGTGGGCCATTGCACTTTGGTTGTTTTTTGCTTTGATATTTGACGCGATTGTTTTGTTTCTTTTATTTCAATTCCAGGATTATCCGCTGGAAAATGCTATGGTCGTGATGAGTTTTCTGAATCCGATAGATCTCAGCCGGATCCAGATTCTTTTGCAAATGGATATCTCAGCGTTAATGGGATATACCGGAGCTGTATTTCAGGAATTTTTCGGGAGCCTGAATGGAATTGTAATTTCATTTGCCGGATTGATACTTTGGATTTTTATACCTCTTTTCTTTTCCCTTCGCAGATTTGCGAAGAAAGATCTTTAATGGTGATTTGAATTTTACAAGCTCGCAGGTTGGAACCTGCGGGCTTTTTTTGCAAGACGTTATAATTTTAGGTTCATAAAGGGAATGTTTCAGGAATGATTCCTTTGGCTGAAAACCGGTTGTGATATATAGTCAGAGATTTCTCATATAGAAGATTTTAACCGGAATTGTATAAATATAAGTTGGTAAAGAATTCTGATTTTAAATCCTCCCATCTGTAACCATCGTTTTCAACAGGCTGGCAAAAAAATGAGCACTTCTTATCCGCTTCAACCCTATTTTGAGCATATTTTATCCTGCAAAACCTTTTTAGTTTTCAGTGGACATTTTTTTACCCACGTTAACATCGTAACTTTACATGCATTTTCAGTATAATGTGATTGTTAATTCAATAAAATAAATCTTGTATGAACAGTGTAAAAGAGACTTTGAGCAGGCACATCCTGGCCGACGGGTATGATTTTGTCATGGATTTTGAAAAATCTCATGGATCATATATTGTTGATAAGGTAACAGGCAAAACTTACCTCGACATGTTTGCCATGTTTGCCTCCGGTTCCGTAGGTTATAATCATCCTTATATTATGAAACACAAAGACTGGCTTGGGCTTCATGCTACTTTCAAGCCAACTTTGAGTGATGTCTATTTTCAGGAATATGCTGATTTTATGAAGGTGATGGAACGCGTGGCTATTCCAAAAGAACTGCAATATTGCTTTTTCATTGAAGGCGGTGCCCTGGCAGTTGAAAATGCTTTGAAGGCAGCGTTTGACTGGAAGACCCGCAAGAACTGGCTGAAAGGATCAAAAGTAGAAGCCTCCCAGGTAATTCACTTTAAGCATGCATTTCACGGGAGGACTGGTTATACATTGTCTTTAACCAACACTTCTGATCCACGCAAATATCAATACTTCCCCAAGTTTAACTGGCCCCGGATTATTAATCCGAAGTTGCACTTCCCGCTGACCGAAGAAAGTCTGGCTAAAACCAAAGCCCTGGAAGAGCAGGCCATTGGACAAATTAACGAGGCTATTGCAGCCAACCCTTATGATATTGCATGCATCATCATTGAACCCATTCAAAGTGAAGGAGGAGACAACCATTTCCGTCCTGAATTTCTGAAAGAGCTCAGAAGGATTTGTGATGAAAATGATATCCTGCTGATTTTTGATGAAGTGCAGGTGGGCATGGGCATTACAGGAAAAATGTGGGCATGGCAGGGATTGGGTGTAGTACCTGATGTCATGAGTTTTGGAAAGAAATCACAGGTGTGCGGTTTATTGGCCAGCAAAGAAAAATTTGATCAGGTTGAAAATAATGTATTCAAAGAATCATCGAGGTTGAATTCAACATTTGGTGGGAATTTTGTTGACATGCTTCGCTTTAAAATGATTCTTGAAATTATTGAATCAGATCATTTGCTTGACAATGCAAAAAACCAGGGAAATTTCTTATTGCAATCTTTGCGCGATCTTGAAGAAAAATATCCGGGAGTGATCTCCAATACCCGCGGGCGTGGTTTGCTTTGTGCTTTTGATTTGGAAAGCGGTGAAATCAGGAGCCGGTTTATCAAGGAATTGAGAGATAAAGAAAATGTTTTGATTTTGCCTTGTGGTGACCAGTCAATTCGTTTCCGACCACATCTGACAGTGACACAGGATGAACTTGCCAAAGCAGTTAAGGCCATTGATCATGTGGCTGCAGGAATGAGGGTTACAGCATAGAGTGATATTAATTTATTGCAAATAAAAAGGGGAGAGCTATTTCCCCTTTTTTATTTTCAATTCATCGGTTCAGTTATTTTCTGAATCCAATTCTTTCCCTTTCATTCCATTTCCTTTCAGCTACTTTATCATCCAACAAATTTTCAATGCTGTCGTAAATCTGGCTGAGTTGAACATCATGTTCAGAAAGGTGTTCCTTGATTAATCTCAATTGTTTTTTGATGTCGGATTGTTGTAGTAAAACACGTCGAATTTCAACGAAGGTGCGCATGATAGAGATATTCATTTTTATGGCTCGGTCGCTATTAAGAATTCCGCTTAACATGGCTACACCCTGTTCTGTGAATGCATAAGGCAGATATTTGGTATGATGTCCCCGGCCAGTCTTTAAGGTAACAATTTGTGACCTTAAAGAATTATTCTGTTTCTCTAAGGTTTCAATTCGAAACTTCAAATCTTCCCATTCCTCTTTGGTGAGTTGAAACATAAAGTCCTTTGGAAACCGATTGATGTTCCGCTTTATGGCCTGATTAAAAGCTTTTGTTTCCACTTCATAAAGAGCTGCCAAATCTCTATCTAACATTACCCTTTCTCCTCTGATTTCATAGATTCTGTTTTGGATGGATTGAATGATTTGCATAGCAGAAGTTTGAATAGTCAATTTAAGAAATATTGGCCATTAATATTTCACTTATTTTGGGATGTAGTCACAATTTGCTGTCGCACAAAATCAGAAATTTCTTATGTTATCACAATTTGTGGCTACAAATTTTCCCAAAGAAGGAGTGATGGGATGGCTAAACAGGTGCTACCAAAAGCCTCCCAAAAAATCGTGTTTTGTTTAAAAAACGGATAACAAACCGGATGACCTGATAATAATGAGGGTTCAAAAACGTTTTACAGATACTCATTACCCGATATTTTGAAATACATATTTCATTCCGTTGCCCTTTCTCTTTTGATTTGCCTGTGCGCATGTTCTTCTACCAACCGGGTTTATATCAGCGTCAAAGAGCCGGCTCCTGTTACCTTGCCTGAATATGTAAAAACAATTGCCGTCATCAACAGGACTACGCCCACAGAAAAATCAAAAGTATTAAACAAAATACACCGGATTTTTTCACTTGAAAGCGAAAGCCTGATCAAAGAAGGAAGCAACGCCTGTGTAAACGGGCTCGTTGATGAACTCAAGAATGATCAGCGCATTGCCGAAGTTGTCAGTGTGGATTCTACCGATGTATCTTCATTTGGTGCAGGGGTTTTCCCTTCGCCTTTGAACTGGAAAAAAATTGAAGAGATTTGTAAAGCCGCGAATGCAGATGCTGTATTCTCTCTCGAGCTTTTCGATACCGAATCCAAACTCAATTATTCAATTAACACCATCAGCAGAAAGACCATACTTGGAAATATTCCTGTTACCGAACATCAGGTTCAGATGTTAACCGCCGTAAAAACCGGATGGCGCATGTACGATCCTTCATCACACCTGATTTTGGATGAATCCTATCTCGCAAAAAATCTGAGCTTCTATGGCAGAGGCGCCAATCCGGTAGTAGCCGCACAGGTGCTTGTCAGCAAAAAAGAAGCTGTGAAAGAAGTGGGATTAGCTGCAGGACATTTATATGCCGCCAGGATCAATCCTTTTTGGCTGCGGGTATATCGAGAATATTTTGTACGTGGAAAAAACAGTGGTTTTGCAATTGCAAAAAGGAAGGCACAAACCGGTAACTGGGATGAAGCAGCTCAAATATGGTTTCAACTTACAAAGAGTAATAACAGAAAAACAGCCGGTCGTGCATGTTATAATATGGCAATTATCAGTGAAATCAATGGTGACGTGGATGCTGCTTTGGCATGGGCACAGAAATCTTATGAAAACTACCGGATCAAACTTGGTTTGGATTATGTAAATATCCTTCATCACAGGAAGGCAGACGAAGCGTTGCTGGCTTCCCAATTTGGGCAATGATTTTCTATACAGGAAATTAAGGCGGCTGATTTTCTCTTTGGTTTACCCACCGGCCCGCAACGGATATATCAGATTATGGCTATTCAACCACCTTTAAAATCTGAAAAAGCGCCATAATCCCAATAACCCGGAATGTCTTTACTTTGCATGCTCGTTTTTGAAATTAGTCATTCAGATACTGTGGTTCGAAATTCTCCCACGTTAAAAAACTAAGATGTCTCTATGCCAATAAATAATCACCGGCGATTAGCCGTTCTTCTTGCGTGTTTTCATATTTTGATTGTTGCTTCAAGCAATTACCTGGTGCAATTTCCAATAACCGTATTCGGACTAAAAGCTACCTGGGGAGCTTTTACATTCCCATTCATTTTTCTTGCCACCGACCTGACCGTGCGCATTATGGGTGCACGCGAGGGGAGAAGGATTATTTTTTATGCGATGCTACCCGCACTGGTTGTATCGTATGTGATTACGGTTTGTTTCAGAAATGGCGACTGGCTCGGGTTCGGAACGCTTTTGACTTTTAATCTCTTCGTGGCCCGCATCGCCATTGCCAGTTTCTCGGCGTATGTGATAGGGCAATTAAACGATATTTTTGTTTTCAATAAACTTCGTCAACACAGGCAGTGGTGGCACGCGCCTCTTGCATCTGCCATCTTCGGAAACTTTATGGATACATTCACCTTTTTCACCATTGCTTTTTACAAAACTTCAGATGCTTATCTGGCAGATAATTTATTCGAGATAGCTGCGGTGGATTATGCTTTTAAGATACTGATCAATTCCATTATTTTCCTACCTCTTTACAAAGTAATACTCGACCGGATTATGAAGCTTTTGAAAAAGAACAGTCGGTGGTCATCCGCTCAAAAGGGTAACGGCATGTTTGTGAAAGCTGAGGTTTTGTCCGGTCAGGATTAAAAAACCTTTTTCACTTTTCGTTGTTATTAGGCAATTGATCCGGACAATCCGTCTATTGCGCTCTCAGCCTCTGACAATGCGCCCTGGCAGAAAATTGATGCTGTGATGGAAAAAACCCGCCGGAAAAATTCACAGCGGTTTACAGATATGTTTTTTTAAGAAATCAGAATGACTGATTCTGCAATCAGCTACTAAGATAATTTGACTTCATTCAGATTTTTTATTGCCGGACCATAGATCACGCGACCGAATTTATCAAACCGCGATCCGTGACACGGGCAATCCCATGTTTTGTCGCCATCATTCAGCCCGAGATCACATCCCAGATGTGTGCAGGCCAGATCAAAATAATACACTTTACCGTTTTTATCTTTATATACGCCCACCCGTTTTCTATCGTGCATGATAATCGTCTGTTTATCGCGTTCCAGATTCTCAACTGCTGAATCCGCCACTTTGGATACCTCACTGCTGCTTTTTTCTTTTTCTGCATCTGAGGGAATTTCCGGAATCTCCCTGAACGGATCATACATTTTGGTATAAGGACTTTGCCTGCCCATAATCATATCAGCAATCATCACCGCACCTGCGGAAGAATTGGCAAGGCCCCATGCATTCAGCCCGGTGATGGTATATACATTGGGAAATTGCGGATACAAACGCCCCATAAAAGGAACGTGATCTTTGGTCATCAGATCGTGAGTCAGCCACTTGTAAACAGGCTTACCCACATTGAAATATTTGTGCGCCAGTTCATCAATTTTTTCATAGCGCTCTTCGTCCGAAAAACCATCTCCGGTCACATGGCTCTGCCCGCCGATCAGCAGATAGTGATCGCCAAAATATTCCATTGTGCGGAGGGTTATTGAAGGCGTGTCATAAGCAATGTGAGCCCCGTTAAACAACTTCTTATCCGTTTTGAAAGCCATTGCCTGTGTCGTTCGTGCCCACACACCATAATCATAGTGATGGTCAACCTCAATCAAAGGATAGTGCGTGGCAAACACAACATACTTGCATTTAACCGAATGCCCATTATCACTTTTCAGCACAAGCGATTTATCATCCTCCTGCTTCATGTCATTGATCAGCGTCTGCTCATAAACCCTCATTCCTTTTTTAGACAATGCAGCCAGCACGCCGTTGAGAAATTCAACCGGATGCAGTATTCCCTGTTTGTTCATTGATATTGCAGATTCAATTTTGAAACCTAACGGAGTCTCTTTCAGGAGATCCCCGTCAATTCCCAATTTATCATAAGCTTCTTTTTCCTTTACAAATGACGGCACCTTTGCCGGATCGGTGGTAAAGACATAAACTGTTTCATCTTCAACAAAGTTTTCAAGATTCAGCTCTTTGGCAATTGCTTTTATCTGATTAATGCCGAGCATGTTGGCCTCATAATACAATCTGGCAGTTTCTGTTCCGTAGCGCTCTATTAATTTGGCATAATTAAGCCCATGTTGTGCGGATAGTTTGGCTGTGGTGTTCCCGGTAGTGCCGTTCAGAATTCTGAACCGTTCAAAAAGTGTCACTTGCTTTCCCTGCTTTACAAGTTGCCAGGCAGAAAGTATGCCGGCAATGCCAGCCCCTACGACCGCTACTTCTGTTTCAAGATCTTCTTCCAGTTTCGGATAATGTGTGCGGTGCCCCGTTTTGAGCCAGTAAGATTCAGACTCAATCATTAAAACATCTTTCTTCATAAATAAATATTTTTAGATAATATGTGTTTGACAGGGATTATACTCCGTCAAAGTCCTGCGAAAACCAGGTGTTCTAAAGTTAAGCATTAATTTCCCCGGAAGTGATTTTAAAATTGCAGATAGACATCTCGGTTATTATTTCAGCAGATGCTCCGGTAAAATTATTTTTCATCACTGAAGATTTTTGTTTAAAATTTGCGCGCACCTCTAATTATCCATAAATGGTTCATTCCAGTTCGGTTTTTTCAGATTCCAAGAAACACTTTCTTATCCTCGATGCATTGCGCGGAGTAGCATCCATCATGGTTGTGATGTTTCATATTATGGAAGTATTTTCCGGTGGCGACCACACAAAACAAATTATCAACCACGGATACCTTGCTGTCGATTTTTTCTTTATGCTTTCAGGTTATGTGATGGCACATGCCTACGATGACCGATGGGGGAGAATGACTGTAAAAGATTTTTTCAAAAGGAGGCTGGTGCGATTGCATCCTATGATTCTCATGGGAATGACCATTGGGGCAATCTGGTTTTATTTTGGTGAATCTTCGTTGTTTCCAAAGATTGCAGATACACCTGTTTGGCTATTATCACTAATCTTACTTCTGGGATGGTTTCTCATTCCGATTCCCGTATCCATGGATCCGAGGGGCTGGGATGAAACCTACCCGCTGAATGGTCCGGGCTGGTCGTTGTTTTTTGAATATATTGCCAACGTTTTGCATGCACTGGTAATCCGGAGAATGTCAAAATTTATTTTGGGAATCTGTGTTTTCATCGCAGCGCTTGCCCTGGTACATCTGGCGGTAATGAGTCCCGATGGCGATGTCATTGGCGGCTGGTCGCTGACATCCGAACAATTACAAATCGGATTTACAAGATTGCTGTTTCCCTATATGGCGGGGATGTTACTTCGCCGAACCATAAAAGTCATGGAAGTAAAAAAGATGAAGACCTTTTTATTCTGCAGTTTTCTGCTTATTGCGGCATTAAGTTTTCCCAGAATTGGCGGTCATGCGAATCCGTGGATGAACGGTATTTATGAATCCGCTGTCATCATTCTTCTTTTTCCCGCCATTGTTTATCTGGGGGCTGTCGGCGAAGTGACACATCCCACCGCACAGAAAGTTTATACATTTCTGGGCGATATTTCGTACCCGCTGTATATCATACATTATCCGTTTGTTTATATTTTTATGGGATGGGTTACCGATCATCACATTCCGGTATCCAAAGGTATTTTCGTTGGTGCCGGAGTTTTGTTTTTTGCCATGGGTGTTGCCTATGCTGCCTTGAAACTTTACGATGAACCTGTAAGAAAGTGGCTGGCGCGAAAATATATTGCCGTGAAAAAATGAGGCGGGAATGAATTGGTGAGATAACCACATTGTTTTTTTTACCACATAGGGACATAGGGCACATAGGATAGGTAAAATTGATTTTTTGAAATCATCTCTACTCCAGAATAAAGCTATGTGACCACAGGTACTTTTCCATTTATTGAATTACCAAGAATAATTTTTCTGCATTATTCTCTATGTGATCTATGTGCCTATGTGGTTATCACCACAAGATGTTTTTTTACCACATAGGGACATAGGGCACATAGGATACAAGAAATTGATTTTTTTTTAAAATTTTATTTTTTTGTATTAAATCAAAGCAATCAACCTTTAACTCATTCCTATTGATTTATTATGGATATTTCCTTTTGATCATCTATGTGATCTACGTGCCTATGTGGTTATCACCACAGGATATTGGTTTTACCACATAGGGAAATAGGGCACATAGGATAGGTGAAATAATTTTTAATGTTCATATTAGTTTTCTCATAAGGCTTTATGTTAACCGGCATTCCTGCATTTATTGGTTTATCATGAATAATCTTGGTGTATCATTCTCTATGTGATCTATGTGCCTATGTGGTTACTCCTCAGGTAAGTTTCTGAAAAGTTCGTTGACCATCGTCTTTTGCCCTTCCTTAAATAAGTTGGTGCAATTGAAATTGATAAGAATTCCTTTAGGGGCTTCCAACAGGTTCATATAAGTCAATAACTGTGCTTCAAAAAGAGGGATCATTTCCTGTACAGATTTTAATTCCATTACCAGACAATCCTCTACAAATAAATCACACCGTAATTCAGTTTCAATATCCAGGCCCTTATAGAGAACAGGGACAATCATTTCTGTCTGAAAACGGATATGTCTTTGCCTGAATTCTTCCATCAGACATTTGTGATAAACCTGTTCCAATAAACCTGGACCAATGTGTTTGTGAACTTCCATGGCAGCGCCGATAACTTCATAAGTCAGTTGGTTCAGGTATTTTTTTGTAAGCATATTAATTGGTTTTCACCACAAGATATAGGTTTTACCACATAGGAACATAGGGCACATAGGATAGGGGAAATAATTTTTAATGATCAAATTAGTTTTCTCATAAGGCTTTATGTTAGCCGGCTCTCCTGCATTTATTGGTTTATCAGGAATAGTCTTGGTGTATCATTCTCTATGTGATCTATGTGCCTATGTGGTTATCACAACAAGATATTGGTTTTACCACATAGGAACATAGGGCACATAGGATAGGGGAAATGATTTTTAATGATCATATTAGTTTTCTCATTAGGCTTTATGTTAGCCGACTCTCCTGCATTTATTGGTTTATCAGGAATAATCCTGGTGTATCATTCTCTATGTGATCTATGTGCCTATGTGGTTATCACAACAAGATGTTTTTTTTACCACATAGGAACATAGGGCACATAGGGTAAATGATTATTTTTTTTAAGGACTTCCTTATTAGCGCGGACACCTGAGATGATGCATGGCAATCTGATCCCTCCAGACCAATCAAGAATAATTTTTCCGCATTACTCTCTATGTGATCTATGTGCCTATGTGGTTATCACAACAAGATGTTTTTTTACCACATAGGGCACATAGGATAGGGGAGATTGATTTTTTGAAATCATCTCTATTCCCGAATAAAGCGATGTGACCACCGGTACTTTCCTATTTATTGAATTATCAAGAATAATTTTTCTGCATCATTCTCTATGTGCCTGTGTGGTTATCACTTTCTTCCACTGCCAACAACATCGAAGCCAAATTCAATCTATATGCGGGAAGGAAAATATTAGTGCATGACTTCAGTTACCTCTACTGACATGATCGGAAAAAATATCACAAGAAAATCATTTATCAGAAACTCATCAATAGCCACAACCTGGTGTTGTTTCTTACTGAAATACTCCTTAATCTTCTTAATGAGCTTCCTGCCATACCTGTCGCTTCTGCCTGTGATTACCATAATATCTTTTGGGTAAATACACAATCTTTCCATTTCAAAAATAGGCTTTTCATACACTATCCATACTTCATCTATACACCATCCATACTCAGGATAGGGAGTATTGATAGCAAGGATAACGATCAGGCATGACTGTCAAAAGGGTGTTTTCCGGAAGAATACGGCAATAACGGAAATACCGGAAGTGCTTATTTGGAAAGGGTTTCAGGGCGTAATATCTTTATGTCGTAATTAATTTATAACCCATTAAATCCTATTAAAAATGACACAACAAAAAGGTATTATCAAACTGGATGGTACTATCAGCGGTATCACCTTCTACAAAACCAGGGATGGTTATCCCGCCCGTGAAAAGGGTGGTGTAACTGCCGAAAAAATTGTTAATGATCCGGCCTTTCAAAGAACCCGTGAGAATGGGGCTGAATTTGGAAGGGCTGGTAAGGCAGGAAAAGTTCTTCGTACTTCTATCCGGCCCTTGCTTCAGAATGCTTCTGACAGCAGGTTGATCGGGCGTTTGACACAACGCAAGGTAAAAGTTATCCAGGCGGATGCAACTAATCCGAGGGGTAAAAAAAGTGTGATTGACGGGGAAGCAAAACTGTTGCAAGGTTTTGAATTCAACATCAATGCAAAGCAGAAGTAGAATTATTAAGGCAGACGAGGAAAGAGCAAAGGGGAAATTCTCAAATGCTTTTTTCCGGGAGCCAAAGTACTTACCGAAGAAATGGCGCAGAAATGAGAAAAAAAATTCCGGAGGAGAGAAAAAATTGACAGAAATTCCTGCTCAGTAAATCCCAGGAATCTTTCCTGTAAAAAATTTATCAAAGATTTTCCTGTTCAATGTATTCCGGAAAAAGTTTAACCCTGATGGTATCCCCGACAGTCTGAATATCCCAAAGGGAATTAGCTGGTTTTCAAACTCAATATACCTTATTCTGTTTCTCATTATCGTTATAATTAACAAGAATAAGAAACATAATGAAATTGGTTTTAGATGTTTTCTTTATTTATTCCTTCAATTATTAAATCCCGGCTTTATCAATCTCTTTCATCAGCCTATCGGTCTCCTTCAAAGCCACAATAATTTTCTGATAATGTAAAATGTCTTCAAAATCTAACGTTCTTCCTTTTCGGTCTTTGAGCCATTTTTGGGCAGGTTGATAACCACCTATATAAAATTCCCAGGCTACTAAAGGAACATTGTCGAAATATTGTTTGTCGTTGATGTAAACTTTGCCAAATGCATCTTCGTAAAACATATCTATATGAATTACTGTATCTCCTTCAACTATTTCTGTAGTCAGTTCAAATTTTATTTTTTCTACCACATTATTTCCATCTATTGGATATTGCGTAATGTAGTTTTCTACAACCGGGCTTTCCAATAAATGTATTTCACGGATTAGTTTGCCTAATGCAACCAATTTCCAAAATGTTTCTTTATTTTTTGGATAGGGCACTCTCGGAAAATCTATTTTCAGAAACTCCTTGTATTTCTCTCTGTAAGTGGGTGAATGTAATACTGCATAGATGTAATCTAAAATGGCTATGGGCGAAAAGACCTCACCCTCCGGCCCCTCCAAATTAGAAGGAACTTCTGCAACAAATTGTAAATCCAGACTTTCTTCAATTTGCTTTATGATTTCCATATTAAGGTTGGGCGTACGTTCTTCTTTGCCGAAAGCTTCGGAATAGAGGTAAAGTGGGAATACATATCCTGTTTCTTTCGTTTGCGATGAGACAGAACACATATCTGAAATGATTTTTGTAATAAAAACGTGCTGAAAATCAAAAGTGCTTTGTTGCCTGCAAGTAATTAAACCTAAATTTTCTTTTTCAAGGAAATGTTTCATTACTTCAAGTCTTGGATAACCTTGTACTCCTTTCGTCTTTCCTGTGTAATTCATAAAGCGAAGATCAAACGGCCGATAACAGATTTTGTTTGCAATAACTTTATTTGTTTGCAAATCTTTTCTTGCTCCATCTATTGTCCAATCCCGCACATCCTTAAATCCATATTTAGAAATTAGTTGTTCGTTGGTCAGCGTAAGAAAATCGTTTTTTATTTCATCACATTCTTCTTGTGTAAATTTTATAGAGGCATCATCTCTTTGTGTTTTTATGCCGCTTGCATTTACTGAAAACAACTCATCCACCTTAAATCCTTTTTCATATTCCTTTTGTCCTTCAAAGTTTTTGTTGACGAAGAAGAAGTTCGGGTCTTTGGGCTTGAGTTCCGTCCATCGTATAGAGCTAATCGAATTTTCATTGAGAAAATCGTATTTATCTTCACGTTTCCCGAAAAGGTCAAAATGAAATATTTGAGCTTGTTTTTTCATCTCAATAATTTTCTTTGTTCCACTTCATTCAAAAATGCGGTTTAGCAGATTCATTTTTAAACCCCTCATAAATGTGGGGTTTAAAATCAGGGTTGTTCAACATTTCCCATAAACCGATAAATTCAATTGTATTATAAGTTCTTAACCATAAACTGATGATTTGTGAAGGGTTTTCTTTATCCCGGGTTTTAGCAATATCAGTAAGAGAAATATAATCTTCCTCCTCTTTTTTAAATATGGTTATCTCTGTTTCTTTTACATTGATTTTTGCCATAACTGTTTTATTTTTTCTTCTTCACAAAAATATTGATGCTCACGCCTTGCATAATGTCAAACACATTTTGATCGGCACTGCCATCAGGTGCAGTTTCTTTCTTCTTGCTGTTTCCGTGTAGGTCGAGAATATAAATCTTGTCAAAAGTGGCTATCAATTCCTCTCGCATTTTTCGGTGTATCAACCCGTCAATAAAACTATTGTTAGATATATATGCCAAAATCCCGCTACCGTTTTTTTCTATAAAATATTGCCCGAAACGAATGAATTTGATGTAATCATCAGATAGCGGTTGAATGTTTCGTTCATTTAAATCTTTTTTATAATCGGCTGTTAAACTTTCTATCCATTCGCCTTTGTTAGAGCTGCTTACACTGTATGGCGGATTTCCCATTACCACCATCACAGGTGTGTCTCTTTTGATGTGGTTGGCTTCATTGGCTTCTGTGCTCAGCCAGTTGGCAAACAGCGTTCCTGTGTCTTGATGATATTCTTCTAAACTGTTAGTAAGGTAAACTCTAAATCTTTGATTTGAGTTTGGTCTAAATCCTGTTTCGGACAATACCAAATCCAATTTCAAGTGTGCCATTGCATAACTTGCCATCAGCAATTCGAAACCGTTTAAGCGGGGCAATAAATGAGTTTCAACATAATTGCTCCAAATACCTTGTTGTCCTTCAAAATTTTGGTGTATGCGTTTTACCACTTCTGCTAAAAAGGTTCCGGTTCCTGTTGCCGGGTCAAGTATTTGCACTTTATGAACTTCCTGTTCCACTTTTTTGCCTTGTACATCAACTTTAATTTTGGTTTTGCTGGTATCGGCCAATCCTTGAGGCAGATTAAATTCTGTTTTTAAAATGTCGTCAACTGCACGAACAATAAAATTTACGACCGGCGCTGGCGTGTACCAGACACCCCGGGCTTTTCTCAATTTCGGGTCATACTCACTCAGGAAGGTTTCGTAAAAATGGATAATAGGGTCTTCTGTTTTGGTGGCCTTCCCGTAGTCTTTCAAAATATCTTCTACGTTACAAGCCAGGAAGATTTCCGAAAGATTTTCAACTACCCATTTAATTCGATCATCAATGTCGGGCCCTGCAATGTATCCAAAGAGTTTTCTTAAAAACGGATTGGATTTTGGGATGAGTTCAGCAGCTTCCTGCCGGTTAAAGTTACTTAAAGTAGGGTCGTGCAAACGAGCGGCGAACATTCCGTAAGCAATGGTTTGAGCGTAAACGTCTGCAAAGCCTTGTGGTGTGATGTCGTGAATCAAAATTTCACTGAACGCCAGCATCTGTTCTTTCAGCGTACTGTTTTCCTGATTCTCTTCATCACTTGTCAAAGACTTTTCTATAATATCAGAAAGAAGGCGGGCTTTACCTGCCATCATTTCTGCTAATTTTTTGGGGCTTTTAATCGTTTGTCCGATATGAACACAAAAGTCTCTGATTAAATTCTCAAAACTTCCAAAGTTCCCGGGTAAGGGTTTGATTCCTTTATCCGTTATTTCTGCTATTGAAATTTTGGTAATGAATTCGCCTTCCCGGTAAAGATGAAAGTTGATATAATCTGTAAAAATCAAATTATTCAGAGAAGCCTTGTAGCGGTCAAACTGTTCTTTGTTTCCTGTTTTCTTTACCCCGTCAAGGTCTTTATCTCCAATGTCCTTAGCTTCAATAAATCCAACAGGTATATCTTTTTTAGTTAAAATGTAATCAGGCGCTCCACACCTTTGTCTTTTCGGTTCGTTGGTCGCTCTGATTTCAGGCACTAAACTTTCCAAAAGCTGCTGTAAATCTCCACGAAAAGTATGTTCGGTTGCATTTCCGAGTTTGTACCTTTTGTCTATGCTATCAATATATTGTTCTAATGTCATTTCTTCTTTTTGTTTTCTGTCAGACATCTTCAAGAAACAGCTCTTTTGTTTTTTTCATCGTTGACTTTTGTATCAGCAAAAAAATAAAGGTACTGTTTGTGCGGCCGGTCCTGCATTGATCGATAACGAAAGAGGCCCGGCGATGGACTGGTATTCAATATCTGTCCGCATGAACGTCAACTGATTGGAAAACTATAGCCGAAGATAAATACAAAAGGCCGATATTTATTCGACTGCCGGAATCCCACACGTGCGGGACTGATAGCGGAATACAGCCGGTTTTATTTCTTCGGTCAGCCTGTTGCCAAACTTATTGTTTGTGACAGCGCAGTTAGAACAGTTACCCGCAAAAAGTTCTGTTCTTCATCTTCAGTAACGAGTTAATAATAGTCTTTTCTGCCGAAGCTGAATGAGTGAGCAATTCTGAATGCAAACACGTTGGTTGCTGTATTTCCAAAACTGCGTTCATAACGAAGTCCAAAATTAAATGGAATATTTCCGAGGTCAATAAGATATCCAACACCTATTCCTGCTGAAGGTCCTGCATAATCACCAAAGTCTGCAACACTGAAGGTATAACCGGCGTTGGGTTCAATATAAAGCCCGGTCCCGGTTTGATTTAATGTGTAACGATAGCCAGCTAAAACCGGGAGTAGTGTCAGTTTATCTGCATCCTTATCCTTAAAATATTGAAGTCCTCCTTCAAGAGTTACATAATTTGCCTCTGAAACAGGTATGCTGAAATTCAGGAATGCTCCGAATCCTAAGGACTTAAAGTCTTTTGCGGAAACATGTGCAACTTCAATTTGTGCATTACATAAATTGAAAGAAAAGAATAAAAAGTACAAAACGAAAAATTGTTTTTTCAAAAGCATAGTTTGGTTTTTAAATTTATAATAATGAAAAATCTTCAGAGTAAGTTTATTTTTAAGCAAATAGTTGAATGGTGTCGTTTTGGGTTGCTATCAACATGCTAATTTATGCTATCAACTGTATTCACAAAACAAAAATGAGATATAATTTTTCAACTATTTTGTGTCCTGCATTTTTCATTGCCGATAAGACAAGTCATGTTAAATGTTTATCTAATATCCTTATAAAATTGGCTCCCATGATCTGCCTGAAAAATACCCTTTCTACGTGGGTTTTCATTATGGTTTATCCGTTTTGAAGCTACATTGTTTATGCTATTCAGGAACTAAATATTACAGATAACCTTAATTACAATCTTAGAATCTTTCTTTCTTCTTTTTGCCAATGACTCATTTGCCGATACAGAACTTTGAAAAGATCGCACCAAGGATATCCCTATCGACTTCTATAACGCCGGTGATTTCTCCGAGGTAGTGCAGGCAGCGGCGAACATCAATTGTGATGAGATCAACCGGCAAACCCTGTTCCAGCCCGGATTTGACGGCGAGGAGGCTTTCTCTTGTTTTGAGCAGGGCTTCGTAATGGCGCACATTGGATACGATAGCGCCATCGGTCTTTTTGCCTGACAGGGCTTTGTCGTAAAGCGCATCTTTGAGCCATTGAATGGTCGCAAGGTTTTTAGCGGAAATGCCATTTGAAACCGGTGGAATGGGTTTCCCTTCTGATTCCATTTTTTTCGTGTAGGCATCCAGTTTATTGTTGACCTCAATCAGTTTGGATTGGTAGGTTTCCAGCCATTCCGGATCGGGTTCCGGATTCATCAGGTCTCTGACGTTGATGATGATTCCGGCGCGTTCTGCATTTTGTTTGCTTCGTTCAATGCCCATGCTTTCAATGGTGTCGGAAGTGTGTTCGCGGATGCCCGCGGTATCAATCAACCTGAACAAAATGCCTTTGATGTTGAGGGTTTCTTCAATGGTGTCGCGTGTGGTACCTGCGATGTCGCTTACGATGGCGCGTTCTTCATTGAGCAGCGCGTTGAGCAAAGTGCTTTTGCCGGCATTCGGACGTCCGATGATGGCGACACTCACTCCTTTTTTGATGGCGTTGCCGAGTGCAAAAGACTGAATAAGCTCTTCTGTTTTTTTATCTATTTCATTGAGAAGCTCATTGAGTTGGGTGCGGTCGGCAAATTCCACATCTTCATCTGAAAAATCGAGTTCGAGTTCAAGCAAGGCAGTAAAGTGAATCAGCCTTTCACGCAATGAATTTAATTCCTGAGAAAATCCGCCGCGCAGTTGATTCATCGCTGTGTCGTGTGCAGCCTGCGTTTCAGCATTGATAATGTCGGCAACAGCTTCAGCCTGTGCCAGATCCATTTTCCCATTCAGGAAAGCGCGTTGGGTGAATTCTCCTGGCTTTGCCATGCGTGCGCCGCGGCGGATAAGAGAGTCCAGGACTTGCTGGAGGATGTACGGTGAACCGTGGCAACTGATTTCAATGACATCTTCGCCGGTGAAGCTGTGAGGGTTTTTGAAAAGACTTAGCACCACTTCATCCAGGATTTCATCTTTGTCTTTTATCAATCCGAAATGAATGGTATTTGGAGGTTGTTCATTCAGGTTTTTTGAAGGGAAAATTTTCTGAACAATAGAATAAGCCTCATCACCGCTCACGCGGATAATTCCCAGTCCGCCAATTCCGGGAGGAGTGGCAATGGCTGCAATGGTATCTTTCCAGTCAGAGAGAATTGATGGCATAAAACAAAGATAGGTTTTGGGGAAATTAAGAATGTTGAATTAAGAATGAAAAATGAAGAATGAAGAATGAAGAATGAAGAATGAAGAATTATGAATTATCAGGTCGGAGTTTTTATTTGGTGTAGAAATCAATTCTATTTTATTCCGTGAGAATCCGGTTAGCTATTATAACAAAAAAATCCCGGCATCATTTTGAAATACCAGGATTTTTAAAAGCTATTAAAACTAATTTATACTCTGTGATTCTTGATCTCTTCAACAACTCCCGGATCCAATAAGGTGGTAGTGTCTCCCAGGTTGTCGATTTCACCTTCGGCAATTTTTCTCAAAATTCTCCTCATAATTTTTCCGCTTCTTGTTTTGGGGAGGCCTTTGACAAATTGTATTTTATCAGGCCGTGCAAAGTGCCCGATTTCTTTATTCACTGCATCATTTATTTTTTTCAGGGCCTCTTCCTGAGTTACTTCCCCTACCAAAATCACATACGCATACAATGCCTGACCCTTGATTTCATGTGGGTAGCCAACCACCGCACTTTCTACCACGCAATCCTGCACGTTGATGATATTTTCTACTTCGGCTGTCCCGATTCTGTGCCCGCTCACATTCAACACATCATCCACACGTCCGATGATTCTGTAATTTCCTTTGTCATCGCGCAACGCGCCATCTCCTGAAACATAATAACCGGGATAGGTATTGAAATAATTAAGACGGCAACGTTCATGATCTCCGTAGGTGGTGCGTATCATTCCCGGCCAGGGAAACTTCATACATAGTTTGCCGGTCACATTGCTTTCGGTAATCTGATGTCCGTGTTCATTCATCAGCACAGGCTGTACACCCGGCATTGGCAACGTAGCGAACGTCGGGATAGCAGGTGTTACTCCGGGCAATGTAGTAATCATAATACCACCTGTTTCGGTTTGCCACCATGTATCTGCGATGGAACATCTTTTCTTGCCTACATTTTCATAATACCATTGCCATGCTTCATAATTGATGGGTTCACCCACGCTTCCCAATACTTTTAATGAACTCAAATCCTTTCCCTTCAATGGTTCCAGGCCGTAAGCCATCAGGCTCCTGATAGCTGTGGGCGCTGTGTAGATGACAGCCACTTTGTATTTGTCAACAATATCCCAGAAACGTCCGGCATCGGGGTACGTAGGAATTCCCTCAAACATCAGCGAAGTGGCTCCGGCAGCCAGCGGCCCGTAAACAACGTAGCTGTGCCCTGTAACCCAACCTATATCGGCAGTACAGAAATAAATATCACCCTGTTGATATTGAAATGCATTTACAAAAGTGTAAGTGATGTAAACCATGTAGCCACCGATGGTATGAACTACACCTTTAGGTTTGCCGGTGGATCCTGATGTGTAAAGGATGTACAGCATGTCTTCGGCATCCATAATTTCCAGCGGATCTTTCAGTTCCTGGCCTTTCAGTTTTGCAATTTCATCGTGCCACCAGATGTCGCGTCCTTCTTTCATGGTTACATCAGAATGGGTACGTTGCAATACGATGACTTTCTTAACGGGCGAATCACCTTCCAGGGCTTCGTCGACAGCCGGTTTCAGAAGGATGGTCTTGCCGCCGCGATAAGCGCCGTCTGAAGTGATGGCCAGTGAACATTGAGAATCCAGAATCCGGTCGCGGATACTTTTGGCGCTGAATCCGCCAAATACAATGCTGTGGATGGCTCCGATTCTTGCACACGCCAGCATGGCAATGGCCAGCTCGGGAACCATTGGCATGTAAATACAAACACGATCGCCTTTTTTGACACCATTGTTTTTGAGCACTACGGCAAACTCGATTACTTTGTGGAGTAACTCTTTGTAGGTGAGTGTGATACTTTTTTCATTGGGGTCATTCGGTTCCCAAATGATGGCGGGCACATCGGGTGTTTTCTCTGCCCATTGGTCGAGGCAACTTTCGGTAATGTTTAATTTTCCGCCGATAAACCACTTGACATTGGGTTCGATAAAATTCCATTCGAGCACTTTGTCCCATTTTTTTCGCCAGACAAAATTTTCTGCTACTTCTGCCCAGAAATCTTCGGGATGTTCAACACTTTTCTTGTACGCTTTTTCGTACTGTTCTTGAGAGGTAATTTGATATGGATAACTCATTGTGAATTGATTTTCTTCCCTAAAACCGTGGCTTTGCGGGCCATTTTAAAATCTATGTAACAGAGGCAATGAACAATTTGAATTATTTCCGCGCTGCAGGATAATAAAATAATACCAGCCGGATATTTCCGGAATTTTTTCATTGTTTCACTACGATTTGTTATTACAAATTTCCCTTAAAGGTAAAATATTATTGCTTTGATTCTCTCAACAAAACTTCTTCAGGTGTCGGAATAATGGCTTGATACAATGTATCTTCAATGGCGCCGCGGATATACATGGTAGATAGTTTCAGGTTTTCCCCGCCATCGGGATTAACCCTGTTGCTCAGGAAAACATATACCAGATTGTACTTTGGATCCACCCAGATGCAGGTGCCGGTATATCCTGTATGGCCGTAGGTAAGCGGTGAAGCATACCGCGACGGATAGGGATGCGGATCGTTTGTAGTGTAGTTGTCTTTTTCCGGTTTATCAAATCCCAGGCCACGCCGGCTGACAGAAGAATTGTAGGAAGTAAATAATTTGATGGTAGATTCTTTGATATAACGTTTACCCTTAAACGTACCACCGTTCAGCAGCATTTGCAACATGGCAGCCATATCTCCCGCATCACTGAACAATCCTGCATGTCCGGCCACCTCTCCAAAAAGGGCGGAACCCGGATCGTGTACGTCGCCGTGGAGGTGCTGCATCCTGAAATCTTTTTCGAATTCTGTAGGTGCAATGCGGTTGGTGTCAAATTTTTCTCTTGGTAAAAATCCTGTTGAATGAAGCCGCATCGGGATATAAAAATTCTTTGCCGCATATTGATCCAGCGGCAACCCTGAAACAGCCTGGACAATTTTTCCGAGGAAAATAAAATCATTGTCGCTGTAAATGTATTTCCCTCTGGGTCCGAGTTTGCTGTCGAGGATTATTTGATAAAGCGAATCATCATAATCGGATCTCAGGTAAAGATGCTGAGCTACCCGGATGGAGAAGCTGTCGCTTTTTTCATTCCTGAAATATTGAGGAAGGGGAATGCCGGTTTCCGGGTCAATTAATTTTTTATAAAATGGGATGAAGGCCACCAGTCCTGCCTGATGAAGAAGTACATCTCTGATGACGAGATTTTTTTTGTCGCTCTTCCTGACCCATGGCAAATAAGTTCCCAGGGGTTTGTCCAGTTTGATTTTTCCTTCGTCATACAATTTCATTACACTGAGCGTGGTGGCCAGAATTTTGGTTACCGATGCCAAATCAAAAATGGTTTCGGTATTCATTCTGCCCGGGGTATCATAATTGTATTTCCCGAAAGCCTTTTGATAAAATATTTTTCCGTCGCGTGCGGCAAGTACCACACAACCCGGATAGGCATGGGCTTCCACACCGGCTTTGGCGATGGAATCTATGGCGGTTAGTTTTTCTGCATCCATGCCTACAGAAGCGGGACTGACCATTGGCATCAGACTGTCCACCGTATTGATGCCATAACCCGAAGGATATTGACTGGCAACGGTTACAGGCAATGTACCTCTGTATGGAAGTTTACCCATCAGCATGTCAACTGCTACCTTCTGAGTGATGGAATCATCCTCATAACAGGTTATCAGGTTGCGGGCATCGGAAAGATATTGAATGGCATAGGGATTTCCGAAATCGACAATCAGGGTTTTATTGTTTTGAGAAATGTCGTGGATCATTTGCAACACTTCATCTGAAATGCCAAATTTGTTTTTCGGATACCTCTGATAATTGTGAAGCCCGATGATAACTTCACTGAATTGATTTTTTAATAATTGGATTGTACTTGGGATGCGGCGCTGGTCTGCATTATAGGGAAAATAAAAATTACCGGTGTTCAAAGTCGCCGCCAGTTTTTTAGCAAAAACATTGGCGCTGTCAAGTCCGAATCCTATGTACGCAATTCTTTTTTGGTTTTGTTTTGTCAGTGGGAAGAATTCTTTGTCCTGGTTGTTCAACAACGTAATAGCACGTTCAGCAATGCGGGTTTTGAGGGCGTCTATTCCCACATTGAGATCTTCGGTTAAATTATCAAGCCTGATGGGTTTGAAATCTGCCACGCCGTATAAATATTTGTAGCGAAGCACTTTTTTGCATTTTTCATAAATATCATTCCATGAAAGTTTGCCTTCGGCAATGGCATCTTTGATAGCGCTGATTCCATCCGGGATGCTTGCAGGAAGGCAGAGCATGTCGTTGCCTGCAACAAGAGATTGCACATCGATGGTGCCTCCCGGAAAATATTTTGCCACTCCTTTCATTTCCAGTGCATCCGTAAACGTTAGTCCTTCAAAATGTAATTTATCGCGGAGCAATCCTGTTACCGCTGCCTTGCTGATAGACGTTGCTGTGTGCGGTGTTGAATCAATGGCAGGGACAAAAAGATGGGCAATCATGATGCTGGGTACACCGCCGTCAATCATTCTTTTGAAAGGGTACAGCTCAAGCGTGTCAAGCTCTTCCATGCTTTTGTTGATTACAGGAAGATCGAGATGTGAATCCACGCTTACATCTCCGTGTCCCGGAAAATGTTTGGCAGTGGCCATGATCCCTTCGTCGGCCAATCCGTGCATATAGGCAAGACCGTAAGCAGCCACCTTGTATTTGTTTTCTCCAAACGACCGATCATTGATAACAGGATTATTCGGATTATTGTTGATATCCACAACGGGAGCGTAGTCGACCTGAATTCCCGCTCTCTTTAATTGACGTCCGATGAGTGTCCCGTATTCAAATACGAGGTCAGAATCGGAAGCGGCGCCAAGCATCATCTGGTGATTAAGAGGTTTTACACTGTCGTACCGCATTCCAAGCCCCCATTCGGCATCTATGCAAACCATCAGTGGCGTTTTCGCCATTGCCTGGAATTCATTCAGCAATTCGGATTGCCTGACCGGTGTTCCCTGAAAGAGGCAAAGCCCGCCGATATTGTATTTTGAAATGGCATCCCTGACAAGGCTGTCGTAATAAATGGGTCCGTGCCTGGAAGCGCTGCTTTCTCTGATAATCATCAACTGGGCAATTCGCTGATCATCTGTCAATGTCTGGAAAACGCTGTCGGCCCATTGTTTGGCTTTGATCTCCGGATTTTGAGCTGCAAGAAATTGGATTAAAAAAAGAGATAGGGAGAGAGAAAATAATTTTTTCATCAGTATTTGTAGATATCTATAACGTCACAAGTTACCCTAATTTCTTTTTAAGATTTCAATTTCCGGGTTTCTTATTTCTTAAAAATAAACAGATGATTCAATCTTTTTATTAGAAATGTAACTTTTGGATTTCGAAGATCAGGGCCACGAATGCACGAATGAACCCAGCATGTTTTAATGCGAACAGATATTCAACTTTGCATTTGCAGTAGCAGATAGTTCAGGAACCATCTAAATAGGCTGCGGCATACAGGCCTGGCAGGTGAGGACACCAGCCAATAAATCAAATGGAGAGATGATTCAATTTTTAATTATTGAAGTAGTACTGAAATATAACTTTTGGATTTCGAAGAACAGGGCCACGAATGCACGAATGAACCCAGCATGTTTTAATGCGAACAGATATCCAACTTTTCATCCGCAGTAGCAGATAGTTCAGGAACCATCTAAATAGGCCGCCGCGGACAGGCCTGGCAGGTGAGGACACCAGCCAGTAAATCAAATGGCGAGGTGATTCAATTTTTTTATTATTGAAGTGGTACAGAAGTGTAACTTTTGGATTTCGAAGAGCCGGGCCACGAATGCACGAATAAACACGGCATGTTTTATTGGGAACAGATATCCAACTTTTCATCCGCAGTAGCAGATAGTTCAGAAACCATCTAACCGTCTAATTGTGGCAGGTGAGGACACCAGCCAATAAAAACGAAATACGAATTCAGCCGTAGTGGACAGGTTTGGCAGGTCAGGAGACCTGCCACTAAATGAATCAGCCAAGGAACCTTTTATCATTTCTGATAATCGGGGAGAGGAATAACGATATTGATTTTACATCCTTCTCCTAATGAGGTAATTATTTCCAATTCGCCGTCATAGGCAGATACCCGGTGCTTGATATTTTCGAGGCCGATACCTTCTCTTTTTCCTTCCACATCAAAACCGACACCGTCGTCTTCTGTTTTGATAAAGATTTTACCATCTTGCGAATACACGGAAAGAGAAACATTTTGCGCATGGGAGTGTTTGAGAATGTTATTGGTTCCTTCCTGAAGGATGCGATAGATATTGACCATGAGATCCTGATCAATGTTTGCTTCAATAGAATAATTCAGTTCGCAGTTGATACTGGCTGCCTTCATCAAATCACTGATCCCCAAAGTCAGTTCTTTAAGGTCCATGTCTTTTGTGGGCGTGATGTGCCGGTGGGTAAGAGCGCGTATTTCCTGTATTCCGCTGTCGAGCAATTCCACAGGATATTTTATCATTTCTGCAAATTCCGGATTTTTCTTTGCGCCCATGGTGAGGTAAAGCCTTGTGCCCGCAAGCAACTGATTTACGTTGTCATGCAACTCGCGCCCTATGTGGTTGCGCTCTTTTTCCTGCGTTGTAATGATGGCTCTTGAAATCAGTTTTTGCTCAATGATTTTTTGTTGAGAAATTTTTTGTTCCATCTGTTTGACGCGTTCCTGTGCTTTTTTGACCTCGGTCAAATCGACTCCCGTGCCGATGAGGCATTCTTCATTTTCAAAAATAATTTTCCAGCCACCGAGATAATAAGGCAGGGTTTCACCGTTTTTGCTCAACAGCGGCCCTTCCATTTCGGCCCATCCTTTTTGAAACACATTGGTGATGATTTCGTCAACATTTTCTTTGTAGTCTTCATGCATAAAATCAGCAGGGGACATCTTTCTGATTTCGTCGGGTGTGTATCCGGTTATATTTTCAAAATTTTTGTTCCATCTTTTAAAGTTTCCTTCTCTGTCAATCAGGTAAAAAATTCCGGGCAGGGCATTGATAATACTTTCGCTCAAATCTTTTTGCACAGTTAACTCTTCTAATGCGCTTTTCAAATCGGTGACGTCCACCATACTGCCCATCATCTTCGAAAGATTTCCCTTTTTGTCGTAGGTAAATAAAGTGCGGTCGTAGATATAGATAGATTTACCCGGTTTTAACCTGAACCAATATTCTGCGTTCCAGTATTTTTCTTTTTTACGAATGGCCAGTTCCATACTTTCCTTCAGTCGTTTGCTCACCTCAGGTTGTATCCTTTTTTCCCATTCTGAAGGAGGGGGCACGGGATCTTTTCCGGTTAATCCATAAAGCCGTTGATGGGTTTCGTTTGCCCATCGCTCTCCGGTATCCACATCCAGTTCCCAAAGTGCATCACGGGTGGCATTGGTGATGAACGTAAACCGGTCATTTGTCTTTTTTAACCTGTTTTGAACTTTTTTATACTCCGTTATATCACGTCCTATGGATCCGTAATATTTTTTACCGTCTCTTTTCAGGAGAAACATGTTTATTTCTGTTTCTATCTCTTCTCCCTTGTGATTTGAATTCTTCGTATCGAAAGTAATATGCCCTTTTTCTGACTTTTTGTGAAGTGCTTTTATTTTCGGGGCAGACAAAAACCTGTCGATTTTGCTGGAATTGGAACCGAGTAGTTCATCCCTGGAATAGCCCAGCAAATCACAAAATTTTTTATTGATATCCACAATTGTCAAATCCTCATTGGTAAGCATAAAGGTGTCGGCCATAGAGTCGAGCAATTGGCGGTAAGGATCCTCATTAGCTGAAGTCTTAGCGATGGCTGCCGGTTCAAGCAAAATGGTAATTCCGTTTTTCTTAACCGCATAAATCCTGGCATCCCACTTTTTTTTGCCAATGGAAAGTTTTTGTTTTTTTTCTTTTCCGGTGTTCAATACAGACCGGCAATTCTTCAGAAATTTTTTTGCTTCTTCTTCTTTATTTATTAATCCGGCCATCTCCGTAAGGGTATGGATCCTGCCAATCAGCTTTCCCGCATTTTGGTTGTAAGAAATGCCTTCCAGTTTCTTATCGACAACAATAATGGGTTGCCCGATGCTATTGAGAATATCATCTTTAATAAGATTCAGGGATTTTTTTCGTTGGATGTGGTTTTTCATTCTTGAAGGGAATTTTTTAAGGCTTTCTTTTCAGGTACATCGCTCGGAACAGGTATTCAAAGCGGATTAGTCTGGATTTTGTATTGTTATGGTTGACGTTAAAAATCATCGTTTCGTACCAAAGTTATAATTTTTTTTTGCCTGTTAAATAATCGTCATTTACTTTTGCACCTGAATGACAAATTATTCAATCAGATTATTTCACCATCATACAGGCCTTGCACAGCGTAAGCCCTGAAGATGTAATTATAAACTTTTTTAAATAGGCTTACAGAATTGTAAGCCTATTTTAGTTTAAAGAATAAAGAAATGCTCAGAATTGCAATTCAAAAATCCGGGCGCCTCCACGAAGACTCTCTCAGCCTGCTTAAAGAATGTGGAATCAAGGTCAGAAATGGAAATGGCCAGCTCAAATCAGTGGCATCCAATTTTCCACTGGAAGTTTATTTTCTGCGCGATGATGATATTCCACAGTACGTAAGCGACGGGGTTGCAGATGTGGGAATTATCGGGAAGAATGTTTTTCTTGAAAAGGAAAAAGATATCCGGATGGTGACGGAATTGGGGTTTGGACAATGTAGGCTCAGTATTGCCATGCCAAAATCTTCGCCCTACCAATCTTTCAAAGATCTGGCCGGAAAAAAAATCGCTACCAGCTATCCCAATCTGCTCCGCAAATTCCTGGAAGAAAGAAAGGTGCCTGCCGAAATACACAACATCAGTGGTTCGGTGGAGATAGCGCCTGGCATCGGACTTGCAGATGCTATTTGCGACCTGGTCAGCAGCGGGAGCACCTTGTTTACCAATGGGCTGAGGGAAGTTGAAACGATTCTGTATTCGGAGGCTGTATTGGTAAACAATCGCATGGCTGAAACAGGAGAAACAGGAAATCTGTTTCGGAAATTGTTGTTCAGGATTGAATCTGTGAAAAATGCCGCCAATACAAAATACATCATGCTGAATGTACCCAACGTAAACCTGGATAAAATTTTTAACGTATTGCCCGGATTGAAAAGCCCGACTGTCGTACCTCTTGCCGAAGAAGGCTGGAGCAGCGTGCAGAGTGTGGTAAAGGAAGATGTGTTTTGGGAGGTGATCGAGAAATTAAAATCTTTAAAAGCAGAAGGCATCCTGGTAATGCCGATTGAAAAAATGGTACTCTGATGGAATTTTATAATAACCCCGACAGATCGATTTGGGAAACCCTTGTAAAGCGTCCTGATTTTAATCACAAGGAAATAAAAAAAACAGTCATAGACATTCTCACGGATGTGGGTGCGAATGGCGATGAAGCCTTGTTGCGGCTTACAGAAAAGCTGGATGGATGGAAGCCCGGAAATATTTTGGTGACTGAAGAAGAAATGCGGAATGCTGAAAAGGAAGTAGGTGAAGATCTTAAAAAAGCCATCCGGATAGCAAAAGCCAATATTGAGAAGTTTCATGCAGCACAGACAGAAAAAATCAATGTTATTGAAACCATGCCCGGGATTAATTGCTGGCGGAAACCTGTACCCGTTGAAAGTGTCGGGCTTTATATCCCCGGAGGCACAGCTTCTCTTTTTTCCACGTTGCTGATGTTGGGGATACCGGCAAGATTAGCCGGTTGTAAAAAAATAGTCGTATGCAGCCCTGTGAAATCAGGAACCGTACAACCGGTACTGTTATACACTGCATCTTTGCTCGGCATTAAAGAATTTTATAAAGCAGGTGGCGCACAGGCGATAGCAGCCATGGCATACGGGACAACAGAAATTCCGAAGGTGGAAAAAATATTTGGTCCCGGAAACAGGTATGTGACGGTTGCAAAACAATTGGTAAACCGCGAAGGAGTGGCAATTGACATGCCGGCCGGACCAAGTGAAGTAGCCATATTTGCTGATGATACAGCAAAGATTTCCTTTGTGGCTGCCGATCTGCTGAGCCAGGCTGAGCACGGAAAAGACAGTCAGGTAATGCTGGTGACAACCGATGAAAACATCTGGAATGGAGTGGAAAATGAAATAAACAGGCAAATCCGGTTATTAGACCGGAAGGCTGAAATTGAATCTTCAATGAAAAACAGCAAGTGTGTTTTATTGAAAAACGAAAAGGATAGTTTTGATTTGCTGAATCAATATGCACCTGAACACCTGATTATTGCTTCAGACAATTCGGATGAGTTGAGTGGAAGGGTAGTCAATGCGGGAAGTGTATTTCTTGGTCATTATTCACCGGAAAGCGCGGGGGATTATATCTCAGGCACCAATCACACATTGCCGACCAATGGCTATGCGAAAACATACAGCGGGGTATCGCTGGATAACTTTGTGAAGAAAATTACTTTTCAGAAACTCACTCCGGAAGGATTGAAATCCGTCTGCCGCGATATTTCAACAATGGCTTTGGCAGAAGGCCTGAAAGCCCACGCCCACGCTGCTTCCATCAGATTTGAAAAGGAGAATTAAATAAAGAGAAGATGAATATAAATATTGAAAACTTAGTCAGGGAAAATATCCGCCAGCTCAAACCCTATTCTTCGGCACGTCAGGAATTTTCGGGAGACGCTGATATTTTGCTCGATGCCAATGAAAATCCTTTTGGGTCTCCGTTAAACGTAAACTACAACCGTTATCCTGATCCCAATCAAACGGAATTGAAGAAAATGCTTTCTGAAATCAACCATATTTCACCCGATCACATTGCTGTGGAAAATGGAAGTGATATGCTGATTGATCACATTTGCAGGATATTTTGTATCCCGGGGAAGGATAATATCATTGTGTTGCCACCCACATTTACAATGTATGAAGTAGCTGCGTATACCAATGGAAACGAAGTCAGGGAAGTGCCGCTTGATCAGGATTTCAAAATGAATACCCAAAAGATTTTGAGCGTTGCAGATGAGAATACAAAAGTGATTTTTTTATGTTCGCCAAATAATCCGACAGCGAATAATATGAACAGGGATGAAATGGAAAAATTGATAAATCAGTTTAATGGGATTGTGGTGGTGGATGAGGCGTACAATAGTTTTTCAAACCAGAAATCTTTCATCCCGGATCTCCCCAAATTCAAAAATCTCATCGTGCTTCAAACACTTTCAAAAGCATGGGGGCTTGCAGGATTGCGGGTTGGCATTGCTTACACGAGTACGCTGATTGCGGGTTACCTGAACAAAGTAAAAACTCCGTACAACCTGAATGTGGCTTCACAACAATTCGCCATTGAAGCATTAGCGCAAACGGATAAAGTAAATGCATGGATCAGCGAGACAAAGGAACAGAGAAATATATTATCGGAAGCTTTAAAATCATTTGATTTTGTTGAAACTGTTTTTCCAAGTGAAACGAATTTCATTTTGGTGAGAGTGAAAGATGCCGACAGATTATACCATTATCTCATTTCAAAAAAAATCATTGTCCGGAACCAGAGCCATAAAGTTCTTTTGGCAAACTGCCTTCGGATCAGTATCGGCACACCCGACGAAAACAAACAATTAATTGATGTATTAAAGAAATTTTAGAAATGCCTGAAAAATTACTTTTTATCGACAGAGACGGAACCCTGATTCTCGATCCTCCGCCTTCTTATCAACTGGATAAATTTCCCAAGCTTACTTTTTATCCCCATGTCATTGAATACCTGAATAAAATTGCAAACCATCTTGATTACCGGCTAATCATGGTTACCAACCAGGATGGATTGGGAACAGATTCCTTCCCTGAAGATACCTTTTGGCCTCCCCATAATTTTATCATCAAAACTTTGGAGAATGAAAATATTCATTTTGATAAAATTTTTATTGACCGGAGCCTCCCATCTGAAAATAAAAATACGAGAAAGCCGGGAACAGCTATGCTGACAGAATACATGGGCAATGAGGAATACGATATGGAATCATCCTTTGTTATCGGCGACAGGATCAGTGATGTATTGCTTGCAAAGAACCTGGGTTGCCGTGCTTTTTTTCTGAATAATCACACCCGGCCCGAAGTGTATGGAAATATAAAATCAGCCGATGAAGTGAGAGACTGGATAGCCCTTGAAACCACTGCCTGGAAGGATATTTATGAATACCTGCTGAACGGGCAACGGCGTGTAACACTTCAGCGGCATACAAAGGAAACAGATATTAAAATTACACTCAATCCCGATGGAAGCGGAAAAGCAAATATCCATACCGGCCTTCATTTTTTTGATCACATGCTGGAACAGATTGCGAGGCACGGCCAATTAGATTTGGACATCCTGTGCAAAGGTGATTTGGAGGTGGATGAGCATCACACCATTGAAGACACGGGCATTGCGTTGGGAGAAGCATTTTTAAAATCGCTGGGTGATAAACGCGGAATGAACCGCTACGGATTTACCCTACCCATGGATGATGCACTTGCGCAGGTGGCTGTTGACTTTGGCGGGAGAAACTGGATCGTGTGGGATGTTAACTTCAAACGCGAAAAAATCGGTGATGTGCCAACCGAAATGTTTTTTCATTTCTTCAAATCTTTTTCTGATGCAGCCAAATGTAATTTGAATATCAAGGTGGAAGGAGAGAACGAACATCACAAAATCGAATCTGTATTTAAGGCATTTGCGAAAGCTTTGAAAATGGCAGTGGCCCGCGATCCTGAAAGTAAATTGCTTCCTTCAACAAAAGGAGTTTTATGAAACTGGTAATTATCAAATATAATTCAGGAAATGTGGCGGGTGTACGTTTTGCATTACAACGGTTAGGTATAGACGCAATGTGGACTGACGATTCTGAAGAAATATTTTCAGCCGATAAAATTATTTTTCCGGGAGTGGGCAATGCTGCTTCAGCAATGGGGAGTTTGAAAGAAACGGGGTTGGATAAAATTTTACCCGGAATCAGGCAACCCTTTCTCGGAATTTGTGCAGGCATGCAACTGATGTGTACGCACTCAGAGGAAGGGGATGTGGATTGCCTGGGAATCGTTCCGCTGAAAGTCAAAAAGTTTGAAAATAAAAAAGGATTAAAAGTGCCGCATACAGGCTGGGATACCATTTCACAATTAAAAGGGCCGTTGTTTAAAGATATTCGTGAAGAGGAATACATGTATTTTGTGCATAGTTATTTTGTGTCGACAGGCAGTGATTCAGTTGCAATTTGTAATTATGGAATTCCTTTTACAGCGGCATTGCAGCGCAATAATTTTTATGGTGTGCAGTTTCATACCGAATTGTCAGCCGAAGCAGGAAGTCGTATCCTTCAAAACTTTTTGAATTTGTAATTATGACCATCATTCCGGCAATTGATATTATAGATGGAAAAGCAGTCCGGCTTACCAAAGGAGATTTTGAAAAGAAAAAAGTTTACGATACTGACCCTGTTTCAGTTGCCAGGAAATTTGAAGATGCAGGATTTCGCAGACTTCATCTCGTCGACCTTGACGGAGCAAGGGAAAGATGCATTACCCATTTGCGGGTTTTGGAAAAGATTGCAAAAAGTACCCGCCTGCAGATTGATTTTGGAGGAGGAGTGAAAACACGGGAAGATGTGAAATCAGTATTGGATGCGGGGGCATTCCAATGTACGATAGGAAGTATGGCAGTGAAGCATCCTGAATTATTACAGGAATGGATACACGAATTCGGTGCGGCGGTTTTCTTTATTGGTGCAGATGTGAGCGGTGAACAAATCCGGGTCTCAGGATGGGCTGAAAAAACCGGAGTGTCTGTTTTTGATTTTATGGAAAGCATACAGAAAACAGGATTGAAAAATTTCTTTTGTACAGATATTTCAAAAGATGGAATGCTGAAGGGAACGGCCGTTGATCTTTATAGAAAAATAATACATCGCTTTCCCGAAATTTCGCTGACTGCCAGCGGGGGTGTAGCAACCGTCAATGATTTTGCGGAACTGGAAAGTGCGGGATGTGCAGGCGCCATAGTGGGGAAAGCCATTTACGAAAAGAAGATTTCATTAATCGATTTAAAAAAATTTGATAGCTGATGCTGGCAAAAAGAATTATCCCCTGCCTTGATATCAAAGACGGACGTACGGTAAAAGGAGTCCGTTTTGAGAACCTTCGCGATGCGGGAGATCCTGTGGAACTGGCACAGGTTTATTCAGACCAGGGTGCCGATGAACTTGTTTTTCTGGATATCACGGCCACTATTGAAAAGAGAAAAACATTGTACGGATTGGTGAACAGGCTTGCTTCCGGAATCAATATTCCGTTTACGGTGGGCGGTGGTATTTCAGATTTGAAGGACATCAGCAGTTTGCTTCAAAACGGTGCTGATAAAATCAGCATCAATACAGCCGCTTTCAAAAATCCAAAGATTATTGAAGATGCGGCACGGGAATTCGGAAGCCAGTGCGTGGTAGTGGCCATTGATATAAAAAAATCTGAAGCTGGTGAGTGGTATGTTTACCTCAAAGGAGGAACTCAGAAAACGGATATGGTAGCAATGGAATGGGCACATAAAGCGGTATCGCTGGGTGCGGGAGAAATTCTGCTCACATCGATGGATCACGACGGAACTAAAAATGGTTTTGCACTTGACATTACAAAGAAAATGGCAAAACAATTACCCATTCCTGTTATAGCCTCGGGAGGTGCAGGTACCATGGATGATTTCTATGACGTGTTTCATGTAGCAAATGCTGATGCAGCATTGGCGGCAGGAACTTTTCATTTTAAAGAAATAGAAATTCCTGAATTAAAAACATATTTAATCCAAAAAGGAATTCCAATCAGAAAATAACGATCATGATCAATTTTAAAAAATTTCCTGATCTTCTTGCCCCGGCAATAGTTCAGGATGCAGACACGAATGTGGTTCTCATGTTGGGATACATGAATGAAGAATCATTGCAGAAAACCAGGGACACGAAGAGGGTTACCTTCTTTAGCCGCGACAGGCAGAAGTTGTGGACCAAAGGCGAGACAAGCGGAAATTACCTGATTTTGAAATCCATTCTTGAAGATTGTGACAATGATACTTTGCTTATCAAAGCTATACCCACAGGACCTGTTTGTCATACCGGAAATGATACCTGCTTCGATGAGAAAAATGCAAAGAATTTTTTACCGGTTTTGCAGGAAATCATTGAGTCCAGAAAAAATAAATTGCCGGAGAATTCTTACGTAGCTTCTCTTTTTAAAAAAGGAATTCCGGCCATCGCACAGAAAGTTGGAGAAGAAGCAACTGAAGTGGTGATTGAAGCCATGAGAGACAAGGAAGAATTGTTTTTGAACGAAGCGGCAGATTTATTGTTTCATTATCTGGTTTTGCTGAGCGGCAAAGGGTATTCGCTGGAGAGAGTTTTGAAGGTATTGGAAGAGAGGCATCAGAAGAGAGGATAGGGGGAATGGAATGAAGCTATTGGATATTTATTTAGTTTCATCCTCTCATGCAAAGCAAGGCCTATAAAACTTCTATCCCAACATTGCTTCAGAAATAAAAATGAGTCTGGGACCAATCTGAAATCCCTTCCTATGCTGAATTCCTGCCTGCATTAATAATCCCGAATGAACAACGCATGACCAGTTTTTCAAACGCATCCATTGAGTCGTTTTGTTTTTTGGAAGGAACAGGATTTCTCAATTTCCCCATTGCATACTGTTGAATAGTAATCAATGGCAAAATGATTTTTTCTCTTAAAGAAACTGACTCATACTCTACAGGATAATCATGCATTAAGATCTGATGCCCGGTGAGTTTGAGAATGTATTCGTAAGACAAATTGTATTCGTCAAAAATCATTCTCCAGATGGTTCCGAATTTGGGATCTTTTTGCAGATGGGATGTCAATGGAAAGAAACATTTTTTCATTGCCATTTCGCAATTGTCGATCAGCGTTCTGAAAAACAATGAATCTGCATAAAGTTCCTGCAGTTCTTTCATCCTGCCTTTTTTCTCGGCCCTCTTTAATGCTGAACCTACTCCGTAGAATCCGGTGACATTCTGTTTCAACTGGCTCCATGATCCCACAAAAGGAATCGCCCGCAGATCGTCCATTGTCATTTTTCCCTTTCCTCTTTTGGTGGGCCGGCTGCTGATGTTGGTATCGCTGTAATATTTTAACGGACTTACTTCAAGAAGGTAATTCATAAACTGCGGATGTGCTTTCAGCGCTGAGTACGATTCAAAACTGTCATCGGCCAGTTGTTGTATCAGTAGTTCCTGCGGACGGGAGAAAGTTTGTTTCATACTGCCTGTCACATCATTGATAATTCCGCCGTGTACCAGTTGTTCAAAATTGAATTGGGCTGATTCAATCGTTCCGAAATTTGAGCTCACCGTCTGCCCCTGGATGGTCAGTTGAATTTCCCTGTTGGAAATATTTTTTCCCATTCCTGCATAAAACCTGTGTGTTTTTCCTCCGCCACGTGCAGGAGGCCCACCGCGGCCATCAAAGAAAATTACTGAAATCCCATTTTCTTCGGAAACCTGGGTAAGGATTTCTTTGGCTTTGTAAATGCTCCAGTTCCCCATCAGGTATCCGCCATCTTTGCTTCCGTCGGAAAAGCCGAGCATGACAGTTTGGGTATCTTTTCGTTCTTTCAAATGCCTTCTGTAAACTTTGTTGCGGTATAATCCACCCATAATTTTTTCCGCATTTTGCAGATCCTCTACCGTTTCTATCAAAGGGATTATATCAAGATTCATTTTTTTCGGATCGCCACCGCTGAAGACATGAAGCGCATAAACCTGTATCACATCGAGTGGAGAAGTAGCATGGCTGATGATGTACCGGTTGCATCCGGCTTCTCCATTCAATGATTGTATTTCCCTGATTGTCTTGAAACTTTGAAGTGTATCATTCAATACAGGGTCGTCCAGGTCAATATCTCCAAGAGGTTTTGCTTTTGTGAGAAGCCATTCAATTTTTTTTTCATCGGTCCATGCCAAATAATCTTTCGGAATCAGATTTTTTTCGCAAAGCGATTCGTAAAACTTTTTGTGGATGCTGCTGTCCTGCCTGATGTCGAGTTTAGCAAAATGCAATCCGAATACATGCACTTTGCAAATAAGATTGTCAACGAGATGTACAAACAGGCCATTGTGTTTTTCCAAAATGATCTGCCTGATTTTATTCAGGGTTTCCAGGATGCCTTCTCTGGTGAGCTCGGTAGTATTACCCGGGATAAAAACGTTGTCGTAAAGCTGGTTTTCCAACGAAACCATTAGTTGTTCCACTCCTCTGAAAGTGAGCCTGCGTTTCATTTTGCGGATATCCAGGTAATAACATTTCAAAATACTTTGTCGCAATGCTGCCGCAACTTTTAGTGTGGTATCCGACAATACATAAGGATTGCCATCTCTGTCCCCGCCGGGCCAGAATCCCATTTTTACGACAGGGTTATTCATATCCACTACTTTGCCAAGATGGTTTTTCATAAAAACCATGATGTTGCCGCAGGCTTCGTAAAACACATTTTCCAAAAACCAGATCAGGCTCATGGCCTCTCCGTAGGGAGTGGGTTTGTGGTGTTTGAAGAATGGAGTTTTGCCAAGCTGCTGTAAATAGGAATTGACCAGTGGTGTGTCATTTTGTTGCAAAGCACGTGAGAGATCCCGGATGATGCCGAGTACTTCTTTGGGATAAAACTGCGTCGGATGTGCAGTGAGTACAATTTCTACGGCAAAACTTTTTAATTTTTCATGGAGAGATTTCACTTTGTGGCTCTGGCCAATCTCCAGTTCCAATTGCTTTAGTGTCCCCTTTCCACCGGTGTCATGCACTTTGGTGAAAGCTGCATCTTCAAGCGCATCAAAAAGAACTACCTGCCTCTCCGAAAACTGAATGAAGCGAAACAAAAGATCAGTTTTTTCCTGCTCTTTGTTAAATCCTGACTGGCTTCTGAAAAAACTTTTGATAATTTCTTCGGGGCTTTTTTTGTTATTAAAACCTTCCTCACATTGATTTTGAAACAAGGATAACAGGATCCCGGTTTTTTCCACACGATCGAAGGGAAGCGAAGTAAAGAGACTGTTGTAAAGCTGGAATTTTAGTGCAACGTAGTTTTCAAATTGTTGTAATTCGGGGTAGTCGTTTTTTACGGAAGAATAGGTCATGATTTAAGAAAGTTACAAATCAAATTTACTCTGTTGGATTTGTTTTTCAACAAATAGAATTTTTTCTGTGGTCAAAATTCTTGATTGAGGAGAGAAAACGAAAACCTTTTTTGAAGTAATTTGATAGAAACTTTTTTTTAAGGGATTCGGGAAATTGATCCATCGTATAAAAAAAGAGGCCACCTTTTTTTGAAGGGTAGCCTCTTAAACATTTTTTGAATGACGATCTCAGGACAATGCCAGATCCAATACCTGGTGCATGTTTTTGACGTAAGTAACATTTAGCCCCTTGATAAATTCAGCGGTAATTTCCTCTATATCTTTTTTATTTTCCTCACACATGATTACTTCGCGGATCCCACTTCGTTTGGCAGCGAGAATTTTTTCCTTGATTCCCCCAACCGGGAGCACTTGTCCGCGCAGTGTGATCTCTCCTGTCATTGCCAGATAGGGTTTTACTTTTCGTCCGGTCAATGCCGAAGCCAGCGCAGTCATCATTGTGATACCTGCACTCGGGCCATCTTTGGGAGTGGCGCCTTCAGGCACGTGTATATGAAAATTTTTCTTGGTAAAAGTTTCCGGATCGATACCGAACTTTTTTGCATTTGCCTGCAGGTAACTCAATGCGGTAATCGCACTTTCTTTCATCACGTTTCCAAGATTACCTGTCAGTTTTAGATCACCTTTTCCATTGTCACTTACAGAACATTCTATAAAGAGAATATCACCGCCGACATAGGTATAAGCCAGCCCGACTGCAACTCCCGGAAGGTTTACGGTTTTGTAGATTTCATTGCTGTATCTGGGTTTCCCAAGAAATTTTTCAACATCTTTTGATGTTACTGTCGGTTTCAGCTTTCCTCTATCGATGAATTCCTTGGCCTGTGCACGCATAATGGATGCAAGCATTCTTTCCAACTCCCTCACCCCGCTTTCCCTGGTGTAATCCTGAATAATTTTTGTCAGTACTTTGTCGGGGATTTTAAAAGATGTTTTCGTCAGGCCGTGAGCTTCTTTTTGTTTTGGAATCAGGTGGCGCTTTGCAATTTCTATTTTTTCTTCAGTTGCATACCCGTTCAGATCAATAATCTCAAGCCTGTCGCGTAATGCAGGTTGAATACTTTGAAGTGAATTGGCAGTGGCAATAAACAACACTTTGCTGAGGTCGTATTCTACTTCCACATAGTTGTCGTAAAAATTATTATTCTGTTCCGGATCCAGTACTTCAAGTAAGGCAGACGATGGGTCGCCACGAAAATCTGTTCCTACTTTGTCAATTTCATCCAGTATCATTACAGGATTGGATGATTTTACTTTTCGCAGTGACTGAATAATCCTTCCGGGCATTGCACCGATATACGTTTTCCGGTGGCCGCGGATTTCACTCTCGTCATGCATTCCGCCGAGACTGATCCTGGCGTATTTTCTGCCGATGGCGCTGGCAATGCTTTTTCCCAATGATGTTTTGCCAATTCCCGGAGGGCCGACAAAACAGAGAATCGGGCTCTTCATATCTCCTTTGAGTTTTAATACAGCGAGATATTCGATCAATCTTTTTTTGATTTTCTGCATGCCATAATTATCCCTGTCCAGAATGGCTTTTGCTTTTTTCAGATCATAGTGATCTTCTGTTACCTCATTCCACGGAAGGTCGAGCAACAAGTCGAGATAATTATAAATTACAGAATAATCCGGAGTGGAAGGGTGCATCCTTTCCAGCTTTTCAATTCCCTTGTCAAAAGCATCCTTCGCAGCCTGTGGCCATTTTTTGGCTTCGGCTTTTTTCTGCATCTCTTTTATTTCTTCGATATTATCTCCGCCCAATTCTTCTTTGATGGCTTTGAGTTGCTGCTGAAGGAAATAATCTTTTTGCTGTTTGTCTAATTCTGCTCTTGTCTTGCTTGTGACTTTATTTTTCAATTCCGCATATTGCAATTCTGTCTGCAATAATCCCAACAATACTTCAGCACGTTTTTTAAGTCCGTTGATTTCGAGAAGCTTTTGTTTTTCATTGAGAGAACTGTTCAGGTTGCTGCTCACAAAGTGAATCAGAAAAGATGGGTTCTCAATATTTTTTAAAATGATATTTGCTTCTGAAGGCAGGTTGGGTGATATCTGAATGATCTGTCCTGACAAGTCTTTGATAGATGAAACCATTGCATCAAAATCCGGGTCATTGAGAATAGTTTCCTCCTGCAGCGCTTTCACTTTTGCTTTGAAATACGGTTCTTCACCGGTGATCTTCTCTACCTCAAAACGTTGTTTTCCCTGAATGATGACGGTGATACCGCCGTCGGGCATTTTGATCAGTTTAATGATTTTTGCAATGGTTCCGACAAGTTCCAGATCCTTAGCCGCAGGTTCTTCGATAGAACTGTCTTTTTGGGAAACAACACCTGCCAGCTTATCTTTTTTGTAGGCTTCATTTACAGCACGGATACTTTTTTCCCGGCCCACCGTAATGGGAATCACCACGCCCGGAAAGAGTACCGTATTTCTTAAAGGGAGTAACGGCAATTCCTCAGGTATTTCTTCATTGGTGTTTCCTTCTTCATTGTCATTCAGCGGAATGATGGGCAGATATTCCATCTCCTCTTCAGGCCTTAATTGAAAATAATTATGATTCATGTAATTATCAGCGATCGTTTTTGCTCGTTTTCAAAGAAACGAAGATTTATAGAAATAGAAAGTTAGTGTAGTCAACTTTAATGCCATACATTGGTTTCAACTGATAGTTGACAAAACGGCTTTATGCTCTGCAAGGATGGCAGTAATGAAACAAGAGCCAGTTTTAGAGCAGCTCTGATTGATTGCAGCGTATCAGACTTTCCAATAATCTGAAAGATTTTATTAAATATTTTTTAATCTGTTTGGCATCATATTAATTAGAATCGTTAGATTTAAAAATGAAACTAAAAAAACCAGGTATGCGATTTCTGTTTTTCTTCTTAGCAGGATTTTTTACGATCCAGGGTACGTACGGGCAATCCAATTTGTTTTCGGCATTTGATACCACTCATTTTGGAAGAAATGAAAGCGTGGGAAAATATGTCGATACCCGGGGTTTCAAAATGTATTACGAGGTTTATGGTCAGGGCCAGCCATTGTTGATCATCCATGGAAATGGCGGATCCATCAATAATTTCGTTTTTCAGATTCCCTATTTTTCAAAAAATTACAAAGTGATTGTTGCCGACAGCAGGGCGCAGGGAAAATCGATTGACAACGGTGATTCTCTCAGCTACGAGATGATGACAGACGATTTGAATGCGCTGCTTGATTCACTTCACGAGGATTCGTGTTATGTCATCGGATGGAGCGATGGTGGAATTGAAGGTTTGATGCTCGCGATCCGCCATCCGGAAAAGGTGAAAAAGCTTGCAGTCACCGGAGCCAATCTCTGGCCGGATACCACCGCTGTGGATACGTTTGCTTATAACTGGGCAATGAAGGAAAACAAAGCACTTGAAGATATGAAAACAACACCCGAGGTTAAGACCATGCGGAAGCTGACCCATTTGCTTTCTTATGCTCCGCACATCTCACTTGCTGAGCTGCATACCATTCAATGCCCGACGCTGGTTATCGGTGGTGATCACGATGTGATCCGGCCGGAACACACAATGCTTATTTTTGAAAATATACCCAAATCTTACTTGTGGATTTTACCCGACTCCGGGCACAGTACCCCTGTTTTTTACAGAGATCAGTTTAACGAAACGGTGGGCGATTTTTTTGCAAGACCTTACAGGAAGATTGAGGGGAAGGACACGTTTCAGTAAATGAATTTTGCATGAAAGGTAATGGGAAATGTAAAGCTTGCTGAGTTGGTTTTGAATACCATGTTGAAAGATTCCGGTATCTTCTTGAAAAAGAATTCCCGGGTTTCAATTCAGAGTTTAACAGTACAGAAGAATTATTTTAAAAAGGTATAATGGGCGCAAGGTCTGAAACTTCGTAATTTTGCACCCTTAGAAATGAAGTCCGATAATACAGAATTTTTTACAGGCAATAATGATTTTATTGAAGTTTGGGGTGCACGTGAGCACAATCTGAAAAATATCGATATTTCCATTCCGAAAAACAAGCTGGTTGTCATCACAGGCATCAGCGGCAGCGGCAAATCTTCTCTTGCCTTTGATACAATTTATGCAGAGGGCCAGCGCCGTTATATGGAAAGTTTTTCTGCGTACGCACGCCAGTTCATGGGTGATCTGGAAAGGCCTGATGTGGACAAAATCAGCGGATTAAGCCCTGTGATTTCCATCGAACAAAAAACTACAAATAAGAACCCGCGAAGCACAGTGGGCACCGTTACCGAGGTGTATGATTTTATGCGTCTTCTCTTTGCACGGGCCGGGGAAGCCTTTAGTTACAATACCGGAAAGAAGATGGTAAAGTGGTCGGAAGAAGAAATTGTACAAAATGTTTTTTCTCGTTTCAGAGATCAAAAACTTTCTATTCTTGCTCCGCTCATCAGAGGCAGAAAAGGCCATTACAGAGAACTGTTTGAAGACATGCGTAAAAAAGGTTTTGTGAAAGTGCGCATTGATGGAGAAATGAAAGACCTGATTCCCAAAATGCAGGTGGACCGTTATAAAATTCACGACATTGAATTGGTTATTGACCGGGTTGAGGTGAAAGATGAGCAGAGGGCGAGGATCAGCGACAGTATTCAGAAAGCATTGCAGACGGGGAAAGATCTGATGTTTTTGCTTCTTCATGATTCAGATAAAATCATTCAGTACAGCAAACGGCTGATGTGCGAGGATACAGGGATCAGTTATGAAGAACCGTCGCCAAATGCTTTTTCATTCAATAGCCCGTATGGCGCTTGTCCGGGTTGTAAAGGGTTGGGAAACGTGTATATGCCGAATCTCGAAGCCATTATTCCTGATCCTGCTCTTAGCATCAACAAAGGTGCCATTGCGCCATTGGGCGAAGAAAGAAATGTATATGCATTCGAACAGATTCAGCGGCTATCCAGAAAGCATGGTTTCAGCCTGGATAAACCGGTTTCAAAACTTCCGGAAGAGGCCATCAATCTGATTTTGTATGGGACAAAGGAGTTGCCTGAAAATATGCTTTCGAACTGGAATCGAAATACCTGGGATGAGGCTGCAGCGGCATCTGATGATTATGAAGGAATTGTCAATATGATTTACAGGTGGTTCACTTCTGACAATTCAAGCGATAATATTCGCGGGTGGGCTGAGCAGTTTATGGAGTTGAAACCATGTCCTGAATGTCATGGAGCGAGATTAAAGAAGGAGAGTTTGTGGTTTAGAGTGGATGGAAAAAATATTACTGAATTGAGCGCACTCAATCTGGATGAATTGTATGATTGGTTTCTGAATATTGAAAGCCGGTTGAATGAAAAACAAAACCGGATTGCAAAGGATATTCTAAAAGAAATCAGAGATCGCCTTTCTTTTTTGCTGAATGTAGGACTTGGATACCTGAGCCTCGATCGCCCGTCAAAATCACTGAGCGGCGGTGAATCGCAAAGAATAAAACTGGCCACACAGATTGGTTCCAAACTTCAGGGGATCACCTATATTCTGGATGAACCGAGTATCGGGCTGCATCAAAGAGATAATCACAGATTGATTGAAGCACTGAAAGATTTGAGAGACATTGGCAACAGTGTGTTGGTGGTGGAACATGATAAAGACATCATGCTTGCATCGGATTACCTGATTGATATCGGCCCGGCGGCCGGACGGCTTGGCGGAGAAATTGTTGCGGCAGGTACACCCAAACAAATTTTGAAATTGAATACCACCACTTCTTCTTATCTGAATGGGGAAAAATCGATTGAGATACCGCAGGAGCGAAGAGGAGGAAATGGAATAACCTTGAAATTGTTGGGTGCATCAGGGAATAATCTGAAAAATATTGATGTGGAATTTCCATTGGGAAAATTTATCTGTGTGACGGGAGTGAGCGGCAGTGGTAAATCCACGCTGATAAATGAAACATTATACCCCATTCTCAGCCAGCATATTTACAAAAGCAAATTATCTCCGCTTGCATATAAAAAGGTAACAGGACTGGAACATATAGACAAAGTTGTTGAAATTGACCAGTCGCCTATCGGACGCACGCCACGAAGCAATCCGGCAACGTATTGCGGATTTTTTACTGATATCCGTGCTCTTTTTGCAGCCATTCCGGAAGCCAAAATCAGAGGTTATAAACCCGGAAGATTTTCATTTAATGTGAAGGGTGGAAGATGTGAGGTTTGCCAGGGTGGGGGAATGAGAGTCATTGAAATGAACTTTTTGCCTGATGTATATGTGAAGTGTGAAAAGTGCAATGGAAAAAGGTATAACCGCGAAACACTTGAAATCCGTTACAAAGGGAAATCTATCAGTGATGTGTTGGAAATGACGGTAGATGAAGCTGTGGAATTCTTTAAAAATGTTCCTTATTTGTACAGAAAGATTAAAGTGCTTCAGGAAGTCGGGCTTGGATATTTAACACTTGGGCAAAGCGCCACTACGCTGAGCGGTGGAGAAGCGCAGAGGGTCAAACTGAGTACAGAATTAGGTAAACGCGATACAGGGAAAACATTTTACATACTGGATGAACCGACTACCGGGCTTCACTTTCAGGATATTTCCATGCTCATTCAGGTATTGAATAAATTGGTGGATCGCGGGAATACCGTTTTGGTGATCGAGCATAATATGGATGTAATCAAAGTGGCCGATTACATTATTGATCTGGGACTGGAAGGCGGCCAGAAGGGCGGTTACGTTGTAGCTAAAGGAACTCCTGAAGAACTCATACAAAATAAGAAAAGCTATACTGCGAGGTATTTGAAAGAGGAACTCGCTCCGGAGGTAAAATATCATGAAAACAGCAAAGCATTACAGTGAAGTCATCTTGGGTAATGTGGTTTCAGGGGGTTCCCTGCGTGTGCATAGAAATGCTTATTTCATTTAGGGTACTGGCTTCTGCCGGATACTTTGCCGGTTTTCATTGAATGTTTTTTGGTTAAATAGATATGTTTTTTTCTTTGATTAATTCCGGATTTAAGATTAACAATCAACTGTTTTAAAATCTTGTAGGGCAACTCATCCTTTTCAGCAAATTGCGGTCAGGGTTGCTGGTGAACCTCCATCCAAATTTTAAAAAGGTGGTTACCCAACTGTCATTATGGGTAGGGTCGCCTCGCTTATCACCCGTTGAATATCCTGACGCCAGCCTCGGATCTGCAACGATATTGCCACTCTTGTCAAAAATTTGTTTGGCGATAGCAGCATTTTGAGGAGAGAGGTATTTGTCAAAAAGCGATGGGTCAATATACGTCGTACTGATATCGTCTATGTAATCTGTAAAAGTTTTTCTGAATGTGATTTCAGTGCTGATATTTATTCTGTCATTTATCCAGTATTTCAGTCCGATTCCGATTGGAATATTCATTTGGGTAAGGCTGTATTCTTTTCTGTTTGGAAATTCTGAAAACCCTTCACCTTCGGTGTGCAGGGGCCTCAGATAATACCATGTTTTGTTGCCGTTTGCATCCGTCAATGATCCCTGGGGATTAAAATGAAATACACCGATACCAATTAAACCGTAGGGCATGAGCCTGGGGTTATAATCTCCATAACTATTGAATAAAAGCTGCAATGGATATATTTCTGCTCCGATGTAAGCTTCGGTCAGTTTTGATTTGAAATCCAGGTTTCTTTGTTTGCGAAACAATTCTTCACCGCTATGATTTTTGATCACATTATCAGCCGCAGTAATACTTCCAAACTGAGCTACTGCCCGGATACCAAGCCAATCGACCGGATATGCTGTAACGTAAACTCCTTTATTCAACGTTGTCATACTGAGATTGATGTCTTTGATGAATCGCTGGCCAAGGCCTCTGTTACCACCCATATCACCAAAGAAAAAGTTAGGGCCAATATTTAACCCTACTTCCCATTGAAGTTTATCACCGCCAAACTGCACTGCCTGGGATATTGCCACATTATTGTAAAGTACAAGAAGTAGAATTCCAATGACACATCTGAAAAAATGCTCTTTCATAAGACAGACGGATTTTATGGCATGTGCTGATTTTTTAGCATTTACCAAAATCTTAAACGCCTCTCCTGAAATTTTATTGTAATTGACTTATGGTTTTCTCCTCATCTGGATATGGGGAATTCCATCTTCCAAAAAGATTTTTCCTTCGGGTACAAAACCCAGTCTTTCATAAAATTTTTGAATATACACCTGGCCCGCAATGACAATTTCCTGCTTTCCCATCAGCCCGTCAATTTCTTTGAAAGCTCTTTTCATTAATTCAATCCCCAATTTTTGTCTGCGGGCAAATGGGGCAGTCACGACTCTACCAATGGATGCTGCATCAGTGTAGGAAACACCCGGAAGGAGCAGCCGGCAATAGCCTGCCAACTGGTTTTCCGCATAACCACAAAGGTGATAGGAAGACTGGTCTTTATTGTCCATATCCTGGTAAACACAATTTTGTTCTACCACAAAGACCTCAGAACGGAGTTGCAAAATGTCATAGATTTCGGTTGCAGTCAGTTCGGAAAAATGTTTGCAACTCCAACGGATGTTTTGAATTGATGACAAAGTAAAATAGAATATTTGGGAGAAAATTAAATCGAATTTTCGGTATCATAACGTTCAACCTTTTCGATACCGGGAAGATCGGTGAGCCTTTTTACCAGATTTTCCAATTCATCTCTGTCATGTACATAGAGTTTTACATTTCCTTCAAACAATCCGTCTTTGGCTTCAATGGTCAGGGCGCTGATATTAATTTTCAAAGTACCGCTTATCAGATTGGTGATTTTATTAATTACGCCCACATCATCGAGCCCGATAATTTTGATACCGGTGAGGAATGAAATTTCTTTGTTCTTGACCCATTTTGTTTTTACCACACGATGTCCGTAATTGGCCAGCAGGCGTGCAGCATTCGGGCAATTGGTTCGATGGATTTTTAGCCCCTCGCCCTGTGTGATGAAACCGAAAACATCATCTCCCGGAATGGGTTTGCAACAATTGGCAAGTGAGTATTTGATTTTGTCGCTGCTTTCACCGAAAATAATGAGTTCGGTATCTTTTTTTGCAAGGATTTTATTTGAATTTGATTTTTCTTCCGGCGATACTTTTTCCGGTTTCGGAAAAACAATTTTGTCTCCTGAATAAGACCATTGTTTTACTTCATTCAGATCAATTCTCTTAATCGCAATTTCATAAAAGAGATCGAGTGTGGAATTTATTTTGAAATAACCGGCAATCTCTTCAAACTGTACCTGGGTAGCGGGGATATGCATTTGTTCAAGCCGCTTTGTCAATAATAGTTTTCCTTCTTCGCCAATGGTTCTTTTTTCTTCTTTCAGAGAATCTTTGATCTTTGACTTCGCTTTCGAAGTAACCACAAATTTCAACCATTCGGCTTTCGGCTTTTGTTTGGACGATGTAATAATTTCCACCTGATCACCACTTCTCAATTTATGACTGATGGGCACCAGTTTGTGATTGACTTTGGCGCCGATACAACTCTCTCCGATTTTGGTATGGATGGAAAATGCAAAGTCGAGGGCAGAAGATCCGACCGGCAACATCTTGATGTCACCCTTCGGGGTATAAACATAAATGTCTTCAGCCAGAAAAGACGTTTTGAAATCCTGAAGGAAATCCACAGAATTGGTTTCCGGGTTTTCGAGCATGTCTCTGATCTGGCGGATCCATTTGTCAAACCTGCTTTCTTCGGTAGTTTCTTCTTTGTATTTCCAGTGAGCTGCCAATCCTTTTTCGGCAATATCATTCATTCTTTTTGTGCGGATTTGCACTTCCACCCATTTTCCCTGAGGGCCCATCACAGTGGTGTGCAAAGCTTCATAACCATTGCTTTTCGGATTGCTCAGCCAGTCGCGCAGCCGCTCAGGTGAAGGTGTGTATTCATCTGTCACCATGCTATATACTTTCCAGCAATCTTCTTTTTCCCTGTCGGGAGGTGAATTGAGAATAATGCGAATGGCAAAAAGGTCATACACTTCTTCAAAAGAAACACCCTTCTTTTTCATCTTGTGCCAGATGCTGTGGATACTTTTTGGCCTGCCATAAATTTCAAAATCAACAAAATGGGCATTCGTGATTTTTTCTTTCAACGGCCGGATGAAATCGTTGATGTACCTGGCTCTTTCCCGTTTGGTGTTATCCAGTTTTTGCGCAATGTATCTGTAACTGTCGGGTTCCAGATATTTCATGGCGAGATCTTCCAGCTCTGTCTTGATATTGTACAAGCCCATTCTGTGCGCCAGCGGGGCATATACATACACGGTTTCAGATGAGATCTTCAATTGTTTTTCACGCCGCATACTCTCGAGGGTACGCATATTGTGCAATCTGTCTGCGAGTTTGATGAGTATGACGCGCGGATCATCAGTGAGAGTAAGAAGGATTTTACGGAAATTTTCAGCCTGCTGGGAAATATTTGAATCGAGGACATTGGCAATCTTTGTCAGGCCATCTACAATTTTGGTTACCTCCGCACCGAATTCTCTCTGAAGAAATTCAAGTGTAATGTCCGTGTCTTCTACAGTATCGTGCAACAAAGCGCAGATGCAACTGGTGACACCCAACCCGATTTCTTCCACACAAATGGTAGCTACTGCAATGGGATGCAGGATATAAGGTTCACCGCTTTTTCTCCTCATGTTTTTATGGGCCTCTGCCGCTACTTCAAATGCAGCGCGTACCTGCTCCTTGTCGCCGGGCTTCAGTTTGGGCTTCAAGGCATGAAGGAGCGCACGGTATTTCCGGAGAATTGCCTTTTTCTCCTGCTCCTCATTCATTTTGTATTGGGGAATATTTAACGTAGTTTCCATTGATACGAATTTACTGATAAAAGAAATTTCATTGGTGAATTTAACTTGTACTATAAAACTCAGAATACTGCAATCTTATTAAAAACATGCATTATATAAAAAGGAAATTGAATTAGGCATTAATTAAATAATTGAAATATTTTTTTCAGATCAAAACCTGTAATTTTGCCGCCCCTTATCGCGCATGTGGTGAAATGGCAGACACATTAGACTTAGGATCTAATGCCGAAAGGCGTGGGGGTTCGAGTCCCTCCATGCGCACTGAATACTTAGTTTGAGTGAGGTGAATTACCTCTTATAAAAAAGCGAAAAAAATGGCAAGCGTTACCAGAGAGCAGATTGGAAATCTCCATGATAAAATTTCAATTAAGATTGATAAGCAGGATTACCTGCCTGATTTTGAAAAAGACATCCGTCAATTCAGCAAAAGGGCCAACATCCCCGGATTCAGAAAAGGAATGGTGCCCGCAGGCCTGATCAAAAAAATGTATGGCCCTGAATTTTATCAGGACGCTGTAATCAAATCGGCCAACAAGGAATTACAGAATTATCTCGAGAAAGAACAACTCGATATTTTCGGACAACCCATCCAGTCAGACAGTTCGATACCCGATCTTGATTTAAAGAACCCGGCGGAATATGAATTTCTTTTTGAAATAGGAAGGAAGCCAGAAATTAAAATAGATTTATCGTCAATAAAGAAACCCATCCGATATAAAATAAAACCCAAACCTGAAGATTTAAAGGATCGTTTGGACAGCCTTCAAACACAATTTGGTGAATTGAAGGAAACAGATGTTGTGGTAAACGGAGACAATATCATTAAAATCCAAATTAACCAGATTGATGAAAACGGCCAGCCGGTAGAAAAAGGTATTTCATCTGAACAATCTCTGTATGTAAAGGTATTTACCGAATCTTTTCAGAAAGAACTGACCGGAAAGAAAAAAGATGATGTGCTCAAAGGAAAGCTGAATGACATTGTGAATTCTGAACAATACCCCGGTGTTTACGAAAACCTCGGAATCGCCCATGATGATAATGAAAAAAAGAATGCTTCTGTTTCGGTGACGATCATTACCGTGAACAACATGGACAAACATCCGTTGGATGAAGATCTTTTCAAGAAAGCTTACCCTTCCAGAAATATTCAAACAGAAGAAGAGTTGAAAAGTGCCATTGAAGCAGATGAACAAAGGCAATGGGATGAATTGACCGGCGATCAACTGGATCACGACTTATACCATTCACTGATGGAAACATCAGCAGAATTCCCCGAAGATTTTTTGAAAAAATTATTGAGGGTGACTGAAAAGGAAAAGACCGAAGAAGATATTACCAAAGAAATGCCGTCTTTTCTCAATGAACTGAAATGGTCGTTGATTATTCAGCAAATCGTTAAAGACAACGATTTAAAGGTTACATCAGATGATATACGGGCCGAAGTAAGAAAGGAACTTGCGAAATATTTTGGCGGAGCCGATTTGAATTCTGAAGAATTTGCATGGACTGAAAGTTATGTGGACCGGGTGCTATCCGACAAAGAACAATTAGAATCGAGATATAGTAAACTCAGGGTTGGAAAAGTATTTGACTGGGTTCGCTCCCAAATTGAACCTGAAGAAAAAGAAATATCACAGGAAGACTTCCTGAAGATCCGTGAAGAGCATCATCATACACACTGATCTTTATCCGGATAGTCAATTTGTCGTATTTTTTTTGTTAGCATTATTTTTGACCTTTGTCCACAGAATAAATTATTTTGAATAAAATAAAATACCTACATGGATACAGGAAAAGAATTTGAGAAATATGCAGTAAAGCATAAAGGTATCAGCAGCAATACGCTTGATTCCTATCTCAGGTATAACGTTACCAACCTTACTCCAAATATTATTGAGGAACGTCCGATGAATGTGGCTGTCATGGATGTATATAGCCGTTTGATGATGGACAGGATCATATTTCTTGGAAATCCTATCAATGATGAAGTGGCGAACATAGTTACCGCGCAGCTATTGTTTCTTGAAAGTACAGATCGCAACCGCGACATTCAGTTATACATCAATTCGCCGGGCGGGGGTGTGTATGCAGGATTGGGAATTTATGATACGATGCAATTTATCAGTCCTGACGTTTCTACCATTTGCACCGGTATTGCTGCAAGTATGGCTGCCGTTATCATGGCTGCCGGCACAAAGAATAAAAGAAGTTCACTGAAACACTCACGCATCATGATGCATCAGCCAAGTGCAGGTGCAGCCGGCCAGGCTTCTGACGTTCAGATTACAGTGAATGAGGTAGTAAAACTCAAAAAAGAGCTTTACGAAATCTTGAGTTTCCATACAGGGCAATCCCTTGACAAAATAGCGAAGGACAGCAATCGCGATTTCTGGATGACAGCCGAAGAAGCCAAATCTTACGGCCTGATAGATGAAATATTGATAACAAACGAAAGAAAACTAAAGGAAAAATAACATGGATACCTATAATTTTCGCAGTAAGAATTTTCTTTTTGAAGAGGATGAACCTGAAACAGAAGAACCTGAAGAAAATCCTATGGATCGCATGCTTCAGGGAGCTTTGATCTACGATAAAAAATTCCTTGAGCAAAGAAAGATTTTTCTTTGGGGTGAAGTCAATGACAAAACCAGCCGGGAAGTGACTAATAAATTATTGTATCTCGAAGCAATGGATCCCGGAAAGGAAATTTCGTTTTATATCAACAGCCCCGGTGGTGTAATTACCGGCGGAATGGTTATTTACGATACAATGCAAATGATTTCAAGCCCGGTCAGCACCATCTGTATGGGAATGGCAGCAAGCATGGCAAGTATCTTATTGAGTGGAGGCGTCAAAGGCAAGCGCTATATTTATCCGCATGGCGAAGTGATGATTCATCAGCCGAGCGGCGGAGGAAAAGGTACCAGTGCAGATTTGGAAATTATGGCAAGACAGATTCAAAAAGCCAAAGAAATAGGAGCAAAAATTCTTGCTGAAAATTGTGGACAGACATACGAAAAAGTAATGGATGATTTTGACCGGGATTACTGGATGGATGCCCAGGAAAGCAAGAAGTACGGCATCGTTGACGTTATATTGAAAAAGCTGTCTTAGTTTTTTTGAAAATATTTATTAGAATAAGGATTAATTTAGCCTATATTTATTAACCATGGCAAAGCAAATTTTACATTGTTCATTTTGCGGGCGAACCAGAGATGAAGTAAAAATTCTGATCGCGGGCCAGGAAGCACATATTTGCGAAAATTGTGTTGAACATGCACAGGAAATCCTCCAGCAGGAGTTGCCTTCTCTTTTTGAAAAGAATACAGAGACAACCAATCTTAAGCTGACAGTAAAGAAGCCCATGGAAATCAAGAAATATCTTGATGAATATGTAATTGGACAGGATGATGCAAAGAAAGTTCTCGCAGTGGCTGTTTATAATCATTATAAAAGATTAGGGCAGAAAGTTGAAAATGATGTTGAAATTGAAAAGAGCAACATCATTATGGTGGGTGAAACCGGAACCGGGAAAACACTGTTGGCAAAAACGATTGCGCGGTTATTAAATGTTCCTTTCACTATCGTTGATGCAACTGTTTTCACCGAAGCGGGTTATGTAGGTGAGGATGTGGAAAGCATTCTCAGCAGGTTGTTGCAGGTTTGTAATTTTGATGTAAATGCCGCCCAGAAAGGGATTGTTTACATAGATGAGATTGACAAGATTGCGAGGAAGAGCGATAATCCGAGTATTACACGCGATGTAAGCGGTGAAGGGGTTCAACAGGGTTTGTTGAAACTTCTGGAAGGTACTGATGTGCTCGTCCCGCCACAGGGAGGAAGAAAACATCCGGAACAAAAACTGATAAAAATCAATACCAGCAATATTCTTTTCATTTGCGGAGGCGCCTTTGACGGAGTGGATAAAGTTATCGGGAGAAGAATCAATACCAACGCCATCGGTTTCAGTGTGAACAAAGATTTGCAGGAATATCAGCGTAACAATCTTTTGCAATTTGTCAATGCACAGGATCTGAAGAGTTTTGGATTGATACCTGAATTATTGGGGAGATTGCCGGTTATCACCTATTTGAATCCGTTGGATTATGTAACTCTCAGAAGCATTCTTACAGAACCGAGGAATTCACTGATGAAACAATACAAAAAATTATTCCAGTTGGAAGGTATTGATCTTGTTGTGGATGAGGGCGTATATGATTTCATGGTAGAAAAGGCGATGGAATATAAACTCGGGGCGCGTGGGCTGAGAAGTATTTGCGAAACCATTCTTACGGATGCCATGTATGAAATGCCATCTCAAAAAGTAAAATCGTTTCATCTGACACGCGATTATGCAGAACGTAAATTCAAAGTAAGCAAACTGAGCATTCTGAAAGTGGCTTAAAATAATTTTTATCAGAAATAATAATTGCGTTTACGTTACCATTGGTTTTTATCTTTACTTTTACCACTTCTAATTTCTAAATAAACTTTTGAATGGTTGATGTAATTCTTGGCCTTCAGTGGGGAGATGAAGGTAAGGGTAAAGTGGTTGATTATTTCGCATCTCATTATGACATTGTAGCCCGTTTCCAGGGCGGCCCGAATGCCGGCCATACCATATATGTTAATGATAAAAAAATAGTTTTACACCAGGTGCCTTCCGGGATTTTTAAACCCCATTCACAGAATCTTATCGGGAACGGGGTAGTGCTGGATGCTGTATCCTTGAAAGAGGAATGTGAAGCCATTGCTTCGTTTGGTGTTGATTTCAGAAAGTCATTACTCATAAGTGACCGTACCCATTTAATCCTGCCCACACATAAAGCGCTGGATAAGGCGAGTGAATTGAGTAAGGGAAACGAAAAGATTGGTTCAACACTGAAAGGTATCGGCCCTGCATACATGGATAAAACCGGAAGAAACGGTTTGCGCGTTGGCGATATCCGCAACAAAAATTTTGTTTCCAATTATATCAGGTTGAGATTAAAACATCAGAAACTTCTCGACAATTTTTCTTTCAATGAAGATATCAGTGCTGAAGAGGAGAAGTTTTTTGAAGCTTTGGAATTCATGCGGAGCCTGGAGATTGTCAGTGGGGAATATTTTATCAATGATGCTCTTTCCAAAGGAAAAAAAATACTGGCTGAGGGTGCGCAGGGAAGTATGCTCGATATTGATTTTGGAACATTTCCTTATGTAACATCTTCCACAACAATAGCCTCAGGTGTTTGCAACGGACTGGGAATTGCGCCGAACAAGATCGGAACAGTGACCGGAGTTACCAAGGCCTATTGCACAAGGGTAGGGGGCGGTCCTTTCCCGACGGAGCTTCATGATGAAGATGGAGAACTGATCCGCAAAAAAGGCAATGAATTTGGAGCTACTACCGGCAGGCCGCGCAGATGCGGCTGGATTGATCTGGTGGCGCTTGATTATGCATGTATGATCAATGGAGTATCTCAGTTGGTCATGACCAAAGCCGATGTCCTGGATGATTTACCCGTTTTGAAAGTTTGTGAATCCTATAAAATTGGGGGTAAAGAAACCAGGCAGGTTCCATTTCAAATGGATAAACTGACCATTGATCCGGTATATAAATCATTCAAAGGTTGGACAAGTGATATTTCACAAATAAATGATTATAAAAAGTTACCTCCGGAAATGCTTTCTTACATAGATTATATCAATAAAAAGCTTGGAGTACAGGTAAAATTTATTTCCAACGGGCCTGGTACAGAACAATTGATTTCAGCATCATAATTTTTTAGTCTTTTAGTCTGTTTTGCCATTTAAAATATTTCCTATTTTTGGTTTATAAAAGTATTTGAAAGAAGAGTGCTCACTTTTAAATTCCGCATTTTATTATGAAAGCAAAACCTGAAAAGAACAGTAAAGGCGCTGCAAAAAAAACTAACTCAAAAGCGCCAAAAGAATCTTCCAAGAAGAAGAATAAGAATATCGAGGAAGAGGATGATGATAAAAATTTTGAAGAAGATGAAGATCTTTCGTCAAAAAAGAAATCCAAAACTTCCGGAAGCAAACGCCATAAGGAAGATGATGACGATGAAGATGATGATGTGGCAGAAGATGATGACGATTGGAACAAATCCGAAGAAGAAGATTATGACCCGGATTTTGAGGAATTCGATATGCCCAAATCAAAGTCAAAAAGATCAGGAAAAAAGAGCGGTGGCGGAGATGACGACCTGGATATGGACGACGACTATAAATCCATGGGTTTCTTCGATGAATCGAATGATTTCGATGACGAGGATGATGATTTCTGATCACGCAAAATGAATAGAACTGAAACAGAAAGAGGCTGAACAATCAGCCTCTTTTTTCAAGATAGTTTTCTTGCCATAAATTATTCCATTTCGCCGAAATAGGAAATTTCACCATCTCTGTCCACCTGTACAACCACCGTTTTATTTCCCTTTTTCAATTGGGTAAAATAACTGTTTGTCTGAATAGGAAATTGATCGAGAGCCATATTCAAATCATTGTTGGCATTGCTATGGTAAGCGATGACTTTTTCGGGAGAAAATCCGGGGTAGTCTTTGGCAATTTGTTTGCGGCCCCTTGCCGGCAATTGATTGTAAGATAAAAAGCGTCCCGAACCGAGCAGGTGGTTGCTGTAATCATAATCAGCAACCATTTTCTTATTATGCATAATGAAGTTGACTTCAGGATATCCCTGAGGTGCGCTCCATTCCACATCCGTTGCACCCGGAAAATCTGATTTAAACCTTACGAAAGTAGCCTGTGGAATATCTTCTACTTCTCTGATACTTTGCCTTTCCTCACGTAATTCTTTTTTCTCAGTTTTCGTTATACTCTTGCTGTCCTTAAGTAGTCCGGTTGTAATATCCGGGTTGTTCACTGTATTGGCTTCGGCGGTTGGCTGCGCTGAAGTAAATGAAGAAACCAGGAATAGAGAAACAAAGGCTAAACTGAAAATTCTTATTTGCCTGTTGAAAGAATTGAAAAAGCATTTTCCAATTTGAGCTAATTTAATTTTTGGTTTGTTCGAAACTGTTGAATAGTGACCAAGATTCTTTTTCATTTGTCCTTAATTTTAAAATTGAATAATAAATTATTCCTGCAGGGTTCAGACATAATGTATGCCAGCAGAGAAGAAATGATTGTTTCGCATGAAACCTTAACATTAGCGCCTGTTTGCGCCATATCACGAGGAAGATTTCATTAACAGAATCTGCCGGGGAATGCGAATTTTTTGTTTTTATTACGTTAATGGATACACTGAAATAAAACATTAACTATATCTATCGTTAAGGGGAACAAAAAATGTCATGGAGCATAATTGAACTGAACAATTTCAAGGTGCCGTCACTATTTTTCTGAATGTAAAATTTTATAAATGCCCTATTTGACCCGGATTACTGAGTTTGCAATTATGGATATTTTTCCCGGCTGTGTGATATTTTTTCCTCGAAAGCAGCCAGAATGTTTTTTGCATTTCCTTCAGCGAACATCATTGACAGTTCGATTCCGGATAGGAAGTCTTATTAATTTTAAAGAAATTTCAGAAAAGTTTTTAAAGATGAATTTTCATTAATTCAAAAGTCAGGTTTCCTTTGCAATGAAAAAATTTGGAAAACAGTTTTTCCGAACGTTATGGCTGAATTTTTTTAAGCAGGTTGCATCTGCTTTTTTACCAGATTGAGAGCAAACTCCAGTTGTTCCTTTTGGGTCAGGCGGGTATTGTCCAGCACGATGGCGTCATCGGCTTTTCTCAGCGGGCTGATTTCGCGGTTGCTATCGATATAATCTCTTCTTGCAATATTGGCTTTTACTTCGTCGATGGTGATATTGGGATTCTTCTCATACATTTCTGCAAACCTTCTTTCAACTCTTACTGCTTCATCCGCAATCATATAAATTTTTACTTCAGCCTTTGGGAATACAGTTGTGCCGATATCTCTTCCATCCATCACTATCCCTTTGTTTTCGCCCATCTTTTTCTGCGCTGCCACCGCAAATGTCCTTACCTCACCAATCGCAGCAACTTCAGATACTTTTTCAGCCACAACAATATCCCGGATAATGTATTCCACATTTTCTCCGTTCAGATAAATTTCTGAATGCAGATGGTGTGGATTTACATCAAAACTAATATGGATATTTTTCAGCGCTTCCTTTACTTCTTTTACATTTTCATAATTCACATTGTTTCTCAAAAAGTAAAGAGTAATGGCACGATACATTGCACCACTGTCGATGTACAGATAGCCGAGTTTTTTTGCCAATTGCCTGGCGAGTGTGCTTTTCCCGCAACTTGAGAGTCCGTCAATGGTAACGATAATTTTAGGATGCATGACAGCACAAAAATCAAAAAAAATATGCATGTAGCAAAATGCGGAATATCATAATGAATGGTATTCCGTATTTTTTTGGTGATAAATTCCGGAAGCCTTAAATCAGAGCGCAGCGGCCTGCTGTTGCTGGGCCAGTGTACTATTGATTTTGGCATTGATTGTCGAGATCCCTCTGATTACATTATCAGCCAATTCCTCAAAAGCTTTGACTGATATCCGATCGTCACTCATCATGGCAGGTACACCGATGTCGCCGCCTTCGCGGATAGATTGAACCAGTGGTATTCCACCGAGGAATGGAATGTCAAATTCTTCGGCGAGATTTTTACCTCCGTCTTTTCCGAAGATGTAATATTTATTGTCCGGTAATTCTGCCGGCGTGAAATAACTCATATTTTCTACAATGCCCACAATCGGAACCCTCAGGCCCGGTTGACGAAACATGGAAACACCTTTTTTGGCATCGGCAAGGGCAACGGTTTGCGGAGTAGTCACAACCACAACTCCTGTCACAGGAACAGATTGGACAATGGTCAGGTGAATATCGCCCGTTCCCGGAGGCATGTCAATAACCAGATAATCCAAATCGCCCCAGGCTACTTCGGTTACAAACTGACGAATGGCGCTGCTCACCATCGGACCACGCCAAACCACAGCCTGTCTTTCATCCACCAAAAACCCGATACTCATCAATTCAATTCCATATCGCATGATGGGGATAATTTTTGGTTTGCCGTCCACATCTTTCATCAATGGTTTTTCTCCTCTCACACCCATCATGATGTGACCGCTTGGTCCGTAAATATCTGCATCCATCAATCCGGTCTTTGCACCTTTCGATGCCATCGCGAGAGCCAGGTTGGTGGCTACGGTACTTTTTCCGACGCCGCCCTTTCCACTTACGACAGCAATAATATTTTTGACACCGTTCAATACTTTGTGTTTGTCCATCCTCGCAGTGGTTGTTCTGCTGGTAAAACTGATGGTAATGTTGGCGTCAGGATAGGTTTCATGAATAGCGTTTGTACAATCTTTTCTGAATCCTTCCTGCAAAGGGCAGGCGGGTGTCGTCAAAACGACGGTAAAAGAAACATCGTTGCCTCTGATTACGACATCCTTTACCATGTTCAGGGTAACAAGGTCATTTTTTAAATCAGGATCCTGTACGGTGGACAAGGCTTTTAATATTTCGGACTCTCTAATATTCATCGTTGAATTTTATGTTAAAAACAAATAGGTGTCGCAAATTTAGCCAATGATACTCTTACTTTGTTTGCTCAAAAGGGAAATTGTATTATTGTAAAGTTATCACCTTGCTTCTAAATTAGCTACCTTGTATTGATGAAAAAAATTGCCCTTTCGCTGATTTTAGGTCTTGTATTTTCAGTTACAGCCAAAGCTCAATTTGAGTCATATCGGGACTCTGTAGTACAACTTTACGGAGTTGTAATGTCATCCGATAGTTTGAGGGCTTTGCCGGGAGTAACCATCAAAGTTATTGGCAGGAACCAGGGAACGATTTCCAATGATGACGGTGTTTTTTCCATTGTGGTTTTGAAGGGAGACCGGCTGGAATTTACAAGCATCGGATTCAAGCCTTCCATTGCCGTAATTCCGCGCCATCTGGATGGAAACCAGCAAAGTATGATAAAACTATTGACCCAGGATACCATTCACCTTCCTACCGCGATCATCAAAAAATATCCAAGCAGGGAGGAGTTTGAACGGGCATTTGCAAGTACCAGGGTTCCCGACGATCAGGAAGAAATTGCAAGAAAAAATATGTCCGAAGCAAACCGCCGTGCATTGATGGCAGTATATCCGATGAGCGGCTCCGAGGCCAATCAGTATTTTATGCAGCAAAATGCAAGGAGATATTACAGCGCCGGTCAATTGCCACCTCAAAATATCTTTAACCCGTTTGCATGGGCCGAATTTATTCAAGCCTGGAAACGCGGTGATTTCAGGAGCAAATAGGGTCCGGATTCTTCAAATTATACATGTAAATATTTTTTATTTCCCATCCGGGGAAACATTCAGGTTACATTCTTTCGGGTACCTGAATCCCAAGCAATTTCAGTCCGCTGCAAAGTGTGTTTGCCGTCATAATGCTTAGTGCAAGCCTCAGATTTTTCTTTGCCTGGTTTTCAGCCTGGATCACGGAATGTTCTGTATAAAAACTATTGAATTGTTTGGCGGTTCCATAAACGAAGTTGGCAATTATTGACGGGTTCATTTCCGAACCACTTTCAGAAACAGCAGACTCAAACGTTTCCAATTGTAGTATTAATTGTTTTTCAAGCGGCAATAAAGTTTCTGACGAAATATCATAGTTGAATTCTTCGACTGATACATTTGCTTTTCTCAAAATAGATTTAATCCTGGCATAAGTATATTGGACAAAAGGCCCGGTAAATCCGTGAAAATCTATACTGTCTTTCGGATCAAATACCATTTTTCTTTTTGGATCCACCCGCAGAAGATAAAATTTGGTAGCTCCCAATCCAAGGATTTCATACAATTTGGAAAGCTCTTCATCGGTAGAACCTTCCACCTTTCCGAGCGCTGCAGTCTGCTCAGCAGATGTCTTTATCATGTCATCTATTAAATCATCTGCATCAACCACAGTTCCTTCCCGGCTTTTCATTTTACCGGTGGTGAGTTCTACCATTCCATAACTCAGGTGATAGATTTCATCTGCAAATGGAAAATTCATCCTCCTGCAAATGGCTTTTAAAACTTTCATGTGATATATCTGCTCATCACCGATTACATAAATACTTTTTTTAAGCGGATATTCCTGAAATTTTTCAGCGGCAAGGCCAATGTCCTGCGTCATGTAAACCGAAGTGCCGTCAGATCTTAACAGGAGCTTTTCATCCAACTGTTCATTTGTCAAATCAATCCAAACACTTCCATCTTCTTTTTTAAACAGCACTCCATTATCCAGGCCCTGCTGCACATATTTTTTCCCAAGCAGATAAGTGTTGCTTTCATAATAAACTTTGTCAAAACCAACGCCAATCCTGTTGTAAGTTGTATCGAATCCCTTGTAAACCCAACCATTCATTTCTGCCCATAATGCACGCACTTCTTTGTCTCCTGATTCCCATTTAAGCAATAAATCCTGAGCTTCCTTCATCACGGGCGCTTCCCGCTCGGCAGTTTTTTTATCCATTCCGCCCGCCATCAATTCCTGCATCTGCTGTTGATAAACCTCATTGAATTTAACGTAATAATCCCCGACGAAATGATCTCCTTTGGTTCCTGTGCTGTCGGGAGTCGCTCCTTCTGCATAGAGTTTCCAGGCGATCATGCTTTTGCAAATATGGATTCCACGATCGTTGACAATACATGTTTTTACAATATCGTATCCATTTGCTTTGAGGATTTTACTCATGCTCCAGCCGATGAAGATATTGCGCAGGTGCCCGAGATGAAGCGGCTTGTTTGTATTGGGCGATGAGTATTCAATCATAACAGTTTCCCCTTTTGGATCAGAAAAACCGTATTGCCTGTTATTATATTTTGTATGAAGAAATTCGTTTAAAATTCCATCGCTGAATTCGAGGTTCAAAAATCCTTTGATGACATTAAAAGAAAAAAAAGTACCCGGATTTAATTCGAGAATTTTTTGCCCTAATTCATTTCCCAGGTCTTCAGGTTTTTTGTGAAGTGCTTTAAGTAGTGGAAAAAACACGATGCTGTAATCTCCTTTGAATTCGGGTTTGGTCATGCTGACCTGAAAGTCCTTTTCTGTAAACCTGACACCATAAAGCTTTTCAAGGCTTTCCAATGTGGCTGATTGTATAAAAGATGCTAATGACATAAAAATAAGAACGGCAAAAATAGGATCAATTAATGAATGCGGTCGCCCCGGACTTCCTGGGATTCCATTATTTCTTTTTCATAGATGAGCCATTCTGCCCATCGGTTTCTTACTTTCTCTTTCGGGCAATATTCTTCAGCAAGGGTGATAAACAGCGTATAATGGCCGGCTTCGCTTTCCATAAAGATCCTATAAAAGTTTTTGAGATAGTCATCTTCAAGCCCTTCGCTCAATCGTTTAAAGCGTTCGCAGCTCCTCGCTTCAATCAGCGCCATGGTAAGCAGTTGATCCAATAACCGGTCTTCTATGTTTCCACCCCGCTTTTGAAAATCCAGCAATTTGTTTACATATACATCTTTCCTTTGCTTACCCAGTGATAAATTTCGTTTGTTGATCTCCGTTAGAACCATTCTGAAATGTCCCCATTCTTCGGTGACAATGGGCGCCAGCTTGTTTACCAGCAATTCTTTGTCGTTGTATCTTTGGATTAATGAAATACAACTGTTGGCTGCCTTTTGCTCACACCAGGCATGATCGGTCAGAATATCACTGATTGAAAGAGCTGCCAGATTTACCCATCTCGGATCTGTCACCAGTTTCAGGCCAAGGATATTTTTTGTATGCTGCGAAAGGGTTTCCATATTTACAAATGTATTGATGGTTTTTGATCCAACGCCAGGATGATGAAATAAGTCGTAGTAATTTTATAGAGCGAAAAGTAAATTCAAATTTTTTTGTATTGAAAAAATGGAAAGTTTTTCCATGCGTTATTAATTCCATTCCCGATGATCCTTGCATTTGATACATATTATTTCGATGACAAAGCAAAGACAGTTTGTATCTCTTTTAAAAACTGGCCGGATAGTGAAATAATCAAATCCTATTCGGAAACTATTTACAATGATGTGCCCTACGAGTCCGGAGAATTTTACAAAAGAGAGCTGCCATGTATTTTGAGTTTATTTGAAAAAATAGAGATCAACCGAATAGAAGCGATTTTGGTGGATGGTTTTGTATTTCTTGACGATTACGGAAAGCTGGGTTTGGGAGGAAGGCTATATGAATCATTGAACAAGAAAATTCCCGTAATAGGCATTGCCAAATCTCATTTTGCCACCATGCACCAGTCTGAAAAAGAATTGATCAGAGGCAGGAGCGAAAAACCGCTTTACATTACATCCGCCGGAATAGGTTTGGAAAAAGCAGCAAAGCTGATTCATTCGATGTATGGAGGAAACAGAATCCCTTCTTTGCTGAAGAGATTGGACAGACTGACCCGGGAAAAATAACCGCAATTCTGTTTTGTTTTTTTGAAATTTGAAAATGATAATTTTATTTGGTCCCAGATAAAGATTGGCTAATTTGTTCCATAAAAAAATTTCTTTCTTACTTTAGCTAATCTCCTCAATCTAATATTTTGTTTATGAGGCCACTTCCTCTTTTCATTTCCTCTGTCATTGCAATTGCATTGGTTTTTATTTTGAATACTCAGTGGGTTGCGCCCATTCCCTTCGGAAAATTTCTCAGCCCGCAACATGGATTGTGGCAAAATGCTGATCCATACGATAAAGATTACAATGCCAACTTGTCTTTTCCACAATTGAAGGGAAAGGCCTCCGTTTATTTTGATGACCGGATGGTACCCCATGTTTTTGCCGACAATGACGATGATGCCTATTTTATTCAAGGCTACCTGCATGCGAAATTCCGTTTGTGGCAAATGGATTTCCAAACCCGTGCTGCATCCGGACGATTGAGCGAAATAATAGGGGCTAAAACTCTGGATTACGACAGAAATCAAAGAAGGCTGGGAATGGTTTATGCAGCAGAAAGATCTTTAAAAGAAATTGAACAGGATCCGGAATCCCTGGCCGCCTGCAATAGTTATACCGCCGGGGTAAATGCATACATCGCGCGGCTTACGGACCGTACCATGCCGCTTGAATACAAACTGCTTGGTTACAAACCTGAAAAGTGGAATAACCTGAAATCTGCTTTGTTTCTAAAATTCATGGCATTGGATCTGGCAGGATATGAAAATGATTTTGAATCGACAAACGCAAAGTCTGTTTTTTCTAATGCCGATTTTAATGCTCTCTATCCCATTGTGATGGATTCTCTTGATCCGATTGTTCCAAAAGGAACGCACTTTGATCCACCGCCAAAACCTTTGGAGATACCTGCCACAGCCGATTCACTTTATTTTAATTATAAAGATTCCAATTCCATCGAAGAACAAAAACCCAATCCTGACAATGGGAGTAACAACTGGGCAGTTGCAGGTTCCAAAACGAAGAGTGGAGCACCTATTCTCTGTAATGACCCGCATTTGGGATTGAACCTTCCTTCGCTCTGGTATGAAATGCAAATCACAACTCCTTCGTTCAATGCGTACGGAGTCACCTTTCCCGGTGCGCCGTCTATTATTATCGGATTCAACGACAGCATTGCATTTGGATTTACCAATGCCATGCGCGATGTGCGCGATTATTTTCCGGTGAAATATAAAGATGAATCCCGCAAAGAATATTGGTTTGACAGCGCCTGGCATCCCACTTCATTCAGAATTGAGGATATAAAAATTAAGGGCAAACCGGATATGTATGACACGGTCGCCTACACGAATATCGGCCCGGTGATGTATGATGAAAGTTATACCGGCGGACGGAATACCAACGGATCTGATTATGCTGTTCGCTGGAAAGCACATGATCCGAGCAATGAACTGAAGGTTTTTTATCTGCTCGACCGGGCAAAAAATTACGATGATTATCTGGCAGCCATAAAATATCTGCATACGCCGGGGCAGAATTGCATTTATGCGTCCAAGCGTGGTGATATTGCCATTTGGGATCAGGGTGAATTTCCTGCCAAATGGTACAGGCAGGGAGATTTTGTTATGCCAGGTGGTGATTCTTCCTATTTCTGGCAATACAATATTCCACAGGAACAAAATCCGCATTTAACAGATCCTGAAAGAGGTTTTGTAAGCAGTGCCAATCAGATGCCCACAGATACAACATATCCTTACTATCTGGGCGGTGTTTATCCGGCTTACAGGGGTTTTGAAATTAACCGGAGATTGAGCCAGATGAATAATATTACCACGGAAGATATGATGAAACTTCAGACCGACAATTACAATGTGTTTGGAGAAATGGCTGTGCCGCCATTGCTTGCAAATATCAGGGCAGATGAATTGGACGCCGATGGCAAGAGATTTTTGGATACGCTGAAGAACTGGAATTTCAGGAATGATGCCGGCTCTTATGGTACCACCATTTTTGTAAATCTTTGGGATACCCTTGAACATGTGGTGTTTGACGATGAGTTTGCAACCACCAGGCTGAAACTTCCCTGGCCGGAGGAAAGTACCCTTCTCGATAAAATTCTGAGAAAAGATACTTCATTCCGTTTTTTTGATAACATCAATACATCTCAAACCGAAACATTTAGTGATGATGTGACCGCAGCATTCAAAAGATCTGTACCCCTATTTCGAAAGTTGGAAAAACAAAACAAGCTGAAATGGGCTTTGTTTAAAGATACCAGGGTCTTGCACCTTGCACGTTTGGATGCTTTGAGCAGGTTGCATCTTGATATTGGAGGTGGTACCAATACCATCAATGCTGCAAATGGACAACATGGACCAAGCTGGAGAATGGTGGTTCAATTATCGGGTGAAACCGAAGCCTATGGTGTTTATCCCGGAGGGCAAAGTGGAAATCCGGGGAGCAGGTATTACGATGATTTTGTCGATTCCTGGGTGAATGGAAAATATTACAAATTGTGGGTGATGAAACCATCGGAGGCGCTCGGCAGAAACGTAATTTATACGATGCACTTTTCACCTGCCGGTGCATAATAATTTTTTAAACTAATTAATAAGTTTTTATGAGATTTCTTGTAAGCCTGATATTGATTGCACTATTGAGTTATGTGCTTTGCCTTTTTCTTCCGTGGTGGTCTATAGCCATTGCAGCATTTGTGGTGGCTGCGCTTATTCCTCAAAAAGGTTTTCTTTCATTTGTTTCAGGATTTGCATCTCTCTTTTTATTGTGGGGAGTAATGGCCCTGTTTATCAGCAACGGGAATCATGATATTCTTGCAAACAGAATCTCTACCCTGATTTTTAAAGTTGACAACCCGTTTCTTTTGATTTTGCTGACGGCTTTTGTCGGAGCACTGGTCGCCGGTATTGCGGCACTGGCAGGAAGTTATACTCACAGGAAAATCAGATAGCCTTCTGGTTAAGGAAATAAATTACAAATGAGATTCATCCTCCTGTTGTTAACTGTTGCCATTGCATCTCATGCAACAGGTCAGCTTGTACACGGAACCGTTAGAGACGAAAACGGAAACCCTTTGCCATTCGCTTCAATAATTGTTAAGGGAACTTCCAAAGGTGTTGTGTCCAATTCTGCCGGGTTTTATCAGATTCAACTGAGTCCCGGGTTTTATGCTATTCAATGTCACTACGTCGGTTATACTACCACAGAAAAAAGAATTGAATTGGGAAATGCAGATACCACTTTGGATTTTGTAATGCGGATACAACGTCTTGAAATGAAAGAAATCGTTATTGCCAAAGGTGGTGAAGATCCGGCCTACGAAATAATCAGGAATGCAATCAGGCAGCGGCCCTATTATGAGGGACAGGTAAGCGCATTCTCTGCGGATGTTTATATCAAGGGAATGATTCGTTTGCTGAATCTTCCGCAAAGAGTTTTAGGAAAAAAAATTCCCGAAGAAGACCGAAAAGACATGGCTCTTGACAGCGCCGGACAGGGCATTGTTTATTTGTCGGAATCGCTCACGCACGTTTCGGTGGAAAAGCCCGATAAAATTAAAATGGATGTTATCAGCAGCCGGGTGAGTGGCAGCGATGGATTCGGATTTGATTTTCCTGTCTTTATCGATTTCTATAAAAACAATGTGGATCTGTCGGAAAAAACTGTTGGCCAGCGTGGATTTGTTTCTCCGATTGCCGACAATGCATTGAACTTTTACAGATATAAATTCCTTGGAAGTTTTTTTGAGAACGGCAAGGAAATTAATACCATCAGGGTAACGCCGAAGAGAGATTACGAACCGCTGTTTTCAGGAATTATAAATATTTCTGATGGAGATTGGCGCATCTTCAATTGCAAATTATTTCTCACAAAAAAATCGCAACTGCAGATTGTGGATACCATCCGGATTTCACAGATTTATGAACCTGTGTGGAAGGATATCTGGCGGATCAGAAACCAGACGATTTATTTTCACGCTTCGCAACTGGGGATTGAAGCCAACGGTGATTTTGTAAACGTATATTCAAATTATGATTTGGATCCGCGGTTCCCGAAAGATTTTTTTGGAAAAACAATTATCCGGTATGATACCGCAGCCAATAAAAGAGACAGTCTCTATTGGACAAAAATCCGGCCTGTGCCACTTGAACCCGATGAGTCGAGAGATTTTCAACTGAAAGATAGTTTGAAACTGATCAGGGACACAGCCAATAGGATTTTGATGAATAGCAAAAAAATTACGGCGCTGGATTGGATTTGGAATGGAGTGAACAAATGGTATCAGCATGATAAACAAATAATCAGGTTCAGATCTGAACCCGTTTTAAAAACCATTCAGTACAATACTGTGGAAGGTATCGCAGTGAATCCCTCAGTTGTTTTCTCTAAAAATCTCAGGACCATGAAGACCAATGCCAGTATGATTCTGGATGCACGGTACGGATTCGGCAACCGGCATTTCAATCCATGGGTTGGGTTTGTTTTCAACAGTGACAGGAATTCGAATGATTCCAGTTTTTACAATTACCATTCCTTCTCAATTGCCGGGGGAAAAAGAGTGAGCCAGTTTTATAAAGAGAGCAGGATAAACGGATTGCTCAACAGCATATCAACTTTGTTTTACGGAGGAAATGACATGAAGCTGTACGAAAATTATTTTGCAAAAGCCAGCTATGATAAAAAATGGGATAACGGAAATGAAATCATTCTGAGAGGTTTGTATGAAGACCGGATTCCTATTGAAAATTCAACGATGTATATTTTCAATAAAAAATGGAAAACAAGATTGACGCCCAATTACCCTGTTGAGATTCTGGATTCACAATTTGCCAGACACCAGGCGGCAATTGTAAATCTTATTTTTCGCTTTCAACCCGGCCAGCAGTACATTCAGTACCCTAATTACAGAATGTCATTGGGGTCAACATTTCCAAAATTTGAAATCCAGTACCAGAAAGGGATACAGGGAATTTTGGGAAGTGATGTCAATTTTGATAAATGGCAATTCAATGTCACAGGAGATGCAGATCTGAAGCTGGCTGGCACGTTGAAATATTTCTTCAGTACTGGTGGATTTTTAAATTCTAAAGAAGTATTTGTTCAGGATTACAAACATTTTAATGCAAATACCTATCATGTGGTGGATGAATACCTGTTCGATTTTCAGAATGCCGGAGTATATCAATACAGTAACAAGTCGCCGTATTATGCGGAGTTTCATTTTGAGCACCATGCAAAAGGGATGATTACAAATAAGATTCCTCTTTTGAGAAAGTTAAATTGGTTTTTGGTGGAGGGAGCCAACAGTCTTTATGTTTCACCCCGCACCGGACATCTGGAATTGTTTGCGGGACTTGAAAATATCTTAAAAATATTCCGCGTAGATGTAATGATGACAATGCAAAACGGATTTAAGCCGGCGGTTACTTACAGGATCGGTTTTGGCGGATTGATTGGCGATGCGCTCAATGCTGCCAACAGCGTGTTGGGAAATACAAAGATTATCGGTAAGTGGTAAATAATCTCTATTTTTAAAACATGATCAGAATTCTTTTTTTATTTTTTCTTCCTTTTATTTGGACAGGTTGCTCTACATCAAAAAATGCCAGTCTCCCCAAAGACACAAATAACAATACACTCCTCTGGGAAGTTTCAGGGAATGGAATTAAGAAACCTTCTTACCTGTTTGGTACATTCCATTTGCTTTGTAAAGATGATATTCATTTCAGCGACACTTTAAAAGCCGCTTTGCAATCGTGTGATACCGTTTATATGGAAATGGACATGGACGATCCGTCAACAATGCTTGGAGGCCTTCTGTTCATGAACATGAAGGATAACAGGACATTGAAAGATCTTTATACTCCCGAACAATATGAACGGCTTTCCGATTTTTTTCGGGATACACTAAAGACTCCATTGACCATGTTTCAAAAAATGAAACCTTATTTTTTGGTGGCGCTTTTTTATCCGAGGTTTATGAACTGCAAATCGCCTTCCGGCGTTGAACAGGAGTTGGTGAATCTTTCCAAACAATACAAAAAAGAAATTAATGGATTAGAAACTATCCAGTTTCAGGCGTCTGTGTTTGACAGTATCCCCTATGAATGGCAGGCAAAAGAATTATTAAAAAATGTGGACAGCACGCAGCAGATGAAGCAGGAATTTGATCAGATGGTCAGGCTTTATAAGGCGCAAAACCTGGATTCTGTCGCTATCCTGATGAATGCAGGTAATTTTTCGGAAGATAAATTTGGGAAAATATTACTGACCAACAGAAATGAAAAATGGGTGAAAATATTGGATGGGCTTCTGAAAAAGGAAAGTGTATTTGTGGCTGTTGGCGCAGGGCATTTGCCCGGTCAAACCGGCCTGATTAATTTACTTCGAGAAGCCGGATACACAGTTACTCCGGTAAAAAATTGATGGAATATTTTACCTGATCAATTGTCAAAAAAAAAGCCCGGCCAGAAAGCCGGGCATTAATGGAATCAATTGAATTGTTTAAAACTGCTCAAGTTTACTGAAGAAAAAATCCCCTTCGATCATTGCGTTTTCATCACTGTCGCTACCGTGAATTGCATTTTCGCCAATGGAAGAAGCAAATAGTTTACGAATAGTTCCTTCGTCTGCTTTTTCGGGATCAGTACTTCCGATGAGTTTTCTGAAATCTTCAACAGCGTTTCCTTTTTCGAGAATGGCTGCGGTGATCGGGCCGCTGCTCATAAATGTAACCAGTTCATCATAGAAAGGTTTGCCCTTGTGAATGGCATAAAACTGGCCGGCTTTTTCCGCGGACAGCTTTGTCATTTTCATTGCTGCGATTCTGAAACCTGCTGCATTGATCATTTTTAAAATTGCTCCGGTATGGCCTTTGGACGTGGCGTCCGGCTTGATCATCGTGAAAGTTCGGTTGTTCATTTCCTGATTTTTGGCTGCGAAGGTAAGGGTGGAAACGGATATTTTATTTCAAAGGGTGAAAATTGCATTGTGATCTGTACCGCACAGATGGAGATGCAGGACTGAAAAAAAGTTGAATCTGGTTTTGAACATTGGTTTGAAACTCTGGTTTTAATTTAAGTTCAACCACTTGAGTTGATAGTGATTTTCTTTAATTTAATCACTTAACTTGCATTTTTTGCATGAAGACATATTTCGAAATAGTCCCTAATTCATTTTATGAAGAAGATTGTTCCATGGTTTGTGAAATGAGCTATGAGGGAGTTTCATTTGCCATCAAACATGACAGGGACCAGAGGTTTATCGGATTGGGTGTTTACCATTTTGATAAGAGCAGGCCACTGGTCGGATATCCGATTGCGCTGGATATTTTGATCAATTCCAGGCCATTTCTGAACAGAAAATATCATAAGATATCTCTTGTTTATTCCGTCAAGGAAAGTGTTTTGATCCCGTTCGCCTTATACAATCGGAATACCGCAGCAAATGCAGTTTCGCTTTTGTATGGAGATGTGGATGACAGGGAAAAGGTGATGACAGATATTATTTCGGAATCCCAGTATTTCAATTGTTTCCGCGTAAATAACAGGGTGACTGAGGTTTTGGAAAACCACTATCCGGATGCTGCACAATGGCATCTTTATTCCAGCCTTGTTGGCAGTAACAAAAATTCTGAGGCCAAACTGAGCGTGATTTTTTACAGTTATAAAATAATAGTGGCGATGTATCTCAATGGCAGGTGTATGATCGTAAATACATTTCCCTATCAATCAGCACAGGATGTTTCCTATTATTTATTATCTGTCAGAAATATTTTTGGTTTGGCAGATGTTGATCTGGAGGTAAGCGGGTTTATCGAACAGGAAAGCTCATTGTATCATGAACTGTATAAATATTTCTCAAAAATTTCTTTTGAATCGTTGCCGGAATTTTGTGAATTCAGCGAAGACATCAAACAATACCCGGCACATTATTTTAGCCATTTGTTTGCTCTTGATGCATGCGGATAATCAGCGGAAAATATAAGGGAAGGAAAATTCATCCTCCTTCAAAGATGCCATTTACAAGGCCTACCACAGATGTTGCCAAGGAAGGATTATTCAATGTCCTGCAAAACAACATCGATCTTGAGGGCCTTGTTACTCTCGATATTTTCGGAGGCACAGGATGCATCAGTTATGAATTGGCTTCACGCGGTGCAGCAAATCTTACTATTGTTGAGAAAGATCCGCGGATGTATCAGTTTATAAAAGATAATATCCGTGACCTGCAGATTGAAAATGCTGTTGTCGTAAAATCGGATGTTGCCAATTTTATTGAACATTGCACTCAGAAGTTCGATCTGATTTTTGCCGGTCCTCCTTATGCGCTGACCTGGCTTAATGATATTCCGCGTCTTGTCCGTGAGCATGGTCTTTTGAAATCCGGCGGATGGTTTATTCTGGAACATACGCCCGAACATCATTTTGAAAGTGAACCTCTCTTCAAAGCCAAAAGAAATTATGGCACAACGGTATTTTCTATTTTTGTAAATGTTTGACTTGTCAGATGTCCTGTAATTCTATCGTGATTTGGTGATGTAAGGCGCAATGAATTTTATTCAAATTGTTTTATGATAAAAAAAGAATTGAGAGAAATATTCCGGGGGAAGCGGAATTCTATTTCACATACGGAAAAGGAGAAATTGGACGATTTGATTTTAATTCAGTTTCAAAAAATTCCCTTTCATGATTTGCAGATGGTACATACTTTTTTGTCTTCAGAAAAACTCGGTGAACCTGACACTTCGAGGATATTGAGATATCTCAGATTTTGTTTTCCCGGGATTGGTATTGCTGCGCCAAAAATTGACCCTGATCGACTGGCGATGAAACATTTTCTGATTGATAAAGAAGAAGATATTCAACAAAATAATTTTGGAATTGACGAGCCGGTCTCAGGTGTTCAGATTGAGCCTGATGAAATTGATCTCGTAATTGTTCCATTGCTGATCTTTGACAGGCAGGGATTTAGAGTGGGATTTGGAAAAGGTTATTACGACAGGTTTTTGAGAGAGTGCAGAGAAGATGTTTTGAAAGTCGGGATTAGTTTTTTTGAACCGGTAAATAAAATTTCCGACACAGATAAGTTTGATATTTCGCTGGATTATTGTTGCACGCCACATAATCTTTATAATTGGTGATATGAAAATGAACTTGCGAACTTTATTATATCCGTTCTCTCTGGTTTATGGGTTTGGTGTGAGATTCCGCAACAGGATGTATGACAAAAAAGTTTTCAGATCTGTATCCTTCGATTTGCCTGTGATTTGCATTGGAAATTTGTCTGTTGGCGGAACAGGGAAAACCCCCATGGCTGAGTATCTTATTCGAATTTTGGAAACGAAATTCAAAGTGGCAGTTTTGAGTCGAGGTTACAAAAGAAAAACAAATGGATTTCTGATTGCAGATGAAAATGTCGGGGTTTCAGAAATAGGAGATGAGCCGATGCAGATACACCGGAAATTCCCGGGCGTTGCAGTGGCTGTTGCCAGAGAAAGGGTTATTGGAATTCCGCAATTGCTTTATTCTGTGCCAGACCTGAATGTAATTATTCTCGATGATGCATTTCAACACCGGATGGTGAGAGCCGGCTTAAATATCCTGCTCACGGCTTTCGATAATTTGTTTACAAGAGATCAACTGTTGCCAGCCGGAAATCTCCGGGATTCAAAAAGCAGTAAGAATCGTGCGGATATTGTTGTGGTAACCAAATGTGATCCCCAATTATCCCAACAACAGGCATCAGAGATTCAATCAGAACTGGTGCTTCATCCGAATCAGGAAATATATTTCGCCACTTTAAAATATGATGATCCGGTTCATCTCTTTAATAAATCAGCCATCAGGCTTTCAGACAATTTGAACGTATTGATTGTTTGCGGGATCGCTGATCCATCTCCATTATTAAAGGAATTGAGAAATTATACGCATTTGTCAGATTTGATACAATTCAGAGATCATCATAACTTCAGAGATCGGGATATAAAAAAAATCAAAGAGAGGTTTGAAAAAATGGGAGGTACAAATAAGATTTTACTGACTACAGAAAAAGACGCGGTGCGTCTGGAAAAATTTAAAGATGATCTGAAAGGAATGCCAGTTTATGTTTGGCCGGTCAGGCATGAATTTCTGTTTAGTTCGAATTCATCTTTTGAAGATAAAATTTTAAAATACGTTTCGACATATCAATCCGGATCCGGCAAAATCGAATAAATTCTTTTTTTTGAAAAATGAAATATTACTTTTGTACCCGACGATTAAATGTTTAAGAACATGAAAGAAACAAACGAAGAGAAAATTGCTTATCGTGGAATCCTTTTGGTAACCATCTGCGAAATATTGGTTATGCTTTTCTTCCATGCCATTAATGGAGGATTGTAGTTTATCCCTTCAAATTTATTTTTGAGTCCTGTTTATGCAGGACGTTTATTCGTTTATCATACGGTTTGAGTATTTGAGTGAAGGAAATCAGTAAGTCACGAATTAGTTTCTAATTCAGGCTGGGGAAAGTCTGTATTAAGCATTTGTCCTTTTATCCGGGAAATTTTATTCTGAGATTTATTAAAAAATAAAAAGGTTGCCCAGCACGGGCAACCTTGAGATATGTAATATTATTACTGTTAATAACCAGGATTCTGTTGACTTCTCAGGATCGGGTTTGCATTAATTTCACTGGATGCAATCGGCCATACAAACCTGAAATCACTGTATGGAATTGAAGCAAATCCCGGGGTGATCGTAGGTCTGGTTGTAAGATTATAATCTGAACCATCTCCTTTAATCTGTGAAGGCAAGATCTTAGCCGGTATTGAATTTAATCCATAAAGAGGATCCTGAGATAACCGCTGAATGTCCGGCCAGCGGCGTCCTTCGGCCGAAAACTCAATTCTCCTTTCATTCAAAATGGCCAGGATAAGGTCTGCCGGTACGGAAGCGTATCGATCTGCAATATCAACTGATCTGTTACGTACAGCATTTAGAAGCATAAATGCGGAATTGATGTTGTCTGTGCCGCCCACTCTTGCTTTGGCTTCAGCCACGTTCAGTAAAACTTCTGAATACCTCATAATTGGCGACCAATTGGAACGGGTGGTATAATCCCAGTATTTATTTGTAAACCAAATCTTGGGGGAGGTTGCCTGTTGCACCATCAGGCCTCTTCTTTTATCGGTTGTAGTAAAGAAGGGTGCATTATAAAGATTGGGGCTTATCGCTACGAGGCCACGTCCTGCCGAGGGAGATGCCGCGGTTGAGGCCGGTGAAAGCATTGCCGCTAAGGCACCGTTTACACCACCATTGGATGCCGCACTTTGAGCTACAGAGAAAATAGATTCCTTGCTGCCTGAATAGTTTGTAAATGGCGCTTTGGGATCTGCTTCAAGGATGAAACCGCTTATTGGGCTGCTGAATGTTCCTGATGTAGCATCGGTACCTAATTTAGCACCCTCGGATATAACTCCGGGCCAATCTTGCATGAATAATTTAACGCGTGTTTTCAAAGCAATGGCCGCGCCTTTTCTTACCCTGGCTGCCCCGTGTGGATTTGTTTCAGGCAAATGTTGTTCAGCCCAATCCAGGTCAGCCAGAATATTTTGATACGTAGCGGCAACCGTACCTCTGTCCACGTTGTAGGCATCTTGTACGGCGGTCGGAGAATTAATGGCTTTATCCCTCCAGGGTACACCCAAATTCTTTGTTGGGTTATCAGAATAAGGCCTGCAGAAATGAATGAGTAGTTCATGGTAAGAAAGAGCCCTCATGAATCTTCCTTCCCCCTCATAAGAGTCGGCAACACTTTGGTCAAGGATTCCGGATTGCCCTGCATTCCGTGCTCCTTCAATTAACACATTGGCCTGATTGATCAGAGAATATAATTGTTCCCAATGGTTTTTGTTGTTTGCTGAAGATGCACTGTAAGTGGCCTGATAAGTAATCTGGTAAAAGGTAGCCAGGTTTACCATATCTTCTCCTCTCATTTCAGCCTGTTCGATGGATGCACCTCCAAATGGATAACCCCTACCTGCACCAGCACCGGTTCCTGCATCATATACTCCGATTGCAGCTTGTTGATACATTCCGTTTGCTACTAACTCAATTCTCGATGGATCAGAAAATGCAGTTCCTTCCGAGAGTGAGTCCAATGGATTTAATTGTGTAAAATCTTTCTTACAAGAAAAGAAAATTAATACAGCACACGATATGAATAGCGTAAGTTTCATCGCTTTCATAATTGTTTTGATATGATTTGTACGTTTCATTTTATTTCAGTTAAGAGGTTTAGAAAGTTACATTCAGTCCGGCCATGAAAGTTCTTGGAATAGGGCTGGTATTGTAATCCAAACCAGGCGTGTTGTTGGTCGTAACACTTATGCCTAATTCAGGATCCAATCCGGAATAATTGGTAACGATGAAGGCATTTTGAACCTGGACAAAGAACCGAAGACTATTGATATGAAGTGATGCAACCTTAGCTGCAGGCACTGTATAACCCAGAGTTATGTTTTGTCCGCGCAGATAATTTGCTTTTTCCAGGAAGCGGCTATTCAGGTTGCCGTTTTGGTTTACGAAATTGTCACTGCCATAATAAAGTTTCGGAACCGAAGTAATCTGTCCGGAAGTGGTCCAGCGTTGCATTTGTATTTGCCCGGAGTTCATAAACTTCTGATTGTTCAACGACTCTTGTGCTGTAATGTTGTAGATCTCATTGCCTCCTGAAAATGTCAGAAATACATTCAGATCAAATCCCTTGAAGCTGAAAGTATTGTTGAAACCTCCAAACCAGGTCGGATTTGGATTGCCAAGGATTCTTTTGTCAGCAAAAGTTAGTGCCGGCGCTGTGGTGGACAAGTCTGCGCCATTTTTGGGATCGTAAGTATAATATTTCCCGGTGGAGAAATTTCCCTGAACGATGCTTCCATCTTTTTTGTACCAAAGTGGATTACCATTGGCCGGATTTACACCTGCAGATTCAAATCCAAAGTAAGATCCGATTGGGTGGCCTACACTTGTGACGTTATAAGTATTGATGATATCCGCATCTTCATTTGCCAGGCGTGTTACTCGGTTTTTGATAAGGGTAATATTTAAAGTAGATGACCATGTAAAATCTCTGGTTTGAATATTATTTGTATTCAATGCAAATTCTAAACCCTGATTATACATCTTACCTACGTTGGTTGCTATACTGTTTCCGGGTACACCCATTGATGGCGGAGTTGGAGCTGCAAGGATCAGGTTGTCAATGTTATTCCTGAAGTAATCTGCTGTAAGCATTATTCTATGATCGAACATTGAAATATCAAATCCGATATTTAGTTTGAAGCTCGTTTCAAACTTCAGGTCAGGATTTCCCATGCGACTGTATTTCACCCCGCTCCAATCCCCATATTGAACCGGTGCAAAAATTCCCGCATAAGGGAAAAGCCCAATCTCAACATTTCCCACTTTAGCGTATCCTCCTCTAATCTTCAAATCGTCTATGAATTTGACTCCTTTGAAAAAGTTTTCGTGAGAAATTCTCCAACCGACAGAACCACCCGGAAGTGTGGCACCTTGTTTGTCCCAGGGCAAATCTGAAATCTTATCATGGCGCAATGTTGCAGAAAGCAGGTATTTATCAGCATAGGAATAGTTTACCCTTCCGAAGTAAGATTCAAACGACCTTTCAGATAATCCTCCATCATAAAACTGATTTGCAAGAGTATTTGAAATGATGTTTCCATTGCTTCCAAAAAATACATTTGATAAATCGGAACCTGATCCTTCAAGATATCTTGAAGTGGTCTTTTGGGCCTCATGTCCTACAACCGCATTGATGTTGTGATTTCCAAACTTCTTTGTATAATCAGCGAAGTTTTGCCAGTTATATCTGAAAGTAGGGGAGAATGCCTGATCTACAATTCCGTTTGATCCTCTTCCATCACCGTGAACCGGGCTATAGAACCAGAAATCTTCGACATTGATATAATTAATCCCGATCTGAGATGTGAAGTTCAGTCCCTCAATTATTTTAACCTTGACAAAGGCATCTCCGGTACCGTTGGGAGTTCTGCTGCGGAAAATATTGTTTGCGAGAACGAATGCCTGATTTGTGTAGTTGTCGTCAATTTCTTTCAGATTCGGACCTCTTCCCAATCTGGCGTTATCGGCACTTAGATTCCAGGTTCCATCCGGATTTTTCGGCCCAACATTAGGGAATGCACGAATGGCTCCTCCTACGTTTCCTGAAAGGGCATTGTTGCCTGTGTTTAATCCGTTGTTTACATTGTATGTGGCACTAATATTGGCTCCGAGAGTCAAATGGTTGTTAAGTGCTTTTTGTTCGAGCTTAGCACGGAAATTATATTTCTTCAAATCATTGGCTACTATCATTCCTTTCATTTGAGTATAGCCGAATGACATGTAATAATTTGTCTGATCGGTAGCCCCACTGACTGAGAGGTTATGATTTTGCTGAAAAGCTGTTCTCAAAATTACATCCTGCCAGTCGGTATTTACTCCCGTAGGTGAGGCAACTGCATAATTGTTGTTATCGCCTATGTTATGAAACTTTTCATTTGCTATTTCTACGAACTCTGCTGCATTGAGAAGTTTGAATTTTTTTGAAGCTGAGGCAGAAGCAAACCAATCACTATAGGTGATTTTTGCTTTGCCCAACTTTCCTCTTTTGGTTGTGATTAAAACAACCCCATTGGCAGCTCTTGAACCATAAATGGCAGTGGCAGCTCCGTCCTTCAAGACGTCGATACTCTCAATATCATCCGGATTCAGATCTGAAAGCGGGTTGTACGGTGTTGCCGAGCCCTGGTTTGTGGAAATGTAAGGAACACCATCTACCACATACAGAGGTTCAGAAGAGTTTGAAATGGAGTTTGTACCTCTGATTCGTATCCTTGCCGGTTGTCCGAGAATACCGCTTGGCGTGGTGGCCTGTACGCCTGTCACCTGACCTTGAAGAAATTTGTCAAAACTGGGAATCGCCACATTTTCTACAGCATCTCCTTTCAGAGTGGCGATGGATGCTGTCAAGTCTTTTCTTGTCTGCGTTCCGTAACCAACTACAACCACTTCTTGCAATCCTACTTTGGTGGTGTTTAATTGTACGTCGATAGTTGTTTTGTTTCCAATGTTTACCTGTCTTGCCTCATACCCTACAAAAGAGAAGGTAAGTGTGGTAGCGGAAGAAGGTAAATTGATTGAATAATTACCTTCTGCATTGGTCTGTGTTCCGCGGTTGCCGGATGTGATGGAGACTCCACTTAAAGGAGTTCCCGATACATCTGTTACACGTCCGCTGATTGTCCGCTCTTGTGCGAATGCCAGCGTAAAAGGTAGCATTAGCACCAAAAATACTTTTAAGAATTTTTGCATGTCTGTGTAGTTTTTTTAAGTTGATGTTGTTTGAGTCAGTTTGTGTTCTTGGTATCAAAAACAAATATTGGAGGAAACTTCGATATAAAAAAAAGATTTTGAAAATTGTTTTAGAAAAACCTGATTTTTTAATGGCCTTATTTCTTCGATTTATTTATTTTATTCAAAATAATATATTTAATATTTCAAATAATTAGAAATATTAAAACATAACTTATAAATTATGAAATAAACTAAATATTTTAATTTATATAATTATATAGGATTGGGTGAAACAATTTGATACATTAAAACGAAGAAGAAAACTGATGTGCGTTCACATTGGCCACAATTTCTAATGAGGTTTGAATGAGTAAATGGGAGTTGCCTAAAAAATATAGGGTGATTTCCTGTTGCCGGACAAAAACAAAATACTATGATTTGAATTTAAAAAATAGCCTGAGATCAAATGAATCAGGAAAAAATATGAGTAGTCTTTTTTGCGTAGAGAATTTGAAAAAGAGATTTCAAAAAGAAATTTCCGCCTCCGCTAAAATTTATTCAAAAGAATATTTTCTTTCTTTCCCATAATAAATACGGATCGCATTCATGATTTTAGAAGTATCGCTCAATGGAAGATTAAATGGCTCGGCAATTTTGTAGTTAATGGAATCATTGGTAAACATGATCACATTCCTGCCGTTTAATTTGAGTTGGTCCAATCTCCTTTGCGCTCTTTCCAATGTACGGTAGGTCCCGACAACAACTTTAAATCCTGTGGTATCTGCCGCCTTTGAAGAATCAAATGCCTGTGTTTGTTGCGTTGGAAGTTGGATGGTGTCTATTCTGCGAGAGGTATCGGTTACCGGATTTATGTCTGTATGTGTAACGGTTTCTTCATTCGCATGATTAAAAGAATATTTCCAGACTGCCCAGACAATGAGTGCAAGTATGACTACCAGAATCAGATAGGAAACCGTTCTCCCCTTGTTCTTTTCACGTACCGGAAAATCTGAAAAAGATTCAGGCTCCCCTGTAGGGACTGCCTCTTCTGCCGGTTTTTTAATATCATTGGGAACGATTCTCTCCATCGCATATTCACCACCTTTAAAAATCAGAACTCCGGATTTTACTTTTTCAACAGTCCCGATATTTGGAATAATCATAGGCTCGCCAATATTTAAAAATTGGCGGGAAAGCATAAGGTAAGAATCGAGGTCAGCAGATGCCAGCGGATGAATTTTGCCGGTTGTTTCTGAAATATAAGTGACCAGGGAATCGTCTTCTTTGACTTTGGGATTATATTCAAAGGTGATTGCATCTGAGGGGATAATCAGCGGTTTCCCTTTTTCAGCCGGTTCGGTTACTGCACCTTCCAGCCGGAATACCCCAATACCCTGCAGAGCAAGTTCCTTATTTTTCAAAAGATAATAGATTAATATCTGATCTATTTTCAAGATGCGATGATTTTGGGTGCAAACCTACATCAATCTTTCCCAGTTTCAAATAGTAATTTGTTCCATCAGGCACCGCTGCTCATCAGTATTTGATTCGGAGAGAGTACAATTTTGAATATCTCTTGTCCGGGAAAACAGCACAGATAATTTTTACTTTTGATACTTGATGAATAAGGGTGAATCCTTTTTTATCGATAAAAAAATGTGCGGGTAATTATGCTATTTGCATTCGTTATCTGTTTTATCTTTACCGCATGTTAACCGCAGAGGAAAAAAAATTTATGGAATATTGGGAATCCCAAAGAGACAAGCCAACCTCATTTTGGAGCAAAATGCTATTTGGTGGCCCGTGGGGATTAATTTTTGCAATGCCGATACTGATAGTGGTTATGTTTCATGACTGGTATAAAAGAATGATCCCTATTACCGAAGGGCAAATGATTATCATTTTTATCTGCGTTATCGGAACCGCTGTTTTCTATGCCTATTTTCATCAGCAGATGCGCTGGGAAAAAAATGAACAACTGTATAAAGAGTTAAAATTTAAGGAAAAGAATTCCGTGCAATCAGATTAGTATTTTTCTTTGCAGCCAATCAACAATTTTTAGAAAAATTTACCCAATGAAAGTTGCCCTCTCTCTGTGCGCTCTTTTTATAATCACCCTGGTTAGTTGTAAAAAAAATAATAACGGATGCGGATTCAAAGATTCATCCTTAACTGCTCCGCAAAATGAACAAACAGCTTTGGCTGATTCTCTTAATAAATATAATATCCCGGCGACAATTCATCCGTCAGGTGTGTATTACCAGGTTTTAAGTTCGGGATCCGGAAATAAAAATATTGACCTTTGTTCAAAAGTAACGGTCACCTATTGGGGTGGTTTTTTCAATGGCAGCGGATTTGATTCGTCAGAAACTCCCATTCCATTGATACTTGGCCAGACAATTGTCGGCTGGCAGAAAGCAATTCCAATGTTGAAAGGAGAAGGACAGATTAATATCTATATTCCTCCCTCACTTGGTTATGGAAACAAGAATATTACCAACAATATGGGAGCAACGATTATTCCGGCAAACAGCTACCTGGTTTTTAAGGTGAAAGTAATCTCGGTTGATTAATTCAACTCAGTTTTTTCCTTTTTTATTTTAAGGGGGACGTTGAATTAATTCAATGATTTTTTCCTATTTTTCCGTGTAGATTATTGTAAAAACATCTATTCAAATTTCAACTCTGATTTATGGGACAGGAAGCCATTTCGGTTTTTGATATGTTTAAAATTGGTGTGGGGCCAAGTAGTAGCCATACGCTTGGGCCCTGGCGGGCAGCGCAAAGATTTTTGAATGTGCTATCCAAAAAAAATATTTTAGAAAAGACAACCGGAGTGCAAGTGCTTTTATATGGTTCGCTTGCCAAAACGGGCAAGGGGCATGGAACAGACATTGCAGTTCAGCTTGGGCTTTCGGGAGACGATCCTGTTACTTTTGATATAAAGAAGATTGGTGAAAAAATAGGACAAATAAAGGGGCGCGAAGAACTCAATCTGGCTGGCCGGCATTTGATTCATTTTGTACCGGAAGAAAATATTGAATTTCTTTATCGCGAGAGCCTGCCATTCCACCCCAATGCACTTTCCTTTATCGCAACAGTTGAAAATGATGTTCAATTCCAGGAAACCTATTATTCAATTGGTGGGGGATTTGTGCTACAGGAACACGAAAGTGAAAAATCAGACGATGAGGTTTCTCTGCCATTTCCCATTAATAAGGCTGAAGATTTACTGCACTGGTGTATGAAAACCGGGCTTCCGATTAGTGAAGTGGTCATGGAAAATGAACGTGTCTGGAGGTCCGAAGATATAACGCGGCAACAACTTCTCTCTATTTGGAATGTGATGAAGGAATGTCTTTTTGAAGGTTGTCATACCAACGGTACTTTACCCGGGGGATTAAATGTGAAAAGACGCGCAGCAGAACTGAATAAAAAATTATTAAAGGGAAATACCAATTATTCCAATTTTGATGAATGGGTTCAGTGCATACGGGATGGTGGAAATGATTTTTCCTATATTCTCGATTGGGTTAGCTGTTTTGCCCTTGCGGTAAATGAGGTGAATGCTTCTTTTGGCCGTGTGGTAACGGCTCCGACGAATGGAGCGGCAGGAGTAATTCCTGCGGTTCTTATGTACTACCTGATTTTTCACGATGCTTACAATGAAGATGAAATCATTCATTTCCTTCTGACTGCTTCTGAAATCGGTAGTATTTATAAAAAAGGTGCGACCATTTCGGCGGCAATGGGTGGATGCCAGGCAGAGATCGGGGTAAGTTCATCAATGGCGGCAGCAGCATTGACCGAAAGGATCGGAGGAAGCCAGCGCCAGGCAATGATGGCGGCAGAGATAACGATGGAGCATCATCTTGGAATGACATGTGATCCGATAAAAGGTTTGGTTCAGATTCCCTGTATCGAAAGAAATACCATGGGCGCAATCAAGGGGATAACCGCAAGCCAGCTTGCATTGCAGAGCGCTCCGGATTTTGCCAAAGTAAGCCTGGATAATGTGGTAAAAACCATGTGGGAAACTGCACGTGACATGAATACCAAATACAAGGAAACTGCCGATGGCGGCCTGGCTGTATTTGTTCCGTTGGGATTGAAGGAATGTTGATGTCTGAAATCAGACCAGCATTCTCACCGGGCTTTCAAGAAATGCTTTTACAGTTTGCAGGAAAGCAGAACCAACAGCTCCGTCCACACTTCTGTGATCGCAGCTTAAGGTTACCTTCATTACATTGGTGGCTCCGAATCCATCACCTTTTTTTACAACTATTTCTTTGATTTTGCCTACTGCAAGAATTGCGCTATCGGGTGGATTTATGATGGCTGTAAACTCTTCAATATCCATCATGCCGAGATTCGAAATGGTGAATGTATTTCCGGAAAACTCTGGCGGTTGTAATTTTTTGTTTCTGGCTTTCTCGTAAAGCACTTTTGCCTCACTCGCAATTTGTGAAAGTGATTTTTGATCAGCAAAACGTATTACCGGTACTATCAATCCTTCCGGCATGGCCACAGCAGAGCCAATGTGGATATGTTTATTCATTCTGATGAAATCGCCCATCCAACTGCTGTTGACTGCGGGATGTTCGCGCAATGCCATCGCACAAGCTTTAATTACCAGATCATTGAACGAAATTTTAACCGGACTTACCTCATTCATTTCCTTCCGGTTTTTGATGGCATTGTCCATATTGATTTCCATCGTGAGATAGAAATGGGGAGCCTGGAATTTACTTTCGGCCAGCCTGCGGGCAATGGTCTTCCGCATCTGGGTAAGAGGGACATCTTCATATCCTTCCTGCCCGATTGGAGCAAATGAGTGCATGTGAATTGCACCTTCTTTTGGCGGAGCAGCCGCGGCGGGTTTGGCAACAACCGGAATATAATTGTCTATATCTCTTTTGACGATTCTTCCGCCGTCTCCTGTTCCATTTATCTGGTGCAGGTCAATACCTTTTTCTTTGGCCATTTTTCGTGCCAGCGGTGAAATCTTAATTCTCCCTGATTCATCTGTTGAGGAAGTTGTGGCATGTGAGTCAGCAACTGCTACCGGAGCAGGTACAGCGTGTTTTTCGGCAGTGACTACAGGTTGAGCACTATTGGCTGATTGCTTGTTTTTTTGTGCGACCACATAAGCAGATACATCTGTTCCGGCGGGGCCTACCAAAGCAATCATTTCATTTACCGGAATGGCTTCGCCTTCTTCGGCGGCCCGGTAGAGCAATGTTCCGTCTTCGTAGCCAACAACGTCCATGGTAGCTTTATCTGTTTCAACTTCGAGGATGGAGTCGTCGGATTTCACTTTATCACCAATTTTCTTATTCCACTTCACTACTTTACCTTCTTTCATGGTATCACTCAGCAAAGGCATCAAAATAGTTTTTACACCATTGGGTAATGGGGTATCTGCTATTGGTGCTGCGGCTTTGGTTTCCGGAGCAGCGCTTTCTGCTTTATTTGCAGGAGCCGGTTTGTTTCCATTACTATCCAGAAGGCCTTTAAAATCTTCCCCTTGTTTTCCTACTACGGCAACCACAGCTTCTACCGGTACTTTTTCTCCCTTTTTAGGACCTATGTATAATATTGTTCCTTCGCTGTAGCTTTCCAGTTCCATGGTAGCTTTGTCTGTTTCCACATCGGCAAGTACATCGCCAGGTTTTATTTTATCACCCACTTTTTTATGCCAATCTACTATCACGCCTTCGGTCATAGTATCGCTCATTCTGGGCATTCTTATCGCTTCAGCCATAATCTATTCGATCGTTTCTTTTTATTGTTTTTTGACGGCGTGAAATTAATGCAAAATCGCCAAATTGTAGAAATGCTTAACTGTAAAGGGTTTGGTGAAAGAAGATAAAACAAGAATTTGATATTTGTGCCCAAATTGGAATACCGGAATATTCTTTCTGTCTTTTGATTTTTCCATTTTTCATCATATAACTTGTGAGTAAATTTCAAAAAAAAATCCTCACAGAAGTGAAGATTTTCTAATGATAGCTTTTTAAATTTAGACATCCAGATTTGCGTAGGTAGCATGATTTTCTATGAATTCTCTCCGCGGTGGTACGTCGTCGCCCATCAACATACTGAATACTGCATCTGCGTCAACTGCATTTTCAATATTCACTTGTTTAAGCGTGCGGGTTGCCGGATTCATGGTGGTTTCCCAGAGCTGTTCCGAATTCATTTCTCCAAGACCTTTGTATCGTTGGATACTTACCGAATCTTCCTTGCCACCTGCCACTGATTGAACCCATTTTTTGCGTTCTTCATCTGTCCACGCATAAGCCTGTTCTTTTCCTTTCTTCATCAGGTATAATGGCGGCTGGGCAATATAAACATAACCTTGTTCAATAAGCTCTTTCATATACCTGTACACGAAAGTGAGGATGAGTGTACAAATATGGCTTCCGTCCACATCGGCATCGGTCATGATAATGAGCTTATGGTAACGGAGTTTGCTGGTATCGAGCTCTTTGGGATCATCGGGTGTTCCTATTTTCACGCCCAAGGCTGTGAACATGTTCCTGATTTCCTCGTTGTCATAAATTTTGTGTTCCATTGCTTTTTCCACGTTCAGGATTTTACCTCTCAATGGAAGAATAGCCTGAAAACTTCTGTCCCTTCCCTGTTTGGCTGTTCCACCTGCTGAATCTCCTTCCACGAGAAAAAGTTCGCAACGTAAAGGATCTTTATCGCTGCAATCGGCAAGTTTGCCGGGCATACCGCCACCCGTAAGTACATTTTTGCGCTGTACCAGTTCACGTGCTTTCTTGGCAGCCGAACGGGCCTGTGCAGCAAGGATTACTTTTTGAATAATGATTTTGGCGCTCTTTGGATTTTCTTCCAGATAAGAAGTGAGCACCTTGCTCAGGGTGCTATCCACAATTCCCATTACCTCGTTGTTGCCCAGCTTGGTCTTGGTTTGCCCTTCGAATTGTGGTTCCGGTACTTTAACAGAAATCACAGCCGTAAGGCCTTCTCTGAAATCATCTCCTTCAATTTCAACTTTTGCTTTTTCAAATAATCCTTCTTTTTCTCCGTAGGATTTGAATACCCTGGTAATAGAACGCCTGAATCCGGCTACATGGGTTCCTCCTTCAATGGTATTTATGTTATTTACATAGCTGAACAGATGTTCCTGGTAACTTGTGTTGTAAATCATCGCAACATCCACAGTTACCTTGGTAGCTTCATCATAAGCATCGCAATAAATTACTGAAGGTAACAGAGGCTGCCGGTTTGCATTTTTATCAATCAGGGTAACAAACTCGGTAATACCGCCTTCGCTGTAAAATGTTTTCGTGTAAGGATTGCCGTCAGCATCTTTTTCTCTGAGGTCATTGATGATGATGGTAATCTTTTTATTGAGATAGGCAAGTTCACGGAGCCTGCCTTCCAGAATATCACGGTTATACGTAGTTGTTATGAAGATAGAATCGTCAGGCCAGAATGTGACACGGGTTCCTCTTTTATCGGTTGTGCCGATTTCGCGCACAGCATACTGAGGGATCCCTTTGCTGTATTCCTGTTCAAAAACTTTTCCATCCCGGTTTACAACCACATGAAATTTGGTACTCAGCGCATTTACACAACTGACACCTACACCGTGTAATCCGCCGCTGACCTTGTAAGTGTTTTTATCAAATTTTCCTCCTGCGTGCAAGACGGTCATTACAACTTCGAGGGCGCTTTTGCCTTCCTTCTTCATAATGCCTGTGGGAATACCGCGTCCGTTGTCTTCGACTGTTACAGAATTGTCTTCATTGATGGTGACAATTATCTTGTTGCAAAAGCCGGCCAGCGCCTCGTCGATTGAGTTATCTACTACTTCGTAAACTAAATGATGGAGACCTTTGTTGCCGACATCACCAATGTACATAGCCGGTCTTTTCCTTACGGCTTCCAATCCTTCCAAAACCTGGATACTGTCTGCGCCGTAAGTTGTTTTAAGAGGTGTCGCCTCTGCTAATTCTGCCATAAAATTTGAATAGAAATATTTGATGTTTAGAATCAGCAAATTTACGAAAATACAGGCGGTTTACCCAATAAAACAGCAAAGGTTTTAAACATAAAAGCAGATAAAATGTTAATAAACCGTCCAAAAAGTTTTAAGAATATCAACATTCATTAATTTTTGAAAAATCACATTCAAATTCCACACAAAGATGTTATGGATTAATGTTGATTAATTAATAAATTTGCAGTTCTTTCAATGGAAGCAATAGAAAATATATTGACAGCTTCTGCCGGAGTTCCGGTAGAACAAGACGAATTGGAGTTGTTGCAACAGAGGGTACAGGATATCCCCGGTTCCATCTATTATATTTTGCGCAGATACAGAAAGCCGGCCGGGCTTAGTCCGGAAGACATGGCCATCATGAGGTATAATTACAGTGATGGAGAAGGAGAAAAAAATCTGGAATTGGTTTTTTGTGTTTCGGGAAACAGGTATTGCGGCAGGTTTGAAGAAGAGTGTTCTTTTTGCAGAAGGCTGAGTTTTACCTCTGCCGATGAATCTGTTACCACAGTGGATGTTGCTTATTTCAGATTTGATGAACAGCATCTCGGGCAGCTTGTCAAAGACATCCGCACAACCAGCTTTTCAGAGGATATCCTGAATTTCAGGCATACCAGCTCATTCACCAAATTATTGCCTCTTTGCGGTAAAATTCAAGGTGTGTTATCGGCTTTAATGAACCATCGTTATACCGATAACATGGCTAATATTTTTACAAATGCGCAGACTCAGATGTTGCTTTTGCATGCAATGGAATGCATGGCGGGCGACGAACCTGAATCTGAAGAATTTTCCTGTAAATTTCTCGCCAATGAGGAAGACAGAAAAAAGATTGAACTGGCAAGGGAAGTATTATTACAGCACATTTGCGAACCACTCACGATAAAGGAATTGAGCCGCAAGGCAGCTATCAATGAGTGCTATCTCAAAAAAGGTTTTAAAGAATTGTATGGTACCACCATTTTTGACTTTTTCCAATCTCAAAGAATGGAACATGCAAAATACCTGTTGTATGAAAAAGGTTTGACAGTGACGGATGTTTCTAATTTACTCGGGTATAGTTCTATCAGCCATTTCTCAACTGCCTTTAAAAAGCATACCGGATTAAAACCTTGTGAGTTGTTGCTCAGGATGAAAATCAGGTAATACTTTTTTCCCTCTGTATCTCTCCCGTCGCAATTAAACAACAAGTTCGGTTGAATACAATCCTTTTGTGTTCTGGAAAAAATTGTGTTCCAGAATCTTTTAAGTTGCATTGTCTTTAAATCGTGTATTCATATCTGTTAGATAAACCGGCCGATTGACATGCTATTTAAAAACGGTATTTCGAAAACCGGATAAATAACAGTTGGATAATTGTATTCTGTGGGAAAGTGGATTATAAAAGATCCTCTTTTTTTGTGTTTAATTTTTCTTCCAATTCTTTAATTAACGGTACCTGGCCCTGGTTGATTTTCTCTTTGGCTGTTTCGGCATTGAACCATTCTGCCTTATCTACCTCTGGGATTTCAATATATTTTCCCGATTTGTAAGGAAACTCAATTGATGCCATGTTACTCTGAATATGTGTGCAATCGGGAGAAGCATTGAGGTAGTAAGCCTCTACAATTTTTCCACTTTTCAACTGTACCGGTGTTAGCAATTTGTAATTTCCTTCCGGTGCACTGATTCCCGTTTCTTCATGAAACTCTCTTTTTGCGGTTTGGAATGAAGTTTCATTTTTTTCCAATTCACCTTTGGGAATTGACCAGTCACCGGCATCTTTGGATTTGTGAAAAGGCCCGCCGGGATGAACAAGGAGCACCTGTAATTCATGTTGATTAAAATACCTGTAAAATAACAAACCTGCTGATCTTTTTTGCATTTAATGAAATTGGTTTTTAAATAAATAAAAAGCCGCCCTTAACCGGCAGCTTTGAATAAGATCTGTATTGAAATCAATAAACCACAATTGTGGATGCTCTTTTGCGGGGATTTCTTCCTGTCCGGGTAAAGAAAATTGTCAATGTTCCCTCATGGCAGGAGGCCGATGTAAAATCAGTGTCGGCATCTTCGGGAAGAGGAATTTCTCTGAGAAAAGTATCCATCCTGTTTTTTACTGCCGGGGCGTTATGAGATTTTGTGGATTTTTTTCCAGTCTTGTAACCCATAATACACAGGCTCCCTTTTTCATTTGTTGTAACCAAAAGATTTTCTCTTTTAATGCCCGGGATGGTCATTTCAATTTTATAATATTCATCTGTTTGAGAAATGGAATGTTTCGGATTCAGGGAAATCTTGTCCGATTCAAAATATCCTTCGGCAAGTGCCTTCATAATTTTTTGTTTAGGAATATATTCGCCGGGATAGGCTGCGTATTGGGGGCTGTGGATAGATAACATATTTAAGTGTTATTTAAAAGGGAGTTATAGGAATTTGTTCAGGAAACTGGCCACACAAAACGGATCAGATGTAATTTACCATTAATCTGTCAATAATTCAAATAAACTTTGCCGGTCCATTGAACTGTTTCCTCATCCCTACTGATCGTGTTTCGTAAAAGCCACTCTGACAAAGACAAAATTAATGCCACACGGTGAGGCAATTGTCACAATTATCTGTTTTTTCTGCGTCGGGAACCATAAATCTTTTTGCAATTTTCGGTCAGGGTCAAAAATTGATTCTTTAAATAATCGTTGGGCGATTCAATTGATTTTGAAGCAATTTTTTTGATAGTATCCCACGATACATCAGGAAAGTATTCAGACTGCCTGAGCTTTAATCCGAGCATCGCCACTGCTGTCGCAAATTGCAGGCACTTTTGAACCTGGTCAAAAGGACGATAGTTATAAAAACAGTTATAAGTCTTTAGAAGTTCGGAGGTGTCTCTGGTGTTTTTGTAATGAATGGTAATCGAACCCACAAAGGAATTTTGCAAAGCACTGTCCGTAACCTTTGGCTCAAGTTCAAACAAAATGGTATTGCCTGCTCCTGAACCGATTTCCCCTCCCTCAGGTTCTCCTATGAAATTCTCGAAACCACTTTTTCTGTTATCATATCCCAGCAGCCGGTATTGCCGGATGGCAGTTGAATCAAATTTTACATTGACATAAACATCTCTTGCAACGGCATACATGGTTTGTGTAAATTGTAATACCATCACCTTTTCAGCCTCATGTATATCATCTATATATGCGAAATTGCCATTCCCTTTTTTGGCAAGTATTTCGATCTTTGAATCTTTATAATTGCCCATACCCACACCCAGACAGGTTAAATAAATCCCTGATTTTTTTTCTTTTTCGATCAGTTCTTCCAAATCTTTTTCTGAGGTTTGTCCGATATTGAAGTCTCCGTCAGTAGCAAGTATTATGCGGTTGTTGCCTCCTTTGATGAAAGTGTTATTGGCAAGCTGGTAAGCGGTCCTGATTGCTGCTTCTCCGGGGGTATCGCCTGATGCATTCAGCTCTTCAATAGATTTCAATATTTTATCTTTATTCCCTCCGCTTGTTGGAGTCAGCCAGATTCCTACAGTTCCTCCGTAGGTTACAATGGAAACCGTATCGATGGGTCTCAGATTTTCAACAAAGAGTTTGAATGCCTGCTTAATTAAGGGAAGCCGGTTGGGAAAATCCATACTGCCCGATACATCGATCAGAAATACAAAATTGCTTGGAAGTACTTTGCTTAGATCCAACCTTCTGGCTGAGATATTTAAGAATAATAATCTGTGTGCCTGGTTCCAGGGGCAATCGGTCACCTGGCTTTCTGTACAGAATGTTTTCCCCGGATCGGGTTCTTTGTAATTAAAATTAAAATAATTGAGCATTTCATCCAGCCTGACGGCATCGGGCGGAACCTGCATCTGCTGATTGATAAACCTTCTGATATTGCTGTAAGATGCTTTATCAATTCTAAGTCCGAAAGTGGTTTGTGCCCGGTTGGTTGTTTTAACGAAATTGTTTTCAATAATGCTGCTGTAAGTCTCCCCGTCATAAATTGAAATAGAACTGAGTTTTTCATCTCCATTGGTAGTGAAGGAAATCATTTTTTGAAGGGTGGGATCTTTCTTTCGTTTATCAGTCGCCATCACCACACGAAGGTATTCGTCCGTTTTTACACGCAACCGCACTGTGTCATATCCTTCTTTTGTGAAGATGAGAGAATCGTAAAGAGCAGATGACAAAATCCCGAATCCCCCTGTCATTCCACTGTTGTAAATGCTGCGGGTGGATGGCCTGTAAATTTTTACATTTTGCAAAGGTTCATTGTTCGCATCTTTTACATCTCCCCTGATATAATACTGGGCAGAAGAAAAGACGGAAATCAGTAAAAGCAGTATGGTCAACAGGCCTTTGGGCAAAACGGGTTTCTTTACAAAAATAAAAAAAAGCACTGCAGATAGCTCTTATCCGGACAACTTCTTAACAGCAATCCTGTTTTTTGAAATACTGTTCTGAAAGCCAACAGGATAACGCATTTAATCTTTTTTTGTTGCTCCTCCTGCACAAAGTAGGAAATGAATAGCAAAAAATATGATAACATCAGATTGTCTGTGGAATATCACCTTACTTTTGCCATCGCATGAAGATTTTGGACAGATACATTATAAAAAAGTTCATCGTGACTTTTTTGTTTTGCCTCATTGCAATGACCATTCTGGTGGTGGTGGTTGACCTGAGTGAAAAGACAGATGATTTTTCCAAGACCGGGCTTACAGCCAGGCAAATCATAGAGCAATATTATTTTGGTTTTATTCCGCACATTGATGCCATGCTCTTCCCTTTGTTTTTGTTCATTGCCGTTATTTTCTTCACTTCCAAAATGGCCAATAAAAGTGAAATAGTTGCGATTTTAAGTTCCGGTATAAGTTTCAGGCGTTTTTTGCTTCCTTATTTCATTTGTGGATTGTTCTTTTCCGGTTTTCTATGGTGGGTAAACCAATATGTGCTTCCTCCTGCAAATATGAAATGGAGCACCTTTCAGGCAAAATACATCGACATGAATTATGGAGGATACGTGAATACTGCTACCATCTCAAACAAGCATTTTAAACTGGATTCTTTTTCTTATGCCGGCATAGGTTATTATGATACGGCCAGTAAATCGGGAAGCAATTTTTTTGTTCAGAAATTTGATTCTACTGCTCTTGTTTATAACCTGTATGCACAGGGAATCCGTTGGGATACTTCTTTGAGCAAATGGCAACTCACCCAGGTCAGGATCCGAACAATAAACGGGTTGAAACATACCCTGAGAGATACCACTCAGATGCATGTGGCCTATAATTTCAAACCACTCGATCTCAAGACAGATGAATATACAAAGGAACAACTGACAACGCCTGAACTGACCAATCTGATTAAGCTGGAGCGGATGCGGGGCAGCGAGGATATCAATTCATTGATTCTTGAAAAGCAGTCGCGAAATGCGATTCCGTTTTCAGTTTTGGTACTCACCTTAATCGGTGGAATCATTGCCTCACAAAAGATCAGAGGAGGAAGTGGGTTTCATCTTGCCATTGGAGTCATCATCTGTATTCTCTATATTCTTGTCGAGAGGTTTGCCTCTGTGTTTTCAATGAAATCCCAATTCAACCCTGTGCTGGCGGCCTGGCTTCCCAACCTGATTTTTTCGGGATTGGCATTTTACTTATACAGAAAAGTTCCCAAGTGATTTAATTAAATCACAAAAAAATTATCCGGCCTGATTCAGAAATGTTCCCATCCAATCAAAATAAATAAAGATTGATTCAATGCAAAATGCGGGTACTGTAACCTGCATAGTCCATATAACTTTAATTTTGGGAAAAAAAATATGGTTCAGATTGATTCCGAAGATATCCTCCAACGTTTTTTGAAGTATGTTCAAATTGATACGCAAAGCAATCCGAAAAGCGGTACCCATCCTTCCACTGAGAAACAGAGAAATCTTTCTGATGCACTTGCAGAAGAGTTGAAAGCCCTGGGGATTGCAGATGCTGAAGTGGATCAGTACAGTTATGTTTATGCAACGATTCCTTCAAACACGGATAAGAAAAACGTACCTGTTATTTGCTTTTGCAGCCACGTGGATACTGCGCCCGACTGCAGCGGAACCGATGTAAAACCCATTGTACACAGGAATTATGACGGTGGTGAAATAAAATTACCGGATGATCCGGCCCAGGTTTTCTCACCTGCAACACATCCGTACCTGAAAGAAAAAACCGGGACAGATATTATAACCGCTTCGGGAAATACTTTGCTTGGCGCTGACGACAAAAGTGGTGTGGCATCTATTATGGGAGCTGCAAAATACCTGATGGCCCATCCGGAAATAAAACATGGCACTATCAGGATTTTGTTTACTCCTGATGAAGAAATAGGAGAGGGCACAGCCAAAGCTGATATGAAAAAACTTAATGCCACTTATGGATATACGTTGGATGGCGGTGAAGCCGGGAGCCTTGAGGTGGAAACCTTCAGTGCAGATGGTGCGGAAATTATTATTCATGGAATCATCGCCCACCCGGGATATGCCAAAGGCAGATTGGTAAATGCTTTGAAAATTGCCGGAGATATTTTGAATACTCTTCCAAAGGACAAATGGTCGCCTGAAACCACGGAAAAGATGGAAGGTTATGTACACCCGGTCGGCTTCAATGGCATTGCTGAAAAAGCAACAGTAGAATTTATTCTTCGGGATTTTGACGATGATAAATTGCGTGAACACGGAGAACGTTTGAAAAAATTGGCCCAGGAGGTAGTGGATAAATATCCGGGAGCCAGAATGGAATTTTACGTGCATGAGCAATACCGCAATATGAAAAAGATTTTGGATCAGCATCCTGAAGTTGCAGGCCATGCTGCCGAAGCAATTCGCCGTGCGGGTTTGCCCGTAAAGACAGAAAGCATCAGAGGAGGTACAGATGGCAGCCGTTTCAGTTACATGGGAATGCCCTGTCCGAATTTGTTTACCGGCATGTATGGCATCCACTCAAAACAGGAATGGGTGAGCCTTGCAGATATGGCGAAGGCAGCAGAGACCATTGTTCATCTGGCCATGATTTGGGAAGAAAACGCGTAACCCGGCGTATCTCTTGTGGGCTGTGATTTTTCAAAGAATAGAGAGAAAGTGGTGAGGAACATTTTAGTGGGAAGCTGGATTTGAGAGAGAATTTTTATTTGTATTTTTTCTCTGCCCGTTTGATTATTTGTGGAAAAATGATTTGAATCCTGATGCGGCTAATCATGTTTTTCAAACCTTTTGAAACTGCCTCGTTAACATTATCGTTAAAGTTTTCCACCTCTTCCTAAGCGACCTCCCTGTACCAAATTACTTTTTACATTTGTAACCAAACCCGAATAGATGGATTTATTTCTTCTGCAAACAGACACTGCCACTGCTGCTATGGCTTCAGCTACCAAGTCGCAAAGTTTATGGGATGTGCTGGTGAGCGGTGGTGTACTCATGATCCCGCTGGCATTGCTTTTTGTGATTGCACTTTATTTCTTCATTGAAAGATTGATAGCGATTAACAAAGCAAGCCATATCGATAATAATTTTATGCGGATTATAAGAGATCACATCATCAGCGGAAATGTATCGGCTGCAAGAAGTTTTTCAAAAAACAGCGACAGCCCTGTAGCCAGGATTGTGGATAAAGGGATTCAAAGAATCGGCAAACCGATGGATGCCATTGAAAAAAGCATGGAAAATGTAGGTACACTTGAACTCTACAAACTTGAAAAAAATCTTTCTATTATTTCCATTGTCGCACGTATCGCTCCTTTGTTCGGATTCCTGGGAACCATTGTCGGCATGCTGGCTTTGTTCAGAAGCATTGCCATCAGCACGGAATACACGCCAAACACCATTGCCGACGGTATTTACATTAAAATGGTGACTTCTGCTACCGGACTAATTATTGGTATTCTCGCCTACATCGGACACAGCTATCTCGTGGCACAGATAGACAGAATGGAAAACAAAATGGAAGTGGCTGTTGCAGAATTTACAGATGTCCTTCAGGAACCAACCAGATAATTTTTTGAAACCAGCATCGGATAATTAAGCATCATGAGTATCAGAAAAAGATTTAAAAGTGAGGATACAGAACTGGATACCGGTCCGCTGAATGACATACTTTTTATCCTGATGTTTTTCTTCCTGATTATTTCTACCATGGCCAATCCGAATGTCATTAAGATGAATAACCCGCGCGCAGACAGCGACGCCAAAGCCAAGCAGAGTGTGATTGTAAGCATTGATAAGAATAATGAAATTTTTGTGGGACAAAAGAAAATCCCGTTTGATTCGCTGGCACCTGTGTTGAGATCCCAGTTGCTCATAACAGACAGCACCAAACCTGCTGTGGTGATCAATGCAGATTCTTTGGTAAGCTGGGGCGATATCGTCAGGGTTATGCAGGTAGCGAAAAAACTGGGCGCAACCACAAGCGCCTCTGTCAAGTCGGAATAGCTTTTACCATTCTTTCCTTTCCATACATATCCCTGAGAATTTCTGTCCTCCATCCGTTTTTTTCGAAGTAATCAGAAACATCTCTGGCGTAGGATTCATTAACCTCGAGATATACTTTTCCTCCCGGATTTAATTTTTGTTGTGCAAAATGAAAAATGACTTTGTAAAAAAGCAAGGGATCATTTTCAGGAACAAAGAGCGCAACAGAAGGCTCAAAGTTGACCACATTGGGAGATAAAGTGCTTTTTTCCTGAGGCGTTACATACGGGGGATTGCTGACAATGATTTCGAAAGAGGGGAGTGTGTCCCATTCTTTTTGGTTCAAAATATCAAGTGTGCTGAAATTAATTTTTACCTGATTTAATTCAGCATTTTTCAAAGCTACTTTCAATGCACCCTCGCTTACATCAACTGCGGAGACCTCTGCTGATGAAATTTTTTTCTTCAAAGCAACGGGAATGCATCCGCTGCCGGTACCGATGTCGAGGATGGATTTTGCGGTTGGATTTTCTTTGATAACGTGATCGACGAGTTCTTCTGTTTCGGGCCTTGGGATGAGTACATTCTCATCAACAAAAAATTTCATTCCATAAAAAAATGCTTCGTGCAAAACGTATTGGACAGGGCGGAAATTCAAAAGCTCTTTTCTGTATTTTTCAAAGAGTTCCTGTTGTGATTGTGTCATTGGCGACAGATTCCGGTTTCTTTCCCATCTTTTTTCTTGCATGATATTTTCCAAAACCCAATCGGCAATATTTTCAGCTTCTCTCTTTTCATAAAGGGAAGCGAGTTCATTTTTTAATAGTTCAAAGGCATGTTTTGAAGTCATTAGCCAAACATAATTTAATTTGCAAATTACTGGAGGATATATTTTGGACGACAATTATTTTATGAAACGGTGCATTGAACTTGCCGGATTGGGCAGGGGAAATGTGGCGCCTAACCCTTTGGTGGGCGCGGTTTTGGTTTATAAAGGGAAAATTATCGGCGAAGGTTTTCATCAGAAATATGGCGGGCCGCATGCCGAAGTGAATTGTATCAACAGTGTTCCCGAAAATAAAAGACCACTGATTGCAAAGAGTACAATGTATGTATCCCTGGAACCTTGTTCTCATTTTGGAAAGACACCGCCCTGCGCAAATCTGATTGTGGAAAAACAAATTCCTGAAGTAGTTATTGGTTCGGGAGACATCAATAAAAAAGTTTCCGGAAGAGGTATTGCTATTTTGGAAGGAGCCGGAATTAAAGTAAGGATGAGCGAAATGGAGAAGGAATGTCATTTTCTCAACCGCAGGTTTTTTACATTTCATCAGTTTCAGCGGCCTTACATTATTTTGAAATGGGCACAGACAATGAATGGTGTTTTAGGAAATCATTCGCAAAGGTTAATTATCAGTAATGCATACACGAATATTTTGGTGCATCAATGGCGAAGCGATGAGGCTGCTATTCTTGTGGGGCATCAAACTGCAATTAAGGACGATCCGTTGCTGACAAACCGTTCAGGTGCCGGTTCTCAGCCTTTGAGAGTGATTCTTTGCAACAAGGATATTCCGGAACATTTGAAAATGTTTGACCAGCCAGGAAAAACCATTTTGTTCAATACGGTTAAAGAAGAACAAGGAGAAAAAGTGATTTACAAAAAGGTAGAAGAAAAAGATTATCTCAGGCAGGTATTATCTTTTCTTCATGCAAATGGAATATTGAGTGTAATGGTCGAAGGAGGCAGTTTCACTTTACAGAAATTCTTTGATGCAGGAATTTGGGATGAATGCAGGATAATTACAAATACTCAAAAGATTTCAGACGGAGATGTTTTGGCGCCCCGGTTGCATGAAATGAGAAAAGTTTCTGAAATGGAAGTCGAAGGAGATTTGATTCAATCTTTTGTGAATCCGCAAAATCCTTTTGTCGGCTAATACATTTATTTTTGACACATCCTAATCCGGTTATTTCTTGGGAAATATTAAAAAGTTAGCAGGTCAGACCATGTGGTATGGAGCAAGTTCCATAGCTGCGCGGTTCTTATTTTATCTGCTGACTCCCTATTTTACAGCACGGCTGACTCTGGATGGATATGGCGATATGAGCAACCTGTATGCAGCCATTCCCTTTTTGAATGTGTTATTTACTTATGGACTTGAAACGGCTTATTTCCGGTTTTCCACCCATGAAAAATACAAGAAGGATATTTATGGAACAGCCATTATCTCTATAGTTTTTTCAACTCTTGTGTTTGCGACGATTATGATTATGTACCGGCAGACAATTGCCCATTGGCTGAGGCTGGACAACCATCCTGAATTTATCACCCTTGCAGTTTTGATTATTTCCTTCGATACCCTCTCTACGCTGCCGTTTGCCAAATTGCGTCTGGACCAGCGGCCGAGAAAATATGCACTCATCCGCATTTTTTGTATCTGCCTTCAGATAGCTGTGGTCTATTTTCTTCTTTCGGTTTGCCCGGTGTGGGCCAAGGAAAATCCCATCGGATTCTGGGGTACTTTTTACAATCCGAATTATGGCGTCGGGTATATCATGATTGCCAATCTCGTTGCTTCAGCCGTTGCGTGGTTTTTACTTATTCCCGAATTTTTATCAGCCAAATGGACTTTCAGTAAAAGCACCTGGTATGATATGATGATTTATTCCCTGCCGCTTCTCATTGCAGGTTTTGGCGGAATGATCAATGAAACTTTCGACAGAATCATGATCACGTGGCTGGCTCCGGGAGGTTTGGATGCAGCCAAAGAACAAACGGCTATTTACTCGGCATGCTATAAATTATCGATTCTGATTACTTTATTTATTCAGGCGTTCCGGTTGGGAGCCGAACCTTTCTTTTTTAAACAAGCCGAAGGACAGCAACCTCAAAAGGTGTATGCCAGGGTGATGAAATTTTTTGTAATCACAATTTCTTTGATGTTCCTTGTCGTCATGTTGTACCTCGATATTTGGAAATATTTTTTAAGTCTCAATGCAGAGAAAAGAAAAATTTATGAAACGGGTTTGAAAGTAGTTCCCATACTTCTTTTTGCCAATATGTTTCTCGGTATTTATTACAACCTCGCTATATGGTATAAACTGACGCATCAGACAATGGCCGGGGCGTGGATTACTATTATCGGCGCTGCGCTAACCTTATTTATTAATTATTTTTTCATTCCGGTTTTTGGATACATGGCAAGCGCCTGGGCTACTTTTATCTGTTATGGCAGTATGATGGTGATCTCTTATATCTGGGGCCAGAAAAAATATCCTGTGCCCTATGCCTGGAAAAAACTGATTGCTTACATGGTCATAGCGCTGCTGATTTATTGGATACATAAACTGATTAATTTCTGGACAGCCAGTTTCCTGTTCCACTTTGCAACGGCTACCATTTTGATTTTCCTTTTTGCCCTGTTCATTTTGAGAGTCGAAAGAAAAGAATTTGCGAAAGTGCCCGTGATCCGCAACTTTTTAAAACCATAGATTCCTTTAATCCGAAGGTTTATTAATGATTGCCGGTTTTCTTTAATATCACTTCCCGGATACAACAATTAAACTTCACCTTCTTTTTGCGAAATTTTAAAAATGAAAGCCTTTCTATGTCCATTTTTGTAGTGAAAAATTATTTTTAAGCCTTACCTTTGCCGCCGATTTAAAATACTATACTTCTTTTTATGGCAAATAAGGGAAAAATCAGACAGATCATCGGAGCTGTTGTTGACGTTCACTTTGAAACAGAAGGAGCATTACCTCAGATATACAATGCAATGGAATTGACCAGGCCCAACGGACAAAAACTGGTTCTCGAAGTGCAGCAGCACCTTGGAGAAGACAGTGTGCGCTGTATCGCCATGGATTCCACCGAAGGACTGACACGCGGAATGGAAGTGACAGATACCGGAAAGCCTATTTTGATGCCTACCGGCGAAGCCATCCAGGGACGTTTGTTCAACGTTACCGGAGATGCCATCGATGGTTTGCCCCAGGTGAGCAAAGAAAATGGAAGATCCATACACGCCCAACCGCCATTATTTGAAAACCTAAGTACAACCACCGAGGTACTTTTTACGGGAATTAAGGTAATTGACCTGATTGAACCTTATGCCAAAGGCGGTAAGATTGGGTTGTTTGGTGGCGCCGGTGTTGGAAAGACGGTATTGATTCAGGAATTGATTAATAATATCGCAAAAGCATACAGTGGTTTATCCGTATTTGCCGGCGTGGGTGAGCGTACAAGAGAAGGGAATGACCTTCTTCGTGAAATGATCGAGGCCGGGATTATGAAATATGGCGAACCTTTCAAACAGAGTATGGAAGAAGGTGGATGGAATCTGGACCTCGTGGATATGAATGAATTGAAAGATTCAAAAGCCACATTTGTATTCGGACAAATGAACGAACCCCCGGGAGCAAGAGCCCGCGTGGCCTTGAGCGGATTGACTGTGGCTGAATATTACCGCGATGGCGACGGACAGGGAAAAGGCAGAGATATTTTGTTTTTCGTGGATAACATTTTCAGATTTACCCAAGCCGGTTCTGAAGTATCGGCACTGTTAGGACGTATGCCTTCTGCGGTAGGTTATCAACCGACACTGGCCACAGAAATGGGATTGATGCAGGAACGCATTACTTCCACACGCAATGGTTCTATCACTTCGGTACAGGCTGTTTATGTACCGGCCGATGACCTGACAGACCCTGCGCCTGCAACGACTTTCTCCCACCTGGATGCCACAACCGTATTAAGCAGAAAAGTGGCCGATAAAGGAATTTATCCGGCAGTGGATCCGCTGGATTCCACTTCAAGAATTCTGACTCCCGATATTGTTGGTGAAGAACATTACAAATGTGCCAACAGAGTAAAACAAACTCTGCAACGTTATAAGGAATTGCAGGATATCATCGCTATTCTCGGTTTGGATGAATTGAGCGATGAAGACAAACTGATAGTTAGCCGCGCCCGCCGTGTTGAACGTTTCCTCAGCCAGCCATTCCACGTTGCTGAACAGTTTACAGGTTTGAAAGGTGTATTGGTTTCCATTGAAGATACCATCCGCGGATTTAATGCCATTATGGATGGAGAAGTGGATGAATATCCTGAAGCTGCATTCAACCTGGTTGGAAATCTGGATGAAGCCATTGCCAAAGGAAAGAAAATGCTTGAAGCAGCCACCAAGGCTTCCTAAAATTTTATTAAACAGCAACCGGATATACAATGACTTTAGAAATTTTAACACCAGACAAAAAGGTTTTCAGCGGAGAAGTATATGGTGTTCAATTACCGGGAACGAGCGGATTGTTTGAGGTACTCGATCATCATGCAGCGGTGGTAAGTTCGCTGAAATCCGGCAATCTGAAGGTATTGCTGGATAAACAAAAGACCCGGATATATGCGATCAAAAGTGGTTTTGCCGAAGTATTAAACAATAAAACGGTTGTGCTGGTTGAAGGAGCCGATTTACAGTAACTGGCAGGTCTTATTAATTCTTTCAGTGGAATTTCTCACTGTTTTATGATCAGACCCATAAGATATTAACCGAATAATTTAGGTACTGAATTCACGGATGTTTATTTTTTTGCCACGGGTGCAAAGGCACCATAGATAATTCTTTGGGATTCCTGATGTCCCGGGGCCTGGTGGCATGTTCGTTTACCATTGCAAAAGCCAGGTGACTTTTACAGAGTCTTTTAGAATCCCCAAATCATTACCTGCAAACAGGAAACTCCTGATGTAGCCGGGATTAGTTGTGCAGATAATTTGTTTTTCTAATCCTATGATACATGAATACAATTTGATCTTTTTTGAAAAAATATTCGTACATCTGTGGCATATTTTTTAAGAAGTTATCAGGGAATTGATCACCGGATTTCCATTTTAAAATCCGAAAAAAAAGCGGCGAGATTTTATTCTGCCGCTTACCATCATCCACAATGACTTAAATATTATTTATGCAGAACCTGTTTTTTCCTTTACAACATTGTTGAGGAATTTCAGCCTGCTGAAAATAACGATTCCTCCGATGAATGCGGCTACAACAAGGATCAGAAAGAATACCTTTTTATCAGTAAAACTATCCCAGAAACTTGTCATCACGCCTGCTATTTTACCACCGATGGCAGTAGCTAAAAACCAACCTCCCATTAACAATGATGTCAGCCGGGGAGGAGCGAGTTTTGACACGAGAGACAATCCGATCGGACTGAGAAATAGTTCACTTACCGTAAAAACGAAGTAGGTTCCCCAAAGCCAGTAAGGGGATGTCTTTTCCAAATACACGGAATCGACAGATAAGATGGCGAACACCATAACAAGGGAAGAACAGCCTGATATAAACAAAGCCAGGCCAAATTTTGAAGCCGTGGTTGGTTCTGATCTTATACTTCGCAGAAATCCGAAAAACAATACAAGCAATGGTGTAAGAATGACAATGAAAAGAGGATTTATAGATTGGAATAATTCGGTATTGGCAACTTTCATCGATCCTTTTGGCCATTGATCTTTTGGAATGTTATTGAAATAAGGATCAGGACCCTCCACCTGAATAATTTTTGTTCGTGCATCTACCAGGTTTCCGTCTGCAGTTGAATCCAGGTCGGGTTTTATTTTTGCGACGACCGGAGAATTATCAGTTACATCTACAAAAAAAGGATCTACTTTATTTACCAATCTGGGCGTATCACTCACCGTCTGCATGAAACCAAGTCCTCCGGCCACCTTCTCGAGAACGGGAGTCGAGATACTCCGGTCGGTATGACGTTGTGCCCAAAGAGTAAGTCCCGTAGAGTTTTGATTGTAAATAGTCCAGAAAATAATTGATATTCCAAAAATAAAAAGTAAAGCGCCGATACCTCTTTTATCTGTGCCTTTCGCTCTTACATATAAGGATACGTAAAATGCGATAATAGGAAGACACGCAAATATGAATGCATCGTTTGATTTACTTCCCATAATAGTGGAACCAAAAATTTGTGTGGGGAGCATCCATCCTATGATTGCGGCGATGATTGCGGGAACAAAAACGTATCCCAGTATTTTTCCAATGGACATATCTTCGGGATTGGGTTTCTTCTTGATGTCTCCTTCCCGCACTTTTTTTAAATTGGATGCCAGCCAGATCAATCCGATTACCAACCCGACTCCGGCAGCGGCAAAGGCATATCCCCATCCATAATGATTACGCAAATAGGCAGCTACGAAATTGCACACCAATGCGCCAATATTGATACCCATGTAAAAAATATTATACGCATTGTCTTTTAGCTTTTTTAAATCTTCTCTGTTATAAATATTTCCGAGAATTGTCGAAATGTTGGGTTTAAAAAATCCATTTCCAACAATGATCAGAAGAAGTGAAACATACAGCGCTGTATTGCCCGGGAGAGCAAGCCCAAAATATCCGAGAGCCATCAGAGAACCGCCCAGAAAAATAGATCTGATATAACCCAGGTAACGGTCAGCCAAAAGTCCTCCGATAAATGGAGTGAGGTAAACCATTGCAATAAAACTTCCTACCACATCGGCTCCCATCTGTGCAGTCATGCCCTTTCCCGTTTGTCCGTCGATGAGATATAATAACAGAATCCCAACCATCAGGTAGTAGGCGAATCTTTCCCACATTTCGGTCATGAACAAAACATACAGGGCTTTCGGGTGTTTTCCTTTTTTGCTTTCTTCCACCTCTACAGGTGTGCTTTGATCTTCCATAAAAAATCAGGTTTGAAAATTAAATTTGATAAGCGTTACAAGTTTGAAAGTCCTAAAATAGTCTTTTTTAAAAATTACAGGAATATATTTTTCTCATATACCATTCTTGTGGGATCGGGTGATTCCAAATTTTCTCGTACAAAAAAACGACGGGCCTTTTAAAGTCAGTTTCTATTTTGGAGGGTTTACATAAATGATGTCTTTAATTTTTACGGGTGGGGTAAAATTATCTCCATTGGAATCCTGGCTGTGGATTTCATGAACGGTCTTCATACCTTTTATAACTCTTCCGAATGCTGCATATCCCTGCCCATCCGGATTGGCTTCGCCGCCATAATCATAGGCAGGCTGATCGCCCACACAAATAAAAAATTCGGTGTTGCCGGAGTTGGGGGTTGTTCTTGCAAGAGATATGGTTCCATCGAGATGTTTCAATCCTGTTTTTTGGGTGGTTTCGAGTGGGATCCCCGGTTCTTTTTCAATGAGTGCAGGATTCGATTTATAAATGCCGCCCTGGATTAATTCGGATTTAAATGCATTGGATGGTTGATCTTCTTCTTTTAGTACGCGATAAAAACTGCTGTTCTTATAAATTCCGGATTGTACAAATTTCAAAAATGCTGCAACTGTTTGTGGCGCTTTATCCTGATACAGCTCTACATAAATATTCCCAAAAGTTGTTTTGATTTCAACAGTGGGGTGTGCGTAATGTGTCCCGTTGCAAGCAGTGAAAAGAAAGAGGAAAAAGAAAAGAAAAAGTTCCGGTCTTTTGTATGGTTTCAAAATGGATGGTTTTATTATTCTCAAATTTCGGGTTTAATATTTTCTTTTCTTAAAACTAAATGAACATCTTTGTCACGGTTTAAAAAACGTTTAGTAAAGGTCAGGTGATAATTTAACCCGGACTTTTCCCGTTTGAATTAATAAAATATTTTGCGTAACCCTTGCCACAGACTCAACCCATAGTATCTGAAACAGAAAATAGCCCTGTTGTTCCAAAGAAGGCAAAAGGAAAAATTTTCTTTCCTCATTTGGACGGATTGCGGTTTTTCAGCTATGCTGCGGTCTTTTTATTTCATGTGTGGTTACTTCTGTTCGACAGGTACCGGATTACCGGAACGACAGAAAAAATATTAAAATTCCTTTTTCAAAACGGTGAAGTGGGTGTCAATTTTTTCTTTGTACTGAGTGGTTTTCTGATTACTTATCTTCTGATTGAAGAGAAACGGATTACCGGTAAAATCCATGTTACCAATTTTTACATGAGGAGGATCCTCCGGATATGGCCTTTGTTTTACCTGATGGTCATCTTCGGTTTGGTTGTGTATCCGCAATTGAAAACGTTGATGGGAGAAAGCGATTTTAAAGTGGCAAATCCCTGGACCTATTTTGTATTTCTCAACAATTTTGATTTTCTGAAACATGGCGCACCGGCGATGATCAGCATACTCTGGTCAGTTGCTATCGAAGAACAATTTTATTTGTGCTGGCCATTGATTCTTGCTTTGGTGCCTTTGAAAAAACAACCCTGGGTGTTTTATATTATTATTGCGGGATCGCTCATTTTTCGAAGTTTCCATGTGCACGACGAGCGGGTACTGTTGTTCAATACGTTTGCTGTGATTGGCGATATGGCCATGGGTGGGTTGATGGCGTACCTGATTATTTTTCATGAAGGATTCAAAAGGAGAGTGGAGCATCTTCCCAAATTGTTGATAGCACTTATTTATGTTCTGGCTTTCACTTTGTTGTTTTTCAGAAAAGATATTTTTCAGGGCAGCTTTGTCATCTTTGAAAGATTGTGTTTTGCAATCGTATTTGGCTCGATTATTCTCGAACAAAATTTCTCGAACCATTCCTTTTGGAAATTGGGTAATTATCGCCGCATCAGCCAGCTTGGGATTTATACTTACGGCTTGTATTGTATTCACGTGTCCTCGTTGACTTTTGTCGAAATTGCCTTGCGCAAAATCGGGCTGAACATGACCAATCCTGCTGTATTGCTTCTTACGGGAGCCATTGCCTTTTTCGCCGCCATCGGACTTGCATGGCTAAGCTATCATTACTTTGAAAAGAGATTTTTAAAACTGAAAGACAAATTTGCCTTTATTGTGAAGAAATAGATTTACCCTTCTTCCATTTCCATTATTTTTTCGAACAGGGATTCGTATCGTTCATTTTCTTTTTCGAGAAGTTCCTGTGCCTTTTTGTATTGGGTTTCTATTTCAGAAAATTTATTTTGGTCGCTGTAAACTTCCGGGAGCATGAGCCTGGCCTCGAGTGCAGATTTTTCTGTTTTCATTTTTTCAATCCGTGCTTCCAACTGATCAAACTGCTTTTTTAGTTTCTGAAGTTCTTTCCTTTTTTCCCTGTCTTCTGAAGTTATTTCGGGTTTTCTCTCAGATTTTTTCTTTTCTTTTTCTTCGTGAATTTTCGGAGCTACATTTTCCGGATGGTCTTTATTCCATTGTTCCCATTCTTCGTAACCACCGTCAAATTCTTTGATTTTATGATTGCGGATTTTCCAAATCTTCGTGGCTGTTTTGCTCACAAAATATCGGTTGTGGCTTACGAGAATATAGCTGCCCTGATATTTGCGAAGTGCATCAATAAGCAATTCTACCGAATTCATATCAAGGTGATTTGTGGGTTCATCCAGCAGCAGAAAGTTGGCTTTGCTTGCAATGGTTTTTGCCAGCGCTACTCTCGCTTTTTCACCACCGCTCAGCACTTTGATTTTCTTATCCACGTCTTCTCCGCCAAATAAAAATCCTCCCAATAAGTTGCGGAGTTCCAGTTCGGTTTTCCCGCTTCCGCAAAACTCGAGCTCTTCCAGCACAGTATGTTCCAAACCCAATGCCTCCAACTGGTGCTGGGCATAGAATGACTGTTTCACATTATGCCCTTCTATCCTCGTTCCTTCAAAAGGTTCTGTTCCCGCAATCATTCTCAATACCGTGGATTTTCCTTTGCCGTTGGCGCCAATTAAAGCGATTTTGTCTCCGCGGTTAATTTCAAAAGAAGTGTCTTCCACAATTTTGATATCATCGAAAGATTTGGAAGCATGCTTTAAAGTACAGAGAATTTTTCCAGGTGTAATTCCTACGGAAAAATTGATTCGGATGTCCGGTATCTCCAGAGTGGCGCTTTCTATTTTGTCCAGTTTTTCAAGGCGTTTCATGATGCTTTGCGCCTGAGATGCTTTGGTGGCCTTGGCTCTGAACCGTTCAATAAATTTTTCCTGTTGTTTTATATAATCCTGTTGGTTTTCATAAGCCCTTTGCTGAAGTTCAACACGCAATTTTTTTTCTTCCAGGTAATAGGAATAATTCCCTGAATAGAAATGCAATTCCTCCTGATAAAGTTCTACAATTTTATTGACCATTCGGTCAAGAAAATAACGGTCGTGCGAAACGATGACAACCGCTCCCTTGTAATGTTGCAGGTATTTTTCAAACCATTCAATGCTTGGCAAATCGAGGTGGTTCGTTGGTTCATCGAGCAGCAAAACATCCGGTTGCATCAAAATCATTTTGGCAAGGAGCACACGCATGCGCCATCCGCCGCTGAATTCTGAATAAGGCCTCTTTAAATCCTGGTTGCTGAATCCCAATCCCTGCAATATTTCTTCCGTTTTATGATGGATGTCATATCCGCCGGCCATTTCAAGACTGTGCAGTTTATCGGCATACACCTGCGCCAGTTTCTCATCTCCTGTTTTTTCCAGTTCCGTTCCTATCTCTGCAATTTCTTTTTCCAGTTGAATTACTTTTTCAAAAGCCTGGAGTGCCACTTCAAGTATGGAATCATTGGTATCAAAGCTCAGCAAATCCTGATGCAGGAACCCGATGGTAGCATCTTTGCTTTTTTCAACGGTGCCTTCCGAAGGGTGATATTGCCCGGTAAGGACTTTTAAAATGGTGGATTTTCCGGTTCCGTTATACCCGATTAATCCGATCCGTTCGTTGGGCTGAATATGCCAGGTGGCATTTTTTACGATGGTACGCGCTCCAAATTCGAAAGTGACATTCTGCAATCCCAGTAACATGCGCGCAAAGGTAAGTGATTCACAAGTCCTAACTACAACGGGTTTCAGCGATTTTTGAATTTTTTAAATCGCTGATTGATTTGAAACAATTGCAGCGGAACACCTGTTCATTTTTACATTTTCATGGATAAACCGATTCCGGTGATCTGTTTGATCTGCAATCCCGGTGAATCGTGATTGGGGCCAAACAGTTTAACGTCGTCATCATAAATAAAATCGAGTTCGAAGCTTGCTGCCAGGACCTTTGTAATTTTAAAAGTGAGCAGGTTATTCATCATGACATCTATATTCTGCGGATTTCTTTTGTAATTGCTGAAAAGGTCCAGCCTTCCATTGTAAGAAATATTTGGATTCAGATTTTTGACATAGGTGATACTTCCAAAAGCGCCCAATTCACTTTTAGACCTTTCGCCCGGAGTTACTCCATACGACCCTTTTAAACTCAGGCTGTCATTATGAACAAATATCCATCGCGTGGTGATGGGTGAGAGAAAGATGCTCAGCCCGGGTGCAGGATTGTAATCAAATCCAAGACTGAAAAGCAGGTAACCCGGAGCCATAAATTTGGATAACAGATTTTTGGAAGTATCGCTGTTGTATTGATATCCTTTGGAAAACTGGCTGTGAAAATTGGCGAGAAATGCCCCGTTGATTGTTTTGGAAATTGCGTAACCCACTTTTGAGGTGACATCTAACCGGTCGTCATTTTTTCGTGTACCCTGACTTGTTGTGTTGATGAGGCCGTAATTGAAATTGCCGACATTGTCCCAACTGATCTTGCCTTTTTTGTAACGGCTAAAAATGTTCAGCAGACTGTTCAGTGAAAAGGAAAAATCATCGCCACCGGCAGCCCAGTTTTTCTGGCTTCCCTGGCCGATGTTGAGGTTGAAAAGCCCTCCGGTCTTCCAGAATTTTCCACTGTCAAGTTTGGGGAGATCCCTTTGGGTAGTGGCACCTGCTTTCAGGTCAACCATTGTTTGATCCTGAGCTATGGAATGGAATCCAATCAGAAGAAAAAATATTAATAAAACTATACCTGGTAAATGATTTTTTTTTGATAAAAACGCCATGACTATCTATCCTGTTTTTTGATGTGAAATGAGCAAAATTACTATCAATTTTTTCAAGTCTTGACTGGTGCTGCATAGAAATGACCGGACTCATCCCGTGCAATTAAAGTTTTGATGTATTGTAATTTAATGATGCAGGCGATCCTATGATTAATTTTCCTCTGTGATTTTCGGACAATGTTTTCTTCTGCAACGGGCTGACGTTGTGCTTACGAAATCCCGGAAGTTTCGTCACCCCGCGCCATCGTTGAGAGGCAAGGAAGCTAAAAAAGCCCCTTTTACAGGTTGACAAGTCCCGTATGTTGATCAACTTTTCTCATTTGTCATTTAACAATTCCCGTATGTTGTACAACATTTCCCATTTGTCATCTGACAATTGCCGTATGTTGTACAACTTTTCCCATTTGTCATTTAACAATTGCCGTATGTTGTACAACTTTTCCCATTTGTCATCTGACAATTGCCGGATGTTGTACAACATTTCCCGTTTGCTATGTAACAATTGCCGGATGTTGTACAACATTTCCCGTTTGCTATGTAACAATTGCCGTATGTTATGTAACAATTGCCATTTGTTAGGTAACAATTGCCGTATGTTATGTAACAATTGCCGTTTGTTATGTAACAATTGCCGTATGTTATGTAACAAATCCCGTATGTTATGTAACAAATCCCGTTTGCAGGCTTACAAATCTGATGAGAATACCGGAAAATACCACTTTCATGCGGGATTTTGCAGTAGCACCTGGGTAAACTTCCTCCTGTGCTGATGGGCAGGATGTTATCCACTTTACCATCAAACCCGCTTAATATCTCACCGAGGTTTACAAAAGAGAGGCAGGAAAGAGCGGAATGAGGAGAACACGCCCGGCAATTATTTCTCCTGTCCGGATAAATGCCACGGGTTGAATCTGATTGGCTGCATGGCCCGGGCAGGCACATAAAACCGGTTTGAAAACAAGGGTAAAATCAATGAGTGGAAAAATCGGATTGTCCTAACGACAATACAAAAAGTATAACGGAAAACTATTGGGAATCAATGGCAATAATTTTTGTATAATTGTGTAGAATAACATAAATGAAAATGTTATAGGCTACCTTAAGGCAAAACAGCAATGGAACTGACGCAAGAACATTTGGACTTTGAAAAATTCACCCGACAACTCATCGGATTGAGAATTACTAAAGTTGAGTATTCCGAAATTGATTACGAACCAGCAAACCCTAAGCCATAT
>JAFKGR010000032.1 GCA_017307735.1 Chitinophagaceae bacterium
ATACCAATTGATTGGGGCTTACGTACCCAGGAGTAGATGCACGCTTTCTGCCGCCTTTCTCTGAGTTTCCTTGCATTTGATTATTGTTTTGTGAATGCCAATTCAAATATAGCAAGGGTTGTAGAGTTATTTAGCAAACTCTAAATAGTACTGAAAAAAGTGATTCAGATTACCCGAATTAGACCGGAGATTACACTTTAAAGGAATGGAACCCGTGTTTAGGGTTTAACCTTCCTAAAAAGCAGCTATAAAAAAACCTCCCTAAAACTTCAATTAGGGAGGTGGCTATAATAAAACGTTTTATCGTTGAATACGAAATCTCTTCATATTAATAACCTGGATTCTGTTGACCTGCTATATTTGGATTTGCCAATATTTCAACTTGGGGAATCGGGTTTATTCTTTTATCCGTCGGGTATGGAATTGTCATGAATCCAGTAGCCGGAATTGCTCCAGGATTACTTCCTCTCACAATTGCCAACTTTAGTCTATTGAGATCAAAGAACCTGTCCCCTTCAAAGGCTAACTCTTTCCTTCGTTCGTTTACTATATCATTCTGTAGAGCTGATCCGGTAGATGCATATCCCGGAAATGAAGGATCACGCTGGAGCATCAGGGTATTAAGAAAATTTTGAGCATCCGTGACATTTGTCGGTAAAGAAGCTTCGGCTGCTATCAAATATACTTCACTCAGGCGAAGCACCTTGATGTTATCCCTGTCTGCATTTCCGGCATTAGGGAATTTGGTAACAATAAATGCAGCACTTCCGCTCTTGGTGGTCCCAGCCTCCATAACAGACTTGCGTACATCTGAACTGCTATACAAGTCGTATAGCTGGGAAGATGCATAAATATCATCATATCCATTATCATACATGCCCGCATAATCATCAAACCCGTTATTGTTAATTGCGTCAGCATCTATCTCAAACATCGTTTCAACTTTATCTGAACGGTATCCCGGGTTGGCCCAGTATGCATCATAGCTTCCAGCAGTTACAAGGGTAAACCCACTATTTTTTATTACATCCACAGCCATTGACTGGGCATTTTGAAGATCGCCCATATAAAGATATACCTTTGCTAATAACCCTTCGATGGAATATTTACTGAAACGAGATGAGTTAACAAAAGTAGGCGGGGTTTGTAATGCGGTTGTCAGATCGCTTACAATTTGAGTATATACCTCTTTTACCGAATTACGCGCTGGTAGCACAAAAGGGTCATAATGAACTATCAGTGGTACACCAAGAGCATCCGGGTTGTCTGTATAAGGCTTTGCATACAGATTGATCAATTTGAAATAAAGTAAAGCTCTGATAGCATACGCTTCCGCCTTAATTGGACCGGCACCGGCATCATCAACCGTTGCATCAATAATTCGGTTAGCTTCCATAATTCCTCTGTAGGCAGCCTGCCACATCTCAAGTGCAATACCATCCGAAGAAGCCATTGTATAATTATACTGAATCAAATACCTTCCTGAATTTTTCTTTTCCACATAGGTGTTATCAGCCATCAAATCACCTATAATCGGAAAATCCCTGCCATATAAGGCCACTGCTCTCAAATTAGCATATGCGCCGTTTACAGCACTCGATAAACCCTGGTCATCCTTTAATGCCTGATCAGGAGTGAGTGAATCAAAAGGTGTCCTTTCTATAAAGGTTTTCTTACAACTCACCACTAAAAAGGATGTAGCCAGGACAATAATTAATGGAATATTTATTTTTTTCATCTTATTCGATTTAATTTAAAATAAAACTGTTTAGAATCCAAGCTTGATACCTCCGGTAATGGTTTTTGGTATAAATACATCAAAGTTGTTTTGTGCATTCGCCCCTGCTTCCGGATCAAAAGGTAAATTCTTGTCCTGATCAAATGTCCAGAGGTTTGTTCCTCTTACATACAATACTAAACTTGTTATACCAGCTCTTTTGAGTAAAGATTTCGGAATGGAATAGGAGAACTCCACATTGCGCAATCTGATATAATTTCCACTATATAAATAACGTGACGAATGATTGTAGGAGCTCTTGTTGCCACCGTAAATAATCTTTGGAACATTTGTTATATCTCCCGGCTTTTTCCAACTCTTCAACTGTGCAGATTCCTGGTTAAAGGCACCATAATAAAGTCCGTCACTATTGAGGTAACGATCCCAAATATCATAGATCTTATTTCCAAAATTATAATAGAACATTGCCGTCAGTTGGAATCCTTTGTAGGTAAAAGTATTGGTTACTGAACCGAAGAATTTTGGATCTGCCTGACCACCAAGCATAAGTGGAGCCTTAGAATAGACATTTGTAGTTGATTTCTTTGAAGAATCAGCATACCATAATGGATCTCCGTTACTCGGATCAACTCCTGCCCATTGACGAAGGTAAAATTCCTGAGCATCGTGCCCGACAGTATATCTGAAAAATCCGGTGGTAATCGGACGGCCTGCATAAAGCTCGGTGATCCTGTTTTTATTATGAGAGAAATTACCGGAAATATCCCATTTGAAATCCTTAGTATCAATCGGACGGCCACCCAGAGTCACTTCAATTCCTTTATTAACCATAGCACCTACATTTTGATTTTGCCCACTGAATCCACTTGTCAAAGAGAGGGGGATGCTCAAAATAAGGTCCGATGTTTTACGGTGATAATACTCAATAGTACCAGTCAGTCTTTGGTTGAAGAAACCAAAGTCAAGGGCAATGTCCAAAATACCATTCTTCTCCCAGGTCAGATTATCATTCCCAACATTACTTGGAAAAGCCCCGGGAAGACCTGTATAATTGGCTCCATAGGCATAGGTTGCCAACGAAGAATATAACCCAAACCCATTTGAGTTACCGTTTTCACCATAAGAAGCTCTTAATTTCAGAAGGCTAATGGAAGGAATATTCTGGATAAATTCTTCCTGGTTAATATTCCAGGATGCACCTACAGAATAGAAATTGCCCCAACGGTGATTCTTGCCAAATACTGAAGATCCATCCCTACGATAGCTTCCGCTCAGAATGTATCTGTTTTTATAATTTATATCTGCCACAGAAAACAAAGAGTTAGTACTCTGTTCTGTCGGCAATGAATATGCCGTGGTGGGTTGTGCTGCCGAGGCGAGATAATTCAATTGAAGATTTGATGGGAATTGTTGTCCGCCGGCCTGCAGGAAGTAATTCTTAAGATAATAGGCTTCGTACCCAGCTTTCAGATTAAAATAAAGATCATTATTAATTATATGTTTCAAGTCGGCAAAATTACTCCACGTAAAATCTGTAACGCGCCTGTAAGAAGCAAATGCATCACCAAGAGGGAATCCATCACCATAGAATGGATTTCTGTATTGGTCCTCCAGGACATTGATAAATTCTCCAGCAAACCTGCTTGTAAATTTCAAAACATTGGTTGCATCGTTCAATATTTTATATTCGCCCATTACATTCCCTCTGAATTGCTGTTGTTTAGCTGTATTTGTGTTCCAGGCTGCCTGAATTAGCGGATTGAAAATACCCCCATTGGCAGGAAACTCACCATCTGGATCATTAAATTTAAAAGAACCGTCAGGATTCCGAGGTGTATACCATGGTAGAAGGAAGTAAGATTCCAAAACAGGATTTGCAAAAGTACCGCCATTGGTAGGTGTACTTTGTTTTGTAGCAGCTCCATTAAGTGTCATACTTATTGTTAATCTGTCTGTAGCATGGTGCGTTATGGCGATATCTCCATTATAGCGTTCAAAATAAGTAGATAACGTTGTTCCTACTTGTTTAAAGTAACCACCCGAAATATAAATCTGAGTTTTTTCAGAGCCGCCCGACATACTTAAATTATATTGTTGTTGCGATCCCTTTTGAGTTACAAGGTCATACCAATTAGTATTGGTATTTGGCTTTAGTCCAAAACCGTTCACTGGATCTGTTATGATGCTGTTAGCATCTGTTGTATCACTGGCATATCCGGCATTGATCAAAGCAAGTTGCAGTACCGATTGATACTCTCTGGTAGTCATTGCCCTGTTATTGTTATTTTTATAGGCAATACTGTTCGTACCCGCTTCAGTTGACAAATTGAATGCTGTTTTTCCAGCGTGGCCCCTTTTGGTGGTGACCATAATAACCCCATTGGCAGCACGTGAACCATAGATTGAAGCGGCTGCTGCGTCTTTCAATACTGTAATGCTCTCGATATCATCTGGGTTTTAAGGTACTCAAAATATTCGCGGATGTTGTATTTGAGGTAAGATCACCTGTAGTAGCAATGACTCCATCAATTACCCATAGAGGAGAGTTGCTTGCATTCAGCGAACCAAGACCTCGGATACGAATATCGGTAGATGCACCCGGAGCCCCTGACGTTGAGGTTGCCTGCAACCCGGTTACATTTCCTTGTAAAGCTTTATCCACAGAAGTGAAGGGTTTATTTTCAATCTGCGTAGATTTGACCGTGCTAACTGCACCGGTAACGTTAATTCTGCTCTGGGTTCCATATCCCACAACCAATACCTCTTCCAGGCTTTTGGAAATTGTCGGCAGATTAACAGAATACTCTGATGAACTTGTCAGGGAAACTTCCTGAGTCGTGTGTCCTGTTGCTGACACCACCAGAGTTTTTGCGGAAGCAGGAACTGAAATCGAGAACCCCCCGCTTGCGTCGGTAGCCGTACCCAACTTGGTACCTTTAACAAGGATAGACGCATTGGGAACCACATTCCCTTTTTCGTCCACCACTTTCCCGGAAACAGTCCTCTCTTGAGCAAACGCTGCACTTCCAACAAACAACAGCATGGCAAGAAAAAATAAGAATTTTCTCATGTTTCGATCTTTTTTAATTTAATTTTTTTGCAACCCTAAAAGATTGATTTTTCTCAAAGGCTTAAATAATAGGCACTTGTTTTTAATAAATCGCTGCACGAATATGAATAAAAATAATCTCGAATTATTTATTACTAATTTAATTATTTCTAAATATCTGCTATTAGCATTGAATATTGTTTTATAATTATAGAGTCAATTAGTTATATGTCAAAACCTTTAATGCTAATTTAAATCTTTTCGAATCCTTTTAACTATCTTTTATTATAAAATACCAGGCCAAGGCAAAAACGGAATCCCTTTAATATTTTTTGAAGAAACCTTTTGAACTAACTAATATGGTCTCAATGAATTGGCTTATAATTTTTAAGCAATGACAATGCCACACCTGAAAGAGCAACCCATTATGCACCACGACAAACAATAACTACAGAAACTTATTTGCTTCGGATTAAAACAAATCAGCATCGAATAATTTATCTGAAAAAGAATTGATACCCCGCCAAAAATATCAGTATCCCGATAGCCCCGCCGGCCACAAGTGCAAGTGCACTCCGCAGGTCGTAATATCCGCGGCCAATTATGAAAGTGAAAAGTTTAAAACCAAACGCAATGGACAAATTGCAGATTACACCCGTCCAGATAGCAAGGGATATCTGATGAGGCCAGATGTAAAGGCTTATCAAGGGCAATAAAAACCCCATACCAATCCCAAAGATTACGTGCTGTTTCCTATTCACTTCATCTTTCATAAATCAGCATTTTAAACAAAGGTTGACAGGAATAATCCGGTTGAAATTTCCTGTCAGTTTATAATTTTCTGATTTTAATATTCCTGAACCAAACAGCATCCCCGTGAAATTGAAGTGCAATATTCCCTTCTTTAAATTTCCCGAAATCCTTCATATCTCTGAATTTGCTGATGGCAACCATTTTGTTCCAATAGGTATCCCACAAGCGGGTTCTTAGTGTATGCACGCCGTTCATAAAGAAATCGAGTTGCCCGTCCTTGCAGCGAATGGTAACAGCATTCCACTGACCCGATGGTTTTGCCTCTTCTTTCGATGCCAGTAAATCATAGAGGTCACCTGCCCTGTGTGTGTAGAGCCTGGCATCGGGATGGCCCCTTCTGATTGGCGTCCCATTATCAAGCACCTGCATTTCCGGCCCGGTTTCATAGGTTTCACCTTGTATCCCATCATCTTTTACATAAAACAAAATACCGCTGTTCCCTTTTTCGCTGATCTTCCACTCGAGTTTGAGCTCAAAATTTCCAAATTCCCCATCAGTTACCAAATCTCTTCTTTCGGAATCATTATAATTTGCCTCCTCACTTTTGTCGGGGAACAGCATTCCGTCTTTGGCCTTCCAGAAGCTTCCGGCCGTTTCATTTCCGAATGTATGCCACCCATCCGTGGTTTTTCCATCAAACAACAATTGCCATCCCTGTTGTTTTTCACGGGCTGAAAGTGAATTCATTTTTGCCTGGGCTGAGGCGCTGCATGCGACAGAAATAAATGCGATGGCGGTCAATAATAATTTTTTCATAAAGAGAATTTTGAGATGAATTAATCGAGGCCGAGAACTTTTTTATTGAGTGTTTCGTCTTTGACTGTGGCGGCAAAATCATCAAAAGCTTTTTCTGTTGTTCTGATGATATGGTTCTTAATAAACTCAGCGCCTTCCTTTGCACCATCCATGGCATTTTTTATACAACATTCCCATTCCAATACAGCCCAACCATCGTAATTGTATTCTGCCAATTTGCTGAAGATACGTTTGAAATCTACCTGCCCGTCTCCCGTTGAACGGTAACGGCCGGCACGTTTGAGCCACGGTTGATACCCGCCGAAAGTTCCCACCCTTCCGGTCGGATTGAACTCTGCATCTTTCACATGAAAGGCACGGATACGATCGTGATATAAATCTATGTATTGAATATAATCAAGGCATTGCAAAACAAAGTGCGACGGATCGTATAGAAGGCAAGCTCTCGGGTGATTATGTACTTTTTCAAGAAACATTTCGTAGGTAGCCCCATCAAACAAATCTTCACCCGGATGAATTTCATAACATACATCCACCCCACATTCGTCAAAAGCATTTAATATAGGTGTCCATCTTTTTGCAAGTTCGGTAAACCCCTCATCCACCAATCCTTCCGGGCGCTGCGGCCACGGATGAAACGTATGCCACAAAAAAGAACCGCTGAAAGTAGCATGCGCTTTCAATCCGAGATTCCGGCTTGCCTTTGCTGCATACATCAGTTGCTGAACAGCCCATTGCTGCCGGGCTTTCGGATTATTTCGCAAATTTTCGGGAGCGAAGCCGTCGAACAAAACATCATAGGCGGGATTCACAGCGATCAATTGCCCCTGAAGATGTGTCGACAGTTCTGTGATTTCCATTCCGTATTTAGCCACAATACCTTTTAACTCATCAGCATATATTTTACTCTCCGCCGCTTTCTGCAAATCAATAAACCTTTTGTCGAGAGTGGGCAACTGCACGCCTTTGAATCCTAACTGTGATGCCCAACCGCAAATATTTTCGAGATTATCAAACGGCGCTTTATCACCCACAAACTGTGCAATAAATAATCCGGGGCCTTTCATTGTTTTCATAAAAATATTATTGAGAGGAATTTCTGTTTCCTGAACCGGGGAATTCCTTTTTTAAAATTTAAATTTCAAAATCTTTCCACGACTTTCCATTTTGTGATGAGGCCACGACATTTTCAACAAATGCCATGCCTCTTACACCATCTTCCACAGTCGGGAAATCCAGCATTTCAGGGGTCGGTTCATTGCCATCGAATCGTGCATTCAATGTCAAAGCAAAATTCCGGTAAAGATTGGCAAACGCCTCCAGATATCCTTCAGGATGTCCGCCGGGAGTACGCGTATTTGCTTTGGCAAAACTGCTCAGATTTCCACCGCCCGTCCTCAGTATTTCTGCAGGTTTATCCAGATGTTTCAGAAGTAGCGTGTTGGGTTCCATCTGATGCCATTCCAACCCGCCTTTTTCACCGTAAATCCTCAATGTCAGATTATTTTCTTCTCCGGCAGCGATCTGAGTAGCAACCAGAGTTCCTGACACATTATCTTCAAATTTCAACAATACATTACCGTCATCATCCAATGCTCTCCCGGGAACAACTGTATTCAAGTCGGAACACAATTTCTCAATCTTCAATCCACTTACATATTCCGCAAGGTGCGCGGCATGCGTTCCGATATCTCCCATACATCCGGCTGCCCCCGATTTTTTTGGATCAGTCCTCCACGATGCCTGCACATTACCTGATTTTTCTTCCGCCTTGCTCAGCCATCCCTGGATATATTCAACCATAATTTTTCTCACTTTTCCGATGGCTCCGTTTTTTATCAGATACTTTGCTTCTTTCACCATCGGATAACCGGAATAGGTATGCGTGAGGCAAAGAATCAATCCGGTTTCCTTCACTTTTTTCTGCAACTGTATGGCCTCTTCCAGATTAAAGGTCATTGGCTTTTCAAGGACAACATGAAATCCATTTTCCAGGGCCATCATAGCGGGATCAAAATGGGCAAAATTTGGTGTAACGATAGAAACAAAATCTATTCTTTCACCGGCAGGCAATTTCTTCTCCTGCTCAAACATGGTTTTGTAATCGGGATAAACCCTGTTTTCAGGCAAATGCAAATCTTTTCCCGTTGCTTTCGACACTTCCGGGTGTGAGCTAAATGCGCCGGCCTTCATTTCTATCAGCCCGTCAATTGATGCTGCCATGCGGTGTACAGCGCCGATAAAAGCCCCGCGCCCACCGCCAATCATCCCCATTCTCAACTTCCTTTCCATTGTTTAAAAATTTTTATCCGAACAACTGCGTAAAAAAAGATGATTCAGATTTTTAAAAATAGTATTTTTAAATCTTACAAAACCACACGCAAAAATATTCAAATGAAAATTACTACCTGGCTACGTCTTGCATTCATGATGTTTCTCGAATTTTTTATCTGGGGTGCATGGTTCGTTACTCTCGGAATTTTTTTGGACAACAACCTTCACGCGACCGGAGCAGAAAGCGCAGCTGTATTCTCCACGCAATCATGGGGAGCTATCATTGCGCCGTTTATTATCGGGCTTATTGCCGACCGGTATTTCAATGCAGAAAAGATTCTGGGGGTACTTCATCTCGCAGGAGCTGTATTGATGTATCAGATGTTTGTATCAGACAGCATACAGTCTTTTTATCCTTACGTGCTTGCCTACATGATTTTGTTTATGCCGACACTGGCATTGGTCAATTCTATTTCTTTTAATCAGATGCAGGATACAGAAAAGCAATTTCCCGCCATCCGTGTTTTGGGAACCATTGGCTGGATTGTAGCCGGACTCCTTATCAGCCTTGTTTTTCTTTGGGATCAGGACGCGAACGCCAAATCAGGAATGATAAAAAACACCTTTTTGATGGCGTCAGTTGCTTCGCTTGTTTTGGGGCTTTTCAGTTTTACCCTTCCTAAAACTCCACCCAAATTTGCGAAGGGAACCAAAGTAAAAGTTTCAGAAATACTCGGCCTCGATGCATTGAAATTATTGAAGGATAAATATTTTGCCATCTTCTTCGTATCCTCTATTCTGATTTGTATCCCGCTTGCATTTTACTATCAATATACCAGCCAGTTCCTTTCAAATATTCATGTCCCCAAACCGGCATTCAAGATGTCCATCGGACAATGGTTCGAAATTTTATTTATGTTATCTCTCCCTCTCTTTTTCAAAAGATTTGGATTCAAAAAAACCATCCTGATCAGTATGCTTGCATGGACGGTGAGGTACGCATTATTTGCTTATGGAAATGCCGGTGAACTTGCGTTTATGCTCATTATCGGAATTGCATTACATGGTATCTGTTATGATTTCTTTTTTGTATCCGGGCAGATTTACACAGATCAAAAAGCAGGTGAAAAATACAAGAGCGCTGCACAGGGATTAATTACACTTGCAACTTATGGTATAGGAATGCTGATCGGATTTCAAATTGCCGGAGCTGTATTTGACGCGTACTCCCTGGGAGGCGATACATTTAACTGGAAGATGATCTGGATTATTCCTTCGGTATTCGCTTTTGTCGTATTCCTCTTGTTTGCTGTTCTTTTCAAAGACAAAGGAGGGAAACAAATTGAACTCAATAAAGAATGATGAAACCAAAATATACACGTCGATCAATTCTGAAGAATATAACCCTGGGTAGCAGTGCTGTCTTATTTTCTCCCTCATTTTCCATGGCATCGGGTTGTGCAAGTGGGACCGGGATTGGTTTGAAGGGAAATATCCATCACTCTGTCTCCCGCTGGACATTCGATGATCTGTCGCTGGAAGAACTTTGCAGGGCAGTAAAGAAAATTGGTTTCAATGCCATCGATCTTACCGGACCAAAAGACTGGCCGGTGATGCAGCAAAACGGTATTTTTAGTTCAATGTGTTACACCGCCGGCGATAATAATCTTTACAAAGGATTGAACAACCCGGATTATCATAAAAAACTAATCGGGGAATATCTTGATGTCATTCCCGTCATGAAAAAAGCCGGATACAAAAACCTCATTTGTTTTAGCGGTGCACGAACAGGAATGGATGATGAAACAGGTTTGAATAATTGCAAGGCCGCCTTAGAAAAAATATTACCTGCAGCAGAAAAGAGCGGCGTTACGATGGTCATGGAATTGCTCAACAGCAAAATCGATCATCCGGATTACATGTGTAACCACACTGCATGGGGCGTGGAATTGTGCAGGAGAATCGGTTCGGAAAATTTTAAATTGCTCTACGACATTTATCACATGCAGATTTCTGAAGGCGATATCATTCGTACAATTACAGAAAATCATCAATACATCGCACATTACCACACAGGCGGCGTGCCGGGCAGGCACGAAATCAATGCATCCCAGGAATTAAATTATCCAGCCATCATGAAAGCCATTGTGAAAACCGGATTCAAAGGATACGTGGCGCAGGAATTTGTTCCGACTTACCCCAATAAGTTAGATTCTCTCAGAGAAGCTATCGGGATTTGCGATGTGTAAGAAACTTTGGTGGAGGAAATATTTTTTAGTTTAAAACTATTCAATTTTATTTGCCACGCTTTTTGAATATTTCAATTTAAAAACAACCATCGTCAGCGACAGGACAAGCACAACCGCATTTGTCAAAACAATGACCATGTCATTTTTCAAAAAGCCATAAACGACCCACATGATTTCATTGGTGGCTGCAATCAGAAACATATTGAGCGATATATCTCTCGCAGATTTTTCTTTGTAGGTTTTTAATACCTGGGGTAAAAATGTAAGTGTGGTAATAAATCCGGCGCTGTACCCCAATATGTCCACTCCGTTCATTGTGCATTGTTTTAAAGATTAAAAAAAATCTGATTCGGTGTCAAATTAAAGAGAAGCTGTTTACATTTTCAAAAATATCGAACAGATTAGCCAAAAAATATTTCCTCCTAAATTTGGATATTCATTCAACACTCAAAATTTGAACAGCCATGTCTGATAGTATTGAACAAAAATTAAAGGAGCTGGGTTTAGAACTTCCACCGGCACCTCCGGCAGCAGGCGTTTATCATCCTGTTCTTTTGCAAGGAAACCATCTGTATGTTTCCGGACAAGGGCCAATGCAATCTGACGGAACCTTTATCATTGGAAAAGTGGGTAAGGATATGGACACGCAGGCAGGTAAACTCGCTGCACAACAAGTAGGGCTTACCATGCTTGCCACCATTCAAAAACATTTTGGTTCGCTCGATAAAATCAAACGGCTGGTTAAGTTGCTCGGCATGGTAAATTGTACCACAGATTTTGAAGAGCAACCGGCTGTCATCAACGGATGCAGTGAACTTTTTGCGGCTCTTTGGGGTCCGGAAAACGGAGTAGGTGTTCGCAGTTCTGTAGGGGTAGGTTCTCTCCCGGCAAACACTCCGGTTGAAATTGAAGCCATGTTTGAATTGAAGGTAGGGTGAAAAAACTTTTTAAATCACATTTAAGAAAAAACTCTGCTGATCACCTCAATTCACTTAATACAAAGCACCCTCGTTGTTTATATTTCATAATTAGAGTTTGCTCAATAACTCTACGCCCTTTGCTATATTTGAATTGGCATTCACAAAACAATATTCAAATGCAAGGAAACTCAGAGAAAGGCGGCAGAAAGCGTGCATCTACACCTTCGTACGTCAGCCCCAATCAAATGGTATTGCAGGGTTTTGAGACACCCTTTGAACAAAAGCTAACCAAACAAAACCGCTGGGTAAAATTAGCCCACAGCATTCCTTGGGACAGGTTGGTGAGATACTATGATGATTTATTTCCTTCAAAAGAGGGTCGGCCTCCAATCAGTGGCAGAGTTATTTTGGGTGCAGTGATCATCAAACATCTCGGTGATCTGTCCGACAGGGAAACCATCGCCCAGATTCAGGAAAA
>JAFKGR010000033.1 GCA_017307735.1 Chitinophagaceae bacterium
AGGGATGCCGCAAATCATTCCTTGCCTTTCCGAGTCATCTTTGTTGCCCATCCCTCAAAAAACTCAATCAGGTAGCTATGATGCCTTAAACGAGCAATCAGTAGCAAACCTCGTTGAAAAAATCGTCCAGTTTATAGGGGGTTAAGACATTATTTCGGTGCCTATGAATTTCAACCTGCAAATAGTTGCAGGAAAAAAATTGTAAATGTTCTTTTGAGTTTAAAAGTATTTTTCCGATGCGGCTGTTTGAATTAAGCATAGCACTAAAAACAATGTTTGTGTCAACGATAATTTTCATTTAATCAGTTTACTTCTGTTTTTAGTCCACCATTTTGCGTTTATATCATTGGCAAGTTTATCTACTTCTGCCTGGTCGGTCTTGAAGTTGGCCGCCAATTCTTTATAACGTGCATAATTCAAAAAGTCTTGCAAATCTTCAGTGTCTACCGAAGCTGGTATTCTGATAATTACTTCTTTGCTTGTTCGCTCTACTAACATTGTTCAAATAATATTTGTCGGAAGTTATGATTTTTCTGTTGTGGTTCCAACTGTGAACGTTGCCCAAAAATCGCGGCTTACGGACAGGGATTTATGCTGTGCTGGTATTCATTGAATGTCCAGCCCGGAACCGCTGCTGATTTGAAAAACTGAAGTTGAAGTTAACAACAAAAATCTAAATAGTAATTCGTCAGCCGGATATTAGCTGATAGCGATATGCAGCTCATTGTTACTACGTCTGCCAGCATAGCAGCAAACCCACTGTTCAAGCGACACCTACGGTGAGACCCCACATCGTAACACTTCATCACCTTCGCCTTTCATCAAAAATATAAATAAAATGAAAGGCAATGAAATTTCAGCAAAAGAACTAAGAGCAGATGCCGTAGAATGGCTAACAAAACTGCACCAGACGTTGGTCATAAAAGATTATGGCAAAGGCAGCGTACGCAACTACTGCCAGGAAATGACCCTTCTGTTTAAGTATTACAACCACAAGACGGTTACAGATATAAGCCAGGTGGATATTGAGCAGTATATGCAGTATATTAAAGAAGTGCATAAAGTAGGCAGGGCCAAATGCCGCAGTGTAGCTCAGTCGTGCAGCTTCTTTTTTAAACGCATCCTGCCGGCTCCTTACATTGTGCCGTCTAATCTGTATCCCAAAAAACAATTTATCCTTCCCAATATCATGACGGAAGAAGAAGTCAGGCAACTCTTCGCTGCGCCATTAAGCGTAAAGGAATATTGTGTGGCAGGCTTACTTTATGGCTGCGGCCTGTGCATCTCTGAAGTATGCCAGCTTCGGTTGCAGGATATAGAAAGCCATAACAAGCGTCTGAAAGTTTACCAGGGCAAAGGAGCCAAAGACCGCTATACTTTATTACCGCAAAAATTATTAGAGCAGATGCGCCTGTTCTATATACAGGAAGGACGGCCAAAGGAATATTTATTTACCAGTAAACAAACCAAAAGAGCCGTTCATTGCCTGCCCCGACCCATCGGGGTACGCACGATGCAGGTGGTTGTCAACAGCGCAATGGCCAAAGCAGGATTCAAAGACAAGCCTTTTTCGGCACATACGCTGCGTCACAGCTTTGCTACCCACATGCTCAACCAGGGAAACAATATCCATGTAATAAAAACCCTGCTTGGCCATAGCAAGTTAGAAACCACCATGGTGTATCTGCATCTGCAAAAACATACTCAACTTGGTATTGTGTCTCCTTTAGAAGCCGTAGTACATGATGGAGCAGTCGCTAAATGAGCGCCGGCAACTGCTTCAAACAAAAATCTTTGCCCACGCTTCTGTTACTAATTTTAATCCTTACAGCCGGGCAGTGCTAAGCCGTTTGAGCCGTTGCCATACAGCAGCTATTGGTGTACATCATTACCGTTGTAGTAATGACGCATGCAGAGCTATGCACTATCAGTATCATAGCTGTGGTCCCGATAGCTATCGGGAGCATTGCCCTAACTGTGGCGGCACAAAGCGTCATCAGTGGGTGGAAGACCGGATGGGGGAACTGCTGCCCACTACTTATTTTCATTTGGTCTTCACTTTACCTCAAGAGCTTCGTGCATTATGCATGGGCAATAGAAAACTGCTGTTCGGTTTGCTGTTCAAAGCTGCGCAGCATACCATTCTCACCTTATCGAAGGATGAAAAATACATAGGAGCTACCCCCGGTATTGTAAGCATCCTGCATACCAATGGGCAAGACCTTAGCTTTCATCCGCACATTCATAATATAGTAAGTGGCGGTGGCATCAGTGATGCCGGTAAATGGATAAAAGAGAAGAGAAGCAATGGCCGTTTTCTGTTTCCCCGCAGGGCAATGGAAAAAATATACAAAGGATATTTTTTAGACCACTTAAGAAAATATATCACTGCCGGAACTTTGATTTTTTCAAACAAAGAAGCGTTGGAAAATATCCTTTCTGTTGCAGGCCAAAAGAAATGGAATGTATATGCCAAAGCGCCCTTTGGTGGCCCTGCCCAAATCATTGAATACCTCGGCCGCTACACACATAAAGTAGCCATCACTGCACACCGGATTTTGCACATAGATGACAGCTACATTAGTTTTAAATACAAAGATTACAATGATGGCCATAAGCAAAAAATAATGACGCTGAGCCACGCTGAGTTCCTGCGGCGGTTTGAGCAGCACATCCTGCCGAAAAGTTTTATGAAAATAAGACATGCCGGATACCTGCATTCCAAAAATAAAATGCAACGCATAGCAGCAGCATGTAGCCAATTAAAATTACCAGCGCCCATGCAAAGAGTGCATACGCCGGTAACATTGCGCCTGTTGCTGCAAACCGGCAAAGACATTACCCTGTGCCCCGTGTGTAAAAAAGGCCGCATGGAATTAATTAAAACATTGATCTTTCATAATGGCAGCCTGGTAGATGCAGCCCAGTTGCGCAACCGTGGTTCACCAAAAACAAAGAAAAAATATGCCACCCATGAAAAAACTCAATAACTGCATTTTTAATTTTTGTGTTCCTGAAAAACGATGTTGTCTTTGGGTGGGGGTAGCTATGAAAACAGTGGAACGAAAGCACCGGAAAAAACAAAACCGGAAGTCATATAATTATCCGGCTGCCTACCAGGAAACCGCAAAAACCCCCTTACTGCAATAGCTACCCCTTCTTACCCGGTGTCGCTGAACATCGTATTGCAAAAAGCCCCCGGTCTTAAAGGATGGGGGGCTTCTTTTATTTTTTTCAACCGGTTTTTAATTCAGGGGGCTTTCTTCAATTCGCATAATGTTAGGCGCATCCCGGTGGGTTTAGATGCTGTCCGCCGTGCGTCGGCTAAAAGCACACGCTTTGGGCGGGTTAGCTTTTGTGCGGTGGGTTTGTGTGCCCGCCCAATGGGTGTGCTTTTGTGAGTTGGCCTGTCAAACGATTTAGGTCTAAAGTTCCACGTTTTATGTCGCACTCCCAGAAGCGCAAAACAGTCCAACCTCTCTGCTCAAAAAGTTGCGTTACTGCTTTGTCGCGGTTAATATTTCGCTGTCGCTTATTGTTCCAATATTCAGCATTTTGTTTTGGGGTAATGTTTCGGCAATGATGCCCGTGCCAAAAGCAACCGTCTGTAAATACCGCAATTTTCAGTTTGGGGAATACAAAATCCGGTTTGCCTTTTACGTTGTAGTTGCGCCGCCAACCTGTAATCCCATTGGCTTTAAAAATGTCAATTAGTTTTTGTTCAGTTGATTTGTTGGCTTTGCTCTTTACCTTCCGCATAATGGCGCTGCGTTCCTCTTTTGAGAAAGTGTCTGCCACTATTGAAGATTTGAAGGGAGTTCAATCATTAACGACTTATCCGTTTCCACTTCATCCACTCGCTGGTTGTAGAGAAGCACCAAATCTTTGAAACTGGTTGTTAGCTTGTCCTTACTGAAAGCGCTTATTTCGTTGATATTCTGAGAAACAAAACTTTCAATGCTTTCTACTGCTATTTGTTGTTCGCAGGTTTGCTCGGCTATTTGTCTGGCGCCAATAAGTTTGCTATCTGGCACCAAAAGAAACGGTTTAAAACCTTGTTGGATATTATGTCTGCATTTTTCAAAAACCGGCGGCATAGGTGCAACTGTTACATGGAATGCCGTATGACCAATAAGGAAGTCGCCTGGGCGCTGCGTTTGCATATCTGCTGTACTGCCACCTTCATTAGAAACTTCTATTTCCGGAAAACGAAGTTGCAGTTTAGCGCCTACCAAATGTTGAGCAACATAACCGGCCTTGCCTTCGGCAGTCGCTTCCGCAAGCAAGTTGTGAACAATGTGCCATGTTGATAAGGCTGGGTTGAAAGTCAACTTGATTTTCTGACGGTTGTGAAAATCTCTTACCCTATCAACGAGAAATTGTAACATTGAGTGTAGCTCAATGTTTCTAAAATCTTCTGCTTCTCTTTCAAGTTTGAGCGTTTTAAGCGCTTCAAGCAAGGATTTAATTTCTGCCGGGCCACCTCTATTTGTTCTGCCGCCTTCTTTGGCAAAAGGTCTTTCTTCGCCAAATTCTTTTAGAATCGCCGCAACTGCCGCTCCACTTGCCCCTCTAATTTGCATTCCTCCTTCAGCTACATGTGCGCTAAAGTCAAGGTTATATTCTTCTTTTAGACGGTCTAAAACAACAAGCGCCGTTGCTATGCTGCCATTTGCAGGGCCATTATTGGCTTTCACGACTTTCAGGGAACTGTACCAATCTAAAAAGGCTTTAGGCGGTTGCTTCATATAATTCTTTTGCTTTCTTTTCTTGCTTTATTTTTTCTAATTCCGGATTTAAATAGTTGCTTGCTATCCATGAAACAACTGGAACGCAAACAGCATCGCCAAAGCCAAACAGAGCTTCGTTGGGTGTTCCTGACAATTTGAAGTCGTCCGCCCCCATTAATCTTGCACATTCTCTTGGTGTCAACAGCCTAACGTTTATTTCTCCCTTGCCAACTTGTAAGAGTATTTGCCTTGCGCTTCCACCTTTTGGCGTTCGCAAACAGCCAGCAATTCCGTCAAAACGAATTTCCGCCATTGACTTTCCGTTTCGCACCCTTCTAAATGCAGTAAGATAGGAATATGTGTCTTTTGCTTGCAGTTCCAGGATTTTAGAATGATGGCGCTCAAATGTTTGATTCAACAAATACTCAACGCGCTCTCTGCTAAACCAAAGTTTAGATAATTTGGAGACGTCTTCAATAATGGAAGCTAAATTGCTATTTACTTCCGGCAGTCTGGGTAAGTGCGTATTAATATCCCAATGAATTTCGGGATGGTTGTAGATAAATTGAACAAGTTTTTCCGGACGCAATTCCGTTGAGGGTAAATAATCTTTAACCTTCAAATTAGGTTCGTTGGTTTGCTTACCGACGATGAACAGGCGCACTCTGCTTTGAGGAACAAAATGCGAAGCGTCAACGATAAAGGCATCAACGGCGTAACCCTGCTCGTTTAATGCAATCATGGCATCGTGAAAATCCTGGCCTTTGTTTGAGGTTAAAAAGCCTGCGACGTTTTCAAGCAAAATGAGGGGTGGCTTCCGTGCGCCCATGCTTTGTAAAACATCTACAAAACCCCAAAAAGCGGAAGAATGCTCCCCTTGCAAGCCAGCCCGCCGCCCGGCTAAAGATAGGTCTGTGCATGGAAAGGAAGCGGTGGCAAGGTCAACAGTCGGAATGTCTTTGCCTGTCAGCTTATGAATATCTTCTAAAATAAAATGGTCGGAAGCATCTCTAAAGTGGTTAGTATATAACCTGCGTTTTACAGGGTCTATGTCGTTGGCAATTACAGTAGCCCAACCAGCGCTGTCAAGCCCTGCCCGCATTAGTCCAATGCCCGCAAAAAATTCTGCTACCGTCTTGTTTGTCGCTTCTGCCATGTCCGCCTGCTAAGTTAGGGTTTTACCCTGCGTTGGCAAAATTGCGGCTCTTGGGCGGGTTTGCTTTGTGTGTCGGCTCTGTGCGCCCGCCCATGTGCCACAATGTGGGTGGCCTGTCGGGAATAGTCGGAACGGTGATATTCGCAGTTACGCAGGGTTGCGCCTAACGTTTTGCCGCTTGGCGTAGTGGCGGAGTTTTAGCACAAAAGTTCAATCGAAGAGCTACACTTGAACCTACCACAAAACTGTCATACGAAGCACTGCACCCGCCATTACGCCAAACGGCTGTTAGCTGCTGCCCTTCTGTTTTTGTCGTCTGTTTTTCAGTCATTTAGTGTCAGTTTTGTCTGTGCGTTGGCTTGGTGGCTCTTTTGCAAAACTTGGCTTTAGCGTTGGCTTGTGCGGTTTTGCAAATGTGCCACCAAATGCGTTGGCTAATTGTTTATATAGTTGTCAATTACTTCTATTATTTTTTCAGGTGTCAACAAGTCTTTTGGATTACTTCCAATGCAGTGAGGAATATATTTTTCATTCTTTAATTCTGAAATGATATTAGCTTTTGCATTACCTTTTCCTGAATGATGAAAAATTTGTCCTGTTACAATTAAACTGAATTTGCTTTGTCCTTTGTGTAACGACCTTAAAACATTACTGTTTTGAAGTTTAGAATTGTTGAAGTATTCAATATTCCAGTCTTTTGTTCCAACACCAATTTTGTCAAAATACTTGTTTAGCTCTTTACTGATTAAAGTCTGGTCCAATACTTCACCTAAAACACAGATGTTAAAAGGTTTGTCAATCTGAATTTCTTTAGTTTCTTCTTTGTCAGGTTTGATTTCAGTTAATGATTTTGCTAATGTTTGAACGTTTTCCTGTGCTTCTGTAAGTTCCATTTCCAAAAGTTCATTTTTGAATTTTTGGTCTTTTAACTCATTAATGGTTTGGTCTAATTCAGATAGCAATTCTAATATCTCTTTATCTTTTTCGGTCTGGTCAGACTTGTTTTCAATTAATTTCTTTTGACTTTGATTGTAACGCAATAATCTTTCTTCAAAAGTTGATTTGAATTTATCAAGGTCTTGGTCTTTTAAAAGATTAAAAAACCTGCTGTAATCAATAGGAGAAAGCATATAAAACCTTACTTTCTCTTTGTTCTGAACTCTTGAAATGTAGTTTCTACCAGCTTGAAGTTTTAACGCATTTTCAGGTTTAAAATCTTTGTCGTCCTTTATTTCTACGATTATCGTTTCCTTTTTTGTTTTAATTAAAAAGTCAGGATAGAAACCGTAATGAAAACCGTCTGATTTTTTATAAGCAATTCCAAAATATTTGCTTTCGCTTACACCATTTTTAAACCACCAAAGAATATCGTCATCTGTTTTATCGAGTTCTTTAATGAAGTCAACTTCGGGAATTGAAAGTTCAATTTTGCCGTTCTTGTTCTTTTTTACGAAAAGTTTCTTCTCGTCCGGTTGTTTAATAATGGATTTATTTGAGTTTGATAAAATTTCGTAATCAGTAAAGATGCTTATGCTTTCAGGGATTTCCCAATTTGTATTTTGTAAAATTTCTTCGTCTTTGGTAGGTAAGTTCTTGTATTTTTCTTTTGCTTCTTCAAGTAGTGTTTTAATTGAAGAATTATTGCTCCTATTCATTACGATTAATGAAATTTGGTCTTCGTCTCCAATTTCAAATTCATCTTTAAACCAACTTCTTAGAGATGATTTAATAATATTTGTTGAACGTGCTTTGGCATAAGGATTAGACATATCCGCACAGAAGTTTATATAACTGTCAGCTACTTCCTTAATATCTTTTTTGATTGAAGTTTTTTCTGAAAACTCAATTTCTTGTCTTTGTTCCTTGTCAAGCTCCTTAACCTTACCATCAATGGCAACAGTTTTAGTTATTTGTTTTATGCTTGTATTAATTTCATCTTTTGTATTTAGTTCTTTTGCTGCTTCAAAAAGACATTTTTTAAAATCACCTGAAAGTCTTGTTAGCTCTCTTTTTCTTCGGATAAACTCGCTTGTTAGCTTTACGGGTTTCGTGTTTAAATCTTCATCACGTTCCATTTGCAAATTGCTCACATAGTCGTTTGCTAACTCTTGAACAATTTCAAAATTATCTGATGCTGAAAATACATAGCCAATATTTAACATTGGTTTTGTTGGGTAGTGCATTTGTTCAGGCATTCGCATAATTCTACCCAATGTTTGGATGTTGAAACTATATCTTTCCTGCTTCCATTCTCTTTGAAGAAAAATTATTGATGCTCTCGGACAATCCCAACCAAGTGCAATTGCTTCTTTGAAAATTAAAACATCTATTTCGCTATTGTGTGGTTTTACTTTCTCGTCAAGTTCTTTTATATCAACGCCTGAAATTCTTATTGCAAGTTTTCCGTTTCTTTCAGTAATGTCGTGGTCCGCAAGTAAGCCAATTATATAATCTTCTGGATTTGAACTGTCTGTTTGTTTTTTGTTGGGAATTTGAATTAACAATAAAGGATTAATGTCGCTTCCAAGTTCTTTATATGCTTGTTGTAATTCTTTACGTTTCTTTAAAGCAACATTCAAAAGGTCTTTATTTTCTTTTATGTGCTTACTGTTAGGATTTATTTGAACTTCACTTTTTATCATTCCTTCGGCAATTACTCTGCCTAATGGAATGTCAATTAATTTACCACTTCTATCAAGAGGTGTAGCTGTCATTTCAATAATTAGCTTCGGGTCAATTTCCTTTATTACATCTTGAGCCTTTTCGGCTTTTGCTGTTCTGTGGCTCTCGTCAATGATTAAAATTATTTCTCTGCCATCGTCTTTAGTGTTTGCAACAACTGATTGTAAGTTCCAGTCCTTTTCATTTTCCATTCGGAAAACATTATTTTCTTTTATAAGACTGTCCCAGTTGATAAATACAATTTCGTTTTCTTCAATAGTGTTGTTCTGTATATCGTCAATAGTTATACACTCTAATAGTTTTTCATCTTCCAGATATTGACTTAAACTTTGTCTGCTTTGTTCGTGTAATGAATTGACAGATAACCAAATGAAACAATAGGAAGCTTTGCTTCCTTGTTGTTTCACAATCTTGGTTATTGCTTGTGAAATCATATAGGTTTTACCTGAGCCAGTGGGTGCTTTTAAAACAATAGTTCCCTGGTCTCTGTATTTGTCATTTAAGAGTTTAACTGCCGTTTCAGTCAGTTCGGTGATATATTCTTCTTGATATGCTACTTGTTTCATTTACGCTTCAATTTGGAAATTTTACGATACACATTTAGGATTGCTTCAGGAATTGGTTTAACATCAAATTTGAAATTCAATGTTTCAAAATCCAATTCATCATAAGTGTGGTCGTAACTAAACACATAAATTACAACTCTGTGTTTAGGATTTATTTTGATTAACTCATCACAACAATTTTCAATACTGTCTTCGTCATAGATGATTGCAGTAAATTGTTTAGCATTTTTGAAAATGGCGAAGTCCATTTTCTTTTTATTTTGCTTAACAACTTCAAAGGTATTTTCCGAAATACAAAGTAGTTCTGTGCTTTTGAAAACTAAAGTTCTTTTGTCGTTATCCGTCAAAACATAAGGAACATAGTCAGTTTTAAAGTATTTTACATTTGCTGCTATTCCTTTTTTGTCGCTATATCCTTCAATAACTTTTTTAATTCTTGGATATGTAACTTCTTCGCAAATTTGATTTTCATTGTTTGTGCAAAGAATAAATTGTCTGTTGCCTTTGTCTTGTTGGTTAAGTTCCAAAACTGCTTGACCTGTTGTTCCGCTGCCAGCAAAGAAATCAAGTATCAGAGAGTTCTTTTCGGTAGTTATTTCTAAAATGTCTTTTACTGCAAACAAGGATTTTGGATAGTTGAATGTATTGTCTTTTCCAAGTATTTTTTGAAGTAACATAATTCCATTACTTGAAGCATCATATTTTGAGTCATACCAAACAGTTTTTGGTTTTTTCCCAGTATTGTCTGTTAATCTTCTTTTCTTGTAAATTTTGTTTTCGCCTTTTACTTTCTTAACAAATAATTCAGTCGCTTGGAGTTCTAAAAATGTTTCTTTACCCCAACGCCAAGTTTTTTCTTCACCGTCATTATTTAGTGGTAATAGTTCTTCCCATCCTTTTGATTTGGTTAATGAAAGTTCATTGGTTTTTTCATTGTAATAAATTGGATAGTAGAGGTTAGGGCGTTCAATTCTTTTGGAATTATTACCTGTTCTAATAAAAGAGGTTTCAGCAAACGGTGAAATATCATCTGCCTTTTTGTATTGGTCTTTATCATCATCATTTAAAGCAAAATGATGAATTGTTGCTTTGTCTGAATTCTTAGCATAGACCAACACATATTCGTGTTGACTTGCAAAAAATTTGTCGTCATTTCTTCCCCTTGGATTATGAACAACTACAAGTGTTCCTAATCTATTTTGTTCTCCATAAATTTCATCAAAGAGTAATTTCAAAGATGCAAATTCGTAATCATCAATAGCACAAATAATTATTCCAGTTTCCTTTAGGAGCCTTCGAGCTAAACGAAGTCTTTTACTCATAAATGACAGCCATTTGCTATGACGAAACCTGTCTTCTTTGTCAATATAATCATTGTTATATCTCCAACTTTTGTTTCCAGTATTGTAAGGAGGGTCAATGTAAATTGTGTCAATTTTACGTTTGTGAGTAAAATTTAAAGTGTAAAGCGTATGATAGTTGTCGCCTTCAAAAATGAAGTTCGTAGGTTTTGAATGGTCTTTAACAATTTCCTTTGTTTTGTCTTCTGTCAGAACGGGAAGCTCTCTTTCGCACTGGTCTGCAATTTCTTCTGGTTTGTCTTCCCAAACTAAACCATATCGCTGTTTCTCTAATAGCTTTATCTTGTCTATTAGTTGCTCTTTGGTGTAGTTTTCATATTTACTTTTTGCCATCTATATCTCTAAAATTTCAAGTCGTTTTTACAAGTCGCTAAGTTAAGTTTTTAATCCTTTTTCGGGTCGAAAGTTGTCGCCAAATTGTCAATAGTCCGAAAGTCGGGTGGTGGGTGGGCTTGGGTGCGTTGGGCAAAATAAAATGTGCTGCAATTTGTGTCGGCTTGTGCGTTGGCTTGCAGCTCTTTTTATTTTGCGAAGGGTTGGCATTATGTCTCTCGTTTTAATGTTCATTTATCGTCTGTTGTGTCGTCTTTTAGGGTTGCAGCTAACGTTTTGGGTATTGCCGAAGGCGGGGATTTTTAGTACAATAGTTCAATCGAAGAACGAATGTTGAACCTTGCACAAATGCCCAATCGAAGCCATTCAGCCCCGCTTTTGGCAATACCTTGTTAGCGGTTCGGCTTTCTTTTTTATTGCTACTTGTCATAATGAAATGCTATTATTTCCAAGAATACTATTTTGTCTTTGTCCTGTGGTAAATGAAATTGAAAACTAAAAGATGTTTCGCCTCTTGTCCCAACTGATTTTGAAAAGTAAGGATGATTTGGTGTCTCTTTTCTTATAGTTTCGATAACGTTCGTAAAATCTTTGTTTGTTACAAATAGTATCAATGCAGCTTTCGAGTCACGCCAAGTTAAATATCTGTCAAATAGTTGTGAAATTGCTTTGTGAAATTCAGATGCCCCATGCCAAAATTTGCATTCAGCAACAAATAAATTGCTATTGTCTTTTGCATACTTTAGAATAATGTCAGTTTTGCCACCTCTATTGAAAGTTTCACCAGTTGCAGTTGTGCTGTCATATCGAGTTTCTAAAACTAGTGTCAAGTTAATCATGAATTGACGGGTATAATTTTTTCAGTTTTACTCTCGCATCCTTATTTGTAAACTGCCAATTAATTTTTCTGTTTTTATTATTTCTGTTTGATTGCCATGCCTGAACCTCATCTTTAATTTTCTCAATGTTGGCAATATGCCTGTTTAAGCATTGGCCATTTAATACATGCAGTTCTATTTCTGCCATGTTAAGCCAGCTTCCATGCTTGGGCGTATAAATAAATTCAAATCTATCCCATAGCCGCTTTGCTTCTT
>JAFKGR010000014.1 GCA_017307735.1 Chitinophagaceae bacterium
AAACAAAAGATATCAGGTCAATTCAAATCTGCCGAAGGAGCCGATATGTTTGCTATCCTGAGATCCGTTATTGATACCACAATCAAATCCGGACAAAATGTTTTGAATGCCTTATCCCTTATCGCTATACTGGGGACTGAATAGTTACAAATAATTTAATATCTAAAAAAGAATATTTTTTATCGCCCCGTATTGGGCGACGTTGCACTTTTGTTTTGTTGAATCAATTCCATGGAATAAGAAACTCCCATAATGACGCAATGAAAAAGAGAGGCACGATGAGGACATAAACCCTCGCAGTATCCCGTAATGCCTCAAGAGGATATCCAAGCCAACGTTTCTGACCTTGATATTCAGGATATTTTTTAAAATAGCTCATACCGAGTTTCACTCCGATCCCGCCGGCTAACGTGTAGGGTATCAATTGAAGAATAAGGGTGATGATGAAGTATAAGGCTTGCTTCCAGTCAGCAAACCGGCTCTTATGCTGGCGATTGACCGAAACAATGCCACCTACCCAGCCCCGAAAGGCTGCAAAGCCGTATGGCGAAATAACAGTCAACCCCGTAATTGTCTGGGGAACTGCGCCAATAACCAGGTTCCGCCCGAAATCAAACAATGCGGCCTTTACAGATTTGCCCTCCTTATAAGCAATCGCAGCCGGGTCGTTGCTCTGAGCTTTTTGGACAAGTTTGTCCCGGTAGTCCAATGCAAGCTGGCTGCCCTGATGAACCAATAGGGCGCCGGTGAGAACAGACAAAATGTATACGATTCCCACTCCAATGATTTGCACCCGGGCACGGTAAACAGCACGGTGGATTTTGCCCCAAAAAGAAATCCTTATTTCCTCCAGTTTACTCATCATCTATGGTTTGCAACTGTAGGGCAACAATGTCGCACAGTTGAAGGACTGGTATTCAAGGTTATCATTAGAAGACAGGATACGAAGCTCTGCCATCATTAATTACACCATCAATGCTTCACTGGTCACACCATCAAACTCTTCATCCCTGGTTTCAGCCTCATGTTTGGTAGCCCTGACGATACCATCTTTATGGTGTGCAGGAGAATAGATCGTGTACATTTTCAATGTTGCGGTTTTGCTGGTATTCATCACATTATGTTCGGCACCTGCAGGAATCACAATGGCATCACCCTTCTTTAATTCATATTCATTCCCGTCAATCAAACATTTTCCATGCCCTGACTCAATGCGAAAAAACTGGTCGTTGCCCGGATGCACTTCCACACTAATTTCTTCTTTTGGTTTAAGCGCCATCAGCACGAGCTGGCTGTGGCTGGCTGTATATAATACTTTGCGAAAATTATTATTCGCCTCCGTTTCTTTTTCGATATTAATTTTAAAACCTTTCATGATCATGAATTTTATTGATAAACAATTCGTTTCTTTCGTCCGGGAATTTTTGTAGCTAATTTAGGCTGCTTACCATATGATTTCCTATGACCAATGTCAATCAGAGTGGTGACTGCCATCAACGAACTTTCATGATACCTGGCTTTCAGGCCCTTACTTCTTTTGAGGATTGAAAATAAAAATGAAGGATATTTGTTGGTATACCCCTGGAGAAAATAAAAGTTGATCACGTATTCATTAGAATACCATACTTTTTGACGGCAAACCCATCAATTTAACTTAAACAAAATATCATGATCACCCGGATATGGCATGGAATCACAAAAACTGAAGATGCAGACAGCTATTTGAAATACATTGAAGACACCGGAATTAAAGATTACAAAAACATCAAAGGAAATTTGTCTGCCAAAATCCTGCGAAGGGTTGAAAATGACATTTGCCATTTCCAGACAATCACTGAATGGGATTCATGGGAAAGTATCATTCAATTTGCCGGAAAAGATTTCGAAAAAGCAAGTTATTATGAAGAAGATAAAAAGTATCTTTTAGAATTTGATGACAAATGGGAAAAGTTGAACAACATACGGGAAATGTCAATTGACAAATGGCAAAAGTCAATTGACAAATGAGAAAAGTTGATCAACATACGGGATTTGTCAACCTGCAAAAGGGGCTTTTTTAGCTTCTTTGCCTCTCAACGATAGCGGGATGGCGAAACTTCCGGAATTTCACAAGCGCAACTCTTCTGCCTGTAGCGGGAAGAAATCGACCCGGAAACCGGGGAAGAAAACTTATGATTCAGTTTAATCCAACATCCAATTACAGCATATCAAAATATTCATCAGTCTTCATACCTCACAACTTACCTCTTCAGATAATCTGCATAAGAAACCTGCATATATGATTTCGGAATCTTTAATTGCGTGGTGTCATACCCCGGCGTTTGATGAATGATCCTTCTGGAAACATTGTCAAATGTGATATACCCCTTGTCTGTAATCCAGCCAAACCCGTCATTAAAATCGTAAAATGCAAATGATCTTGAAGAGGAATCCAGAAGGTCTTTACCCCAGTGAAAATCTTCAGCAGGGATGTGAAGCTGATCCAAAACCGTTGTCACAATGTCTGTTTGTGAACCTGTTTTATTGATCACTCCTTTCAATGTCAAAGCGCCTCCGGTAAAAACCAGCGGTATATGAAACTTTGAAGGAACATCAGTGGGATCATTCCCCGGCAACGGATGGCCATGGTCGGCCGTAATTACAACGAGTGTATTTTTCCAAAGTGGTGTTTCTTTCAATTTCCCGATAAAATCTCCCAAAACACTGTCGGCATAATAAACTGAATTCTTAAACTTATCTGTTTCATCACTCCCGCCAAAATGTTTCAACGGAACATCAAAGGGTTCATGGCTGCTCAATGAAAAAATGGCAGAGAAAAACGGTTGCTTTTCTTTTTGAATATCAGAAAGAAACCTTCCGAATACAAACTGATCATGCACGCCCCATGAAGTGGTACGTTCGGAAATGGGAAAATCATATTTCGAAACCAGATGTTTGAACCCCACATTGATGAGATACGATTTGATATTGGCAAATTCCAGTTCTCCCCCATAGGTGTAGCTGCAAGTATAACCATAGGATTCAAGAACCCCTGCAAGGCTCGGCAAATTTCTCGTCTTGGTCGGCGTCCTGATTATGCTTCTGATGGCCTGGTTAGGATACCCGCTCAGTACCGCAACCTGCCCTTTTTCACTTCTGTCTCCGGCTGCATAAATATTTTTAAACAACAATCCATTGGCAGCAATAGAATCAAGATTGGGTGTTACACCAACCTCCCCGCCAACAGCACTGACCCATTTGGCGGTAAAACTTTCCATGATAATGAAAATTATATTGGGCCGGGTTGTATCGAGAGCCGGAGTTATCTTTTTGGTTCCGGTATTATACAAAGAACTGACAACACTTTCCGCTTCTCTATTGTCGAAATATTCAAATGGATTCGTTTCACTGTTTCTGTTGAGTAAACTGTAAATAATATTCCAGGGCAGGTTGATGCCGGCATGATCGGCAAACAATTGATCCGAAAAATAAACATCACTGATATTTAATGCAATTTTTTGAATACCTCCGCGGATCGGAATAAACAAAAAAGCAGTCATGAACAATGCAATCAAAAGGTTGAGCAATGCAGGCCTTTCCCTTTTCCTGAAAGGAGAAATATTAAAATACCGGAATAAGAAAATGAAGAGAAAACAGAGAAATGCAAAAATGATTAACAGTACGATCCAGGGAGAAGACGATATTGAGGTAATCATTTCTTTTGGTGTACTAAAATATTTTAAAGGGGTTGCATCCAGCCTGAATCCCCAATCGGTATAGAGTTCCAGGTCCGCAATAGTCAAAAAAGAAATAATTACTATCAGGGCGATTGTATAAATCCTGACAACTCCCCTTACACGTAAATCCGGGATGATTGATTTTATCAAATACAACAGAAAAGGAAGTACCGATATATAGGCTGCTGCCGAAGCATCCATCCTGAAACCATAGAAAAAGGTTTTCAGGATGGTTTGAAACGACAATTCATTGGTAAGGTGGATGTGATAGAAAAGAAAAAGCGCCCTGGTAATTATGAAAAAAATTATCCAGAAAAAATAATAACTAAAAAATGCTGCAAACCTTTTCATAGTGGCGGCCCTCACAATTTCAGGATATTCAAAAATTCTTTTCCCCAAACGATCTTCTTTGCACTGGTCAGTGTGCGATACCCGGTTACCAAAAAACTAATCATCACCTGTTTCCTTCACATTTACATAAAAATTCTCATCCGCTTTGACAGTATTAAATTCATCACCCGCAACCTGCCAGGCACCGGTTGGATGTATCCATTTCAGTTTTCCGGCATTGTCAAAAATCCTGACGGGCATATTGAAACCATCCACACAATCTGCCCACCTGTAAAACAACCTGCCGTTTTCTGTTTTATATTCCAGTACCGGGATCTTCGTAGTTGTGAGGTATTGCTCAAATACTTTGGAAAAATCGATACCTGATTTTTCACTGATGTAATCTTCTATTTGTTTTCCCCACACTGTCTGATGCCTGAATTGTGAACTCAATCCGTGCAAAACAGACCTGAACTTTTCATCATTATTGATAATTTGCCTGATGGCATGAATCATGTTGCCTCCTTTGTAATACATATCTCCGCTTCCTTCATTATTAACGCCATAAAATCCAATGATTGGTTTGTCATTCCTTATATTTTTTCTTACTCCGACAATATAATCAGTACCTGCTTTTTTGCCGTAATAATATTCTGTAAACAAGGTTTCGGCATAATTGGCAAAAGCCTCATGCACCCACATATCGGCAATGTCTTTGGTAGTAATATTATTTCCAAACCACTCGTGCGCGCTTTCATGTACAATAATGAAATCCCACTTCAATCCCCATCCTGTACCCGACAAATCGCGGCCGAGATACCCTTCATCAAAATGATTTCCGTAAGCAATGGCACTCTGGTGTTCCATTCCCAGATAAGGAGCCTCCACCAGTTTGTACCCGTCTTTATAAAACGGATACGGGCCAAACCAATATTCAAAGGCCTTCATCATCCGCGTGGCATCTTCAAAATGTTTTTTTGCAATAGTGAGGTTGCTGTCCAATACCCAGTAATCCATTGTCAGCGGCCCATCCAGCCCGGGATACATTTCACGCCAATGCACATACTTGCCAATATAAGGCGAGATGTCATAATTATTAATCGGATTTACAACAGCCCATGTTAACGTATGAGTGCCATCATGATTGTTTACAGAATCGCGCATTCTGCCGTTGCTGATGATCATCAGGCTGTCCGGCCCTGTGAATGACATTGAAGCGCTGTCCGGTTCATCTCCCTGATAATCTTTGCACGGGTACCAGACACTTGCACCAATTTCCTGGCAGGCCACACCGATAAAAGGATTTCCCCATTTGTCTTTTTTCCAGACCACTCCCCCATCCCATGGCGGAAGCTTTGCAGCCTGTGGTTTTCCGTGATAATAAATGGTGAGATTGGGAATGAATCCGGCCGTATCTTTTATTTTTAAAACTGGTCGGCGGTCATTCTCTCTTCCGGCGTAATCCAGTTTCACAAACCATGCATTGCCATCCTGCCCTACATTCAGTTTCCGGCGCTGGCTTCTTACGATGGTCCTTGTTTGCCCTTTAATCTTTTTGGAATAAAAACGGTAACCGAAATCTACAATCGCCGAATCCAGAATCAGAGGAGACTGAAGATCTATCTGAAAAAATTGAGGGAAACCGGGTTTCGCTTTGAATGAAATAATATTATATCCGGAAATTGTACTATCGGGAATATTAAACTTTACGTGCAAATCGTAATGTGTCACATCCCACCAATCGCGGCCCGGGCCATTGCTTCCGCGTAAAGTGTCAGCATGGGTAAACGGCTGGGCATTTGTTAACCACGGGATAAGAAATGTGATAGACAGGAGTAGAATCTTTTTCATTTATTAAATTTATCGCTTCAGCCGACAAAGATGAAATTAAAAACTAAATCAGGACGAACAACCTACAGCACATTTCACATTTTCATAATTCTGACTTTGACCCTGGGCCTCTTTTCCTGCGGACAAACAAAGAGAAATAACAATATTTTTCATTACAATGAACAAAGCGGAATTGCGAGCCTGGATCCTGCATTTGCAAAATCATTATCCGTTATGTGGGCCATTCATCAACTATATAATACGTTGGTCGAGATTGACCAAAACATGAATATAGCGCCTTCCCTCGCCAAGAGCTGGGATGAATCGGCAGATCACCTTACGTTTACTTTCCATTTGAGAAATGATATTTATTTTCAGGACAACGGTGCCTTTCCCGGAGGAAAAGGAAGAAGAATGACGGCGCAGGATGTTGCTTATAGTTTCCGGCGCATTATTGACCCGGCCACAGCCAGCAGCGGCGCCTGGATTTTCAACAGCCGCGTTGATCCTTCGCATCCGTTCACTGCTTTGAATGATTCAACATTCCAATTAAAACTCATTAAACCATTCCATCCGATTCTCGGCGTGCTCAGTATGCAGTATTGCAGCATTGTACCTAAAGAAGTAGTTGAAAAATACGGCAAGGATTTCAGAAGCCATCCGTGTGGAACCGGTCCCTTTCAACTGGTGGCATGGGAAGAAGGACAGGCCATAATCATGAAAAAGAATCCCGGATATTTTGAAAGAGACAGTGCCGGGAACCGCCTCCCCTACCTCGACGGGATTAAAATTACGTTTCTTGAAAATAAGGCGACCGAGTTTTTGGAATTTGAACAACAGCGGCTGGAGTTTGTCAATGATATTGATCCTTCTTTCAAAGATGAAGTATTATCCAAATCAGGAGAACTGAGGCCCGACTGGAAAGGCAAAATTGTATTACAGAAACACCCCTACCTGACGACAGAATATTTCGGGATTCTGATGAATACAACTAAAAACCTCGTGAAAAATTCTCCTCTCAGAGATGTGCGGGTCCGGCAGGCCATCAATTACGGATTCGACAGAAAGAAACTGATGCTATACATCAGGAATTCTATTGGCACCCCGGCTACCAGCGGATTTGTACCACTTGGATTGCCATCATTTGACAGTTCCCGTGTAAAAGGATACAATTACAATCCGCAAAAAGCAATGCAACTTTTGAAGGAAGCAGGATACCCTCAGGGAAGAGGCCTGCCGGAAATTCCGTTGCTGACCATTCCCATCTATGGAGACATTGCCAGTTTTGTGGCCAATCAACTAAGACAAATCGGAATCCGTGTAAAAGTGGATGTGGTTCAAAAAAGTTTATTGCTGGAGCAAACCGCAAAATCAGAAGCATTATTTTTCAGGGGTAGCTGGATCGGGGATTACCCGGATGCCGAAAATTTCCTGAGTGTTTTTTACAGCAAAAATCCTGCACCTCCCAATTATACGAGGTACAGCAATCCGGCATTCGACAAACTCTACGAAAAAGCTTTGGCAGAGACGAATGATTCTGTCCGTTACAGAATTTACCAGCAGGCAGATCAACTGATGATGAAAGATGCACCCGTGGTTCCGATCTGGTATGATATGGTTGTGCGGCTTGTGCAGCCCTATGTAAAAAACTTTGTACCTAACAGTTCAAATCTGCTGGAATTAAGAAGAGTAAAAATTGAAAAATAATTTTACATGGTTAAGTTTGTGGCTGCAAAACTTTGTTTTTCACAGAAGATGATTTACAGGTTACGGTAAAAAACTTCAGAACCAATTCTACTCCGAATGCAGTCAAACAAGATTTCTCCTTCAGTTGCCATCGTTATTCTGAATTGGAATGGAAAACATTTTCTCGAACAATTTTTACCTTCGGTACTGGATTCCCAATATGAAAACTTCGCGATCTATGTTGCCGACAATGCATCTTCCGATGGTTCTGTGGAATTATTGAAAAACACTTTTTCTTCTGTAAAAATTATTGAACTCAATAAAAACTTTGGCTTCGCCGAAGGATACAACAGGGCTTTAAAAAATTTAAAAGAAGAATATTTTGTTTTACTCAACAGCGATGTGAAGGTGACGCCAAAATGGATCGCTCCGGTCATAGAACTAATGGAGTCGGACAAACAAATAGCTGCCTGTCAGCCAAAAATACTTTCCCTGAACAATCCGGAATATTTTGAATATGCCGGCGCTTGCGGAGGCTGGATAGACAAGAACGTTTATCCGTTTTGCAGAGGAAGGATATTCGATTTCTGTGAAAAAGATGAAGGCCAATATGACGATGCAGTTCCGATTTTCTGGGCATCCGGTGCGGCTCTTTTTATCAGAAGCAATGCGTACCAGGAATGCCGGGGAATGGATGAATATTTTTTTGCACATCAGGAAGAAATTGATTTGTGCTGGAGATTGCAAAATGCCGGGTATAAAATTTTCGTACAACCATCCTCGGTAGTATATCATTTGGGAGGAGGCAGCCTGCAACAGGGCAGCACGAGAAAAGTATTTCTCAATTTCAGGAACAACCTGATCATGATGTACAAAAACCTGGACAAAAAAGAGAGAACACCAAAAATCTTAAAACGAATGGCACTGGATGGGGTGGCAGGTGGCATGTATTTGGTAAAAGGAAAACTCAGTTATGTCATTGCCATATTAAAAGCACACGGCGCTTTTTACAGGTGGTTGTGGAATCATAAAACGGATAACCATTCCCGAAAGAGGCTGTGCGATCTTGCAGGAGTATTTGACGGGAGCATAGTCAAAACATTTTTTATTCAGAGGCAAAAAGTTTTTTCACAAATTGTCGGTAACAAAAAATGAAATAATCAAATCAAACATTTACATTTGCTACAATCAATTTCAAAATATGGAACAGGAACAAGAACAGGGAACTAACAGCCATAAAAACGATCTGGCCTATAGCTGGGTCAGCACTTCCAGGTTTCTATTTTATTGCCAATTGGCGATTATGCTCGCTTTATGTGCCGGAATGATTTGGGGAATGTATGTGAACCGTTACAAGGGAAAACCCAATGTGGAAGTTCCGTCAAACACATTGTACAATCCCACATACAAATAAATCCTGAGGTCATTTTATTCATTGCGACCGCCGTGCAATCCGGGAAGTTTTGAGAATAAGCCAAAGAAGCTTATTTGGCAAAGTAAGGTTTGTCAGTGGCGGGGCCGTTAGTCCAAATCCTGCCAATCAATCGCCATACGCAAAGCGGTTTCGGTTGCTTTTTATTTTGAAGTAATTTTGGTGAATAATTCTGAAATAATTTTTTGGGTGGCATTGATTGTAACTCTATTTTTGCAGCCCGTTCAAAGTTCTTCAACATAAGCGGAAGTAGCTCATTTGGTAGAGCACGACCTTGCCAAGGTCGGGGTAGCCGGTTCAAACCCGGTCTTCCGCTCACAACAGTAAAAGCAGTATGACTGCTTTTTTTGTTTGCGCAGGTTCTGAAAAAGTATCACCCGGGTGGTGGAATTGGTAGACACGCAGGACTTAAAATCCTGTGGCCAGCAATGGCTGTACGGGTTCAACTCCCGTCCCGGGTACTTTTTTCAAATGGTAGATGGCCAGTAATGGTTAGTCCCGCAACTGCGGGATGTCTGCTTGACGCAGTCAGGCAGGAACTCCCGTCCCGGGTACTTTTATTCTTTCATTTCGTTTTTTGTTTACATACTTTATTCGCATGCTGCCGATAGATATTACATCGGCCAATGTGCTGATCTGAAAAAAAGAGTTCTCAGGCACAATGCCAAAATGGTGCCTTCCACAAAAGCTTTCGCTCCCTGGGTCCTCCTTTATCACGAAGTTTTCTATTCCAGAGGGGACGCTGTAAAAAGAGAATCTTACCTCAAGAAAATGAAAAGCAGAAAATTCATTGAGAATTTGATTAATTCACAGGGGTAGACACGTCCCGATTGAAAATCGGGATGGCCAGTCCCGCAACTGCGGGATGTCTGCTTGACGCAGTCAGGCAGGAACTCCCGTCCCGGGTACTTTTTTCAAATGGTAGATGGCCAGTCCCGCAACTGCGGGATACGGGTTCCCTGTCTGTTGGTGGTCATGCGTGAGAAATCTTCATACATTCAGAGGTAAGAAATGTTTCAACTTTCTTCATTAAATTTACATCATGACGAATACAGAAACCAATACGACAATTATAGACGGTTATGTTGGACTTTTAGAAAATTTAAGTCCAGACAATAAACTTGACTTGATTTCTAAACTGACAGCATCAGTTAAAACAGATTTGGGCGACAGGAAATCTTCATTTAAAAAATCTTTTGGTGCTTTTGAATCAGAGAAAACAGCCGAAGAAATTATTGAAGAAATCCGCAACAGCAGATTGTTTACCAGAGAAATTGAACCGTTTTGAAAAAATATCTGATTGACACCAACATCGCTATATTTTACATGAAGGGCAAGTTTGACCTGGAAACCAAATTTGACAGCGTGCCATCTGAGAATCTTTTTATTTCAGAAATGACTTTAGCAGAATTGAAATTCGGTGTTGAGAATAGTGAGCATCGTGAGAAAAATAGAAAAACTCTGGACAATTTTTTAACCGGTGTGCAGGTATTGCCAATTTTTCACTCTTTAGACTTGTATGGAAAGGAAAAGGCAAGACTGCGAAAAGCGGGAACACCGATTGACGATTTTGACCTTTTAATTGGCGTAACATCAGTAAATCATAAATTGACAATGGTAACTAATAATACAAACCATTTTAAAAGAATAATCGGAATAAAATTAGAAGACTGGACCGCAGTAAAATAGCACGAACCACCAACAAGGGGCTTGCTTCCATGCCGGTTGAAAGCCCTGAACGTTTGACGCAGTCAGGCAGGAACTCCCGTCCCGGGTACATTTAATTTTTCTACAGACAGACACGCCCCGATTGAAAATCGTCGGGTGGGATTAAGCATAAGCAAAGTGAGCTATGGTACCAAACGAAACATTCAAATCATGCATCGCTGAGGGTTTGGTTTTTTTCCCTGATATTATTTTCTCCCTTTAACTTTCTTCTTTCCTGACAACTGCTTTTTCTTTCCGGTTGAAAATTTCTTTTCAGACTGTTTCATTTCTTTTCTCATTTCTTTTTGTTTGAGATAACGCGCAATCGCCCTGTGCACACTCATATCCGAAACGCCAAACTCCTTTGCCAAAACGCTGAGTGTCTCCCCTCCTTTCCAACGCCTGAAAATTTCTCTTTCACGTTTATACAATTTGCTGGTACGCCCGTCATGTGAACTCCTGCCTGACAAACCTTTTTTGAGGATGGTCTCAAAAATCAGATCAGTCCTCGACACTTTACGAAGATTCTTGTAGTGATGATTCCTCCGGTTGCCATCTATCGGAACGATGGCGTAATCATCTTTCAAAAGATTTAGTTTGTGTACAAAAAAATGATATACCAGTTTATTTCTGGAAATTGTTTTTGAAATCCTCTTAGGATGTACTATCGTCACCATTTCGGTTTTTCCGACCACTCCTCCCTTCAAAAAGGATTTGGTGAATTTGCTAAAAACCCTTCCATCCGGATAAATTTCGTAAGCCTTATTGAAATTAATTTTCTTTGGCCTTGTCATTGTTCCCGCCATAATTATATAATTTTATCTGTTGTACAAATCTTTGAATCACTTCTTAAAAATCTACCCGGTTATGGCAATAATGGCTGCCGGATGCAATTTAATCAGAATAATATATCATACCGGGAACAAGGGAATTGATTTTCACAGCGTATCAAAATATTAACCGGGCCGTCTGTTTATTTGATTCTCTTCAATATCTTTAGTGCTTCTTATGCTCAGGCAGTATTTAAATTTCAGGATCGGATTGGCCCTGTTGGCTGTTGTTATCGTTACAGGAACTATTTTCTATTCAAATTTCCTGTCAAAAAAAATTGCCTCGGAAGAAAGAGAAAAAATCAGCCAATGGGTGGAGGCAAACAAATTCATTGCATCTGCACCTCCGGGGACAGACCTCACCCTGGCGAGCCAGATCCAGCAGCAAAACAACGATATACCGGTTATCTGGACAAACGAAAAAGATAGTATAATCGACTTCAGGAATATTGATTCGCGTCATGCACCGACACAAAAACTTCTTGAAAAAAAACTGGATCAGTTCAGAAAAGCTCACCCTCCCATTGTACTTGTGCTCAGCCAGGAACCCTATATCGCCGACAAATATTTTTATGGAGATTCAGAGCTGCTTACCCAAATCAGGTACTTTCCCATTGTGCAACTATTGGTAGTTGCCTTGTTTATCATTATCATTATTTATTCAATCAGCACGCGGAATAAGGCCACGCAAAACCAGGTCTGGGCGGGAATGGCCAGAGAAACTGCACATCAGCTCGGAACACCGCTGACCTCTCTCCAGGGATGGATAGAAATTTTAAAAGAACAAAATAATGCAGGTACATCTGTGGCTGATGAAATGAAAAAAGATGTGGAAAGGCTGCGCCTCATCAGCGATCGTTTCGGAAAAATCGGGAGCGCTCCACATCTCGATCCGAATAATATTACCATCCTGATTCAGAACATGATCAGCTATATCCGGCATATTGCACCCAAAAAAGTATCCTTCTTTTTTCATCCCGAAAAAGAGGAGACAATTGCCAACGTTTCTCCCCCGCTGTTTGACTGGGTAATCGAAAATCTGCTCAAGAATGCGCTGGACGCGATGAATGGTGAAGGTGAGATTCATATTTCCCTGCACACTACCTCAACCAAAATACTGATTGATGTCAGAGACAACGGAAAAGGAATCAGCAACAAAATTATCAAACGGATTTTCAAACCCGGTTTCTCGACAAAGCGGCGCGGCTGGGGCCTCGGATTGTCGCTCTGCAAAAGGATTATTGAACAATATCACAAAGGGCAATTGTTTGTAAAAAATACTGAAATCGGAAAAGGCACCACCTTCAGGATAATACTGAACAGGGATAATGAAATGCACGAAACTTAAAAAGAAAGGATTTATTCTTCCACCTTCAGAATCTTATGGCCCATCTTATCTCTTTTGGTGAGGAGATATTTCTTGTTGTATTTATTGGGTTTGATTTCTATAGGCACTGTTTCCACAATTTCAAGCCCGTAACCAAGCAGGCCGGCGCGCTTCTTTGGATTATTACTTAAAAGCCGGATTTTGGAAATCCCCAAATCTCTGAGTATCTGAGCACCTACTCCATAATCCCGCTGATCTGCCTTGAATCCGAGTTTCAGATTGGCTTCCACCGTATCCAATCCTTCTTCCTGCAACTTGTAAGCCCGGAGTTTGTTGAGAAGGCCAATTCCCCTGCCCTCCTGATTCATGTACAATACCAGACCCTTGCCTTCCTGCTCAACCATTCTCATCGCAGTATGCAATTGATCTCCGCAATCACATCTCAAAGAGCCTAAAATATCGCCTGTCATACAACAACTGTGTACTCTAACCATCACGGGTTCGTCTTTTTTCCATTCACCTTTTTTAAGTGCCAGATGGAGATCTCCTGTATTCGTTTGTGTATAAGCAATCAATTCAAATATGCCATATTTGGTAGGCAGCTTCACCTGGGTTTCTTTCTTTATCAGAGATTCCATCCTGAGGCGGAACTGGATTAAATCTTTAATGGAAATCAATTTCAGTTGATGTTTCTCAGCAATCCTGGTCAATTCCGGAAGCCTTGCCATGGTACCATCTTCATTCATAATCTCCACCAAAACACCGGCTTCTCCATGTCCTGCCAACCTCGCAAGATCAATGGTAGCTTCGGTGTGGCCTGCGCGGCGCAACACACCACCATTCTTTGCCATCAGAGGAAAAATGTGGCCGGGCCTTCCAAGCTCATCAGGTTTGGTTTCGGGATTAAGGACTGCCTGCACAGTTCTCGCCCTGTCCTGGGCAGAGATTCCTGTGGTGCACCCGTGCCCCAATAAATCAACACTGATGGTAAAAGGAGTGGCATGAAGTGCGGTATTGTGCTGAACCATCGGATTTAATTGCAATTCATGGCACCTGGCTTCGCTGATGGGCATACAAACCAGTCCGCGCCCGTATTTGCTCATAAAATTAATAATCTCCGGTGTTACGTTTTTGGCAGAGGTGACGAAATCACCTTCATTTTCGCGGTCCTCATCATCCACTACAATAACCATTTTACCCTTTTGGATATCATTTATGGCATCTTCAATCTGATCAAACATGAATTAAATTATTGAATTGCAAAGATAGCAAACACTTGTATAGATGGGCATCAATTGTTGATTAAAACTCATATAATTATCTTTTAGAAAATAAGGGAGAATTTAATCCACAAAAGCATCGAAACAGTGTTTAAAAATGTCTTTGATAATGTTAATAAATATTGTGTTAATTAGCCGATAATTCATTTTCTTTGCGGCATAAAAAAAACAGCTATGAATTTTAAAAGAATTTTACCAATTCTGATTGCAGTACTGTTGACACCTTTCCTCATAAAGGCACAGGTTACGACCAGTAACATTTCTGGTTTTGTAAGGTCAGAAGGTGGTGAACCCATTGCAGGGGCAACAATAACTGCGGTTCACCTACCATCAGGAACTAAATATTTTACTGTAACTCAGAAAGACGGAAACTTTACCATTCCGAACACAAGGATCGGAGGCCCCTACTCTATCACAGCCGAATCCATCGGGTTCGCCACTCAAACCATTGATGGGGTCACTTTAAGATTGGGTGATACCTATAATGCTCAATTTTCGCTTTCAAACAAGGCAAGCGTATTGAGTGAGATCACCATCTCTGCGACCGGGCGCCCAACTACAATCAAAACCGGGTTGAGCACCAATATCAACTCCAGACAACTTGCCACGCTGCCTTCCATCAGCCGGAGCATCACAGACTTTACCCGTCTGACTCCTCAGGCCAATGGTACTTCCTTCGCAGGTATGGACAGCCGTTTCAACAATCTGCAGATAGATGGTGCAAACCTGAATAACAACTTTGGGTTGAGCTCAGATCTGATGCCGGGCGGTGGTTCAAGCCCTATTTCCTTTGAAACTTTTGACGAAGTGAGTGTGAACATCGCTCCGTTTGATGTGAGACAATCGGGATTCACGGGTGCAGGTTTGAACGTGACTACCAAGAGCGGCACAAACACATTCCATGGTTCAGTTTATGGATTCTATCGCAATGGGAGTTTCAATGGAAAACATGCAGGAAAAGTAGATGTAACTAATCCGACTCAGACCAATAAACTATACGGTGCTACTTTGGGCGGTCCGATTATCAAGAACAAATTATTTTTCTTCGTGAATGTTGAAAAGGAAAATAACCAGGTTCCAAATGCAGTTACCTTGATCCCGACCGGATCAAGTGCCACAGGTAATGTATCTGCTGCTCCGAAAGATTCTTTGGATAAATTCAGCCAATTCTTAAAAACCAAATACAATTATAACACAGGAGTTTACGACAACAGGCCCAATTATGCCACAAAGAATACCAAAATTCTGGGTAAAATTGACTGGAATATCAGTGAACGTCATAAACTGACTTTGAGATATTCAAACTTCAAGGGTACAGATCAGTCTCCGGTTAATGGAAGCAGTGTTCCAAACAGCGGCGCAGGAGGATTTACAATCTATAATCCTTCCACAGGTGTAGCTGTATTGAAAAATCAATCCAGACTGCCTAATAATCGTAATAGTGAACAATCAATCGCATTCTCAAATTCAGATTATGGATTCAACCATACGGTCCAATCAGGGACTTTGGAATTGAACAGTAATTTTAATCCCAAATGGTCAAATCAACTTTTATTGGCTTACACGCACGATCAGGATACACGTTTCAGCCCGGGCGGAATGTTCCCGACCATTGAAATATTCAACGGAGACGGAACAGTTCCCGGCGTTACCCAAGGTAGAAATTACATGTCTGCCGGAACGGATCCATTTACAAGAAATAATGATGTAGTTAATAACATTGCTTCTTTTACTGATAATGTTACTCACTTCATGGGCAAGCATACCCTGGTTGCAGGTGTTACCTATGAATACCAAAAAGTTGGTAATGCATTCATGGGAGGTTCAGAAAGCTTGTATATGTACAATACGCTGAATGACTTTATTACGGATGCACCTCCTGCCTACTTCTCTTATACTTATTCTTTGGTACCTGGACAAAACAAGGTTTTTTCAGCCAACCTGAAAGTTGGACAATTGGGTATTTATATACAGGATGAAGTAAATATCAATCCTAACTTCAAACTGACATACGGAATCAGAGGTGATGTACCAACTTACCTGGCACAACCTATACCGAACCCTGCTATCAATGCATTGCAGTTCCCGAATAAGGATGGTGAAATGATGAACTACAACACAGGGCATTGGCCGAAATCAAAATTGCTGTTATCACCACGCGCCGGTTTCAGATGGAGAGTTCCTGACGAAAAAGGATTGGTTATTCGTGGTGGTCTGGGAATCTTCACCGGTAAAATGCCATTTGTTTATCTCACCAATATGCCAAGCGGTAGCGGTGTATATCAAAACGGTGTAGCCGTAAACGATCTGGCAACATTGGCTACTATGACGTTTAATCCGGATCCGGATGGTTATAATTCAATGTTCCCTCAAACCGTTACAGCAAAGGCTCCGGGAAGTTTCACCCTTATTGATCCCAATTACAAATTCCCTCAGATTTTCAGGACCAACTTCGCAGTTGAAAAACAACTGGGTAATGGATTTTCAGCAAACATTGATTTATTGTACACAAAAAATATCAACACTGTGTATATGCGTAATGCAAACCTGATCGCTCCGGCAGGCAATCTTACCGGACTTGATAACAGGCCTTATTACCCCTCCACACAGACAGGTGCTTCCAAATTTGTCAATCCATCGGTGGGAAGTGTGATAGTACTTGAAAATTACAGCAAGGGTTATTCATTTTCAGCTACTGCCCAGATTAATAAATCTTTCTCAAAAGGATTTTACGGATCAATAGCCTACACTTATACGGTAGCAACCGAGTTAACCTCTAACCCGGGTTCTCAGGCAACTTCAGTTTGGCAATCCCTCGCTAATGTGGGTACGCCTAACAATCTGGAATTGTATAATTCTCTTTATTCCATACCACACAGAGTGGTGGCTGCTCTTTCATACAGGATTGAATATGCCAACCACATGGCCTCTACCCTGAGTTTGTTCTATCAGGGATCGGCACAAGACAAATACAATTTCCTAATTGGTGGCGACCTGAATGGCGATGGCAACAATGCTTCTGACCTGATGTACATTTATGCAAAGGGTTCAGATGTTCCATTTGTCAACTTCATGCAGGGAAGTACAATTAAATACACAGTTGCACAACAACAGGCAGCTTATGATGAATTTGTTGCTAATTCACCATATCTGCGTCATCATAAAGGGCAATACGCAGAAAGAAATTCTGCTCTTTACCCCTGGTACAACAGATTGGATGCACGTTTCCTTCAGGATTTCTTCGTGAAAGTAGGAGGCCAAAGGCATAATCTGCAATTCAGTGTCGACGTCCTTAATCTGCTTAATATGATAGACAGAGATTGGGGAGTAACAAGCCTATATACGGTAAGAAATCCATTAACATTCAAAGGAATCGTAAATGGTACACCCACTTACACACTTGCTGAATACAAAGGAGACCTGGTAACAAAGGCATTTGTTAAGACTGCAAGTTCTTCAACCACATGGGGTATGCAACTTGGGTTGAAATATTTCTTCTGATAACTCATTAAAATAAAATAAATGAATACCGCCCTAAAAAAGCGGTATTTTTTTATGGGGTAACTATCCTACTTCTTTCAAAGAATCGGTAACTCCATCTTTTTGTTTCATGTCAAGTTTGCCGGTAAAGCGCGCACCCAATTCTATCTCCAGGGTGTCTGTCTGGATATCTCCCTCCACAATACCTGATTTCTTTAATTCCAACTGCCCGCTTTTTATATTTCCGGTTACCCTGCCATAGATAACGGCAGAACGGCTAATGAGATTACCGTCAATAATTCCGGATTCACCGAGGATAATCCCACCTTCAGCATTTATATTGCCGGTAACCTTTCCATCTATGCGTATCACCGAGGTACCTTCAATATCACCTTTGACATGGTATCCCTCTCCGATTAATGTGCTGATTTCCTGTTTGGCAAAATCCACCGATTTTGCTTTATCTGATTTTTTAAACATAGAATATTAGTTTAGAGTTAAGAATGGTTGTGGATTTATTTTCTGTCCGTTCCTCATGATTTCGTAATGAAGATGCGGGCCTGTGGAACGACCAGTGGAACCGACTTTCCCGATTTCCTGCCCGATGTCAATAGATTGGCCGGGACGTACCAAAATCTTTGATAAATGACCGTACAGGGTTTCATACCCATCAATATGCCTTAAAATGATACAATTTCCATATCCTCCTCTTCTTCCCGTAAATGAAACGGTGCCCTTTGCCATGGCTTTTACCGGGGAACCCATCGGGGCGCGTATATCCAGTCCTTTGTGAGTTTCGATGCCCTCGCCGTTAAATGGATTTTCGCGGTGCCCAAATGTGGAGGTTATGGCCCCATAAAACGGATATCCCAACGGGATGTGCGAAAAATTATAGCTGATCTTCTGAATGTACTTTTCATAAAAATCGCCGGTTTCCTCAGCCGATGTGAAACCACTGTCTTCATCCCCACCCTGGGGCAATGAAATACTTTGTTTGATACCTCTCGCTTTCAAATAATCATTGATTCCTCTCAATTCATCATCAATGTGATTGAATTTATCTTTAATTGCCGCTGTATCAATTTCAGCAAAGGAAGCATGAAGATGGTGAATCTTATTTTTTAATGACACCTGAATATCAATCTGCCTGCTTCTGTCGGAAATCAGGTAACCGATGCAAACCGACAAGAAGATAATAACCATCGCAGCAAGGGCAACAAACTTTTTCCAGTGAATTAATAAATAGCCGGAAATCCGTTTTTTGCTGACAGTTTTGTTGCCGCTGCCAACAATCAGAATGGTTACTTTTTTCTTTTTCATGGAAATGGATTTTGAAGCAATTGAAATGAGGTTCCGGGAAAAAGGAGGATCTCTACAATTTTTAAACGGGTATTCATATTTAAAATTGCCCGTAGTTTTAAAAAGATTTTTATTAGTTCTGCTATCTGTGGAAATTACTTAAAAGCAATAGGGATAAGAGTTTGATAATATTCCTTTGGCAGAAAAAACCCCAGGGGAAAACCATTATGCGATTGAAAAAACACTCATACCGTAAGAATACCCTCAAAAAATATTTCGGAAAATACTTGCAAATGTCGGGTAGGAATATAGTTTTGTACCCGATTAACTGCTGCAACAATTCAGCAAACGTTAAGACCCCCCACTATCTTATTAAAATACCGGATCCGGAATCTGACAATTCCAATTCCATTATCCCCTGAAAAATATCTCAGCATAATCCCCATATCTTTTGCACTACCAGCTTACAATTTTTAACTAAAACCGCAAAAGAAATGAAACAATTTTACTTCACACTGATGGCTCTCGCAATATTGAGCTCAGCCAAAGTAAAAGCTCAGACAGGGCCTAATTTATTAGGGGCAAAAGGAACATTTAGTGCACCCTTTGTTACACCAAATGTCAATGCAGATCCATGTACCGATGCCGGAACTCACAGTTATAATCCGGTTGGAGATATTGGCAACGCATTAAATACACTCACCGGAGCAGGACCCGCTAAACCCGGAAGTGCATATACTTACACAGCCGCCAGTGGCGGTTTGCAGCCGGAATTTACTTATACTTTGATAAAGAATATAGGTGATAATAATGGTGGAAACTGCATCAAAGGCGACTGGCGCGGCCAGGATCACACCGGTGATGGCGGCTGGTTTATGGCTGTGAACGGTGCACCTAACAACACCAAAAGCCCTATTTTTTATAAAATCAGTTCAATCGCAGTTTGTGCCGGAACACAATATGAATTCTCAGCATGGGTACTTAATATCCTGCCAAAATCAAGCCCCTATGCCAAAAAGGGCAGTGAACCCAATATTAGTTTCAGGGTTACTGCAAATGGCGTGCAGAAAACAATAGCCACCAGCGGCCCCATTGCCTACACAAGTACCCCGACATGGGTAAAGGTGAGCGGAACTTACACTGCTCCTTCAACTGTAAGTTCAGTTGATCTTGAAGTCATCAATGCTACGGCGGTAGCCCTTGGAAATGACCTTGGACTTGATGATATCTCCTTTAATGTAGTCAGCTCAAATATTACCCTTTCAGGGATCAATGGCCCATTACAAAATGCAGTTTGCGAAAACTCAAATGTTGGCGTACTGTTTACTGTAAATGATGCAACCCAAACAAATTCATGGTACAAATGGCAAATTAGTACTGACGGCGGAGAGACTTTTACTGATAACTCTACGCCTGCCCAGGCAACCTTTTCCGGTAATTCGTATTCCCTATCCCTTAACTTAAACAATGTTACCACCAGTATGAACGGTTACAAATACCGGCTGGTGGTATCTACCTCACAGGCCGGATTGGACAACCCAACATGTACTTTTGTTAACGAATACACACTGATCGTGAATGCCTGCGGGCCGACTCCAGTTACCCTTACCTATTTCAACGGGAAATATACAAACGGAGTTGCTATTTTGGATTGGCAAACCAGTCAGGAAATGAACAGCGACAGATATGAAGTTTACAGAAGTACCGATGGCCAGCAATTCTCTTACATGGGTTCTGTAAAAGCTGCCGGTTACAGCAATGTGGTTAAAAATTACACATTCAATGATAACCAGCCGGGAAACAGCCAGTATGTTTACTACAGATTGAAACAAGTGGATATGGATGGCAAGTTTGTTTATACCAATGTGGTTAAAATAAACACCGGGAACCATGCAAGTATGGAAGTATATCCCAATCCTTTTACTTCTTATTTCACAACTTCTTTTACTGCCAGCAAAACTGCCGATGCCATATTGACTATCAGAAATTCCATAGGGCAGCCTGTTATGCAGAGAACAATCAAAGCAGTTAAAGGGAGCAATTCAGTCAATATTACCAACCTGCCTTCTTTGACACCGGGAATATATTATGTAACAATTTCAAATGATGATATCAACTACAATATTAAAATGCAGAAACAATAGTTAATAAGTAAGCTGAAAGATAGGCCGTCCATCCAATTGGGCGGCTTTCTTATTTAAAGTTATCCGTGTTTTCAACCATGACCATTCCAGATTGATTCGATTTCTGAATTTAACACCAAACCGACTCTTAAAACGGAATTTCCAGGTTCAGAAAAACCTGCTTACCGGATTGCTGATTTATCTGCATTCACCCAAAGCATTCGGAATTTCTAAGTCCGGTTATCTTACGTTAACGGAAAGTTAGAAATAGTTCAAATTATAAAAATGTTTTTTAGATATCTTATTATACATCAGCATTTACATAGATGTTGTCAAAAAATATTGATTTATATTAAAATATATTTCAAACTATAATGCAGCGGCTCAATAAAAAATATTGCCTGTTTTAGGATTTATTTAAATCTTATTTAAAAAACAGGAAAATATGAGTAAGTTTTTTGCAATTTTTGCAACACTCATGCTAACCGGAGCGGTTGCCTTTTCGCAAACCCACTCTGTAAGAGGTGTTGTGACTGGTCCAAATGGCCAGCCGGTTCCTGGCATCGCAGTTCAGGTAGTGGGCTCCACAACAGGAACCACGACTGATGCCAATGGTCAATATGAACTCAATGTATCACGAAATGCAACTCTTGATTTTACAGGAGTTGGTTTTAACGAACAGAAAATTGAGGTCAGGGGCAGATCTGTAATCAACCTGGCAATGACACAACAGGTAACAACCCTGAATGAGATTGTCGTTACAGCCCTGGGCATTTCACGTGAGAAAAAAGCATTGGGTTATTCAACACAGTCTTTAAGCTCAGACCAGCTCACCAAGGGAGCCAACCCAAATCTGGCCCAGGCACTGGAAGGAAAACTTTCCGGTGTGGAAGTAAGGCCATCCAGTGGTATGCCTGGTGCATCAACCCAGATTTTCATCCGTGGAGCCAGGTTTTTTGATGGAAACAATGCTCCTCTTTATGTAGTCGACGGAATGCCCATCAACAGTAACCCTGATTTCTCAGTGGGTGGAAATGGAGTTACCGGGACTGATTATTCAAGCCGTTCAATTGACATTGATCCCAACGATATTGCGTCCATCAGTGTATTAAAAGGCCAGGCAGCATCTGCACTTTATGGTATGAGAGCATCTAATGGTGTCATCATGATTACAACAAAAAGCGGCCAGGGGATCAGAAGAGGGAAACCTGTAGTAAGTGTATCTACCAATTCCCAATTTGACGATGTATCAAGGCTTCCGGATCTTCAACATTTGTACGCACAGGGGAGTGCCGGAGCCTTTAGTCAGACAGCATCCACTTCCTGGGGACCCTTAATTACTGACCTACCCAATAACCCGACCTACGGAGGAAATGTTCCGAATCAGTTCAACAATAACAATCCTACCTCACAAACCCAGGGGAAATATTGGAATATCAAAAAAGGAGAATGGGTCACACCCCAGGTTTATAACAATCCCCAGCAATTTTTTGAAACCGGATATACAGCAGCAAACAATGTAAGCATTGCGCAAAATGGTGATTTCGGCAGTTACTCTATCGGATTGGGAGCAACCAACCAGTCAGGTATCATTCCAAGTTCAAGTATGAACCGGTATAACACCAGATTTTCAGGAAATTTCAATGCAAGTAAAAAAATTAAGGTAGGTGCTAATGTAAACTTATCATCTACGGCAATTAATAAAATGCCATCCGGAAACAACAGTTACCTTTTTGAAATTTACGGAGCGCCTGTGAGCTATGATCTCAAGGGAACACCGATACATGTAGCAGGCAACAATTATAAACAAATTCAATACCGTGGAGGAACCTTTGATAATCCCTACTGGGGCACTCAGTTCAACAAATTCAACGAAGTAACAAGGCGTGTATTCGGAAATGCTTTTATCAACTACAATCCCATCAGGGACCTGACCATCAGGTACCAGGTCGGAACCGATCAATACACGACGGACCGTACAGAACTTTTTGAATTTGGTTCAGGCCCATTCTCAACAGGTAACCTGACCAACGGATCATTGGTTAACCGTAGTTTCAATTCACTTTTCACTGCTACTTATAACAAACAAATAAACGATAACTGGCATATCAATGCCCTGGTTGGAAATGAAATCAATGACAATTATCTGAGAAATATTGCAGGGAATGGTAATGGTTTCATTATTCCCGGATTTGATAATATCAGCAATGCAAGTACGCAGACAACATCTGAAGCGGTATTTAAAAACAGGACCGTTGGTTTCTTTGCGCAGGCAGGTGCAGACTGGAAGAGCATGGTGTTCTTAAATGTTACCGGCAGAAATGATATCGTTTCAACCATGCCGCCGGATAATCGTTCTTTCTTCTATCCGTCTGTTTCCCTTTCGTGGGTATTCAGCCAGCTCAATGGCCTTAACGGACACGGGTTTTATGGCAAATTACGTGGTTCTTACGCGCAGGTCGGAGCGCCGGGAACATTTATTCAACCGGTTTATGTAAAGGGTGGGTCCGGCAGCGGATTTCTTCAGGAAGATATCGAATTCCCGTTTAACGGTGTTGTAGGGTTCCAGCAAAATCCGACCCTTTATGATCCGGATTTGAAACCACAAAACACCAATTCATTTGAAGTAGGTACAGACCTCGGATTTTTCAATAACAGAATCAGATTACAATATACCTACTCACATCAGAAAACCATTGACCAGATATTTTCTATCCCAATGGCCGGTTCTACCGGATTCTCACAAATCGTAAGAAATGCAGGGAATATGCAGAGCAATGTGCATGAAGCAACGTTAACGCTGGTACCGGTAAAATCAAGAAATTTTGAATGGGATCTGACAGGAAATTTTACCAAAATTATCAACAAGGTGATTGCTTTGGCGCCCGGTGTTGATAATATTTACCTCGGCGGATTTGTTGATCCCCAGGTCAGAGCTGCAATTGGGTTTACCTACCCTTCCATCTATGGAACCACATTCCTGAAAAATGCCCAGGGACAGGTTGAAATAGATGACGATCCCACCAGCCCTACCTACGGTATGCCATTGGCTGGTTCAGACGGTGTGATTGGTTCTGTAACACCTAAATTCACTTTGGGAGTAAATAATGAATTTTCTTACAAATCCCTCCATCTGAGTTTCCTTGTTGACTGGCAGAATGGTGGCCAGATGTACTCAGGCCTGAACAGGCTGATTAACCTTTATGGAACTTCAGCCCTCACAGGAAACCGCGGTAGCGAAAAGATGGTCATCCCGGGTGTTAAGGCTTCCACAGTAGGAGCAGACGGCAAAGGTGGCACTGCAAACGACATTGTCATCACTGGTGCAAATAATTTTCAGACCTTGTACGGTTCTGTATATGCTAACATCTCCGAAGCCAACATTTACAAAACATCTTTTGTGAAACTCCGTGATGTGGCTTTGACCCTTGATGTACCACACAGCGCTGTGGAAAGAACAAGGTTCATCAGTGCAGCATCGGTTACCGTTGCGGCCAACAACATCCTGTTGTGGACGGCGCTGCCGAATGCTGATCCGGAATCATCCCAGGGTAATGGAAATATGCAGGGAGGTTTTGATTACATGTCCTTGCCTCAGACGAGAAGCATAAGTGTTGGATTAAATCTAACCTTTTAATACCATCAACTTTTAAAAAGAAATAAAATGAAATACATAAAATTTTTATCAGCGGGAGTCCTTATATTGTTCCTGGCAAGTTGTTCAAAGAAGACAATGGACTCTATCAACCGGGATTTGAATGACCCCACCGATGTACCTGCAGCTAATATTTTACCAAGCGCAATAGTTTCAACAGTATTTGGTACAGCAGGAACTGATCTTGCCTGGTATTCCTCGGTTTATACCGAACAGAGTGCCGGAGTGGACGAACAATTTTACGATGCAGATCGCAGAAACGGTATAACCGCTTCCTCCCTCATGGATAACGTTTGGAACAGCACCTATAATAATCTGGGTGTACTGAAAGACATTATTTCCAGGACTTCATCAGGCGGATCCAATCCCAGCCCTGCAATGCTTGGCATAGCTCAGGTATTAACAGCATACAACCTTGCCATTGTTACAGATATGTGGGGAGATGTTCCCTGGTCCGACGCCTTAAAAGGCTCAGGAAATGTTCATCCGAAATATGACAAACAGCAGGATGTTTATACCGCCATTTTCGGATTATTGAACAACGCCATTGCAAATCTGAGTGGAAGCAACGGCTCAGCCTTTGCCTCAGAAGATTTGATTTATGGAGGAAATACCTCGAATTGGTTAAAAGCAGCGTGGAGCCTGAAAGCAAGGTACTTTATGCACCTTGAACGTGTGGTACCAACAGCCATAGATTCGGTGTTGGCCTGCATTCCCAAAGGATTTACGAGCGGCAGCAATGCTTTCATCTTCAGCAAATACGAAAACACGCAAATAGGTTCAAACCCGTGGTTTGATTTTACGTATATGGAAAGAGGTGACTTCTGTGCGGGTGCAACCTTGTACAACCTTATGGAATCAAGAAATGACCCAAGGATCCAGATGTATTTTGTTCCGATTGATAACAACGGAGACATTGTACCGGCACCCAATGGTACCTCAGACAGAACAAGAGCCGGAAATGGTGAATATTCTTATTCAAATATCACTGCCGGTTCTGAAGCTGATGCCACTGTCCCCACCCCGCTAATGACCTACCATGAACTTCTGTTTCTCGAAGCAGAAGCTTTGGCAAGAAAGGGACAAAGTTTCACCGCTGTTTTGCAGCAGGCCATCGAAGCCGCTTTTGTTTTTCATGGATTGACCATTGGCGAGGCTGATAATTATTATACGACTGAGGTAGCTCCAAGGCTTGGAACTACAATGGCCGAAAACCTTCAGGAAATTTTGACACAGAAATATATCGGGATGTACGAACAGGAATCTATTGAGGTGTACAATGATGTAAGAAGAAACGGAATTCCAACCATGAACAACCCGAACAACAATTTGTCCAGTTTCGGTTTCCCCGAAAGATTCCCGTATGCAAGCAGTGAAGTCACTTCCAATCCGCAAAATGTACCTACGGTAAATATCTTTAAAGACAAAATCTGGTGGGATCAATAAGCCTTGCTTTTTAATGTTCACAACAGGGAGCTAAAAAAGTTCCCTGTTTTTTTATTTGCAATAATTACCGGCAAAGCCGGATAGCATTTGAAAATACTAAGTATTTAGTTTGATTTTATTCTCTTCCCGGAATGGCTTCAATCAGATTCCTGGTATATTCTTCTTTAGGATGAAAAAAGACATCGGCGGCGCTCCCCGATTCTACGATTTTTCCTTTTTGCATTACCATAATCCGGTCACTGATATAATAGACCACCGAAAGATCATGAGAAATAAAAACAGCCGTAAATCCATATTCACGTTTTAAATCGGACAGCAGATTTAAAACCTGGGCCTGCACACTGACATCGAGAGCCGAAACACTTTCATCAAATACAATAAAACCCGGATTCACTGTCAGTGCCCTGGCAATACAAATACGCTGCCGCTGGCCACCGCTGAATTCGTGAGGATAACGGTCATAATGTTCTGCTTTCAATCCCACCCTTTCCAGCAATTCTATTGTTTTGTCTTTTCTCTGCCGTTCGTTTTTTCCGATTCTATGAATATCCAGCGGTTCCCGGATGGCGCTCCCGATTGTAATTCTCGGATTGAGGCTACCGTAGGGATCCTGAAAAACGATTTGAATTTCTTTTCTTTTATCTCTCAATTCATTTTCATTAATGCCGAGAAAATCTTGACCGTCCATGAAAACCTGGCCTGATGAGGGATTTATCAATCTCAACAACACCCGCCCAAGAGTTGTTTTTCCGCACCCGCTCTCCCCCACCAATCCCAAAGTCTCTCCCCGTTTGATATTAAATGAAACATGATCTACCGCATTGTATTCAGTTAGTATTTTACCAAAGAAGTTTTTTTTCAAAGGGTATTTCACAGAAAGATTTTTTACCTCTATTAAATTATTGCCTTCTGTATTTTCATGTTTTAATCCATTGGAAAGAACTGCGGAAAAATGAAGTATTTCTTCATCCTTCAGTTTTATAAAATCACTGACCATGGGCAAGGGTTTCCCTTTATATTCAGGCCTGGGGTGGCAACTTAACAATGCTTTGGTATAATCTTTCTCAGGATTTGTAAAAATTTTTTCTCTCGTCCCTGTTTCAATAATATCTCCCCGGTACATTACCACCACCCTGTCGGCAATTTCCTTTACCAGTCCAAGATCGTGCGTGATGTACAGAACACCCATTCCCATTGATTGTTGTAATTCTTTAAGCAATTCAACAATGCTTTTCTGAACCATTACATCAAGCGCTGTCGTGGGTTCATCAGCAATTAATAATTCCGGTTCGCACCCCACAGCCATGGCAATCATCACGCGTTGTTTCTGCCCGCCGCTCAATTCATGTGGATACCTGTAAAAAATATTTTCAGGATTGGGCAACCGTACCTTTTTGAAAAGATCAACCGTCCTTTGGAAGGCCTGTCGTTTTGAAATCTTCCTATGCCTTTGTAAAACTTCGGCTACCTGTTTGCCGCATTTCATCACAGGATTAAGTGAGGTCATGGGTTCCTGAAAAATCATGGAAATCCTGTTTCCCCTGATATCTTTCAATACGGAAGAATGAGCCTTCAGAAGATCGGTCCGGGTATTCTGATAATCAATTAGAATTTCACCTGAAACCACCTCGGCAGATTTCGGCAGAAGATTAAGTATGGATAGCGAGGTAACGGTTTTTCCCGAACCGGATTCCCCGACAACTGCCACAATTTCGCTCTTTTGAATATCGAGTGAAATATTTTTCAGTGCATGATTACGCCTCCCCTCCGAAAGAAAATCAACAGATAAATTATTAATTCGTAAAAGGGAGGGTTGCATGGAGTTGATAGACTAAAATCTTAGGTGACGAACGGTAAGTCCGTTATTGATTAGCTGTTTGAGAGAATCTATCCCGATACGGAGGTGTTGTTCAACAAACTTCGATGTAACAGATGCATCACTTTTTGCAGTTTTTACACCTTCCGGAACCATCGGTGAATCGCTGACAAGTAGCAATGCCCCGGTGGGAATTTTGTTATAAAATCCAACTGTGAAAATAGTTGCAGTTTCCATATCAACCGCATAAGCCCTGATTTTTCTCAAATATCCTTTGAAAGTTTCATCATGCTCCCACACTCTTCTGTTGGTAGTATAAACAGTGCCCGTCCAGTAATCCTGCGAATATTCCCTGATAGTAGTTGAAATGGCCTTCTGCAGCGCAAATGCAGGCAGCGCCGGAACTTCGGGTGGAAAATAATCGTCCGAGGTACCTTCACCACGCAGTGCGGCAATGGGCAAAATAAGATCTCCGATTTTATTCCGTTTCTTCAATCCGCCGCATTTGCCCAGGAACAAAACGGCTTTGGGATTAACGGCACTGAGCAAATCCATAATCGTTGCAGCACCCGGACTTCCCATCCCGAAATTGATAATACTTATATCATTGGCCGTAGCACATTCCATTGGTTTATCCATCCCCACCACCTTTACATTGTGGATGTCGGCAAACATCTGAACATAATTGTTGAAATTGGTAAGCAAAATGTATTCTCCAAAATTTTCCAATCGCTCTCCGGTATAACGAGGAAGCCAGTTTTCTACAATTTCTTTCTTTGTCTTCATTGTTATTGACAATCTTCTGTTTAAAGTGCATAAAAATACGATTTACAGATTTATTAAAATGGTTATTGTTATTCTGCATGTATATCAAAACCTTTCCGGAAATAAATATTGTATTCGGTAAAACATCGGCTGGTGGCGAATGCTAAACGATTCTCTGATCCGCCGGCGAAAATCCAGGATACCCTTAATATTCATAAAACCCTTTCTTTGCAATTTATAAACCAGAAAACAAAAGATTGGAAGGCCTCATCAAAATAGAATTTCCGAAGGATTGTGTTCAGGTCAGAAATGCAAACAACCGTCAGGAAATTTTTTGCGTCATCAGAAAAGAATGGCTGTTGCTGACTCCCGAAGAATGGGTACGCCAGCATGTGATTCAGTTTTTAATTTCTTACGGATATCCTTCCTCTCTGATATCAGTCGAAAAAAAAATCTCACTTCCAAACAACCTTACCAAAAGATGTGACATCGTAATTTATGACAGAAATGCCAGGCCGTTTATGATTATTGAATGTAAAAGAATGGAAACGGATCTTTCTGAAAAAGTATTAAACCAGGTGTTGAGATACCATATCCCTTTGCAACCAACTTATCTGATCATCACAAATGGCCTTTTCACAATGGGATTTAAAAAAGAAAGGAACCGGTTTATTCCAGCCGGTTCCTTTCCATCTTTTCCTGTATAATAAAAACACTATGGGAAAATACCCAATTCTGTGTAAGACGTTGCAACCTTATTGATAGCGCATACATAGGCGGCTGTACGTAAATCAGGAATACCGGGTGTATTGTTCCAGATATCAACAATTTCCCTGGTGGCAGTGATCATTGTTTCTTCGAGTCCGCTTCTCACCAGATCAATTTCTTCGGGTCCATGTTCAATGAAATCTTTGGAACTCTTGTCGATAGTCTTTCCCGTCAAACCCTCTACCTGCGTAACGATGTGTTTGTTCATATTCTCGGTAAAACGTTTTTCCAAACGGCCGTATCTGACATGACTTAGATTTTTCAGCCATTCAAAATAACTTACGGTAACACCACCGGCATTCAGATACATATCAGGAATTACAATGACACCTTTTGCATTAAGTATGTCATCAGCTTCTGCCGTCAAAGGCCCGTTGGCTGCTTCTGCAACCACCTTCGCTCTGATTCTTGCCGCATTGCCACTATTGATAACATTTTCCAACGCTGCCGGAATCAAAACATCACATTCCATTTCCAAAGCATCCTGTCTCTTTTCAAAATTCTTCGCGCCTGGAAAATCCAGAATAGAACCTGTTTGTTTACGATGAGTAAAAACAGCATCTACATCCAATCCGTCATAATTGTAGATAGCGCCTTCATATTCCGCAAGGCCAACGATTATAGCGCCGGACTGTTGTGCAAACAGCGCTGTATGATAACCTACATTGCCCAATCCCTGAATGCAAATTCTCTTTCCTTTGATTCCAACGGGCAATCCGGCTTTTTTCATCAACAAATCATTATTGCAAACTTCTGTAAGGCCATAAACAACGCCAAGACCGGTGGCTTCACGGCGTCCGCGGACACCTCCCTGCGATACAGGTTTGCCGGTGACACAACCCGCAGAATCTATTTCTCCCGGATGCATAGCTGAATAAGTGTCCAGTATCCATGCCATTTCTCTTTCACCCGTACCATAGTCAGGTGCAGGAACGTCAATACCCGGGCCGATAAAATTCTTTTTGATCAGCTCTGCTGTGTATCTTCTTGTAATTTTTTCCAATTCATAGGGTGTAAAATTCCGGGGATTAATTTTTATCCCTCCCTTTGCACCTCCGAACGGAACATTTACAATTGCACATTTATAAGTCATCAATGCAGCCAGGGCCATTACTTCATCCTGATCCACTGCAATACTGAATCTGATACCACCTTTACAAGGTGTTTTGTGATGAGAGTGTTGTACACGGAAAGCTTCAACAGTAATGATCTCACCGCTTTCACGTTTGATCGGAAAGCTCATCTGATAAACACTGTTACATCCCTTAATCTGCCGCAGGATACCCCCATCCCACTTCGTAAACACGGCGGCTTTATCAAAGTTCCGCTCCACATTATGGAAGAAACTATAGTGAACTTCATTTGCCATAAAATATATATTTAAGAGTTTTTATTTTTCTTTCTCCTTATGTGAGATTTTTATGTCTATCCTTATCAGATACAAAATCAATACAACCAAAATCACAATACAGACGGTCATCACCACATAAATCTTATTGTTACTCCGCATAAAATCATCAAGCGTCTGTCCGGTTGGTGTCGCACCCTGAGCTAAACAGTTCAGGCTGGCCAACAGGGATATAACAGTTATGAATAAGTTTTTTTTCAATTTTCTAAGCATTCACAATGGTTTTGTGGGTAAGCAAAAAGTAGCGGATTTTTAAATCACTGATCCATATCCCGAGGAGGATCCAACCAAAAACAGCAGGCCAGAAAACGGCTCTCATCGTGGGGTCAAGGCTGCCTCCGCCCAGGGCCGGATTACCACCTCCCTGTGCACCTTCCAATCCGCCGGGATGAAGTGATTGTACCATTCTTGGTAAAATTATTATCAGTGGAATATAAATAAACCAGGCAAAAATGTTATAGACTCCCGAAATGCGTGCCCGCTTGTCAAAATCATTCATTGACCCGCGCAAAACCACATAGGCAAAATAAATCAGGACAGCAATGGCTGCGGCCATTTGTTTGGGATCGTTGCTCCAATATTCACCCCAGGTAAACTTGGCCCAGATAGACCCGGTAGCCAGACCGAGAAGCCCGAAGACAATTCCGGTTTTGGCATATTCTCCGGCCCTGATATCATATTTCAGATTTTGCGTACGCAGATAGGCAATGCTATATCCGAGAGATAGCGTAAGCAATGTGATCATCGTGAACCACATGGGAACATGAAAAAAGAAATTTCTGATTGTTTGATGAAGGTTGCCGATGTTGGGGACCTTAATTAAAAATCCGGCAATAAAAGAAAAGAGAAGGAACACAATGCAAACAACTTTCCACCACGTAAACTTCATGAGAAAAATATTTTATAAGTATTTCACTTATTGAGCAAAATTACAGCTTATTGACCAATAATTTCATTTATCAAAAACCGGCACAAACTAAAAATTTCTTATAAAGAAAAGAGATATTCTTTATTTGAATTTCTCTGCCTTCAGGGAAAAATAATCATAATTTTCAGTCCTTCCACAAGAAGGGAAACAAAATAACAGCAAGTACAATAACGAGGATATTAAGCCCCGAAAGAAGTAAAACCATTTGGGTAAGCGCTCCGCTTTCAAAACCCAATCCAAAGGCAGACTTGGAAATACGGATCAGCAACATTAGCTGAGGGATAATCAACGGGAAACCGAGAATAGCCATAATAGCTGCATTCTGCTGTGCTTTGGCAGCAATGGCCGACATCAATGTAAACACCAGGCTGATGCTGAAAGCGCCATAAAAAGAAATTACTGCAAATCTCCACAAATCCAGCATCGGGCTTCCGAGTAAAATCAGAAACAAAATTAAACTCAGCACCACCATAATTATTACTACCACCGCGTTATAAATCATTTTGGCAATGACAAACTGAACCGGCGAACTGACCAGATAGAAATAAATCATCCGCCCTTTGCTTTCCTGCAAAAAACTTTTGGCCACAGCATTAATGCTGATAAATAACTGCATCATCCAGAAAACTCCGTTATATACATCTGAAGCAGGATGGCCGATAGCAAGAAACAGAACAAAAATGGAAGATGCCACATAAAGAAGTATCCCAAAAAATGTGTGTTGATGGCGCAATTCAAGCAGAAGATCCTTTTTAATTAAGATGGCAATGGGCTTCATGGATTTCTTTTAACAGCCTTATCGCCCAACTGGGCACAAACACGGCACCTGGGTTCATAAATATCTTTTTCGCCAAGCAAAACCTGGCTTCCGGAATTTATCTTACGGTAACTAACATGGGCTATATTGCCACAAACAACACAAATCGCATGAAGCTTGGTGATATAGTCTGCTACTGCCAGCAATGCAGGCATTTGTCCGAAAGGACGTCCCTTAAAATCCATATCCAATCCGGCAACGATTACCCGCATCCCTTTCAGGGCAAGTGTTTCACAAACAGAAACTATCTGATCGTCAAAAAACTGAGCTTCATCAATTCCCACTACATCCACATCCTGAGCATACATAAGGATAGAACTTGAATTTTCTATCGGTGTGGACATAATCTTATTTTCATCATGGCTCACAATCTTCTCTTCATCATACCGCGTATCAATGGCCGGTTTAAATATCTCCACTTTCAAATTGGCAATTTTTACTCTCTTCAATCTGCGAATAAGCTCTTCCGTTTTTCCGCTAAACATGCTTCCGCAAATCACTTCTATCCATCCCCGGCGTTCACCCGTGAATTGAGGTTCTATAAACATTTTTGTAAATAATTATCAGTTACAATCTGTAACTTAGCCAATTGCAAGGTTAATCTGAATTTCATAAAATTCAAAAACAATTTTTCTCAATCCGCTTACACACAACTCTGTAGATATGGAAAGAGTGAAAACACTCATTAGAAAATTACAAGAACAATCTGAATCCAACGCTTCTATACGCGTGATCATGCAAACTGTCCAAATGTTACAGGCAGAATTGCAGTCGATGGAATGCAATAAAAATACAGATTCAGGCAGGAAGGTATCTGTAGTTATGCCGGTATCTTTTGGTTCTCAAAATAAAAATATTGGTAATCCCGAAAAAAGAACGGGAGAAGAAAAAGTGGTACACACACTTCAGGTAGATGAAAAAGAAATTGAAGAAGAACTGGAAGAAATAAAAAGGCATGCAACCGTGTTGCAAACTTTCAGCCATCATAATGCACTTGACGGCCTGGATGTTTTTGAAGAAGTACCAACTCTTTCTCATCAGGATCCGTTGCCTGCCGCTGAAAAATTAGAAATTGAGGAAAGGATTCACATTACAGAAACAAATCAATTTTACGAATCGCAGGAAACCCGGGAAAGCCTGAATGATAAATTAAAAGTTGAAAAGCTTGAATTGTCGCAAACGCTGGCTGATACGCCAATCAAGGATTTAAGAAAAGCAATCAGCGTAAACGATCGTTTTCAGTTTATCAATGAATTATTCCGCGGTGATGAATCCATGTACGAAAGATGCATCAAAACCATTCAGGGTTTTTCTATTTATCCCGAGGCAGAATACTGGATCAGAAGGGAATTGAAAATTAAAATCGGATGGCGCGATAACAATCCGATTGTAAAACATTTTGATGAAATGGTGAAAAGGAGATTTTTGTGAATTGTTGCTCAAATTCAATCGTCATTGGTTCCGATAACATCAGTCTTTAGCCTGTTACACCCTTTCGAAAATCATTGCCCCACCCTGGCCCACTCCCACACACATTGTAGCCAATCCGTATTTAGCTTTTGATCTTTTCATTTCATATAACAAGGTTGTGGCAATCCGGGTACCGCTGCAACCGAGTGGATGTCCTAAAGCAATGGCGCCGCCATTTACATTTACTTTATTTATATCAAAACCCAATTCACGGATACAAACTATAGATTGTGATGCGAAAGCTTCATTCAATTCAATAACATCGAGATCTGCGACTGACAACCCTGCGCGTGCCAGCGCTTTTTTTGTTGCCGGAATCGGACCAATACCCATAATAGCCGGATCCACACCTGCTACGGCCATACTTCTGACTATCGCGAGAGGCTCCAGGTTATATTTCTTCACGGTTTCCTCATTTACGATCAAGGTCATAGCTGCGCCGTCATTGATCCCGCTGGAATTTCCTGCAGTCACACTTCCATCTTTTAAAAATGCAGGTTTCAGACTGGCTAATTTTTCCAAAGATGTTTTGCGTGGATGTTCATCTTTATCAAAAACAAATTTTTCAGCTTTGTAAGGAGCCACTTCTACCGGTAAAATTTCATCTTTCCATTTTCCTGAATCCAATGCGTTAAAATATTTTTCCTGGCTGCTCATTGCAAAACGGTCTTGTTCTTCCCTCGTCAGATTCCACTTCCTGACCACATTCTCGGCGGTTTCTCCCATTGAATAGGGATAATATTTTTTTATGAGTTCCGGATTCGGAAAGCGCCAGCCAATTGTAGTGTCAAAAATTTCCGGTTTACGGCTGAATACTTTGTCAGGCTTTGTCATTACATAGGGTGCCCGGGACATGCTCTCCACTCCACCGGCAAGGTAAATATTTCCATCGCCGCACATGATGGCTCTGGAAGCGTCCATCATCGCCTGCAAACCACTTGCACATAAACGGTTCACCGTATTCCCGGCAACAGAAACCGGCAATCCCGCCAGCAATGCTGCCATCCGCGCCACATTCCGGTTATCTTCTCCCGCCTGATTTGCATCACCTGAAATGACATCTTCAATTTCGTTCACATCAATTTCAGGGTGCCGGAGGAGAAGCCCCTGAATCGTCTTTGCCAGCAAATCGTCCGGCCTTATGGAACTCAGCGCGCCGCCATATTTTCCAATCGGGGTCCGGATAGCATCCACCACAAAAGCTCTTTCCATTTCAAAATATTTACAGACGTGCAAGTTATTATTTTCTTTGCAAGGCTTTATTCAGCCAATGACCCACGATGTAAATAAAGAAAAATGAGAAATCCATTTTCTTTGATAATGTCTCTTTTGTTTAAAAATATTTTTTTTCAATAATATTTTAAAACGAAGAATCGACGGCCATAAATGTATTTTCAACCATAGCAGTTCTACGATGTATTTGTGTGATCTACGGTAAAATTTTCTCTTGTAAATAAAAAATCACCAGTGGATACAATAAATAACTTTCAAAAAAGGTTACAACTAATAAATCACAGGTTCCAAACAGGTGAAAAATGTTAACCGCTTAATAAAATTTGTACCAATTGATGTATTTGAATGGAATCAGATAACCGAAAAACCCAATAAATAACCTATTTTAGAGCACTTTCAAAAAATCCAATATTTTATTTTCAAAATTGAATTTGTGCAAGCTCGCTAAAAACCGTTTCATGAAGAGAAAAATGAAAGAAGTATTAAAAGAAATCAGCCCCTTGTTTCTGTTGTTGATGGTATTTCCTTTTTTGTCTGCCAGCCACAAACTGAAAACTACCACCATCAGTCCGGTTTCAAAAAAAACTTTAAAATCAGATTCTGCCAAACCGGTTGCCGTACCGTTCAGTTTGTACAATGCGATGGATCTTGAGGATGCCGGACTCTCCGAGCCTGCATTTCAACTTGCATTAAAAGGTTTTGGAAAACTGCTTGAACAGGGTAAAATTGAGAACTCTTCGGTTCTGACTGTAATAGATTTCAGTAAACCATCCACAACACAAAGATTATTTGTACTGAGCCTGGACAGCCTGAAAGTTCTTTATAAAACATTTGTAGCACACGGCAGAAATTCCGGAACACTGTACGCAAACCGGTTCAGCAACCGGGTAAATAGTCACATGAGCAGCCTCGGTTTTTACACTACGGGAAATACCTATTCGGGAGAACATGGTTATTCACTGAAACTGGTTGGCGAAGAAAAAGGAATTAACGACAATGCCGCCAGAAGAGCTATTGTGATCCATGGCGCGTATTATGTTACGCCGGCGTATGCCAATGTAAAAGGGTATATCGGACGGAGCTATGGATGTCCTGCCCTGCCACAAAAAATTTCAAGGCCGATCATTGAAACTATTAAAGACGGTAGTTGTGTTTTCATTTATAGCCCTGACGGAAACTATATGAAAAAATCTGATCTCCTTTAAAGCATTAAGGCCGCTTCCGGATATTTTTCAAAGAGTTATTCCACTTATTTTTCAGGAAATCTTACATTTTGTTTTTTATCAGTTCCAAAAGATAATTCAACAGGTTATCCTTATTTTTTCTTACTCAAAACTTTTGTTCGCTAATACAAAATAAAATCTCAGGCATAATCTAAACCATAGAATGTTTTTCTTTGCATAATTAAAGATGGCTAAAGGAAACATTCAAAAGTCAATCAGGAACTTCAAATATTTTAAAAGGGTAGCCAAGACCTACGCTTTTAAAAAATACAACCTCTTTGAAATTTTAATTCTCTGGTCAAAGCGCCATCTCACCAGATTTCAATTTCTCGTTTTATCAGGAATCATTGTTGGATTTCTTGCGGCCGCGGCAGGTATTACCTTAAAAGCCACGGTGCATTATATTCAATTCTATACGGTAGAAAATCTTTCTGTCGGACAAAAAATAATTGCTTATTCCATTTTACCCATTGCCGGGATTGTAATCACCACTCTTGTTGCAAGGTATTTGTACAAGGCCAAAGAAGACATTAAGCTTTCGCAGGTGTTGGTTGACATTGCTCAAAATGACGGTAATATCAACAAACAGGAAATGCATTCCAGAATTGTACAGAGTGCCATCACAGTTGGATTTGGAGGTTCTGCAGGATTGGAAACTCCAAGCGCAATCACAGGTGCAGCCATCGGATCAAACTTTGGAAGGAGGTACAGGCTTGGCTACAAAGAGAAAACCCTTTTGCTCGCCGGGGGTGCGGCTGCCGGTATTGCATCTGCATTCAATGCACCGGTTGCCGGAGTGATGTTCTCGTATGAAGTACTATTAACCGGTGTGGTATTTTCGGATTTTATCCCTTTGGTCATTTCTTCTTTGTGCGGAAGCCTTCTGACGAGAATTGTATTGAGCAATGATATTTTATTCACACTCGATACCAGGATTGCATTCAACTATTTCAACACACCTTACTATATAGTTTTGGGAATTGTAGCCGGTTATTATACACGTTATTACAATCTTGCCAGCGCCAGAATAAAAAAATTGCTGGATAAATTTCATTACGGAGGAATGAAGAGGGCAATACTCGGTGGTGTGATTCTTGCTGCTCTCTGTGTGGCGTTTCCAGCGTTGTATGGAGAGGGTTATACCGGCATTGAAAAGTTGAGCACAGGAGAAATCAGCTATTTAATTTATGATGAGGTTACCGGCCTCTTCAAAGATCCACGGATTATTATTTTAATCATGCTTGCCTTGTCGACGCTGTTCAAACCGGTGGCCACAAGTGCATCACTTAATTCCGGCGGTGTTGGCGGTAACTTTGCGCCTTCACTGATTGCAGGCGGTTTACTCGGATATACTTTCGGATACGCATTGATTTTAATCGGGTTCAAAGATGTACCATTAATCAATCTCATGCTCACCGGAATGGCCGGTGTATTGGCCGGAGTCATGTATGCTCCGCTTACAGCCATCTTCCTGATTGCAGAATCAAGTTCAGGTTACGATTTATTTTTGCCATTGATGATTGTATCGGTCACTTCATTTCTCATCAACAAATATTTTTCACCCATCAATCCCGATTATACAAAACTGGCTGAGGAAGGAAAAATCTTTACCACCCGAAATGACAGCAATATTATTAGTCAGATAAAACTGAGTGACTGTACGGACAAAGACAGTATTACGGTTAACAATAAAGCTACTGCGAGAGAAATTAATATGTTGTTTGAGAATTCAGAAAAATCTGTAATCGCAGTCGTGGATAGCGAAGGAAGATTCTGGGGGATGATCAGCAAAGAAGAGATCATTAAAATTGCCGATGACGAGGCAAAACTCAGTTATATGACTGCTGCACAGTTGGCCTTTATTCCAAATCAATTGGTAAAACCGGATGAAGATGTAGAAAGTGTTGTCAAAAAGTTTGAGGAATCAGACGTATGGTATTTACCCATCGTAACAGAAAATCATAAATACATGGGGTTTGTAAGCCGCTTCCGTTTTCTTGTCAAATACAGGCAATTATTGAAAAATCTCTCCTGAAACTTCTGTAAAAAAAATCCAATTCATTTTTTTTTGAATTGAATTTACAAACTCATGTCATACCGGCTGTCTTATTTTATTTTCAGAAAAAATTCCAGCACGCTAACTTCGCTGCAAAAAAATGTTGAGAGTTGGTGTTTTTGGAGTGGGGCATTTGGGGAAATTCCATTTAAATAACTGGAAAGAAATCCCTGACGTAGAAATTGTGGGATTTTATGATACGTCCGATGAAACAAGTCGTCAGGTTGCAGAGCAATATCAGATTAAGAGATATCAATTTGCAGAAGATTTAATCAATGAATGTGATATTGTCGACATTGTAGTCCCGACTACTTCTCATTTTGAACTTTGCAAAAAAGCCATATTAAAAAGCAAACATGTATTTGTTGAAAAACCGATGGCCAATAATATGAATGAAGCCGGAGAGCTTGTCAAACTGGCAAGAGAAGCAGGTATCAAGATGCAGGTAGGCCATGTTGAAAGGTTCAATCCGGCATTTCAAAGTGCAAAAAAATATCATTTAAATCCGATGTTTATTGAAGTACATCGTCTCTCTCAATTTGACCCGAGGGGCACCGATGTAAGTGTTATTCTGGATTTGATGATACACGACATCGATATCATCCTGTCGATTGTCAGGAGCGAGGTAAAAAGTGTTTTGGCGAGAGGTGTTCCCGTGTTAAGCGAAAAGCCTGACATTGCCAATGCCCGGATAGAATTTGACAACGGGTGTGTCGCCAATCTCACCTCTTCGAGAATCAGTATGAAAAAAATGAGAAAGATGAGGCTCTTTCAAAAAGATGCTTACATCGGAATTGATTTTCTCAAAAAGAAAACGGAGATCATCAAATACAAAGAACCGGGTGATAAAAATGTTTTTGAATTTGATATCGATACCGGCCATGGTATCAAAGCTCTGGCGGTTGCTATGCCGGAAATCAGGGATACAAATGCGATTAAAGAAGAACTCATCAGTTTTGTAAATGCCATCACGGAGAATCACCCGACAGAAGTTTCCGAAGTGGATGGTTTCAGGGCAATGGAAGTAGCGCATCAGATTCTTGAAAAAATCAACAGAACTTTAGCCTAACAATAGTGCATTGAACAGGTATATCCATCCATATAAATATGTGCTTTCCGATGCGATTTCAGCCATCGTTGTTTGGACAATTTATTTTTGGATACACCGTGTACTCAGTGGCGTAGGGTTTCAGTTTACAGATAAATTTTTTGCCGGCGTAATCCTTTATCCGCTTTGTTGGGTAATCCTTTTTCATTTGACGGGCAGTTATAAAAATATATATTACAAATCCAGGCTACAGGAGTTTTTATACACCATAATATATTCTCTGGCAGGAACGGCAATTGCCTTTTTCATCATGATTCTTTATAAAAGGAAAGAATACGATCCGCAGTTCTTTTCAGAGTTTTTCATTCTTTTTGCATTACAGCTTTTCATCACCTACTTTTTTCGTTATAGACTCCTATTCAAGGCCCATCATCAATTGCAACGGGAGGAAGTATGGTTCAATACATTGATTATAGGAACACATGACCATGCCGATGCGCTTTATTTCGCACTGAAAAATAATCCTGAAAATACGGGTTACAAAATAAGAGGATTCATATCGCCGGATGAAAAAGAGTACGACGGGAAAAACAATCCTGTAAAATGGCTGGGGAATATTCAACAGTTAAATGAAGCAATTTCAGAAGAAAATATCACAGAGGTGATTATTGCATTGCCCTACGAGGAACGATACGGATTGGAAAGGATTATGCAACAACTGGCTTCAAGAGATGTCAATGTAAATATGCTCCCGGGGAAAATAGATTTCCTGAGCGGATGGGTACGAACTACCAATGTGATGGGAATCCCGCTGGTTCATTTGTACACCGGCCTTTGGCAATCATGGGAATTAAATATCAAACGGCTAATCGATGTCTTTGCCAGCATAACAGGAATGATTATCCTAAGTCCGTTGATAGCATATACCGCTTTGCGGACCCGGTTCTCGTCCAAAGGGCCTGTCATTTATTCCCAACAGAGAGTGGGTTTCAAAGGCCACGCGTTCACTATATACAAATTCAGAAGTATGGTGGTAAACGCCGAAAAGGGTATTCCGCTTCTCAGCAGTGAAAATGACAACCGGATCACGCGGTGGGGAAAAATTATGCGCAGATGGAGGCTGGATGAACTGCCACAATTATGGAATATTCTGAAGGGTGAAATGAGCCTGGTTGGCCCGCGTCCGGAAAGGCAATATTTCATTGATATTATCCGGAAAACAAATCCCGAATATGACCTTCTTCTCAAAGTAAAACCCGGCATTACCAGTTGGGGCATGGTAAAATTCGGCTATGCAGAAAATATAGAAGAAATGATAGAACGGATGCAGTATGACCTTATTTACATTGAAAATATTTCGCTGGCTGTAGATTTTAAAATCCTGGTTCATACGATCAGAATCATACTTTCAGGAAAGGGAAAATAAAAATTCATTATAAAACAATTTTGTCCGGTATTTGATGTTTATTTGGAAAGCATCTTTGATATATCAGAGAATAAAAAATTCTATTTTTGATAAAACCAACTTTGTGAAATATTTCCTGTTCTGCTTGTGGTCAGTAATTCCGCTCATCCTCCGGAGTCAATCCATTCCTTACTTTCAGCAGGAAGTGAATTATCAGATTCAGGCACAACTGAAAACAATTGATGAAACACTCGATGGAAATATTCAAGTTATCTATAAAAACAATTCACCCGATACACTTCATTTTATCTGGTTTCATCTTTGGCCGAACGCCTTTAAGAATGACAAAACAGATTTCAGTGAACAATTATTAAAAAATGGAAACACATCATTTTATTTCAGCGACAACGAAAAGCGCGGCTATATCAACAGATTAAATTTTAATGTAAACGGCGCCACTGTTTCCACAGAAGATCATCCCTCTTATTTTGATGTCGTTAAATTGATTTTACCCTCTCCTCTCAATCCGGGTGATTCGGCAATTATCGAAACTCCCTTTCACGAAAAGATTCCCTTTCTCTGGTCGCAGGAAGGTTACGATGAAAATTTTTTCAGTCTTGTGAATTGGTATCCGCAGCCTGCCGTTTATGACAAAGACGGATGGCATCCGATGCCCTACCTCGATCAGGGAGGTAATTACAATGAATTTGGGAACTATCATGTGGAAATTTCTATGCCTTCATCTTATGAAATTGCCGCTTCAGGAAACCAGACAGAATCAAATGTTGAAGGAAGAAATAAAAATTTAAAATTTACCGGAGAAAATATTTCTTCATTTTCCTTTTTTGCCTTTAAAAATTACCGGATTGACAGCGGTGAAATCACTTCAGAGGATGGGCACAAAATAAAAATCTATTCTTACTACCGGAAAGACAGCGCCGCAAATTGGAAAAAAAGCATTTCTTTTCTGGAAGATGCCATTCATTATTTCGAAAAAGAAATTGGCACCTATCCGTACAACTCCATTAAATTGATCCAGGCACCCAAAGCATTTCATGAAAACAGAAGTTATTCCGGAGTGGTTCTCGTGCGGGATGCGGCAAATGAAAAAGAAATGGATGAGGCTATTTACAAAGCTGTTGGCGGAATGTTTTTTAGCGAAATACTAAGTCCGGACACGCGTAGTTCACCCTGGATGGCAAATGCACTCAATACATTTTTTACGAATAAATATATCGATAGTAAATACAGAAGTAAAAATAATGCCGAAGAGAATTTCTTTAAGAAAAGAACTCCGGAAAATATGGCCAATTTTACCTACCGAATGCAACTGGCCACCAAAGAAGATCAACCTTTATCCACCCATGCGGATTCTTTTTCCAGAAGAAATTTCAATACAATAACGAGTGTCAAAGGTGGTTTGTGGATGCAGCAACTTCAAAAATTACATGGAAATAATTTTGGAACCACAATCAAATCATTTTATAACGACTGGAGGTTCAGACACCCGGATATAAACGATTTCAAAAATGAAATCAACGAAAACAATAACATCCCGGTTGATTCTTTATTTGAATTGCTGAATAAAAAAGGCCATCTTTCCCAGCCTCAAAAAAAAGAATTCAAACTCGCTTCTTTTTACAGTTTGCGAAATACTGACAAATACAATTATCTTTTTGTAAGCCCGTCCGTCGGTTTTAATTATTACGACAAATTGATGGTCGGCGCCCTGGTTCACAATTACACTTTGCCTGAACCATCATTTCATTTTCTCTTTGCACCGATGTATGGTACGGGAAGCCATTCTTTCACAGGATTGGGAAGGATCGGATATTCATTGACCTCCTATGGATTCATTCGCAAAGCAGAGCTGGCGATTAGTGGAGAAAGATACAACATGGATGAATTTACAGATTCCACGGGCAAAAAGAATTTTATGAATTTCACTAAGATCGTTCCATCGCTCACACTTCATTTTCGCCAGAAAAACATTACCAAAAAGGTAGATGAATTTATTCAATGGAAAACTTACCTGATCACAGAACATTCACTGCTCTTCACCTACGATTCTGTTCTGCAGACCAACGTTATTACCTACCCGAAATCTTCGTATTATATCAATCAACTTCAGTTCGTGCATCGCAATGACAGAGCATTATATCCATTTACCTACAATTTACAATTGCAGCAATCAACCGGCTTTCTTCGCTTCGCTGCCGAAGGAAACATGTTTTTCAACTATGTAAAAGAAGGTGGATTAAACGTAAGGTTATTCGCAGGAAAATTCATGTATCTGGGTGACAAAACCATTACCAAAGAATTTGAAACGTCAAGATATCATCTCAATCTGACAGGAGCTGATGGATACGAAGATTACACTTACAGCAACTATTTTCTTGGTCGGAATGAATTTCACGGTTTACCGATGCAACAAATTATGATCCGGGACGGAGGTTTTAAAGTGAGAACTGATTTGCTCGCAGATAAGGTTGGCCAAACCGACAACTGGCTTGCAGCCGCGAATCTGAACACCACTATCCCAAAAGAATTCAACCCGCTTTCCGTTTTGCCATTCAAAATTAATTTAAAAGCATTCCTCGATGTTGGCACTTATGCGGAAGCCTGGCAAAACAATGCAGCAAACGGAAGGTTCTTGTTTGATGCGGGATTACAACTTTCTGTAATCAAAGATCTGTTGAACGTTTATATTCCCATTGCATACAGCAAGGTTTATGGTGATTATTTTAAATCGACAATTCCAAAGAATAAAAGATTCTGGACCAAAATTTCATTCAGCATCGACATTCAAAACTTTCGGTTGAAAAAAATATTCAATTATTAATGAGCGATTCATCGCAGAAAATAAAATTGCTGACGCGTGAAGAAATAAATACTTCATGGTGGAATTCTTTGATTCTGCAATCAAACAGCCCACTGATTTATGCTGAAGCAGAATATCTGGATTTCATGTGTCCCGGCTGGTCGGCATTGATTGAGGAAAAAACAAATACTGTAATGCCATTTCCCGTTTATAAAAAAATGGGGATCCGTTACGCATTGCAACCACCATTCGTACAGCAATCAGGCGTTTTTACATCTGAAAAAGTTACCGAAGAAATGTTGGGTGAATTTATCATTGAAGCGAAAAGAAATGCTTCCCTCATTGATTTGCACTTAAACTATAATAATGTTTTTCTGGACTTACCGGTAAAGACAAATTTCGTTTTAGATCTTAATTACCCCTTTAATGAAATACAGAATAAATTCAGAAGGGATTTAATTCACAAACCTCTGAACGCACAGGTTCGATATTTTAACGCCAGCCAGGAAGAAGTCTTTTCTTTTTATGAGATGCACTCATTAAAAAAAACAAATCAGAACAAAAGGGATATTTTGAATTTCAAACAACTATGCAATTTTTTCGAAAAGTCAAATCGTGTCATTTGTAAAAAAGTTATCTCAAAAGACAATCAAAATCTCTGCATGGCACTTTTCCTGAGAGACAAAAAAAGGGTTTATTACATGCTTTCTTCCAGCTCTGAGAAAGGCCGGGAGACAGATGCAAATGCATATTTGCTGTACGAATTGATCAGGGAATTTTCCAATTCTGATTTGATCCTCGACTTTGAAGGTTCGGAAATTCCCGGGGTAAAATTTTTCTTTCAAAAATTCTCGCCGCAAAATCAGCCCTACCCGCGATTCCTTTCAAACAGGTTAAATACTTTTCAAAAAGGATTAGTGGCCCTCCATCACTTTCTGGGATAAAAGAAACGAGGCAAACTCAATATCCATAGGTGAACTTATCTTGATATTTTGTTCTTCGCCTGCTATCAGATTAATTTTTAATCCAAATTCTTCCACCACAGATGCCTCATCTGTAAAATGTTCTTTGTAGGCAATCTGGTATGCCTGAAGTAAAATATGACTGTGAAACACCTGCGGGGACTGAATCAGTTTTACTTTCTTCCGGTTAATTGAATTGTTGCCATTCCTGTCCATGATCCTCAAATCGTCCTTGCATTTTATTGCCGGAATGGCCATGCCATTTGCCAGAGCTTCTTCATAACAACGACGAATTAATTTAGTTGAAACAAGGCAGCGAATACCGTCATGAACAAAAACAATACTTTCTTCGATAACTTTTTTCAAACCATTTTTGACAGATTCAAATCTCGTGGCTCCACCTTCACAAATCCGGAATCTGAAAGGATCAAAAAATCCATCAATGATTTCCTGTCCTTTCCCAATGTGATTTTTAGGTAAGACAAGAATTATTTCTATGTCGTCAAAAGCATCTATAAAAGCCTGAATGGTGTAACACAAAAGAGGTTTGCCCTCAATCAATAAAAACTGATCGGGTATCCCGCGATAAATTTCATCCTCACTGTCTGCTGCCACAATAATTACTTTCTTCTTCATCAACACCATAGATTTATTAACTGTTAGCATAAATTTCGACTGCGCTTTCACCCTCGCTGTTTTGAAATGCCCTGTACATGCCTGCACTATTGAATACGAGCGCATGATTCCCTTTTGCATCAACACCAACCAATCCACCTTCGCCGCCCATCGCCACCAATTTCTTTTTTACCACCTCTTCACATGCCTCCTGCAGAGAAAAATTTTTGTATTCCATCAGGCAACTGACATCGTATGCCGCAACAGCTTTGATAAATATTTCTCCATACCCGGTGCAGCTGACGGCACACGTTTTATTATTTGCATACGTACCTATTCCTATAATCGGGCTATCGCCAACACGTCCATATCTTTTATTTGTCATCCCGCCAGTGGAAGTAGCAGCAGCCACATTTCCTGAGGAATCACATGCAACCGCGCCTACCGTTCCGAATTTTTTATTTTTTAATAAACTGACCAACCTGTCACTTCCCTGATCCAATTTATAAAAATCACTGTCTCTGATTTCCCTCCATTGATCATAACGGTGTTGGGTGAAAAAGTATTCATCAGGTTCCAACTCAACCCCCCGTTTGATGGCAAAGTCGTTGGCTCCCTTTCCAACCAAGAAAATATGACCGCTGTGTTTCATAACTTCTTCTGCAAGGAGAACAGGGTTTCTTACATTCCTGACTCCGGCCACAGCTCCCGCATCCAGGGTCTGGCCATCCATAATCGCGGCATCCAATTCATTCACTCCCTTCTTGGTAAATACAGCACCTTTCCCGGCGTTAAACAGAGGATTATCCTCAAGAGACATGACAGCAGTTTTCACTGCATTCAGCGCTGCGCCGCCCTTTTCGAGGACAGTGTATCCCGCCTTCAGCGCTGCAGCCAGACCTTCTCTGTATTCTTTTTCCAACTCGGGTGTCATATCTTCTTTCAGAATTGTACCTGCACCGCCATGAATTGCTAAACAAAATTTTTGCATCTCAAATATTTATTCGTTTTTTTTAAACAGTCAACCCGGCTGATAAAATTACACCCTGATAATCCAATCTTTTTTAGCCGGCATCGGGAAACTTGGTGGCAAAATATTACAAAATCCAATGCACATTTCAAGATTGGTTAATCATTGTTATTCTTCGTTTGTTCTTTAACGTTATATTTCCCGGATTTATAACCTGCAACCGTCAAATAGTAAACAGGAATACCGGCAACAACAATACCCAATCCCCACAAAGTATAAAGAGGTTTAAAGAAAACGAGAAACACACAAAAAACGGTTCCCATAATAATGTAGATAAGTGGAATCACAGGATATCCGAATGCCCTGTAAGGCCTTTCTGCATCCGGCCGTTTTATCCTGAGAATAAAGATTCCGATAATAGTAAGCACATAAAAAATAACAACTACAAAAGCTATCATATCTAATAAATCATTGTAGCCGCCACTGAGGCAAAGAACGGAGGCCACAACAGCCTGTGCCCACAATGCCCATTCGGGAACCGCATTTCTATTGAGCTTCGCCGCCCTTTTAAAAAATAATCCGTCATTGGCCATTGTATAATAAACCCGCGCACCGGCAAGAATTAATCCGTTGTTGCATCCGAAAGTGGAAATCATTATCATGACAGCTATCACAATAGCCCCTGCATCACCGAAAATTCTGTTTGAAGCTGCCACCGCCACCCTGTCTCCTCCCGGGAACGCGATTTCCTGAAGTGGCAACACATTTATGTACATAAGGTTGGTCAGAACATACGTAGTGCAGACTATAAAAGTTCCAAGAAATAAAGCCAGCCCAATATTTCTCTTAGGGTTTTTTATTTCACTCGCAATAAAAGTTACATTATTCCATGCATCGCTGCTGAACAAAGAACCTACCATAGAAGCAGCCACGGCACCAATGAGCACTGAGCCGGAAATCGGGAACCAGTTTCCACCCTTCATAAATTCCCCTCCTGCTTTTTCTAATTGAGTCGGATGAAAACCAGTGGTCCAGTTGGTCGACCAGAAACTATCTTTCACAAATAAAAAACCAACAACGATCAATCCGAATAAAGAGAAAAGTTTTACAGACGTAAATATGGTTTGCAGGGTTTTTCCTTCTTTGATTCCTTTCGTATTGGTATAGGTGAGAAACATAATCATGGCCATTGCCAAAATTTGTGCAGCGGAAATATGCAATCCGAAAATATCTGCTACCATGCGATCTTCTCCGACAGCAGGAATCAGATATGCGGTAAAACGACTAAAAGCAACGCCGACAGCCGCAATTGTCGCCGTTTGAATTACCATAAACGAACTCCATCCGTAAAGAAAGCCGGCGAGCGGGTTGTAGGCTTCCCTGAGAAAAACGTACTGGCCTCCTGCACGCGGAAACATACCACTCATTTCCCCATAACTCACCGCCGCAATTACCGTCATAAATCCGGTGATTACCCAAACCAATACCAGCCATCCCGCACTTCCCACATGTCTGAGGATGTCTGTACTTACAATAAAAATTCCGGAACCGATCATTGAGCCCGCCACAATCATGGTGGCATCTGTTAGGGAGAGAGAAGACTTGAACGCAGTCACTTTTTCACTCATACAATTTTATTGGATTGGCTATGGTTTAGAGGCGGAAAAATAATTCAATTATTTATAAAACATTCTGGTTTTTGTTAAGAATGGTTTTTCAGACTAATTCAATGGATAGTAAAACATCCGGCTTTATTTATAAAATGTTTGTTATAGTCAACCTGTTTTGGTATAACTCAATATTTTTTCAAAAAATTAAAAACCAATTTTACCGTAAATTATAAAACAGATTTCAATTCGGTTTTAAAAAGAAAAATAGCCTTAAACTGCCACCCGGATTGGTTATTTGGTTTCTTTTTTGAACTCAGCATTGAGGCCATCAACTACCTGGGTAGTTATATTCAATGCAGAATCTTTGAAAAACATAAACCCCGGTTCGTAAGAAAAGATATAGGAATATTTATGGTCTTTATTAAAGTCTTTCAGAAAAGATTCAATCCTCGAAATAATCTGTTCCTTCATTTTTGAATTATAATCAAATAATTCATTGTCCAGGTTTTGTTTGCGCACCTGGAAATCCTGTTGCATTTTGTTGATCTCGTTCATGGCCATTTCCTGTTGCTGAGGAGTCATTGTGGTTGACTTCTGTTGCAATTCTGAAGCTCTTGCCTGAAACTTCTTTTGCAATGCCATAATTTCATTGTTGGCGCTGTTTGTCTTCTTGTCGACATCGGCTTTTATTTTCTGGTAAAAATCATATTTGCTCTGTAGTGAATCAAGATCGATGTAGGCAATTTCAGTACTGCCACCGGGAACAACTGCCGTTTGATTCGAAACAGGGGGAGCAGATACCGGAGAACTTTTGGCAGAGAAATGCAAATAATACAGATAACCAACAGCGAGAATTAAAAGGATATTAATTCCAAGCAGAACATTCTTCATAAAAGGAAATTTTGGCCGGCAAGATAATTAAAAAGATACACGCTTAAAACCTGAAACCTTTTCTAGGCATTTTCCCGCTTCCCAAAAAAATGTTGCAGAGTAAAAATATCCTATACTGAATGATATTTAATGTAAGCTAAATACGCGCCCATCCCAGTCTGGCAAGCCATTGCTGCGGTATTCTGAAAATGGCCGGAGATTTTGAATATCTCTCCCTTTCAAGCTGGTGGATAGGGATTGCTTTGCCTTCTACCAATGCAAGGCGCAATTCCTTCATTAACTCATGAATTACTTCTTCGTCCGCCACTTCTGCCAGTTCGCAGGCTTTTAAAAAGTCGCGGTGCATTCCGAGGCTTTCCAAAACAGGAGGCACATCTTTGTATTCCGGATAAAGAGAGAACCTTTTTACAAAATACGTTGTTTCTCCGTTTACCTCCTTTGTGTACGCTTTGAAACTACTTTTCATCTTTTTGAGTTTTTAGGGTTTACAGATAATAACTACTCATTGCTGGGTGTTATCATTAAATCAAACTCAGTTATTCAAGGATATTCCGGATTTATTTCAGAGAACTATGTGGGGTATATCAAATGCAGTGCCAGTCAATCCACATAGTCAATTCCGTTGCTGAATCCGGGAATTCACTGGTGTTTCATGGAATTAAGAATAATAAAATCAAAGGAGATTGGGGATTAGATCGTAATGGCAAAATCAAATGTAAAAATATACATTGCCCTTTTATAAAGCAAGGCCATTAACATAAAACTTATTCACAAGAATAAAGGGTCATAAAATATTAATCTTCAACAGATAATTTAATTTCAACTTAAATATCCCCCGGAAAAGGAACAAAAAAAATACAAATAATAATAACATCAGCTTATAAAACAGAATTCATGACTATTCATTCTCTAATGTAAATTTGGCACTGTCAAAAATGAAAACCAATCCAACCTTTTAAATATGCGGCTATTTGGATTTATCTTATTGATATCTTTTCCGGCGCTATTGCCTGAGAACACTTTTGCACAGAAAAAAACCCTGTTTAAACCTCCTGTCGTTTTCACTTCAATTGGAATCCGTACAAACGGAGACAGTGTAAAGGTTGAGGAAGGCGTGCAATTGGCGGGCTTACCATTGAAAGTAAAAGATAAGGCCGGAAATGCATATGAAATTGCCAATTACCGGTTTTTGTACCGGCAAAAGGGATACGTTGAAAATCCGGAAAATGGAAAGATTGAAGTTGTATATACCAATGCCGCTTCCAGATTTGACCACACTCCACTGCCGAAAGTCTGGAAAGAAAACATCGCAAGGCAACTGCAAAAAGGAGAAGAATTTTCCTTCTTCGAAATTTTGGTAAAAGACAAACAGGGAAGATTGTTTTATGCTCCCGACCTGCATTTATACATTGACTGAATATGGAAATCAGAAAAGCAACCATTGAGGATATTCCGGCCATTATAAAAATTGCACGGATAACATGGCCTGTTGCTTATAAAAATATCCTGTCTGAAGAACAACTGAAATACATGCTGGATAAATTTTACGATCCGGAAGAATTAAAAAATCAAATTGAAACAGGTCAGTATTTTATTCTTGCACTTGATGAAAACAATGTCATAGCAGGCTTCGCATCCTTTGGAAAATCCGAAGACACTCCCGGCACTTTTCATCTTCACAAACTTTATGTGCTTCCCGAATTTCAAAAATTACATGCAGGAAGAATGTTATTGGATTATGCAATTGAAGAAACACGCAGGCTTGGCGTTCAGGAAATTAATCTAAACGTAAACCGGTTTAATAATGCACGATATTTCTATGAAAAACTCGGATTCAAAATCGTACGCACAGTTGACAATCCGATAGGAAACGGATACTTCATGAACGATTTTATTATGACTAAAAAACTCGTTTGAAATTATTTTGAATTTCTTCTCTCCCGCCGGGTTTCCAAAGAATGGACACTCAGATTAACCATAAAGCCAATAAAAGCAGCCAGTGAATTCAGGTAAACCATTATCATAATTACCATCACACTTCCAATTGACCCGTACAGAATATTATAACTTCCGAAGTTGTTTACAAAAAAACTAAATCCGACTGTAACGATAATACTCAATGCCGTGGCAACAACTGCTCCCGGACTGAATAGTCTCCATCTTTTGGTAGTGGAAGGTGCATATCTGTAAATAAAACCGAAGGAAAAAAAAATAAGCAGGCCAATAGCAATCCACCTGGCTACCAGAATCAGAGAGGTAACAGAATCGTTGTGGACACCCATCCACCTCAGAATTTTTGTTTGAAGGAAAAGAAGCAACAGCGTACCCAATAACAGCCCAAACAACATTAAAGTGAGGCCAACCGCTTTCATTCTTTGTTTGATTCCTTTGAGCGTTCGAAAACCGATATAATCCTTCCTGTTAAATGACCGCATCAGGCCCATCACACCATTGCTGGCAAAAAACAGAGAAAGGATAACAGTGAAAGACATGATCCCGATCTTGGAACCATCAATAAAACTGTCGACAAAACTGATCAGTTGCCTGTTGTAAACCTGAGAAGGTATGATGTCGCGGATTAGCGCATGCAATTGTAACCTGATGCCCCGCTTAGAAAAGAACGGAAGGTTTGGGATAAGGGTAAAAATAAAAAGACATGTCGGAGGGAGGGACATGATAAAATTATAAGAAATAGCAGCCGCCCTTTCATAAAATCCCTGCATGTCAAAATTGTGGCGGATGAATTGCACGATATCGAAAACAGACTGGCCCTGAAAACCTGGTGGTTTCCACTTTCGGCTCCAGCGGTTAAAATTTTGAAACGCAGGAATATTTTTTCTTACGGTCTTTTTATTCAATATCTGATTTCTGTTGTTGCATTTTTTCTAAACTGTCAAGTGCTTTTTGATAGGCCTTCGCATTTGTAAGGTGTTCAGCATAAGTCTCAGAAAAATTGGAATACCCGCTAAAATCAGGCTTCGCAACAAAATACAAAAAATTTGTTTGAGGTGCGTTCAAAACTGCATCTATCGTCTTGATCGAAGGGGTACAAATAGGTCCGGGAGGAAGCCCCGGATTCCGATAGGTATTAAATGGGGACGATACCCCCAGAAGATTGTGATAGATTCTTTTGATGGAAAAATCCTTCACTGCAAATTTGATTGTCGGATCAGCCGCCAGTGGCATTCCTTTTTTCAAACGGTTAATATAAACGCTCGCAATCTTGCCTTTGTCATTGTCTTTATTGGTTTCTTCTTCTACGATACTGGCCAACGTATAAACCTGTTCAGGAGTAAGGTTATGTTCTGACGCCAGTTTTAATCTTGCGTCATTCCAAAACTTTTCCTTCTCCCTGATAAATTTCTCAAATACTTTATTCATGCTCGCTGTCCAAAAATACGTGTAGGTATCCGGAAAAACATCTGTCAGAACCGTGTTTGTATCTACCTTAAATTTCTTCAGCGAATCATTGTTATTCAGAAATTCCAAAGCACGCAAAGAGTCAATCTCAAGATATCGGCCTATTTTTCCGGCAAGGTCCTCTTTCGTCCGGATCTTGGTAATTACCAAATTCACAGATTCCTGTCTTCCGGAACGCAAATTTCGTACGAGGCGGTAAATACTCATACCGTTGCCGACTTTGTACTTTCCCGGTTTTACATTTTCAGGCAGTTTGGCATAACCGGCAAGTTTATCAAAAACATAAAATGAACTGATCAGTTCATTTTTTTTCAGGCTGTCTTTTAATTGGGCAAAAGTGGCATGGGAAGGAATATACAGAAACTTGTGTTTCGGATTATTTACGGCAGGGCCGAACACCTTCCAAAGTATCAAACCCGCAGCAATGACTATTAAAATAATCAAATAACTGATTGCTCTTCTCATACAAATGAATTCTAAAATATCAAATCAAATTCAAAAGCCAAATTTTATTTTATGATGGTTTACCAGACGGTTAAAATCACTGATATTAAAAAACCCTGCAGTTTTCAAAGCAGGGTAAAGATTTATGGTCAATTAATTGAACTTCTATTGGGCAGGCGGCGGCAGCGGTTGAGATGGCTGGGGTGTTGTGGACTGCTGAGAGGGAGCTGCCGGCAACTGCTGGGTATTGCCCTGAGGAGCCAGAGGCTGGCCAACCGGGGCTTCCTGAAAAATCTGCTGGCTTGAATTCGGGCCCGCCGATTTTGGAATAAACAAAGTAGATGTTATACTGAGAAAAGCAATAATCCCGGCAAAAATCCAGGTTCCTTTTTCAAGTACATCATTGGTCTGGCGTACTCCCATAAACTGGTTTCCAATGCTTCCAAGAGATGAGGTGAGTCCCCCACCTTTTGGGTTCTGAATTAAAACAATAACTCCCAATGCAATGGAAGAAATAAATATCAGTGCTCCAAAGATCCACAACATATATTAATCGTTTATAAGGCTTTCAATTTTGGCGGCAAAGTACGCACTTTTGGACGGATTCATCAAACTTAATTTCCTGTATATTTCAACCGCTTTATCCTTTCTGTTTTGTTTAACAAGAACCTCAGCCATGGCTTCTGTAAGAATGCCTTCCTCTCTGTTGCTTACCTCTGATTCATTTCTGATGATCCGCTCCACGGCCTCATCCTGTTCAGGTAATTTTCCATGCAATCTCTTCATGCTTTTTAACCAGCCGGTGAAACTTTTGACCTGTTGAGCCAACTTATCTTCTTTGAAATCATCTTCATTCATTTTAATTCCCTGAGATGCAAAATAATCTACCGTATGCAAGGGTTCAAAGGGCAATGAAACTTCCTTCTCCTTTTTTATATCTACTTCATTTTCCGGATTGACAAATTCTTCAGATGGTTCTTCTATTTCTTCCTTTTCAATTTCTTTAACCGGAGCTGGTTGGTTTTCATCCTGCTGCTCTGTTTCTTCCTCAGAACTTAAAGATGAAAGTGTAATATTTTCAGTAATCATTTTTTCATCAGCAGAAACTGAGGCCTGTGTAGATTCCAAAACGGGAGGATGCTCTTCTTCAGCAATCTCATTGATTTCAGGTTTCGCAGGCTTTTCTTCCTCTTTTGAATCCTGATCCGTAATATTTTCTTCCTGACTTATTTCAGGAATCGAATCGGACAAAGGTTCTTTTTCTGAAACCGGTTCCTCATCGGCTATTTCCTTTTCAACAATTTCTTTTAAAGAATCATCAACCTCTCCTCCTCTTTCTAAATAAGTCAATACAAATTCGTACCATGGGAAGTTTCCAGTATAAAAAGCAAGTTGTTGTTTCAGATTTTCTGCATCAGGATGATTTTCCTGTATTTTCTTTTTAAGAAGTAATAATCTGGCGAGGCTGCTGGCGGGCGCATTTTGGACTATTTCCTCAATGTCTCCATCTTTTTCTGAAAGGGATTTCAGCAATTCTTCTATGTCGCTTGATGTCGCTTTCATTATAAACCCAATTACCAGTTAGAAAATATTCTGTTAAAGATAGCATCCGAAACGTTCTTGACGATCTTATCCCCCAATTGTTGTTCTGCCTGCTGCAGAGTCAGATCAGCATTGAAATCGTAATTACTTGTAAGATCTGCTTCAAAATTTTTCTTTGCATCCTGGGAATCCTTAAAATCCAGATGGAAGGTCACATTCAACCGGTTGGTACCTGCCTGTTGGTTGGCCACACCACTGGTGGTCACCGAATAATCAGAAACATAACCACTGATATCATAATCACCCATTTCACCGGTAACTTCTCTTAACCTGGTCAGGCTAATCACTTTCTGCCTCATCTGCTCGGTCAGTTGTGGGGCAAATTGCGGATTTACATATCTGGCCCTGTTATCAAATGCATTCAGACTGAAAGTTTTTATTTCAGGCGGGATGGGAGATACATCTTTGAAACTGTATTTGCAGGTAGCAAATACCATCGTGGAAAATACCACTAAAATGACCGGATAAAAGAGAAACTTATTTTTCAAAGTATTCATTTTAATTACGTCTATTCATTAATGTTATACTCCTTCAGTTTCCGGTAAAGGGTTCTCTCACTGATTCCAAGTTCACTCGAAGCCTCTCTCCTTTTTCCTTTATGTTTCCGGAGTGCTTTAACGATCAAATCCTTTTCAGCATCCATGATATTCAGGGATTCTTCCACCACTTGTGGCTCAACGATTTTATTTTCTCCCTCATGAGTTTGAGCAGGGTTCTGAATTACGAATGGCTTGGGAGTTGTCAATACCGGTTGAGGTTCAGGATATGCAAATGCCGGTTGATTATCGAAGGCTTTCTTTCTGTCTGCGAGTTCAGGATTTTGCAATATTTCAAAAAACATTTTTTTCAAATCTGTTACATCTTTCTTTACATCAAAAAATAATTTGTAAAGAATCTCCCTTTCATTGGCAAATTCATATCCTGAATTATTATTTGCAAGAACCGGTAAAAAGTTGGCCTTTACTTCCGGCAATAACTTTTTCAGGATTTCAGCATTTACCTCTTGTCCCCTTGCCAACACAGAAACCTGTTCTGCTACATTTTTCAACTGTCTTACATTTCCGGGCCACGGATATTCTTCCAAAACTTTCCAGGCATCATCGGTCAACTGCAAAGGTTCAGAACGGTAACGATCAGAAAAATCAGAAGCAAATTTTCTAAACAGCAATGCAATGTCTTCTTTTCTGTCTCTCAAAGATGGTACCCTGATGGGAACCGTATTTAATCTGTAATACAAGTCTTCACGAAATCTGCCTGTATGAATAAAATCAAGTAAGTCTTTATTAGATGCGGCAATGATTCTGACATCTGTTTTCTGCACTTTGCTCGAACCCACCCTGATGTATTCTCCGGATTCAAGCACTCTCAAAAGCCTCGCCTGTGTGCCGAGTGGCAATTCCGCAATTTCATCCAGGAAAATCGTACCTCCGTTTACCGTTTCAAAATATCCTTTCCTGCTATCCACAGCTCCGGTAAAAGATCCTTTTTCATGTCCGAACAATTCCGAGTCAATTGTTCCCTCAGGTATGGCTCCACAGTTGACGGCTATGAACTGATTGTGTTTTCTTGAAGAGAGCGAATGGATAATATGGGAAAAAACTTCCTTACCCACTCCGCTTTCACCGCTGATCAATACGCTCAGGTCGGTGTTGGCTACCTGAACGGCCACATCGAGCGCATAATTCAATACCGGTGAATTTCCTATAATTCCGAATCTGTTTTTTATTGCCTGCTTATCCATTTGTATTCACTTTCTTTTTTAAACTGCCATTGCTTTTTCCTTGTGCACAACCTTTCCTATCAAAGTTCCGGCTGTACAATCTGTAATCAATACATCTGCGTAATCTCCTTTTTGTATGATTCCGTCTTTTTCAAAAACCACCATTTTATTACTGTCGCATCTGCCTGCCCATTGATTTTTATCTTTTCTCGAATTGGCCTCAACCAACACTCTCAATGTCCTACCCACTTCTTTCTGCATGCTCAACAGAGAATACTTACGGTTCTTTTCGATTACTTCAGAGAGCCTTCTCTTCTTTACTTCAAGAGGTACATCATCCTCAAACCTGCGTGCAGCAAGTGTTCCGGGCCTTTCACTGTAATAATACATATAAGCCAGATCGTATTTGCAATAATCAAATAAACTCAATGTCTCCTGATGGTCTTCTTCTGTTTCGGTACAAAATCCGGAAATGGTATCTGTGCTCAACCCGCAATCAGGAATGATTTCTCTGATTCTGTCCACTTTGGAAATATACCATTCACGGGTGTAAGTTCTGTTCATCAGTTGAAGTAATCGTGTGCTCCCGCTCTGAACCGGCAGATGGATATAGTTGCAAATATTATCGTACTTGCGAATTGTAAACAATACCTCATCTGTAATATCCTTCGGATGCGAAGTTGAAAATCTCACCCTTAGCAAAGGAGAAATCAAAGCCACTTTTTCCAGCAGATTTGCAAAAGAAACAGTTTTGTTGATTGCAGCATCATACCATTGGTAGCTGTCCACATTCTGGCCGAGAAGTGTTACCTCTCTATATCCATTTTCAAACAGTTCGGTACACTCACGAATCACGGAATCTGCGTCGCGGCTGCGTTCTCTTCCACGTGTAAACGGAACCACACAAAAACTGCACATATTATTGCAACCTCTCATTATACTCACAAAGGCTGTGACACCATTGCTGTTGAGCCGGATGGGAGAAATATCGCCATACGTTTCTTCTCTGCTCAACAATACATCCACACCCTTTTGACCGCTTTCTGCTTCTTTAATGAGTGCGGGAAGGCTCCGGTATGCATCGGGCCCAACCACAATATCCACGAGCTTCTCTTCCTCAAGAAACTTCGATTTCAGCCGTTCTGCCATACAACCCAGTACACCGATGAGGAGACCTGGTTTGGTCTTTTTAAGCTTTCTGAATTCGGTCAATCTTTTTCTGACGGTAGTTTCTGCTTTTTCCCTGACCGCACAGGTGTTGATAAATATTAAATCTGCATGGGTAAAATCCTGTGTAATTCCCATTCCTACTTTCCGGAGAATGGAGGCAACAACTTCACTGTCGGCAAAGTTCATGGCACATCCATAACTTTCTATGTAAAAATATTTGGAAACATGGGCATTGGGTTCACTTTGCCCCTTCAGGGCTTCTCCCTGCCTGCTTTCGTCGTGAAATTTAGTAGGTTGCATATCAATCATCAGACAACAAAATTTAGGGAAGCGCAAATATAGCTAATTGTAATGACCGGATGTCTTATTGTCAGGTGTCGGAATTCAGAAGGAAAAGCAAAAAATTGAGGTGATGAGGGCTGAATTATTCTTTCGGCATTGGAAGCAAAAAATATTTGGCGGCAACCGTTAATAATGCTTCGGTTAAAACCTATTCACGTATAAATCTTTGCATGGGTAACAAAAGAATTTTCCAAATTTTGATAAACCATTTTCATTTCACTCCTACTCCTCAAACGAAAGTATTAACATAGATACAACGGCCAAAATCATTCCGATGATTACAATATAATGGGGAACCACCTGATAAAGAATCAGAGATATGATAACAGTCAATACCGGAGCTGCTGCATTGGTAAGCGGACTTACCACAATGGCTCTCCCGTACCTGAATGCATAAACAAGTGTGAGTGCACCGATAGAATTGAGAATTTGTATCCCAAAAGCCGAGAACGGGCCTTTCAATCCCCAATTGATGGGTTGAGAAAAATCTGTCATCCACAACGCAAGCGGGGCAAGGAACAAACCGCTTAGCATCATGTAAAAGAAAATACTTTCGGCATTCATGGTTTTGTTGGCAAACCGCATAAAATAAGCCTGAACACCCCAGGCAAAAAATACTATCAGTGCATAAATCAACCAGAGAAATCCCGATTCCGTTCCCTGTCCACTCTGATAAGAAAGAAAGGGAATCGCTGCCAATGCAAGTAAAATTCCCAACCAACCCCTGAACGAAGCCTTTTCTTTTAAGAATAAAACCGAAAGTAAAATAGTAATTACGGGAGAAAGCGAGATAATCGGAAAAATCAAATACGCCGGTCCGTGCGCAATGGCTCCGGTAAACAAAATCAATTGCCCTCCTGCGCCGGTAATTCCGATCAACAAACCAAAGAAAATTGATTTTTTGCCTTTATCCAATTTCCATCCGATTTGCTTAAGTGCAATGATAGCCGGAATAATCATCGTGATTGACCATACTACGTAAATCAAGGTTTCAGGAAATCCTGCTTTCTGTGGCTGATCAATCAATGCTCCCCATAAGCCCCAGAATATCGTTGTAACCAGCGCATAAAACAACCAACCTTTTTTCCTCCCTGTTTTTTGGGAAGGAATATTTCCAGTTGAATTCTCAGCTATTTCCAAGGAAGAAAAATTTAGTTGATTATGATTTTATCATTTCTTCACAGGCTTTGCAGCAATCATCAAAAACCCTCTGAAACTGACATTCAAAGACGGATTTGAACCTTTCACTTTTCCCAACGATACATTGTGAAAGTAATCAGTCACTGAATATTGCTTTGAAGGATCCAATCCTTTCAATTGAATTTTTCCATTGAAATTATCATTGTAAACTGCGTAATACACGACACCGTCTTTTTCTATGCAATGCGTTTCAGGATAATTATAACCAATGTCATACAAATCGCCGCGGTAAGTACCCTTGCTCAATTCCATCGTGTTGTATAAGCCAATCCATTTTTTATATAACTTTTCTTTTTCAGGGGTGAGCAACAAACTCTTTTCTTTGGCAGTTCCTATTTCCGGCCAAACGAATTTGGTACCGGGTACACCCCCCACTCCGATCTGTGAAGCAAAATCATCATTAATCAATTCTACATGGTCACCATAAAAGGCTGTATGTGGCATCAAAGCATGATAAACTAAAGCTCTCGTTCTGACCTGCCAACTGCTTTCAGGATCACTCGCCACAAATTGATTCATGTAAGGCATGATATAAAAATTGATAACCTCTCCACAGGGACAAAATTCGATAGCTGCCTTAGGATCAATATTTCTGGCAGTGGTAAAAATATCTTTGAAATAAACCGGCAATAGCTGATAAGATTGATTTGGATTTGAAATGTTGTGCCCGCCGGCATAATCGGGATAACACATATTTTGGTTTTGTCCATCCAGTTTCAATCCATCAAATCCCCAGTCTTTCAAAAACATTTCAACCGTACTCCTGGCAGTGGACAGAGCTACACTATCTGTGGGTGAAATCAAAAATGAATCCCACCAGGTGATGTATTGAGGAGAGCCATCTTTTTTTATCAGAAGTACATCAGGATGTTGTTTCAGAAAATTACTAACGGGTGAGACGGCAACCGGGTTCCACCAAAGCATGGCTTTTAATCCGTAAGAATGGATGCTGTCCACAAGCGCTTTCATCTCGGCATCACCACCGGCAAATTTCTGCGGATTGGTATGCCAGTCACCATAATGCTGTTGAAATCCATCGTCAATTCCAACCCACTTCATGCCCAATTTTTTTACCATCGGAAGTGTACGAATGATTTCCTGAACAGTAAAGTCTCTTTCATATCCCCAGGCACACCACATCGGTTCATAAGATCCGTTTTCGGGCGGTGCAGGTTTTATTCCTTTGGTCTGCATGTAATCCGCGTAATTGCGCAGAACAGGGAAACAATTGCCCTTATGTACTCCTGCAAAAGTTCCGTATGTACTCAATGTTTCTCCCGGCTTCAGCACTTTGTTATCCGGATAATCATAGCTTATGTGAATGTTTGCACCGTCAGCATACTGATCATAATTGACCGGAATTGAAATCAATCTCATCACACTATCTGTCAGCCCGATAGCAATTCCACCAGCATCCTTCCTCCACAAATCAACCACAGGAATTCCACCACCATAATCGGTGGCATTCATGCCCATATAATTTTTATGGTAAAGCCCGGGATTTACTTTCTGAATCCAATCTCTTCGATCGGCATGCGAGCTTCCCTGAAAACTCCAGAATCTGGTCGAATCATTTTGAGATGGAATGACATTGTAATTGTTGTTTACCCATTTTTCAACAGGCAGATCTTTTTTTCCTTTATTAATGTAGAAAACTTTGAAGTAAGCATTGCCCGGATAATTTTTGTAGGTAGAAATGCTGACAACTTTTTCCAACGGGTATCCTGCATAAGTTCCTTTCAAAGTCCATTCAGTGCCTTCTCCGGCTGCATCAATGATTTCTTTGTGAGTTGTTGAGGTCAGTTTAAAATCTTTGGCGGTAAAATATCGCGTAACAATATATTCAGATGAAGTGAATCCCGGCATCAGTGCATGCCGGGGCAGGGCAAGGTTTTCAATCTTCATCTGCATTTGTGTATTCACCAGAATCCGGAGGTTTCCACTGCTGATTTCCACATCACCTCCGGTCAAACGCCAGCCCATAGCAAAAATGGCAATAACGAAAAATAGAATGGTCTTTTTCATGTCAGGAATAATTTAATTTACTGAATTCACGATTTCGAGTTTTTTAGTAATCAGTTCTACCACAGCTTCTGTTGCCAACGGGAACACTTTTCTTAAATCAATCTCATCATTATCTCTCAATACCGTCTGAAGTTTTTTCATAAAAGCATTTTTCGTTTCAGTAGCCAGATTGATTTTACTTATTCCCAGACGAATGGCTTCGCGAATCTGGTCATCAGGAATTCCGCTGCTGCCGTGCAATACGAGCGCACAACTTACAGATTCCCTGATTTCCTTTAATCTGTCAAATCTAAGATGCGGTGTTTCTTTATAAAATCCGTGGGCATTTCCAATAGCTGCTGCCAAAGCATTAATTCCCGTTTCATCAACAAACCTTTTTGCATCCTCTGCGCGGGTGGGTTCTATCGATTGTTTCTGTCCGAGCTTTGCAATGTAACCAAGTTCGGCTTCCACATTCGCATGATAAGGTTCAGCCATCCTAACTACTTCTTTAGTTATTTTGATATTTTCTTCCAACGGTTTTTCGCTCGCGTCTATCATGATGCTGTCAAAACCAGCATCCAGGCATTCCTGCACCAACCGGATACTGCTTCCATGATCAAAGTGAAGCCAGCCGGTTACACCAAAATCACCAAGCATGGCCCGGGCCATTGCCACTGCGGGTTTTACACCAAGATAATGGAGTGTGCCTTCACTTGTTTGAAGAATCAGATTACTCTTCGTCTTTTGCGCTGCAAGCAACAAGCCCTTCAATGTTTCGAAATTGTAAAAATTTGTTGCAAGCAACGCCGTACCACTGCGGGCACACTCCATTAGTTTTTCTTCACAGGTCATCTATAGAATAATTGAACTTTGTACAGGCAATATTTTTGAAATCTTTTTTTGAACTAAATGCTGCTGTGCCGCCATGCGCAGTTGTGTTTACAGCTCCACAAATGGCACCCAGCTCAAGGCATTTTTCAATGGTCTTATTTTTTAAAAATGCATGGATAAATCCGGCATTGAAACTATCCCCGGCTCCAATGGTATCCATTACCTTTCTATTCAGAAAAGCAGGTTGCATGTAAAATTTTCCCCCGTCCCAGGCCAGGCATCCTTTTACACCATTTTTCACAACTATCGTATTGGAAAATTCTTTCAAAGAATTTATTCCAGACTTTGCATCTTTTTTTCCTGTAATGGCACGCATTTCATCAATATTCGGCAAAAAGATATCTGTATCGTTTAATAATTTTTTCCAATCGCAATCCCATTTTTCTTCCGGATCCCATTGCGTATCGAGCGACGTTGTCAAATGAAGTTTTTTAGCTCTTCTGAATAATTCAGCCACCCCATTCCTGAGAGATGACTGAAGGAAAACAGAACTCACATGCAGATGATCGTAATCTTTCAAGACCTGATCAGGCACATCCTTTTCCGTCAATTCCTGCATGGCCCCGGGATAGGTAACCATCGCTCTTTCATTTTTAAAACTAAAAGCTACGGTCAATCCCGTTTTCAAAGTCGGACTATAAATCAGTCTGTCAGTATTGACTTTTTTATTTTTCAGGCTTTCTTCAACCTGCTTCCCAAATTGATCCTTTCCTACTTTTCCCAAAAAAGTCACATCGGTTCCAAGTGTGGATAGATTACATGCGAAAATGGCTGAACTGCTTCCCATGACAAGATTCATTTTTTGTGCAATGATTTCCTTTTTTACTTCGGGAAACACAGCGAGTTCATCCAGAATCAGATCCAGGTTGAGTTCGCCAACCACCAGCACTTTTAATTTCCTGCCTGGTCTTTTCATGATACTTCGGTTACAGGATAAATGTGAACACCTTCTACCACTCTTGATATAGCGCCATTTAATGAGGGAGTATCGGGTTTCAAACCAAGCTTCAGACTTTTAAAGAAACCCAATAGCTGAGCCGGAATAATAAAATTCAAAGGCTGCAATTCTTCAGCAAGCGCCGTTTCAGTATCGTTGAAATTGATCTGGCAATCCAGGATATCCGTCTGAATGGGTTTCTGGCTGACACCCAAATGAAAAAGCGCTTTGGAACCTCTGCTCATATCGTTCAGCAAATCCATTTCATACCTATGTACATATTCATCATTGCTGAAAAAATACACAACAAGTGTGTCTTCATGAATTACGGCTTTCGGCCCATGCCGAAATCCCATAAAGGTATCTGCTTTACAAATGATTTCCCCGTTTGTCAATTCCTGTAATTTCAGTGCGCCTTCAGAAGCTGTGCCATACAGGGATCCTGACCCAAGAAAAACAGCTCTTTTGAACGGTTTATCCGCAATGGATTTGACAGATGCAATCCCATTAGCCAGAAACTTTTCTCCCAATTCAAATGCAAGTTCAAGTTGAGAATTCAGGTTGGGAACTATTTTTTTAGTTGCAAGGATGGTAACCAGGCCACACAGTAACATGGAGGAATAACTTCCTGTCATCGCAAGGCTTTTGTCATTCGTGCTTTCAGGAAGAACAAATATTTTAACAGGATTGACAGAACGGTACTGAGCAAGGTCACCCTCAGCATCGCAGGTAAAAATCAGGTGGAAACATTTTTTACAATACCTGTCGGCAAGTTCCAATGCTGCTTTACTTTCCGGACTGTTGCCACTTCGTGCAAATGAAACAATCAGACAGGAATTATCGGAGTTGAAATAATATTCCGGGAAAGTGACAATGTCAGTGGTAGCCACGGCCTGTGATTGCTTATTCCAATATTTAAATGAGTATCCCGCCAGAGAATAGCCAATGAAAGAACTTGTACCTGCACCCGCAAATATGATACAATCCACTTCCTGCAACGCCTTCGTTACAAATGATGACAGGGAATCAAACTGTTGCGAAAATTTATCTATGGTCTCCCTCCATACTGAAGGTTGCTGATTAATTTCTGCTGCAGTCCTGTATCCTCCTTTGGTAAGCAATTCTTTTTTAGAATATTTAAAAATATCCATAATCCCTTTTATTACTCCCAAAGGTATTATAATTTTTAAAACTTGTATAATCTTTCATTATCTTATTATATTTAGGAGAAAAATCATTTAAATTAAAAACTTAATTAACTTTAAATCCTAAAAAGAAACTATGCCGAAAAGAAAAGGAAGAATGACGGTATCCCGCCGGCGGGCAATCATCGAACAGGTCAAAGAAAGTGGTGAAGTTCTGATAACGGACCTCAGCAAACAGTTTGCCGTAAGTGAGGTGACCATACGAAACGACCTGGAATATCTCGAGAGCAAAAAATTAGTGATGCGCGCCCGCGGTGGTGCCTTTAATGTGGAGAGCCACGTGGGAACGGATCAAAGTATTTTCGATAAAAATAAAATCCATTCTGTAGAAAAATCTGCCATCGGAAAAAAATCTGCTGAACTCATCACCGAAAATGATACCATTATCCTGGACAGTGGGACAACCACTGCAGAAATAGCCAAAAACCTTGGTGGGTTTCAACAGCTAACTGTTATAACAAATGCAATCAATATCATTAATATTATGATGGGATTGCCTAATATAAACCTGATAGTGCCCGGTGGCGTGCTCCGGCAAAATTCAATGAGCCTGAAAGGTCCATTGGCAGAGAAAAGTCTCACCAACTTCTTTGTTGACAAGGCTTTCATCAGTACTGATGGTTTTGATACCCGCCAGGGAATATTTACGCCAAACCTGGAAGAAGCATCTTTAAATATGGTCATGATCGCTGCTGCAAAGCATGTGATCTTAGTTACCGACAGCAGTAAATTCACACGCAAAAGTCTGGTGTTTATCTGCGGTCTGGAAAAAATTAAAACAGTGGTAACAGACGCGGGGATTCCTGAAGATGATCGCAAAAGGCTGGAAGATGCAGGTATCCAGGTTATCATAGCCTGAAAAAAATATCAGGCGATTATTGATTTTTTTCTGCAAAAGACGGTACCCTAAAACTGCCTCTTCTAAGAAAAAGTTCATTTACTTTTTTTAACCGGTCCATACAAATAAATGAGCTGTCAAAAAAAATTTCGGGATATTAAAAAATTTATCTTTTGGTGAAATCAAGAACTTCTTTTTTCATCTGGCTAAAAAAGTCATGACGACTTAATCTGGTATTAATTCACGGAAAAACAGCTTTTTAGAAACATTCGTATTCAACGAAAGTTTAGAAAATTTGAAAAAATAAAAAAAAGGTAAATAAGAATAAAAAGTTTTATTACCTTTATGTAAGTTTAAAATAGTTGTTTTTACGAAAATAAACGAAAGGATATAAAAGATCTTTGATAATAAATAAGGTTGTGGTGTTTTACTTACGGCTCTTAGGGAATTGCAGAGTATTGAAAAACCACACATAAGGATAACAAGTACCCGAACAAAATCTTCTTGCTTGAATTCCGATATTTCAATCAGAAATCTACATGAGAAGTTTGGTCCCGTGCTGTTGGGGGGCCCGGATAAATTGCCGCAACCTTTTTTGAAATCTATCTTATCAAAATCTTTCTTCCCGGAATTTAATTCGTAATCATGAGGGTAAGAAAAAATAAAATTATTACCACCCAGACTATGACCTTAATGAACCAGACTAAAATCAACTACGATCTTTTGCAATACGACAAAAGTACCAGACCGTTTTCCCAAACCTACAAAACCTTCATACCAATTAAGAATAATCACAGATGGAATTTCTATTCATCGTTTTCACACAATGAGGATCCTAAAATATTATTCAGAACAAACGTATATAATTCAACACTTTTTTTAATTCAGTTGTTGATACCCGGATTGGGGGCAACAGAAAACACCACACAGTTATCCATTTCCAAAACGAATAAGCAATGAAAAATAACCGCAGAAATTTTATAAAACTTTCGGGACTGACCGGGCTTGGATTATTGGGAAGCAATTTCGCCAATGGAGTACAGCGCATTCAGAAACAGAATGAAGTAATCAACTCCCCGGGGCACTCCGATAACCAGATTTTCAACATGTGCGGTTATGCAGCGCCTAAACTTGATGTAGTGAGAGCGGGTTTCATCGGACTGGGCATGAGAGGCCCGGAACACTTAAAAAATATGTCTTTGCTCGAAGGTGTAGAAATCAAAGCCCTTTGCGACATCCGCCCCCGGTTTGCAGAACAGGCTGGAAACAGTTTAAAAGGCACATCTCACAAACCTGATATTTATAGTGGTACAATGGAGGCATGGAAGAAAATGTGTGACCGCAATGATATAGACCTCATCTTCATTGCCACCCCGTGGGACATGCACGCTCCGATGGCTGTGTATGCGATGGAGCATGGCAAACATGTCTGCATAGAAGTACCGGCAGCGATCACTTTGGATGAATGCTGGCAGCTTGTAGAAACGTCAGAAAAAACAAAGCAACATTGCATGATGATGGAAAATTGCTGCTATGATTTTTTTGAACTGCTTACACTCAATATGGCAAGGCAGGGATTTTTCGGAGAAATTGTTCATGGGGAAGGCGCCTATATCCACAACCTTCTCGATCTCAATTTCGACAAGAACGGTTATTGGGAAATGTGGCGACTGAGAGAAAACATCCATCGCAATGGAAATCTGTATCCTACACACGGACTGGGCCCTATATGTCAGATTATGGACATCAACCGCGGAGATAAACTGGTCTCTCTTGAATCAAGATCGGGCAAAGATTTTTTAATGGGACCAACTGCAAAAAAACTTGCATCTGCCGACAACTTTTTCGCACCTTATGCCGAAGCATCCTATCGTGGAAATATGAATGTCACCAATATCTCTACCCACAAAGGAAGAACCATCATGATCCAACATGATGTAACCTCACCCAATGTTTATTCAAGGATACACAGAATTACAGGTACCAAAGGCACAGCGCTCAAATATCCTCTACCTCCAAAAATTTCCAACGGAGGTGAAGACTGGATTTCTGATAAAGAAATGAAAGAGCTGGAAATTAAATACCAGCCACCAATCTTAAAGAAAGTGGGTGAACTCGCAAAAGAGGTTGGCGGACACGGAGGAATGGATTTTCTGATGGACTGGCGCACTGTAGATTGTCTGCGCAACGGATTACCACTGGATCAGGATGTGTATGATGCAGCGCTATGGAGTTCTGTATCTCCATTGAGTGAAGCTTCTGTGGCAAACAAATCGCGTACGGTGGAGATACCTGATTTTACACGTGGCTCGTGGAAGACAAACAATCCTGTGGATATCCTTCTTGAAAAAGGAGGCACCACAAAAACGAAACTGAAAAGTTAAACTAAGGGATTTAAAAAAGAAATAAACAACAGGCCGGAAAAATAATTCCGCCAGAATTTTTTAAACTATAAATATCGAAAAGTCACACACTCAAAAATTTTAAAGCTATGAGGATTAAATCATCGGGTATTTCAAAACTCTTATTCCTTTTGTCTGTTCCATTCTGGTTCCTGTGCAACAGTACGTATGCACAAAGCCAGACAGGTGAAGTCGTGGGCACGGTAATTGACAATAATGGAGCGCCCGTACCGCTGGCATCCGTAATGGCCAAAAACAATTCATCAGGATTCACAACCGGAACCACAACTGATTCTACGGGTCATTTTACATTCCGGAATCTTCCACTTGGCGGGCCTTATACTTTTACTATTACGGCCGTCAATTTTCTTGGGCAGGATTTGACCGGATATACCATTAAAAGCGGATCCCGTATTTCACTATCTGCCAGTTTAGAGCCATCGGTAGTTAATTTAAAGGAAGTGGTTGTAACAGGATACAGCCAGGCACGAAGAAGCGATTTGACAAGTGCCATTACCACGGTTTCGTCCAAAGAATTAAAAGATGTAACCACAGATGATATCGGAAGCATGCTACAGGGTAAAGTACCCGGCTTGCAGGTGGTTTCAGGATCCGGTGCACCAGGCATTGGAAGTGAAATCAGATTGAGAGGTGTATCTTCTGTCAATGCAAACCTCTCTCCTCTCTTTGTAGTGGATGGAATTATCGGAGGAGATTTTGATCCTAACGATGTTGAAACCATTTCGGTATTAAAAGATGCAGCAGCCACAGCCATTTACGGTTCTCAGGCAAATGGCGGAGTCATTGTAGTGACAACAAAACATGCAAGATCAAATAAAACACGTTTTGAATTCAAGGTATCCAATGGCTTGCGGACTCCTGATTTCGGAACGATGCAAATGATGAATTCTTCTCAGCTTTATGAATACCAAAAAGAATTTTACAGAGATTATATTCCGGGTGATACAGGAAATTCTTATAAAATTGATTTGATTAAATTTTACAACGAACGTCCGCTGACTTTGCTGAATCAGAATTTCGACTGGTTGCACACGATGTTTAAAACAACTCCTCTTCAGAATTTCTATTTTTCAGCCGCAGGCAAAACAGATAAGGCAGATTACTACATTGGCCTTACTTATTATCATGAAAAAGGAACATTTGAGAATACTATGTTCAGGAGAATCAATGTCCGGGCTAATTCAACGTATCATTTTTCGCCCAAAGTCAGCGTGACGAATAATATCAACCTCAGCGCATCTCAGTCCAAGTCATACAACTACATGGATATTTATTATGCTTATTTGAATTTACCCTGGGACAATCCTTTTGATTCAACTGGCAAACCGATTTATGTGGACGGAGCTTCCACCTTCAAATGGTGGTCAAGAGATAAAATAAATCCACTTAACTCCATCGAACATTCTGATTATCCATCAAAGAGCCTGGATGTAAATTATGATCTTGTTCTCAATGTGGATGTAACAAAATGGCTTAACCTGAGCAGTTCAAACCGCCTGGCAGCAGCAACAAACCGGGGAACAACATTCGTAGATAAAGAAGCTGCCGGCCAGTATCACGGAACAGGATACCTCAATGATCAGGCCGCGTTTAGTGCCGGGGTGATTACTACCAATCTCGCTAAGTTCAAATTTGATTTGGGTACCAAATCAAAACTGAGTGGCCTCGCCGGACAGGCATGGCAGTATGGTTGGAATGAATCGTTGGGTGGCCAGGGAAGAGGGCTTCCTCCCGGATTGAGGGTATTGGATGTTGTTTCCAACAATATTTTGGTAAACGGATCCAATGACAGAGGTTATATCCTCTCTTACCTGTCGCAGGTAAATTATAGTTTTGAAGATAAATATTTCTTAACCGGGTCGTACAGATATGATGGCTCATCCGCTTTCCCTCCGGGAAAACGCTGGGGTTCCTTCCCTTCTGTTTCCGCAGCATGGGTTATCAATAAAGAATCTTTCCTGGCTGATAAAACCAATATCGATTTATTGAGGATAAGAGGAAGCTGGGGAATTACAGGTACTCAGGATATCGGAGCTTCCAGATATCTCGGATTGTTTGATTTGAGTTACAAATACAATAACCAGACCGCAGCTTCACCTTCTCAATTACCAAGCCCTGATTTAACCTGGGAAAGCAAATACCAGACAGACATAGGTTTTGATTTGGGATTATTCAACAGAATCAACCTGACTGTGGATGTTTACAACAACAAAACAAAAAATCTTCTGTTGCAGGTGCCCGTACCTCTTTCCGTCGGAATGGAAAATCAATGGGAAAATGTGGGCAGGATCACCAACAAAGGATTGGAAATCGGGCTTAATACTGTTAACATCAGAAAAAGAAATTTTGAATGGTCAACCACTTTTAATATTTCGTTTAATTCCAATAAACTTTCAGGATTGCCAGCCGAAATCATTACGACAGGCCCATGGGAAATTTCCCAGATTTATCAGAACGGAGGTGACTTATATGAATTTTATATGCCGAAATGGTTGGGTGTAGATCCTCAGACAGGAGCACCTCTTTGGGAAAAATTAAGTTTTGATTCTACCGGCAAAATAATCGGCAGGGATAAGACCAGTGACTATGCATCTGCAACTCTTGAAACCGCAGGTTCCGCTCTTCCCACATTTCAGGGAAGTATTACAAGCCAGTGGAGATACAAAGGATGGATGCTGAGTGTGAATGCATTCTTCACTGGTGGCAACAAGGTTTACAGCAACAATCTTCGGTTTGTTATGAATGACGGACATGAACCTTATTACAACCAGATTGCCATCCCCGTAAACTATAATATCTGGTCAAAACCGGGTGATATTGCCACCAATCCAAGCCCGCAAAATGATGCAAATTCAAATCTGACATCGACAAGATTTCTTTTCAAAGGAGATTTCCTGAACATCAGAAACATTACATTGTCTTATGAGCTGCCACACAATGTTTTGAAAAGTCTGGGAATGCAGGGGATCACGCTCTCTGCATCGGCAGACGATGTTTATACATTCACCAATTTCCTTGGTCAGGATCCGCAGGCTTCTATTACTCCTTCAACCTCAGGAACTCCCGGTGTAAGCGACTGGAAATATCCAAACAACAGACAATACATGTTCAACATTGATTTCAGATTTTGAACCATCATAAATAATAACTGATAAACTTTTTGAAATGAAAAATCTTAAAATATCACTTCCAGTCTTTTTGATGGCGATCATTATGGTTACCGGATGTGTAAAAGATGTACAAACAAGCAATGCCATTACAACCAATGACCTTGTTTCATCTGTTGACAACCTCCAAAGCGCTGTCAACGGAGGGTATTCTTTGTTCAAGGATCATCTGCCATTCAATGGTCAGACAGACGATAACCTGATGTATCTCCGGCAATATTTTCAGATGTCTGATTTTGCCAGCGATGACATTGTATGTGCACAGGTAACAGAAGATCCGCTTTTTCTAAGTTTTACACTCGGACACACTCCCACCCAAACCAATTCGCGTTACTTCTGGTTTATTTCCTATAAAATAATTTCCGGAATGAATACAGTAATTGAAGCATTGGAGAAACAAACTAACCTGGATCCTGCTTCCTCTCAACTTTTGGGAGAATGTTATTTCCTGAGAGCTTTTGCACATTTTAAATTATGCAATTTTTATGCAAGGCCTTATACCCAGGATCCTAACGGACCTGGTGTAATTCTAAGGCTTTCTGTAGCAGATTCCATCCAAAAACCAAGAGCTACGGTTAAAGAAGTTTACAATGCTGTGGTAGCAGATGCAGAGAAAGGTGCTTCATTGATGAATCAGCCGCGCGGCCCCATGTATGCATCCAAAGAAGCTGCCTGGGCATTGCTTTCAAGGGTATTTCTTTATGAAGACAATGAAGACAGCACCATTTATTATTCAACCAAAGTCATCAATTCGGGAAGGTTCAGTCTGATGACTTCCGACACCTACCCTTCTTTGTTTGCCAATGCAACCACTTCACCCGAAACCATTTTCTGCATCGCTTTTACACCTACTGAAGATTACGGAAAATTTGGTTCCATTGCTTCCATGATTTACTCAGATGGCAATTCAGGATGGGGTGAAGAATTTGCTTCTAAATCCATCCGCGATTTGATGGGAGAACATCCTGAAGATGTGAGAAACCAATTGATCGTACCATTAGAAGATGCCGACAGAAATATCGTTACCAAAAATGGTATAGAAACCTATTACATCACTAAATTCTCATTTCAGGGGGGAAGCCCTACATTAAGCTCTCCCATTATTTTCAGGCTGGCCGAAATGTACCTCAACAGGGCTGAAGCCTATGCAAAGAAAAATGATGTGGCTGATGCTCTTGCCGATGTGGACGAAATAAGAAAGAACAGAGGATTGGGTGATGCCTTATACAATGGAAATGTGCCTCAGGGTATGTCTTTATTAGATGTGGTTTTACAGGAACGACGTATAGAACTTGCCTTTGAAGGACAAAGAGTATTTGATGTGTACAGGAATAAACTCGATATGGACAGGAGTTACTGGGGTTACCACCTGCCGGGATTGAAGGAAACAGATATTGATTTAAGCGTACAACCCACCGGTTATCCAAACGAAATTGTTAGTTGGCAAAATCCAAAGACAATTTATTACATACCTATTGATGAAATCAATACCAATAAACTTTGCACTCAAAATCCTTAATTTATAAAACAATAACCAACAATATTTAAATCAACCATTATGAAACATAACAAAATATTTTCCCTTCTGGGTTTTCTTGGGGCCCTGATGTTTTTATGGGGTTGTAAAAAAGCTGTCCAGGATCCTCATCCGGCAATCAGAGTAGATTACACCGTTACCATCAACGAATTCCAGGTCACTTTTACCAATACGACAGCAGGCGCCAAATCATTTAAATGGGATTTTGGAGATGGCACAACATCTACAGAGACAAGCCCAACCCACACCTATGCAGGTAAAGGGAAATTTGTAGTTACTCTTTTTGCAACTGCTACGAATGGAAAAGTGGAAGAAGGCTCCACCGTATTGCACATTTCAAAAACCTCACCGGTAAAACTTGATGATGGAACATTCAGCGATTGGGACAATGTGTCAACAGTTGTATGGACATCACAGGACCCCACCAATACCATCAAATTTGCCAAGTTCGATTATGACGCAACTTCTGTTTATTTCTATGTAGAATCGACTCGCACTTTGGCCGATGACGATATCCTGGATATCTATTTAGATGCTGACGGAGCATCTACTGGATACGACTTATCTGGCTATTTTCCCGGTGCAGGGATAGAGGCTTTAATTGAAGGACAATTGCTCGACCCTACAGCACCCTGGGGTGATCTTTACTACTACACAGGCGATGGTTCCAGTTGGAGTTGGAGTGCTGTATCCATTCCCGGAGCTTATGTAATCGGGACAAAGAAACAGGACGGCGCAATATTTAAATTTGAAGGAAAGTTTGATCGTACGAAAATTGCCAAAATGACCGGTAAAGCCATGAAGTTGGGTATAGTATTCACCAAAAATGATTGGAGCGCAGAGGTAGGCTATCTTCCCGATATCAATACCCCTCCAATCTTTATTGACATGAGTGAATAGAATAATTTTTGAATGCTGTAAGAAAATTCTGTTTAGAAAAGTAATGGTAATGGTACATAAAAACTCAATTGTTTTTAAAATATTACTATCAGCATTTTTGAGTGTATTCGGAATTTTACTAATCAGCCAATGCAGAAAAGTAACTGATCCCGTTCTCTTTCATTATCCACCGGCAGATACGGCTACATTCATTGCATCTGATGAAGATTTTCCAAATCCGGAAAGGGGATTTTTTACATACAGCGAAACGTATGCCGACGATTACCAACCTCTTGACCCAAACAAGTTAAAGGCCGCAAGGACTGAACAACAGCAGGCCATTGGCGGTAATTACAAAATATACAGCACACTTGTTTTTCGCTATTTTATTTTAAGAGGATTTAATGATAAACCGCTGACCCAGGATTTGCTGGATAAAATAAATGCGGACTTTGGAATAGCAAGGCAAGCGGGTGTGAAACTGATTATCAGATTTGCTTATACCACCGTAACCCATTCCGGTAATTGTCCGGATGCAACGGCATGCCCGCCTTACGGCGATGCTCCTAAACAAATTGTGCTTGAGCATATCTCCCAATTAAAACCTATCCTTCAATCAAACGCCGATGTAATCGCTGCTTTACAAATGGGGTTTATTGGGATCTGGGGTGAAAATTATTATACTGATTATTTCGGAGATGCTTCAGGCAATGGAAATGGGAAATATTTCGACAACAACTGGAAAGACCGAATAGATGTATTAAGAGCAGAACTCGATGCATTACCCGCTGACAGAATGGTACAAGTAAGGTTTCCTCAAATGAAACAGAGGTATGTGTATGGTGTGGATGCACCAACAAGTTCAGCTCCGCTCACCGAGGCTGAAGCCTTCACAGGAACAGACAAAGCGAGAATCGGATTGCATGATGATTGCTTCATTTCAAGTTCTGACGATGTAGGAACCTATCAGAATTATGGCAATTCAAATACCGAACGGGGTGGCGGAACCGCTGAACTGAGGTTATATTCTCAAAAAGACAACATGTTTGTGGTTGTTGGCGGAGAAACCTGCAGCAATCTTTATACGCCCCAAAACGGTTGCGAAGCTGAAGGAGGAGGTGTTCAGACAGAACTTAGCGCCATGCATTTCAGTTTTCTGAATAGCGCTTACGATAATGATTTGAATAATATGTGGCAGGATGGAGGTTGTATGGATAATATCAGGAAAAATCTTGGATATCGCCTCGTATTGATTGATGCAATTTTTCCTACGGCTGGCGGCACACCAGGTCATCAAATGCAGATACAGATCAATTTAAAAAATGTTGGATATGCTTCCCCGTTTAATCCGAGAGTGGCAAAACTGGTGATGAAAAATACAAGTACCGGCAAAGAATTTGTTTACCACCTTGCAACCAATGTTCAGAAATGGTTTCCCGGAAACGTAAGTATTAAGGAGATGGTACAAATCAATAGCGACATGCCATCGGGTAAATATGCATTGTTTTTGTTTCTCCCGGATCCCTACGAAAGCCTTGCAAACAGGCCTGAATATGCTGTCAGGTTTGCCAATCAGGATGTTTGGGATTCGACAACCGGGTACAATAATTTGAAATCCATCATTACCATCCACTAACGTCTTAGGAGAACTATCACCGGGAATATAAAAAAAATACGTTCCAAAAAGAATTATACAAAGCAAAAAAATCAGGGAAAGAAATTTCTATTAAGCCTTTGTCACAGGTTTCATCTCTTTGACAAATTTCCGTGCCAAAAGAAATAAAATAATGGTGACCACTGTTCTTGCACTCATAGCAACTAATGTTTGAGTATCATATGGGCGTCCTGAACTGATCCAAATGACAAATCCAATGAAGGTCAGAATTAAAATTATGAGTGCCAGCAATAATACAGGCGATGTGAATTTTCTTTTCATAAAAAATCCAAAGCCTGCAATAACGTATAAAAATCCACAAAGAAAATTTGCCCATAAAACGAATGAAACATAATGGGGATGGTCGGCCCGGAGTCCAAACAAATCGAGAATAACCGAGCCTCCTTCGAAAATGGTGGTCAGTCCGAACAAAAGTGAAATGGCACCTGCAATCTTTATATAAATACTTTTCATAAAAATTTTATTCTGTTACTTACTAACTGAATAATTCCTGGCAGCTAATTTCTCAAGATTGTAAAGTTCAGGACTTATCATTATTGAGAATTTACCAGTTAAGAAATAAAATAGATTCTGCTGTTTCAGATTATTTTCTTCTTCACGAGTTTTACTTCTGTGACCGGACTAAAAAGAAAATACCTGTGAGTGGATTCGTCTCTGGCCAGGATCCTGATCCTCTTTTTCCCCATTTTTTTAAATAGCAATCCATTCTTTGTTTTGAAATAACTCTCCTCGGGAAGTTCTTCCAGAAGGAAATGATCTGGTTTGGGAGAATCATATTTTCTCAATACCCTGACCAAAGAAGTTTCTGCACAGGAAGATGCGGCGGGGTTTTCCAATGTTCTCAACAGCTCATCCCTGATGTCTCTTGGAAAAAGTTGTTGGGTGAGAAAATTAGAAAGAATTTTTTTGTATTCACATTTCCACTGTGTACCATGTGCGGGGATGCGCGGGCCAAACCTGTCAAAAGCCATCATGTGGCCAAGCTCATGCAATAATGTAATCAGGAATGCATACCTGTTCAGGTTTCCATTGATACTGATCCGATGGTTTTTACCTGTATAACCGCCCTGATAATTTCCGAGCACCGAACTTCGTTCACGCGTAACCGTTAGTTCCACTTTATACTTGCTCAGATATCTTTCTACGTAGATGTATGCGCCCCTGGGTAAGTAAGTATTCAAAACATGCAACGGTACCTCTTGCTTTGCCATTCCTATTTTTTCTTTACCATTTTCATTAATTGAATTACTTCTACAGATGAGTATAAAACATAAATACCCATGGATATTAAAATGGCGGCTTTATTAACCTCCTTCTTAAATACCACAATAAAAATAAATAAAGCTCCAATAATCAACAACATTTTCAATAAAGCTGAAGAATAAACTCCCCTGACAAAAGCATTCGCATTGGGCGAGTGCAGGTGACGGCTTTGCAAAAACAGCCCTGCCAGACTTAAAACATATAATAACACATTGGCAATCAATAGAAAATCAACATCTGTCTCCTTGCTTTCAAGTTGCGTCCTGAACGAAAATAAAGCTGCCAGAATAACCACGAAGATGATTGTCACAGGTATAAATTTTCTCATATTATCTTTTATTCGTCTCTATTATAATCTTAAAAATTAAACCAATAATAATTAATAAAGGTAGCAGCCAGACAAATAAGGGAACCGAAAAATGTAACATTTTGTCAATTTTCAACCCAAAAAATAATCCCAGCCCAATTGCCACCACAAACTCGGCGCCCATCCCGGCATATTGCATCAATAGTTTTCTGGAATCCTTTTTTTTATCCTGTTGCATTCATTCCCATTTTGACAAATTAATCCTGTCGTTACAACAACTGTTGGACACTAAAATTAATTATTATTCTTTTTCATCACATCCAAAAAACAAACAGGACAAATCAATTCATAATTCTTTCTTTTTAATCTAAAATACCGGTTAAAAATTCCGAAATAGACATGATTGGTTGCCTACGGCTCCAAAATAACCGCATTTTTAAAATATTTTTGTCAAAAGTCAGTTTAATATATTGCAGCAAATTCTCCGTATCCTTGCTATTTTAAAAATCTCCTGAATGACCCCAAAGACAGGCCATCTTATTTGTTTGATTTTACTCTTTACCCTTCCGGCATTGCGTTCGTTGGGGCAACTGGAAAAGATCACATTTGACCTGGCCAAAGAAAAGCCGCAAAAATTTGAAGAAAGGGTTCTTAAATCTGAAAAAACAGGCCAAAAGAAATTTTCACTTCTCCGCAAATTTTCGCAAAATACCGGGAGTCATTACAACTATTATTTCAATGCAAATAATAAAATAAACAGCATTATTGAACGTGCCAGAATGGCTCAAACAGATGATTATACAAGACTTCTTCCCTACTACAGCTATTCGCTTGATAATACATCTTCTCAAAAAAACGATCTGGATTCAGTACTCCAAAAAGCCACCGCGGGAATCCTTCTTCATGATTTACGGACAAACTGGGTGGACAATTTTTATATGCTCATCGGAAAAGCGTATTACCTGAGAAAAGATTTTGATTCCGCCTATATGGCTTTTCAGTTTATCAATTTCAATCTTTATCCAAAGAACAAAAAAAATAAAGATGAACCGCTAATCATAGGAAGCAATGAAAACGGAGCTGCCGGTACTCTTTCCATTTCATCAAAAGAGGACAGGAATTTTTTCAAAAAAATCTTGTCTAAGCCTCCGAGCCGCAATGACGCCCTGGTTTGGCAGGCCCTCGCACTGACCCAGATGGGCAAATATGCGGAAGCATCGGGATTGATTAATACATTGAAAAACGACCCGGCATTTCCAAAAAGGCTCCAAATCCAATTAAATGAAGTGCAGGGATTCTGGTTCTATTCCCAAAATATGTATGACAGTGCCATTAATTATATCCAACTGGCATTACCAAATTCGTTAGATCTTCAGGACCGTGCAAGAAGAGAATTCATCCTGGGCCAGCTTTTCGAAATGAAGCCTGATGTGGATTCGTCTGCCTATTACTATACCAAAGCCATTCACCACACGACAAATCCTTTGCTTGATATTTACGCCAATCTGAATAAAGCCAAATTATTGAGAGATCAGAATCCGGATGAAATACAAAACAGCATTTCGCACCTGATGGCAATGTCCCGCAAAGACAAATACGATGGATACCGGCATATTATTTATTTAGCCGCAGGAGATCTGGCAATGGACATTCCGGATACGACTGAGGCGCTGATCCTTTATAACAAAAGCGCTGCTGCCAATAAAAATAATATCATTCTGAAAAATCAGGCTTTTCTGAAGCTCGCAGATATTAGTTACAGCAACCGTAAATACAAAGATGCTTACCGGTTTTACGACAGCCTTCAAACTACGGAAGACAGTACGCTGGACCGTGACAGAATTAATGAGAAGAAGGCCGGGCTTTCCCAGGTGGTAAAACAAATAAATATTATTGACCGCGAAGACAGCCTCCAGTCCATTGCAGCGATGCCAACCGCCGACCGTGAAGCCTATCTTAAAAAACTTTCCAAAAAATTACGAAAAGAGAGAGGTATAAATGATGATGATGGATCGGTGTTCGGAAATGCCTTTGATGCTTTCAATAAAAACAATACCAGCCTTGATATTTTTTCAGGTAATAACTCAAAAGGCGATTGGTACTTTTACAACAATGATTTGAAATCAAAAGGGTATAACACATTTATCCAACAATGGGGAAGAAGGCAAAACGTAGATAACTGGAGAAGGGTTTCAAATACCGGACTTGCTACTTCCATCAGGCAGGAAAATACCCACGATATGGGCGCACCAGACAGTGACCCAATGAACCCTTCGAAAAAGAGTTTGGCACAGGAAAACAATGCGGGTCTGTCGGCTCCGGTTCAGCAAGACATTTCAGTAGATGGGCTCCGTGCGAATCTGCCACTGACCCAGCCTCTTCTCGACTCCTCCAATTCGAAAAAAGCCAAAGCGCTTTTTCAATTGGGCGAGAATTATCAAAATCTGTTGGAAGATTTCCCCGCAGCCATTTCAACTTTTGAAACTTCCCTGAATCTTTACCCGGACAGCCTTTACGAAGGCAAACTCTACCTGGATCTGGCAACGTGTTATAATCAATTGGGCAATAATGCCATGTCTGAAAAATACCGGAATTTATTAACCAACAGGTTTGCAAATTCTTCTTACGCAGACCGCGTACTACATCCGGAGAAATTCATTGAACCTGCAAAAGATACCGCGGCAGCCAACAGGTATGATAAAATTTATACCAGTTTTATTGAAGGGAATTTCACACAGGCTATAGCCGATAAAAAAGAGGCGGACAGCCTATATGGAACAACTTACTGGAATCCCCAACTGCTCTATATTGAATCTGTTTATTATATCAAACAAAGGCAGGACAGTGATGCCATTGCAATTTTAAAACAAATACAAACCAAATATGCGGCTTCTCCAATGAGTGACAAAGCATCTGACCTCATCAGAGTACTCAGCAAGAGAGACAGCATTGAAAATTATCTGACCAATCTGAAAGTAGAAAGAGTAAAAGAAGATTCTCAAATTGTGGTTTTTGATGACACAAGGATCTTTGGCAACATTGGCCAAAGGCCTGTAAGAAATGACAGTAATTTATTGCCGCGAAAAATAACTACCGTAAATGTTCCCGAACTGGCAGCAGATAAAAGAACACCTGCACCATTAAAGAATAAAGAATTTATTTTTGATCCATTGACTACCCAGAATGTAGTAATGATTTTGACCAAAGTGGATCCGGTGTATAGCAGCGAGGCAAGGAATGCATTCAACCGGTACAATCAACAGAACTTTTACAATCAAACTATTGCAGTCACCAAAGATACGCTGGATGCAGACCGGACAATGCTGGTCTTTCGTAATTTTATAAGCGCAGACGCAGCGATGAAATACCTCGAACGGATCAAACACGATGCACCTACAGAAATTTCATGGTTGCCGTCGAACAAATATGTATTCTATATAATTTCGGATGACAATCTGGAATTATTAAAAGAAAATAAACAACTGGATAGCTATTTAAAATTGTTAAAAGAAAAATATCCGGATAAATTTTAATTAGTGTTGCAGTTATAATTTTATTCATCAATGAAGAGTTCTCAAAAAAGGAAGAGTTCAAAAAACCAGACCACCAGGTCTGTAAAAATTTTATGGAGAGTCGTTTTTGGAGGAATGGGTTTTGTAGCTTTATTATTCATCGCCGCTTTCGTCGGGGTATTCGGCAAATTGCCCTCTCTGCAACAATTGGAAAATCCGGATGCAGACCTTGCCACGGAAATTTATGCCGATGATGATACCACATTGATGGGAAAAATTTATGCAGAAAACAGGGTTTCGGTGGACTACAAGGATATTGCGCCGGGTGTAATCAATGCGCTGATATCAACAGAAGACGAAAGATTCTACAGTCATTCCGGAGTGGATGCAAGAAGCATTGCCAGAGCTGTATTTTCTCTCGGTTTAAAAGGCGGAGGAAGTACCATTACCCAACAACTTGCCAAAAATATCCTGGGCCAGGGAAAAGGGAACATGCTGAAAAGAGGGATAGATAAAATCAAGGAATGGATCGTAGCCATTAAACTGGAAAGAAATTTCACCAAGCAGGAAATACTTGCATTGTATTTAAACAGAGTAAGCTGGTTGAATATTTACGGGATACGAAATGCTTCACTGGTATATTTTCAAAAGGAACCGGCTCAACTCACAGTTGATGAATCAGCTCTTTTGATAGGAATGCTGAAAGGGCCAGGAGCCTATAATCCGATTACTCATCCGGAGGCTGCATTGGCAAGAAGAAATGTTGTCATTGATCAGATGGTGCGCAATGATGTGATTTCTCCATCCGCTGCCGATGCATTCAAAAAGAGAGATCTCGGTATCAGGTATAAAAGGATTACCGAAGAAACCGGTATTGCGCCTTATTTCCGATCTGTCCTCACAAAAAAATTGCAGGAATGGTGCAATACACACAAAGACCCAAAGACAGGGGAAAATTATGATTTGTACCGCGACGGATTAAAAATTTATACAACTATTAATCCGGTGATGCAGAAGTATGCAGAACAGGCCGTGATTCAACACATGGCTTTTATGCAAAAAACTTTTAACCGCCAGTTGGGCAAAAATGTCTGGGCAGGCCACGATGATATTTTGCAAAGAGCCATGCAGGCAAGTGACCGCTGGCGCAATATGAAAGACGACGGGATCAGCGACAGCGCCATCAAAGCTTCATTCTATGTGCCGGTTAAAATGAAAATTTTTGCATGGAATGCAAACCGGGAAACCGATACGACGATGACACCGATAGACAGCATCAAATATTTGAAACAAATGATGCAGACCGCTTTTTGTGCAATGGATCCCTCAACAGGAGAAATCAAAGCGTGGGTGGGAGGTATCGATTTCAAATGGTTTAAATATGATCATGTAACTGCCAACAGGCAAGTGGGTTCCACGTTTAAACCGTTGCTTTATACCCTGGCCATTACCGACGGTGGTATGACCCCTGAAACATATATCGGAGGAAAATCAATTACTCTTAACAACAAAACAATTTCCGGCGGCGGAGGTACAATGGCTTATTGCCTTGCCAAATCAATCAATGTGGCAGCTTATGACCTGATTCAAAGAATAGGGCCGCAACGCACAGTTGATTTTGCCCACCAGTGTGGAATCCAGAGTACCATTCCTGCTGTTCCTTCCATTGCATTGGGCTCGGCAGATATTCAGTTGATTGAAATGCTGAGATCATATACCATGTTCCCAAACAAAGGTTTTAATACCCAGCCTATCATGATCACGAGGATTGAAGATAAGAATGGAAATGTGCTGGAAACTTTTCAGCCAAAGGTGAAACAGGTGATCAGCGAAGCTGATGCATATACCATGTACAGAATGATGCAGGGAGTAGTGGACTTTGGTACAGGTCGTGCAATGCGTTCTGTTTATGGCATCCACAGTGAAATGGGTGGAAAAACCGGGACGACAAACGATAATACTGACGGATGGTTTATTGGTTATACACCTCAATTACTGGCGGGTGTTTGGGTTGGATGCGACGATCCCTTTTTACGCATCAAACAAACCAATGGAGGAAACCAGATGGCCATGCCGGAATTTGCGTATTTTCTGCAAAGGGTATATAATAATCCCAAACTCGGAATAGATCCAAAAGCTGAATTTGAAAAACCACCGCAATTGAATAACAATCCAATTTTTGCCGATCAGAATTTTTCACAGATACTTCAGGAGGGGTCGGGAACCAGCGATTTTAATGATGATGCAGGAAACGGAGATGCAAATGATTATGCTCCATCGAGCAATATTCCGGTAGAATCTGAATTCAATAATAACAAAACAGGCAAGCGCGCTGATTCCCTGAATAAGAATAAAGAAACCCCGGGAATCAAACAGAATCAGGAACCCAAAGCCATTATGCCAAAAAAGGACGAAGCATCAAAAACAAAAGTTCCGCGTAAAGAAAATGATTATTAAAAAAGGAAAAAATACTGTTTGAAATAAATAATCTTTTCATCTTTGCCCATTAAATTTATTTTTTAATGACAGGTCAGCATTAATTGAAATTATAAAACGACACATTGTTTCCCTGTCTAATTTTAAAATCTATGAAAAAGAATTTTCTGAAAGGAACTTTACTTGCAACTCTTCTTATCGTTTTTTCCGGAATTGTATGGGCATGGGGTAGTTGGGGACATAAGCATATCGATCGTGCAGCCGTATTTGCATTGCCCGAAAGCATGCGTTTTTTTTATTACAATCATATCGATTACATAACCGAAAGTTCGGTTATCCCTGATCTGCGCCGGCCATTGACCGGTGACCCGACAGAAGCACCAAAACATTTTCTGGATGTGGAAAATTTTGGAAACATCCCTCTCTCAGAATTTCCTAAAACACTTGCCGAAGCACAGGAAAAATATGGCAAAGATTTCCTGAAAAAAAATGGAACCCTGCCATGGAATATCGAAGATCTGATGGCCAAGCTAACCCGTGCTTTTAAATCTGGAAACAAGTCGGAAATTTTGTTTCTGTCTTCCGATATAGCGCATTACATCGGAGATGCCCATCAACCGTTGCACACTTCAAGTAATTACAATGGGCAGTTATCTGGCCAATTCGGAGTGCATTCTCTTTTCGAAAGTACAATACCTTCCATGTTTGGGAAGCATTATAATTTTCACACTTCTGCTCCTCAATACATTTCCAATATTTCTGATTATACATGGAAAATGATTGCACAATCGCATAATCTTTTGCCCGCACTTCTGAAAGCTGAAATGTCGGTGCGTGAAAAGTTTGATACTACAACCATGTATAAACGAAATGCGAACGGCCAGCGAATTATGTTTTATAAGGATCCCGTTTATTCGGATGCCTATGCAGCAGCTTTCAACAAAGCGTTAGGTAATATGGTGGAGGATCAGATCCGTTTATCGGTTTGGGATATTGACAATTACTGGTACACGGCCTGGGTAAATGCAGGGAAGCCGGACTTGTCAAAACTGGATGATCCCGATCTGACCAGAAAAAATAAAAAAGATTACAAAAAAGAATACAAAGCCTGGCAAAAAGGAAAACTTCTTTATATGAATGCAGATAAAGAATAATCCCTTTTCTTTCTTTGTACAAAAAAAGCGCCGTTAAAAAAACAACGCTTTGTGCAGGGATCTTTCAAAATTCAATCCTGAAAAAATCATTGCTGATTTGTAATGTTTCTAATTTAAGAATTATGCTTTTTCATAATTTCAATCTATAATTTTTGTTTTACATTAAACGAAACTAATTTCTTTTTTATGTGTGGAATTGTAGGATATATCGGACCCAGACAGGCCTACCCTATCATTATTACAGGATTAAAAAGGCAGGAATACAGAGGATACGACAGTACGGGGGTTGCCCTGATTGTTCAGGAAAAATTGCAGATCTATAAGAAAAAAGGGAAAGTACAAGAACTGGAAGATTCACTTCTCGGCAAACAACTTCAGTCCAACATCGGCATCGGCCATACGAGATGGGCAACACATGGCGAGCCCAACGATGTGAATGCCCATCCGCACAGAAGTTTCGGTGGCAAACTCGCCATGATCCATAATGGGATCATTGAAAACTTTGCACAACTGAAATCAGAGTTGATTAAAAAAGGCTATTCCTTCAAAAGTGAAACAGACACAGAGGTATTGCTGAACTTTATCGAAGACATTTATATCCACACCGGTTGCCCGTTGGAAGAAGCTCTGCGGATTGCATTGAAAAGAGTAAGCGGAGCATACGTAATTCTCATTCTGGATGAAGACCATCCCGACACCATTATCGCCGCACGCAAAGGAAGTCCGCTGGTAATAGGCATTGGAAAGAATGAACATTTTCTGGGATCTGATGCTACACCGATGGTTGAATACACTAAGGAAGTAGTTTATGTAAATGATTATGAAATTGCCATTGTAAAGCAGGATGAACTTATTTTAAAAAATCTCGGCAACGAAAAACAGCTTCCCTATGTAAACAAACTTGATATAGAACTCGCTGCCATTGAAAAATGCGGATATCCCCACTTCATGCTGAAGGAAATATTTGAACAACCTGTTACCATTTTTGACTGCCTGCGGGGCCGCCTGGATGCAGTACAGGGAAGGATCACGATGAGGGGTATAGATGAAAATCTGGAAAAACTGACAAATGCACCACGCTTTATTATTATCGCCTGTGGCACAAGTTGGCATGCCGGTCTGGTAGCAGAATATGTAATTGAAGAACTCTGCCGGATTCCGGTGGAAGTGGAATATGCTTCGGAATTCCGATATCGGAATCCGGTTGTCAGAAACGGTGATGTTGTAATTGCCATTTCACAAAGTGGTGAAACAGCAGATACCTTGGTAGCCATTGAAAAAGCCAAAGAAAAAGGAGCCTTTATTTTAGGAATTGTAAATGTGGTAGGGTCATCAATTTCACGTGTTTCACATGCAGGCGCTTACACACATGCAGGTCCTGAAATTGGTGTAGCTTCTACAAAAGCATTCACTGCACAACTTTCTGTGCTAATGATGATAGCACTGAAGATAGCATTTGAAAAAAAATCAATTTCAAATGAAAAATACCTGGAGCTGCTTCTCGAATTGCAAAGCGTGCCTGACAAAGTGGAAAGCGTTTTGAAGGATGCAGAAGCAATTAAAATTATTGCGAAGAAATATGCCCAATCAAACGATGCACTTTTTCTTGGACGCGGATATAGTTTCCCGATTGCACTTGAAGGCGCACTCAAACTGAAGGAAATTTCCTACATCCATGCAGAGGGTTATCCGGCAGCAGAAATGAAACATGGCCCCATCGCATTGGTTGATGATAAACTGCCGGTGGTATTCGTAGCTACCAAAGATGAACACTATTTGAAAATTGTCAGCAACATTCAGGAAGTAAAAGCTCGAAAAGGAAAAGTAATCGCAGTTGTCTGCGAAGGTGATGCTGCCATCCCTCAAATGGCCGATGACGTTATTTTTGTTCCCGAAGCCAATGAAATTATTGCCCCGCTGATTTCGGTTGTTCCACTTCAGCTCCTTGCTTATTTCATGGGTGTTGAACGGGGATGTGATGTGGACAAGCCCCGTAACCTGGCGAAATCTGTAACCGTTGAATAAGGAAATCGTTTCTATAACAATAATGAACAAACGAAATGAATAACATTACCAAACATCCCATCCATGAGCTCGGTTATAATTTCATTGGCAAGAACTATATTCCGAAAGGTAGAAATGAATACTACCTCAGAAACCAGCAGAATAAAACAAACTTTTACAGGCCGCTCAAGGTCTCTGAAATAGAAATCTTAATACGAAATGGAAATACCTCTGATGATTGGGGGAACATTTATGTATCGCAGGCTTTCGATCCTGCATTGGTAAAGAACACAAAGTTTTTTGGCCTTGTCAGAATTGGAAAATTAGAACCTTACTATCTCGAGTTTCACAACCTGCGTTTGCCGGTCGGCATTTACAACAGCACCATTATAAGTACCGATTTCGGAGACAATGTGTGTATCGAAAATGCAAATTACCTGAGCCATTACATCATCGGAAACGAAGTAATGATAGCCAACGTAAATGAACTTGCGACCACCAATTATTCCAAATTCGGGAATGGAATTTTGAAGGACGATGAAAAAGAAGACATCAGGATCAGAATAGAATTAAGAAATGAAAACGGAGGAAGGGCCGTGATCCCATTCAATGGAATGCTGCCGGGAGATGCTGCGATAGGAAGCGAATTTCCGGAGGACATCCTGTTGCAAAAAAAACTGACAGATATGACCTCCAAAATCATTTCAGAGAAAAGAGGGTTTTACGGAACCATCGGAGACAGATCAGTCATCAAAGATTGCCGGATAATCAAAGATGTAAAAATCGGATCAGATGCATATATCAAGGGAGCTAATAAATTAAAAAATCTGACGATTAACAGCAATGAAGAAAGCCCTTCCCAGATTGGTGAGGGGTGTGAACTTGTCAATGGAATCGTAGATTACGGATGCCGCGCATTTTACGGAGTGAAGGCTGTGCGCTTTATCATGGATACTCATTCGCAACTGAAATACGGTGCACGTTTGATCAACTCTTATCTGGGAAGCAATTCAACCATTTCGTGCTGCGAAGTTTTAAATTCATTGATTTATCCCGGTCATGAACAGCATCATAATAATTCATTTTTGACTGCATCGCTTGTCATGGGTCAAAGCAATATTGCTGCAGGAGCTACCATCGGCAGCAACCACAACAGCCGTGGTGCAGACGGAGAAATCATTGCCGGACGCGGATTCTGGCCGGGATTGTGTGTAAGCCTGAAGCATAATTCAAAATTCGCATCCTTTACCATTATGGTCAAAGGAGATTATCCGTACGAATTAAACATCCCTATTCCATTTTGTTTGGTGAGCAATGATGTATCCGAAGACAGATTAATCCTTAACCCGGGATACTGGTTCCGGCACAATATGTACGCACTCGCACGCAACGCATGGAAATATCATCACCGCGATCAGAGAAAACATCCTGTCCAAAAGATTGAATTTGATTATTTGGCTCCTGATACGATAAACGAAATGTTTGAATCAATTCATCTGATAGAAAATATGGAAAGAGATGCAAGAGGAAATGCAGTTGCAAAAGATTTCGAAAACAGTGACAGGCCCTGCCTGATCGGGAAACCGGACGAATCGATCAAACTTTTTAAAGAGCTGATCGTTTATTACGGAGTAACCACACTCATACGATTTATCGACACAAAGAAAATAAAATCAGTTAACGAAATTAAAAAGCGTGTAAGGTCAAAAAATAAAAGAACGGAATGGTATAACTGGGGTGGGCAATTGGTCAGAAAGGAAGAAGGCCATCAATTGATAGAAAAAATTAAATCAGATAAAATCAAAGTCTGGGATAAAGTACACGATATTTATAAATCATGGGGAGAAAAATATAAACTTGAAAAGACTATTCACGCATTTGCTTCCCTACTCGAAATAAAAAATATCACCCCAAAAGAATTCAATAAAAAATTATTCACAGAATATTTGAATGAAGCCTTGCACACCCGCGAATGGATGACAAAAGGTATTTATGAATCGCGCAAGAAAGATTATACAAATCCATTCAGGAAAATGGTTTATCAAACCCCGGAACAGATGGAAATAGTAACCGGGAAATTAGACAAGAATTCTTTCATACAGCAGGAGTTAAAAGCCTCTGAAGAATTTAAAAAGACGGTTCTCAAAATCAGAAGAAACCTTTTAGAATAATTTGTAATAATCCCATTTTTATCTGGTCGGGCAATTGGAAAAATTTCCGGCGCCCTGCCTTGAAACAGTTGCACCCAACCGGAAAGAAAAGGTGAGTGCCGTTATATAATACCAGTCTTTGCTTTTGGATCCGCCACGTATGGTATTGGCAGGAGGATATGGAGCACCCGGTTTTAATTCATCACCCCGGTAGGCAAGTTCAACAGCAATTGGCCCGCGGGCCGAAAGAAGTTGTGATTCATCCACATAAGTGGTGCTAACATCATCCAAATAGTCAGTAAATAATTTCCGCAATCCCAGCTCCACTCCAACATTCAAATTATCAGTAAGCGACAGCTTCAATCCGAAGCCAAAAGGAATGGCCATCTGTGTCAGGCTATAAGGTTTCCTTCCCTGAATAAAACCTTCACCTTCGGTACTTAATGGTTTCAAAAAATATTTTGCACCCGTAGTATCATGAGTATAAGGATTAAAATGATACATAGCCAATCCCGCAAAAACATAGGGTGTGAGGGAACGGCTGTTTAACGGAGTAAAATAATATTGAATAGCACCCTGAGCTTCAAAAATAGAAGAAGCAAAATTAAGGTTGCGAGATTTATTCCTGCCTAACTTGTCATCTGCCGAAACCTTGCCAAACAACAATTGAACCCTCCATGCAAAATGATCATTGATATTCGTTGTGATCCCAAGGCCACCAGCCAAATGGGATTGTTGAAAAGTATAACGCTTATCCTGAAGATCACCCTGGTAATTCATATCTCCCAAATAAACATCAACCCAGGTTTTTTGTGCAGCAACCGGATAAACACTACAAAACAAAAACAATAACAATAGATACCTCATTGTATAGTTCGGACATTTACATTTTACTCAAAAACGATACCACACGGGTTTTCGATATATTTTTTTGTAAAAAATTACAAAAAAATAACCAATAAAAATTAATGGGGGCAAATCAGTAGTATCTCAAGCACTTTTCGTGTACAAATAAATTATCTCTTTAGGCATTAATGCCAGAACAAGAAGTTGAATAAAATATTCTTTAATGAGAGATACAATATAAAAATAATTCCTCTCAAACAGGCGTCATCGCAGGTCTTTATTATTTCCTTTTTAATAAGTCTCGGGCGGAATTAAAAAATCCGGTTTAAGAGAATGCTATAGTAGTGTTGAAAAAACATTTCAAGTTTAAGTCAACTATTTTTTACCTCATATCTTTTTTGTTTCTCGCCGACAACCGTATCATTTTGAAATAGGGATCATGACTAATTGCTGGCCATCCTCCGCTAACAATCCGCACATTTTCCATACCTTCTTTTTTCAATAAGGAAGCTGCAGTCAAAGATGTTTCTCCATCTTCCCCATAAAAGTAAATGTTACTCTGTTCCTCCAAAGCGGCAATCTGAACTATATCCGCCAACTCATCCAACGGAAGCGATTTGGATTTCTGCAGATGTTCTTCTTCATATTCTTTCCAACTACGCAGATCAACCGGCAAAATTTTTTCGTCAAACCTCATGTCCATCAGAAATTCATCTGCCTCAACTTCAATAATCATATTTAGCCTGGGCGAATAAAATTCAACTTCTTTATCGTTCCATAGATAGAATCCTTTCAACTCAGGTTGCTGAATGCCATCAAAGAATGGTTCCAATTCATTAACCTTCCGGTGATCAGATGCAATAATTATGAGAGGGATATTTTTTGTAAAAAATTTTTTGAATCTTTTCTCAAAATTTTTGTCAACCGGCAAAAAAATGCTTCCGGCAATGAAACCGGAAGCAAATTCAGTTGTTCTTCTTGTGTCAAGAAGGTAATGTTCCTTTGATTGAAAATCCTTTAAATCCTGAAAGGTTAATTCAGTCATGTCGAATTATCCTACCAGATTATCAACAAAGTTCATAATATCTTCAATCCTGTCCTGATTGACAGTGTAGAAGATAAATTTTCCTTCGCGCACTGTGGAAACGACATCTGCTTTACGTAAAATAGCAAGATGTTGTGATGCCACGGATTGTTCCAGTCTCAGCTTTACGTACAGATCGGTAACAGAAATTCTCTTGTGTTCGTAAATGGTTCTGACAATGAGTTGCCTCAACTTATGGTTGACCGCTCTTAAGACAAGAGCAGCCTTCTTAATCTTCAGATAATCTGCTTCACTCAAAGGCCCTTCATTTTTCAATCCTGTTTCATTCATAACAGCCGGAGAAATGGCTGTAGGGTTCATGTGATTTTCCATTCGATTCGGTTATTTAGTAACCACAAATATACACTTAGTAGAAAAAAAATATTATTAAATATTTTACTAAAACATCGATCTATTATTTTTTGGGCGCAGTGGTATATGCTTCTTTTAAATAGTTTGGAGCTACCAATCCAGCATCGGTCAGCTCTCCCAGGCTAAATTTACGAAATGCAGAAATTCCAAACGATTGTACATTCACTTTCTGAATATCAAGCCATTGATAGTCAGGTTCGGTTAATATTTCCGGATTGATTCCCGGACCAAAGAAATACCTGTCTCCGTTCTGCAGATCAATTCCGTTCTTTAAATCAAACCAGCCTTCGGGTCTTATCTTTTCCATTTTTTCATTATAAAACCCTGCATAAAATTCCTGCAACCTCGCATGGATCAAGGGGATATAAGTACCAGCCTTTCTGATTTTATCATAAGCGGTTGCGGCCAGTGCTTCAAGTGTACTGCAAACGATTATCGGTTTTTCCAGGGCATAACCAATTCCCTTGGCTGCAGAAAGCCCGACTCTGATTCCTGTATAACTGCCCGGCCCACTTGTAACAGCAACAGCATCAATATCACCAGGCACTAATTTTTCTTCATCAAAAAGTATCTTAATTGATTCGTGAAGAAAAGATCCGTGATCTTTTTGAATACTATTTTCTGCAACGCGTACAATCTGCTCATCATTTGTGATAGCTGTAAAAGCATCATTCAGTGTTGTATGTATCAACAACAATCTTTTCATTCTTCTATATTTTCCGGATTAAAGGAAGGTTTATACTTCGAATCTGTTTCTGACAACTTCGAAAGCAGATCATGGATTTTTTGATAACCGATCTTTTCAGCCCATTCAAATGGACCAAACGGATAATTTGTGGCAAGTTTCATCGCAATATTTATTTCATCTTTTGTGCTTACCTTTTCATTCAGGGCATAAAAAGCTTCGTTGATTATTGCACCAATTACCTTAGCAGATATCAAACCTGGTTCATCCTTTACCACAATCAGTTTCCTCCCAAGCGCTTCGGCCACCCTTTCTGCATCAACTGAAATATTTCCGGCCACTTCCCAGACTTTTCTCTGTAAAAATCCTGCCCAGCCATTTATACGGAGTACATTTGCCGGTGCATTCAGGTCTTTAAGGATACCAATCACCTCATTGATAAAAACGGGATATTTAACCGGCAGTAAATTGAAATCAATATGCTTCTCATTCAAAAGAAAAAGGCCATCTAACGGAAAATTATCAGGGTAGTTGATGAAATTTTCCTGAAATATTATTTCATTCAAATTTTCAGGTAGTGCATTTTTTATTTCAGCCCCTTGTTGTGGGGAACCACAGATTAAGATCCGCATGATTTAATTTCCGCAAAATTAGGTTTGTTAAATGAATGATACTTTTGCAATAGAAATGAAATAAAATTTTGGGGTATGAACAAAGAAATTATCAACAGTAAGAATGCGCCTGCACCGATTGGTCCGTATAGCCAGGCAGTGAAAACGGGAAATCTGCTTTTCCTGTCGGGCCAGATACCCATAGATCCGGCCACAGGCAACCTGAAAATGGGAAATATTGAAGAGGAAACCCTGCAGGTAATGAAAAATTTAAAAGTTGTTTTAAAAGAAGCCGGAGCCGGATTTGAAAACGTTGTAAAGACAACAATTTTTCTGAGCGACATGAGCATTTTCTCACAAGTGAATGAAGTATATGGAAAATTTTTTACCAGCAATTTTCCCGCACGCGAAACGGTAGCTGTAAAATCTTTGCCAAAAAATGTGAACGTAGAAATTAGTATGATAGCTGCATTATAAAATGAAATCTGTACAAAAGTTAGTTATCATTACTGCAAAAGCACACCCTTACCTTTCAGAAATTTTAATAAAAAAAGGTTATACCGTTAATTATTCTGAAAAGATAACCTACGAAGAATTGATGGACTCTATCGGGGAAGCTGCAGGCCTGATCGTAACTACACGAATCAAAGTAAATAAAGAGTTGTTAGACCGGGCGGTAAATCTCAAATGGATCGGAAGGCTGGGCAGTGGCATGGAATTGATAGATGTGCCCTATGCTGAATCAAAGGGAATCAGGTGTGTAAGCAGTCCTGAAGGAAACAGGAATGCGGTGGCAGAACATACGCTGGGCTTATTGCTAAACCTGACTAATCATATCAGCAAGGGTTTTATTGAAGTAAGAAGAGGGCTTTGGCTCAGAGATGAGAACCGCGGAATGGAACTGGAAGGAAGAACCATCGGAATTTTCGGGTATGGAAATACCGGTTCCGCATTTGCAAAATTATTATCCGGCTTCGGCATCACAGTTCTGGCTTACGACAAATACAAATTTGGGTTTGCAAAGGATTATGTCAAAGAAGCAAACCAGGAACAACTGGCCAGGTATGCAGAAGTCATCAGCATGCATATCCCACTTACTGATGAAACAAAGCACATAGCAAACGACGACTTTTTTAATTCTCTTCAGCAAAAACCATTTTATCTCTCAACCTGCCGGGGGCCGGTTACTGATACCAATGCACTGATCAAAGCTTTAAGAAACGGAAAGATCAGAGGGGCTGCCCTGGATGTTTTGGAAAATGAAAAACTGGCAACCTACTCCATTGAGGAGAAAAAGAATCTGGAACTTCTTTGCAACATGCCAAATGTGATCATAACTCCTCATATTGCGGGATATAGCCACGAAGCCCTTCTTAAAATGGCACAGGTTTTAATTAAAAAACTGGAACTATAGGTTTTTTAATTCAATTTCATTATATTTGTGTTGTACAACGTCTTCTGCAAAGCAGACGTTGTATTTTTTTTGATCTCATCAGGATCATTAACGAATAAAAAAATGATATACCAGTCTGCATTTCATCGAAAACAGCCATCCGATTCATAGCGAACCGGAGGTATGCAGTTGTTTCTGTTATATCAAACAATTTTCACCCTATTTCTTTATTTTAAAATCGAATGGTTATGGACCAGGTAAATTATGTAACACAACAGACATTTGACCAAATGCAAAAGGAACTTCAACACATGAAATCCGTTGATCGCCCGAATGCTGCAAAAGCTATTGCGGAGGCACGTGAAAAAGGTGATCTCAAAGAAAACGCCGAATATGACGCTGCCAAAGAAGCACAGGGGATACTCGAAGCAAAAATTAAACAAATGGAAGGAGTCATTTCGACTGCCAAAATTATTGACACCAGTACCCTCGACACCAGCCGTGTATCCATATTGACGCACGTTACCGTCACAAACTTAAATACCAGGAAGCAACTCACCTACCAAATAGTTTCTGAAAAGGAAGCTGATCTGAAACTTAAAAAAATTTCTTCCAGTTCGCCGGTAGGCGCAGGACTTCTGGGCAAAACAGTTGGGGAGGTTGCAGAAATCAAGGTACCCGCAGGCCTATTGAAGTTCAGGGTAGATAATATTTTCCTTCAATAACTTTGGATAAAAAAGATGACTATTTTCAGTAAAATCATTAACGGGGAATTACCATCCTACAAGATCAGAGAAAACGAAAAATTCTTTGCCTTTCTGGATATTCATCCACTTGTAAAAGGACACACGCTTGTAATTCCGAAAATTGAAGTGGATAAATTTTTCGATATGCCCGAAAATTATCTTTCGGAAATATTGGTATTTGCCCATCCCATAGCCCAGGCCATTGAAAAGGCATTTTCCTGCAACCGTTGTGCCATCAGCGTTGTAGGCATTGAAGTACCTCATGCACACATGCACATGGTACCGCTGAATACAATGGACGACCTGAATTTTACACGAAAAAAACTTACACTTACAGATGCTGAGCTGAAAGATTGCCAGCAAAAGATTCTCAGATTCCTTCCTGAAAATTAATTTTCATAAATCCCTGTTCCAAAAAGAACGGGATTTTTTTTGCGGCAGCAGGTCATTTTATCCGTTGTGGATTCTTATTCAAAAAATCTTTCCACCCTTTTAGTTTATCTCCATCCTGATTCCCTGATTTATTTTGAAAATGATGACACACCGCTACTGCAAGGGCATCTGTCGCATCGAGTGATTTGGGAATCTCATTAAAATTCAGAATTCTCTGGAGCATTTTAAACACTTGCATTTTGTCGGCATTTCCATTTCCGGTAACTGATTGCTTAATTTTTCTTGGGGAATATTCTATCACTGGAATTCCCGATTCCATGGCTGCGGCAATCGCCACTCCCTGTGCCCTGCCGAGCTTCAGCATACTCTGTACATTTTTCCCGAAAAAAGGAGCCTCGATGGCAAATTCATCCGGATGGTAGGCTTCCAGAATGGACCTGACTCTGTGGTGAATAATTTCCAGTCGCTGGTAAGTGTCTTTTTTTGAAGATAGTTTTAAGGTATCCATCAAAACCATCGACAAAACTGAGCCGGAAACTTTAATGATTCCAATTCCCATTAAAACGGTTCCCGGATCTATTCCAACAATGATTTTTGAAGTTTTCGGCAATTGAGGTTTATTTTTACGCGATACAGGTTTGGAATCTGCAAATGAAAGGTACAGGCAAAAATATCAAAATATTGTTCAAATATTTTGTGGCTCCGGCTCTCGCAGCATGGTTATTTTATTCTCTTTACAAGCAAATCAGGAATCAGCCCCATCTGTATGAATCACTTGAATTGATCAAAAATGCCCCTTTCGGGAAAGAAGGCTTCAAATTCTGGATGGTAGTTGTCCTATTGTTTTTCAACTGGGGATTCGAATCATTAAAGTGGCAATACCTCACCATCCCGCTTGAAAGAATATCCTTTTTAAAAGCTTTTAAAAGTGTTTTGAGCGGAATTACATTATCCATCAACACACCCAATCGCATTGGCGAATACGGCGGAAGAATCATTTATCTGAAAGAAGGGAACCGTCTCAAGGGTATTTCCCTGTCAATTGCCGGAAGCATCAGTCAATTGATCATCACCCTATTGATGGGGTGTATCGCACTTTTCATTTTACTGGTATTTTACCTGGGAAAAGATCAGGAAATGATGGGGCTTTCCAGATTCTGGATTGAAACTTTTCTATGGATTTCTCTGATTGTGACATTCCTGATTCTTTTGTTTTTTTTCAAAATGGCCTGGCTTGTCAGGTTGATCGAAAAGCTTCCGCCTGCCCGAAAACTGATCCCTTATATCAAAGTGTTGGGCCAGTTCGAAAATAAAATATTGTTAAGACTGCTGTTTATTTCTTTTATTCGTTTTACAATCTTCGTTTTTCAATATCTATTGCTTCTGAAATCTCTTAATGTAGATATAGAATGGTTTACCGGTTTATTACTTTTATCCGTACTTTTCCTGTTAATGGCAATTGTACCATCCTTTGCTATAGCCGATCTCGGTATCCGCGGTCAGGTCAGCATAGCGCTCCTGGGCATGTACAATTCAAATACAATTGGTATATTGGCTACCATCTTTGGCATCTGGATCCTGAATTTATTTATTCCGGCCGTCGCAGGGAGTCTGATGATTTTAAGTGTAAGATTAAATAAAGAACCTAAGCATTGAAAACGATTTATCTTATTTTGGCTTTTTTGACCTTTTATCCTGTTTTGAATTTTAGCCAGCGTGAAACGAAAAATAATCAGGATGATGGCAATGAAATATTTTGCGGAGTAAAAAATACTGCTTTTCATGCCGGAGAGATGGTCACCATGAAAATTTATTATTCCACACTGGGATTATATGTGGGTGCGGGAGAAGCCAGATTTACAGTAAACCTGACGCGGTTTAATGGTAAGCCCGTTTATCATTGCGTAGGCGAAGGAAATACTTATTCTTTTTTTGATCACTTTTTTAAAGTCAGGGATCGGTATGAATCATATATAGATACCGCCGATTTGCTGCCGGTAAAATTCATCCGGAATGTGGATGAAGGTGGATACAAAATCTATAATAATGTCACCTTTGATCACAACAACAATACGGCTGTAAGTACAAACGGATTATTCAAAGTGACGCCCTGCATTCAGGATGCCATCAGCTCATTTTATTATGCCCGCAACATCGATTTCAACAAATACAAGAAGGGGGATAAAATTCCTTTTGACATGTTTATCGACGATGAAATCCATCATCTGTATTTGCGATACGAAGGCAAAGAAAACATCAAGACACGTTACGGAAAATTCCGCGCGATCAAATTCAAGCCTTTGTTGATTAAAGGTTCTGTTTTTCAGGGCGGAGAAAAAATGACAGTGTGGATCAGCGATGATGACAACCATCTGCTGTTACGTGCCGAAAGCCCCATCTCAGTGGGTTCCATCAAAGTGGACATGATGGGATACAAAAATCTGAGGCATCCCCTGAAATCATTGATTAGTGTGAGATAGAGATTTGAAAAACATTTCGCAAAATTTTTTACCGGGCTTTTGAGTTAAGCTTTGCAGGCCTTTCCAATTTCCAAAACTTTGAAAATTTGAAATCCTTAAATAAAGTCTTTTTTAAAATGTCCATGTTTATTTTAATTCATCAAAAGAATTTTCTCCGTTAAAGTTTCAATTTTGATTCTCTTATGATCAAAATTCCCGTGTGCGTAAATGAATGGCAGAAATAATTTCCTATTTAATAAAATGCTCTTTCTCCTTTCTTTCTACCTTCATTTCATCTCCGAAAGGAAGAACTGTCTGCAGGGATAGTAAATAATAAATTGCTATAAAATATGGAAACACAGCCGAAGGCATTAATCGCTTTTTGTACACTTACCGGCAATACGGAAGAAATAGCCACCCGTCTTTCAGAAGAATTAGAAAAGTGTAATGTCGAAGCCAAAGTAGAAGATATCATGGTTGCCTCGGCAAAAGATTTTCTGAAATACGATATATGCGCGGTGGCCACCTACTCCTTTGATACCGGAGATGATACGGTACCTCAGGAAGCCATGGATTTTTTTGAAGATCTGGGAAAATTGGATCTGACCGGAAAAATTTATGGCGTTTTAGGCTCCGGCCAGGAAGATATCTATGAACATTTTTGTGGAGCTGCCGACCGTTTTGAAGAACAGTTTAAAATCAGCAAGGCTACAAGGGTAAGTGATCCTGTAAAAATAGATTTTAATATTTCTTCTGAAGAGGATGAACAAAAAATCAGAAATCTGGCAGGTTCACTGGTGAATGGCTACAGCACGGCTTCGATGGTAAAATTATAATTTTACAGACATTACAATCAACCCCAAAAATTACAATTGTTAGGATTCTTAAGCCTGATTATCCATTGTTTCCGGTTCGGAAGAAAAAAGAACTATCCTGTCCAATTCTATTGATACATTGAACAACCAAATACCTTTTTGGTATTTTATCGTTTATCATTATTTACCACTAAGAACCCTGAATTGTTCTTGTTTTTTAGAAATTTCTATCGACATAATTGTACCCCCGATAAATTTCCTACATTCGATTGCCAATATCTTCTGCAATTCCCATTCATCATCTCGGTAATAAAAATTGAGTTATGCAATTGAAAAATTTCTTAGCTGGGATCATTGGTTTCCTATCTTGTCTGTCCATAGCGATTCCGGCCGACGCCCAATATGGAACCTTCAAATACAATACACGGATAAGTGGCAACATGAATGGGTATTATGAAGTTCTTCCACCTGATTATACTGCGAATACTGATACCAAATATCCCCTGATCATTTATATACATGGGTATGGAGCTACAGGTGATGGAATGCCTGCACCGGGCCCTACACAGGATGATGCAAAAGGACATCTTGAATTTTTGATCTATACCGGCTGGGGTACCATTCCGTGGAGGGCTTACAGGGAAACCCTTCCCACATCTTTTACAGTGGATGGTAAACAAATGGAATACATAATGATCAATCCTCAGTTCATGGTTGAACCATATTTTAATTACCCTGATCGAACCGCCAATGTCGATATCACCGATCTTCTTGAATATTGTTTTGCGCATTACCGCATAGATCCTCAGAAAGTTTATCTGACGGGGCAAAGCGCAGGAGCAAATTATATAATGAATTATATGGCATCAGGGCTTCCAAACTCAAAGAAGATAGCTGCCGTTGTAGCAACATCTCCCGGGGCAAATCACAGCACACCCAATACCGGCAGTACTCCGGCCAAGGGCCAGGCAATAGCAAATACCCATGCTGCGGTATGGATTTCTGTCAGCGAGATAGATTTTATAGATCCAGTGGACGATCAGGGCCAGGAATATCATGACGCACAGGATTGGATAAACGATATCAATAACGCCAATCCAACAATCGGAGCAACCCTTTATGTATTACCCGGAAAAAATAATCACAATGCGGCTGCCACTACTACTTATGATCCTTCCACCAATTTTGACGGCAAAAATATCTATCAATGGATGTTTCAGTTTTCAAATTTGGATGTCGTTCCTCTTACTGGAATAAAACTATCTGCAAATCCTGAGAATAAATCTATCAGATTAAACTGGAATAGTTTTTTGATTCATTTAAATTCGACATTCAATATTGAACGGAGTAGTAATGGTGAGCAATTCAACTCAATCGGGATTATTCAAAGTATCAATTCCCCTTCAGAAACCCAATATACTTTCTTAGACCAATTCCCGCTGAATGGTAATAATTTTTACAGAATATTTCAGCGTGATGCCAATGGAAAAATCACTTACAGCACGGTTGTCTCTGTTAAAATAGACCGGCCAAATGCCATTCGCATTTTTCCAAATCCGGCCAGAAAAAACATCAACATCTATTTTGAAAAACCAATCACAAATACTGCATTGCGAATCTACAGCAGTGGTGGTGCACTGGTGAAAGAATTAAAAATTAGAAATACCAACTCCATTACAATTGATGTTTCAAATCTTTCCAAAGGTGTTTATAATGGCATTCTGTCAAAAGATGGAAATATAACCCACTTCAATTTTGTGAGGGAATAGATAATTTCCATTTCAACCGGGACTTTGCAGTAGCCTTTGAGGCCACTGTAAAGTGCGTAAGAAGTTGAGGAAAGCACCCCGGTAACCCTGATTTAGAAAGCCTTTGCGAAAATGATTTATTTGAGTATTAGGCTTTCTTAGTCGTTTTGCATTCAACTGCAAAATTTGGGTTCAACGATTTCCCTGATCATTTTATTCAAATTATACCAAAATGAGTTTTATTATGACACATAAACTCCTGGTATCATGCCGCCTGTCCAGAAAATCGGGAATACGATAGCTGTTTAGAACAATTTTATTGAACTATTAGGGATATCCTTGGGGTATAAAGAAAATCCGCAAATACGAAAAAATCCCAATCAAAAAAATATTCAGCCTCCGGGATACCAATGAATTTATTTTAATACGATCTGATATTCGGAAGGCTCAGAGAATCTTCGCCAGATCAAAGGTTTCATTACTTCTGATTCCTTTTTCGGTCATTCTCAAATCGCAACATTCGTGGTAAGCATCATGTTCAAAAAACAACGTGTATTTATTTTCATAAGCTTCCTGAAGAAATGATTTCTTTTCTTTCAAAGTCAGCAATGGGCGCGTATCATACGCCATCACATAGGGAATGGGGATATGCGGCACAGATGGAAGAAGGTCTGCCATATACACAATGGTCTTTCCATTATAATTAATCTGGGGAAGCATCATGGCATCCGTATGGCCATTGACAAAACGGATGTTTACATTTTTCATAAACCCTATTCCTTCGATTTCCTCTACAAACTTCAACTTTCCAGATTCCTGAATGGGCAAAATATTCTCTTTCAGAAAACTGGCTTTTTCACGGTCGTTGGGTTCAGTCGCCCATTTCCAATGTGCTGCATTGCTCCAATAAGTTGCATTTTTAAATGCGGGAACCAGTTTATCATCCTGACGGATGATGGCACCTCCACAATGATCAAAATGAAGATGTGTCTGAAAAACATCCGTGATATCATCCTTTGAAAAACCGGCAGATTTCAACGATCCTTCCAAGGTGTATTTTCCGTCAAGATAATAATGGCCAAAGAATTTTGCATCCTGTTTATCTCCAATCCCGTTATCAACCAAAACAAGCCTTCTGCCCTCCTCTATCAGCAGGCATCTCATAGACCAGGTACACATATTATTTTCATCCGGAGGATTTAGTTTCTGCCACATACTTTTGGGCACAATGCCAAACATAGCGCCTCCGTCTAACTTAAAATTGCCGGCATGAATCACATGTAATTTCATTGTAACAATCTTTTTTCTTTGTTCTGACGGTGAAGCGCAGAAAACAATCCGGCAGCGCCGATCAGGAAAAAAAACATCAATACCAAAACAGAGTTTCGCATACTTCCCGTCTGTTCTTCGATAATTCCAAAGGTAGTCAATCCAATAACGATGGCGATTTTTTCAGACACATCATAAAAGCTGAAGAAAGAAGCAGTGTCGTTGGTAGGCGGCATCAAACGGGCGTAGGTACTGCGGCTGAGCGATTGAATGCCTCCCATAACCAAACCAACGGCTGCAGCTAAAATATAAAAGTGCATGGCCGACTTCATATAATATGCCGCAATACAAATTGTTGCCCAAAATAAAACAACAGCAATGAGTACACGAAGATTTCCGAAATATTTTGAAAGCGTCGCCATCAGGTATGCACCGGCAATGGCGACCAACTGAATGACAACCACAGTAACGATAAGGTTTGCATCCGGAAGATGCAGCACCTTACTACCAAAAAGAGTGGCTGCCAGCATTACCGTTTGTACACCCATGTTATAAAAAAAGAATGCAAATAAAAACCTCCTGATCACCGGGGATTTCATGATCAGACTGAAAACTTTTTTCAATTCTATAAAACCACCGGTCAGGAAATTATACCCGTTCCCGTTTTTTCTAACCGAAAAAGTTTTGGGCAACCTGCTGAAAGTAATTTGTGAAAATCCAATCCACCAAATCCCGACCAGAAAAAAGGTAAGCCTCACTGCATCGCCCGCACTCCGGAAAAAAGGAATTTTATCCCAGAACAAAACAAGTGCGAATCCTGCCATCTGCATCAATACGCTGCCTATGTATCCAAATGTAAATCCGCGTGCGCTCACTTCATCCCTGTCTTTGTCGGAGGCGATTTCAGGCAAATAGGAATTATAAAAAACCAGGCTCCCATAAAAGCCAATGGCAGCCACCATCATACAAATCACGCCAAATGCAAAAAAACGTGGAGTAAAAAAATACATCAGGCTGCATGCCACTGCACCCATGTAGCAGAAGAACTGCATGAATGCTTTCTTATTTCTTTTATAATCGGAAATGGAAGTGAGTATGGGCAACATGAAAGCCACAATGATATAAGAAAATGCGAGTGCATAATTATAAAGCGCTGTATTGACAAAAGTCCTTCCCAAAAAATTAACCGTACCATTAAAAGGAGGGGCTGCTGTCATTTCGGTATAATATACAGGAAAAAAAGTGGTTGTGATGACCAGATTGTAAACGGAATTCGCCCAATCATACATTGCCCAACCATTGATCACCCTTTTCGGAGCAGTCTGCATAATTTTAAATGAAGGTTGAAAAGTATGAAAACCACAGAATCTCTCCGCTTTTTTTATCAACTCTTTACAAAGCCCTTCTTTATGCACTCATCTGAAAGATTTTATCTTTACCAGATGAAACCGCTGTTGTTATCATTGATTCTGGTGAGTTTTCTGACTCCCGCTTATGCCCAAACAGAAGATGCACAAACGCTTCATGAGAATGCAAAAAAATTCATGCGGCAGGGTGATTATGCCAATGCAACTGTGATTCTGGTAAGAGCATTTGAACAGGCCCCGGGAGATATAGGAATAGCAAAAGATTTGGCCCTGAGCTATTATATGCAGAGCGATAATAACAGGGCGCTCAATTCGCTCAAACCCTTTGTAGATAAAGACAATGCCGATGCACAGGCTTATCAGATTGTTGGCATGGTTTATAAAAGAATGAGCCAGCCAAAAGATGCGGAAAAGGTTTATAAAAAAGGACTGAAAAGTTATCCGGAAAGTGGCCCGCTGTACAATGATTATGGTGAACTTTTGTGGTCGATGCAGGACTCACAGGGAGCAATTGCCCAATGGGAAAATGGCATCAAAGCCGAGCCTTCCTTTGCAGGGAATTATTACAATGCCACCAAATTTTATTATCTCTCTCCCGATAAAATATGGGAACTCATTTACGGGGAAATATTTGTAAATATTGAATCCTATTCTTCGCGTACCGCAGAAATAAAAAATTTACTCCTTGAAGGATACAAAAAATTATTTTCTGATCCGGATCTTCTCACCAATTCCAAAGGAAAAAATAAATTCGAGATTGCCTATCTAACGGTGATGAATAAACAGAATTCGATTGTTTTGCGCGGAATTGGCGCCGAATCGCTGACCATGATCCGTACAAGATTTTTGCTGGACTGGTACAGAAAGTATGCAAACAACTTTCCTTTTTTCCTTTTTGACATGCAGAAATACATGGCAGAAAACGATCTTTTTCAGGCGTACAATCAATGGCTTTTTGGAACTGCAGAAAATTTAGGCACCTATCAGAATTGGGTAAATACACACCCTGATCAATATCATGCCTTCACGGAATATTTAAAAAACAGAAACCTCAAAATACCCAATGATCAATATTATCACTGATCTGTTGGTTCCCCGCAAAGCTGCTCCACACCTTTTGAAATCCTTTAAATGGCAACCGCTGTTTTACAGGTTTTGATTAATTCGATAAAAATCAGTTACTTTAAGTCAACAATCTGAAATCAATTATGCAACAACCCTCCAGGTTATTCGACTGCATTGAAATGGCGGTAGAGAAGAGGCCCGATCATGTCATGCTTGCAGGAAAGGAAAATGGAACATACAGGGAATACAAACCTGCAGAAATAAAACAGGCAGTCAATAAGCTCGCTGCCGGACTGATGAAACTCGGATATGGGAAAGGTGACGGGAGCGCCGAAGGAAGGGATAAAATCGCATTGATTGCATGGAATAAACCCGACTGGTTAATTCTTGATCTGGCTGTTCAAAAAGTTGGTGCTGTCCTCACCCCGATTTATCCCACTATCGGAGAACCGGAACTGGAATTCATTTTGAGAGACGCCGCTGTCCGTGTCATTTTTCTCAATGACGACAGTTACCTTGAAAAACTGGAGCCCATCCGTTCCGGGTTACCGCTGCTTCAAACTTTCTATTCGTTTACCCCATCTGCCAAAATCCCTTCCTGGGAAAAAATTTCTGAAGGAATAACGTCAGAGGATATCCGTAAAATGGAGGAGGAATCCACCAAAATAAAAAGAGAGGATTTAGCAACCATCATTTATACATCAGGAACTACCGGAGCGCCAAAAGGAGTTATGCTTTCACACAACAACATCCTGAGCAATGTGATGGACAGCATACCGTGTTTCCCTCCCGGAGAAAATATGTGTGCCCTGAGCTTTTTACCATTGAATCACATTTTTGAAAGGATGGTATTGTACATACACATGTTCAAAGGAGTTGCCATTTATTTCGCCGAAAATATTGACACCATTGGCGATAACCTGAAAGAAGTAAAACCACATCTCTTCACAACAGTTCCCCGCCTCCTTGAAAAAGTATATGAAAAAATCATGCTGAAAGGAAATGAACTGACCGGAATAAAACGCAAACTGTTTTTCTGGGCACACGGACTGGCGGAGAAATATGAAATCAACCAGAATCAGGGATGGTGGTACAATCTTCAATTAAACCTCGCCAACAAAATTATTTTCAACAAATGGCGTGAGGCACTCGGAAACCGTGTGAAATGTATCGTCAGCGGTGGAGCAGCCTGCCCGGTAAATCTGATAAGGATCTTTACCGCTGCAAGAATCATCATCATGGAAGGATACGGATTGACAGAGACTTCGCCTGTGATCAGCGTAAACCGTTATGAAGAAAAAGACAGAATGTTTGGAACGGTTGGTCCATTGCTCGATCACGTTGAGGTAAAAATCGCAGATGACGGAGAAATTTTGTGCAAAGGCCCGAACATTATGATGGGATATTATAAAAATCCGGACGAGACGGCAAAAGTGATGGACGGAGAATGGTTCAAAACCGGGGATATCGGAGTTATGGTCGATAACAAATTTCTGAAAATCACAGACCGGAAAAAAGAAATTTTTAAAACCAGCGGCGGCAAATATGTAGCGCCGGTGGCAGTGGAAAATCACATGAAGGGATCATCTTACATTGAAAATATTATGGTAATCGGTCCGGGAAGAAAATTTGTTACTGCCCTGATTGTTCCTTCTTTTGAAAACTTAGAGAATTGGTGCAGGCAAAGGAATATAAAAACAGATGACCCCAACGCCGTTGTTGCCAATAACGCAGTTTTATCTCTTTTTCAAAATGAGATCAACCGTTTAAACAGTGAACTCGGCCATGTGGAACAGGTAAAAAAGTTTGCATTATTACCCAATGTCTGGGGAATAGACACCCAGGAACTGACACCGAAACTCAGCCTCAGGAGAAAATTCATTATGAATAAATACAAAGATATTATTGAGAAGATGTACAAGGATTGAAATAACGTGCGTTATACACCAAACTGATTCATAAAACTTCATCCAAAAAACAACTGCTATATGAAATACTACATTGCTGCCTTAAAAAAATATGCAACTTTTAGCGGCAGGGCAAGGAGGAGCGAGTATTGGTACTTTGTGCTCTTCAACTTTTTTGCTTCTATCCTGGCCATATTCATTGACCGAATATTGGGAACAACCTTTAATATAACGGATCTGAACGGGGAGCCCCTATTCTTTCCTTATGGCTACATATATTTCATCTATGCCCTCTTCGTATTGATCCCTTCTCTGGCAGTCACTGTCAGAAGACTTCATGACGTTGGCAAGAGCGGTTGGTTTATCTTTATTGCACTGATTCCTTTTGTGGGTGCCATCTGGCTGCTCATCTTATTTTTTACAGACAGCAAATACGGGCCCAATCAATATGGTCCAAACCCAAAGGGGATCGGGAATACGGATGAGATAGACCAGATAGGAATCCATCTTGCACCTTAATCGGGGATCATCATTGCACACATTTCTGCGCTTTCATCCTTATCCGGACGGGTATGCTTTGTATTTGTACAGCAATTTGTGAGAGATAGCTGCCTTCTTTTAACTCAAAATGTTTTTCTGAAATCAGAATCTCTCTCCCGGTGATCTCAAAATCACAAATCAATTTTCCCAACCATCTTTTTCGGATCTACCCATTCATCAAATTGTTCCGGAGTAACGTATCCGAGCTTGATTGCCATCTTCCTCAATGTGGTATTTTCTTTTAACGCCTTCTGCGCAATTTCGGCAGACTTGTAATAACCGATATGGGTATTCAATGCAGTAACAAGCATCAGCGAGTTTTCAACGTGCTTCTTAATATTGTCCATCACAGGAGTAATCCCTTTTGCACATTTTTCATTAAAGCTGTTGCACCCGTCTCCTATCAACCTGGCGCTATGCAGGAAGTTGTAAATTATCAAAGGTTTGAAAACATTCAATTCAAACTGGCCATTTGATCCGCCGATGTTAATCGCGACATCATTACCCATCACCTGGGCTGCAATCATGGTCAAAGCCTCACATTGTGTCGGGTTTACTTTTCCCGGCATGATGGAAGAACCCGGCTCATTTTCAGGAATATGAATTTCCCCGATTCCGCTTCGCGGTCCGGAAGAAAGCATACGAATATCATTCGCAATTTTCATCAGGCTCACTGCCACGGTTTTTAATGCGCCATGTGCTTCCACAATGGCATCGTGCGAAGCCAGCGATTCAAATTTATTGACTGCCGATTTAAAAGGAAGGCCGGTAAGTTCTGCAATGGTTTCAGCAACTTTATCTGCATAATTCGGTGGTGTGTTGATCCCGGTTCCCACTGCTGTTCCACCCAGAGCCAGTTCACTCAGATGATCCAGCGTATTTCGCAGTGCATGGATCCCGTGTTCTAACTGTGCTGCATATCCGCTGAATTCCTGCCCGAGTGTCAGGGGAGTTGCATCCATAAAGTGTGTCCTTCCGATCTTTACGACATCTTTGAATTCCTTTGACTTTTCTTTCAACGTATCTTTTAGTGCAGTCAATGCAGGCAAAGTCAGGTCATGCAGGATTTTATAGGCAGCAATGTGCATAGCGGTCGGAAAAGTGTCATTGCTCGATTGAGATTTGTTCACATCGTCATTGGGATGCATCACTTTTGGTTTATCCGTGAGTGCACCGCCATTCAACACATGCGCCCTGTTGGCGATAACTTCATTCACATTCATATTGCTTTGGGTACCACTTCCCGTTTGCCAAACCACCAGTGGAAACTGATCATCCAGCTTTCCTTCCAGGATTTCATCAGCCACTTTTGAAATCAATTGCATTTTTTCTTTCGATAAAACGCCTGCTTCAAAATTTGTAATAGCTGCCGCTTTTTTCAAATGCGCAAAAGCACGGATAATTTCTTTCGGCATCCGGTTGATATCCCTTGCGATTTTAAAATTTTCAACACTGCGCTCTGTTTGCGCTCCATAATAAGCTTCGGCAGGTACTTTTACCTCACCCAGCGTATCCTTCTCAATTCTGTAATTCATCTTGATATTATTTTTTTGTTCTTAGTCTCTTTTACTTCCCCGGAAATACCGGCTTTCTCTTTTCAATAAATGCTTTCGTCCCTTCCTCCTTATCGTCGGATTCAAAGGCTTCTCCAAACATCCGCGACTCTTCCATAAAACCCGCCCTGGTATGATCAAATGTATTCACGGCCTTAATAGCTTTGGATACAGCCACAGGCGATTTGCTGAGAATAACGCGGAGGATTTCTGTGGATTTGGACAATAATTCTTCCCTGGCAGTCACATAATTTACAAGGCCGAATTGCAAGGCATCCTGAGCTGAGATGATTTCCCCGGTAAGAATCAGTTCCATGGCCTTTCCCTTCCCAATGAGTTCCGTTAATCTTTGTGTACCGCCATACCCCGGAATCAATCCGAGATTTACTTCAGGCTGGCCAAACTTTGCATTATCGGATGCGACTCTCAGGTGACAGGCCATCGCCAGTTCACAGCCGCCGCCAAGTGCGTAACCGTTTACTGCAGCGATCACAGGCTTGGGGCAATCTTCAATTTTAAAAAATATGTTCTGGCCCCTTTCCGACAATTGTTTTCCACGGTTCCACTGAACCTCAAGAAATTCACTGATATCGGCGCCGGCCACAAAAGATTTTTCTCCCTTGCCAGTCAGGATAATTCCTTTGATATTCTGATCTGCATAAACTTCGTCCATGGCATGATCCAAATCATCGAGCACCTGTTTATTAAGGGCATTCAATTTATCTTCTCTGTTGATGGTAATGGTGCAAATACCATTTTTCGTTTCAAAAAGTAAGGTTGAATAAGTTGCCATCTTTTTTGTATCAAATTTTTGAGGTTGCCAAAACAAGTTTCCATTCGTTCAAAACATCTGTAAAAAGAATCCATTGAGATTTGTACGCAAAATTATATCGCATAATCTCACAAGAATGATGCCCTGAGTTTTTAGTTATTCACGGATCTCAAACATTTTTCTTTTCACAATAAATATTTGTGGCAAAATTAGGCAATCATTTTCAGGCATTACCGATAACCTCCAAATTGATTGCGCAGGGAATCAATCCGCTTTTGAAATTGCTGCCGGAAACCGGTTGAAGGTTTCTGTAATGACAGGATTAAAGTTTTGTATTCTCTTGAAAAAGGGTTTGTAATGCTGTCCATCACTTTAACTACATTGAATTGCCTGACATAGGGATCATCAACGGCATCCTCATTTCTCGAAATCAAAATCACATTATCAGGAAACCGGGTTGAAGGCAGCCAAAATAAAAAACTTCCGTTGGCGCTGTAGGCTTCCGGGAGATGATATTTTTTCCCGAAAAAATTAATGGCCCCTGATTCGCCGTAATTATCGCACCAGATAATCACATCTTTTTTTTCTTCAGGTGTAAGTGTGGAATAAACTTTTTCCGTTTTTTCCGTCATTTCTTTCCAGCCAAGCATGTCTGCAAAATCCTGCGGTAGAGGATGAGATTTCAAATCTTCCCATCTCAACAATCCCGATTTATCGAGATGCATCTTCTGATAAAGCTTTGCAAGCTCAGCCGGGCGGGTCACAGGCAAAAGAAGCGGCCAGAAAAATATACCCGTGACCAAAGGAAATACAATGGCCATGTATTTCACCAATCTGTTTCTTATCCCATTTTCTAATGCAATAGCTCCGAATACGAATAAAAAAGTAAATGATCCCGCCGTATAATAGGATTTGCCATGCAACAATAACATGATGACCTGAAGAACTAAAAAGGAAATACAGAAAACTTTATAATCTCTTCCGCGCCGCGAAAGACAAAAGATCAATCCGGCAATCCAGACGAAAAAGACCGGCAGGTACATGAGAAATTCTTCTTTGAAAAAATCCCCGGGGCTGATGTAATTAAGCTGGGTCGATTTCAATTCTTCCATGTGATGAACGAAGGGGAATTGGTGAAATGCCTGCCAAAGGAAATTGGGCAGAAAAATGAGGAATGCAATTATCAGCGAAAAATAAAACTTTCTTTCTTTGAAAATTTTTCTTTTTGAAGTCAATGCCAATCCGGTAAGCAAACTGAATGCCCAGAATGCAACGGTATATTTTGTCAGCATTCCCAGTCCGGCGGCGATTCCAAAAAGAAAAAGATATTTCGGTTTCCGGTCAATTATGTACCTGAAGATTCCGTAATTCATCAGGGTAATGAAAAATATTTCGGGTGCATTGGGCTGAAAAAGAAAAAACATGCGCAGCCATCCTGTGAAGACAAACGCAAAAAATACCAGCCAGATTGAAAACTGTTTACCGCCCAGCACCCTGACTGCATCTGCACACAGGAGGAACGTCAGTGAACCAAACAAATCAGGCCAGAACCTGATCCAGAAAACAGAATTTCCGAAAAGATGAATCAGCCATGCAAAAACCGACAGGAACGGCGGCACTTCCAGAAATCCCCACGCCAGGTGATTGCCCTGGGCAAGGTATAAAAATTCATCACGATGAGGTTCGTATATTCCATTTTGCAACAAATACGGAAGTATAAACCGCGCAAGAGCCAGGAAAAGAATAAGACGAGTGTGTTTTCGCATTAAAATATTTTAGACAGGGATCTTTCTGCAAAAAAGTAACACATTTCCCCCCTCATCTCAATAAATTATTTCTGCAAAAATGAAAAACATTGATAGTAAACAAAAAGTCTTTCGGGAAATCAAAAACAACTATTCACCAAGCGCATCATTCAACACCCTGATCCCACTGTGAATCCTGCCGAGCGTTTCTTCCTTGCCAAGGATCCGTGCAATATCAAACACACCCGGCCCGAACTTTCCTCCCACAAGTAGTACTCTCAACGGGAACAACACTTCCCCCGTTTTGAATTTCTGTTCCCTGGCAAAATCCTTGAACGAGGATTCCAGTAAATCATGTTCCCACGAATTCATCTGCTCCCATTTCTCAATAATGGAATTGAAAAATTCTTCTTTTTCATTGGTCCATTTTTCACTTATCAAATCTATCTGAACTTTAGGCCTTGTAAAAAAGAACCCGGATTGCTCAATAAAATCAGGCAATAAAGTGCATCTCTCTTTTACCAGAGAAATAATTTCCTCCACCTTTTTTCTGTCGTCCACATTGTACTTTTCTTTTTCATACAAAGGCAAAACAGAAGGCATCAACTCAGCAGCCGTCAGTTTCTTTATCCATTCATGGTTGAACCATTTGGCTTTTTCATAATCAAATTTTGCACCGTGAGAATGAACGCGATTGATATCAAATGCATTCACTAATTCATCCAGCGAAAAAACCTCCTTCCCCGATCCGTCATTCCATCCAAGCAAAGCCAGCATATTGACAAAAGCCTCCGGCAAAAATCCGAGTTCCCTGAACCCCAGTACTTTTCCCAGTTTGGGATCATTCCACTCCATCGCAAAGACCGGGAATCCCAATCTTTCCCCATCCCGCTTGCTCAACTTTCCATTGCCATCGGGTTTCAAAATGAGTGGGAAATGAGCGAACTGCGGCATCTCATTTTCCCATCCAAAATATTTGTAAAGTAAAATATGTACCGGAGTACTCGGCAGCCATTCTTCACCGCGAAAAGTATGGGTGATTTTCATTGCATGATCATCGACCACAACAGCCAGATGATAGGTCGGCATTTCATCTGCTTTCAGCAAAACTTTGTCATCCACAGAATCGGTGGTCATTTCCATTTCACCTTTGACAAGGTCGGTAAACCTTACCGTTTGTGCCGGTTCCACTTTCAGTCTCACAACATGGGGCACACCCTGTTCAATGAGATGCTTTGTTTTTTCCGGCGTCAGTGTCAGGGAATTTTTCATTCTCATCCGGCTCTGATGGCCATACTGCAGATTGTCTCTCCCCTCTTCTCTCAGCTTTTGCCTGAGCGCTTCTATTTCTTCCGGCGTATCAAAAGCATAGTACGCATGACCGCTTTGAATTAATTTTTCTGCAAATGCTTTGTACTGCGGTTTTCTTTCGCTCTGCCGGTATGGAGCATACGGGCCTCCTTTTTTCGGGCTTTCATCCGGCGGGATACGGCACCAGTCGAGGCAATCGTAAATGTAATCTTCCGCCCCTTCCACATAGCGGGTCTGGTCAGTATCTTCCACGCGAAGAATGAATTGGCCTCCCTGTTTTTTGGTAAATAAATAATTAAACAGCGCTGTGCGAACGCCACCTAAATGCAAGCCACCGGTCGGGCTTGGTGCAAATCTTACTCTTGGTACCATAATGGCAAAGATAAAATAGCATGGGAGAAAAGAGAGATATATACTTTCGGGGGCAGATAATAACATGTCATTCCTGACAAATCTGGTTATTAATTTCTATCTTATTTATCTGTCTGAAAAATGGGGAGTATTATAGTCGTAAAAATCGTCTGCCACGCAGGGATTGGCGGAGCTATGTTTGCAAGAATGAAAAACATACGATTTTACCATAATAACTATCAGAAAAAGTCCGGAAAATAAATTGAATCCTGCTCTCCTGAAACCGGCAAGGTTGTTAACCTGGAAAAACGACCTGAATACCTTTGCTGATACCCTTCGGTTCACCCGTCCATAATAACTCAATCCCCATAATAAAAAGTTTTTTCATCCACCCGGTTCCCTACAACATGAGACTTCATCGTTGGCACTTCGTGCCCGAATCTTAGTTGTTGCCTGCTGTTTTTTAGTTGTACTCGTTCGGATGAAAGCTGTCAACTCTGCCGTTACTTTCAATTCTCATAAAATAGTAATTGCCATTAAAATACAGAGCTTTCTCTCCGTATGTTCTAAAGTCAAGCCCTTGTGAAAGTCTTGCTTGTATTTTGTCCTCAAGTTGTTCTACTGCAATAGAAAGAATTCGTCTTATGTCTTTTTGCTTATAGGCGAATGGCGTTTTTACCTTGAAGTGTCCTGCTGGTTGTAACTCATCGCAGTGTCTTAAATAAATGTGTAAATAACTTTTGAAATCCCAATATACTGGAATTGGAGATTTTGTGTATGTCAGTACTGCATCGTCAAACGTAAGAGAGGTTTTATAGACCTCCATATAAATGTCTGGATGGCCGGCTTTGAATTTCTCTAATGAATTAATTCCTGTTTTTGTAAGTTCTACTTTTAAAATTTCAAAGCGTTCAATTCTTCTATTTTTTAAAAGAGTGGAAAATTCATTCAATTCCTCTTCAGTAATATCCGAATTTCTGTGTTTCGCTATAAGTTCATAAAAACGAACCTCGTTTTTCTTAGTTCCATCTTCATTATAAATTTTCTCTTTTAAATTTTTATCGTCTTTGATTTCAGGGGAGTAGTATAGATTATAACCGCAGTATTCATCCCATTCACCTTTAATTAAGACCCTTCCATCTCTAAGTCTCATATTAAGATTGTAGAGAGCTAATTTGCAAGGGTCTATTCCAGTAAAATCTACGTTTATATTGATTGTATTCGGAATTTCTTTTTTCCCTTTTTGTGTGTATGCATTAGCTAAAGGAGAATTTGAATGTAGTATTTCGTAAATGTCTCCGCTATTGAAACCAACTTCAAGCAATTCTTTAACCTGTTCATTAGATAAATTATAATTAGATGAAACGTCTATTTTGACCAATCCATTTGTTTTTGGGATATTATCTGAACTGATAGTAGTTTGTAGTTTGCTACGTTCATTTTTACCATAAACGAATATACCTCCAATGTTGCGTCCATATTTTTTAGCAGCTTCTGAAAATTTGTGAAACTCAATCCCGACAAATTTGTCGTATTGTCCATACATATAGTATAACTCCTCAACTGAAAATTGAAATGAGTGTTTTCGTTGTTCGGTTATGTCTTTTTCAAAATTTTGTAACTCTTGTTTGTAATAGGCAATGGTCAATAGTTGTTGAGCTATCTCTTGTTCTTTGTCTTTAGGTATATTATTTAAATTATGTTCGGCATTTTGCAACATCCCTTCAACCATATCGTGTAGAAGATAAAGAGAACTATCAGTAATTTTGTGGGTCAGTCCAAACATCTTTGAAAATTAAAAGTTGTCCAATAAAATGGCAGGCAACGGGCATGGCTTTATGCAGGTTGGGAATTTGTATTCCGTCCGCTGATAACCGCTGCCCGTATTTGTTTTTTGTTGAAGTTAACTACAAAAGTTGATAGATATTCGTCCAGCCGGAGCTGAAGCTGATAACAGCATAAAAGCTCATTGTTTTTCCGTCTGCCCAATTTGCATAAAACCCAATGTTGTGCGTTCGCTTTAGTCATTAATCATGTACCAATTGTCTTCAATCTTAAAGTCGTTTGCTCCTTCCTGAACCTTCCTTTCTAATTCATTTATTTCAGTGCTGTCTTTAGTGTAAATGAAAGCAGAAAAATGGTCAAGTAATCCTCTGTCGACATAGTACCTAATTGAAATGTTGTTTGAGTCAATTAATGAGTCCCGACTGCCGTACCCGATATAAAACCCTTCGTCAAACGGATAGGAAAAACTGCTTGGAAAGTCGTTGTTGCCGATTTGATACTTTCCTTGTCTATTTTCTTTGATTTCCCTGGTCAAGTTTCTTAAATCATTAGCATGTTCTTTCCATTCTTTTTTCCAGTCAATTTCCCTCGGTCCACCGAACGGATTACATGATGAAAAAACAGTTATAAAAATGATAGTCTTGCACCAAAGTCCCGCCATTTATTAATGTTTTAAAGTCTTAAGGTATTTTGTAAGTATCGGTAAAAGCGACGCACAACATTCAGAAAAGTATCCGAAAAGCCCCCTGAAAAGCCCCGCATTAAAAATAACCTGCGGGGCTTTGCGGTATACTTTTTCGTTGACCGATGTCGCCCCTTCCTTTGTCAGGGCAGGCTACAACTTGCTATTGGGTACAAAGTATCAACCGGTTCTTTTCTTTATGTTTATTTTAAAAATTAAATTTCAGTCTCCAAAGCACTGTTTCTTGTTGGCTTACGGCTTTCAGAGATTTTGTTGATTTAAAAGTAGTGATAATATTTGATTGCTGCTATCATCCCTAAAAACACTTTGTAAATATATTTTATCCATCATCGGGTAGCCGGCGTACAAGTCTTGCTTGTCTCTGGTTCTGTCCGCCCAAAATGAAAAACATCAGAAATTATATCTGATAAAAATTTCCCGGAAATATCAAGGCGCCAAAACTGATAGTATAGCTTAAACCCTCTTCACGGTATCTCCATATTAACCGGTTTCCCCGATGGATATCGGGCAGGCTGTTCAATCCCGAATTTTCGGGAGCTTCATTGCCGGTTCTTCGCACCCAACGAAGCCTTAGGTGTTCCATGCGGTTCAGTTTTCTATCGTTGTTTCTTGGTCAAAGTTTAATTTATAATTGTAATTGTCCGCCGAACCCGACTTCTACAATTTTCTGAAGTGTTGAGATTCTCGCTTCTTTAATATTATTCTCAATTTTTGAAATGTAGGATTTTGTTGTTCCCACTTTTTCCGCAAGTGTTCTTCTGTCAAACCTTTTTCCAATCTGGCTTCGTGAATCAATGCGCCGATTATTATTCCGTCAGCTAGTGTCAAGTTAATCATGAATTGACGGGTATAATTTTTTCAGTTTTACTCTCGCATCCTTATTTGTAAACTGCCAATTAATTTTTCTGTTTTTATTATTTCTGTTTGATTGCCATGCCTGAATCTCATCTTTAATTTTCTCAATGTTGGCAATATGCCTGTTTAAGCATTGGCCATTTAATACATGCAGTTCTATTTCTGCCATGTTAAGCCAGCTTCCATGCTTGGGCGTATAAATAAATTCAAATCTATCCCATAGCCGCTTTGCTTCTT
>JAFKGR010000015.1 GCA_017307735.1 Chitinophagaceae bacterium
ACAAGCAGTGGCAAAAAAGAACTCACGGACATCAACGCTTTGGCTGATGAGTATTTGAGGCTGAGTTATCATGGAATGCGTGCAAAAGATAAAAGCTTTAATTGTGAAATGAGAACTGAGTTTGATGAAACATTACAAAAGATAAATGTCGTTCCGCAGGATATAGGGAGAGTGCTTTTGAATCTTTTTAATAATGCATTCTTCGCTTGCAATGAGCGTAGCCGCGCTGGAACGCTTGAAGGTTTTCAAAACCATCAAGGTTTAGATGCCTACGTTCCCACCGTCACCCTTGTCACCCGAAAAGAAAACGATCATGTAACCATCACCGTCAGAGACAATGGAAACGGCATCCCCGAAAAAATCAAAGACAAAATCTTTCAGCCCTTCTTCACTACCAAACCTACGGGTCAGGGAACAGGATTGGGATTGAGTTTGAGTTATGACATCATCACGAAAGAACATAACGGGACAATCAAGGTAGAAAGTGTGAAAGGAGAAGGAACCGAGTTTACGGTGAGTTTACCGGTAAAACCCTGAAAGTCGGTGCAAATATTTCAGGTGAAAACCATCAGCAGAGGGTGTATTCTGGTTCGGGTAACCATCGGACCCTTTGTGTAAATATCCCGGCCGCTGATGTTAACGATGGATAACGGATCTTCCTGATTGATTTTTCATCTGCCTGTGTAAATCTGAAAATGAACGAAAATTCCTGTTTTTTGCCCGATTTTTCCTATCACTGCACCTCGCCCTCGCAATAACTTTAGTTGTTCTTAAAATTATAGCCGGTTATTAAATTATTTTTTAATGAGAAGAATCTCTTTTTTGCTTCTGGCTGCTTTTTTTATCAGCCTCCATTTGCAGTCGCAAACCTTATATCAGCCACGAAATGTAAAAACTGCTTTTGAAAACGGAACAAGGGCAATGAACGGTAAACCCGGCCCACACTATTGGCAAAATCGCAGCAACTATGATATTGACCTGACACTTTCACCACCTAATACAACCATAAAAGGTTATGAAGAAATTACCTATTTCAATGACAGCCCGGATACGCTGAATACGGTTATTTTTCGCCTGACGATGAATTACCATAAGCCTGAGGCAGGCCGTGCCGCCGGCCTGTTTTTTAATTTAGACCCTCTTCAACTCAACTCCGGTATCTATATTGACCATCTGAAAATGAACGGTGAAGAAATGAATTGGCCTGAAGCAACGGATGATTATACATGGCAGAATATTCCTTTGAAAGAACCATTATTGCCCGGAGATTCTGTTCATTTTTCTGTAGAATGGCACTACGACATAGCTCCGGCTCTCGGCGCCAGCCAACGGGCGAACAGGGAAGGCATGATAGATCCAACCACCTGGTGTGTAGCCTATTTCTATCCCCGTGTCGCTGTGTATGATGATTACAATGGATGGGACCGACTGCCATTCACCGGCGCTCAGGAATTTTATAATGATTTCAGCAACTATACGCTTAAAGTCCATGTGCCAAAGAATTTCATTGTCTGGGCTACCGGAACATTGCAGAATCCGGATGAGGTTTTGCAACCCCACTATGCGCAGTTGTTAAAAAAATCCATGACTTCCGATGTGGTTATTCATATTGCTACTCCGGTTGATTTGGAACAAAAAAATATTACCCGGCAAAATGCTTGCAACACCTGGATATGGAAAGCAGGCAATGTTACAGAAGTAGCTTTGTTTATAAGCAATCATGATAACTGGGACGCGGCAAGTGTAGTGGTAGATAGCGCTACCGGCAGAAGGGCAAGTGTTCAATCGGCTTACGATAAGGCTTCAGGAGGTTTTCACCAGGCAGCGGCTATCGGTCAAAAAACAATAGGCTGGTATTCACGCAATTTTCCGGGTGTACCTTATCCTTATCCAAAGATGACTGTGGTGGAAGGTTTTGCCGGTATGGAATACCCGATGATGGTAAATGACGGAGCCACTGCAACCAGTGCAAGTGACAGCGATAACGTAAAAGGAGAAGAACACCACGAAATTGCACACACCTATTTTCCTTTCTACACGGGCATCAATGAAAGCCGGTATGCTTTTATGGACGAGGGTTGGGCCAACGTCTTCGGTTATCTGGTAGATTTGACAGAGGCAAATCCAACTGTGAGGAAAGGGGGGTGGACATATTCACATTTGGCAGCAGTTACCCGGGATTCTGAACAGGAAATGCAGGTACCTATGATTGAAGTTAATTTACAAACCAGTTTGGCTTATGCAGGCAATGCCTACGCCAAACCGATGTGGGCCTATCTCGCACTGAAAGATTTATTAGGCGATCAATTATTCAGAAAATGTTTGCAGGGTTACATCGCACGCTGGCACGGGAAGCATCCTATTCCTTGGGATTTCTTCAATTCATTCAACGACATCTCCGGCAAGAATCTGAACTGGTTTTGGAACAGTTGGTTTTTCTCACACGGATATGATGATTTGGGAGTTGGTAATGTGGAAAAGACCAATACCGGTTATGCCGTAACGATAAAAAATGTGGGTGGTTTTGCAATACCGTTTAATGTGAAAATAAAATATGGAGATGGAAGTACAAACAGCATCCACCAAACACCTATTGTGTGGAAAGAGCATCCTGGAGAAACGACTATTCATATTCAAACTAAAAAAATAATTCGATCCCTGATAATTGATAATGGTATATGGATGGATGCCAATGAAAAAGATAATGGGTGGAGTGGGAAAAATGAAACCATGAAGAATTGAAGATGCATTGAGAAAAGAGAATTTGAAGATGAAGGTATAGCCACCAAGCCTCCAAGGCACTAAGAAGCACGAAGAAATTCCTTGGTGTAAACCTGGTGGCCTTTGTGGCAGAATAAACATTTAATAAACAACAATGGGCTTCTGCCACATTTAAAAATGAAAAATTTTCAACTATGAAATCAATAATTACAATAACGGCCTTTCTGCTTTTCGCACTCGGCAGTTTTGCACAGCAACAATTCGCCGGCGCCAAAGACTATTACCGTTTTGAAGCCCGGGAAGCCGCACGAATAGGCGATGCTATTAATAAATTCCATTGGGATACGCTACAGGGAAAAATTCCTGTGTTATACAGTAAAAATTATGAAGTACGTGCAAAAGCCATCCAGGCGATGGTAGAGGAATGCGCTGCGTTTTATCAGCCAAAATTTCCCGATATAAAATTTGATTTGTATATCATGGTTCTGAATCAAAAGGACTGGAACAAGATTCATTTAACTACACTTAGTAATTATGGAATGCCCAATTACCTTCCTGAAATCAGGAAATTATTTGCTGCGGCAGATAAAAAAGCCGTAGCAAAAATATTTGGTGGCACAGATAACACCTCCGACACACATTTATCACAATTTGACTGTATTGCCTTGCATGAATTAGGTCATGCTTTTCTGCAAACCTTTAATAAACTTTATACCGGGAAGCTCTGGACAGATGAATTTTTGGCTTCCTATTTTGCCATTTGTTTTTTTGAGCAGCATAAAGAATATCCCGGTCTGCCTCAGGTGGGCGAAACCGGTTACACGCCGAAATACAGGACCCTCGCAGATTTGGAACGGTTGTACTCTAATGTGGGAGACCAGAACTACGGCTGGTATCAGGCGCAATTTCAAAACCTCGGTTATGAATTATATCCAAAATTCAAAACAAGGCTAATCAATGAATTTATTAAGAATGCTTCACCGGAAGGAAAGAAATTAGATCCGTTGGCATTGCTACAACAGATCGCGCCAGAGATAACGAATCAGTGGTTGAAAGAAATGAAATAAAAATGAAAGGCCTTTAGTACTGTATAAACTTGAATACAATGAAATCAATGATCGCCCTTACCGCATTTTTGTTTTGTGCCATTAGTGCCTATGAGCAACAACAATTGACTCAGGTACAGAATCATTATCGTGTTGACGACAAGGAAGCTGCGAGATTTGACCAAATCATCAACTCTTATCATTGGGATACTTTATCCGGAAAGATGCCTGTTCTTTACAGTAATGGTTATAAAGTACGTGCCCAAACCATACAAAAGTTAATTGAAGCCTGCATGGAGTTTTACAAGCGGGTATTTCCCGAAACGAAATTTAATTTATACACAATGGTACTGAACCTGGAAGACTGGAATAAGATTCATTTGAATGAAATGGTTCCTTATGGACTGCCAAATTATTTTGCGGAAATAGCTAAATTATTTATTGCGGCGGATAAAAAAGCCGTAGCGAAAATATTTGGAGGCACAGATAATACCTCTGACACGCATTTATCAAGATTTGATTGCATCGCCCTGCACGAATTGGGTCATGCTTTTCTGCAGACCTCCAATAAACTTTATACCGGGAAACTCTGGACTGATGAATTTTTAGCCTCCTATTTCGCAATATGTTTTTTTGAACAAAATAAAAATTACCCTGGTTTGCCCCAGGTAGGTGAAACCGGTTATACTCCAAAATACAGAACCCTCGCAGATTTTGAAAGATTATATACAAATGTAGGTGCACAGAATTACGGGTGGTACCAGGCTCAATTTCAAAACCTCGGTTATGAGTTGTATCCAAAATTCAAGGCAAGGTTAATCAAAGAATTTATCAATAATGCTTCACCAACCGGCAAGAAATTAAATCCGCAGGTGCTGCTTCAACAGCTTGCTCCGGAGATAATGAATCAGTGGCTGAAAGGAATGAAGTAATTATTTAAAGAAATGAATAGTGCAAAATTCTAATCAATTATATCTGTTATGAAACAATTTTTTCTCAATAAAACAGCTTTTCTGCTGTTAGTAATATCTGCGATGGCAGCCGGTGTTATCAGTTGCCGTTCAAGCATCGGGGAGACTGCATTCAAAGACCCGATAGACCTTTCTGCACGCGATACTTCTGTGAGTCCGGCACAGGATTTCTTTGAATATGCCAATGGTACCTGGTTGAAAAATACGGAGATACCTGCAGACAAAGCCAGGGTGGGTTCATTCGCAACTTTGGCAGACAGTGTTCTTGTTCAGATAAAAGGTATCCTGGATTCCTGTATGGCAATAAAGAGTCCGAAAGCCGGTACTCCCGCTCAATTAGCCGGAGGCCTGTATGCCAGTGTGTTGGATACAGCCGCTGTTGAAAATGCAGGTCTGACTCCTTTGCGTGCAGACCTGGCACGCATTGCGGCGATAAAAGAACGGGGAGATATCATTCGTGAAATCGGATTGGAAAATAAAAACGGAGATTGGTTTTGGGATTGGTACCATTGGGGCTGGGACGATATTATTACAGGTACGGGCCAGTTGTGCACCATATATGTTTTTGCTGATAATAAAAACAGCAATCTTACCAGGCTGCATTGTGACCAGGGCGGACTGGGACTTCCGAATAAAACCTATTACTTTAAAACAGATTCTGCAGGCAGGCATATTATTGCAGTATATAAGAATTACATCGCCAATATCCTTAGTCTGAGTGGAGAAAGCCCGGAGCCAAAAGCAGATGCAGAAGCTATTTTTTCGTTAGAGAAAAAGTTGGCCGAAGCCTCCAGTGGCCGTGAAGAGCTCTACGTTCCTGAAAAAAATTATCATTTGATGAGTGTGGCAGAAATGCAGTCGCTTACTCCCAATATACAATGGCGGCAATTACTAAACACAATGGATATACGTACAGATACTTTGCTGGTAGGCCAGCCTGCATTTTACAAAACATTGTCAGGTCTGTTGAAGAGCACTCCCATATCCGTATGGAAAAAATATCTTTCTTTCCATTTGATAAATCAGTATGCTCCCTGGCTGAGCGCACCTTATGCAAATGCCGCCTTTGCTTTACGGCAAGTAATTACCGGTCAAAAAGAAAGGGCCGCACGCTGGAAGGCCGCTTCCATTCTTGTGAACAGTACCATTGGCGAAGCTTTGGGTGAACTTTATGTGAACCGTTATTTCCCGCCATCGTATAAAAAATATATGGTGAACATGGTAAACAACCTGAAAGCCGCTTTCCGGGAACATATCAAAAACTTAGACTGGATGAGCGATTCAACGAAGACCTTAGCGTTGGATAAATTAAATGCAATGGTGGCAAAAATTGGTTATCCTGAAAAATGGAAAGACTTTTCTTCTGTCAATATCAGAAAAGATTCTCTCATTGATAATTTAAAGCGGATAGGCCAGTGGTATTACCATTATAATATGGACAAATTGCCCAAACCGACAGACCGTTCCGAATGGCTTATGACTTCTGCCACCGTTAACGCGTACAATAATCCTACCTCCAATGATATCAATTTCCCCGCTGCCATTCTGCAACCGCCGTTTTATTTTCCTAATGGGGATGATGCAGTTAATTACGGAAGTATCGGAGCGGTAATAGGCCATGAGATGACCCATAGTTTTGATAATATGGGAAGTAAGTACGACAAGGACGGAAGCCTGAAAAACTGGTGGACCAAAGCAGACCAGAAAGAGTTTGATAAAAGAGCAGATATGATTGTAAAACAGTTTGACCAATACACTGTGCTGGATTCGGTTCACCTGAATGGCAAAATGGAAGAGGTTGAAAATATTGCAGACCTGGGAGGAATTGCCATCGCCTACACGGCTTTTCAAAAAACAAGGGAAGTGCAAAAGGATACTCTTATTAACGGACTAACGCCTAATCAACGTTTTTTTATGGCTAATGCACAGATATGGAGAAGTAAACTGCGCCCACAAAGGTTAGCATGGTTGGTAACCAGTAATGGACATGCACCTGCAAAATATCGTGCCAACGGCCCGGTTTCCAATATGCCTGAATTTTACAAAGCCTTCAACGTAAAAAAGGGAGACAAAATGTATCGTGCAGATAGTGTGCGGGTAAAGATTTGGTGATGGAGATGCCCTGTATCGTGAATCTCTATTCGTAAGATTTTAAGAAACACAGTAATCGCTTTTGAGGAAAAAACTTGCTCAGGAGATAATGAATCAATGGATGAAAGGAAATGAGAAATTAATAATTAAAAGATCATGAAACTAAAATATGTATTTTTTCTGCTGATCATTTTTTCATGCTACACTCATCCTTCTCAGAAGGACTACTCCGCCCTGATTGACAATTTTATGCAGACTCAGGTTAAAGAAAACAATTTCAATGGCAATGTATTGGTGGCAAAGGGAGGCAAGATCATTTGCCAAAAGTCCTTCGGCTATGCTGATTTTGATTCCAAAAGACTGTTGAACGACAGTTCCGTTTTTGAACTTGCTTCTGTTTCCAAGCAGTTTACCGCGATGGGAATTTTATTGCTGGTGCAAAAAGGGAAGCTAAATTTATCTGATTCGCTCAGAAAGTTTTTCCCGCAACTTCCCTATTACAATATCACCGTCAAAAATTTGCTCACCCATACATCAGGATTACCGGCTTATGATGATGAAATGGCGCTGAAATGGGATCACAAAAAGATTGCCTTCAACAAAGATGTTATCAACTTTTTGGCTACCGAAAAGCCGGTCATACATTTTTTGCCCGGAAAGAAATGGGAATATTCCAACACAGCTTATGTATTATTAGCCTCTATCATTGAAAAAGTATCGGGTGAGGCATTTAAAGATTATATGGCTGAAAATATTTTTACTCCGCTCGGTATGACACATTCCCGTGTGTATAATACCCGCCGATCATTGAGAGATACCATTCCCAATTATGCTTATGGCTACGTGTATTCGGACAGCTTGAAAAAATATGTGCTGCCCGACAGCCTGCCGGAATTTGATGAAGTATATTACTTAGACGGCGTGGAAGGCGATGGTGTTGTGAACAGCACCACCGGCGATTTATTAAAATGGGAAAATGCTTTAAAAGCTCACTCATTGTTGAATGAAAAACTGCAGACGGAAATGATTTCACCGCAATCTGTTGCAGATACCATCCTGAAAAAATATTACGGCTATGGCGTATTTGTGGGAAACGATGCCTATGGAAAATATGCATCGCATCGCGGAAGCTGGCCGGGGTACGGAACATTTCTTCTTTATTATGCAAAAGATGATGTTACCATCGTTGTGTTATGCAATAATGTGGCCAGCGGAGCAAAGCCGGAATTTATTTACTCAAAAGGTCTGGCCGACATCATGTTCGGTAAGCCCGAGTCTTTAACTGCTCATCGTGAAATAAAAATAAATCCTTTGCTACTGAAACGATATGTCGGAAAATACAGGGCGGCCAAACCTTTTGAATTAATTCAGAAAAACGGGAAGTTGTTTTATCGCGAAACTGGAATCGCGGATATAGAACTGAAACCGGAATCCAACACTACATTTTATTATCCGGATGGCAACAAACAAATTGAATTTTGGGTAACGCCCTGGGGAGAGGTGGGAAAAGCATTTTTAGTTATTGGAAATAAAAAAACGGAAATAAAAAAAGAATGACTGACAAAAAACAAAGAGTTTCAATCATGAAACCAATAATAATTATTACAACATTTTTGCTTTGCGCTATCTATAGTTTTGGCCAGGATTATTATAAAACTGAGGCAGAGGAAGCCGCGAAAATCGGGCCGCTCATTGACTCCTGTCATTGGGATACATTGCCCGGCAGGATACCTGTGCTCTACAGCAAGAATTATAAAATACGTGCTAAAGCGATTCAATCAATGATAGAGGACTGTGCGGGATTTTATGAAAAAAAATTTCCGGGTACAAAATTTAATTTTCAGATAATGCTTCCGGATCAACGCACATGGCTTGCCATCCGGTTGGATGATTTTATGCCTTATGGTTTCCCGACATATAATTGGAAACTAAACAAAATATTCATCGGGGCAGATAAACAGGCTGTCGGTAAAACGCTGACCGGACACAACGACGAAACGCCTGATAGCGTTATCGTACCCCGTGATGTGATTGCCTTGCATGAGATGGGGCATATCTTCCTGCAAACGGTTAAAAATATTTTTACCGGAAAGAAATGGGCCGATGAATTTTTAGCCTCCTATTTTAAAATCTGTTTTACAAAGGAAAATGAACAGTACAAGGATTTCCCGGGCAATAAGGCTGCCCAACTGCCGCAATACAGAACACTCAAAGATTTTGAACGGCTTTATACCAGTGTTGGTGTAGTAAATTACGGATGGTACCAGGGAAAGTTTCAGGAGCTTGGGATGAAACTTTATCCAAAACTTAAAATGAAACTGCTCAAAAAATTTGTTGATAATTATTCGCCAGGCGGAAAGAGGTTGCCGCCGTTGGTTTTGTTGAAACATTTGGCTCCTGATATAACAAATGAATGGTTGAAAGAGATGGAGTGAAAAAATACGATCAAATGTGAGTATATCATTCATTCAAAACCGGAAAGTAAAATTTCAAAGAATATTTTCACGGATTCAAATATATTTTTCCTGAGGTAAGGTTGAAATTTTTTGCAGAGAAAATCGAATGAACAAATCGCAGATGATAGAAATGCAATAGAGATGAACCGGTTCTGTTGTTGAGGCAAAAAATCCCGCCTGAAAAAGGCGGGATACATTTAGGTAAAAAATTCTTTGGCTTGTTAATAACTATAGGTGACTTTCAAAATAGTGCCATCACCCATTGAACTGACATACCATGAATGGTTGTCAATCTGTTTTATCCCCACCGGCATATTTAGTCCGTCCACAATTTTCATTTTATTTGAGGGAGTCACGAGAGATAGAGATCCGGTATTAGGCATAAATCCTGTTGGGCCGAATGTACCGTAGCTTAATACAGGATATCCATAAAAAGTTGCGGGCGCAATATCGACCAGTGTTGATAGTCCATTTATATAAACAGAAACATTGCCCTGCAGGGAGACCTTGTAAACCACAGCCTGCCCTTCAAGAAACGGGAATCCGGTAAGAGTGGATACCAGAAAGTTGTTTCCGTCCCATACAATACCGGTGGGCACGCTTTGTATAAAGGGAGGTCCTACCTGAGTGGGGTTAGGTATATTGGGGAAGGTGGCCAGTACGGTATAATCATCTTTTGCATTGCGGCGGATAATCGCATTTGCGCCAGCGTCGGCAATATATAGTTTTCCGTCAGGTCCTTTGATTAAATTGTACGGATGGCTGTCGTTGGGAGCGACGATATTTTGTGCACGAACCCATGTGCCGATATCTTCAAAGGGAAGAGTGGCTCCGTTAATCGGATCATCGCCGGGTTTATAATTTTTCAAATCCACGCTATATAAATAATCACCTGCCAATACATAAAGCATTCCATTGTCAAACAACAAATGAGCAGGCCCCTCTACCTCACCCGACAATGTATTTTTTATGGAAGACAAATTATTGATTACCTCAAATGTCTGAGGTACTCCATGGCTTCTTGCAACCACCATGACTTTACCATCATTATTACCGGTTCCGGTTTCTGCGACCCAGATATCACCTCGTGGGTCGGTCTCAATTCCCATTGGGGTGTTTAGTCCGCTTACCACTGTGGTTACTGTGGGCGTGGGTTTGACTCCAACTTTCTGGCAACTGGTAAAAAACAAAATCAATAATAACAATGATGCCCCTTCCAAACCTTTCATCAGCAAGGGCTGCTGGATTCGTGAATCTTTCATTGTACTTTAAATTTTATTATGAATAAAAAAGATGCTTCGAACCAGACAATAAAAGCAGTAATTGTGTGTGGGAAATTGATAGGGAAAATGGATGCCCAAAAGTATGGTTTTTTGAATTGTAAATTTTTATTTTTTCCAATAAGGAATAAAATCAACTATGGTTCACGCGAGGAAAAATTTCAGGAGCCTGAGATAATACTTTGTCCGGAATTTGAAATAGAATTTCTCAAAAAATTTATTGAGAATTATTCAGTGGGTAACTGATTTTACAGTTGGGTACCCCCAGCCGCATTTAAAAGTCAGAGTGTCTGTGAAGTTGCCGATTGGTAACAAATTTTTTGTGGAAGCGCCTCTCTCCTGCCTGATATGCGCAAATGAACGAAAATTCCTATTTCCTGCTCGATTTATCCTATCACCGCACTGCCTCCGGCCAATACCTTTATCATTCCTAATCCATTTTACCTGAAAACGGGTTGGGAATAACCAAAATATAGTATAAAACATGGAAGCGCTTCATCACTCGAAAGCAGATGTTCTGATTGCCACACAACCAGGAAAACTTTCCCGGAAACATATTATGAATAAATTTCTTCTTGTCATATTTCTCATTTTAAGCAGCACGAGCACATATTCTCAGAACAGGCACCTTGATAGTTTAAAACTTTTGTTGTCAATAGAAAAAACTTATACAGGTAGAGTGAATCTGCTGAATAGGCTTGGAGGAAGTTTTGGTTTTGGGCAGGCAAGAAACGATTCTGCTCTTTGGTACTCTCAACAGGCATTGAAACTATCACAGGAAATAAAATATACAAAAGGTGAATTAACAGCGGTTCTCCATATTGCCAGTTATTACAACCAGACAGGCAATTACCCCGAAGCGCTGAAACTCTCTTTCCGAAATCTTGCCATGGCAAAAAAATTCAATGATAGGTATATCCTCCTTTTTCAGACGAGGTTGGTAAGCTGGATCTATAGAGGCATGGGAGATTTTGAAAAGGGATTGGAATTTGCAAAGCAATTGGCTCCTTTGGCGGACTCCTTCAATGAAAACGATCGAGGCTCCGCGACCCAGGTAGCCAACAATATTATTGCAGGAGCATACTTAGACATGGGATTGCCTGATTCAGCTCTTATTTACAAACGTCCGGTTTATCAATTTGGCATTGCGCATAATGATCGAGAATGGATAACGTTAGGTGCAAATGGATTAGGAGAAATCTATGCGAAGATTGGCGATGTGGACTCTGCTTTTTATTATTATAAGATCAGTATGGGTATCGGAGCTGAAATCCGGCGGTATGATATGGTTTCATATAGTGCAACCAATATGGCCAAATTGTTTTTCAGAATGGGAGAAATAGATTCTGCTTTTTTGTATGGTAGAAAATCGCAGCACGCACTTCAACTTACAAATAGCCCGGCTGGCGCTGTAACTACTGATTCCCTGCTTGCCACCCTGTTTCAAAGCCGTGGTCAATACGACAGCGCTTACAAGTATTTAAAGAGTTATGTTTTATTAAATGACAGCCTTAATAATCAAAATAAGATAGCGCAGGCATTGAATTTTTCTTTCAATGAAACCCTGCAAAAGCAACAAGCGGAACAGGCAAGAAAAGAGATTCGGCAGCAATATCAAAACAGAATAAAGTTGTATTCTTTTGGAGGTATCCTGCTCATATTTTTGATCATTGCATTTTCATTGTTCCTGAACAACAGGAACAAACAAAAAGCCAATATTCTTCTTGGCAAACAAAAAGAACAAATTCAGAATACATTATCCGAATTAAAATCCACCCAATCCCAACTCATCCAATCCGAAAAGATGGCTTCGCTCGGAGAGCTCACAGCAGGTATAGCTCATGAAATTCAAAACCCGTTAAACTTCGTGAATAATTTTTCGGAGATAAATAAAGAATTGATTGAAGAATTAAAAACTAAAAATGAAGAATTAAAAATTGAGGATGATGACGTAAAAGATTTGCTTAATGACATAGAATCAAATGAAGAAAAAATAAACCATCACGGCAAACGTGCAGATGGTATCGTGAAAAGTATGCTGGAACACTCCCGCACCAGCACAGGTGTAAAAGAACCGACTGACATCAACAAACTGGCGGACGAATATTTACGATTAGCATATCACGGTATGCGGGCAAAGGACAAGAATTTTAATTGTGAACTAAAAACTGAGTTTGATGAAACATTGCAAAAAATAAATGTCGTTCCGCAGGATATAGGAAGGGTGCTTTTGAATCTTTTCAATAATGCATTCTATGCTTGTGCTGAGCAAAGCCGAAGTACCTGTGCTGAGCGCAGCCACGCTGAAACACTTGAAGGTTTGAAAAACCTTCAAGGTTTGCCCTACGTCCCCACCGTCACCCTTGTTACCCGAAGAGAAAACGATCATGTAACCATCACCGTCAGAGACAACGGAAACGGCATTCCCGATAAAATAAAAGACAAAATCTTTCAACCTTTTTTCACTACCAAACCCACAGGTCAGGGAACAGGATTGGGATTGAGTTTGGCGTATGATATTATTACGAAGGAGCACAATGGAACTATAAACGTGGAGAGCAGAGTTGACGTTGCAAATCCCGGCTTATCCGGGAAAGGAAATCCAGACAATTTCAGGGAAGAAGAAGGAACCGAGTTTATCGTGAGCCTGCCGGTATAAAACTTTTCGTCGGGGCAATACATTCCAGGTTTGAAAAGTAAAACCTGAAAGCCTTCACAGAAATGAATTGGGCCGGCCTGATATATGAGATCAATAAATATACGTATGTTTGGTTCCTACTCCGGAGATAATGAGAAGTAAAAAAGTATTTTAATACTTTCCGGATGCCAAACAACATGACCAATGGGCATCATTGATTTTAAACAGATATATCATTTCCCGATTTTAAAGAAAATCTATCTTTCCCTGATCCTTTTCTTTTCTCTTTCTGCGCGCGCCCAGCAATTCATCAATCCTCATTTTACTCATTTTACAATCAACAATGGCCTTTCTCAAAATCTGGTTTACTCCATTACGCAAGATTCAACCGGCTTTTTGTGGTTCGGTACCAAAGACGGTCTTAACCGTTTTGATGGTTACGAATTTAAGAGTTACCACCACGATCCTTTTGATTCCAATTCGATTGCAGACAATGCAATATCTGCACTTTACACAGATAAAAAAGGAAGGCTCTGGATCGGAACCATGAACGGGAACCTCGATCTTTATGACAGCAGAAAAAACAGTTTCAGCCATTTGTTGAAGATCAATACCAACCTGGGAAATGTGGTTTCTATTTCAGAAGATTTATCCGGAAACCTTTGGGTGGGTACTTATGGAAATGGTTTGTTCAAACTATTATTTAATAAAAAAAATCAATCCGGGATTCCGGAACAGGTTATTCATTATACAAACCGACCCGGTGACAGCACCAGTGTCAGAAACAACTTTGTCCTTGATGTTTTTGCAGACCGCGAGGGCGGATTGTGGGTTTCCACCATAGAAGGATTTTTTCAGCATGCTATAGTAAATCAGAAGAAACTCCAATTTACCTCCCCGGAGTTTTCGATATTCGCTGCTCAAAGAAAATTAATCCCGGGAGGCGTGGAATATAATCCGGATAAGGTTACGCCAAAACGCTGGAGTGATTTTCATTCTGAAGGCACAAGATTTATAGAAGATCAGCACCAAAATCTCTGGTTGGGCACAACTGCCGGTATTTTCAGGCTGGACCGGAAAGCCCGAAAGCTGTTCTATTTTGATCCTCTTATGCCTGGTCTTGGTCAGGGAAATGTTCGTTCCATTACTCAAATATCTTATCAGCAGAATGGTGAAAAAGTTGGGGCCATATTGGTAGGATTCCTGGGAGGAGCCGGGATACTTGATACAAAAAATTTTACGTTACAGTTGATTAAGAACGACCCCGGAAACAGCCGGAGCCTGTTGCCCGGAAGCACTTTGTGTGTTTATCAGGACCGGTCGGGTGGCATCTGGCTGGGCAGCAGTGGTTCCGGACTGAGTCAGTTCGATGCGGGAACCACATTGTTTCCGATGCCCGAATACCATACCGCTGACGGAAAAATCAGGACAGAGAACCTGAGTGTACGTTCATTTCTGGATACCAAAAGTTATTTGTTTATCGGCACACAAAATCAGTTAATGAGGGCTGACAACGTTACCCGCATCATGAAACCCGTACACCTGGATGGTAATCCGCAAGGTGAGAATACTGTTTTCAGTATGGCAACTGCCGATTCGGTTAATTGCTGGCTGGCGACGAACATTGGCCTGATCCTGTACAATTATAAAAAAAATACTTCTGTAATTTATGAAACCGGTATTCAACGAAACGGACAAAAAGACAACCGCGTTTTTAAATTGTATAATGATAAACATGGGAACCTGTGGTGCCTGACTCCTTATACACTGAGCATTTTTGATAAGAAGCAAAAAACATTCAATCATTATTTTTTTGATTACAGGCCTGTAAACGGATTTTCTGAACCTACCTTCGGCGACCTTTATGAAGACTCTGAAGGGAATTTCTGGATTGGTACCGGTGACGGACTTTTATATTTTGATATATTCACAAAAAAGTTTACCAGGTATGCTACCAATACAGCAAATCCTGCCAGCCTGAGCTTTGACGCGGTGCGAAGTATTTTACCTGATCCGAAATATCCGAAAAAGTTTTTGTGGATTGGAACTGCCGGAGGAGGGTTGAATAAAATGGATTTGCAAACCAAGAAATTCACCCATTTTACTGAAGGGGATGGATTGCCAAATAATGTGATTTACGGAATTCTTCCGGACGAAGAAGGAAACCTGTGGATAAGCACAAACAAAGGTATTTCACGGTTCGATCCCTCTTCCGGGGTATTTACCAATTATGATGCGAATGCCGGATTACAAAGCAACGAGTTTAATTCAGGTGCATTTTATAAAAATGGCGAGGGCAAACTTTTCTTTGGCGGTATAAACGGATTCAATGAATTTTTTCCCCGCAACATTAAAGGAAATAGTTACGTGCCGCAATTGGCATTCACAGGGTTTAACCTCTTTAACCGGCCGGTTTCCATTCATGATAAAAATTCTCCGCTGAAACATTCAATTACTGAAACGAAGAAAATAGTTTTGCCTTATAGTGACAACATCATCAGTTTCCAGGTGGCCGCTCTCGATTTCTCAAATCCCGGTAAAATGCTGTATGCATATAAGCTGGAACCAACTGACAAAAGCTGGATACAAATGGGAAATAACCGGTTGATTACATTCAGCAATCTGGATCCCGGCAATTATACGCTTCGTGTAAAAGCCGGAAATACAAATGGTGTCTGGAACGAAGAAGGCATTTCTTTGAATCTCATCATCCTTCCTCCGTGGTGGCGAACCTGGTGGGCTTATCTGATCTATGTTTTCGGCATTATTGGGATTCTGTACTTTATCCGCAGATACGAGCTGAGGAGGGTACTGCTGCGAAACCGTCTACAGGTGGAACATGTAGAATCGCAAAAACTGAAAGAATTAGACCATCTGAAATCGCGGTTTTTTGCCAACATATCACACGAATTCAGAACACCCCTTACCCTGATCATGGGCCCGGTGGAAGATCTTTTAAAAACGGGTAATGCCGATCAGTTTAAAAAAATATTGCCGGAGGTTCACCGCAATTCAAGGCGTCTGCTGCAACTGATCAACCAACTGCTTGACCTGTCTAAATTAGATGCAAAAAAATACCGCATTAATACCACGAGAGAAGACATTATCCCTTTCGTCAAACAAATTGTTTACTCCTTTTATTCCTGGGCCGAAAGGAAGAATATTGATTTAAAGGTTGAAGTGGATCCGGCATTAAATGAAAGACTACTGAATGGGAAGACGAAATTTTATTTTGATGAAGACATGATTGAAAAGATCGTGAGTAATCTGCTGTCCAACGCATTCAAGTTCACGGGCGATGCGGGGAGTATTACTGTGGGTATGAAAACAGCGGAAAAGGAAAACGATTTTCTGGAATTGTCAGTAAAAGACAGTGGCATTGGAATTCCACCTGAAAAGATTTTGCATGTTTTTGACCGTTTTTACCAGGCCGATGATTCTGATGAACGGCATTATGAAGGCAGCGGAGTGGGATTGGCTTTAATAAAGGAATTGATTGATCTTTTGCAGGGCAGGGTTGCCGTTGAAAGTGAAGTGGACAAGGGAACTACCTTCTTCTGTTATCTTCCGTTTAATAAAAAAATTATTTCACCGACAACTTCTTCCGCTTGGCAGGGGATGCAAATTCCGGTTGCCGATTATTCTGTGGAAGAACCGGAGCCGGCAAATCAGATAGCCGGGGATGTGAGCAGGGACCTCATTCTGATTGTGGAAGATCACGCAGATGTCAGAAAATATATCAAAGGAAAATTGGAAGATTCCTATTCGGTGATGGAGGCGGGTAATGGTGCAGACGGACTGGTAATAGCCCGCAGCCGGATTCCTGACCTGGTCATCAGCGACATCATGATGCCGGAAATGGATGGTTTTGAACTTTGCGAAAAACTAAAGACGGATAACCTGACAAGCCATATCCCGATCATTCTGCTTACGGCAAGAGCAGAAGACAACGACAGGCTGGCCGGTCTGGAAACCGGCGCCGACGCTTACCTGACCAAGCCCTTTAATTCACACGAATTGAATATCCGCGTCAGAAAGCTGATAGAACTCCGAAAAAAACTGAGGGCTAAATTCAGCGATAAACTGGTAGTGAAACCCAGTGAAATAACTGTCACTACCCTGGATCAGGCGTTTATGAAAAAGCTGATGGATTCAGTTGAGAAACACATCAATGATGCAAAGTTTTCGGTCACTCAATTGAGCGATGAAATGAACATGAGCGTTTCTCAACTCAATCGCAAACTGAAAGCGCTCATTGACCAGTCGCCCCAAAAGTTTATCCGTTCAATCCGCATGCAAAGAGCATTGGAATTGTTGAAGACCGGCAATGGAAATGTGTCAGAAGTTTCATGGGAAGTAGGTTTTGAAGACCCCGGTTATTTTTCCAAGGTATTTAAAGCTCATTTTGGCTGCCTGCCTTCTGAAAAGGAGAAATTGCCGTAGTGGGAGTTTGCAACGGATTTCGTTTTGATTACCACGAACTTATTTTTCACAATGCCTTTTCGTATAAAAAATGCGTAAAAATTCCTATAAAATGAAGATTTTTTCCTATCAAAAACCTTTTGCCGCAGGCTAATTTTGTCAGGATCATTTTTACAACTCCTCCGCCGATCAAATTTAAGGGAAGATAATCTCCTTACAATAAAGGTTGAGATCTGAAGGGCTTTCAATTATGAAGAAAGTACATTATATGACAATCATTGCGGTTCTGGCAATTTTAGTAGTGTTGTTGGGAGTGGATGTAATTCTACTTTCCGGAAAGCAGGAAAATAAAATTAGTAAAGCCGAACCGCTGAAAGAAAATCCCATTCTCTGGACTCCACCGGACACTGCTGAAATACCCTCTACAGAAAATGGAAACCTGATACGTTATGGAAGAAATCTGATTGTTCACACTGCACAATATTTTGGGCCTGAGGGAAGTATCTCTCAATCGGAAAACGGATTGAATTGTCAGAACTGTCACCTTGCTGCGGGTACCAGGTTATTCGGCAATAATTTTTCAACGGCAGCTTCCTCCTATCCTATTTTCAGGGCACGGGCCAACCGGTACATTTCTCTTTCAGAACGGGTTAACGGTTGCATGGAGCGGAGCATGAATGGAAAGGCAATTGACAGTGCAGGCAGGGAAATGAAGGCAATTATCGCTTATCTTAAATGGATTGGGCAAGGGGTAAATAAAAATGAACGTGTTTTGGGGGCAGGAACGAAAAAATTGGTATTCATGAGCAGAGCTGCAGATCCACAAAGGGGGAAAGTCATTTTTGTAAACAATTGTGCATCGTGCCATGGCCTGACCGGAGAAGGGAAATTGAATACGAATGGAAAAGAATATCTCTATCCGCCGCTCTGGGGACCACGCAGCTATAACATGGGAGCCGGATTTTACCGCATTTCCAAACTGGCCTCTTTTGTAAAAAACAACATGCCTTTTGGTACCACTTATCACGATCCGGTGCTTACTGATGAACAGGCATGGGATGTAGCCGCTTATGTGAATTCCCAACCGCATCCGGTTTATAGACATTTACAAAATGACTGGAAGAATGTAGCTGCCAAGCCGTTTGATTATCCCTTCGGTCCTTACGCAGACACGTTTTCAGAAAGACAACACAAGTATGGGCCATTTTCAGAAATAAAGAAATGAAATATTCAAAATTTTTAAATCAAATTAAAATTCTCTCATTATGAAAAAAGTACTTCTTGCTGTTTTTACCTGTATGATCGGTTTTACTGTTTTGGCACAATCTCCCAAACTTCCGCCTCTGTTTAATAAAGACAGCGCACTCCGTGCTGCAATTCATAAGGATTCAGTAAAAATAGAAACCCGGTACGCCAACATCGTGCGATGGAGAAACTTAGTGCAGACTGCAGAATATCCGGCAATTAAAGGATTCAGATCTACCGGGGTCTTTCCGGTTAAAGATATTTCTGAATTCCCGGATACGAATATGAAATATAAACTCCTGTATGAATCGCATCAAAAAAACCCTGATTCACTAATGGATAAACCAGATGAAAATCTCCTGTCAGTTGCTCATATCATCAACATGCATGTAGCCGCCGGTGTTCCCCTGAAAAATATTTCTGTGGTTATTGTAACCCACGGGCCGGGCAATGCGGCTATTTTATCAAATGCGGTCTATCATAAAAAGTATGGAACGAATAATCCCAACCTGAAACTGATTGGTGATTTGGAAAATATGGGTGCACGGTTTATAGTCTGCGGGCAGTCAATGGATTTTGGAGGGCTTACAAAAAGCGACATACTTCCGGTGGTTCACATAGCCTTTTCGGCACAAACTACTTTCACCACTTACCAGTTGAAAGGATATGTTTTGAAGACGCTGGATAATAAGTAATAGGTCAATAGACAAACTTGCGTCCGCTCTACAACCAATCCTCATAATTGTCGCGGGATATAACATCAAAGGAAGCATCCGGATAGAAATTTGAAAAAGCAGGGGGAACTTTTACTTTATTCTGTCCGGAATATTTTATCTCGTAAGCATGTAGTGTTCCATTGTCATTTTCAATCAGGTCTATTTCCTGCTGGTTGTAATTTCTCCAAAAGTAGTGCTGCACATTCTTTCTTTCATAGGAATTCTTTTTAATTCTTTCCGCAATAAGATAATTTTCCCACAACATTCCAATATCATTCCTGAGGGTTATCAACCTGAAATCATTGATGATGGCGTTTCTAATTCCGTTATCAAAAAAATACCATTTGGATGATTTGGTTACCTCCTTGCGTTGATTGGTACTATAAGCTTCCAACTTATAAATGATAAAAACTTTTGTCAGGAGGTCAAGGTATTTTTCCACCGTATTTTTGCTGATGCCAAGCTGTTTGGATAATTCATTATAAGATACTTCCATTCCACACTGATAGGCAATAAGTCTCAATAATTTGTATAATTTATCTGACTGTTGAATCCCCTCAAATGCAAGAATGTCTTTTAGCAAATACGACTGTATCAGGTTTTTCAAATATCTTGATTTTTCAGATAGATCAGAAAGCTGGTATAACTCCGGGTAGCTGCCAAAAATAAGTCTATCTTCCAGATTTTGTCTTATCTCAAGCGCGTTCTCTACCCCTGCAATTTCTGTATAAGAAAGTGGATAGAGATTAAATAGTTCGGAGCGGCCGGTTAAAGGCTCTCCTGCCTTATTTGCCAGGTCAAAAGAAGATGAACCGGTAGCAATGATGGTTAGTTTGGGAATATTATCAATCATCAATTTTAAGATACTTCCGATCTCTGAAACTACCTGAGCTTCATCAATTATCACCAGCGTGGTTTCTCCAAATATTCGTTTATAATTGGCTACAGTCCGAAGCGCTAATATTTCCCGAACGTCAAAATCTTCTGCATTGAGCATTAAAGATTTACCGGCAAAATTATCTTTTATACTTTTTATCAATACCGTTTTCCCTACTCTTCTTGTTCCCATTATCAATATGACCTTATTCTTACCTATCAGGCCTTTCACATGTTCTTCAATCTGGCGTTTGATAATTTTCATGAATTTATTATTAAAGCATTGACTATATCACTTATAAATCTGTCACTGTATTGACAAAATTACTAATACCCTTTATTATTTTGGATTTATAAAAAAATTCTTTGCCGCCAGGTCGATAAGGCACGAAGCCTCACCTTTTTTTAAAATGCGCTAAAATTTCCATTTTTTGCGCTAAAATTACTATCACCGCCCCCTCCTCCAAGTGTAAATTTGGTTCGTCATTCACAATCTTATTTATCTAATCAAATTAAAAATGAAAAGATCAATTTCTCTCGCAATTATTTGTATATCATCCTTTTTATTCTTTGGCCAAAATGTAAATGCACAATCTGAAAAACCTTATTCAGATGGACCAGTCTGGAGAGTGCAATTTATTCAGACCAAACCCGGAATGGGAGAAACCTATTTAAAAGACCTGAGTATTCATTGGGTAAAACTTGCCAAAGCCGCCAAAGAGCAGGGTCTCATTATGGATTACAAGGTGCTTTCTGCAGATCCGGCTTCCAAAACGAGCTGGGATTTAATGACCATGACAGAGGTCAAAAATTATGCAGCACTTGATGGGTTGGGTGATAAAATGGATGCCCTGGCAAAAAAAGTTTTTGGTTCTGAAAGCGTGCAGCTACAGTCTGCCATATCCAGAAATGATATGCGCGATTTGTTGGGCAGCAGACTGGCTCAGGAATTGATTTTTAAATAACGAATTAATTAGTTGTTTAAGTTTTTAGTACTTCTCATGTTGATATACGAGGGGGTATTCTTATCCCCTCATCTTTTAAATTATCACTTGTGATAAATACCGGCCGGATATGGAATACGATCCAGACTACATAATTTTTTTGCATGATTTATGTGGTAGGTTTCCCGTTCTGCAATTGTCCTTTTAATAAAAAACAGGATTCACCTTACAAATCCAAAAGGAAGGAAAACAGAAAATATTGACCTTAAATCTAAATAAAATGAAGCACAACATTTTAAAGCCAACTCAACTTTTGCTTGCCATTTTTTTTCTTGCAGGAGTTCTTTTTGTTCACGAAGGTTCTTTTGCAGGCAATGGAGATCCGCTTCTGTTGCTACAAAATCCTTCTATGTCAAAGACTCAGATCGTATTTGAATATGGAGGCCAAATCTGGGAGGTGCCGCGCAGTGGCGGAGAGGCTCACATCCTGGCCAGCGGAATGGATGTGGAATCTATGCCATTCTTTTCGCCTGATGGATCAATGGTTGCCTTTAGTGGTACCTACGATAAAAACACAGATATATATGTGATACCTGCCAGTGGTGGACAACCGCAAAGGCTTACCTGGCATCCCTATCCGGATATCGTATCAGGCTGGTCGCCTGACGGAAAAAATATTCTGTTCCGCTCTCATCGGTATTCCTATTCCGATCCAAACCAGCTTTACACCGTTTCACCATCGGGAGGGTTCCCGCAGCAACTTCCGCTGAATATGGCAGAAGACGGAAGTTATTCACCCGATGGTTCACAAATTGCTTTTGTTCCCAACTTTCAGTGGGAGCCATTCTGGAAAGGTTATAAAGGTGGCCAGCATACACAAATATGGATAGCGCGGCTTTCGGATTCGCACACGACCCGCATTCCGGATCTCAATTCCAATGAAGACAATCCGATGTGGATCGGAAACAAAATATATTTTCTTTCCGATCGCGATGGCCCGATTACCTTATTTAGTTATGATGTCGCCAGCAAACTGGTCACCAGGGTTATCAACAATACAGGCTTTGATATTACCTCAGCATCGGCAGGGCCCGGAGGAATTATTTATTCTCAATTTGGCCAAATATTTATTTATGATTTATCCACTGGAAAATCCAATCCGGTATCCATTTCAGTCAACGGAGATTTGCCGCAGCGCCGTTCCTATTTTCAGGATGCTTCTAAGGAGACCGGGGACGCTGATATTTCGCCAAATGGCGTGGGTGCAGTGTTTGAGGCACATGGCGATATTATTACCGTACCCGTCAAAGAGGGCAGCCTGATCAATCTGACACATAGCCCCGGTTCAATGGAACGCGTGCCCGCGTGGTCGCCGGATGGAAAATCAATCGCTTATTTTTCTGACAAAGACGGTGAATATGATCTTTTCATTGAACCTCAGGAAGGAGGTGATGCCGTCAAAATTAAACTGGGCCAGAATGATGCTTACTATTATAATTTGGAATGGTCGCCGGACAGTAAAAAAGTTTCTTTCACCGATCAGAAAAATAATTTATGGTATGTGAATATCAATGGGGCTAAACCATCTCCGGTAAAAATTGCAACCAACAGTTTTGACCATTCTTTCAATGCAAGCTGGTCGCCCGATAGCCGGTGGATTGCCTATATAGAATCATTGCCCAATTTTATGGGAGGTGTATCCATCTATTCTTTGACCGATAGAAAAATTCATCAGGTTACCCACGGCATGAGCGATTGCAACTCTCCTGTATTTGATGCCAATGGCAAATATTTGTATTTTCTGGCAAGCACCAATTCGGGTCCTGGAATGGACTTTGATCTTTCATCTTATGCACGACCTGTCACAAGCCATGTGTATGCATTAACACTTGAAGATACCGTTGCATCCCCGTTGGCCCCTGAGAAAGGATTAGAAGAAACAAAACCGGCTTCTCAGGATTCATCGGCAGCAAAAGCCAAAGAAAAAAAATCTGTTGAAGTCAGTATCGATTTTGATGGTATCGGCAACCGGATCATCACGCTTCCCATTGAGCCGGACAATTACGTGGGTTTGACACCCGGGCCGACAGGAATATTGTATCTGGCAAAAGAACCGATTGTAGTACTCCCGTTGCTCGGTAGAAAATCAGATCAGGGATTCACGATTGACAGGTTCTCACTTAAGGATAAAAAAACAGAAACAATCCGGCAATTGATTACTTCATTCAGTTTGGCAGCCAATAAAAAAAAGATTTTGTACAAGCAGGGAGATAGCTGGTTCATCGCCGATACGTCAGCCAAGGCACAACCGCAGCAATTGAATATGAAGGATATGAGAGTGTATGTAAATCCGCACGAACAGTGGGATCAAATGTATCATGAGGCATGGCGGATTCAAAGAGCATTCTTTTATAATCCCATTTTTGACGAACTGGATATTGATGCCGCTGAAAAATTGTTTGCGCATTACCTTCCCGGCATTGCCAGCAGGGATGAGCTGACTTTTCTGTTTGAAGAAATGCTAAGTTACATAGCCGTGGGCCACATGTTTATCAGAGGTGGCTACACACCTAAAATGGATGAAATCCATGTCGGATTGTTGGGTGCGGATTATAAAATAGAAAACGGACGTTACAGAATCTCCCGCATTTTCACTGCAGGCAAATGGAACCCTGAATTATATGCACCGCTTGCCCAACCGGGACTTAAGGTGAAGACGGGCGATTATCTTTTGGCGGTTAACGGGCAGCCAATTGATGGCAATGAAAGTATTTATAGATATTTTGAAAATCTGGCTAATCAAACCGTAACCCTGACCGTTGGACCTAACCCCGGGATGCAGGGATCGCACGACATAACGGTGAAGACCGTTCCAAGTGAAAATGCGTTGCGCAACACCGCATGGATTGATCACAATATGGAATTGGTAAATAAAATGTCGGGAGGTAAATTGGCTTATATCTATTTACCCAACACCACGTGGGAAGGATTTGCAAGTTTCAACCGGTATTTCTTTTCACAGGTTGATAAGCAGGGAGCCGTAGTGGATGAGCGTTTCAATCATGGCGGATCTCTTTCTGATTATACCGTGATGCATTTGATCCGTCAACCGAAATCTTTTTATGTGCAACGTTGGGGCAAGCAAACCACCACCACCGTACCACAAATGATTATACCCGGGCCTAAGGTTTTAGTTATTAATCAATTTTCAGGTTCCGGCGGAGATGCACTGCCCTGGTATTTCAGGATGGAAAAAGCCGGCACCATTGTGGGCGTTCGTACCTGGGGCGGGCTCGTAGGGATCGGTGGTTACCCTTCTTTGATGGATGGCGGATCTGTCACGGCGCCTCGTATGGCCCTGGAAGCGCTGGATGGTACTTTTCCTGTAGAAAATCATGGAATTGCTCCGGACGTTGAAGTATGGCAGGATCCGGAACTGATGAGGCAGGGGCGAGACCCTCAATTGGAAAAATCGGTGGAAATTGCCATGCAGCAACTGAAAGAAAATCCACCCAAAAAATATGAACAAGCACCATGGAATAATTATCATCCGGTGCTGCCACCGCTTCCGAAGACCAACAATTAAGTAATAAGAATTAAGAATGAAAAATTAAGAATTTTGAACTATAAAATCGGATAGTAAAAGAAGTGAAGGGGCATTCAACATTTTTCCGGGTTGATGTCCCTTCTCTTTAAATTGGTGTTTATAAAAAATATCAGACCAACATTTGCAAGGATTTGTACTCTGCCCTATTTGGAAAACTGCCTTTATTTTTCTCATCTGATCTCTTAATTATTTGAGAAAAATTGCCATTTCCTGTTGCAATAAATTTTTTAGAAAATTTTCAATACAACCAGTTGTTGCCAATTCTGCTAACAACTTTTTTTCCTTTAAACCCTGGTGTTTGCTGAAAACCATTTGGCGGAAACATCAGTGGTATCAGCCATTTTACAATTCAATTTCACCTCTGCAAAAAAATAAATGTTATGTCTTTGTAACCAAATGAAATCTCACCGGCTCTAAACTTTCATTGGATATTTTATCCGGAATTGAATTTAGCACCAGAGAAGGATTGGCGCTATTTCGCAATAAAAAATAAAAACAAAAAGCTCATGAAAAAAAATGTTTTGATTCCAACGCTGCTACTATTTGCCGTGTTCAGTATTTTTAGTTGTAATAAAAGAGATACCGGTCAGTTACCTCCCGGCAAGGGCAATTTAAATTTGCCTCCATTGGATCCGGCATTGGTTCAGCAAGGCCAGCAGGTATTCCGCTTTGAAACTTTTGGGGATGAATCTTTTTGGACAGATGTGTTGCACATGAACCAGGTTATTGAATCCGGCGTAAGTCCCAAAACAGCTCTGGCTGTGGGTTTGAAAGTGGATGCGGCTGCTTTGCCTCCCGCTGTTGTTGATGCTATTTCAAAGGGGCAGGTTGATTTAGATGATCCTCAAACTACGCTTGCCTTATTACAATTAAACGCTGTGGTCGGGATCAAAGGCCAGGTGAGCCAGAATCAGGATGGTACCTTAAAGTTGGATAGAGTGGGGATTACCTGCGCATTGTGCCATTCAACGGTTGATAACTCTTTCGCTCCTGGTATAGGAAATCGGTTGGATGCATACCCTAACAGAGATCTGAATCCGGGTTTGATTATCTCCTTGTCTCCTGCTTTAGATGCAACTACAAAAGCCATTTATGCTTCCTGGGGGCCTGGCATGTATGACCCGAGATTCAATCATGACGGGCTGAGCAATCCTGTTGTCATTCCACCGGCTTTTGGTTTATACGGACTTCCGAAAGCTATTTTTACAGGTGATGGAGATGTACAACATGAACCCGCCGGACCAGTGGCTTATTGGAACAGGTATGTAGCCGTTACCCAAATGCATGGTCATGGTTATTTTGCTGATGCGCGCCTTGATAATTGGGTGGTTGATCACAGAGAAAATGATGATTTGGTGACAGATAAACTTCCGGCCTTGCAGGCATATCAATATTCCATCTCAGCACCGGCTGCTCCGGCTGGCTCTTTTGACCCCTCTGCTGCTGCGAGAGGAATGGTGCTCTTTGCCGGAAAAGCACAGTGTGCAACTTGTCATTCAGGGCCTTTGTTTACGGATGTTATTGACGGTGGAAAATTACATCCACAAAGTGCGTCTGTGGCTTTGGATAAAGATTATGTAAAACGGTCGGCTACCAAACTATGGCGGGTTACGCCATTGAAAGGTATCTGGCAGCATCCACCTTATTTTCATGATGGTTCTGCAAAGACTCTGGCAGATGTTGTGGCAAGGTACGATCAGGAGAGAGGCCTTAAATTAAGTACTTCAGAAAAAGCGGACCTTACCGAATATCTGAAATCTCTCTAAGGCCTGGTGTGTAAATCGTAATCTGTCAGAGATATTGGTTTTTGAGGCATCTCTCGTGAGGAACGGATCGCAGGAAACGAACCTTTCGGGAGATGCTTTTTTATATTAAATCCTGCGCTGATAATGTATTCCGTTTGGTGAGAACTAACAGCAAATGAAAACTGTGTATCAATGGTTATAAACTAAATTTTTCTTCCGGCACAGGAGATGATAATCAAATTTTTATAGAGAAAAGGGAAACAAGAGACGAAGAGCGGTTTTCCAAAGGTTTTAGTTCACCTGATATTTATTTTTCGCCTGATTTTTATGAACGATTTACTGAACCCATTTCCATTATTTTGATTGTACGGGCGAAATGGCAGAAGATTAATCTTTTGCCATTTTCATATCGGCTGAATAGGAAGATTTGTCTTAATGAAACCTGTTCAAACCTTGCGTAACACTTATGAATAAAGGACTTTAGAATCTTCAATGCGGAAAAATAATTATTCGTTTTCCGTGTAATTTATCTACTTTTAATCTCGTTTTCTTAAAGTATTTTTTGCCTTTCTGAAGAATCTTTGCCAGAAATTTTTCAAAAGAATCAAAAAAGGATTACCCCTGAAATATCCTGCCTTAACCTGTGAAAAAAATCTGGACTGAAAAAACCACCTGATATCCTGTTATACTCATTTTCATTTTGGATCCAAATGGGAGACCCAATAAAAATTTTGGTAGTAGAAGATGAAATGATCATCGCTGCAAAAATATCTTTACAGCTTTCCGAGTCGGGCTATGAAGTTGACGAGATTTTGGCCCGTGGCGAAGATGCGGTCATTCATGCAGGTTCGCACGATATAGATCTCGTTTTACTCGATATAAATCTGAAGGGTGAAATTGACGGGATAGAAGCAGCCAGCCAGATTCGAAGTTTTTCAAATGTGCCGGTTATATTTCTTACGGGAAGTAATGATGATGCTACTTTCAACCGTGCAAAATTTATCCGTCCAGCCGGATTTATATCCAAGCCTTTTAAACAACTGGATTTGCAAAGAGCCATTGAATTGGCAATATGCAGAATGACCGAAAATTGCGTTGAATCGCAATTCACTCCACAAAATGGAGAAGTGCAACAACTCATTCTGGATGACCGCATTTTTGTAAAATGCAAGGACAGAATGATCAAGATTCTGCTGTCTGATGTTTTATACATTGAAGCAGATAGAAATTATAGCAGGATTTTTACGATGAAAAAAGAATTTCTGCTTGCCATTACCCTGAAAATAATGGAGGGAAAACTTCCGGAAAATATTTTCGTAAGGATCCATCGATCCTATGTGATCAACCTGACCCATGTGGAGGAAGTTGGCGACAGCTATGTGGTGATTGCGGGTAAACCGATCCCCATGAGTGCGGGCTTAAAGGAAAATCTACTCCAACGAATTCAAACTTTTTAATTGATGAGAATGTCTATTTATTTTCTTGTGTAATTGCAATCAGATGAAAATTCTTTTTCTGATATCATCTCTTTTGATTGCTCAATCCGGGTTTTGCCAGCGAACACATTTTCATCACCCGGAAACATCTTACAAACAAACAGGATCAGATGAAAACGCACTAACGGTAGTGAACAGAGGTAATCATTATCCTTGGGCTCTAGATTTGAAAAATGCAAATCCTATTCGAAAGAAAAAAGTAAATGAACAGGATAACATAATTCCCCGCGCGACAAATCCGGGAGAAATAAATCCGTTGTTGAGTAACGATCATGAAACGCTGGAGCGGCAACTGAAATTGATTAAAGTAAAAGAAAACAACAATAATCTTTCCGGGATCATTCAGAATTACCTGGAGGCAAGCAAAAGTCTGGAACGTTTGGGAGATTATAAATCCGCATTGGAGTTTCAGAAAAAAGCATTGTGGGCTTACAGTTCTGTTACAACAGCAGAAAACAGTAGAATTCTTCCTGCTTTTTTTTCAAAGTTTCAGTACCAAAAGGAAGAAGAAATGATTGCATCGCAGCGTAATGAAATCATTCAGCAAAAAAAAGTGCAAAGTCTGGAAGGCGGCATTCTTGCCCTGTTGATAATTTTTATCATCTTCGGAATTATTACTTACCGTGCCCGTACCAGAAGGAACCTGTTGCTGGAAACAAAAAATGAAGAGAATGAATTGCTCCTCAAAGAAATTCATCACCGTGTTAAAAATAATCTTGAAGTGGTGAGCAGTTTATTGGCGCTTCAATCGGCGAGGTCGGATGATCTCAATACCAGGAATGCCATGAAGGAAAGTCAGAACCGGGTGCGTGCAATTGGAATGGTGCATCAGAAATTGTATCAGGGTGAAAATTCTGAAACCATAGAGATGAGAGATTATTTTTTGGACCTGGGTGAAAATATTTTGGATTCATTCGGGGCTGTGGGAAAAGTAAAACTTGCATTGCCCATGGAAAGGCTGGAACTTAACCTTGAAACAGCCGTACCACTTGGTTTGATTGTGAATGAACTGATACTGAATATCCTGAAGTATGCATTTCCTCCGGGACAAATTGGAAATATATGGATCAGGCTTGAAAAACGGATAAATGATATCCTCCATCTTGAAGTGTCTGATGACGGAATTGGCAAATCGGGCCACACAAAAGGCACAGGCTTCGGTTCGCAATTAATCTCCCTCCTTACCCGCCAGCTCGGCGGAATGATGCATGAAGAATCGAAAGATGGCACACGGATTTATTTTGATTTCAAAATGAATAAAATGAGTCAAAAATCTATCTGTAAAGTTTAGCCGGGTTGAAATATAACTTTACTTCTTTGAAGAATTTTTCGTTTACCGTTTTTCTTTTCATTGAATATCCTCTGAAGGTTGTATTTGACAGCATACGAAGTATTCTGCAATGCTTTTTTGTTTTTTTATACCATATCGGATAAAAAAAATTCCCTGTTCGGACATGGTTTTAACGTATTCGTCCTTAAATCAATCGTGTGATTTGTTGATTGTTTAGGTTTATGTAATCAATCCATCCCTGTCAAGCCGGTTTGCTTCCCTTGTTTCCATTGTTTTTTTTCTCCCGTAAAAAGGAAAGACTGGTGTTAATTCTAATCCCGAATGAGAACTAATTGAAGTCATAAAAAACCCTAAATAAAATGGCAAAGTATTTAATCAGGGCAACCTACACTGCAGAAGGAATCAGGGGATTAATCAGATCGGGTGGGACAAACCGGAAACAGGCTATTGAAAAGATGGTGAGCGATCTGGGCGGGAAACTCGAAACTTATTATTATGCATTTGGTGATCATGATGTATATGCCATCTGTTCTTTGCCCAATGTGGCCACAGCAGCGGCTATAGCACTGGCAATTAATTCATCGGGCCTGGTCACCATTACAACTACGGTTTTAGTGGAGCCCAAAGAGATTGACAAGGTAAAGGAGATATCTGTCAAATACATTTTGCCGGGAAGTGAAATCAAGGCAAAGAAGTAATACAGGAAAATATTTCCGGCAAATGAAGAAGTAATGCCGGGGCGCTTCCGAAAAGCCTTATGAGTAGGGAAAATTAAAAATTTCAACAATGAAAAAAGTTTCAAAACAATTTTTTATTCTGTTAGTTGGGGGACTGATTTTTATTTCGTGCAAGAACGGGAATAATACAAAATCTTCCAACGGTGCTAATGATTCTGCTGCAGTTGCCTCAGTTAACCAGGAAATGAACTATCCATACAAAATTGATCATCCTGATTATTGGGAAACCGGCAGCCAGCAAAATACCTTCAATGCGTTAAGCGCACTCAAGGCATGGGAGAATGGAAACATAGGCCAGTCGCTGACCTATTTTGCTGATACTGTACATGTACAATTTGACGGTATTGATAAAAAGGTACCCAGGGATACATTTGGTTTAATGATCACCCCGAATAAGTCGATAAAAAAGATTTCGGTGAAAATGCAGGATTGGGAATCTGTGATTTCGAAAGATAAAAAGGAAGAGTATGTAACACTGTGGTACAGGCAGTATGATGAAAATGCAAACGGTAAGAAAGATTCAGTCGATGTTATCAACGACATTAAAATGAAGGATGGAAAAATTATCGGATTAGATGAGTACAAACGTAAACTATAACCTTAGTGCCATCAAGACCAGCATTCACAACGAAGAAAAGATTACCAACCCAATTATGATAATTTCTGCAATGAACCAATGCAGGGCGTTTCCGAAAAGCCTTACGAGTAGGAAAAACTAAAAAACCAAACACGATGAAAAGGTTATTATTAATTGTATCAATTTTATTGCCCGCGCTATTAAATGCACAGCCCAAACCGGGTCAAAAAAACAAGAGCATCTTTGAATTCCTGCGTCCTCTTCACGGGGATGCTGACAATTTTGAAAAAGGATTGGCGCATCACAATCAGACTTTTCACAACGGGAAAGATCCGGTCGATATTTATGAAGTATTAACAGGAGACCAGACCGGTGAATATGCTTTTGTGTATCGTAATTTCTATACCTGGAGTGACGTTAAAAATACCACCCAGGCGGCGGAAAACAAGGACCACGCTGCAGACTGGGATCAGAATGTGGCAAAATACGCAGAATCCAATTCGCCCCGTGTGTTTTATGAAATGAGTGAAGACAGCTATCTGCCACCCGATATGTCAAACTTCAACACTGATATTCAAGGTGTCTATTTGCTTGAACCCACTCCGGGCAAAGAAGATGTTTTCTATGCAGGTCTTAAAAAAATAAAAGAGATGTATAAGAAAACCAATTCAAAAAATTATTACATCATTCAAAACAGAATATTTGGAAAAGGAAATCAGACCATGGTTGCGTTTCCCTTACCTGAAGGATGGAAATCCTTTGAGCCTGACCCGGCTAATGAGTGGCCGGTCATGTTTAAGAAAGCCTTTCCCAATGAGGATTATAAGGCATGGAATAAAAAATTCTCCGACTCTCAAAAGTCCTTCGACTCGTTTGTAGTAAAGTGGAGAAAAGACCTGAGCTCTCCCATGTAATTCCGGGTTTGTTCAAACGAAATTTGAAAATTTAAATCAAACAAAATGAAAAAGATTCTTCTATCAACAGTTTTATTTCTGTTCGTTGTTACAGCCTTTTGCCAGGAGCAAAAAAACGGCACTATATACATTAAGCATCCCTATATTGAAGTGGTGAACCAGGCCACCAGGGATTACCTGGCTGATGATTTTTCAAAGACCAGTAATTATTATGCTGATTCTGCCATGTGGTGGATTTCCGGAATGAGCAAGTTTGTTCCGCTGGCAGAAGCCCTGAAACTCTGGAAAGGTGATTTTGACAAGTTTGATGACATCAGGCAGGAGCCAAATGGTTATCCTGATTTTCTTCACTACATAAAAGACAATTCCATGATCGTTCAATCATGGTGGACATGGTCTGGAAAGTCAAAGAAAACGGGAGAAGTAACCAAGGTCAGAATGGTCATGTTTGATGAATTCAATGTGGACGGAAAGATTACGAGAGAATATATTTTCGGAGATTTTTCGAAACTGGCAAACGAATAATTCCCTGCATTGCATCCGGGTTGATTGATTAAACTAAAAGTTTCTCATAAACTACAGGAGTAATCACTTTTGGTGAAGTTTATGTTCTCTCCCGGGGATGCAAAGAATGGAGAGGAATTTTTTGAGCAGGTATTATAAAAATGGAATCCAGCGACCATTTCAAAAAACGGGGCGATGCCGAAAAGCCATACGAGTAGGAAAATAAAATTTAAAGGTTATGCCAAAATATGTCATTGAGCGGGAATTCCCCGGTGCAGGAAACCTGACCACCGATCAGTTAAAAGGCGTTTCACAAACCTCCTGCAGGGTATTGATTAGTATGGGGCCTCAGATTCAATGGGTGCACAGCTATGTGACCGGCGACAAGATTTATTGTGTTTACATAGCGCCCAATGAAGAGATGGTTCGTGAACATGCAAAGCAGGGAGGGTTTCCTGCAAATTCAATAAGCGAGGTCGTGTCAATCATTGATCCGACTTCCGCTGAATAAAAGTTTGGGGTGAGCAGGTTTTCAACAAGCGGTTTTGCATTATGGCGGCTGATTTTTTAATACAACGCCGCCATAAATGCCAAACCCGGACTGAGCACGCCATCATTTTAAAAACAGTCAGGAATTGCCCGCGTAACCTTGTTATTGCGATGGGTAGATGCCGGAGTAAACGAGGTTGCCTGTTCTTTGTTTCGGGATTGCATTTCCGTTCACACGAAACTATTTGATGAAGTGTCCATTTACCAGGCAGGTGAAATAAAACAATATGCAAACAGTCGGAATCATTGGTGGGGCCGGATTTATCGGTAGTTACATTACAAAGATATTTCTGGAAGAAGATTATGAAGTAAAGGCTTCTTCCACCCACATCGGCAACAAAAGCAGGTATGAACATCTGACCACATTTGTCAATGCGGAGAACCTCAGGATTTGTGCACTGGATGTGCTCAATGAACAACAGTTACGTCATTTTGTGGAGGGATGCGATATCCTTGTTCACGCGGGGACCCCTTTTAAACTGGATGTAAAAGATCCGCAAAAAGAATTGTTTGAACCTACGGTTATGGGTACACTAAATTTTTTGGATGCAATTTCAAAATCAAAAAAATTAAAAAAAGTGGTATTTGTGGCATCTGTAGCGGCGTGGAATACTTCCTTTCCGCTGAATCCGGCATCTTGCCCGGCCGGACATGTTTTTTCAGAACAGGATATTCCTTACCTCAATGAGCAGGATCATCCCTATGCCCGGGCAAAATATATGGCCGATCAGGTAGTGCGAAAATATATTGTATCTCATCCGGATCTGCCTTATGAAATCACAACTGTATCGCCAACGATGGTCATTGGCAACCCGCTTTCTTCGAGAACCGATTCTACTTCAACGGGAATACAGTATTTGATAAAAAATAAAATTCCTGCCAATCCCTTTATGGAGATGGTGTTCGGTTCGGATGCCATGTTTTCAATGGTGGATGTCAGAGATGTTGCGGAGGCGGTTTTTCAGGCGGCAACCACTTTTGGGATACATGGCAAAAATTATTTAATAGCCAATGAAAGTTACAGGGTTTCTGATATTTCACTGATGCTGAATCATCAGCCGCCGATTAATGAACCTGCGATTGTATATGACAGTTCACTGGCAAAAACCGATTTGGGTATTGCATTCATTTCAGCCAAAGAAACGCTGAATCATTGTGTGTAAATATTTCAATAGAAAAACTATCAAACTAAGAATTTAAAACAAAAATCATGAAAAGATTATCCGTTTACTCACTCATTATTCTCGTGGGAGGAATTTTTATTTTTTCCAGATGTAATTCCGGCCAGGCGGGCAAGGGCAAGGAAGCATCAGACTCAACAACGACACCGGCTGCTGTTGCTTTTGGCGGATTTGAAAGCCAGGTGGCATGGGGAAAACACCTTGTCGCCATTGGTGGCTGCAATGATTGCCACACACCCAAGAAAATGGGACCAAACGGCCCCGAAAATAACATGGATCTGGAATTATCCGGAAATCCATCACAAGTGCCGCCGGCGGATGTCAACAGAAAAGAAATAGAGAGCAAAGGCTTGCTGGTTGGGAACAGCACTTTTACATCCTTTGTAGGACCGTGGGGTATTTCCTATGCGGCGAATATCACTTCCGATTCGACTACAGGAATCGGAACCTGGACATTCGAACAGTTTAAACGTGTTTTTAAAACCGGAAAATTTGGAGGGGCGCCCCAGGGAAGAAATGTGTTGCCACCGATGCCCTGGCAGGGGATCGGGCAAATGACTGACCCCGAATTGGAGGCTGTTTTCGCCTATCTGAAGTCAACCAAACCTGTGCACAATGTGGTTCCCTCTCCGCAGCCACCAGTTTTGGGAGTGAAAAAATAATTAAATGAGGAAGCAGGTGGAATGATATTCTGGTATCAGGAAAGGAAACCATGAAAATGAATTTGCGTTTTTATGTGTTGCTAAGCTATGTCAATACAAAATGGAAAGTGATCCGCTGGTATGCCTCATGGCGGATTTTATCTGCACTTTGTTCCATTCCTGCAAGCGATGATGTATGTGGGTAATCCCATAGAATTGAGTGCAGCACAAGTCAAATTAATTCAATCAATGGCCGATGCTTTCTCAACAGCATATTCGCGGTACGAAGAATTAAGAATTAAAAATGAGAAATTAAAAATTGAAGATGAAGAGGTAAATGATTCGCTAAATGATTTGACACAGAATCTTGAAAAAATAAATTTTCATGGAAAAGGGCTGATGAGATTGTAAAAAATATATTGCAACATTCAAGAACCAGCATAGGGAAGAGAGAGCCGTCAAATATCAATGCGCTGGCGGATGAATATCTGCTGTTGAGTTATCACGGTTTGCGGGCCAAAGACCAGTCGTTCAATTCAGATTATAAATCGGAATTTGATCCAGCGGCAGGCAATTTGGATGTGGTTCCCCAGGATATTGGCAGGGTTGTTTTAAATCTTTTGAACAATGCATTTTATGCAGTAAATGAGAAGAAGAAAGAAATGGATGGCGCTTTCAGCCCGGCTGTATGGATAAGCACTAAGAAAATAGCAGATAAAGTGGAAATCCGTGTGAAAGATAATGGTTCAGGTATTCCTGAATCGTTGCGTGACAAAATCTTCCAGCCATTTTTCACCACGAAACCTACAGGCAAAGGAACAGGATTGGGATTGAGCCTTAGCTATGATATCATCAAGGCGCACGGAGGAAATCTGACAATTGAAAGCATAGAGAATGAAGGAACGGAGTTTACAATTCAATTGCCGGTGGGATAAACCTTCAAAGTTTAAAGAGAAATGTAGCCGAGTACCACCGGTGGGGGTTGTAACAACGGAATTCAATCCGTTGGAATGAAATGTGAAAAAAGCAAATTCAGATGTATGGTATCGGAAGATTTTGTAACTATGGGTTCCAATCCATTGAAAAAATGAAATTTGCTAAACCGTCAGTGTTTCAAAAACAAAGAATAGAACCACAATCAATTAAATTCTTCAAATGCAAAAGAATGAGTTTTTCGGATGGCAGATTTTATTTCTTCTCTGTATTGGTTTTTTATTTACCTCCTGCAACCGTTCTGGCGAAGGAACGATGCCGCAAGATTTTGTTTCCTATCCCCAACCTGTAACCCAACCATTGCGGTTGACCGATCCAAAACCTCTCCGGTGGGATACACTTGCACATTCGGTTATCATGCCCGTTTCTTTTCCGCTTGATCTGAATAATCTGAATGGCCAGCCTTATGATCCGACAGGATTCAAACCGTTATCAGTGGCTCCCACACAAACGCCATTCAATTTTGCCGCACTTCCTTCCAGGCCATTCGATCTGAAAAAAATACTTGAATACCCTTTGAAGATGGAAACAAGGGTAATGCCTCTTCCTTCTGCTGTCATAAAATTTCAAAAGCCGGAGCGTGTAATTCCTTCTGCCATGGGCATCAAAGAATGGCAACAGATTTCAGGATTGAACGTACTCATATATACTTTGATAAAGGATTCCATTGGTATCATGTGGATGGGTACCAGCAATGGTATTTACAGATTCGATGGGGTTGAATTAACCAATTTCATTTCCGGTAAAAGGATCAACGGCCTTTGTTTCGATAAGGAAGGCAATCTGTGGTGCATTGATCAGACAGATCCGGCGCAGACTTCCATCGTGAAGTTTGATTTTAAAAATGAAACGCTTGGAAAAGCTTATTTTAATTTTTCTACAGGCAGAGGGATTATTTCAATGAGCATGGACCTGTCGGGCTTTATCTGGGTCACCGGCGCTGTTGCAATGCCTTCTCCGGTAATATTGGATCCGGTGAAAAATTCTTATCATGTTTTAAACTCAGTGGCAGGCTTCAATAGCAGCCATTATTCTTCTCATTGCTTCGATAATGAAAACAGGATATGGCTGGCTTCCGGGAATGGAATAGAAATCATAGATAATCGTTCCAACAGGGTTTACCAGCTCAACAGAAATACCGGGCTTTCTCAGGATACAGTCTCGGGTGTAATTACGGGAGCCAACGGAATAATCTGGGCTGCCGTACCCGGAGGAGTGGAAAGAATCGGTTTAAAAACGGGAGATATTACGCACTTTCATTTGAGCAATGGAAATTCCCAGACTAATGTCATGTTGATGGATAAAACAGGTCAGGTCTGGCTGGGCAGCAACAATGGAATCGGAATTTTTAATCCTGCGAAGAATTTATTCAGGCATGCAGGATTGAATGAAGGATTGGCCTGGCCTTCGGCGATAAATATGATAGAAGATAATCATGGCCAGGTTCTTATTGCTGCATATAATGGCAGTTTTTCCACGATTTATATTGTCAGCCAATATGGGAAAACAGTTTATCCATTCGGTAATACAAACATCATCAGCGCCATCGAAGATTCACGCGGTAATATGTGGATAGGTACCGGGAAAGGGTTGTTTGTGGTTGACTCTTCACGCCGGAGTTATCGACTGCTGGGTACATCCGACGGCCTTGCCGATCCGTTTGTCCAATCTGTAACTGAGGAAGGAAATAAACTGATCATCACTACAGACAACGGATACAATATTTTTGATCCTCAAAAAAACCAATTATTGCGGATTGGTAAACCGGAGGGATTACTTTCAGATACAGTTCTTTCGGTGATGACAGATGCGCAGGGAAATACGTGGGTTACGGGAACGTACAGAGGTATTACAAAATATGACGCCGCTCATCAGGTTGTGCTGGGTTTGAACAAAGCCGGCGGATTGAATGGCAATAACATTGTTCAGACTATTCTTCTTAAAAACAACAAGGTAATGATCCTTCCGTTGGAAACCGGCCCCTCTATTATTGATTTGACACGCAATACCATCCAGGCTATCAAAGGTTACCAGGGAATTAATTCTTATACCTACAAAAGAATGATTGAAGACGAAAAGGGAGGTGTCTGGATTTCAGGGCAGTCCAATGGCTGGGGCCTTTACATGATAGATCCCGGTTTGAAAAATATCACCCATTTTACAACCAGGGAAGGACTCAACAGCGATGCAGTCAGTTCTGTTTTGAATTATCAGGGAAGGATACTTGCGGGAACGAACCTGAAGGTCAATATTATTACCCCGCCTGATTTATCTGCTTCACATCAATGGCAGGTGGATGTAATGGCACATTCAGAAGATTTAATTAAATCTTCCGGCAGCTTTATGAGTGACGGTGTTACAAAAAGTGGAAATTATTTGTGGGGAGATGCCGGATTAAAAATAATTCATGGAATTGTTCCGGATACCACACGGTCGGTTAATTTGATTACGGGTGTCGCCATCATGGGTAAAGCAAGGCTTTTTGCAGATAGCAAGAACGCTCAACTTACCAATGCTTTTGGCAAAAAAAATGAAGTATCAATGTCGGAGTCAGGTTACCTGACCCGCGGAAAAATAAAATGGAATAAACTTTCTGGGCCATTCCAATTGCCGGTCAAACTTTCACTTCCCCACGATCAGAATATAATCCGTTTTCGTTTTACGGAGTTGAGCAGTGGCAGGCCCGACAGTGTTGAATTTGCCTATTTGCTGGAAGGGATTGACAAGGCATGGACTTACACTAATGATCCTCAGACCGACAGTTATTTGAATCTCTCTCCCGGACATTATACTTTCAAAGTATCGAGCCGCTGGAGAAACGGCAGATGGAATTTGCCCGATACTTTCAGTTTCGTCATCCGTTCGCCATGGTACAGCACCTGGTGGTCGTATATCATCTATGCAATACTGTTGGCCGCTGCCATTCTGGGTATTATCCGCGTTCAGCGAAACATGGTTATAGCACGCGAACGCCAAAAATCCAAAGTGAGGGAAGCGCAGCTCAGGGCTGAGGCAGAAAATGACCGGAGAAAAAATGTAGAACTGATCAGCGAGATGGGCAGAGATATCAATTCATCACTTTCATTGGAAAATATTATTGAAACAGTATATCGCCATGTCAATGAGCTCATGGATGCTTCTGTCTTTGGCATCGGTGTGTATGACAAAGAAAAAAATCATCTCGAATTCCCTGCAACCAAAGAAAATGGAAAAACATTATTTCCATATTATTACCGTTTGGATGATGAGTCGAGGCCGGCAAGCTGGTGTTTCAAAAACAGAAAAGAAATAATCACCAATGATTTTGAAAAAGACCGGAAGAATTATGTGTCAGAAATTTCAGATCCTGTTGCGGGAGATCATGTGAAATCACTTATTTATCTTCCTTTGATTCATAAAGACAATTGCCTGGGAGTGTTGACTGCACAGAGTTTCAGCAAGAATGCCTACAACGATTATCATGTGAATGTATTGAGGAGCCTTGCAACGTACACCACGGTGGCACTCGATAATTCGGAGGCATACAGAAGGTTGCAGTCTGCACAGGTGCAACTTATTCAATCAGAAAAAATGGCATCGCTTGGTGAACTCACAGCGGGCATTGCACATGAAATACAAAACCCGTTGAATTTTGTAAATAATTTTTCTGAAATCAACCGGGAACTGATCATGGATATGAGAGAGGAAATCGAGAAAGGGGATCTTCAGGAAATCCGTTCACTTGCAGACAGCATAGATTCCAATGAGGAAAAAGTAATTCACCATGGCAAACGGGCCGATGCAATTGTAAAAGCCATGTTGCAACATACACGTGGCTCTTCCGGAGAAAAGGAGCCGGCAGACATCAATGCCCTTGCAGAAGAATATTTACGGTTGAGTTTTCACGGTATGAGAGCCAAAGACAAATCTTTCAATCCGGAGTGCAAAACAGATTTTGACAAATCGCTGAATGCAGATGAGAGGGGTAATGGAAAAATAAATGTTGTACCGCAGGATATCGGAAGGGTGCTGCTTAATCTGCTGAATAATGCATTTTATGCAGTGAATGAAAGACAGAAAAAAGATGGAAATGGTTTTAATGCGTCGGTTTTGGTAAAGACCAGGAGAGAAAAAAACCATGTCGAAATCAGTGTGGCAGACAATGGAGAGGGAATTCCGCCAGACATACGCAGGAAAATTTTCCAACCTTTTTTCACAACCAAACCTACGGGTAAAGGAACAGGACTGGGCTTGAGCCTGAGCTATGATATCGTCAAAGCGCACGGGGGAAATCTGACTGTTGAAAGCAAGGAAAATGAAGGAACTGAATTTACAATTCAATTGCCGATAGGGTAAACCTTGTTCGTTTGAGCGGTATGCAAATGCGAAGCATCGAAAGATTTTGTACCTATTGATTTTAATCTGCCAAAGAATTGAAATGAAAATAATGGGTTGAAAAATGGATCAAAAATGAGCGATGGAAAATTCAATCAGATGGAACGCTTCTTTAGGACTGAAATAAAAATGTTTGACAGGAAGTTTTGAATTGTAGATGTTTGTATAGTAATTAATACAAATATTTTACAAGGTTAAAATTATCGTATATGAATTTTGAGTTAATTCTGGCGATTATTATTGCTGCTTACCTGAGGAAATCTTTTCAGACAAAAAAAGAATTCCCCAAGTGGTACAATATACTCTCCATTATTTTTTACGGAGGAATCGTTTTGCTTGTTTTGAATATAACCGTCGGCAGATGGACATCTGTTACCAGATGGCTGGGGCATGCCCTGATGTTGTATCTGATTTATATTTTATTTGTTGAAGACGTTTTTAAAAAAGCAAAATCCATTCTGATAGCCATTGCCCCGTTTGTTTTGTTGTCGTTGCTAAAAGATGTTTCTGCACTGATAAATATTACTCAGTTCAAAGTCTGGAAAAATCTGATAGATACGGCCCTTGGTTTCTCTGTCATCTGGATGTTTATTATGTGGATCATCACCAACAAACAACGGAAGGAATTAGAGAAGGAAAGGATCAAAACAAAACATGAGGAAGAGCAGAAGATCCTTGTGGAGTCAATGAACGATCAATTGGAAATTCAGGTGAGGGAACGTACCAAAGAAATCACACAGCAAAAAGAAGAATTGGAACACACCCTTGATGAACTCAAATCAGCGCAGGCACAACTGATTCAAGCCGAGAAGATGGCTTCCCTTGGCCAGCTTACGGCGGGCATTGCACACGAAATTCAGAACCCGCTCAACTTCGTCAATAATTTTTCTGAACTCAATAAAGAAATGCTGGAAGAATTGAAAGATGAGATTGCCAAACCTGCCGCCCAAAGAGATGATGGATTGGGAAATGAATTGATTGCCGATCTCATCAGTAATTCTGAAAAAATAAATTACCACGGAAAGCGCGCGGATAATATTGTCAAAAGCATGTTGCAACATTCGCGTGCAAGCAGCGGAACAAAGGAACTGACAGACATCAATGCGCTGTGTGATGAGTACTTGCGTCTGGCTTTTCATGGCACAAGAGCCAAAGACAAGTCCTTCAATTCAGGAATGGAATCTGTTTTTGATCCGTCGCTGGATGCGGGAGATGATGGTTCAGGAAAAATTAAAATTGTTCCGCAGGATATAGGACGCGTATTGCTCAATTTATTGACCAATGCATTTTATGAAGTCAATGAGAAGCGGAAGAAAGAAATGCCCGGTTACCAGCCTATGGTGAAAATAAAAACCCGGCGTTGTGACAACAATGTCGAGATCGAAGTTTCAGATAACGGGAGGGGAATTCCGGAAGAAATCAGGAAGAAAATATTTCAACCTTTCTTCACCACCAAACCCACGGGTGAAGGCACCGGATTGGGTTTGAGCCTGAGCTACGATATTATCAATGCACATAACGGTCAGATTTCCGTGGCGTCCGTGCCCGGCGAATCCACCACATTTAAAATTATTTTACCAACCAGTTAAACTTTACAAAAATGAAAGTATTAGTTGTTGACGATGAACATGATGTTCGCCTCCTTTTTGAGCAGAAATTCAGGAAAGAAATCAAAAGCGGGGAGATGAATTTTTCCTTTGCCTATTCCGGGCAAGAGGCATTGGATTATCTTCGTAAAAGCGACCAGGGCGCTGTCCTGATTTTGTCAGACATCAATATGCCGGGAATGAGCGGACTGGAATTATTAAAAAAGATAAGAGAAGAAAGTCCTGCACCACCACCGATGGTTATGATGATAACTGCCTACGGTGATCAGCAAAACAGAGATTCGGCAAAGCAGTTGGGAGCAGATGATTTTCTCACCAAACCGGTGGACTTTAATGAATTGAAAACAAAACTTAAATCGGTAGTGTGACATGGCAAAGATTATGGTGGTAGATGATGAGGCGGATTTGGAAATGCTCATCAAACAAAAATTTCGTCAGAAGATCCGGGAAAAAGAATATGAATTTGTATTTGCCGGAAATGGAAGACTGGCGCTTGAAAAGCTCGCCGAGCAACAGGATATTGAATTGATATTAAGCGATATCAATATGCCGGAAATGGACGGACTTACGCTGCTTCAAAAAGTCAGCGAACAGAATTCTCTTTTGCGTACGATAATTATTTCGGCATATGGCGATATGCAGAATATCCGTGCTGCCATGAACCTCGGTGCATACGATTTTGTAACCAAACCCATTGATTTTACGGATCTGGAAGTAACGGTTGCAAAGACCCTCAAAGATGTGCAACAGATGAAAGAGACTTTGGAAGCTGTGCGGGAAAACAACATCCTGAAAATGTATGTGGATCAGAATGTGCTGAATTTTATGGGAAGCAAGGAGTTCGAAAAATCTCTTGCTGCCAACGAGACCATAGAAGGTACGGTGGTTTTCGTCGATATATGCGGTTTTACCTCGATCAGTGAAAGTGAAAAACCGGATAATGTCGTCAAGCTATTGAACGATTATTTTGAAATTATCGTAAAACAGATTATAGGCCAGAAAGGCCATATTGATAAATTTATAGGAGATGCCGTGATGGCTGTTTTCAGAGGAGAATATCATTTGGACAGGGCGTTGGATGCCTGTCTGGCAACAGTGGCTGAAATTGAAAAATGCCTGCCATTTACAGGTAATACTACTTTCAAACCTCACGTGGCCATTGGCATCAACAGCGGAGAAATGATCAGCGGTAATATCGGATCAACCAGCCTGCGGAGATTGGATTATACCGTTATCGGCGATACCGTAAATACAGCACAACGGCTGCAAAGCATTGCCGGCCCGGGAGAAATTATCATCAACAAAAATTCTTACGAAAAGATAAAAGAATTCTTTCAGTGTGAATCAAAAGGCACGGTATCGTTGAAGCACAAAAGCCTTCCGGAAGAAATTTACCGCGTGGTGAAATAGGATCTTTATCTATTATTGGCTGGCGATTACACAAGGTATTGATGTATTGTTTTCTTATGGTATATGTTTTCATTTTCCACTAACGCATTAGTTTGAATTGAGCATTCCGGAAAACCATTTTTCCCGAAGAAGATAAAAAGTAGATTTTTTACAGTTCCGGCGTTTGGATTTGTTGCAGGTTTGCATTTTTGCGTGCTGTTTGTTTATGAATTGAAAAATTTCGCAAACAATGAAAAAATATGAGGACAGCAGACGTGCTAATCTTTACCTTTATGACAATCGGAGTTGGCAGTTTGGTATCAATACCTGCTACGGAATTGAAGCAACTATCTTTTCAAAAATGGAATTATAAGCATGATAGTTTTTTCTAATTATTAATCAAATAAAAATTAAAAAAAATGAGTTTACAATTAGGAGAGATCGCCCCGAATTTCCAGTCGGAAACCAGTCAGGGGAAAATTGATTTTTATGATTGGGCGGGAGACAAATGGGTTGTCCTGTTTTCCCATCCCGCCGATTTTACGCCGGTTTGTACAACCGAACTGGGCCGTATGTCTCAGCTCCAGGAAGATTTTGCACGGCGCAATGCAAAAATTATTGCCGTTAGTGTGGACTCCGCTGAATCGCATAAAAAATGGATACAGGATATTAATGAGGTTGGAAATACAGATGTAAAATATCCGATCATCGGCGACCCTGAAAGGAAAGTAGCCAATCTCTACGGAATGATACATCCCAAAGCGGATGACACGCATACCGTGCGCACTGTTTTTATCATTGATCCGCAAAAGAAGGTAAGGATGACGCTTACTTACCCGGCTGCCACAGGACGCAATTTCAAAGAAATTCTGCGCGTGCTGGATGCCATACAACTTACAGATCATTACAGCGTTTCCACTCCCGTGGAATGGGAACAGGGCGATGATGTAATTGTGGGTGGAAAAATAAAAACGGAAGATATTGATGCTAAATTTCCGAAAGGACATAAGGTGATTAAACCTTATCTGAGAACAACGCCTCAGCCAGACCTGGAATAATAATTTTTCTTAAATGCCCGGTGGCAAAGGATTTGAAAGATTCGCTTCCGGGCTTTTTATACTTATCCCGTAAAATTTAGTTTAAGAAAACTTCAAGGCGCGTGAACTTTCTGCGAAGACATTGGTTTGATATCGGTGGAATAATGGGAGGAGTTATTCTTATTTTTCTATTCTTCGCATGTCACAAATTATCAAACTACCAGATGCTGATGTGGCTGAATCTGGTATCTCTCTTCTTTCATCAAATGGAAGAATACCGGATTGTGGGAACTTTTCCGGGTATGATAAACAGCGTCATGTTTCACAGCGATTTACCCGATCGTTATCCGTTAAATACCAATACTTCCTTTTTAATCAATGTGGGCATAGGCTGGACTATTTATTTGCTGGCGGCATTGGCGGGCAAACAGTATATCTGGCTCGGGATGGCTTCCATTTTAGTATCGCTTGGAAACATCATCGCACACACCTTTATTTTTAATATCAGGGGAAAAACTTTTTTCAATGCGGGCTTGGCGACATGCTGGATTTTCTTTGTTCCTTGTGTTTTTTATTTTTTCAAAATAATTTACCGGGAGAATTTGGTTACCGGAAAAGATTTTTTAATTGGCGTTCCACTGGGGATTGTTATAAACATTGCAGGTGTATTTAAACCCATAAAATGGCTTGCCGACAGAAATACAACTTATATTTTCAAAACGAATCAATTATTACCAAAAGACCGTTAGAATTTTTTTTAATCAGAAATACCAATATATGATAATAGCAAACAGCATCTTGTTGGGCCTTGTTGCACTGATATGTTTCCTGGGAGGCATAAATCTTCTGCTAAAGGGCTCCATGCATTTTTTGCCAAAGGAAACGCCCGCACAGCCTGTGCTGGATAATCTTTTCAGATTCCTTAGCGGTATTTATTTCAGCGGCGGATTTGTAATGGCGTACGCTGCACTTCATGTTAAAGATGCAGGAAATGTAATTTACTTTTTGGGACTCATGGTGGTGTTCTCGGGAATAGGGCGTTTGTATTCCAGGTTAAAAGTTGGATCAGCCGGCAAATATTTTGACAGTATGATGATTGTAGAAATTTTGCTCGGGCTGGCAATCATTATCCTGAAATGGTTGGGAAAATAAAATACGATTTCCGGAATCTGTATCGGGGAATATCTAAATGTTTAGTTTTAGAATGACGAGGATTTTGTTTTCTGTTGATTTGATTGTCTCTGTTTTTTCGCGCATCCTGCCCTCCCGCGATTGTTTGGGTATCGTGCTCAGATATTTCTGAAGAAAGTTTGCACACTTCATTAGTTTGATAATTGAACCCAAATTTTGCAGTTGGCTGCAAAACGACTAAGAAAGCCTAATGCTCAAATAAAATATTTTCGCAAAGGCTTTCTAAGTCGGGGTTACCGGGATGCTTCCCACAACCCTTACGCACTTTGAAGTAGCCTTTAGTGCTACTGCAAAATCCCGGTTAAATAAGAAAAGCGACTTGAGGTATAACTGCCGGATGATAATTCTAATGTGAATAGGGTAAACTATTTCTGAAAAGTGTATCAAAAAATTCACAGCGGTATTTTCCTCATATACTATTTTGGGAAAAAAGTTTTGCAACAACCGGATTGATTTTACTTTAACATCATTTATACGGGTTGAATCCGATGCAACAAAGGATCGTCAAAAATTCTACATTTTACCTTTTTCCGGCTCCCTTCAGGCTGGGCTTTATTGAAATTATTCCGGGGTTTTGATTTTCGTATCTCCGTATTTTTTCCGGAAATGGAATTATAATTCTGCCCCTTTGGCATGATTTTTCCAGCGCGTTGCAGCAGCAGTTTGAGCAGTTTTCAGGCTGAATGAATATATCATAAAATTGGTTTCTGTATAAAAAGTGAATTCAATAAACTTTTAGAGGAAAGTCTTTTCAGGTAATGTTTACATCGTGAAACATTTTCTGAAAAAAGGAAATACCGCCGATTCAAATACCGATGGGATTGTAGAAAGTGAAACAATGAAAACTTTTCTAATGCTGAAAGTTTTATCCGAAATACACCTTGGGAAATGGAAAGATTTTCTACGAAGAAGGCTGATTATTTTGCTCTGAACTTTTTGTTTATATCCGGTGTTCCGGTGTACAGAAACGCTAAAACTTAAAAAGACCATAACATGCATTCAAAGCGGCAAACATTCATTATTGCTTTTTTGCTGAACATCGTGTTTGTCCTGATTTCAACACCATGGGAATTCGGGCATACCTATTTCGGCGACTCAAAAATCGCATGGATAATTTATTATGTTATCGGTTTCGCTTTTAGCCTTTACGTTACCTGGGCTTTTTTGAGAGCGCTCAAATTGCTGTTGAATCATATAGGCCACCATTTAAAAGAGGAAAACCATGAGTAGTTTTATTGAAAAAGAAAAAAAAGCACGGCGGGCAGCGATTTGGATTATCGGAGGAATGATTGGTATATGGATCGTACTCAGCATATTTTCTTTTACGGATTCAGCAGCCAGAAAACGACCGGATACCACGCAGGTCACATTTGCCGGACAAACCGCCTTGCGCGGGAAACAGGTATTTCAGGCATATAATTGTATGGACTGCCATACGATGGTGGGCAACGGAGCTTATTTTGCACCTGATCTTACGAAGATATACGATCACACGGGCCCAGCCTGGCTGAAGGCTTATTTAAGTTCTCCCGGAACCTATCCTACAAGAGCCATTGTCAATGTGAATCTTCAGGAACTTATTCAATCCGGCGCTGTCGGGCCAACGACTTTGGACGATTACCTGGCAAAATATCCCGGCGCAAAAAGCAGAGTTGAGGAAAGAGGCGGCGTGCAGGCGCTGATGCCAAACTTAGGATTTTCTGCCGATGACATCAAGGCGCTGATTGCCTTTCTTAAATATTCATCCAAACTGAATACCGGCGGGTGGCCTCCGAAAGTGATTGCCAGCCAGTCTGTGATCCAAAGAGAGGCCGAAAAACTGGAAAGTGAAAGTGGTTTAATAAAATCCAGGGTTACCGGTGAACTCAAGTCGCCAAATTCATCAGGCGCCGGCGGTGCAGGTTCATCTCCTATCGCTCTGGGAAAGGAACAAACCATAAATCTGGGTTGCGCCGCATGTCATTCGGTGGACGGGTCAAAATTGGTGGGGCCGAGTTTTAAAGGATTGTTCGGATCGCAGGTGTCGCTGGATGGCGGCAGAACGGTCACGGCAGATACAGCCTATATCAGGAAATCTATTCTGGAACCCAATGCGGATATCGTGAAAGGTTTTCCGAAGAGTGTGATGCCTGCATTTGGCGGAACGCTCACCGATGAACAGATATCAGATATTATTCAATACATCAAATCTTTAAAATAACGGAAATGAATTTTCAGTATAAAACCCAGGCCTTTTCTTACCGTTTTTTTGTGTTGATGCTGATTCTTTTTGCCGTTCAGATTTTGTTCGGATTATTGCTGGCGCTGATTCAGTTGGATCCTGATCTGTTGAAGGGAACGCTTAATTTTAATGTAGCTCGGGCATTCCATCTTAATCTGGCAGTGGTCTGGATCGTCACCGGTTTTATGGGTACCATACTCTTCGTAGGTCCTTTGCTGGGTAAAAAAGATATCAGGCCTTTCTGGCTGATAAAATTTCTGTTCTATGCGCTGATAGTTATTGTAATCTGGACTGCATGTACTTTGCCCCTTGCACAAAAAGGAATTGCCGGATGGATCGGAAACACGCCCTGGTTGCAACAGGGAAAAGAATATCTGGAAGGGGGAAGAATAACGGACGTTTTGTTGTTGGTCGGCTTTACAATTTTTGCGTATCTCACTCTTTTTATGTTTCCCAGAAAAGTAAAAACCTGGAACGAAATGCACTGGGGGCTTGCAATCGGAGTATGTGCATTGGCAGGCGTGTGGGTATTCTCATTGATTTCTGCCAAAAACCTGGATACCCAGGAATATTTTCGCTGGTATGTCGTCCATTATTGGGTTGAAGCGGTTTGGGAAATAATCCATATTACGCTGATCGGTTTTTTGTTGTCAAAGTTTTTTGGCGCTGATGAAAAAGAGGTTGGATTTGCTGTATTTTGGGGAGTTAGCCTCGTAGTCCTGAGTGGACTCATTGGAAATTCACACCATTACTTCTGGATTGGCACACCTGCTTTCTGGCAATTCTGGGGTTCATTATTCAGCGCGCTGGAACCATTGCCTTTGATCTTCTGTCTGTGGCATGTTTATCTGGATGAAAAACACGGAATAACTCCGGTTGAGAACAGACCGGCTTTCTATTTTATTTTTGGTTCAGCCTTATTTGAGTCTATGGGCGCAGGCGTATTGGGTTTTACGATGACCATGGCTTATGCTAATATCTGGGAACACGGAACCTGGCTCACCGCGGCGCACGGACATCTTGCGCTTTTCGGCGCTTTTGGCCTGCTGGTCATCGGGGCCACTTATGAAGCAGTCAGAAAATATAAAAATATTTACAGGTTCAGAGGGTATCTTGGTAAACTAAGTTTTTGGTTGCTTTTCATCGGACTGGTTGGGATCATGGGAAGCTTTGCTTATGGAGGTACCAAAGAAATTTTTGTATATCGTATCCTGGGGTTAGACTGGTGGGCACATCAGGTGCGGCCGGCAATGGCAAATGCAAGGGTGCTTTTGGGATTTTCAGCCCTTGTATTTATAGCCGGAGCCATCATCCTTATTTATGATCTTTTCACGATGAAGAACCGGGAAATTTCTGAAGAAGAACAATTCGCACGGAATAATAAACTTGGTTCGTCAAGCCGGATCAGTATGTGGAGAAAAAACATGATGCCCGTTGAATTCGGAATCTGGCTGGGAGGAATCTGGTTTTTTGGCCTGGTTGTAACCGGAGGCGTTTTTTCTTTTAATCTGCACAGTGTGAGAGCCGGCGACCCTACCATTCCGTTTATTCTTATGGGGATTGGATACATCGGACTGATATTGACAACGCTTCTTTTTGCGGTCAGGTTTCTTCAGGCATTTGAGCAACGCCAGAACATGCTACAGGTATTACAAAATACGGACAATGAAAATCTTTGCGTTATAGACTTAAAGCCTGTAATCCAGGTGAGAGACAAAGAAAAATTGATACTCGAGGCCTTCAATCGTTTGAATTATGGGGAGGCCTTTGTGATGGTCTCAGATAAAAATCTATCTGAACAACACCCTGTTCTGCACAAAGTACTGGGAGTCAGTTTTGCGTGGGAAAGTCTGGAAGAAGGGCCGCAGGAATGGAAAGTCAAGATAGGAAAACTGAATTAAAAAGACCCGGTCTGAAGATTTAATTCCAAATTTTCAGATTAATGCAATTAAAACTGTGCAGCTTTAATAGAATGGTAGATCAGGGAAACTTCTTTAGTGCTTCACAATTTCTTTGACAATCCCACCCTGTGGTTCGCGTACCGTTTGTGTAAAGATGAATGCTTTGGGGTCTATGGAGTGTACAATATTTCTGAGCCTGCGCACTTCAAGGCGGGTAACAATCGTAAAAATAATATCCACCTCATTGCTCACTTCAAAAGATTCTTTCATAAACCCGCGCTCTCCTTTATAAACCGTAATTCCTTTGCTGAGCGTCAATACCAGTACTCTTTTAATTTCTTCACTATTGGCCGAAATGATGGTGACACCGGTATAAGCTTCAATTCCCTCGATCACATATTTTGTGGTTTGCCCTGCAATGATATACGTGAGAATGGCATACAAAGCAGTATCTACCTTCAGGAATATGGCGGCCAGAATGAAGATGATCATGTTGAGTCCCAGAATAATTTCTGTAATGCTGAATCCGCTTTTCTTCATCGTCAATTGGGCTATTACTTCCATTCCGTCAAATGTGCCGCCGCCTCTCATAGCCAATCCGATTCCAATGCCGATAAAGAACCCGCCGAATACGGCGATCAATAATTTATCGTGAGTAAGTTCTGGAAAAGGAACAAAGTATAGCATGATGGCAATTAGGACGATGGTCAGGCTGCTCCTGATTCCGAATTTTCTGTTCACTTTAAAGAAAGCCAGCAGGACAAAGGGGATATTAAGTATAATCAATAACAGTCCTAAATTCCAGTCATACACTTCAAAAAGCAACAAGGAGATACCTGTAATTCCTCCGTCCAAAAAGTGGTTGGGCACGAGAAAGCTTTTTAGGGCAAAAGAAGCTGAAATCACACTCAGGATGAGATAAATCACATCCGAAGCTGAAAATAGGTGATCATGCTTTTTTGAAGACATATCTGATAATCTTTATTTTATTAGAGATTTAATCAATTGCAAGTTCTTGAGTTTTGTTGGTCTTCTTTTTTGTTTTGCGGTTTCTGTAAAATACGAATGACTTTCCAAAAACCTCTCCTGCATTCTGTTCCATTCATCTTCGTTTGATAAAACCCCTGTCAGTTTCAGTTCTTCAAATAACTTCTTATCAATGGTAAAAAAATCGTCACGTCCCAGATAATCCAAATCCGCATCAGCCAAAATTTCACCCAAATGATTCTGGGGTGATTGGGGGACTTTGGTTGCCATGATAATTTTTTTGATCCTGCTGATCTGTTCGTTTGAATAGCCATACAACGGCAGATATTGTTCAGCAATCTCACACGATTTTTGTTCGTGGCCTTTTGACCCGAAGATATAACCTGAATCGTGAAATAATGCTGCGGTCAGCAATAAAGTTAAGTCATCTCCATTTATTTTTTCCGCACGGGCTATTTCCTTTGCAGCATGGATTACATCCGATGTGTGGGAAGCATTGTGATAGACCAAATAGGAGGGCAATTTCTCTTCTAATTTTTTCAGAATAACATTTCTGACAGACTGGTAATCCATTTATTTCTTTAAGTTTAAGAGATGTTTAATTTCTATGGTATTGGACTTTGCTTACACAAGGTACATAGCCATCTCCGAAAATCTAAAATATCGTTTTAAATTTAAAGTGGTGAAAAAACTTTTTAGCTATGCAAATACATACACCGTATTCCGGTTTCAATCAGGATTCTCCACGATTGATTAACGAATATTTGAATGATAAATTTCTTCTTGATTATCTGAAGGTTTATTTGCCCCGGAATATTTTGGAAGAAATCAGCCCGGATTTAAGCCGGTTTGGGAAACGGGCAGCTACAGAACTTGTTGATTATGCGAGTGCCTGCGAAAGTAATCCTCCGCAACTTATCAGCTATAATGCGTGGGGTGAGCGGGTGGACGAAATCAGAGTGGCGCCTGAATGGAAAAAATTCAGGGATATTGCTGCGGAAGAAGGCCTGGTAGCTATTGGATACGAAAGGAAGTATGCTGAGTTTTCCAGGTTATATCAGTTCGTAAAGTTGTATTTGTTCACCCCGTCTTCTGCCATGTATGCATGCCCGTTAGCGATGTCGGATGGTGCGGCAAGGCTGATAGAACATTTCGGAGATAATTTTTTAAAAGCGAATTCTTTTCGGGGTTTGATTTCGAGAGATGCAAAAAAGTTTTTGACAAGCGGCCAATGGATGACAGAACGGACCGGGGGTTCAGATGTGTCCCGTTCAATGACGCTTGCTTATTATGAAAACGGCAGTTATGTTTTGAGAGGGCACAAATGGTTTACATCAGCCATTCTTGCAGACATGGCTTTCACACTGGCATCCACGGAACAGCCTCAGGATGGAAAACGCGCACCGCTTTCTTTGTTTTATATGCCGATTCGAAATGAAGATGGATCACTGAACGGAATTCAGATTGAAGCTTTGAAAGATAAGTTGGGGACAAGGGCATTGCCAACCGCACAACTTTTACTCACAGGTGCAAAGGCAAGATTGGTGAGTGAAAAAGGAAAAGGGGTGAAGACCATTTCCACTCTTTTCAATGTGACCAGAATTTATAATACAATGACAGCCGTTTCGTATATGCGCCGGGCATTTGCGATGTCTGAAGCGTATGGAAATATCAGAGAAACTTTTGGGAAGAAAATTAATAAACATATTCTTTTTCAAAAAAGCCTCACTGAATTGAAGATGACTTATGAAAGTAATTTTTTACTTGGTTTTTTTCTGATAAGATTGTTGGGAAAGGAAGACTGTAAAAAAGCTTCACAAAATGAAATTGCTGTTTTGAGGTTACTGACTCCTGTAGCAAAATTATACACGGCAAAATGGGCAATTTCTTCAGCATCAGAATATATCGAGATGTTTGGCGGATTGGGATACCTGGAAGATACCAATGTGCCATGGTTATTGCGCGATGCACAGGTGCTGAGTATTTGGGAAGGCACTACCAATGTGCTTTCACTGGATATGCTCAGGGCCATTGAAAAAGAAAATGGATTAAAGGAATATCATTTTTTCGCAGAGAATCTTTTGGAATCGATTACAAGTTCAGAATTGGAATATCCAAAATCTCTTTTGAATCGAAAATTAAAAGGGCTATACGATTTTCTATCAAAAATTTCATCATCTGAAGAAATGGAAGGAAACGCTCGTGACATTGCTTTCTATTTTGCTGAATTGACCATCGGATTGCTTTGGCTTGATTTTGTTCAAAAGAATCCTGATGAGGAATATTTGGGTGCCATGAATTATTGGTTGAGATTCAGGGTACGGGAAGAAACATTGGGTTCGTATAAAATGATCACCGGTAACGTAGCAATAAAAAAGTAACAGCGAAAGCACAATACCTTTGCCATCTGAATTATCAAAATGAATACAACAAAGGAACTGATTGATTTGATTGAGCTGAAGCAAATAAATAATCACAATTTTGAGGGGAAGAGTATTTCTGTGGGAAGTGCGAATGTTTTTGGTGGCCAGGTTTTGGCCCAGGCCTTGAATGCTGCGAGCCGGACGGTACCTGAAGACCGGGTTTGCCATTCCATTCATGCCTATTTTATTTTGAGAGGTGATTTGGAAAAACCAATTCACTACCGGGTACAACGGGTGCGTGATGGTGGAAGTTTTACAACGCGATATGTCACCGCAGAGCAGGATGATAAATCTATTTTTGTTTTGGCCGGATCTTTTCAAATCAGAGAGAAGGGGTACGAGTTTCAGGGTAAGATGCCGGTGGTTCCGGGTCCGGAATCGGTATTGAGCCTGGCAGAAATTTATGAACAAACAAAAAATTTTCTTCCTGAAAAGCTGAAACGGTTTCTCAGTAAAGAAAGGCCGGTTACTTTTAAGCCGACGGTTTTGCCTGATCTGTTGGGGAAGTCTGATTTGCCTCCCAATCAAAATATCTGGTTCAGATTTAATGAGGTTTCTGACAATTTAGGTATTCAACATTTTCAGGAAGTGCTTGCTTATGCTTCGGATTACAACCTGTTACCGACTGCATTGCATCCGCATGCATCCAAAGCCAATCCTGCCAATACTATGTTGGCAAGCCTTGACCATGCCATGTGGTTTCACCGTGAACCTGAAAAGTTCTCTGATTGGTTTTTATACAATATTGATGTGCAGAGCAATTCCAATGCAAGAGGTTTGGTAACAGGGAAAATCTTTTCACAGGATGGAAAGTTGATCGCCAGTGTTGCACAGGAGGGATTGATCAGAGAGGCGATTAAGAAGGGATGAAGTTTTGGTAATGATACAGATCCGAATTGAAAAAGAAAGTTTTACATTAACAATGATCTGGAAGTTTCATCTTTCCTGCGTTCACGAAAAATAAAAACTAAAAAGATCTTTGATTGCAAGCTCCTTTTTTTGTTCAACATATCAGGGGCGTTGGTAAATTGTTCTTTTTATTCCGGCGGTTATTCAAATTTAAACCCATTGGATTTGTATTGGAGATTGTGAACAATATTATTTAACTGGTGGTGCTTCTGATTTAATTCTCCTTTTTCTAATTTTACTTTTGTGGAAAACGAAAAACTTCGAATTGACAAATACCTTTGGAGTATCCGCATTTTTAAGACCAGAGGGCTTGCTGCGGAAGCCTGTCATTCAGGAAAAGTGAAGATGAATGGCGCTGCTGTAAAGGCTTCGAAGAATGTGTGTGTTGGCGATAAATATGAAGTGAAAACCCATGAAAAAAAATGGTTGATAGAAGTGACCGGATTATTGCACCAACGTGTTAAATTTGCCGACTCTTTGAATTATTATGTGGATCTGACGCCCGAAAAAAAGAAAGATGAATTCCAAAACAGTGCATTTATCTTTAATACGGGAAAGAGGAAAAGTAAACAGGGAAGGCCCACAAAGAAAGATAAGAGGATGCTTGACAAGTTTTTTGAATAAGCGGAAGTAGCTCACCTGGTAGAGCGACAGCTTCCTCTCGCTGAAAGTGGATAGGTAGTGGGAGATAATTTTGAGGAGAAAAAAAATATCAGGAAAAAGTTCTTTGGGAATAGGAAATAATTTTAAGCGGAAGTAGCTCACCTGGTAGAGCGACAGCTTCCTCCCGCAATGTGCGGGATAGGTAGCGGGAGATAGTTTTGAGGAGAAAAAAAATATCAGGAAAAAGTTCTTTTGGAAAATAAAATAATTTTAAGCGGAAGTAGCTCACTTGGTAGAGCGACAGCTTCCTCCCGCATTGTGCGGGATAGGTAGCGGGAGATAATTTTGAGGAGAAAAGAAGTATCAGGGAAAAGTTCAATGGGAATAGGAAATAATTTTAAGCGGAAGTAGCTCACCTGGTAGAGCGACAGCTTCCTCCCGCATTGTGCGGGATAGGTAGTGGGAGATAATTTTGAGGAGAAAAAAAATATCAGGAAAAAGTTCATTGGGAATAGGAAATAATTTTAAGCGGAAGTAGCTCACCTGGTAGAGCGACAGCTTCCTCCCGCAATGTGCGGGATAGGTAGCGGGAGATAATTTTGAGGAGAAAAAAAATATCAGGAAAAAGTTCTTTTGGAAAATAAAATAATTTTAAGCGGAAGTAGCTCACCTGGTAGAGCGACAGCTTCTTCCCGCAATGTGCGGGATAGGTAGCAGGAGATAATTTTGAGGAGAAAAAAAATATCAGGAAAAAGTTCATTGGGAATAGGAAATAATTTTAAGCGGAAGTAGCTCACTTGGTAGAGCGACAGCTTCCTCCCGCAATGTGCGGGATAGGTAGCGGGAGATAGTTTTGAGGAGAAAAAAAATATCAGGAAAAAGTTCTTTGGGAAAATAAAATAATTTTAAGCGGAAGTAGCTCACCTGGTAGAGCGACAGCTTCTTCCCGCAATGTGCGGGATAGGTAGCAGGAGATAATTTTGAGGAGAAAAGAAGTATCAGGGAAAAGTTCAATGGGAATAGGAAATAATTTTAAGCGGAAGTAGCTCACCTGGTAGAGCGACAGCTTCCCAAGCTGTAGGTAGCGGGTTCGAGTCCCGTCTTCCGCTCTTTTTTTAAGCTCCAGGTTCCATGTTCTGAGTTTCAAACTCACCACTATGGACAGACGCTTTAACACCTAATCCCATTAACCTTCTAAACGTCCTGATTTCCCCTTCCTCCTTTCCGTTCTCTCGACAGATTGCTGATTTCTCCATTCATCAATTTTTGCATGATTGCCGCTGAGCAGCACATCCGGCACTTTCCATCCTCTGAATTCTTCCGGCCTTGTATAAACTGGCGGGGCAAGTAATCCATCCTGAAAGGAATCGAGAAGGGCTGAGGTTTCATCATTTAAAACGCCGGGTAATAATCTGCAAATTGCATCTGTAATAACGGCTGCTCCCAATTCGCCGCCGCTCAAAACATATTCCCCGATGGAAATTTCTTTTGTGATAAAATGGTCTCTGATTCTCTGATCTATTCCTTTGTAATGTCCGCAAATCATCAATAGATTTTCCTTCATTGAAAGGTGATTAGCCAATTTTTGATCAAACATTTCTCCGTCGGGGGTCAGGAAAATGATTTCATCGTATTTTACTTTTTCACTCAAAGATTCAATGGCGTTGACCAGCGGCTCAATCATCAATACAAGCCCTGCTCCGCCACCAAACTGATAATCGTCAATTTGTGCGTGTTTGTAATTTGTATAATCTCTGATGTTGTGAATATAAATTTCAACGAGTTTACTCTCCTGCGCTCTTTTTAAAATGGAGTGCTGGAAAAAACTTTCCATCAACTGTGGAACGGCAGAAAGTATATCGATTCTCATTTGGCAAAATTATCGTTTAGAAAGGTTTGAAATTTCTGTAACTTTCTTGAATAAACTACAATTTTTGTTTCAACGTGAAATATGAAAAAGTTTCTGATTTTTTTATTTACCCTGATTACATTTTTGATTATCATCAGTGCGTATCTCCATCTGGTTCACTCCACAATCGCTTCTTATTTTATAACCGCAACTCTACTTCTTTTTATAACCTTTGACATTCTATGCCTTGCCTGGATTTATCGATCTAAGTCTATGAATAAATCTGAAAAATGGATGTATGGGATCGCTGTGGTTTTAGTTGGATGGATAGGAGGATTGCTTTATTTGGTCAGGAGAAAAAACAACATTTTAAATTGACAGCAATAAGGGTTCACTATTCCCATTAATTTTTCATCCCTTCCAATTCCTTTTGTAGCCTGAACATCTCATCTCTTAACCTGGCAGCTTCCATAAAATCCATATCTTTTGCAGCTTTTTCCATTTTTTCTTTGGTTTGCTTAATGGCTTTCTTCATTTTCGGGATGGAGTTATATTCTTCCTGTTCTGCCGCAACGATAATTTCGTTTTCAACTGCCATCTCAGATTTCTGATCGTAACCTTTGATATCGAGCACCGAGGTCTGACCCATGATCTGTTCAACTGATTTACGTATAGTCACTGGTGTTATATGATGAATTCTGTTGTATTCAATTTGCTTTTCTCTGCGCCGGTTGGTTTCGTCAATTGTTTTTTGCATGCTCTCTGTCATCGTATTGGCATAGAAAATGACAAGTCCGTCTGCATTTCGCGCAGCCCGGCCGGCAGTTTGTGTCAGGGATCTTTCATTCCTCAGAAACCCTTCTTTGTCTGCATCGAGAATGGCTACCAGTGAGACTTCCGGAATATCCAATCCTTCACGCAACAGGTTTACACCGACCAACACATCAATCTCGCCAAGGCGCAGTTGTCGTAAGATTTCAATCCGGTCAAGGGTGTGCACTTCGCTGTGGATATATTTGGATTTGATGTTGATGCGTTGCAGGTATTTGTCCATTTCTTCTGCCATCCGTTTGGTGAGTGTGGTTACCAATACACGGTCTCCTTTTTCAACACGCTTGTCTATCTCTTCCAGCAAATCATCAATCTGATTAACAGATGGCCTGACTTCAATGGGAGGATCGAGTAAACCTGTCGGGCGGACCACCTGCTCTACGATGACACCACCTGTTTTTTCCAGCTCAAAATCTCCCGGGGTGGCGCTGACAAAAATGGTCTGGTTCAGCATGCTTTCAAATTCATTGAAGTTCAGTGGGCGGTTATCCAACGCTGAAGGCAACCTGAATCCATAATCTACCAGAATCAATTTTCTTGAACGGTCGCCACCATACATCCCACTCACCTGAGGAATGGTCTGGTGGCTTTCATCAATAAAACAAAGAAAGTCTTTTGGAAAATAATCCAGCAGACAGAAAGGCCTTGTTCCTGGTTCGCGGCGGTCAAAAAATCTGGAATAGTTTTCAACACCATTGCAATATCCCAGTTCCCGGATCATTTCCACATCATAGGCCACGCGTTCAGAAATTCTTTGCGCTTCAATGTACTTGCCGATACTTTTAAAATATTCTGCCTGACGAGCTGCCTCATCCTGAATTTCTGAAAGGATATTGGTGATCTGATTTTTTGGCGCGAGATAAAGATTTGCAGGAAAGATCGCTGCATTGTCCACGCTGGCAATTCGTTTGCCGGTGCTGATTTCCAAAGTATCAATGGTTTCAATCTCATCTCCAAAAAAAGTAACCCGGATCCCATTGTCCATATAGGGTAGATTGATGTCCACTGTATCTCCTTTTACACGAAAAGTGCCGCGGGTAAAATCGGTTTGCGTTCGGTTGTAAAGACTATTGACCAATGCATGCAAAAACCCCTGTCTGCTGACGTTCTGACCCTGGTGGATCCTGACCACTCCTTCTGCAAAATCTTTCGGATTGCCAATACCATAAATACAACTTACACTTGCAACCACCACAATATCTCTTCGCCCGGTCAGTAATTGAGAAGTGGCTGCCAGCCTGAGTTTATCGAGTTCTTCATTGATGCTCAAATCCTTTTCGATGTAGGTATCACTGACAGGCATGTAGGCTTCCGGCTGATAATAATCGTAGTAAGACACAAAATATCCCACTGAATTTTCAGGGAAAAATTGCCTGAATTCTCCGTAAAGCTGTGCCACCAATGTTTTATTGTGAGTAAGAATCAGCGTAGGCCTTTGTAAATTTTGAATAACATTTGCCATCGTAAATGTTTTTCCGCTACCCGTCACTCCGAGTAATGTCTGGAATTTTTCGCCCGCGAGTACTCCTTCTGTTAATTGCCGGATGGCTTCCGGTTGATCTCCCGCAGGGGCAAATGAAGAATTTAGATGAAACTGCATGAACACCGCAATTTACGACAGAATGGATGCTCATACAAAATAGCACCGGAGTTTTGGAATAGAATATTGTTAAGAAATAAATTTTCAATTGTACCTGGGCGTGATTGCTTGAATTGTTTTCAGGGGCGGAAGGTTTTAATTCCAGATTGAAAACTTTTTTTTCAGACAGTATGAATCCGGTAATGATAATGATTCGTAGAGAGTTGAGCATGAATTTCCACAACAGATATACATATTTGTAAGTATTATGTGTATGTGTTACATTAATACAGGGTTATAAACTGGCACAGTTGCGTATTAAATAATGATATGATTCGATCTCTAATAGTTGGCCGGATGTGTCCGGGCAGAAGTTTTAAAAGGAGGTGGTTATGAAGAGTTCGCGAAGGTGGCAGGATTGGTTGATATTGGCAGGAGGTATCTGGCTTTTTATTTCGCCCTGGTTTTTCTCAAATGCACCTGCAAATTATACATGGGATGCCTTTCTGATTGGTATTTTGCTGATTGTTTTTTCTATTTGGGCACTGGACGATAAAAAAGTCTGGGAAGAATGGATCACGCTTGTAATTGGGGCATGGGTTTTTGTTTCACCCTGGATTTTTAGTTTTGAAGGGATAGGGCTTGAATGGAATTTCTTTATAATAGGAGGGCTTGTTTTTATTCTTTCACTCTGTGATATAGGAAGTGGAATTAAACTGCATCATGGGCATAAGCCACTTTCCGCTTTCTGATACATTTGATTAGATGAAACCTACAAAAAAAGCAGATTCTTTAATCTGCTTTTTTTGTATTCTGTGTTTTGAACTCAAATTTTGCAGTTGACTGCAAAGCGACTAAGAAATCCTAATGCTCAATTATACCAAAAGGATATCCATATTAGTCCAATAAAATTGGCCTAAACTGCTATCACATTCCCGATTTTCGGGAAAGGCGGCATAATACATATGATTTATGGGGTATATTAAGATTCATTTTGGTATTAAATCATTTTTACAAAAGCTTTCTAAACCGGGGTTACCAGGATGCTTTACTCAAATCCCGGTTGAATTCTCTTGCGATTTTATTTTGCAATCTCCGTGATTACTTTCCCTACATTTCCACTGGGCATTTGAATATGAAGCAGGGTCGCTAATGTAGGTGCAATGTCAGACATGTAATAGGTTTTGGAAGTGTGTCCATGGGTAATTCCCCATCCCATAAATATCAAAGGTATGTGGGTGTCATAAGGGTTCCATGCGCCATGGGTAGTGCCCTTTCCATTGCTTGGGAACCATCCTGATTCTGGAATTATTATGAGTTCTCCGGCCCTTTTCGGATTGTACCCGTTTGCAATCATAAATTTAACCGGTTCAGGAATGGCAGATTTTCCAATGTTCGGAATGTCAGCAGCGAAAGCTACGCCGGGTTGCCTCTCCAGAATTCTCACTGCTTCAGCTTTCACTTCATCAAAATTGAGGTGCAGGCTGTCAATTAATTTCTTGTTTGCCCTCAAATGATAATTCAGATCGTTTACAATGAGATTCCCATTTCCAAATCTTTTCTGAAGGCCGTCGTGTAATGCTTTTACCAATTCTGTAGTTTGTAAAAAATCTGCGGGAAGTTTGTGCGCCTTCATGAAATTAATGGCATGGGCCGCTCCGTGATCTGCTGTCAGGAATACAGTATAATTTCCTTTGCCGATCCTTGCATCAAGAAAAGAGAAGAAAGATGCAAGGTCTTTGTCCAATCTCAAATAAGTATCTTCTGCTTCTATCGAATTAGGCCCGTATTTATGGCCCACATAATCCGTTGATGCAAGATTGACGGTAAGAAAGTCAGTATAATTTCCGCTGCCCAAATCATATCCATCTATGGCAGCTTCCGCAAAATTTAGAGTAAGGGTATTTCCGAAAGGAGTGGAGCGAATCAGGCCTTTGTCGGTCTTGAAAAATTCTGAAATCTTATGAGGAAAAACAGGATTTTTTTCTTCTTTGGAAGTTCCTTCCCAGGGTACATTGTCAGCTGTACTTTCGGTATAGGTACTGATTGGATACAATGTATTCCAGTCTTTCGACATAAATTTTGCAGGTTCATCCTTTGCATTGAAATTTTTTACCCAATCCGGCAATTCGTTCATATACCAGGTACTGGTTATAAATTTTTGAGAATCATCATCGTACCAGAAAGCGCCGTTGGCAGCGTGGCCTGCGGGCAAAATCGATGCACGGTCTTTTAAAGAAACACCCACTACTTTTGAATGAAAATTTGTAGCCAAACGCAGTTCGTCAGTGATGGTTGTGACGAGCAGATTGCGCGGCGACATTTTTCCGGCCTTCGTATCTGCGCCAACACTCTGCACAGTGCTGTCATCAGTACAATAAACATTTTGAAGTGTATTTTGATCTATCCAGTTGTTTCCCGTAATCCCGTCAATGGCAGGAACGGAACCCGTGAAAATAACGGTGTGTCCAACTGCTGTATAGGAAGGCACATAATTGATGAACGTATTTTTTACTTCAAAACCTTCATTCATTAACCTTTTGAATCCTCCATCGCCATACCGGTCATAATATCGATATAAATAATCCCAGCGCATCTGATCAGCTACAATACCGACAACTAATTTGGGCCGTTGAAGTTTTTGTTGGGACTTTACTGATGGGATCCAGAGAAAAAGTAAGAACAGGATCACAATGGAAAAGATAGATTTTTGTTTCATTGTATAAATTTTCATTGGCGTTAAAGATAATAATACCAAACCTGAAAGTTCAACTTTAGCGTTCATCTGAATCTTATCCCATCATACGGACAGATAGTATTTCGCAACAAAAAATTTATGCTGTTTACTGATCAGAATGAGTTTTGTTTTTCATCCGGAAGGTTTTTGGACTTGTAAAAAATGGTGAAAGTGTGGAAAAAAATTAGATAAAATTCTGCCAGTTAAACTAATTAACCATTATATTTACAACGTACTTTATTTTTGTTAGATTTTATTTAATTAAATTTAATTTTTTTAATTAATATTTAAAGATGGAACATCGCACACGGGGATTATACCGTCCTGAGTTTGAACATTCATCCTGTGGTGTTGGCTTTGTGGCCAATATCGCAGGGAATAAATCGCATCAGACCATTTCAGATACACTGACACTTTTAGAAAATATGAAACACCGCGGCGCATGTGGCTGCGAAGCCAATTCTGGTGATGGTGCAGGAATTATGTTCCAGATACCTCATGAGTTCTTCTCAAATGAAAGTATCAGGCTTGGTTTCCAACTTCCTCCGTCCGGCCGTTATGCCGTAGGTGTCATCTTTTTTTCAAAAGATATTCCTACGCGTGAAGAGAGCAGAGAAATTTTTGTCAGGACATCCGAAGAATTGGGCCTGCAAATTTTGGCATTCAGAAAGGTACCGGTAAATATTTCAGACATTGGAAATTCTGCATTGAGTGTGGAGCCTGAAATGGAACAGGTTTTTATTGCCTGTCCTGAGCACATTAATGATCAGGATGACTTTGAAAGAAAATTGTTTGTTCTCAGAAACTATGCAACCCATACCATTGAAAATTCGGTAAAGAAGGAAAAGATTGGATTTTATATCGCATCTCTCAGCTCAAGGACGATTGTATATAAAGGACAATTGACGAGCTGGCAATTGCGTTCTTATTTTCCCGATTTTCAGGACAAGAAACTGGTGACAGCTTTTGCCATGATACACTCAAGGTTTTCTACGAATACCTTTCCTTCCTGGAAACTCGCTCAGCCATTTCGCTACATAGCACACAATGGAGAAATCAATACGTTGCAGGGCAATTTGAACTGGCTGAAATCGAGTGAAAGATGTTTCAGTTCCCCGTTTTTCTCTGAGGCAGAAATGAAGATGATCCTGCCGGTAGTTTCGGGAGTGCAGTCCGATTCGGCTTGCCTTGACAACATGATAGAATTGCTGACTCTCACCGGCCGCCCGCTACCTCACGTAATGATGATGCTGATTCCGGAAGCATGGGATGGAAATGAACAAATGGATCCGGCCTTGAAAGCATTTTATGAATACCAGGCCTGCCTGATGGAACCCTGGGACGGGCCGGCAGCCATCAATTTTACAGATGGAAAAATAATCGGTGCAACACTTGACAGGAACGGACTTCGCCCTTCCCGGTATTGTGTAACTCACGATGGAAGAGTGATCCTTGCCTCCGAGACGGGGGCCTTGCCCGTCGCACCGGAAAATGTGAAAGAATATGGTCGTTTACAACCGGGAAAAATGTTTGTGGTCGATCTGGAACATGGGTGCATTCTGACAGATACAGAAATCAAACAACAGATTTCTTCTCAAAAACCTTATGCCGATTGGTTAAATCAGTACAAAATAAGGTTGGAGGAATTACCGCCTCCCAGAGTGGCATTCACACATCTTTCTGATGAATCCGTATTCAAATACCAGAAAGCTTTCGGCTATTCGGTAGAGGACATTAATACACTCATAAAACCAATGGCACTGGAAGGCCATGAACCGATTGGTTCTATGGGCCCGGATACTCCGCTGGCTGTTCTTTCCGATCAACCTCAACACCTGAGCAGTTATTTTAAGCAGTTATTTGCCCAGGTCACCAATCCGCCGATTGATCCGATCAGGGAACGCATGGTCATGAGCCTTGCTTCCTACGTTGGAAACAACGGAAACCTTTTATTGGAGGAACCCATGCATTGCCATGCAGTCGCATTAAAACATCCGGTGCTGACCAGCACTGAACTTGAAAAATTGCGCAGTATCGACACCGGGATTTTTCAGGCCAAAACAATACAGATTTATTTCAGGGCGGATGGCCAGCCGGGAAGGCTGAAAGCTGCACTGGACCGCATTTGCAGATATGCCTCTGATGCAGTGGAAGACGGATTTGAAGTGATTATTTTATCAGACAGGGCCATCGATTCGGAACATGCGGCTATTCCGTCACTTTTGGCTACGTCTGCTGTCCATCATCACCTTATACGCAAAGGATACCGTGGTCAGGTGGGGTTGGTAGTAGAAGCAGGTGATGTTTGGGAAGTACATCATTTTGCATCCCTGATTGGTTTTGGCGCAACAGCAATCAATCCGTATCTCGCTTTAGCTACGATCCGGAATATTAAAACCAATGATCAATGGGAAACAACGCTGGACAGTTATGAACTCAGAAAAAATTATATCGATGCCATCTGCAAAGGATTGTTGAAGGTGTTTTCAAAAATGGGGATCAGTACCCTGCAATCCTATCAGGGAGCACAGATTTTTGAAATACTGGGATTAAACAGCGAAGTGGTTGATAATTATTTTACCGGAGCTATCAGCAGAATTGAAGGGATGGGACTTGACGATATTGCGCGGGAGGCTTTGGCAAAACACCACATGGCGTTTGACGCAGGTTCGAAATCCATATCAAGACTCAATGCAGGAGGGCTTTACCAATGGAATCAACAGGGCGAAGTTCATTTGTTCAATCCTGAAACCATTCATCTGTTGCAGCATTCCACCCGCATGGCCAGTTATACTCTTTTTAAAAAGTACAGCAAGCTGGTCAATGATCAATCTGAGAAGGCTGTTACATTGAGAAGCCTTTTCCAATTTAAAAAGAAAAGGCCATCTATTCCCATTGAAGAAGTGGAGCCGGCAGAAAATATTTATAAACGTTTTGCCACCGGAGCTATGTCGTTTGGTTCCATTTCGTGGGAAGCTCATACCACTTTGGCAATTGCCATGAACAGGCTGGGCGCAAAAAGCAATACCGGTGAAGGTGGAGAAGATGAGAACAGATATAATCCTTTGGAGAATGGGGATTCACTTCGTTCTGCCATCAAACAGGTGGCGTCAGCAAGATTTGGCGTAACCAGTCTTTACCTTTCCGAAGCAGAAGAATTACAAATAAAGATGGCTCAGGGCGCTAAACCCGGTGAAGGCGGTCAATTACCCGGATTTAAAGTGGATGAATGGATTGCCAAAGTGCGCCATTCCACTCCGGGTGTAGGATTAATTTCTCCTCCGCCACACCATGATATTTACTCCATCGAGGATCTGGCACAACTGATTTATGATTTGAAAAATGCGAATCGAAAAGCAAGAATCAATGTAAAACTGGTTTCCAAAGCGGGAGTGGGTACCATTGCAGCGGGTGTTGCCAAAGCAAAAGCAGATGTGATTTTAGTCTCCGGATTTGATGGCGGTACCGGTGCATCGCCACTGAGCTCTATCCGGCATACCGGATTACCTTGGGAACTGGGGCTGGCCGAAACTCATCAGACGCTTGTTAAAAATGGGCTTCGAAACCGCGTGGTTTTGGAAACCGACGGACAAATCAAAACGGCGCGGGATATTGCAGTAGCCACTTTGCTTGGGGCAGAAGAGTGGGGAGTGGCAACGGCTGCACTCATCGTGGAAGGTTGTATAATGATGAGAAAATGCCACCTCAATACTTGCCCGGTGGGCGTGGCAACACAGAACCCCGAGTTAAGAAAGAAATTCACCGGCGAACCGGATCACGTAGTCAACTTTTTCAAATTTATTACTCAGGATCTGAGAGAAATTATGGCCGAACTTGGGTTCCGTTCTATCAATGAAATGGTAGGGCAGGTGGACTGCCTTGAGTTGAGAGAAAATGTGACTCACTGGAAATATAAATCACTGGACCTTTCTCCGGTTCTGTACAAAGAACCAGCACCTTCTGATATGTGCCTGCATAAAAATACAGCGCAAAATCACGGACTCGATGTTGCCCTCGACTGGCAATTGCTGGAGAAGGCGAAACCTGCTTTGGAAGAGAAAGAAAAAGTATTTGCAACCTTGCCAATCAGAAATACAAACCGGACGGTAGGAACCATCTTGTCGAATGAGATTACGAAAAAATACCGGGCTGCCGGATTGCCTGCGGATACCATTCATTTCAAATTTTTGGGTACAGCCGGGCAGAGTTTTGCGGCATTCTGCGCTCCCGGATTAACGTTGGAACTGGAAGGCTGCGCTAATGATTATTTTGCAAAGGGGTTAAGCGGGGCGCGGGTTATCGTTTATCCTCCTGAAGAAAGTACATTCTCCCCGGAAAATAACATCATCATCGGTAACGTGGCTTTTTATGGAGCCACTTCAGGAGAGGCTTTTATTCGCGGAAAAGCAGGAGAGAGGTTTTGTGTAAGGAACTCCGGCGTAACAGCCGTGGTTGAAGGTGTCGGGGATCACGGTTGTGAATACATGACAGGAGGGAGAGTTGTGGTTTTGGGCGATACCGGAAGAAATTTTGCTGCCGGAATGAGCGGTGGTATTGCGTATGTATATGATGTCAAAGAAAGTTTTTCTGAAAAATGCAATCCGGAAATGGTGGATCTGGATCCGGTCATGGCTGATGAGTCAGATGAGCTTTACATTCTGATATCTAAACATTATGAATACACGAAAAGTACGGTGGCATCCTTCATTTTAAAGGATTTTGAAAATCAATTGAAAAATTTTATCAAGGTATTCCCCCGCGATTACAAGAGGGTGCTTGCAAATAGTGCCATAAAGGTTAACCAATAGTCTTAAACAAAAAACACAACTTTTAAAATGGGCAAAATCACAGGATTTTTAGAATTTTCCAGGATCAATCCGCACAAAAGATATCCTGAAGAGCGGAAGAATGATTACGACGAATTTATCAACAGGTTCAAAAAGTCTGATCTTGTCAAACAGGCAGCGCGGTGTATGAATTGTGGCGTTCCATTTTGCCATAGCGATTATGGTTGTCCGCTGGGCAACCACATTCCCTTATTCAATGATGCTGTTTACAGAGAAAACTGGGAGGAGGCCTACCAGATTCTGACCTCCACCAATAATTTCCCTGAATTTACCGGCAGGATTTGCCCTGCACCCTGCGAAACCGCCTGCGTGCTTGGTATCAATGAACAACCGGTGACCATTGAGGAGATTGAGAAGCACATTATAGAAATCGCTTATGAAAAAGGGTTGGTAAAACCGAAAAAACCCCTGATACGCACAGGAAAAAAAGTAGCCGTGATTGGTTCGGGGCCGGCGGGCCTGGCTGCTGCGGCTCAGTTAAATTATGCCGGGCACACAGTTACTGTTTTTGAAAGAGATGATGCACCGGGAGGTTTGTTGCGTTATGGGATCCCGGATTTTAAATTGGAGAAATGGGTAATTGACAGGCGGGTTGCCGTGATGGAAGAGGAAGGTGTTGAATTTCTTTTTCATAAAAATGTGGGTGTCAATGTGAGTGCGAGCGATCTGTTGCGCGAGTATCACGCCATTGTTTTGGCTGGCGGAAGTACAATCCCACGCGGATTGGAAATACCCGGAAATCAATCGGAGGGAATTCATTTTGCCGTCAGATTTTTGAAACAACAAAATAAAAGGAACGCACAAAGAGATCCGTTTGCAGATGCGGAAATAGAAAGCAATATTTATTCAGAAGACATTCTGGCCACCGGAAAAAATGTTGTTGTGATTGGTGGCGGGGATACCGGAAGTGACTGCGTGGGAACATCCAACAGGCAGGGAGCTGCTTCTGTTACTCAATTTGAACTGATGCCAATGCCTCCCAAAGACAGGAACGAATTTATGCCCTGGCCTACTTATCCGATGAAATTAAAAACCACTTCATCGCACGAACTGGGATGTGATCGTGAATGGGCCATTCTGACTAAAGAATTCGTTACGGATGAAAATGGGAATTTGAAAGGTTTGAAAATTGTGGATCTCGATTGGAATTTTACCAAAGAAAAAAGGCCGGCTCAATTTTTAGAAAAGGAGGGAACTGAGAGGATCATTCCGTGTGAACTGGCTTTGCTTGCAATGGGATTTATTCATCCACAACACGAAGGTTTGCTGAATAATCTGGAAATAAAGCTGGATCAGCGTGGAAATGTGGAAGCATCTGCAAAAGAATTCAATACAAACATTCCAAAAGTTTTTGCCGCTGGCGATATGAGGCGAGGACAATCCCTGGTGGTATGGGCTATCAGTGAAGGACGGGAATGTGCCAGAAAAGTGGATGAATACCTGATGGGAAGTTCATTACTTCCCACGAAAAGCGCGAGCCTGATTTCAAGGATTGTCTGAAATTGTTTCAATTTTTTTACGATGTTTGATTTTCTGAGTTTGGGAATTTGCCTTCTGCGGGTCTGATTTTTTTCTTTACCGAAAGCGATTGCGAATTCAGGAGTTTATTTGGGAGAGTTGCATTTGGCAGATTCTCTCCAAAATTCTTTTATACCACATAGCAACTTTCTTTTTACTTTTGGCCACCTTGTTTTGAACCGAGTATGGAGCTGAAAGACAAACTGGATAAAAATAAACTTCCCCGGCACATTGCCATAATTATGGACGGGAATGGCAGATGGGCGAAAGAACGTGGCCACAACAGGCTTTACGGACATTACAATGGTGTAGAAAGTGTGCGCAACATTGTTGAGGGTTGCGCTGAATTGGGAATAGAATATCTTACATTGTATGCTTTCAGTACAGAAAACTGGGAAAGGCCCAAAGATGAGGTGACCGGTCTGATGGAATTGTTGGTTGATACAATAAGGAAAGAAGTACCGACACTAAATAAGAATAATATCAGGTTGTATGTGATTGGCGATATGCAACAACTACCTGAATCTGCAAGAAAAGAAATGGCAGCAGCCATTGATGAAACCTCTGCCAACACAGGATTGAATCTTATTATGGCATTAAGCTACAGCAGCCGTTGGGAAATTGTGAATGCCGTGAAAGAAATAGCCCGGAAAGTTGAAAACAAAGAAATAAGGTTCACTGATATTGATGCCGCATTGTTTACCTCGCACTTGTGTACGTCGGAATTTCCTGATCCGGAATTGATGATCCGTACAAGTGGCGAGTATCGTATCAGTAACTTTTTATTGTATCAGCTTGCCTACAGCGAATTGTATTTCACACCCACTCTGTGGCCCGATTTCCGGAAAGAAAATTTGTATGAAGCCATATTAGATTATCAGGGCAGGGAAAGAAGGTTTGGAAAGACAAGTGATCAGGTAGTTTCGTGAAAGCCTTGTCCTGCAAGACTTAGGCCACCTGATTTGTAGTGCATTTAACAATTACTTACAATTAATAAAATTAATTTGCCCCCCTTACAAAAAAATCTTGAATGCTTCGGATCTACAAGAGAACGTTCTTGCTAGTAATAGCTGCTTTTTCTCTCATAAATGCATCTGCACAAATAGACACGCTCAGAAGGCCGGAGACAGCTATTTCGAAGGATACCGTACCAACCGCCATCAGCCCGGAACTGGAACACATTTTTGATTCACATACGCCGAAACAATATGTAATTTCCGATATTAAAGTGACCGGTACCACATCCTTTGACCCGAATCTGATTGTTTCAATTTCCGGTATGGCGGTGGGAGACAAAGTGACCATCCCCGGGGGCGATCTTTTTTCAAAAGCCATTAATAATTTGTGGAAACAGGGTTTGATTTCAGATGCAGAAATTTATATAACCAGCCTTTCCGGCAACAACAGGATAGGCGTTGAGATACACCTGAAAGACAGGCCATCTTTGACTTCTTTTAAATTTAAAGGAATTACCAAGGCTGAACAGGAAGACCTGCTTCCAAAAATCGGAATTGTCAAAGGAAGACTTACCCGCGTAACAGAAGGTCTGAAGGTGACGTCTGCCGAAATTATACGCAAGTTTTTTGTGGACAAGGGTTTTCGCAATGTGAGTGTTGACGTAGATCAAACGAATGATCCCAAAAATGACAATGCAGTGAACCTTTTGTTCAATATTCATAAAAACGGGAAGGTCCGTATCAATGATATCTATTTTGCAGGAAATGAAAATGTGTCGGATCTAAGACTGAAAAAGAAGATGAAGGGAACCAAAGAAAAAAGCCGGCTTACCTTGTTCCCTACAAAAAACTTTAATGTTTACGATTCTACAAAATCGAACAAGATTAGATTTAGTGAATACATGAAGGATTATGGATTTTTATTTCCTACTTCTACCAAAGAAGTTTTAGATCCCTATGTACGGTTCAAGTTCCTCAGCTCTTCCAAGTTTAATGACAAAAAATATGTAGAGGATAAAGGAAATATAATTGATTATTATAATTCTTTGGGCTATCGCGATGCGCAGATACTTGCAGATACTACTTACCAGGTGAGAAGCGGCCTGGATGTAGCCATCAAGCTGAAAGAAGGGGATAAATATTATTTTGGAAATATTACCTGGAAGGGAAATACAAAATATTCAGACAGCATATTGAGTGTATTTCTCGGAATCAAAAAAGGTGATGTATATAATTCCGAAACTCTGAATAAGCGTTTGGGTGTAATTCCTTCCATGGAAGGCGGCGACATTTCCAGCCTGTATATGGATGACGGATATTTGTTTTTCAAAGCCACCCCTACGGAAATGGCTGTTTATCATGACACCATTGATTTTGAAATCAAGATTCAGGAAGGACCACAGGCAACCATTGGAAAAGTTGAAATTGTTGGAAACGACAAAACAAAAGAACATGTGATACGGCGCGAATTGAGAACCATACCCGGACAAAAATTCAGCCGCCAGCTTATCATCCGTACACAAAGGGAATTGGGCCAGCTTGGTTATTTCGATATGGAAAAAATTAATCCGAATATAACTCCCCATATTGAAGATGGTACGGTTGACATTACCTGGAACCTGGTTGAAAAATCAAGCGACCAACTGGAATTGTCCGCTGGTTTTGGCGGTGGCATAGGGCTTACGGGCACTATAGGAGTTTCATTTAATAATTTTTCCCTCAATAATATTTTTCACAAGGAAGCATGGGATCCGCTGCCTGTGGGTGATGGACAAAAGTTGAGCTTGCGTGCACAAAGCAATGGCCGGCAATTCAGGTCATACAATGTATCATTCACGGAACCGTGGCTGGGAGGAAAGAAAAAGAATTCCTTTACCGTAAGTTATTATGATACCAAATATGCAAATGCATTTGATCCGACGACGGGTCTCTATAATTCAAAATTTGCAGACTCTTCCTACATCAGAACAATGGGAATAGGTGTGTCTTTGGGAAAACAATTAAAATGGCCGGATGATTTCTTCGCATTGATTTATGAACTGAATTACCAGCGATATTCAATGAAGAATTACAACATATTCCCTGGAATGGCCAATGGAGTTTCCAATAATATCAGCTTTAAGATTACATTGGCAAGAAACTCAGCCGGGCCTAATCCGATTTTCCCGACCAGCGGTTCCAACTTTTTGCTCAGCGCCCAGTTAACCCCTCCTTATTCGTTGTTTAACCATGGAAAATCAGAACAATTTGGAGAATATAAATGGGTGGAATTCCATAAAGAAAGATTTACGGCAGAATGGTATGTCCCTATTGGACAACCGAAAGGTGAAGAAAGAAACAAACAATTCATTATTCACGCAGCAGCCAAGTTTGGATTTTTGGGAAGGTATTCCAATAAAACAATTCTTTCCCCGTTTGAAAGATTCCAATTGGGAGATGCAGGTATGACAAATACTTTTGGATTGATTGGTTATGATATCATTGCCCACAGAGGATATCCGGTGTATGACAACAGTGATCCCAAGATTAATCCTGATCTGAGCCAGGCAACGAATTTCTTTACCATTTTCAATAAATATACGCTTGAAGTAAGATATCCGTTCAGTACTGCCGCCAGCAGTACCATCTTCGGGCTGGCATTCTTTGAAGCAGCTAACGGATGGTATGGTTTCAAGGATTATAACCCCTTTAAATTGCGGCGTTCTGTGGGTTTGGGAATGCGCTTCTTCCTGCCGATGTTTGGTTTGCTTGGGTTTGACTATGGTATAGGATTAGACAGAATTAACGGAACAACAGGAATAAAAGGCGCAGCCAAGTTTACCTTTATGCTGGGTCAGGAACCTGAATAATGAAGATCAGAATGAGGTTTGAAAAAAATGTGATTTTATCGTTTGGATTTTGATTGAGAATACGAAATGAATTTATACGTTTCACCGTTGAATAGCAGTAATAAAAGAAAACGACCATGAAAAAAATAATCGTACTGTTGTTGGCCGGTTTTGCATTTATGAATGCCGATGCCCAGCGCTATGCTGTGATTGACTCTAAATACATTCTCAATAAGATTCCCGCATACACAGAAGCCCAGGATAAATTGAATCAGTTCAGCGCTATGTGGCAACAGGAAATTGATAAGCAATCTGCCGATCTGGAAAAGTTGCAACGGGAATATGATGCCGAGAAGGTTATGCTTAGCGATGATTTGAAAAAGAAAAGGGAAGATCAGATATTCAATGCCGAAAAATCATTGAGGGATCTGCAGACCAAAAGGTTTGGCTACCATGGTGATTTGTTTAAGAAGCGTGAAGAGCTGATAAAGCCAATTCAGGATAAGGTTTATAATGCAATTCAAAAGCTGGCCGCCGAAAAAATGTATGACTTTATTTTGGACAAAAGTGAAGGAATTACCGTTATATTTGCCGACCCAAAACTTGACAAGAGTGATGAGATTTTAAAAATGCTGGGTGTTAAATAAAAATAAAAATGAAACTTCCATGCAGCCAATAAGAATTAAATAAACACTTAAAACTATAAACAAACTTCAAGAACATCAAATGAAACACTTTTTCGCCATTCTATTTATTTCAATAGGAATATTTGGATTCAACAACACGACAAGCGCTCAGAAAATCGGATATGTAAATGCTGACAGTATTATCATGCTCATGCCCGAAGCTACCAAGTTGCAGAACGATTTAAATGCGTATCAGCAATCTCTTTATCAAAATGCACAGGACAAACAGAATGCTTTTAATTCGGCTGTTCAGCAGTTCATTAAAGATTCCTCTACCATGAGCCCCAGCCTGAAGGAAGTGAAGAGAAATGACCTTCAGAAACAAAGCCAGGATTTGTCAAATCAGCAACAGGAAATCAACCAGCAGATGGAAGCCAAAAGGCAGGAACTGGCAATGCCAATTCAAAAGAAACTCCAGGCTGCCATTGAGGAAGTTGCAAAAGAAAACGGTTACACTTACGTTTTTGGAAGAGATGCATTGATTGTAGCTCCACCAAAAGAAGATATCGGGCCGTTGGTAATTAAAAAATTAAATATTAAACCTGCTGCTCCCGCCGCTGTTCCGCCGGCAGGCAAATAAACCATGCAGGAAAATAAGTTTGGAAACCATCCGTGAGGGTGGTTTTCTTTATTTTGGGGAATATCTTCTGAGAGAATTTTTACCACGCAGGTTTTTGAATGAAGTATCTGTTCCTATTTTTGTAATCATGTCACCTGTCGGAATATTTGATTCGGGGATCGGAGGTCTTACCGTGCTAAGAGAAATAAGAAATGCATTGCCTCAGTATGATTATATGTATCTGGGTGACAATGCCCGTGCACCTTATGGGAATAGAAGTTTTGAAACGGTGTATGCTTACACAAAAGAATGTGTGAAATGGATGATGGACAAAGGTTGCCCGTTAATCATTCTTGCATGTAATACTGCTTCTGCAAAGGCATTGCGGACAATTCAACAGAAAGATCTCCCCCGCTGGAATCCTGAGCAACGGGTATTGGGAGTCATCAGGCCGACAGCAGAGGTGATTGGCAATTATTCAGGTACAGGTAATATCGGTATTCTGGCTACCCGAGGCACCGTTCAATCAGAGTCGTACCTTATCGAGATAAGGAAATTTTTTCCCGGCATTCGGATTACACAGCATGCTTGTCCTCTATGGGTTCCGATTATTGAAAACAACGAAGCCCACTCACCGGGCGCATTTTATTTTATCGAAAAAGATGTGAGAGAATTATTGGCGAAGGATGAAAAAACAGACACCATACTTTTGGGATGCACTCATTATCCTTTGATAAAAGATATTCTTCAAAAAATAATTTCACCGGAAATTAAAATTATCGGGCAGGGAGAAATTGTGGCTGAAAGTCTGAAACAGTATCTTCAACGTCATCCGGAAATAGAAACAAAATGTTCCAGGTCTGGCAAAGTAGATTTCTTTACGACAGATGATCCCTCCGATTTCAATCATCATTCAGAATTATTTTTCGGTGAAACCGTGCAGTCGGTACATGTATCGGTGGAATCATCTCATAAATGATTGCCGGGTATTCCTTGATTTTTATAGAACCCGAAAATAAGAATGTAATTTCTGATCAGTATGGTTCAGAGCTCAAAACTCAGGGATGCAAATTCCTTTATGCTCAGTGTTTCTGCCCGCCTGTCAAATAACGAATCGTTTAGTTTTTCAGCGGAGATGATTCCTTTCAGATTATTTCTAAGCGTTTTCCTTCTTTGTGAGAATGCTGTTTTTACAATCTTTCTGAATGATGCATTGTCTTTGATGGCCAACAGATTTTTCCTGGCGGTCAGCCGGATCACAGCGCTCTCTACTTTCGGTGGAGGATTGAATGCTTCTTTTTTTACGGTGAACAGAAATTGTACATCATAATAATATTGGATAAGCACGCTGATGATTCCAAAACTTTTGCTCCCGGGCGAAGCCGCTATCCTTTGTGCCACTTCTTTTTGAAACATGCCGACAACGTTTTCAACTTCTGGAAACCAATCCACAATCCTGAATAAAATTTGCGAGGAAATGTTGTAAGGGAAATTGCCGATAATGGAAAAGGGTTCTTTGAATGGTTTTTCCATTTTGAGAAAATCTCCATGAATAATTTTTAATTCCGGAAATTTTTCCGACAGATAATCAACTTTCTCTTTATCTACTTCCACTGCCAGAAAATGAATATCAGGTAATTTCAAAAGTTTTTCCGTCAGAGCGCCTCCGCCCGGCCCCACTTCAAGGAGTGAATGAAAACTGCATTGCGACAGGTTTTGCAGGATTTTATCAATAACTTGTTTGTCCTTTAAAAAATGTTGCCCCAGCGATTTCTTCAGCCTGTACATGAATGCAATATAGGCTAATCCTGGTGGTCATTTTATAATACAGTTGTATCAAAAAAGCATGAACCGAAATAAATCTCACTATTGAATTTCAACAGACGAAGCAACAAAAAACCTCAGTAACATTTTTATAGAATTAGTTACTGAGATTTTGATTTTATAAATCAATTGTTGGATATGATTCCCTTTTCCAACAGCTTTTCAGCAATCTGCACTGCGTTGGTAGCTGCGCCCTTGCGTAAATTATCGCTTACAATCCAGCAGTTGAGTGTGTTATCCTGCGTATCATCTCTCCTGATTCTACCTACGAAGGTTTCATCTTTTTCATGAGCATGAATCGGCATGGGGTAAATGAAGTGTTCCGGATCGTCTTCCAAAACAACTCCCGGAGCATTGGATAAAGTATTTTTTACATCCCTGAGATCAAAATCTTTTTTAAGTTCAATATTGACGCTTTCGCTATGTCCGCCAACAACCGGAATACGTACACACGTGGCTGTTACTTTGATGTCATTATCGTTGATGATCTTTTTGGTTTCATTCACCATTTTCATTTCTTCTTTGGTATAACCGTTTTCCTGAAATACATCGATATGAGGAATGGCATTTTCATCAATTTGATATTTGTAAATCATATCTCCTTTTGTGTGGTTCCGTTCATTTTCCAATTGGCGAACGCCTTTTGCCCCGGAACCTGTTACACTCTGGTAAGTGCTTACCACCACACGTTTGATTCCATATTTTTGATATAGCGGATTTAAAACAAGCACCATCTGAATAGTTGAACAATTTGGATTGGCAATGATGTAATCATCCTTCGTTAATGTTTCACCGTTTATTTCGGGAACAACCAGTTTTTTGGATGGATCCATACGCCAGGCCGAGGAATTGTCCACAACATAAATACCGGCTTTTGCAAAAAGGGGTGCGAGGGCAAGTGAAGTACTGCCGCCTGCTGAAAACAAAGCGACCTGCGGTTTTGCCTTGATTGCATCCTCAGCGCTAACTACTTTATATTTTCGATTTTTGAAAGTGACTTCTTTTCCAATCGATTTTTCTGAAGCGACAGGAATAAGCTCTGTCACCGGAAAATTTCTTTCTTCAAGTACCTGGAGCATTTTCCGGCCGACAAGGCCGGTGGCACCAACAACTGCTACTTTCATGTTTATATATTTTATTCAGTTTGCAAAGAAATGACAAAGTCGTTTTTACAACAACATAATTTTTTAAAAATGACAGTAACCTGAGTCAGGATTTTTTGAAAATAATAAGGGAAATTGAAATTCATAATTGTTTACCGTCATGTATGGTATTGGAGGAGTTTTTTCTCCGGATAGAACCGGTTCAAAGTTTTACCCAGAATTTAAGAAAATCTGCAAATTCGGAATTGACGATTTCATAACCGGGCGGCATTTCTATGCCAAGGCTGTGATAGGTTACAATTCTTGTTCCTGCCGGCAATTTCTGAAGTTTTTTGTAAAGAACGAGGTTATAATAATCGTATAGTTTTTCATCATACCTTACTTCGTAATCAATCTTCTGTGTTCCCGTTTTATTTTCATAAAATGAATTATAAAAATAGAAATTGTTGTATGCCGAGAAATCTTCGTCTGTCATATTTTTATGAAAGAAAGTTACGTTGGTAAGGTGAAGATCTTTTTTCAATTTATTACACATGGTTACCAGATATTCCCTTTGTTCTATTCCGGTAAAATAAGCCCTGGGTGAATGATGGGCTGCCACAAGGCAGAATTTTCCCGCACCACTGCCGATATCCAGAATTTTTACTCCGGAATAGGTGGCTAAAAACGAAGCAGCTTTGACAGCAACTTCCACAGGTGTCCAATGTTTGGATGCCGCTTCAAAAACATTGCCTGTATAAAGTGAATTGAAAGCCTGATCAGAAGAATAAATTATTGAAGTATTTTTTTCACTTGATATATCTGACATATACATTAACCATACCGGTGTTTTTTGTTAGATTCTATTGTAAAATTTTTAGCCTTACAGTTTCAATTCTTGTGCTCGAAACGCTGAGAATATCGAATAAATAGTCATCAATGATTACACGTTCTTTTTGTCTTGGGATCGTACCGCTTCGGTTGATGATATAGCCGCTCAATGTTTCAGCTTCGCCTCTTCTTTTAAATTGAAGCTGGTATTTCTCCGAAATAATATCCAGGCTTAATCTTCCGCTCAGTATGTATTCTTTGGGGCTGATTTGTTTATCAGCCTGGGCTTTGGTTCCGTCAAATTCGTCAAAAATATCTCCGAATATTTCTTCCAGCAGATCTTCCATCGTGACTACGCCAGCGGTACCTCCGAATTCATCAATCACCCATGCAATGCTTTTTCTTTCGCGGGTAAACTTATTTATCAAATCGGTTGCATTCATACTTTCGGGTACAATCGGAATGGGTAACAGTATTTCTTTGATAGTCGACGGTTTTCTGAACATATCCAACTGATGCACATAACCTTCAATGGTATCAATGCTGTCGCGGTAAATGATAAGCTTGCTTAATTTGGTCTCATTGAATTTTTGAATTAATTCATCAATGGATGCATTGATATTGACAGCAATAATTTCTTTGCGCGGGATGAGACATGCCTTAATTTTTTTTTCGGAAAGAGAAATAATATTTTCAAATATCTCATTGTTTTTTTCCAGCTTATCATCCTGATCGTCATTTTTTAATTGTTGGACAAACATGTCAATGTCAGGGCGTGAAAATGCAACTGTATTCTTGTTGATTTTGACATTTAGAATAAACTTCAGGATCCATTCTGAAGCCTGTACCAGATTAACAGCAATCCAGGCTACCGGCGACAAAAGAAGTTTTACAAGAAATGTTACAAATCCGCTTCCCAGAATGGAATTGGGCAGAGAATGAAAAGTAATTCTGAAAAAAAGATCAACGATCAGCAGAGCCATTGTTCCGATAGCTGCTGCGATAATCATTTGTATATAAATATTCTGAATGCCCCAATAATCGTAAACCGTGATTAATAATAACCATCCTGTATAGACGAAAATTACAAGGAGCAAATTAATCAGTGCGAGTGTGGCTGAAATAAATTTGGGTGGATTTTGGAAATAATCATACCATACTCTTCCGCTGTATTTATTCTGTTTTTTCTTGAGTTCAATTGCCAGCCGGCTTGCAGAAAAATACGCAGAAACGATACCGTTCATAAAGCAAATAACAGCAAGTGAAACGGCTGTGATGATGATAAGTGTATTTATCTCCATCTAACAAATTTATTGCATTTGTATAAAGAATGTCAGGACTTGAGAAAAGTATTCACAATGCTTTCTGCTTCTTTGCAGGCTTTATCGAAATCGTCGTTGACAATGATGTGTTCAAAATTTTTGCGGAAGGTCATTTCATAAGTGCTCTTATTTAGCCGTGCTTCCAGACTTTCAGGGGTTTCGGAACCTCTGTTTTGTAATCTTTCTTTCAGCGTTTCGAGCGAGGGAGCCTGAATGAAAATTACAAAAGTGTTTACAGGATATTGTTGTTGAACATGAATAGCCCCTTTTACATCCAGGTCAAGAACCGGGACTTTTCCCATTCCCCATATCCTGCTCATCTCTGATTTTGGTGTACCATAATATTTGCCTTCATATACCATTTCCCATTCGAGGAATTCTTTATTGTGGATCATTTTTTTAAAGATGTCGCCATCAATAAAATGATAGTCCACTCCTTCTTTTTCTTTGGGCCTGGGCTTCCGGGTGGTGGATGATACGGAAAAAGAAAGTTGTGGAAATTTTTTTATCAGGTGCCGGACAATGGATGTCTTTCCTGAACCTGAAGGGGCAGTGATAATTAAAATTTTTTTGTAGATCTTATTTTCTTGTTCTTGTTGCATATCCGGTTCTTTAATTCCTTTGAATTTCTGCACCCAGGGATCTCAGCCGTTCATCAAAGTTTTCATACCCCCGGTCAATCTGTTCAATATTTTGAATGGTACTTTCTCCCTCCGCACTAAGTGCTGCAATGAGCAAGGCAACGCCCGCACGGATATCCGGGCTTGTCATGGATATGCCGTGAAGCGGGGCTTTTCTTTCAAGTCCGACAACCACAGCACGGTGCGGATCGCAGAGCACAATTCTTGCTCCCATTTCAATCACTTTATCTACAAAGAATAAGCGGCTTTCAAACATTTTCTGATGGATCAGCACACTTCCTTTTGCCTGTGTAGCCACCACCAGAAGCACACTTAGCAAATCAGGGGTAAGGCCCGGCCAGGGGTGGTCATAGAGCGTAAGCATGGAGTTGTCGATATAGCTTTCGATCTCATACAATGGTTGGCAGGGAATGTGTATGTCGTCATCATGTAACTCCATTTTAATTCCGAGTTGGGAAAATCGTTCCGGAATTACTCCCAGATATTTTATTCCTGCATTTTTGATGGTAATATCACTTTGTGTCATTGCAGCAAGCCCGATAAATGATCCCACTTCGATCATATCGGGAAGTATCGTATGGGTTGTTCCATGCAAAGAATTCACTCCTTCGATCCGCAATAAATTGCTGCCGACTCCGGAAATTTTTGCTCCCATATTTTGCAGCATCCTGCAAAGTTGTTGTATGTAAGGTTCGCAGGCTGCATTATAAATGGTGGTGGTTCCTTCTGCTAAAACCGCGGCCATCACAAGGTTGGCTGTACCGGTGACACTCGGTTCATCAAGAACCATGTATTTTCCTTTCAGCCCGTCTGTATGAAGGTGGAAAAAACTGGCGTCACTTTCGAAATCAAACCGGACTCCCAGTTTTTGAAATCCCGCCAAATGTGTATCCAGCCGCCGATGCCCAATTTTATCGCCACCGGGTTTCGGAATATATGCTTTATGAAATCTTGCAAGAAGAGGCCCCGCCATTAAAACGCTTCCCCGCAACCGCCCTGCTTTTTTTCTGAACTCCTGGGAAGTCAGATAATCAAGATTTATATCTTTTGCCTGAAAAGTGTAGGAATGTGGTTTCAGCGTTTTGACAGATACCCCCAGGTCTTTCAGTAATTCCATCTGAAGATTTACGTCTGTAATATCCGGGATATTATGAATGGCAATTTCTTCCGAAGTCAGTAGTATGGCTGAGATTACCTGAAGCGCTTCATTCTTTGCTCCCTGGGGTTCTATTTCCCCTTTTAACTTCTTTCCGCCAGTTACTATAAAACTGCCCATATTGTAGGAATCAATATTAAAAACCCTGGTTCATGCCAGGGTTAAATTTATTAATCTGAATTCAATTATTAATACTTTCTCTTTCCCCCAAACTTTCTGCCTCTGCCACCTCTGTCACCTCTGTTATTTCTTGAATAACTTTTCCTGCTTTTTCCAATATTGCTTACAAAATCTTCCCTGTTGATGGGATTGCGGTGCCTGATGAATGGTTTGTTGTCAAACTCAAGCTGCCCATTGGTAAGAGCTGAAAGTTCAGCCTGGATGCTGTCATCATGTACCAATTCTTTGTGCCAGTTGCTGTAGGTAAGTTTCATGTAATAGGCAATGGTATTGGCCAGTCCCTGCTTTTTGTCGGGGTCTTCTTCTTTCATTGCTTTATCAATGAGAGATTCCAGGTTCTTTCCCAGATGATTGTATTTGGGATATTTTTTAGGATAGGGTAGAATTGCAGGCTTCTCATTGTAGGTTTCTCTTTCAGGTTTGGGATAAGGACTATCCACATCAAGCTTAAAATCACTTATGATATATAGGTGGTCCCACAGCTTGTGTTTGTAATCTTCCACCTGTTTCAGAGAAGGATTCAAAAATCCCATCAGTTCTACAATTGCATGGGCGTCTTTGGTGCGTTTTTCACGGTCTTCAATAGTCAGTATATAATCTACCATTTTCTGAATATGTCGTCCATATTCACGAATAATCAAATGATTTCTGGTAGTATTATACTCCATAGAGTCAAAATTTATCATCGTAGCAAAATTAAGTTTTCTGTTTTAAATCTTGTTTAAATCCCGGATGGTTTCAGAAATATTATCACAATCTTATGGCCTATTTGGAAGGAGGGCAGCGATAGGAGGTCAGGTTAAGCGAAATCCCGACTTCCATTATTGCATAAGAATCTTTTTGTTTGCTGAATCCTCTTTGCCTTCCTTCAATTCCAATTGGGGTTCCGGTTTCGTACGACCTGTCCTGTAGCAATCCGGCTACATTTTTTCCGCCTGCGGTACTTGGAAATTTATCTATTCCGACATAGGTTTTGCTTACATCGTCAATATAATCTGTTGTAGTAAAACGGTATCCGATTTCGCCGAATACATTGACTTTGTCATTGAGTGCATATTTTACTCCGAAACTTATCGGGAAACAAACTGCCATTGAACCGTAGGTCTTTCTTCCCTGGTAAAACGTCTGCCCTTCTGTGTGCAGAGGCCTTAAAAAATATTTTTGCCCGTCTAAATAGGTATAAGGATCATAACTAAAAATACCTACTCCGATAGATACGTAAGGGGTAAAAATATGATCAGGGTCTGTTGGGATAAATTTGAAAAAATTAAAGTCGCCCTGTACCGCCAATTCCAAAATACTTGTATTAAAACTCAAATTCCTTCTTTGCTGATATTCGTTGCTGCTGTACCTGTCACTATATCCCAAAAGTGCATAATGACCTGAAATTCTGAATCCGATATAGTTGTTTATTTGTTTTCGGAAAAAACCGCCAATTGCCAGTTTGGGCTTGTTGATTTTACCCGTAGTGTTCAGGTCTCCAAAATAATGGGCAACACCGGCAGAAATTCCAAACTCTGCATCCTGCTGATAAGCATATTGCTCTCCCTGGGACATACCTGAGAAATAGCAAAACAAAACAGCTATAACAATGAACAATTTTTTCATGAGGCGATTAAAAATGCTAAGTAGAATTTTTGCAGTCCCTAAACTTTAGTGAAAAAATGGAGCTAAAAGTACCGATTAATTTCTTTTATCCAATCCCCAGGACAGTTTATTCCTTAAAGTTTGCAAAAAATTATTTTCACTAAGCCTTACCAGGCTTATATGGAAAGACTCTTTTTTGATTGCCAGCAATGACTCTATCGGGGCAATTTCCCTGCGGCTGTCCAGAGTGCATTGAAATCCGTCGGTACGCCCCTCCACCTCAAAGGATACCACTGATTGATCCGGCACTACAATGGGCCGGATGTTCAGGTTATGAGGTGAAACCGGCGTGATAACGAAACTCTTGGACTCGGGAAAGAGAATGGGTCCGTTGCAACTCAGGGAATATCCGGTGGATCCTGTGGGGGTTGCCACAATGAGGCCATCTGCCCAATAAGTATTCAAAAATTCACCATTCAGATAAGTGTGGATTTTGATCATCGGCGAAGAATCTTTCTTGTGAATGACAAATTCATTCAGGCCGTATGGCATGCCATTGAAAAGCGGAATATTGGCGTCCAGGTGAATTAATGTTCGCCTGTCAATCACAAATGTGTGTTGCAATAAAGCCTTGATGATTTCACTGATTTGATTGTGGCTGATGTTGGCGAGAAAACCCAATCTTCCGTAATTAACACCAATAATAGGTATATCCCTGTTGGCAGCAAAGGTGACTGCATCCAACAAAGTACCATCTCCACCGAGGCTGATGATATAATCAATATTCTCTAAATCATCCGGCTTGTTGAAAGTGCTGATAGTGTGCTGATACGATAATGAACAATAAAACTGGTTAAAAAAGTCCTGATATATTACAGGTTTAATATTATTATTAGAGAATTCCTGCAGGATTAATTTGATTCCTTCCAATTGATCAGATCCCAAACCCCGGCTATAAACAGCAATTCGCATTTTTAGAGAATAGATTTCGCCAAAGGTACTATTATCATTATAGATGGTGCCGGTTCACACCCCTGGCGGGAATAAGGAATGCCATCATTCGACTACCTTTGCCGAAACTTGAAGAAAAATGGTATATCTCACGCGCATTGAACACTTCAATGCGGCACATAAATTATTCAATCCTGATTGGTCGAAGGAAAAAAATGAAGCAATTTTTGGAGGTTGTGCCAACGAAAACTGGCATGGACACAATTATGAATTGTGGGTAACCATCAAGGGAAAACCTGATGCAAGCACGGGTTACTCAATCGATGCACGGGTACTCAGTAAATTGGTAAAAGAAGTTGTTTTGGATAAAGTGGATCATCACAACCTGAATATTGACGTGGATTTTATGAAAGGGAAAATGACTACAGTGGAGAATCTTGCGATGAGTATTTGGGAACAATTGCGGGGCGGATTACCTTCTGGTGTCAGTCTTCACCGCATCCGGCTGTATGAAACACCCCGTATTTTTGTAGAATATTTTGGAGAATAAATAAAAATGGACATGGAAAATAAGAAGGTGGCAGTTTTCAGAAAGGAACATTTTTGCGCTGCACATCGTCTGCATAATGACGCGTGGGATGAGCAGAAAAATTTTGCAGTTTTTGGCAAATGCAACAATCCAAACTATCACGGGCACAACTATGAACTGATTGTAAAACTGATCGGCATTCCTGATAAGGATACTGGTTTTGTAGCAGATTTGAAAAAATTAGGTGAATTGATCAGGGAAAAGGTGATCAGGAGATTCGACCATAAAAATCTCAACCTCGACGTCGAAGAATTCAGAGAAAAAAATCCAACTGTAGAAAATATTACTATTGTAATTTATAATCTGCTAAAAGATTACATCGAACCTGACAGGGAATTGGTAGTCAGGCTGTATGAAACTGAAAAAAATTTTGCGGAATATCCCGCTTGAACTAAACCTTCAAAATAAATAATGGCATACAAAAAGACAGAAGAATTCGATGATGAAACCACATCATCGCTGATGCAGAATTATGAATCCGTTTTAAAACTGATAGGAGAAGACCCAACAAGGGAAGGGTTGCTCAAAACTCCCAAAAGGATTGCAAAATGGATGCAATTTGCTACCAAAGGTTATGAAATGGATGCAAGTGAAATTTTAAACTCTGCCAAATTTCACGACACCATCAGTGAAATGGTGATAGTAAAAAATATTGAATTGTATAGCCTGTGCGAACATCACATGTTGCCTTTTTTCGGGAAGGCGCATATTGCCTACATTCCCAATGGATGGGTAACAGGCCTGAGTAAAATTGCACGGACAGTGGATGTATTTGCCCGCAGGTTGCAAATTCAGGAAAGGTTGACTCATCAGATTTTAAATGCAATCAAAGATTCATTGAATCCGCTGGGAGTGGCTGTGGTGATTGAAGCTGAACATTTGTGTATGATGATGCGCGGCATTCAGAAACAAAACTGTGTGACGACTACCTCAGCATTTACCGGTGAATTTGAAAAACAGAGCACCAGAAATGAATTTATCAACCTTATTCAATCAGATTTAATCAAGAGAAGATAAAATATGGCGCACGCTTTTGTATTTCCCGGACAGGGAACACAGTTTTCAGGAATGGGTAAACATCTTTACGATGAGAATGCCACAGCAAAAGAATTATTTGAAAAAGCCAATGATGTTTTGGGTTTCAGAATTTCTGATATCATGTTTTCAGGTACCGCCGAAGAATTGAAAGAAACAAAGGTGACACAACCTGCTATTTTTCTTCATTCTGTAATTGCTTTTAAAGTTTTGGCAACAGCCATGCCTGAAATGGTTGCCGGACATTCCCTCGGAGAATTTTCAGCTCTTGTTGCAAATGAAGTGCTTGATTTTGAAGACGCCTTGAAACTGGTAAAAGTGAGGGCAACTGCGATGCAGGCTGCATGTGAAAAAAATCCATCAACCATGTCGGCTGTTCTCGGTTTGGATAATGAAACGGTTGAAAAAGTATGTGCATCTGTGGACGGTGTTGTCGTTGCTGCCAACTATAATTGCCCCGGGCAAATAGTGATATCAGGAACAAATCCGGCAGTTGAACGGGCAAATATTTTATTGAAAGAAGCAGGTGCAAAGAGGACAGTTCTCCTTCCCGTAGGCGGAGCTTTTCACTCACCTTTGATGCAACCGGCAAAAGAAGAATTGGAAGGAGCCATTCGCAACACTCATTTCAAAAAGGGAATTTGCGCAGTATATCAAAATGTAGTGGCACAGCCTGTAACTAATCCTGAAGATATTCAGGAAAACCTCATCAGTCAGTTGACCGGGCCGGTAAAATGGTCTCAATCGGTTCAGCAAATGATTGCAGATGGAGCAAATCGTTTTACCGAATGCGGCCCGGGAAAAGTTCTTCAGGGATTGATATTGAAAATAAATAAGGAAGTAACTACTGACGGTATTGGTTAAATTCAGGTTTATTATTTCCCGGTTTTAATTTTTTTAATAGCTAACTTTCAGAAAAGAAATTATATGAGAGCTGCTATCATTATTTTTTCATTTGTAATTATGACGAATGTTTGTTTTTCACAAATAAAATATCCTGATGCACGCAAAGTGGATCAGAAAGATGACTATTTCGGTACCATTGTTCCGGATCCATATCGTTGGCTGGAAGATGACAACAGCACTGAAACAAAGCAATGGGTCAATGAAGAAAACTATATTACCGAAAATTATTTATCTAAAATTCCATTCAGGAACCAGATAAAGGATTCATTGGAAAAATATTTCAATTATCCACGTTATGGCGCTCCGTTTAAGCGTGGCGAATTCTATTATTTCTACAAAAATGACGGATTGCAAAATCAAAGTATTTTGTATCGCCAAAAAGGATTGGATGGTAAAGCTGATGTTTTTCTGGATCCAAACAAACTTAGCAAAGATGGAACGGCTGCAGTGGGTAGCATCTCTTTCAGCAAAGGATCAGGATACATGGCCTATCTCGTAGCCCAATCGGGAAGTGACTGGCAGGTAGCTGAGTTGATGGATGTCAGGGATGGAAAACGGCTGGAAGATAAAATTGATTTTATCAAATTCAGTGAACTTTCATGGAAAGGAGATGAAGGTTTTTATTACAGCCGTTACCCGGTGCCGGATGAAAAAGAAAAATTGACAGGCCAGAACAGGTTTCACAAAGTATATTTTCATAAGATAGGGACGCCACAGAGTAAAGATGAATTGATTTATGAAGACAATAATCATCCCATGCGGATAGTAAGTGCGGGAGTTACCGAAGATGGAAGATTTCTTATGCTTTCTATTTCTGAAGGGACAAGCGGTTCAGAACTTTTGGTGAAAGATTTAAAAAATAATCAGAAGGATTTTACACTTTTGATAAAAGGATTTTCCGGTGAAAACAGTTTTGTGGATAATGACGGAGATAAAATTATTGTGCGAACAAATCAGGATGCACCCAATTACAGATTGGTTTTAATAGATCCGGCACATCCCGATAAGTCCCATTGGAAAACCATCGTTCCGGAACAAACTGAAATGTTGGAAAATGCGGGAACAGGTGGAGGAAAATTATTTCTGACTTATCTGAAAGATGCTTCCTCAAGAATTTATCAGGCTTCATACGATGGCAGTATTGAACACGCAATTGAATTGCCCGGAATCGGTTCTGCAATTGGGTTTGACGCAAAACGCGGCGACAAAGAAATTTTTTATATTTTTTCCTCTTACAACTATCCTGTTACTATTTTGAGATATGATATTGCGACAGGTAAAAGTACCTTGTACCGGAAGAGTGATTTAAAACTCAGAACCGATAATCTGGAAGTAAAACAATTGTTTTTTACAAGTAAAGATGGTACACGCGTACCCATGTTTGTCACTTATAAAAAAGGAATGAAACCCGATGGGAATAATCCTGTGTTACTTTATGGCTATGGAGGATTTAATATTGCACTGACACCCTCATTTTCGGTTTCCAATGCTTTTTTTGTTCAGAAGGGTGGAGTATATGCGGTTGTGAATTTGCGCGGAGGAAATGAGTATGGAGAAGCGTGGCACAAAGCAGGGATGCTTCAAAATAAACAACATGTTTTTGATGATATGATATCTGCCGCTGAATTTTTGGTGAAAGAAAATTATACCAATCCTCAGAAACTGGCTTTAAGGGGCGCAAGCAATGGTGGTTTACTGGCAGGTGCAGTTATGACGCAGAGGCCTGACCTTTTTAAAGTGGCAATACCCCAGGTTGGCGTCATGGATATGCTGCGTTATCATAAATTCACAATTGGTTGGGCATGGGCAACAGAATATGGAAGGAGCGACAATGAAGTTGATTTTAAAAATTTATATAGTTATTCTCCTCTTCATAATCTGGAAAAAGGAGTATCCTATCCTGCAACTTTGGTCACCACTGCCGATCATGATGACCGCGTTGTGCCGGCACACAGTTTTAAATTTGCGGCTACTCTCCAGGCCGACAATGCGGGTTCAAATCCTGTGCTCATAAGGGTTGAAACCAAAGCCGGGCATGGAGCGGGTAAACCTGTCACCAAACAAATTGACGAAGAAACCGACATCTGGAGTTTTGTGATGTACAACCTCGGGATGCAGATACATTGAAAATAGCAGCATCCGGAACTAAAATAAAACCCCGTCAAAATGAGCGGGGTTTCGCATTCTTGTGGGTAATTGATTGGTTTTTCTTAGCGAGTTTTAAAGGAGGTGAAACTATTGTCTGTTCCCACCTCTTCTCTGTGGCATAAGATTAGGTTCAATGTCGTTCTTGTATTGTTTGAACTGGTCGTCAGTAAAGATGTTTTTCAGTGAAGCATCACGGTCATCAGTGGCTTTCTGAAATACCGAACGGTCAGGTCTTTCTCCCTTGTCTCGTGCTTCCTGCATTGTTTTTTGAAGATTATTGTAAAAATCAGTGAACACGGTTTGGGTTTTTTGTTGTTGCTCTGCATTCAGATTGAGCGGAGATAATTTTTCCATTACACCTTTAACCCTGTCTTCAACTGACATACGCTGCATTTGTGCGCTGGCAGTAAATGAAACTGACAAAATGAAAGCCAGTAGCATTGTGATTTTTGTTTTCATATACTTATGAGGTTTTTTACTTTTTTACAGATGTACTGTTGTTTTTGCGTGGCTTCCCGATCATTCTGGAATTGATCCGCTTCAGGAGGCTGTCCATTTGAGGGATTTGATCAGGGGTGCACAATTGCCTGACGACCTGAAAATAATTTCGCATGCTGAGGTCGAGAAGCTTTTGATGCAGGGCGATGGAATCTGCAAGGGAATTTAGGGTGGTGTCGCCGGTTTTCTGATAGAGGGTATTATAAAAATTTTCTTTTGCAGTTCTGAGTTGTGAAAACTGGGATCTTATGTTGGGCCGGTTTTCTTTTCTGAGGCTCATATAATCTGCAATCTGTTTTTCAGTAAACCCGACTTTTTTTCTCAGGACAGCCGACATTCCGCTGTCTTCTGAAGTCCTTTCTTCATCAAAGTGATGTTTTGACCCATTGGGTTTGATGAGGAAGTAAAGCATTACGATATTGGCAGCCAATAAGACCAGAATAATGGATAGCAAAACTTTATTGATTGATTGCTTTTTCATCATGGATTGATTTTTTCCACATCAGACAATGAAAGATTCATTTGTGAATACTCATCTACCGAAGCAATCTCGCTGGTTTGTTGGGCTGTGGGTTTTTGCACAGTGTTTAAAACTGCAAAAACATTTATCAGAATAATTATCATGACCGTAGCTATTGCTATAGCAGGTTTGGTAATGAATCTGATGACTCCCTCAATATAACTCCTCGAATCATTCAGGCGTTCCTGAACCCGGGTAAAAAAATAATAGCCCGGGGAGGCCCTTCTAACACCATTGAGGCTATTCAGAATTGATTCTATTTTTTTGTCCTGGTTCATTTGAAAGAATATTTACTTGATTAATTAGACGTTTAATTATTTTAAAACCTTTGTCATTGTTCTTTTAAAAGATCGCTAAGATATTTCTTTAAGTTTTTCTTTGCCCGTTGAAGTAAGGCATCCACTGCATTTGTACTTAAGTTCATGATTTCTCCCACTTCATTGTAACTCAGGGTTTCCATTTTGTTCAGGATGAAAGCTGTCTTTTGATTTTCAGGCAATCTCTTCACTGCTTTAAACAACCATTCTGCATCTTCTTTGTTTTCGGCCATTACACCCGGATGAACAAAGTCTGGCGGGTCGTGAATCAATTCATCATTTTCATTGTAAAGGCTGTAAATAAAGCTGAATCTTTTTTTTCGTTTTTTCTTTCTGAGGGCATCCAGTGATTTGCGAATTGTGATCTGGTAAAGCCAGGTAGAAAGTTTGGATTCTCCTTTAAAACTATTTACAGCTTCAAAAACCTTTACAAACACTTCCTGCGCCACATCCTCTGCATCACTTTCATTTTGCATCAATCCGAGTGCGGTATTATACACCATATCCTGCCACCGCGTAACCAGCGTTTTAAACGCTGCTCTATCCCCGTTCTGCAGAAGCCTGACAAGTTCAATCTCTTCCAAGAGCAGCAGTTTTATACTGACTAAAACGAAGGCCTGTTCCCAAATCCGCCTGGTCTGCCCCCGCCGGGGAAAAACCGGTGCTCCATGTCATTATTTTGTGGCTTAGCCTTTCCAAAGTTTTTAAGATTGTATGTAAAGGTCAGCATAAAATATTGTTGCAACACCTGATTTCTTGTATCCTGGATATAAGATTCTGTTACATCTCTCGAAATACTCTTATTCTGTTTTAACAAGTCAAATACTGAGAGTTTTATTTCCCCTCTTTGACCTTTCAGGAATCTTTGTCCAACTGCCATATTCCACAGAAAAAAACTTTGGTTAAATCCTGCCGAAAGTCCGCTGTTGGCATTGTAAGAAATATTGTTTTGAAAGAAGGTCCCTTTTTTCAATGACAGGCTCATGTCAAGGCCTGCGGTCTGATTTACATAGTTCTGATTCTGATTGGGAAGGACGGTATTATTTACATTGTTAAAACTGGCATTGTAGGAAAGATTAAAATCCACATTCTGACTGATGTTGCTTGCCAGCACGGCACCTACGTTATAATTATAGTTGTTGGAAATGTTGCTGACGTGATTGAGCAATCCGGGCTGCCTTGAATAGGAGATACCACCATTCAGGTTCAGGTTGGTTTTGATGAACTTTAATGGCATGCTATAATTGAAGAAAGATCTGAAACTGATATATCCATTCAGGTTAACCGGTTTGGTTAATTGAGAACCTCTGTGAAGTATAATGTCTTTGGCCAATACTGAATCCTGAGAAGCCGTGAATGTGGCATTGGTTATGTAGTCATTGATTTGGTTGACGAATACATTTGCAAAGAAACTCTTTTCACTTATTCTGTTGGTATAGGAATACCGTATCATACCTACATTCTGATATTGTTGTTTCAGGTCCGGATTTCCTGTCGAGTAAATCAATTGATTGCTGGTATTGATTACATTTTGCAACTGGGTGACTGAGGGGGCGCGCACTGATCCGCGATAACGGGTAAAAATGCTGCCATATTTTCCAACCTTAAATCTGCCAAACACGTTACCAAGAAAATTGCTGAATGTGAATCTGATGTTGGATTCCATTGGAAAAATCTGGCCACTCTTCAAATCACTATACTGATAGCCCACACCTGCTGAAATCATATTATTTCTGTCGCCATGCCTGAAAGTGATTCCGGCATTCTGGGTATTGTAGGTGTTGTCAAACTTGTTGCTGAGCATGGTATCCAGGATATTGTATTTTGAAACTGAATTATCAAAATCAAATGTTTCGCGGTCAGCGCGGCTCTTCTGAATGGCGGGGTTATAGTTAAATTGTAATTGGGTTTTGGTTGCCAGGGGTTCAGTGTAAACCATATTCAGGCTATATCTGTTGCTATGGCTCAGGCTGCTTGTATATTGGTTTATTGTGTCGGTCAATAAGGTAGTTTTAAAATAGCTGTTGAGTGCATTATTGAAATTGTATCCATCATTGTTGGTGAGGTTTGCGTTTAATTGTAATGAAATGCTCCTGCCTCTTTTGGCGAATGCATGGCTATAAAGTATGCCGCCGCTGATGTTGTGGCCTTTTAAATGGGAAGTGAGATCATTTCCGGATTTACTGATTAACTGCTGATGGTCTGAGGCTGAATTGACGCCAAGGATATCATTGATAGAATTATTGATCTGAAAGCCACCATTGGCCGTTACAAGAATTCTATTGGCTGAATCCAGTTTATAATCCATCCTGTAGTTGAACCTGTGATTGTAATTATCTGTATGCGATATGGTGTTTTCATCATAATAAGTGACAGAATCTTTCAGGAGGTTTTGTCTGTTGATGAGTTGGTTATTGTTGGTGGAACTGTTGTTGAAGAAATAGCTTGCCGTTACATCAATCTTTTTTCCCCAGGCATCACTGTAATTGAGCCCGACAGAATTGGTTTTTGCTATTCCATTTTGTTGGCCGACAAAGAAATTGTTTCCTCCACCGAATCCACCGCCACCTCTGAACCCTCCTCTTCCACTGGAAGCATTAACAAGGTCCTCTGAAGAAAAGTTTTGCTGATTAATGTTGTTTGTCAGGCCTATGAGTGTGATACGGCGTGCATTGTTGAAAAAACTGATGTTGCCACCTCCCTGGTAGGTGTTGTCTGTTCCGTATCCGGCGAATATCCTTCCAAAGTTGCCCTGCCGCATATTGGGTTTGGTAACAATGTTGATGGACTTGGTGGTATTGCCATCGTCGAATCCTGTCAGTTGTGCCTGATCGCTCAGCCTGTCGAAAACCTGGATTTTGTCGACAACTTCTGACGGCAGATTTCTCAGTGTAGCAGTAGCATCGTCGCCAAAGAAATCACGCCCGTCAACAGTAACTTTTTTAACGGTCTCTCCCTGCGCAGTGACTGTTCCGCTTTTATCCACAGTTATACCCGGCATTTTTTTGATAAGATCTTCTGTAGTGGCATCAGGGTTTACTTTAAACTGATTTGCGGAGAATTGGGTCGTATCGCCTTTCATAGTTACCGGTGGAGGTGTCGCATCGATTACAACGGCCGAAAGTGTTTCTGCTGATTTGTGAATTTCAATTGATCCGAAATTATAATCACTTTTTCCCAACTGGAATTTCTTCACAAAAGGAGAGAATCCGATTGAGGTTACCTGCAGATAATAGGTGCCAGAAGAAACATCACTTATGGTAAATGAACCATCATTTGCACTTACCCTTTGAGCGACTATGGTGGAGCTGTCTGCCTTAAGCAATGAGATGGTTGCTTTTGCCATGGGTACATTGTCAGTAGCGTCTTTCAGCGTACCGGTTATTTTTTGAGAATAAGCGAGTGAGGAAAAAAGTAAGGTAGTTATGAGGGCCAAAAAGTAACGTTTCATCATTGATTGAAATATGTTACGGTTTGACGTTGATGTGTAAGAATACCTTCGGAAAATGGTTTTTTTAATTGTGAAAACTTTGATAAAGCCATTTGTAATTTTTTGAAATTGAAATTGATTTTGAAACCTGATCTCACCTTCTTCAGATACCTGATTTTTTAAAAAAAGTACACCCCGTTTTTCATCAATCTATTTTTAAATGGATAGTTTTAATTACCAGTTTGCCCATTTTTTATCATAAATGAAAGTTGGTTTTTTCAACTAATTATTTCTTCTGAAATCAACTGATTTTTAATCCCGCAATCAAATTAATTTTTATCGTAGAAAATCTTTTGTTTACTTTCATCCCTACTGTTCACTAAAATTGAATTAATGAAAATTGGTTTTCATGGTGCAGCCAGGACGGTGACCGGCTCGAAGCATCTGCTTACTTTATCAAACGGAAAAAAATATTTACTTGATTGCGGAATGTACCAGGGGCTTGGAAAAGACACCGATGTGCTCAACAGGGATTTTGGATTTGATCCTGCTAAAATTGATTATGTAATTCTTTCGCATGCTCATGTGGATCATTGCGGATTGTTGCCAAAGCTCGTCAAAGACGGATATCCGGGAAAGATTTTTTGCACGCCTCCCACCAAAGAACTCGCTACAGTTTTAATGGAGGATAGCGCCAATATCCAGGAGAACGATTTGAGGTTTCTCAACAAAACCCGGTCGGCACAGGGGAAATCTTTTTTGCAACCTTTGTATGATGTGAACGATGCGAGGAATGCATCTGACCGGTTTGTGGAAGTGGATTATGGTAAATGGGTTTCCATTGATGAAAATGTAAAACTGATGTATCTGGATGCAGGGCATATTATCGGGAGCACAACAGTTCATCTTCAAATTACAGAGAATGGAAAAATAACCAATCTGACATTTTCAGGCGATGTGGGCAGATACAGAGATGTGATTCTCAAATCGCCCGCAGAATTTCCACAGTCTGATTATATCATTATGGAAAGTACTTACGGAAATAAATTACATGACCGGGTGACTGGTACATCTGAAGCTCTTCTCAAATGGATTACGGAAACCTGTATTGAAAAAAAAGGAAAACTGATTTTGCCTGCATTCAGCGTGGGCCGTACCCAGGAACTTTTGTATGCGCTCAATACGCTTGAATTGGAAAACAGTTTACCCGATCTGCCCTACTATGTTGACAGTCCGCTAAGTCTTGAAGCAACCGGAATAATGAAAAATTATCCTCAGTATTTTAATAACCGTATTCAAAAGGTAATGCAATCCGATAACGATCCTTTCCAGTTTAAAGGACTCCGATTTGTAAAAACCGTGGATGAAAGCAAATCGCTTAATTACCGGAATGAACCGATGGTTATTATTTCTGCGAGTGGAATGGCTGAAGCCGGCCGTGTGAAACATCATATCAGCAACAATATTGAAAATAGCCGCAATGCCATTGTCCTTACGGGATATTGTGAACCCAATTCACTTGGTGGCCGTTTAAAATTACATCCCAAAGAGGTGGGGATTTTTGGATTTGTACACCAGGTAAATGCAACAATCGGTGAAATAAAAAGCATGAGCGCACATGGCGATTATGAAGATTTATCTCAATGGCTTGCCTGCCAGGATCCGAAACAAGTGAAAAAATTATTTCTTGTGCATGGAGAATATGATGTGCAACTTGATTTTCAAAATCGCCTTATCAGCAAAGGTTTTTCAGATGTGGAGGTTCCTGCACTCCATTCAGAGATCGGATTAGGTTAAAACGGGTTTTAAGGAATGTTTTAATTCAAAATTCCTAATTCATAATTCAAAAAACCATGATCAGCTATTGGGAACAAAAAACTTTTTATCACCATCGCCATCTGATTATTTGCGGAGCCGGTTTTACCGGATTATCCGCAGCTATTTACTTTAAAAGAAAGTTTCCTGGGAAAGACGTGCTGGTTATCGAAAAAGATCCTGTGAATGGGGGAGCAAGTACAAAGAACGCCGGGTTTGCCTGTTTCGGCAGCGCATCGGAATTATTAGCTGATCTGAAAAAACTGAATGAAGAGAAAGTCTTTCATCTGGTTTCAGAAAGGATCCGCGGATTACAAAATCTGAGAAATCTTTTGGGTGATGAGAATATCGGGTATGAACCTTTACACGGCTTCGAATTATTCAGGCACAATGACGGGCTTTATGAAAATTGTCTGGACCACCTGGATTACCTGAACGAAAAAGTTCGTTCTATAACCGGTTCCAATGTTTATAATGTTGCAGATAAAAAAATAAAAATTTTTGGTTTTGAGAATGTGGAACACATAATTGAGAATGAAGGCGAGGGCCAGGTGGATACCGGAAAAATGTATTTGTCTTTACTTCAATTGGCAAGAGAGAGCGGAATAGAAATTCTCAACGGCATCCTGATTAATCGATACGATGAAAATGATAAATGTGTAATCCTGGATACTACTTACGGAAAAATTACCGGCGACAAATTTTTGATAGCCAATAATGGTTTTGCATCTCAAATTCTGAAAGACAGCCATACCATACCCGCCCGGGCACAGGTGCTGATTACTTCCGTAATTAAGGATTTGAAGGTGAAAGGTTCATTCCACATGGATGAAGGTTTTTATTATTTCCGCAATATCGATGGACGAGTCCTTTTCGGAGGTGGAAGAAATCTGGATTTTGAAACTGAAACGACGGCAGAACTGAATCTCAATGAAATGATTCAGGCACAATTGGAAAAAATTTTGCACGAGATCATTCTTCCTGATGATGATTTTAAAATTGAACAACGCTGGTCGGGCATTATGGGTTTTGGAGATGAGAAGCAAATCATTTGTAAACAAATTTCTGAAGGGGTATTCTGTGCTGTACGCCTGAACGGGATGGGGCTTGCACTAAGTACATTGCTTGGAAAAGAAGTAGCCGAGATGATGGGATGAGAGTTTTTTCGAATTATGAGACTTTCCCTGATTGATCATTTACCTTAAAGATTTTTGGTTCATCTTTTTCGGAATGGTTTTTTATGCTGGATTTCAAAAATGGTTTTCACTTGCAACATTCTTATTGCCATTAAGCTACATACCTCGTTTAAATATATATTTCTTTCACGCAGGTAAATTAAAATATATGTATTAGATTTAGTGCACCATTTAACTAAGGTATTAGAATGAATTGAGACGACTGGCTTTTTTACTATGAGATTTATGCGTTTATAAGGTGAAAGTTCTAAGGATATAAATTATAAGTAACGATTAACCATATCAGGAGGAAGAGTTTTTCGGGATGGATTTTAATTAATAAAGAAAAAATTTCTTTCGATGGCCTGTGCAATTTTTAAGAAAACCTGGAACCAGACATTACTTAGGTACCTCGTTTCATTATATATTCTAATTTCAGACAGAATTTCGATTTTGAAATTTCGTATGATTACTTATTCCTTCAGGATTTGAATCAGGATATATATATTGGACTGGATTAAGAATTTATCAGGAGTTTTAGTTTCAAGTAGGAAAACGATCAGAATGCTATTCCAACAGCAATTTGTAAAGAGATTGGGGAATCAGCAAGATTATATAGAAATCGAACCGTTTACTATTTCAAACAGCGAAATACTCAGAGTTACTTATGAGATATTGACCCTAAATTGTTGTTCCATCAATCTGCAAAAGTTTAATTCACGTTGTTCAGCTTATTTTTCAGTTGAAGCAGGTACATGGTATTGGACCGATCAGCCTTAAGTATGGTTCAAAATAATTTTAAAAACATCAAAATTATCATTATGAAACCCTTTTTTATTTCCCTGTTTTTGTTCATAATAAATTCAAATTGTTATGGCCAATTAGAACAAAATACGTGGCTTGTTGGCGGATCGGGGAGTTATTATAAATATACAGAAGATTTTTCTTCACGACCTGCAAGTTATATCGTTAAAGCGAGGAATATAGATATCTCGGCCTCGATAGGTTACTTTGTTTTAAACAGGATGGCGCTGGGGATGAGACCTTATTTTAATGGATTTAAAAGCGAAGTTTCAGGGGAGAAAGGACAAAATTATTATAGGGTATCAGTAGGACCATTTGCAAGGTATTATTTCCTTGAAGGAGAAAGAAGAACAAATTTACTTCTGGATATTGGGTACCAATTAGGATTGAACAGGGACTTCCCCACAGATATAACGTTTAAAGGAAAAAATAATATTTTTTCTGCTATGGGGGGAATGGAGTTTTTTTTTAACACTGCAGCCGGCATGGATATTTTGTTTGGCTATGTCAACAAAATGCTTTCTATTGATAATGCTCCTGTTCAGGTAAATCAACTTTCTAATAAAAAAGGGTTTCAACTTTCTATTGGATTTCAATTTCATTTAGAAAAAAAATAAATCAAAAAGTATGAAATACTTATTTTTTATAATAATCTGCTCCACCTTCTCTGTCAATTTAAAATCACAAACAATCTCCCCATCTCCAAATCAGGAATATTGCCCAGAAGTAGAATATACATTCACCGTTACTATTACAAAACCATTTCAAAATATAATAGGCGAAAGTGGAAGTATAGTTACACAACAGCCCTCTTTACCAGTAGGCAGTACTTTTATTTTTAAAGGTAAGTTCGGAGATGCAAACCAGAAACAAAGTTTCCGTGTTACTTTTTCAGATGGATCTTCTTATCCGTTTGAATTTAAAAAAATCAAATCCTTATATTATCCTGTGACATGTTCGCAGGTACCCAATCAGGCAACTATTACGGCCCCACGTTGCTAGGTAGTGAATATACCATTAACAGTGCCCAATGTACAATGGGGAACAAATTTTGAATCTCCCACGTTTTGTTTTGGTTCCATTTCTGACTTCGAATATCAGCTTCCTGCTAATTGGTCTATTGGTACCAGTCAATCTACCGGAAGCAACTGGATTCCAGGTGGAAATACTGTTACAGTTACTACAGACATGTCTACCGGAGATGGAGGATATATTAGAATTAGGCCTAGAAACAACTGTGGTTCCGGATTGGTAAACGGTCAATTCCCTGGAGCCATCCCAATATCGCGACCCGGTCCAAATCTGACTATTTCAACTTTGCAGGACTATATTTGTACAGTTGGTGGAACTACAAGTTTCACCTTGAATGGCTTACCAACAGGCGCCTCTGTAAGTTGGGCTGTCACATCTAATTCGTCACAACTTCAGATTTTGGGTTGCTTTAATTGTTCAATTGTTACAGTACAACGTACTGGATCTTTAAATACCAAAGCTACTTTGGTGGCCACAGTAACTGATTGTGCTTTCACTTATACTCAATCATATGACGTGACTTTGGGTAAGACCGAATTAAATACGCTTGACATAATTTCTAGTTTTTGTTTATCAGGGAGAAATGTAAAAGTTCAAGTTAATCCTATTGACTATAATGCATCTTATACTTGGTCTGTAACTCCTCCTGCTCAACTTTCCATTTATACCGGTTCTCCTTTTACATTTGTGAGGAGCTATGTCACTCCAAGTACTCCAACTGTTACAGTTCAAGCTCAAAATGCCTGTGGCATTTCAACTTATTCACAGGGAGTTTATTTGGAAAGATGTCCACTTAGTAGCGCTACGCAGGAATCTAATTTTTCTATGTACGTTTCCCCAAATCCTGCGCATACGAATCTTAATGTTTCAATTAAGGGTTCGTTGAATAATTCTGTTCGTGAACAGAAGGAGAAAGTTTATTTTGTATTGTATGATTTCATGGGAATCAATTCAGTCAAAAGTTGGGAATTCTCGAATCAAGAGTCTAAATATAGGCTGGACATAAGCAACGTTGCAAAAGGAACATATGTTTTGATGGCTATCAGAGGTTCACAACAACAGGCAAAACAGGTTGTTATTGACAGATAAGGATGAAAGAAATTTGAATTCGAGGTATATTTAATTTATTTTATCAATAATTTGTTATGTAACAATTAGTGATGTTTTGTTGATCTGCATGGCTTCAACTAAGAAGGAAGTTTAAAAGCTTATTTCCGAAGACTTGCTAAATAAGCTCTGATTGATTTTAAATTATTGTTCAATTGAAAATGTAATATTTAATTCTCTAAAAGAGATATATAAAATTTTTCAAAAAATTTTCAAAAGTATCCAAGTAATTATTATGAAACCCTTTCTAATTTCCCTGATTTTATTCGGCATAAATGCAAATTCTTATGGGCAGTTGGACCAGAATACATGGCTTGTTGGAGGCTCAGGAAGTTTTTATAAATATACAGAGAACTTTTCTTCTCAGCCGTTGAGTTTCATTAGGAAAACAAGGACTATAGATGTTTCCGGCGCGATAGGATACTTCATTATTGATAAGACGGTGGTTGGGTTAAGACCTTTTTTATCTGCATCCGAAACGTCGAGTTCAGGAGTGTTGCTGGCAAAAAACTATGCAGTCGCATTTGGACCGTTTGCAAGATATTATTTTTTAAGAGGTGAGAGGAGAGCAAATTTACTAATGGATATAGGGTATGCCTTCGGACGCAATTTGAACCGTTTAGCGGATGGTAGCAAAGGGAAGAATAACATTTTTTCTTTGGTGGGTGGAATTGAAGCTTTTTTCAACTCCACGGCGGGTATAGAGGTTTTGTTCGGATATGTCAACAGGATCGTTTCTACGGATAATGCATCTGACCCTCAGTTAAATCAGTCTTCAAATAAGAAAGGGTTTCAATTTTCAATTGGATTTCAAATTCATTTGAAAAAAACAGATGAAAAAATATGAGGTAACTTTTCCATTCAATTATGACCATTTAGATTTCGGATTTTCAGCCAAAATGTAATTTGAATATGTGCTTTCAAAAAAATTCATATTCGTTGTTCAATCAATAAAGAAAATGAGGAAAAGTGAGCAGGGGATATCAGTACCCGGTAAATAATAAAATTCTCATTTAGGGATGTTTGAAAGTCTTATATGTGACATCCGCACCAATAAAGTAAAGCATGATTAGTTATTCGAATGAATTTCCAGGCGTATAAAACCCGAAGGTTTATACTTTTTTTCTGTTCATTGAAATCAGGCTGTCCACTTCCCAAAACTTTTCTTTTAGTGTGGCCAAGGCAAAGGCGGCCCCTGATGCGGCAAATACAGAAGCATCAAATGCCGTTTTAATTCCTGTGGAAAAAGTCATAGACAGTGCAAAAATTAAAAGCAGGATGCCACTCAGCTTTGCAAATAATTCTGTTTTATATCCGATTATTAAAGCCAGGGCAAAAACGATTTCTGCGATGGTTGAAATAACACCAAGCGTTGGAATTGCTGATTGCGGAAACCACGGATTAAGAGTACCTGTGTATTGAAGAAAATGATTCCAGTTTCCCCATGCTAAATGGTAATGCCACATGCCAAAACGATCTCCCACCGCCGACAGGAATCCGGCAGCAATAGCAAATCTGAGAAATAATTTTACAAGTTTCCGGTACATCATATTTTGTTTTACTCTTTCAACCATACCGATAAATATACTACTTCCGGAATTTCGCCGAAAAAATATTGATTCAATTTTCTGCTGATTGTTGATGTAATAATTGATGAAATACTTTTTTACTTCAATGAAGTTATTCTCTGGCAAAGATGAGGATATTACCACCACCATCTTTTTTCAGAAATTATTAGTGAATCTGCTTATAAAATGAATTATTAGCGAATTTACTTATAAAATGGATTATTAGCGAATTTGCTTATAAAATGGATTATTAGCGAATTTGCTTATATTCGGGTAATTTATCACGGTATGATAGCTGTTGTTACAGGCGATATTGTCAATTCTGCAAAAGTCAAACCGACGGTTTATCTGAAAATTCTGAAAGGATTTTTAGAAAAGCAGGGGAAACCCCCGAAATCATGGGAAATATTCCGGGGTGATTCTTTTCAGTTCAAATGTAAACCCGAAGACGCTTTTCGCAAGTTTCTGTTATTGAAAAGCAAGATTAAACAAATATCAGGACTAGACATACGTATAAGCATTGGCGTTGGGACCCTGGATTATGAGGCACCTAAAATATCAGAATCAAACGGATCCGCCTTTGTAAATTCCGGCAGGACGTTTGACACCATGAAAGGTTCTCAATACCTGGTGTTCACCACAGGAAATAATGAAGTGGATAAAATACTTAATTTGCTTGCCAGATTTGCTTCTCCCTGGATGGATGGATGGACGGTAGCAGGTGCCCTGGCTGTGGAGATTATTTTGGAACATCCAAGGTGGAATCAGCAACAGATAGCGGCCCGGCTCAAAATAAACCAGTCAGCCGTCAGCCAAAACAGAAAACGAACCCAATTAGATACGTTGCTCGAGTTTGATGAATATTACCGGACAATTATAACTTCATTAAAGCCATGATATTATTCCTAAAACTGCTGCTTGCTCATCTGCTCGGAGATTTTGTATTGCAACCTGAAAGCTGGGTGAAGGAAAAGGAATTGAAAAAATACCGGAGCCCCAAACTTTATTTACATGTTTTGATTCACTTCATTCTGATGGTAATATTCACCCGGGATATATCTCTTTTACCGGTAATTCTAATTATTTCTGTATCCCACCTTTTGATCGATATACTCAAAGTTGGGTTTCAGAATGAGCATAATAGGAGAACCTTGTTTTTTGTCGATCAGGTTTTGCATTTATTGGTGCTCGTAATAACTGTTATTATCATTCTGCCGCAGTCAATAATTATAGGTCAAAAGGAAATTAACTATATACTTATTTTATTCACCGCCATTTTGTTTTTATTAAGTCCCAGCTCGATCATCATAAAAACAATTTTATCAAAGTGGACTCCTGATGCACGAATCAATAATCAGGAAATGGAAACATCCTCTCTGCTGAATGCCGGCAAGATGATTGGTTACCTTGAGAGATTGCTGGTTTTTATTTTTATACTCAATGTGCAATGGGCCGCCATTGGTTTTCTGGTAACGGCCAAATCTGTTTTTCGCTTTGGCGATTTAAAAATGGGACGCGACAGAAAATTGACGGAGTATATCTTGATAGGTACACTTCTGAGTTTTGGCATGGCTATTTTGGTTGGTACAACAGTTGAAAAGATGATTGCAATCATCGAATAAAAAAAACCGCACTGTGGCGGTTTAATAACTTTTTATGGATTCGAAATCTATTTTACGTTGGAGATAAGCGACTTGAAACTTTCGGGTTCATTCATCGCAATATCAGCAAGAACTTTACGATTCAGATCGATCCCTTTCTCATGAAGTTTATGAATGAATTCGCTGTAAGTAAGCCCTTCGGCACGAACTGCCGCATTGATTCTGGCGATCCAAAGCCTGCGGTATTCGCGCTTTTTAAGTTTGCGTCCTGCATAGGCATAGGTCATTCCCTTTTCCTGTACATTTTTCGCAACTGTGTAAACATTTTTTCTTTTTCCGTAATAGCCTTTTGCCGCTTTTAAAACTCTTTTTCTGCGGGCATGGCTGGCAACTGAATTGACTGAACGTGGCATGGTGTAATATTTTTTCCCTGTCGGGAGTTAATAAAATTGTTCTTGTTTATTTCATTCTGAGCATGTGTAATACAGACGGCCTGTTGGTTTTGTCAACCACACCTTTCTTGCGAAGGTTTCTTTTGCGTTTGGTGGACTTTTTAGTGAGGATGTGCCGTTTGAATGACTTTTGATAAACAATTTCACCGCTGCCGGTAACTTTGAAGCGCTTCTTTGCGCCTGAGTTGGTTTTAACCTTTGGCATTTTTTAAAATTTACTTTTACACCCTTGCCGGCGTCCCGAACAGTCGGGCACTTATGGAGCCATGTGGGCAATATGTTTTATGAGCCTTTCCTAAATCAACCAAAACACAAAAAGCTGAAAAAGGGTTGCAAAAGTAATAAAAAATTATTTCTGATGTGTTTTTCTTCTCATATTAAATATTTAAATCAACCCTCTTCTTTTTTTACCTGCAGGAGAGGGCAAATCTAACCGGGAATGATTTGGATGCGCTTCTTTCAGAATAGTTATTGCTTCATCTTTCACTTCCGTATAGCAAATATTTTTTCATGAAATGCTTTCTTAATTAACTGTCATTTTTCGTCAGTTTTTCCCTCGCTGGTAAATGACTCCCGGTTAAACCGGTGAACTTCGAACAAATCGTAAACTTTATGAGCAATTTGGTTTTAGATACACGTCAGGGACATTGGCTTCTGGCAAAAATGGGAAAGAAAGTGTTGCGTCCCGGAGGGAAAGAACTTACATTGAAACTGATAGAAGGAATGAATTTTAAAAATCAGGATGATGTGATAGAATTTGCACCCGGAATAGGATACACTGCCTTCAAGGTCTTGGAAAAGAAACCAAAGTCATACACCGGTGTTGATCTGAATGAAGAAGCTGCCACTTCTCTCAGGAAAAAGATTCATGGAAATAACAGGCAGATTATTGTTGGTAATGCTGCCGAAACCCATCTTCCGGATGCTTCGGCCGACAAGGTGTATGGAGAAGCTATGCTGACCATGCATGTGGACAGGCGCAAATCCGATATTATTCGTGAAGCCCACCGGTTGCTCAGGCCGGGCGGATATTATGGAATTCATGAATTGGGATTGGTACCCGATAATATTTCAGAAGAAAAGAAAGCAATCATTCAACGTGAACTTAGCAAATGCATCAAAGTAAATGCAAGGCCATTAACTCAATTGGAATGGATTCAACTGCTGACAGATGAAGGATTTGAAATTGTGCATGTTTATACAAATACAATGCATCTGCTCGAAACCCGCCGTATCATTGATGATGAGGGACTTTTACGTAGCCTTAAGATAACATTTAATATTTATCGCAATCCTTCAGCCCGTAAAAGAATTAATGAGATGAAATGTGTATTTAATAAATATGATAAAGAAATGAACGCCATTGCTATAGTTGCAAGAAAAAAATAATTTCTGCCACAGGCAGTAATTGTGTCACCCCTCCTGCCTTGGTATGCAGATTGACAAAGGGTATTTGTAAAGAATTTAAAATCCAAAAAAATGAAACAAAATAACATAAAAGTTGTGGTGGTCGGAGGTGGATTTGCAGGATTGAATCTGGTAAAAAAACTTTCTAAAAATAAAAGTTTTCAGATTACACTTGTTGATCATAATAATTATCACTATTTCCCTCCTCTTCTTTACCAGGTTGCGAGTGCTTTTATTGAACCTTCCAACATAAGTTATCCATTTCGCCGGATGTTTCATACAAAAAAGAATCTCAGGTTTCACATGGGATCATTGGTGAATGTGGATCTGGAAAATAAGATTGTTGAAACTTCAAATGATAATCTGCGGTATGATTACCTTGTCCTCGCCATGGGCACACGATCCAACTATTTTGGAATGAGGAATGTGCAGGAACATGCCTGGCCGATGAAAACAATTAATGATGCCCTGAATCTTCGCAACCATATTTTACTCTCCATGGAAAAAGCAGTGAGGGCAACCACGAAGGAGGAAAGAAAGAGAGCGCTCAATATTGTTGTAGCAGGAGGAGGGCCAACAGGAGTTGAAATTTCAGGGATGATCGCAGAACTTGGGCACAATGTTGCACGCAGGGAATATCCTGAAATCAAAAACTTTCAGGGGCACATCCATTTGGTAGATATGGCGCCTGTGTTGTTGGGGACAATGAGTAAAAAAGCTCAGAAGATGGCATCTTCGGTATTGTCTAAACTGGGGGTAAAGATCATGTGTAACGTTGCGGTAAAAGATTACCGGGATGGTATTGTTTATTTATCCGACGGAAAAGAAATTACCACCGATACATTGATATGGACTTCGGGTGTTGTGGCAAATGATATTCCCGGGCTTCCTGATGATATAACGGGTAGGGGTAAACGAATTCAGGTAAATGAATTCAATGAAGTGAAAAATATTCCTGGTGTTTTTGCAATTGGCGACATTTCTATCCAGACAACGGACGGCAATTTTCCCAAAGGACATCCTCAATTGGCACAGGTAGCTATTCAGCAGGGGAAATTACTCGCGAAAAATCTGGCCAGAAAAAGTTCAGGAATGGAAATGATACCTTTTGCCTACAATGACAAAGGCAGTATGGCTATTGTGAGTAAATACAAGGCTGTCGCTGATTTGCACAGGTTCAGCCTGACCGGTTACTTTGCCTGGGTTATCTGGCTTTTCATTCACATTATTCCCCTGATCGGGTATCGTAACAAAGCAAAACTTGCATTCAACTGGTTCTGGTCATTCATTACCAACAATCCTACACTGAGATTAATTATCCGGCCGGGAAAAGTTGTTGATGAAAATGACGAGAAACATACCGAAGAAAGATTGGGATCGTTTGCCTGATGAAATATTTTGGCAGAAAAGAAATCGGGCTTCAAACTAACCTGTTTTCTTAGTTTAATTTGTCAGAGATATTTTCAGAGATGGATTCTAACGGAAGCTGAAGCAATTCCGGTTCGCTGATTCTCATGAGTTCATTCAACTGGGAGATGCTGGTTGCGCTTGCTATAGGAGCGGTGATTGTCTCGTTTTTTAAAATCCAGCCAAGAGCCAATGTGGCCATTGAATATCCTGAATCTTTTGAAAGTTTTTCAAGTTTGTCAATTACGTCTCCCTTTTTTGAAAAGTAACTTGCCACGTTTTCTTTCCTTGTACTTTTAGAAATATCTTCTTCTGTTCTGTATTTGCCGCTTAAGAATCCGTTTGCGAGAGAGGAATGTGTTACAACCCCGATGTTGTGCCGTTTCACGTATGATTGCAGCTCATTCTCATAGGTTCGATCGAGCAGGTTGTATTTTGGTTGATCTGCAACATACGCAGGAAAACCTTTGAAAAGAGACATGTTGAGGGATTCTCTTAACCTTGGGACTAAAAAGTTGCTGGCACCGATATACCGTACTTTTCCCTGCTTAATCAATTTGTCGTATGCACTCAGAGTCTCTTCCACCGGGGTGTCCAGGTCGTCTTTGTGCGAGAAGTACAAATCGATGTAGTCAGTCTGCAAACGTTTTAAAGATAATTCTGCCTGATAAACTATTTGGGATTCCGACAACCCTTTTCCGTCACCCGGAATCGGATCACCTACTTTCGTGAAAATAAAAAGATCTTTTCTCTTCCCTGAATTCCTGAGCCATTCACCAATAATCGTTTCTGATTCGCCTCCTTTATTTCCCGGAACCCATGCGGAATAGGAGTTTGCCGTGTCAACACTGTTAAATCCTTTTCCGACAAAAGTATCGAGGAGATCAAAAGATGTTTTCTTGTCTATTGTCCAGCCAAAGACATTTCCTCCCAATACAAGCGGCGCCAGATTCAAATCACTTTCTCCCAACTTTCGCTTTTCCATCTGCTAATGTGGTTTTCAAAATATCTCTATCAAAAACCTTGCACAATAGTTGCAGTACACAAATAAACTTTTTGCCATGCTGTCAGAAACTTCTCAGAAAGTCAATAAAACTAATATTTTAGACAGTTTCCGTAAGGTGCGAAAATACTCGGAAGATATTTGTAAACCATTGATGACGGAAGACTATGTAGTACAACCTATTGCTGATGTAAGCCCACCAAAGTGGCATTTGGCGCACGTTACGTGGTTTTTCGAAACTTTGGTATTAAAACCTTACCTGAAAGGTTATGAGGAATTTGATCCACAGTACAACTTTCTTTTTAATAGTTATTATGAAACGGTGGGGACCAGATGGATCAGGGCAAAACGCGGCGAACTCAGCAGGCCAACCGTGAAAGAGATTTACGAATATCGAAAATATGTTGATGATGCAATGAGTGGTTTGCTGCAGCAAAACTTACCGGACGATGCTGTGGATACTATCATCACCGGTTTGAATCATGAACAACAGCACCAGGAATTACTTCTGACTGACATAAAATATATTTTAGGCAACAATCCCATCTACCCGCCTTACGATGTTAATTACAAAGAACCGTTTTTTAGTAACGGAAGTGGATATACGAAAATGGAAAAAGGATTGTATGAAATAGGTTATAAAGGAAATGGATTTTGTTTCGACAATGAATTGCAACCGCATAAGATTTATCTCGAAGATTTTCAAATAAGCAATGCCTGTGTCACCAATGGTGAATATGCGGAGTTTATTAAAGACGGCGGGTATAAAAATTTTCATTTCTGGCATTCGGACGGATGGAGATGGATAAATGAAAACCATATTGAATGCCCGCTTTATTGGCATTTGATAGATGGAAAATGGTATGAATATAATTTAGAAGGACTGAAGCCTCTTGACGGAAATACAATTTTGAGACATGTAAGTTATTTTGAAGCTTTTGCTTATGCTCAGTGGAGAAAATTAAGATTACCCACAGAAGGTGAGTGGGAAGCAGCTTCAGATAAATTTACATGGGGAAGCCGGTGGGAATGGACAGAGAGCAGTTATCTTCCCTATCCGGGATTTAAAAAACTTCCGGGTGCGCTTGGTGAGTATAACGGAAAATTTATGGTGAGCCAAAAAGTGCTGAGAGGCGCATCTGTAGCCACTCCTGAAGGACACAGCAGAAAATCGTATCGCAACTTTTTTTATCCTGATGAAAGGTGGCAATATACCGGTATCAGATTGGCAAAATAGAAAAATGGGGAAGGAACAATTTTATCAGGATGTAATCAATGGCCTGTGCTCAAGACAAAAATACCTGTTGTCAAAATATTTTTATGATGCAGAAGGTGACCTTTTGTTTCAGAAAATTATGGGCTGTGAGGATTATTATCCCACACGCTGTGAGATGGAAATTCTAACGGAGCAAACGCAAAATATCGTTTGTTCTGTTTTGGGAAGGGATGAAAAAGTGGATATTCTGGAATTGGGCCCGGGTGATGCCACCAAATCCATTCATCTTATTCGAAAAATGGATCAGCACGGTGAATTGGGCTCCTATATTCCAATCGATATTTCTCCCCACATTATCAAACTGCTTAAGGAAAAGTTTCAAAAAGAATTTCCACATCTTTCTTTTTATGGTATTTCAGGAGAATATTTTAATGAACTTCCCAATGCAATTTCTCATTCTGAAAACAGAAAGGTCATTTTACTTTTGGGTGGCAATGCCTGCAATTATCAGCCTGAAACAACATTGAACATGCTAAAAAAGCTGAATGGCATCATGAAGAAAGGGGATATGGCGTTGATCGGCTTCGATTTGAAAAAAGATCCCCGAATAATAAGAGCAGCCTATTTTGACAGAGATGGGTTTACTTCAAGATTCAACCTGAACCTGCTAAGCAGAATCAACAGAGAATTGGGTGGTGATTTTGTAATTGAAAATTTTACTCATTATGCGTGTTACGATCCTCAGACGGGCGCTTGCAAAAGTTTTTTAATTTCTGAATCAGATCAGGAAGTTTTTATCCGGGACGAAAGGATTTCTTTCGGAAAAGGCGAACCTGTTTTTATGGAAATTTCTCAGAAGTATGACTTGCATACAATCGCCCACATTGCAGAAGAATCTGGATTTGTTCAAAAGGATGTTTTTACTGATAGAAAGAATTATTTTTCTGATGTATTATGGCAGAAAGCCTGAACCTTACTGAAATTTCTTTAACGAATATGCTGATCAGTTATTTATAAAACAGATTTTTCCTTTCTGAAACAGGAGTTGAAAGATATTTTGACAGAAAGGCTTCCTGTTCTTTGTATTTCGTGTAAAACCCTTTTACCTGTTCTCTTGCCGGTTGCGTACCATAGACCAGCGTAGCATCTGAAGCATCTACTTTATTAAATAGAGTTTGCTCAATAACTCAACCTCCCCATCCTATTGCAAAATAGTGTCACAAAGTACCTTCCTGAATTTACAATTTGATTTCTTTTTAAATCTATCAGGCGTACAAGTGCCTGCCCCGCTAATTTAACGAGGTTTAGCACTAA
>JAFKGR010000016.1 GCA_017307735.1 Chitinophagaceae bacterium
TTTCTGCCAGGCCCTCCCGTTCGGCTTCCTGAAGAATACTGTACTTCTCTTCTGGTGTAAATTGCCGTCTTGTTTTTGACATATTTCCTGAATTTACTGTGACTAAATTAATTTATAATTTTAGTCCAGTCTTTCAGGGGGTTAAGACAGTATCATTTACTATTGCATGGATCGGTGACAGACATTTTTATCTCAGGTTGTCTAACTTAACGTTTATTTATGACGACAAAAGCGTGGATATGTAAGGATGAACGAATGAATTAGTTTACTTTTGATATTGACCAATTGAATTGAACCGCACAATAGTTTCAATAACTTTATTTCTGCTTAACAACCGAAACAATTATGAAAAAAATTCAACTTCTTACGGTTCTGCTTTTTTCATTTCTCATTTCAAAATCACAATCCACAATTTCAGGTACCCTGACCGATAAAACGGAAAACAAACCCATTCCCAAAGCGATTGTATCTCTCATTCATCCCAAAGATTCTATACTCATTCAATTTACAAGAACCGATTCTGAGGGAAAATTCGAATTAAAAAATATTCTTCCGGGGGATTATATTATCATGTTGTCACAACCACGGTATGCTGATCTTATGGACAATATTTCTGTTCAGGGAAATCTGAGAAGTATGGATTTCAGCCTCATTCCAAAAGCTACCCTCTTACAGGAAATCATTGTAAAAACAGGTTCTCCTCTTCGCATCAAGGGAGACACGACTATTTATACTGCTGACAGTTTTAAAGTAAGCGCCAATGCCAATGTGGAAGAGCTGTTGAAAAAACTACCGGGAATAACCGTTGACAAAGATGGCAAAATCACTGCGATGGGACAGACGGTAGAAAAAGTTTTGGTGGACGGGGAAGAATTTTTTGGCCAGGATCCCGGAATGGCTGTAAAAAACCTGCGTGCTGATGCAGTAAAGGAAGTTCAGGTATTTGATAAGAAAAGTGATCAGGCTGAATTTACCGGCATTGATGATGGCCAGACACAAAAGACAATCAATCTGAAACTGAAAGACAACAGCAAACACGGCTATTTCGGCAAAGCGGATATTTTGGCGGGTCCTCAAAAAACAATAAGTAACAGGTACAATGACAACCTGATGTTTAGTTCATTCAGAGGAAATCGCAAACTTTCTGCTTATTTCTTAAATGGCAATACAGGGCAGGACCGGCTGAGCTGGGATGATATGCAGAAGTACGGAGGATCGGATTTCAATACCATTGTTTCAGATGACGGTTCAATCATGATGTTTATGGGTGGCAATAGTGATGATGAGCCTTACGTGGATCCGCAGAATGGGTTTATGACCAATGTAAACGGTGGATTGCAATATTCCAATAAATGGTCAGACAAGTATAAATTCAATTTCACACCACAATACAATTATCAGAGGTACACAAATCAGATTCAATCATACACACAGAATCAGGTAGGCGATTCTGTTCTAAATCAAAATACCTATACCAACAATTTGGTCAGTCGTCATAATTTCAAACTGAGAGGAATATGGGATTTAAATCTGGATTCAATGAATTCTCTGAAGATTACAGCCAATGCCAATTTTTATCATACAGAAAGTGAGGGTAATACTGAATCAACGAATACCGGTAATAACGGTACAATGAAGAATTCCAGTAATCGAAACGTAAGTACGAACAATAATAAATCGGCGATCAGCGGTAATATAATTTTTCAACATAAATTTAAAAAGCAACGGAGAACATTATCGATTAACGGAAGCTGGAATATTCTCAACACCCATGGTCTTTCAACTCTCATCTCCAGCAATCAATCCTATTTTGACGGGAAGCCGGCAGGAAGTCAGGAATTAAACCGGAGAAAAACTCCGGATATGAATAACAATAACATCGCGATAACCACGACTTATACCGAACCTCTGAACAAAGATTTTTCATTGCAATTAAGTTATATGCTCAGCCTGAACCACGGTACGAGCTTACAAGTGACAAGGAACTACTCACCGGCATCGGGTAAATATGAAGAGGTCGTTGATTCCCTGACCAATAATTTCAGGCAAACGATTACACAACAGGTTCCTAAGGCAACCATTAATTTTTCACGGAAAAAATTAAAGATGAGCATAGGATCCGGATTCGGATTTACATCTTTCAATCTGAAAGATATCACCATGGACAAAATTTATGACCGGCATTATGTAAACTATTATCCGAGTTCTAATATTACCTACACCTATAAACCAAACCATAGTATCAGATTTAGTTACAATGGCCAGACAAGGCAGCCATCTATCAATCAATTGCAACCTCTCCGGAATACGGATGACTACTACAATCAATTCATTGGAAATGCAAATTTGAAACCAGCATTCGGGCACAGTTTTTCTGTCAATCATTATTCCTACAATGTGCTGAAAGGTATATCTGCTTACATGGGCGGAAGCGTTACCTTTACCAGGAATGCCATCACCAACAATCAAATCATTAATGTTGATTCAGGAAAAACCATCACTCAGCCTGTCAATGTGAATGGAAATATTTCCGGGTTTTTTTATGGTGGGATCGGATTCAAAATAAAGCCGGTTGATACCCGGATAAATATCAATCCTGCACTCAGTTTTGGCAAATATGTCGGGATGCTCAACAATGAAAAAACAGTCTCAAAAACGTTTGCTCCGACGATTAACATAAATATTAATAAGGAGAAGGAAAATAAATATGAGCTTTCAATTTATAATTCCACCAGCTACAACTCCAATACAACCTCTCAAAACACCACCAGGATTCATTACATCATCAACAACTTAACTTTTGATGGTACAATTTATCTGCAAAAAGTGTGGTCATTCAATACCACGTATAATTATTATTTCAGGCAAAAGATTCAGCAGTCACCCACAGATCTCAATACGCATATCCTGGATGTGAAATTTCAACGGACTTTCAGGAATAATGAATTCACTGGCTATATCGGAATTAAAGATCTCTTTGACCAGAACATCGGAATTGACCGGAGTTTTTTTGGAACTACCTATTCCCAGACAATTAATGAGCGTTTGAAAAGGTATTTCTTTGTGGGTTTTACCTGGAATTTTAAAAATAAAAGCACTTCAACAAATAAATGAAAGCCATGAAATTTAAATTGTTTTTGTTTCCAGCAGCCATATTCTTTTATTTTCAAAGTAGTGCCCAACAATTTATCGACAAGGGAACTGTGGAGTACCAGGTTAAAACAAATGTATTAAAGACTTTGGGCAGCGGTATGTTCGCTGATATCATTAAAGATAAATTACAGCAATTTAAGACTGCTTATTATACGCTTTCCTTTTCAGATGACAAGAGTACTTACAAATTTTCAGATTGGGATAATGGAATGAATCAATTTACCAGAAACTGGAACAAAAATGACGAATCAGGTTTTTGGTATTTTGATTTCAAAGATGAGAATTGTCTGATTAAAAAAGATTTTAATAGTTCAATAATCAATATTTCAGATTCGATCCCCCGGTTTAACTGGAAGCTGATACCTGGGGAAAGCAGGGAAATTGCCGGATTCAATTGCAGAAAAGCCCAGGCCATTCTTTACGACAGTGTTTACATATTTGCCTTTTATACTGAAGAAATAACTTTCCCCGGCGGGCCTGCCGGATTTTATGGATTGCCCGGCACTATCCTTGGCGTCACAGTTCCACGCCTCTATACTTCGTGGATTGCAACCAAAGTGAGCCTGACCGGCCTGAATGAAGCTGCGGTTAATCCGGGAAAAGCGAAAAAGACGATGACCTTTAAAGAATTCACAGCACTTGTAACTGACCGGACATCTGATATGTTTAGTTCGTCTGATGCAGATCAGGATAGGGAACTCAGAGAAATCAGAGACAGAAACTTCTGGAACATCCGTTTATAATCAAAATGCGTAACTCAATGTAGCAAGAAAATAGCTGACGTTACTTTCTCCTTTGGCTAATCCCATATCGTAAGAATATTCCGGTTCAAACCCGAACTTGCCAATTGTGTAGTCAATGTCGATATTGGCTTCAACAACTCTTGGTAGAAACATGGCCTGATTGCTGGTGAAACTTTCGGTATATAATTTTGTATTTCCTCCGCCAACACCTGCTGCACCAACGGATTTTTTCTTCTTAATAATTTTTGATGATCCTCCGATTCGATTTACAAAACGGGTGCTTCCAAAGCTTCTTATAAATTTGTCAGTTCCTGAAACCAGGTCAATGGAAGGAGTCAGGTTAAGATCTCCGTTGCCCGTCAGAAACGGGGAAACATCAAAGGGATGTTTTACAGAAAAAATGGCAGCTACGTCACTGGAAAAGAATTGCTGCCCTGTAGAATCAACATAATTTCCAAAAGCAAAATCAAAAGCCAATCCGGGTTGGATCCAGAAATTATTATAATTCAATCCGGTATATAACTCATTTTTAAGCGGAGATGATTCAATGTTTGAATTGCTGTTGAATACATAGCGGGTATATGATAAATCAAAAGAAAATGCTTTTCCTTTATCATAACTATATTCAGGGGTAAAATCATACTCAAATAATCCATGAGATGACAAACCCATTAAGGCGTATGTATAGGCAGAAATTTCAAATCCGTTATGGAAGGCGAGCGCAATTCCGGGTTTCAGGTAGGTACCCGAAGAATTACTGCCTTTTGAATTTTCAATTTTGTACGGATTGTTTCCTATTGCGGTACTTATAATAAGTTTATTCGCGTTGTCATTGTCATCATTTTCAGGCTTCTTATTCTGAGCAAATACGGATGCTCCGCCAAAGAGTAATATATAAATACAAAGAGATGACTTTCTAACCGGGTTCAGGTAATTTATTTTCATAAAAGGATTTTGAATGTTTTTTAGCTGTAGAACAAAACAACAAATTTTCCAAAATATTGCAGGAAGTTCATTAACAATTATGTTAATAATCAAACACGAAAAGGGGATACTCAAAATAAAATAATCAGATCAGGCAACTGGAATTGCAAATAGCATTTTAACCAATTTTATTCCCATTTAACTATACAATACTGATTATACGAATGACCGATATAAACGAAAAAGACCACTGAAAATTCAGTGGTCTAAAACTTTATAGAAATCTATTATTATTTATTGGTTGGGATTAACCAGTGTTACCGGTTGCAACCTGTAGGCATTTACATAACGTCCGTTCTGTTGGGCAGGAATCCATTTTGGCCCTTTTCTGATTGCATTCACTGCGATTTCCGCCAATTTGGTACCCTGCATATTTTGTGCCTGAACATCACTTACTGTTCCTTGTTTGTCAACCACAAATTTTACAATTACAGTACCGTAATCTGATTCGGTGAATTCATCAAGATGAGACTGGATGGCTCTTGTTACGTAATTTCTCCAGGCATTTGCCCCTCCCGGAAACTGTGCTTCCACTTCAACCTTGGTAAAGATCTTATCCGGATCTTCTTTCTTTTCAACCGGAGCTGCAACAACGTTAGTACCGGCTATATCACTCGGAGGAGCCACGATTCCAACGTCTTTAACACCTTCCTGAGTTTTTACGTCAATCCTTGCTTCTTCAATTTGCTTTACTTCTGGTGGTGGTTTTACAACTTCTTCATCCTTTACCACCTTGGGTGGAGTAAATTGAATTGTTGCTACCTGCGGAGGCGGTGGCAACTTTGGAGGAGGTGGTGGAGGAGGAGGTGGTGGTTCATTTGGCTTCAATTCCTGAAGCGTTGTTTCATTGGTGATCATATTGATAGCCTTATCATCAGACTTCTGAAGATGAGTCGCCAATGCCCGGCCCACCAATACTAACAGTACGACGAAAAGCATACCGATGACTGCAATTGTGATCCTTTTGTTGTAGGTCTTTCGCAATTCATAGGCGCCATATTCTTTATTCCTTCCGTCGAAGATAATATCAAGCAGGTCAGATTTTAAAATTTGGTTTGCATCCATGATTTATTCTTTAATAGATAATCATTCTTTAAATTAAAAAATTATAATTCCGTTACTGAATTCCTGCGGCCTGTTCAGTTTTCTGAATAAGGCTATATTCATCAGCCGTTGGGTCCACCATCGCGTATCGGGAGATATCATCAATGTTCATTTCATCCAGGGCATCCACTACATTTTTATATGAAGCATCTTTGTCTGGTTTGATAATGACAAACAAATCTTCCGGAGGCGTTTTACTTTTTTTGTCGAGAATAATGTTTCTCATCCCCTTATAGGTAGTGGTCTGCAAATGGAGCAGGTCGTTACCATAATAATAGTACACCACATTTCCCTTGCCGAGCATCAGTGTGAGAGACCCGGATTCCTTTACCTTGGTATCCTGGTTCTGATCCTTCGTGTCTTTCGGCATATTCAGATTCATTGAAGTCGGTTGCGACATCGTTGTAGAGAATATGAAAAACGTGATCAACAGGAATCCAAGATCCACCATTGGAGTCATATCCACATGCATTGCCGCCTTCTTGGCCTTTTTGACACCCGGGCCTTTTTTGCTACTGGTGTCTTTTTCTTCCATCTCTGCCATAATGGTCTGTTTATTTTAAAAATTATTATTTAATATTATTCCGGTTTTTCACCTGAACGTATCCTTCTCATATTCTTCTTCCAGAGTTCTGAACCTTCAGGAACTTCTTCAGCATTCGTCATCAGATTGTATTTATAAATATCATTCTTCTGAAATGCGTCAAGCACCTTTTTGAAAGTTGTGTACTTGGTAGCATTGTCACCTCTGATAAGAAAGCTGGTTTGTTTTCCTTCAGAAGCTTTCACAGCGGCCGTAATCCAGGTCAGAAGCTGGTTATTTGTGCTGTCGTAGGGAATCCCCGGCAACTTCACCTTGTCTTTTTGTTCGGCTGAAAGTGCATCGTATTGTTTGAGCTGGCTCAGGGGCAATCCGACAAACTCTGTATTTTCAAATGCCTTGATATCTGCAGGGCTGAATTGCATATTTGTCAATTCTCCAACTTCCTTAAGAATAGGAGCTTTCAAAGTCTGCCACATATCCACATACACATTGTTATCCTTATCAATGGTTACGGTAAAGTAATTCATTTCAGGAGCGTGTTTATTGGATACCGAATTCGGTGTGATCACTTCAACCGCAGATGAAGGCTTGAACTGTGCCGCAAGAATAAAAAATGTCAGAAGGAGAAAAGCCACATCACACATTGCCGTCATATCCACGTGGGTAGCTTTTTTCTGTATTTTAGCTCTAGGCATGCCTTAATTTTTTTTAGTTATTTCTTAATGTAGATTCAATTTACCAAAAATTCCACAAAACTATTTGTAGAGAGATGCAAAACTTTGGGTCAATGTGAATCCGGATTCATCAATACCGAAGGTGATGCCATCAATTTTTGTAGTAAATATATTATAGGTAATGATTGCCAAGGCTGCAGAGCTGATTCCCAGAGCTGTATTATACAAGGCTTCGGCAATACCTCTTGACAACTCACGCGCTGCTTCACCACCACCTGATTCACCGAGGTTGGCAAATGCACGGATCATTCCCATAACTGTTCCCAACAGACCGAGCAATGTTGAAACGTTTGCCAGCGTGGAAAGAAATACCAGGTTTCTCTGAAGCATTGGCAATTCAAGCGCAGTAGCTTCTTCAACTTCCTTTTGAATTGCAGCCACTTTTTGTTCGGTAGTCAATTCAGTTTCGGAAATCATTTCCTTGTACTTCCTCAGTCCGGCTTTCATCACGTTTCCAACAGAACCTTTTTGTTTGTCGCATTCTGCAACGGCCTGATCAATTTTTTTATCAGCCAGATAGTATTGAACTTTTCTGACAAATTCAGCATTGGAACCTTTACCAGTTGCTTTGAAAATGGTAAGCGCTCTTTCAATTACGAATGTGATTACGATCAAAACGCATCCAATCAGAATTGGAACAATGATACCACCTTCATACATACGTGCAAAATTTCCCTTGGGTCCAATCTGGTTAGGCCAGAATCCTCCTGCAGGGTCAGGTTGGGTGAAATTGTCATCGGCACCGATAACATAGCGCCAAATATAATAACCAACTAATACACAAAGAACAGGAGCAATGAATGAAATAATGTTGCTCGATTTTTTAGCTTTCACAGATGTTGTAGCTTTCGGTTGAGTCCCCGCAGTAGATTTTAAATCTGCCATTTTCTTAGTTTTTAATGTTTAAGTTTTGAAAAATTTTTAGTTAACTGACAAGTAAGCGTTTGTTTTTTGACTGCACAATTCTAACAAAAAATTCTTTAATAAAATGCCCACGCAATAAAAAAATATTAACAGTCATATTTTATTTAGTAAATGCAGGATTTGTTTTTAGGAGAAGTAAGAAAAAAATACTCCTGATAAAAAGCTGATAAGTTTGAAAGTGCCATTCTCACCTCAAAGTTAATTGAGTCCGCAATTTTAAGAAAAAAAACTTTTTTGAGATTCACGTTCCCCTGAAAGGATTATTTAGCAGCACAATTTAATGAAAAAATAATTTCAGATTACTCAACTTGTTCTCAAAATTATTCACATGGACGTTAAAATTACCTATCGACACCCTGGCTATTCGTATCTCAACGCCACAATCGGATCTAATTTTGAAGCTTTTATAGCAGGGTATAAACCGGCCGCAAGCCCTACAATGCTGCACGTAACTACACCGGCAATCACCCACGCCCAGGGAATAACAAAGCCCACATGTAACAGATAACCAACGATATTTCCCACGCTGATCCCGAGTACAATTCCAAATAGCGCCCCCATCAGGCTGATCAGGACAGATTCTACCAGGAATTGAAACTTGATACTTTTTGCTTTTCCGCCGATGGCTTTGATAAGTCCGATTTCCCGCGTCCGTTCATTTACGGCGACCAACATAATATTCATTAATCCGATTGCAGCGCTGATAAGTGTAATCAATCCAATAAAACCAGCGGCAGTTGTCACAGCGCCAAGGCTGTTGATGAATACTTCGGCAATGCTATCGCTTTTGAGTATATAAAAATTATTCTGTTCTTCGATCTGGAGATTTCTGATAGGCCTGAACGTACCTTTTGCTTCCGAAATAGCCGCATCGAGTAATTTGATGTCATTTACCCTGACACCAATATTAAAAGAGGAGTTACCTACCTGAAATATCCTTCGAAGATTATTGTATGTGGTCAGGACAATATTATCTGCATTCAAAAAAGAACTGCTTCCTTTATTCTTGAGAACTCCGATAACTCTGTATTTAATGCCTGCCACATTGATTATTTTATCAACAGCCCTGGATGTTTCATCTCCATATAAAGTTTGGGCCACACTATTTCCTATAATACATACATTTTTTCCGCTCTGCACATCCAACTCATTGAAATTCCTACCCAATTCAAGATCATATCCACTCAGCATCAGATAATTTTCATCAACCCCAATCAGCATAATATTGGGATTCGTTTTTTGTTTATCTGTATTGACGGTTACATTTCTGTAATTAACAGACAGGCTCACCCTTGCCGGAAACCTGAACCGTTGTTTGAATAGCCTCGCCTGATCAAAAGTGATGATTTTATTTTCATTGCTTTTTTTCTTTTTTAAATCCTTTGAGGATGTTTTCTTTACATCATTGTTTCCTCTTCCGAAATTAATATCGCGAAAGCGGATTGTAAAAGAATTGGCTCCCATCGTGGCAAAACTGTCTTGCAGGCTCTTATTCATGGCTGCAATGGCAGTAATGATTCCAATCAATGCCATGATTCCAAAAGCTATGATGGCAATCGTGATTCCGGATCGTAACTTGTTGCTCTTTACAGTATTCCAGGCCTGGGAGAAAATATCTCTGACAACCATTCTTGACAAGAATATAGATTAAAAAATGATGGGGTGAAGTTAAGCACTCATCTCAGAATGTAAGTACCACTGATGTAATTTTAATAATAGATCCAATCGATTAAAAGATTGGGAGCAATTCCCAACAGGATAATGATAAACATGATAAAGGAAAGTGTCCATTTAAATCCTCTGGAAATTTGTATAGGTTCTGCCGGATCAGATTCAGGCTTCTTAAAATAAATAGCCTGTATCACTCTGAAATAATAAAATGAACTTATTGCAACGCACAATAATGCAAAAACCACCAGCCAAAAATGATACCCGTCCCTGACGGCCGCCCATAACATATAAAATTTTGCCGTGAAACCGCCGGTGAGTGGAATTCCGGTCAACGACAATAAAAACACGGTCGCTGAAAAGCCCAGCCACGGATGGGCTTTACCTAATCCCCGAAATCCATCCAGTGTATAATCAGGCATTTTGGAAACGATGGCAAACATACCGATGGTAGCAAGAGAATAGACTGTCAGATACAACAACAGGCCTTCTTCTGCCGGGGCATTAATTGCAAATATGGCAAACATCATAAAACCTGATTGTGCGATGGCTGAATATGCCAACATCCTTTTTACACTTTGCTGAAATACTGCGGCAATGTTTCCAATAAACAAAGTAGCAGCAATGACAATCACCACCAATGGTTGCCATTCGTGATGTGCTGCGGCAAAACTATTTTCAAATAATCTCAGGAAAGCAATAAATACTCCGGCTTTTACAATTGTTGCCATCAACGAACCGATTGGCGCAGGTGCACCATCATATACATCAGGAGCCCAGAAATGAAACGGAACAGCGGAAGCCCTGAATGACATGGCAATAAATAATAAGATTAATCCCGAAGCAATCAGAATGGGCATGTGACCCTTACCCATATCAAAAAAATTGATCGAAAAGGAACCGAGGCTGTTTCCTCCGTAAATAAAAGCAATGCCCAAAAGCAGGACTGCCGTCATGAACATCCCGATTAAAAAAAATTTCAGCGAAGCTTCATTTCCTTTCAGGTTGGTCTTATCGCTCCCTACCAAAATGTAGAGCGGAACGGAGATTAGTTCGAGACCCAGAAACAGCATCCAGAGCGTATTGTAAGACGAACATACCGAAACCCCGCACAAAACAAAAAATATCAGACTGAAATATTCTGCTACATGTGACCCAATGGATTCAATTTCGTTTCCATTCAGAAGAAATAAAATAAGAGTACAAACCAATGCAACCGTATTTATCAAAAGACCCAATGAATCAACACGAAAAAAGTCCCGTGTATTGATATTGAAAAACGGGCCGGCAAAAAATTCATACTGGTTACTCAGAATAAGAATCAATACTCCGGCAATGGCGATGTATCCGGGCAGTTTTTTATTTTTTATAAAAACTGCACAAAGCATCAAAATGATTCCCCATAAGGCCGAAATAATAATTGCGTTCATACCCGGATATTCATTATCAAAAAAATGTCAATTAAATATTTATTCCTCCCATTCGCCGCATTAATTCCTGTGCTATTCCATTCGTGAAATGTAAAATCAGATCCGGATAAATACCCAAGATAATTATCAGAAGTACCAATACCGACATCGCAAGGGTTTGAAAAATGCTGATAGATATTTCAGGTTTACCCTGGTTTTTATTTTCACTATAAAAGACTTTTCGGAATATTTTCAACAGATAAACAGCACTCAAAACAATCCCGATACAGGCAATGAAAGCAAGCCATTTGCTATAAGAAAATAATCCTGCCAGAATAAGAAATTTACTTGTAAAAGAATTTGTAAAAGGGAATCCAATGTTGGCGAGTAAAATAATCATAAAGAAAAACGTCAATGCCGGAGATTTTTTGGCGAGGCCTCCCAATTCAGAAATTTTTCTTGTTCCGGTCGACTCTTCAATAATACTTACCACCATCCACAATCCCAGGATATTGATTCCATGATTAAACAATTCGAACATGGCGCCTCTGAACCCGGGAACATTTCCTGAAAAAATACCAGCGGCAATCAATCCCATCTGGGCAACAGATGCCCATGCTACCAGTTTTTTTAAATCATCCTGAACCCAGGCAATACTACATCCGTAAACAAATCCGGTAACAGACAAAACCACCAGAATTGTTTCATATTTCAATATACCAACTGAAACCATCGGTACAATCCAACGCAACATGATAACTACTCCCATCTTTGTCATCACCGAACTCATAACAATGGTTGAAGCAAATGGCGATTGTTCAAACATATCCGGCTGCCAGGAATGAAATGGAAAAACCGGGGTTATAATGGCAACAGCAAAAAAGAATAACAGAAAAATTCCTGGCTGACCCGCCGGTTCAATGTGTGTGGTATAAAAAGCCATGATGCTGAAAGAATGTACAGACTCCGGATTAAGCTGAGGTGCAAACTGATAGAAATAGAGAATACCTGCCAACATCAAAAGCGCGGAAACAAATGTGTAAGCAAACGATTTATATCCAACGGAAATTCTCCGGCTGCCTCCCCAAATACAGCAAAGGAAATAAGCAGGGATGAAGGCGAGTATCCAGAAGAAATAAAAAACGAGCATATCGTAGGCCACAAAAACTCCCATCAGGCCACATTCAAAAAGAAGCATGAGAGAATAAAACAAAGAAGGGTTTTCAATTTTCCTTTTGTGAAAATTCAGAAAAACAATTGGAAACGTCAGAGCAGTCAAAAGGGTAACGATAAAACCAAGACTATCGAGGCCAACACTGAAACTCGCTCCCATGTAGGGCATCCATAAATAACTAACATGATTGTAATTAAAATTTTGCACCTGCTTTGAAGGGTCGGAATAGAAAAGGCTGATGACAGACACAATCAGAACAAGAATTGATGACCCAAGCGCAAACCATTTTACCGAATTACTCTTTTTTATAAATATTGAAATGATTCCTGCGATAAGAGGTATCCAAATAAGCAATTCCGGAAAGGTGAAATAATTACCTAACATAAACAGGAAATTATTTTTGATTCGGAAAAAAGATTATTGTTCTTTTGTCCCCATCCCCCGAACCATTCTAAAGAATTTTCCATATCAATAATCAGATGAAAGAAAGCAAAATCAGTCAGGGCAATTTTTTTGCACCTTTTAAAAATATTTTAAACAAAAATAAAAATCCTTTGCATCAGGGAGGAGAAAACTATAGTTGCTTTTTCAAAAAAATATCCCTTCCCCTAAAACCTTTGCACTTTTATGTTTCTCCTCTTTTTCAAAAACACCTCTATTCTACTGCAACACGAACAAATAAATAACAAAAAACAAAACAGTTCCTAAAACCATCAGCAGCACATAAGAACCCAACTGGCCGCTTTGCAGTAATCTGAATTGCCTGCTGCTATAAATGACAGCCTTCCCCACTCCATTCACAGACCCTTCTATTATTTTTAAATCGATTGTTTTTTCAAAAAATTGTGAGGTCTTTTTTACCGGCCTCAATACGAATGCATCCCAAATCCGGTTAGCATAAAAAGCATTATTCAATAAGGTTGAGAAACGACTCTTCTTTTCCTGACCTTTCTGTTTTCTAAAATAAAACCAGGAAAAGATTACAGAAGCAAGAACAATAATAGCTGATATCAAAAGAAGAATTTTTTCTTCGCCAACATTCTTACTTTTTGTTTTTACAAACTTTTCTGAAACGGAAAGAACAGGTTCGAGGAATGAAGAAAAATAATTGGTGCCTGGTTTTATAACCTCCGGAATGTTGATCCATCCAATTGACAAAGCCAGTATAGCCAAAATAAAAAAAGTCATCACAATCGTAGATGAACTATTTGCATTGTATCTGATTTCAATTTCTTTTTCATTACCTCCCTTGAAGAAAAGCGCTACAATACGGATCAGGTAAGCAACCGTAAGGATTAATCCGGAGATGGAGATCAGATAGATAAAAATATTTTTTGCAAAAGCGGCATTCAAAATTTCATTTATGGCAATAAATCCGGAAAAGGGCGGAATACATCCGAGGGCGACACAGCCGGCGAGAAAAGGAATGAAACCTGCTTTTAATTTACGGAAGATCGTACCTGATTTTCGAATATCTTTTGTACGTCCTGAAACCTGCACAAAAATACCTGCACTCAAAATCAAAAGTGTTTTACTGACAGCGTGGATGATGGCGAACAAAAGAGCCTGAGAAAAAGCGCCAACACCAATACCGATAAATACAAATCCCAATTGGCTCACAGTTGAAAAAGCGAGTAATTTTTTTATGTCATTTTGATTCAGTGCAATCAACGCCCCGAGGATTAACGTTATTGAACCAATTGCTGCGGTAAACGTTAGCATTGTGGGAGATAAAGAAAATAACAAACTGCAACGGATCAATAAAATGGCTCCTGCGGATACGACTGTTACTGACTGGATCAAAGCGGTTGCAGGAACCGGGCTTGTGACGGTTTCGGATACCCAGAAAAAAAACGGGAACTGAGCACTCTTAATCAAAGCAGAAAAAAGAAACAATATTGAAACCCCCGTCAAAAAACCTTCAGATGGGGTTAATGTCAAAAACAATGCATTGCCGCCATAAAATAATTTCGAGACGGACAGTGTGTGGTAATCAGTCAGTATCCAGATAATCCCTAACAACAATGCCATATCACCTGCCAAATTCAGCAAAAACAATTTCGTGGCAGACTTTGTGTTGTTGTCATTTTTTTTGAACCCCATTAAAAAGAAAGTTGCAAGGCTCATTCCTGCCCATCCAAAAAACATTACCATCAGGTTACTTCCCATAACAAATAAGAGCATAGAAGTTATAAGCAGATTCAGGAAAGCAGAAAATATAGCAAAACGTTCTTTGGATTCTCCGTTCATAAAAGGTCCGGAAAATATCTGGATTAAAAATCCGATACCAGTTACCGCCAAAATCAAAACGGATGTCAACTGATCAATTCGATATCCAAAGTCAATAGTATAATTATCGAAACTGAATAAGTTGAAATAAGAAGTTTCAAAAAGCTGAAACTGCGGTGAACCCACAGCATTGAAGACCATTGCGCTTATTCCAAAAGAAATGAGTACGGCAATGCTTCCAACAAAAGATGAAACGAATTTTGGTAACCTTTTTCGCAGAAGGTTGTTAAATAAAAATGCCAGAAAAGGAAATAATGGTATTAGATAGATAGTATTCATCTTATTCAAAAATAATACTACTATTCATTTGGTGTCAATTTTTTAAACGGTTAAGGAAATTAATATCCACACTTCTGGTATTTCTGAAGTACATCAGAATAATAGCAAGACCAATGCAAACTTCCACCGCACCAACCACCATAATAAAGAAAGCGAATGATTGTCCGTCCATTGCCACATTCACTACAAAAGCATTTTTCCGATCCGACAAATGCATTTTTGAGAAAGCGACGAGTATCAGATTAACCGAATTGAGCATTAATTCAACAGACATAAGCACAATAATGGAATTCCGCCTGGTGAGCACTCCTGCAATACCCGTTACAAACAAAGTAATTCCAAGAAAGATATACCATTTGATTTCCATCAGTCAAGTTTTACATAAAGCCCCACTCCAAAAGTATCAGATGCAGGCCCGATTGAAAATATTTTCCTGATTTTATTTACGGCTATCCCATTAAAAATATCGACAGCTTTGTAACTGGCGCCTTTGGTGAGAAGTTTTACAATTAATCCGGAGGCAGCCGCACCTAGCCCCGAATACAATGCGCTGTTGTAATCTCCGCTCTTTACCGACTTGTCCATTTTTCTTACCAGGCTGTACGCAACGATTGCGCCTCCGGTAAAAGCCGCAGCACGGTAAATAATCCTGCCTGTCCGGAATGTCTTGAAAAGCCTGTTGATTTCATCATCTTTTTTCATTCCTAAAATCTCTGCAACTTTTGAAACTTTTGTAATTGGTGTCCCTGCCAGTGAGAACTTAGGTGCAAATCCCTTTTGCACATCCATAATCTTTCCGATCAAATCCTGAAGGTCCAGGTTATTGAGATCTATTTGTGCTTTCGCACTGCCCGCAAAAAACAGAAAACCAAGGGTAAGGATTAAAAACATCTTTTTCATTTCATGTTTGTTTTTGATAATTCACTTTTATTAATAATCACAATCCCCATGATGGCGCTCAGAAAAAGCAAACTGCTCATTACAAAAGGGACAGCATATTTATCTATCAGGGTTTTTCCTAAATTTTCTGCAAGTCCAACAGCCATTCCGGGCCTTACAATGACATTGCTTTGTTCTGTATGGGCCAGTGCCCCAATCAATACAATCATCAAAGTCAGAGATGCTATAACCCCGATCAGTTTCATGTATCTGTTTTTCATGGGTTCTGCAAGAAGCTGCGGATTGATTAGAATGATTACAAACAGAAAAATCACCATCACCGCTCCTGCACTCACCAGTAAGTTTACCATTGCAATAACCTGCGCATTCATAAGAATATATTGACCGGAAAGAGTAAAGAATACAATCAGCAGGGAAAGAGCGCTTTTCACAGGTTTTCGGCACGTGATAACTCCGAGTGCAGCTACAACGGAAATTGCTGCAAGTCCCCAAAATATGATCTGTGTGGTTCCCATTGAATACGGTACCGAATTTAATTGTAAGTAAAACTATTTATATCGTTTATAGTTATGATAATTCATAATGGCTTTCATGTAAATAAGAAAACGTTATACAATGATCCACTTCGTAAAACTCTCTGCAATGATAAATACATCTGTTATCAGAAGGCTTCAGGTAAAAGGAGCCGGGATTGAGATTTGTAAGATTCCTGAATGCAAAATTTTGAAACTCAAAAAGGTCTGAATAACTCGTGGTTATATTTCTGTCAAACAGGTCGCGAATGTGAAAATCACCTTCTTCCGAAAGTGAATTGAATGAAAGGCTAACGAGCGGAGGTGTCAATTCCTGTGGAGTTTGTAAATTTTTTTCTGAGGTTTTCATTTTCGGACTTTTCAATTTTATTTTTTTAGCTGTCAATTTTATCGATACTATTTTTTGATAAAAGTTTATTGGATCAATAATATTATTCCGGTAACCACCATATTCAAAACATTAAGTGGCAATAAAACCTTCCATCCAAAATTCATCAACTGCAAATACTTTATATTTCTAACTCTTTTGCCTGCCAGTGAAAACAGAAATATGATTGCAATTGTCTTCGCCAGTAATACAGTGCCTTCAATGATTGCAGTTGAATTTGAGCCGATACTATTCCTCAATTTCACATCGCTTGCAAAAGGAATGTCGTATCCGCCGAAATAAAAACTAACCGTCAAAACACTAAGGATGGTAACAACCAGTTGGCGGACAAAAAGGCTGAGGCCGGTTTCCCTTCTTTCAGGTTTTGCGGCATCCTCATGTTGATGTTGTTCCTGATTATTTTGTAAAACCCCCGTTGAATAACTTAAAATAACAATACAACCCGCCAGAAAAAGAATGAATCCAAAAGGTTGATAAATAAAATTCCAATCAGCGTCTTTCTGAAAATCTACAATCCCTTTCATGCTCATGGTTCCCGAAACCATCAGGAGTGCAGCGATAGAAAATCCGACAGACAATTCATAACAAACAACCAGCGAAGCAGAACGGATCACTTTGGTCCATAAATACGGAGAACGCTTATCAATTCCTTTCGTCATTATCCCCAAAATCCCGGTACTCAATAGCCCGATGATAAACAAAACGTCAACATTTACGCTTGCCATTTGCAAATCAACGGTCTGCCCAAAAAGATGAATTGAATTGCCCCATGGAACCACCGCACTCACCGTCAGTATTATTATCAATACCCAACCCAAACCAGAAGAATAAATAAGGAAATTATTTTTTGTTCTTCCAATTCCCGTCAGATTTTTTTCAACTGAGGGATTGGGAACAAATGTTTTCGAGAGGTAATTTCTTTTGAAAATATTTCTGTTTTGAAAATAAGAAGAACAAAATGCAACAATCAACAAAATGGCGATAATCAAACCACCAAGAAAAACCTTTTCCAAAGCTGTAACCACAAAAGCCATGATCTCCAAAATAATCATTGTATCATTTCCATTTTGCAATTTTCCAAATCTATAAAAACTGTTATTGAGAAATCTTCCATAGCAAACTGACAATTATTTATTTATTCTTTCCAATTCAAAATCCCGCTTTTAATCGCATAAATATATCCAATCGAAAAAACGACGATGTAAACTATCACCGGCCAAAACCCGTTCCAGCCAAGCTCTCTGAGATTAATTACATAGGGATAAAAAACAGCCATTGCCGAGCCGAAAAGAACGAACAATGAAATGGACATAAAAAACTTGTTGGCAGAAATATTCTCTTCTGCTTTTCCGGAAACCGGGTTTTCGGTAATTGACAAATCTGTTTCAGAATTATCGATGACTGTCTTCTTGTGGTATCTGAGTAAAAAAAAGAAAAGAAGAACTGTGAAAACAAATGCGATGATCAGTTGAATCACAACCGGCATATAATCCATCGTATTACTAAACTGCAAAATCGTAATGAGTGATACGTACAAGTGATTAGTAAATTTTTACGAATGTAATCATAGTAAGCTGAAATTTATACCTGATATTCCAACGAGTTATTCACAGCCAAAAGTTGAAAACATTTTTGCGGCATTTCAAATGATTACAAGAGATTACACTACCAACTACTCCCGCCGCCTCCTCCGAATCCGCCTCCGCTGAAACCTCCGCCACCAAAACTTCCACCTGAAGATCCGCTTGATGACGGCGCACTATAAAAAGTACTGCTCATGGCATTCATTGAATTATCAAGGCTATTCATGAAATTCATTGTATTAAAATTACTTCCTGCATAATAGCCATCGTACCAGGCAGGGGGTGGAATGTCCAGCCCTTTCAACTTATCTTTCCACGTATCAGCCACATCAAAAACAATCGCAAAAGGTAAAACTTTGTCAAAATAATTGGGATCATCTTTCAGAAACAACTGCAGCCTGTCTTTCTCAACAGTCTTGATAAATTCTTTGAACCCTAAAAGTTTTTCATACAACTCTGTCCCTTTAACCGTTTTCTTTGACATCAATAATCCAAATACAATAATTGGTACCGATGATAATGCAAATGACAACCATTTGAAAAAATCCAGCGGATAATTGCTGAACAATTGAATTAAAGAAGGAATCAAAATAAACAATCCGAGTACCGGAATCAACGTAGCCAAAGTTCTGCTCGAAGTGGTATAGTAATGTTCAAATTTTATTTCGGCTTCCAGATCTTTTTTAGCAACATTCATGGTTTTATAAAAACTGTCTTTGAGATCTTTAAGCATCACGGAATTGCGGTTATCAAAAAGTCCGTTGAACATAGTTTTTTCAAATGCAAACGCAGACTCAGGTAAATCTTTGAGTTTTATAAACTCGTACTCTTTGTTTTTGACCAGTCCGAAAAATTGTTTGGAAAGTGATTCTTTCACTTTCAGATATCCACCGGCTCCCCAATAAGGAACCAATGCCGTCAAATCACGTTTGTCCAGATGCCCATCAATTAAATATCCCGCGACTGAGGGACTGATATTTTCAGGCGGGTAATATTGGGTGGTAACAGTTACAGGAAAGTCTTCACCATACTTTTTCCAAACAAGATACATTACAATTAAAATGGCAAGAGGAAAAAGCAACCAACCCATCCCCTGTTTTGAATAATCGGGTTTTTGAAGAAAACCTTCCGGCATACTGACTCCGGCCGTGATACCTTCAAAAGGAACCAGTGGAACGATGAGTTTTCCGGATAAGGTCTGGTTATCTTTCCAATTTGAAGCAGTGTTGTTGGTGGTACTGCCAAAAGAACCTGTGGCAACAAACCATTTTGATGTATCCGGCAAGGGCGCATAAAAATGAATAGAGAATTCGGCGGCCTGAATATTGACATTCCACTGATTTCCTGTCAGATTCAAATAGAGTTCTGAATGATCCGGAAAGAAATTAATGGCTCCGTCAATTACATAGCTAATCTGATAGGTCTGATCCCCGGTCACCATTTTATTTTCTGAACCAATTTTGACAGATACGTAGTTGGCATCGTGATTTACACGTGAACGAAACCCGGTCACAGAAACATTTTTAATCTTCGTGTATCGGTAGCCGTTATATACCCAATCCGGCTTTGTAACAGACAAAGAATCCTGTGAACCAGTTAGTTTATATCTGAAAGGTATTTTCCGGATAATACCATGACGGGGTTCCAGAAAGTGCACCTGAATAACTTCTGTAATTTTCAGTTCTGCATTTTTCTTTACTTCAACAGAAGTTTGAAAGTTTTTTATGAAAAAGGATTCCTGTGCCTGAGCATAGTTCCGTCCGGCGCAAAAGAGAATAAAGAATATGAATATTCGCCGGAATAGCATAATCTAAAACTTTACTTCAATGTTTTGCGCTTCAGCCGGATTTTCCAGATCAAAGAATTCTTTCTCTGAAAATCCCATAGCGCCCGAAATCAGCACGGCTGGAAATTGTTTGATCCCGATATTATAATCTCTCACGGTTGCATTGTAATATCTTCTCGCATTTCCCAGATCCCCTTCAATGTTTTGAAGGGCAGTTTGCAAATCAAGAAAATTGGTACTCGCCTTTAAATCAGGATAATTTTCTGCAACTGCAAACAAGCGCCCGAGTGCGCCGGTCAAGGCCTGGTTGGCATTCGCCAAACCTTTTACGTCATTTGGAGAAATATTTGATGCGGCTGTGCGTGCAGCAGTAACTTCTTCAAAAGTGCTTTTTTCATGGGCAGCATATCCTTTCACCGTGTTCACCAGGTTGGGTATCAAATCAAATCTTTTCTTCAGAAATACCCGTATATCGCTCCAACTGTTCTCTACTTTGGTACGAAGCCTGATCAGGTTATTATAAATAGCAATGGCCGAAATAATCAGCAGTATAATCACACCGACAATAATCAATATAGTAATCATGACTTGAAATTATTAAATGAATACCGAAGATAATTAACACAGAATAAATTTTTCAAATATTTCCGAATTGTTGCTAATTCAGTCATTTACTGTATTCAGAGAATATATGGAGTTCAGAAAATTATTTCTTTTTGGAGCTGTCTTTTAAAAAAGAAACACAATTGTCAATAATATTTCCCCAGTAAAATGTTTTAAAGAAGGAATCGGGAATTAATTTTCTGCCGCTCCGGCATACCTGAAACACACACTCGGCAAATACCCTGAAATCATCATTCCTAACCACAAAAAATTTATCCCCGGTTATTCCTTTCGGAATGCCCAATGCTCCCGTCGCAAAACTTATACAACTCAGATTATAAGCCAATGCTTCTACTAATTTTGTTTTGATTCCACCACCTTCCGAAACAGGATTTAAAAAGATTTTTGCGCTTCGAAGATAAAGGGTGATGTCTTCCACAAACCCGGCAAAAATGATATTGGGATAGGTTTTTTCGCAACTGAATTCTTTCGGTAAATATTTACCACAGATAATAATCTTGTATTTAAGATTGGAGTTCGCCAGAAAAAACGGATTAATCCTGTTAACCAATTGATCCAATGCTTTGAGATTAGGATCATAATTGAAAGCCCCGTTAAAGAGCATGATGATTTCATCATCTTTGATCTGATGTTTTTCCCAAACAAATTTTTTAGCCTCGTCCACCTCCTTTGCAAAAGGAATTTCTTTCAGTTCTGTGCCGTAGGTAACGGTAATGCACTTTTCAGTGGAAAGATGAAAATGTTCTATAGCAAAGCCTCTGTCTTCATCTGTGATGAAAAAGTTATAATCAGATTTCCGGTGAACTATTTTTTCATACCTGAACAAAATTTTCCACCACCACTTTCCCAGATCTCTCCATCGAAGACTTTCTATATTGTGAGAATGCGTAATTAATTTAATTCCGCAAAACGTTTTCAGCAAGATTCCGAGCCAGCCAAAATAAGGATGCTCAATGACAACGTGGGTAATATTATTTTTCCGAATGTATTTTCTGATTTTGAAAAAATAGAAAAGGTTGATATATCGTAATTTGGTCCCGGAAAAAAGAGGAATGGTGTTATATCCTGCAAGCTGATTTTGATTTGCTTTTGTAGTGAAGCAATGCAGTTCAACTTTTTGAGAAAAATATTTATTGAATAATGCAATTCCTTTCTGGCCACCTGTTTGTGCAGGCAGGAAAGTATAGGAAACAAGGCTTAATACTTTCATGTCAGGATGTTCTACTAATTCATTCACAATTTTTAAATTCTGACAGAGTTAAACGATCACATTTTATAAGCCCGCAAACGTACAAGATTTTAGAATGGAAGATGGAAATTGTCTGATAAAATCATTTTACTTTGCCAGAATTATTGAATCCGGAAAATGCGTACTGTCTCTTTTCTGTCCAGAGTGACCATCATCTGTAATATTTGTTTTGTATTGTTTGTCATCTTTGGTTTTTTGGAAAGAACAGAAACAATTAATGCAGTTCCAGGAACCGTTGAACGGGTTCCTTTTTTAAAAGAAATAATTATCCTCCTTGGCTTCTTCGCCATCTTTATCAATCTTCTTATGTGCATCACGTATGGAGTTTTACTTCTTCTGAAAAAGAAATACATGATCCCAAAAATTCTCGCATTTATAAATTTTGGATTTCTGGTTTTGCAGTTTTGCTATTTTATTTTTTTTAAATGATTCATGATTCAAAGTTGAATAAAGGCTAATAAAACAGTCAATTCGACCTTGAATGTATATGATTCAATCTTCAGCCTTTATGGTCAATTGATCAGCGGGATAAGCAGGATTCTAACTGTAGATAAATATTTTTCGTCAGAAAATAATTCCGGTTTCTAAAAACCAATTTAAAATTTGACTAAAGTACGTGTTGACTCAACAACAACTTTGCTACAACCTTATCGATAGGGAAACTCAATTTATCCGGTGAGAATAAATGCGGAGGAATAAACCTGAAGGCTTCCATATCTGCATGAGGTTTTTTGGCTTCTTCACCAGTCAGGTTATCATAGTGTACAAGGGGAAAAATCAATTCGTGTTTTGGTTGGACAAAATAATAAACCGACACGATCTGATCATTTGGCCTGAAGGCGCTTTCCTGGAAAAAGTCAGTGGTATAAAGATGTTCTTTGACTTCGATTTCAATTTTTGTTTCTTCCATGAATTCCCTTTTCAGGCAATCTCTTGTTCCTTCTCCGTATTCCATTCCTCCTCCGGGAAATTTGGTGTAATTTTTTCCCCTGATCAGTTCATCACTTACCAGGATTCCCTTTTCTTCATCCATCAATACACCATACACCCTGACATTAAAACTAAAATTCATTTATCATTCAATTCAATTGTTCCTTCAAAAACAAAATCAGCCGGTCCGGAAAGCCAGATATTATCGTATCCCGTACTGTTCTTTTCAAATGCCACAGAAAGCCTGCCGCCTTTGGTTTTTATTTTCACATCATACTTCCCGTTTCTTCCATTTGCCGAAGCGAGTGCAGAAGCTGTCACGCCGGTACCACAACTATAAGTTTCGTTTTCTACTCCCCTTTCATAGGTACGCACATAAATGGAATTCTTCCCGGTGTTCTCCACAAAATTTACATTGATCCCTTTCTTTGCGTATTTAGCAGAGTTTCTGATCTTTTTGCCCCTGTTAAATACATCCACAGATTCCACATCCTTTACGTTCAAAACATAATGCGGTGATCCGGTATCAAGTACTTTCGCCCGGTCATCTGAATCCACTTTTTTTACCGCACTCATTTTCAAACTCGCACCTTCATCCAACATTTTTGACTGATGTTCTCCATCGTAGGCCAAAAATGAATATAAATCTTTTTTGATACCAAGTGCATTTGCAAATGCGGTAACACACCTGCCGCCGTTCCCACACATCGATCCAGGTGCACCGTCTGCATTGAAATATTTCATTTCAAAATCGAATCCATTCTTTTCACTGAGCATGATCAACCCGTCTCCTCCAATTCCAAAACGGCGATCACATAGAAGTGCAATTTGTTTTTTCTTCAGAGAGTCGTATTCGCCCTTTCTGTTATCCAGCAAAATGAAATCATTCCCTGTGCCCTGATATTTAAAAAAATGTATTTTCATTTATAAAGATTCTGCAATGATGTTTAGCGATTTCTGAATGAGTTTGTCAACCAGTGTCAGCGGATCAGAACTGAATTCCTTCGTAACACGGTTTGCTATTATTGCATTTAATGAAAGGCAATGATGGCCAAGCAAAGACCCCAATCCGTAAATAGCCGAAGTCTCCATCTCAAAATTTGCAATCCGGTATTGTCCAAAAGAAAAGTGCGTAAGCCGATCGATGAAACCAGGATTCGTCAAACCCAGCCTCAATACTCTTCCCTGAGGCCCATAAAATCCCGGGCAAGTTACTGTGATTCCCTGATGATAACCTTGTGCAAAATTTTTGAGAAGAGACGCGGAAGCTCCAACGATGTAGGGATAACTAAGGCTGGAATTCAGTTGGGTTTGTGTGATAAAACTCTGAAGTAATTGCTTCTCTTCCTCATTTCCTGAATGCGTATAAAAATTCAACAGGTTGTCAATTCCGAGTCCGTGTGTGCCGGCAACAAAGCTGTCAATGGGAATATCTGCCTGAAGGGATCCGGATGTGCCAAAACGGAAGATGTTCAACTTCTTTAGTTCCGGTTTTATTTCGCGGGTATTCAAATCTATATTTACCAGTGCATCCAGTTCATTCATGACAATGTCGATATTATCTGTGCCGATTCCAGTGCTGACAACGGATAATCTTTTGCCGGAATAATATCCGGTATGAGTGATGAATTCCCTGTGCTGGCATTTGTATTCAATTTTATCAAAGTACTTACTAACCACCGGAACCCGGTCAGGATCACCAACGGTAATAATTGTATCGGCAAGTTCTTCAGGCCTTACGTCCAGATGATAAATCGCACCTCTTGGGTTAATGATTAATTCTGATTCTGCAATTCTGCTCATGTTCAGATTTTTATGAACAACAAAATTACCACATGATGAATATTTGCAGGAATAAAAAAATGACAAACCTAAACCCTGAATTAAGGACGGAGGAAATCACTGATTGTAGATCATGTTTGCGATTGGGGTTTTTATATAGCAATTCTTCTTAATGCCAGTCCTATTCGGAAAAAAATTTTCCCTTCTGCTTTACAAATAGTTTAAAATAAACCGAACAACTGGGCATCCACTTTGCTTATCACTTTACCCAGGTCCTCTTCATTGTCTGCAAACTTATTTTTGTCTGCGTCGATGATTAACAATGGCCCTTCCTTATAACTTTCAATCCATTTATTATAAAATTCATTCAGTTTTTTCAGGTAATCGAGCCTGATGTTTTCCTCATATTCCCTTCCTCTTTTTTGAATCTGTGCCACCAGCGTTGGTACGGAAGCCCTGAGGTAGATGAGAAGATCGGGGGGCTTTACCATCTTTTTCAATGTCTCGAAAAAGCGAAAATAATTTTCATAATCCCTCTTATTCATCAAACCCATATCGTGAAGATTGGGCGCAAAAATATAAGCATCTTCATAGATGGTCCTGTCCTGAATAACAGTTTCGGTACCGGTTTGAATCTCCTGCAGTTGGGCCAACCGGCTGTTGAGAAAATAAATCTGGAGATTGAAGCTCCACCGCGGCATGTCTTCATAAAAATCCATCAGGTAAGGATTATGATCCACATCTTCAAACTGCGGAATCCATTTGTAGTGCTTGCTTAAGAGTTGAGTTAAGGTTGTTTTTCCTGCTCCGATATTTCCCGCGACCGCCACATGCTTTGGTTTAGAAGATTTTGCCATCTGTCTCTTATTTTTACTATTGTATTACTTTATCCAATGTAGAGGTCAATATACATTGGTTTTTTAAAATACCCCTTGATGTTTTGATTTTTCAGATGAAATAATTCAGCCTCATGGCTTTTCTTACTTCAGCGAGTGTTTGATCAGCGTGTTCGTTTGCTTTGGCGGCTCCGTGTTCCATAACTTTTTTTAAAAGTACTTCATCTGCCAGAATATCCTCCATCTTTTTTCTGATGGGAGAAATAAATCTGATCATATCTTCGGCCAGTTGTTTTTTCATGTCGCCGTAACGGATACTGCAATCATTATACGATTGTCTGAATTGTGAAACAGTGGAATTTTCGCTTACAAGTTCCATCAGATGGAATATATTTTCAACATAATCCGGCATCGGACTGTTGGGTTGTTGCGGCCCCGCATCTGTTTTGGCCTTCATTATTTTTTTGCGAATGGTATCATCATTGTCCGACAAATAAATAGTAGCATTTTCATTTACACTTTTGCTCATTTTACCACTCCCGTCCAAAGAAGGAATCTTCAACAGATCATGGCTATAATTAAAAGCCTCCGGTTCCGGAAATACCTCACCATAGCGATGGTTGAAGCGTTTGGCAAAGTTCCTTGCCATTTCAATATGTTGTTCCTGGTCTTTTCCAACCGGCACAAAATGTGCTTTATGAATCAAAATATCAGCAGCCATCAAAACCGGATAAGTAAGAAGCCCCGCATTGACATTGTCGGGTTGCTGCCTCGCTTTTTCTTTAAATGTAGCCGTCTTTTCAAGTTCTCCTTTATATGCCAGCATATTCAGGTACAGATACAATTCGCCCGTTGTCCGAAGGTGGCTCTGGCAATATAGGGTGGCTTTTTCAGGATCAATCCCTGCAGCCAGAAAAGTTGCTATGACTCTTTGAATATGATTTTTCAACCCGGATGTATCCGGATGTGTGGTAAGTGAATGGAGATCAGCCACCATAAAATAGCAATCATAATCATTCTGCATTTTTACATAATTCAGAATCGCTCCAAAATAATTTCCGAGATGTAAATCACCCGTTGGGCGAACACCGCTGAGCACAACAGCTTTCTTCGTTTCCATTGGCGGCGAAGATAAAGATTAAAAGATTTCCCATTTCCGGCGACGAAAATTCATGAGAAAAGGATAAACGGAATAAATCAATTGGCCGGTGGAGAAGACCACTAAACGAAAGAACTATATTTGCCGTATGGAAATATCAACTGAATTGATTGATCGTTTGGCAAACCTTTCCATGCTCACTTTTTCTGAAGATGAAAAAGAACAGTTGCGGTCCGACCTTCAGAAAATGACAGGTTTTATTGATAAACTTCTGGAACTGGACACCACCGGAGTTGAGCCGTTGCTACACATCACAGGTAATTTTAATCTGACGAGGGATGATGTAGTATCAAATGAATTAAAAAGGGAAGATGTTTTTCTCAATGCCCCCAATCACGACGGACAATATTTCAAAGTACCCAAAGTTTTAAAGAAATAAAAATCAGCCACCTCTATGAATACCGTCATCGATTTGCAAGATATCCATAAGAGTTATTATCTGGGGAAACAGGAGTTGAAAGTGCTCAAGGGAATAACCCTGGAAATTTTTAAAAATGAATATGTGGCTTTGATGGGGCCGAGTGGAAGCGGCAAATCTACGCTGATGAATATTTTGGGTTGCCTGGACTCTCTCACTTCAGGGCGCTATATCCTGAACGGAAATGATGTGAGCAAAATGACTGACGATTCCCTGGCAGAAATCCGTAACAGGGAAATCGGTTTTGTTTTTCAACAATTCAATCTTTTGCCAAGATTAACGGCTGCTGAAAATGTCGCCCTGCCTTTGATTTATAACGGCACCCCAAAAAAGGAAAGAATGGAGCGTGCTTTGGAACTTCTTGACCATGTCGGCCTTGGAGATCGCAGTCAACATAAACCCAACGAACTTTCGGGAGGACAAAACCAGCGTGTGGCTATTGCGAGAGCATTGGTAAATAATCCGTCTATCATACTTGCTGATGAACCTACCGGAAATCTCGATTCCAAAACATCAGTTGAAATCATGGATATTTTTGGAAAAATACAATCCGAAGGAAACACCGTGGTCCTGGTAACGCACGAAGAAGATATTGCACATTTTGCTCACAGAATAATTCGATTGAGAGATGGCGTGATTGAAACAGATCTGAGTCGAAAACCTGTATTGCAATCTTAAACGCCTCTTAATCTGGTGAAATACGCCATGGCTATTTACAGGATTTTATTTCTCTTAGACTTTAGTGATAAATTTGTAAACCGATTTATGGAGATTTAAAGAAGAATTGCTCATTTTTGAATTCAATAAACTGGTTAAATAAAAATTTATAATCATGCCAATTAAAATATACACAAAGACCGGCGACGCAGGTAAAACAAGCCTTCTCGGCGGAAGAAGAGTCTCCAAAGGAGATTTAAGAATTGAATCTTATGGTTCAGTGGATGAACTCAATTCTTTTGTAGGACTACTCTCCGACCATCAAACAGATTTGTACGTTAAGGATATCCTGAAAGAAATTCAGGACAGGCTGTTTACTATCGGGAGCGAACTGGCAACAGATCCCGAAAAGTCGGCCAGGGCTCCGGTTCCCGATTTGCATGAATCTGATATTGAATTGCTGGAAAAAGAAATTGACCGGATGAATGAAGACCTTCCTCCACTTTTGAATTTTATTTTACCCGGAGGAGCGCCGGCTGTCTCGCTTGCCCATGTGTGCAGATCCACATGCAGACGGGCTGAACGAAACCTGATCCGTTTGAATGACGCCGAAGAAAATGTATCTGCTTTAATTATAAAATATCTCAATCGCCTGAGTGACTATTTCTTCGAGTTGGCGCGTTATACCTCATTCAAACTGGATGTTCCCGAGGTAATATGGCGGGCAAGAATGTAAACTAACTGTTGTGTATAAACGAAAACAATTAACAAGACAATTTTGGTATGCAGAAATTTCTGAAAGATTTGTTCAAAGACCAGCACTATGATGAAAGTAACTTTTTTTTGATTGCGGGCCCGTGTGTTATTGAAAATGAAGAATTGTTATTTACCGTGGCCGAAAAGGTTTCAGGCATTTGTAAGAATCTCGGGATACCGTATATCTTCAAATCTTCCTACCGGAAGGCAAACAGGACATCAGAAAAAAGTTTTACAGGCATTGGTGATGAAAAAGCGCTGGAACTGCTTTACAAAGTGGGGCAACATTTTTCATTGCCCGTCACCACTGATATCCATGCACATGAAGAAGCTGCTATGGCTGCAAAATATGCTGACGTTTTACAAATCCCCGCCTTCCTTTGCAGGCAAACCGATTTGTTGCATGCAGCAGCAAAGACGGGAAAAATTGTGAATGTAAAAAAGGGTCAGTTTTTGAGCGGAGCTTCCATGAAATTTGCCGTTGACAAAATCAGGGCAGCAGGCAATGATAAAATTATGTTGACCGAAAGAGGGAGTTCTTTTGGTTACACAGACCTGGTAGTGGATTACAGAAATATTCCCATTATGCAGGAAAACAAAGTACCTGTGATAATGGATTGTACACACAGCCTGCAACAACCCAATCAGCCCGGAGGTGTAACCGGCGGAAATCCCGCAATGATCGGAACCATTGCAAAGGCCGCAATAGCTGCCGGTACGGATGGAATTTTCATAGAAACCCATCCCGACCCTGCACATGCATTAAGTGACGGAGCCAACATGCTGCATCTGGATAAAATTGAAAATTTGTTGCAACAGCTTGTAAAAATCAGGAGAGCAGTTGTATAGCTCTGTTATTTCTGTGTAAGAATGCTATAAAAAAATTGCCCCAAAACTTCTTTGAGGCAATGCAGAACAATGAAACACCTTCTTTTTCCTGTCAATCATCCTCTCCCACTTTCAGGAATTTACCATTTGAATCAAAAATGTATGCCTTACCCTTTGCATCCACTTCATAGGTTTTAACATGGTTTGTATCTTCATTAACTGAAGCTTCTTTTGCCTTGATCCGGTAATGCTTCAGCATGTATTCATTAACCGAAACAGGTAATTGAGATGGATTGATGTCGATTTCAGAACCAGCAAAGACTCCCTTCCGTGTGTACAGTTCAGAATGATCAAAACCTGCAACACGCCAGTTCGCTTCAAAGTTGCCCCTCTCAGATTCCCATGTAACATTTTTTACGGCAGGATGTGCTTTCTCGAACGCCATCTTCGCTTCTTTGGGAACTTTAGAGCCCGGCATGTTTTGAGCATTAACCTGAAATGCAAAAACTGTAACAACCATCATTAATAATAATCTTTTCATGACTTTAATTTGATTTGAGAAATTATACAATGGCGCTAAACTAAAAGTAGAGGCTGAAGATAAACTAAGTACTTTCTGAAAGCATTTTGAAGATGGAATTCCTTTCGCGAAATCAACCCTTACTTCTCACCCGGTTTTCATTTCACAAGATTGCACAATCAGGGATGTTATCAAGTCATTGGTTGGGAACGGCCGGAGATATTGAAATGTCGGTGAAGTAATCCAACACAATTTCAGACCAGGGTAATAGCTTTATACCCGGCATAAACAGAAATAAAAAAAACCGGAACCCTTCTTTCAGAAAAATTCCGGTCTCATTTAATCAAAAATTCTTATTCGCCAAATGGCTTCGGAAAACGTGCCCAAACGTGATCACCGGGCCTTTCATTTGGCAATTGGGCCAAACGATTGTATCTCCTCATGTCAATCCAGCGGTGGCCTTCACCAAAGAGGGAATACCTCCTCTGTTTAAGCATTTCATTAATCAGGTCCGCCTGCGTAACAGGTCCGCCATAATCGGCAAGACCGGCGGCATTGCGAATAATATTCAATGCATTTTCACCTTCGGTTAAATTATTCAACTGAATATTCGCCTCAGCATAAATCAATATCAATTCTTCATTACGGATAATGGGAAGAGGATCCACATTTGTTTTGTAGAGATAAAAATCATAGTGGGTCGTTAATCCGTCCAGTGTAATTGGCTGGTCTCTTTTTGAAACCTTACTTAATCTCAGGTCGCCGGGGTCCGCCTGCGTAACAATGGAATCCAGCGCTGCCAAAACTTCACCGGAAGAATTCAATGGCCTGAATTCCGGGTTTAGCATATCGCCGCCTGCCAGCGAATACAGGTAATATGCACCTTTATTAAGATCTCCACCCATCGTCATGAAAGAATTGCCCAGTGCAGTCAATGCACCCTGCCAATCGCCGGTATATACCGCCATCCTTGCTCTCAGTGCACGGTTGAATTGCGCAAAAGTACCGGCATTGTTTCCGAACACCGTACTATTGAACGGGAAAGTTGCAGAAGCATTGGCGTTTAAATCAGCATAGGCATTATCCATCAAAGCGTCAATTGTATCCATGGCTACTGCCGCAGGAACAAAGGGACCAAGATGATCAGGATCGGAAACGCTAACGCGGATAGAATCGCGCTGCAGGTTCAATGCGAGCAACAATTCATAAGCTTTCATTGTATTTGCATAGGCCATTCCAACTTTTCTTTGCGCATCCGTCATCTGGGCTGTGGAATTTACAAGACCTGACAAAAGAATGTTTGCATTTTTAACTGTGAGGTAATTTGAATTGTATGGACGTGTCGTGTAAAAAGTATTGTTGTCCAAAACAGAATTCCCCTTACCTACCAAATCCGATGTCCATCGCGGATCTGATGTTGAAAAGTGGTAGTATTCTCTTCCGAGTACGCCGCAATCATCCCAATAAAAAGCCATGTCTGTACGCATCCCTGATTCAATACCTGTGACGAGGTTTTGAATTTCACTAAGCGTTGGATTGCTTGACAGGTGGTCGAGACTTGGATTATTTGGATCCTGAATAGGATTAATCTTGCATGCCCCAAAAAGAAAGGACATGGAAGATATCAGGATAAACAATCTGGTTGTATGTTTCATAATATGTTCATTTCAGGTTTAAGATTATTTTTCTGCATTAAAAATCAACGGTTAAATTAAAATTGTAGCTCTTGGCAGAAGGGAATGGAGTTACTTCAACATTGCTCGAAATTGCACCTATACCAAAATTACTTTGTTCAGGATCATAGCTTTTATAGCTGAACCAATTGAATAAGTTTCGTCCTGTGAACCCTATTTTTACTGCAGCAACATTATTAAACCATGTCTTCGGCAAATGATAGAACAAAGAAAGTTCACGAATTCTTACATACCATGCATCCTGGATGTATTGCGATGCTGATTGGCCAACACGTGAAAGCCTGTAATCTCCGTTATCCAAAGTGTGAGTCGGATCCAGCGTTTTTTCATCATAATCTGCCGATGTACCACTCAGGTCGGTCAACAATGCAGAAAGGTTAATGTTTTGTCCGCCATTCTTCCAGTGTACCAGTGCAGAAAACTCCCAGTTCTTGTAAGTAACTTCCTGCAGGAAGGTCATTTGGAATTTAGGTTCTCCATCACCAAAAAGCGCCAACCCGGATTTAGGATCTATATTCTTATCCGTCTTAGGATCAGCAATACCTACAATTTGAGTAGGGCTTTTCCCTTTTTCAATTCTGTATGTACCAAGGCTGGCACCGAAACCTCCCAGGTTGAAGGAAGGAACATTCAATTGGGTTACAATCGCCCTATTCGACCAGAAGGAAACAGTTTCTGTCCACTTGAGATCCTTCGTGACGATAGGAATCCCTGTTACACCAATTTCAACTCCTCTGTTGCGGATAGCAGCGAGGTTACCCCAGGCAGTGGTAAACCCTGATGATGCGGGTACCTGTACATTCAATATCAAATCGCTTACGCTCTTGCGATACCAGGTGAATTCCAAACTCAAACGATCATTGTAAGCGCTTGCATCCACACCGGTTTCAAATTCCGATTGCCTTTCAGGTTTCAGATTATCATTACCTCTCGTATTTTCAATCAGCGAACCGGTAGTTCCGTTGAAAATGGTTGGCCCCAAAGGAGTGTAAGTAGCACCAAAAGGAGCAAAGTTACCGGACTGACCAAAGGCTGCCCTTACCTTTAACTGATTGATGACATCAGATTTGAATGAAGGCAGTTTTGAAATATTAAAGGCTCCTGAAACCTTTGGATAATAATAAAGTTTATCAGGCTGGCCATTACGTGAAGATTTATCACCGCGGATTCCGGCTGTGGCGATGAACATATCCCTGTAATTAAATTCTTCCTGAACAAAGTAACCACGGTCAAGCTGAAGTGTTTTAAACTGATCAACCTGAATGGCACCCGACTGATTCAGGTTCGTCTGCGTACCTATAATTTGTGTTGCAGAACTCAGTACATTATTCATATTGATTCTGGATTCATCGGCACCTGCCTGGGTTCTGAATGAAATATTTTCATTTGGTTTGAATTCTTCAACCAGGAAAAAACTGTAATTGCTGTTCCTGGCAGTTGTTGTACCATATATAGATGCACCGTTGGTTCCGTGACCTTCCTTCTCAAATTGAAGTGTTGTAGGGAATAATTCCTGTGTGTTCATTGTAAAATAATCGATACCACCGGTTGCCAATACTTTTAATGAGTTCTTAGGAGTTTCAAATACCCTCCAGGTAGCAGATGCGCCAGAGGTTGTTCTGTTTATCAATTCCCTGTTGGTTGCCAAATCGCGTGTCTGCAGGAAGTTTGATGCAGCAAAAGGATTATCAGGATAGTTTCCCTGCGCATCCGGATGCAGATCAACCCATGAAGGAGTTGAAACGAATGATACTCCCATAGAAGCGCCTGTATTATCATTTCCAAACAAACCACGGTCAGCCCGTGATTCAATATAATTACTCGTAAGTACCAAATCAATATCCTTGGTAACTTTTTGTGTCAGATTCAACCTGAAAGATTTTTTGTAATAGCCTGTATGCTTTACAATACCATCATCATGGTCGTTTGAGAAGCCAACATAGTAAGTTGTTTTATCACTTCCGCCACTTACACTGACTCTGCTATCCAGCATTGATCCGTGTTCGCCGTACAATTCATCCTCATAATTATATTGCTTGCCATTATGTGCATTGAAATAATCAACACCGGTTTGTCCCTGGGCCGCCAGCACTTTAGCAGCATCCCACTGGCGTTGTCCTAATTTGCGCAACTGCACCTGTGCCCCTGCAGATTGAGAAAGGTGAATTCTTGTTTTTCCTACATGGCCTCTCTTGGTAGTTATTATCACAACACCGGCAGCAGCTTTTGATCCGTAGATTGCAGCGGCAGAAGCACCTTTCAATACTTCTATCCGTTCAATATCGTTTGGATCCAGATCTGCAACCCTGTTGGACGGATTGTCCTGAAGAGCAGTGCTCCCCTGTGCGGCAGCCTGTGTAACCAGATTATTACCATTATGAACTACAGAATTATCGTAGATAATCCCGTCCACAATGTAGAGTGGTTGAGAATTACCCACAATAGATGTGATACCGCGAAGTTTCATCGTGATACCACCGCCGGGTGCCCCTGAAGTTTCCGAAATATTTACCCCCGGGAATTTCCCGTAAAGCGCTCCGTCAACCGTTGCCTGCTGGGCGCTTCCGACCAGTTGTTCAGCCGAAACCGATGCTACTGCATTGGCCAGATTTGAACGTTTGATAGTAGTTGCCAAACCGGAAACGACCACTTCGTTTAGTCTTGCATTTTCAGGACTTAAAGCTACGGTCATGTCATTTTTGGCATCCAGTGTTTGGGCAATGTAGCCTACGAATGAAATTGTGAGCCTGCGTCCTTCGGCAGGCACATTCACGGTAAATTCACCGCTGGAATTGGTAAGAACTACCGTTTTAGTACCTACTACCGCTACGGTAGCGGATTGCAACGGGCTCCCGCTCGATGCATCCAATACCTTTCCTTTAATGGTAATTTGCGCCATGATAAATGATGGCAACAGGAAAAGTAAAACCAGTACAAGGATCAGAGTTTTGTTTTTTGTATTCATATTGATGTTTCAATTATGTTCAGATATAGGTTTTTTCTATAAGGGTCTTGTTTAAGTCCCTGAAATCAGTTCAAATCGGATTGTTTTTCGACAGAAAAATTACAGTGCAGGAATGGATAGAATTCGACAATTTCTCAGAAGAGAATAAAGACATTGTTAATGATTACGAAAAGTAAAGTTAAAGAAATGGTGCATCCAAAACAAAAAAAACTTATTTGATTTTGATCTGAAATTCTATTGTATTGATAGATAATTGATAACGATAATAAATTTTTTTCAGAAAATATTTGAAATTGCACGATTCTGATTGGAGACTATTTAAGACCCTTTACTCTTGTATTGCAAATACAAAACCATTAAATTGTAATTACAGAAATCAATTTTAGATGAAATAAGTACATGACTTTCTCTTGAAATTATTCATGGAAAAATTCTGACATTTGAGACAGACATGGCGCTTACACAATGGTAGTTTTATTACACGTTAACGCGACTTTGTTAAACGCTGTTTTTTATGGCGGCTACACAATGGTAGTTTTATTGCCCTGTTCCGAACCGTGGAATAGTTTAAGTGCTGTGCGGGCTTTTTCTCTTCCGTGTTCTATCCTCAACCTGATTTGACGCGCATTGGCTGTGAGCGGATCGCCAAGAACATCATGGTCGGGTTGTATCACAATTGATTTAAAATATTGCAAAGGCTTACCCGGCTGATTCTTTTCAAAATCAAAATCATGAACCACCTGATCAGGATGATCTTCCCGGATTTGTTTTACGATAAAATTCTTGGTGACAAAATCACGGATATCATTATTGAATATTTCTGTGATGGCGATATCGTTAAGAGATCGCAATGCGATTTGCGAAAGACTTTTGTGGCGGTAATTATCGTTTGCAATTTTTCCTGTGCTGCAATTGATAATAACAATGGTATAATCCTCAGGGCGAGGATCATTTTTTATTTCTTCAATCACATATCGAAGCGGCGAAACATTTTTTATACCTCCATCCACACATTGCCGTAAAATACCTTTATTGGTTTTTATCCTGTCAACCGGCGGCCAGATGATTGGAATCGCAGTGGAAGCAAGCACACCCCTCGCAAAGTCTTCATCAGTTTCATAATCGCATGCTCCTACGGAATAATAATCTCCTGTATCGAGCGATACAAAACCACATCTGAAAATGCAACTCTGAAGGAGATCCCTTCGTGCATACTTTTTAATCTTTTCTAACAAAGGAGAATTATCTCCAAGCGCCCTGATAAATTGAAATTCGCGCGCAGCCGAAGTAAAAAGTGATTTGCGTGAAAACAACAATTTCAATAACAGATTTCCGGTAGTCTTTGGAAAATATTTTTTTATTGTATCCCAGGTAAGGTTAAATTTTAGTTTGGGATTGTCGGTATCTTCATCAAGATGAGTGTCGATAAAATCAGAATTGTAAATCACCCCCATTCCTTTTTCTGCAATTTCCTGCCAGATCCCCATCAGATCATCCAGTTTGTTTTCGGCAGTCAGCAAACCGTTCAATGCTCCGACAGATACTCCGGAAACGATATCAAACGACGGTTCTGCCCGGTCAGGGCTTATCGATTTCCAATTTTCTTTGATTACCTGCAAAGCCCCGGCCTGAAAAGCTCCGCGGAACCCTCCTCCGCTTAATACCAAAGCAATCTTTCCCATAGAATTTCAATTTTTTATCCGGAACCTTTTTAATGCCAAAATAAAAATCAGGATAAAAGAAACCTGTTTAAGATCTGAAAAGATAATTGCATTATCCAACAACAATCACTTTCTGTTACCTCTCCCCTTCCAATCTCCCCATTCATCCGCCCAACAAAAAAAGCCATCAGCTTTTGCAATTCACTCCCTCAATTCACAAAAACCAATGACTTTAAAAAACCAATTTATTATGAAAACGAAATCTTCTCAGATTTTAAAAACCTTCTTTCACAATGGATTCGTCTTTTACACCGAGTGAATGCAAATGTTTTTCAACAGCATCCATCATCGGACCCGGGCCACACAAATAATAATATTTCGAAGATGAATCTGAATATTTTTTGATCAGGTCGGGAGTAACATACCCATGTTCGTAATGGGAATCCTGTTCATCGGAAAGAACATTAATAAAATTTTTACCCAATAATTTTTCAAACCTGTCTTTGTCAATAATATCTCCTTTGGTCTTGTTTGCAAAAATCAATTTGTTGTTGCCAATCTGGCCGTTTTTTTTCAGGAGTTTGAATATAGCAATAAAGGGCGTAACACCTGCTCCACCTGCAATAAACACGCCTTCGCCTTTGTAATGAATATCTCCATAAATATCATGCAGGGTGATTTTATCCCCGGCTTTCAATGTCCTGATTTGATTTGTCACTCCATTATGTGAGGGATATGTCTTAATGGAAAATTCAACATGGTCATCATCCTGAAGAGAGGTGAATGTAAACGTTCTCACTTCTTTTTCCCAGCCCGGCCTTGTTAAAGTAATATCGCAAGCCTGCCCCGGGATATAAGTGATCCCTTCGGGCTTTTCCAACTGAATTCTAAACACATCATGTGTAATCGGCCTGATAGATTTAATCGTAACGGTATGTTCCATTTTCTAAACTATTTTTGTTCGTGAATATATGATAAAAATTCCTGACGTACGCTTTCGTTTTCAAACTTGCCGGAGAAACTTGATGTAACCGTTTTGCTGTTTGTATCCTTTATTCCACGGGATGCAACGCAAAGATGGTCGGCTTCAATAACCACTGCCACATTATCAATATGAAGTGCACTTTTTAATGCTTCGGCAATCTGGACAGTCAGTCTTTCCTGTACCTGCGGGCGTTTGGCATAAAATTGTACTAGCCGGTTGATCTTTGATAAGCCAATTACATATTCACCCGGAAAATATCCTACAGCCACCTTTCCGATTATCGGCACAAAATGGTGTTCACAATTTGAATACAGAGATATGTCTTTTGAGACTAACATTTCCCTGTATCCGTATTTATTTGCAAAAACACTTATTTTGGGTTTATTGTCCGGATTTAATCCTCTGAAGATTTCTTTTACATACATTTTGGCTACCCTCTTTGGTGTTCCCTTCAGGCTGTCATCTGTCAAATCCAACCCCAGTGTATCCATAATCTGAGTAAAGTAATATTCAATTTTTTTCATTTTTTCCGCATCGCTCAATTCCAATGAGCTTCCGTGAAGTGGAGAGTCCGAAAGGGCTCCGTCCAGTTCAATTTTCATAGCATCACGTACCATATAATCAGAGTTCATAAATTTTTTGCATTACATTTTTTACAATAGCGTCACAATAGATTAAATTAAAATCAAAAAGATCAGAAAGAGAATAGGATTTTTCAATTTCGGTTCTCAACATAGATTTCGCCCGGTTTAGCCTGACCTTGACATTGGATTCACTTATATTGAGAAGGCTGGCGGTTTCTGCAACACTCAGGCCATTGATTTCGCGCAATGAAAATACCATGCGGTAATCAAACCTGATTTTGACGAGTGCATCTTCAATGATCTTAGCCAGCTCCCTGTTGGCTACCACATGACTTGTGTCATCGTTTTTGCCGGCATAAATTGGCTTTGACTGATCATTTACGTCTTGCATAATTTCATTTTTAAAGCTTGCCTTTTCTTTCTTTTTATAACAATTGTTCATCATGATCCTGATGATCCACGTTTTAAAACTGGATCTGCCTTCAAAACCTGCCAATCCTTTGTATGCATCCACAAATGTATCCTGCATCATATCCTGTGTATCTTCATGGCTTAAATTGTACGATCGTCCTATTTTGTACAGGTACGGATTATAGCGCCTGATGATAGTTTCGTACAATTGGCTTTCACCTTTCAAAATTATATTGATAACTTCTGAATCAGTGAGATTTTCCGGCGGAATCATTATTCATTTCTCAATTTAATATTTCCTGTTTTCTCAATTTTCTATTATTAAAGGCTTCTTTCTCATTCACAAACTTCAATCCTAAAACCTGATTCGCCTTCAACTTTTTCATTAGTTACATTAGTGTAAATAAATACTGAAAAGGTTACAAATATCTCTGATTAAATGAAAATTTTAAGAAGAAGTGTGCAGCTGAATAAAAAATTATTCAAATTTTTGAAAATCTTAAATTTCCCGGATGTTCAAAAAACACCCGTCCTACCCTATGACTGAAGTTTGATTTCCTCCGGCCGGATAAAGTTGTTGGTCGATTCGTTGATCAGAAAACTCAGCGGCGTATCCGGAAATGTATAAATTTCTTTGGGTTCGATTCCCCACGGTTTAAAATAATCTTCCAGTACTGAAGCAAACATCTTGTCTTCCCACTTTCCAAAATCATACACAGGTTCTTTATCCAAAGGGTTCATGACAAAAAATCCGTCTTTATATTCCGTATGATAGCCCTGGTTCTGTTTGAGCAGGTAATTTGAATAAATAAACCTTGCACAAAGTTCTTCAAACTGGATGGCGTGCAAAGTGGTATCCCCCATTTTGTCAAGCAATTCTTTATGATAAATCAGGTTCACCCCGCGATCCTGAAGGCAACCAATGATTCCAAAGCCGTTCATTGCGAGTGAAAAATTCTGATTCTTGGTTTCATCCCTGAAATTGAAAATATCTTTGGAATAATTTAGTTTTTTAACAACAATGGAATAAGGTCTTACTGTCCATTTTACCGGTGAAACAATGGCCTGCATCATAAAATGGAGATCGCGGTATTTTCGTGTAAGCAATGGTGATAGCCTGAATGGCCTGTGCCTCCTGACTCCGAGTTCCAGACTGTAAAGGATATCGTGATATAAAATTCCAAGTAAAAGTTTCGACATCCAGAGGAAAATGGTATCCTGCGGCAATTGCATTACGGCATCATAACCACCTTCAAAAGCCTGCTTAACCGTATTTTCAAATTCATCAATCTTCTTTTTTGCATCGGGATGGCAACGCAATGTGATTTCACCGTATTTGATCCGGTTCCAATTTAGCATTCCCATGTACTGATCGCGCATGTTGTATCTGTCGAGTACCCATTCAGGAAATACGGTGGTTTCTTCATTCTCTTTTACGTCGCGTCCTGTGAAAAAACATTTTGTAAAATCATGTTTGGAGAAAAAATCGCACAACGCCGGTGTTTGTTCACTATCCATATTGCGGCAAAGATAATTCTCAAAACTTTTGTGTAGCTGAATTTGAAATGAGGATTTACATTTTAAACTTTTTTACAAATTCCTCTATTTCCATAGCATCTTCCACACGAAAATTTCCGATTGCTGTACGGCGAAGGCTCGACAAATAACCACCACACCCCAATACATTTCCAAAATCATTTGCAAGGCTGCGGATATAAGTTCCCGTAGAACATTTCACCACAAAAGAAACAACCGGCATTTCAATATGGGTAATTTCAAATTCTGAAATGTGGATTTTTCTGGGTTCCAGTTTTACTTCTTCACCCTTGCGTGCCTTCAGATACACCGGCCTGCCATCTTTTTTTATTGCAGAATGGGCAGGAGGAATTTGTAAAATGTCGCCTGTGAAACTTTTAGTTGTTTCAAGTATTTTTTCAGGAGAAATATGTGCAACGGGTTTGCAATCGATGGGTTTGCTTTCCAGGTCATAGGTCGGAGTTCTGGCGCCAAGTGTAATGGTTCCGGTATATTCTTTAGCCGACAACAAATAATCATTAATCTTTTTGGTAAACTTTCCGGTGCAGACAATCAATAACCCGGTTGCAAGCGGATCCAATGTACCCGCATGTCCGACCTTCTTCACTTTTATTGTGTTGCGGATTTTTCGAACCACGTCAAATGAAGTCCAGGTAAGGGGTTTATCTATCAGGATTACCCTGCCTTCTTCAAAAGTATTTTGCATCATCGCTGGCAAATTACAATGCCTGTTTCACTTTCAGCTCTAAATATTTGTTGATTGTTTTAATTGTCAGTTCTTCCGGCGAAGACAAAATGGTAATGATACCATATTTGGTAAGTTCTTTTGCAATCAGCTTTTTCTCGAAAGCATATTTTTCAGCAATGGTCTTAACATAAACCTGCTCCACTTTCTGCGCGGGTAATTTAATGAGCGACTTCAATTCGGAGTTTTCAAAAAATACAACAGTAAGCAAATAATATTTGGATAGCGATCTGAAATAACCGATTTGCCTTTGAAGGCCTGAAATGGATTCAAAATTTGTAAAAAGAATCAACAGGCTTCTGTTTTTAATTTTCCCTCTTACTGTTGAGTAAAGTTTCTCAAAATCGGATTCAACAAAATCTGTTTCCTGTTTGTACAGGGCTTCCATGATGTCTTTGAGTTGCGAAATCCTGTTGTCTGCCGGCAAAACAGCATCTATCTTATCTGAAAATGTAATCAGGCCGGTCTTGTCTTTTTTTCTGATACAGATCGAACTTAAGATCAGCGCACTGTTGATTGCATAGTCCAGCAATGTCATGTTATCAAATGGCATTTTCATCAGCCGGCCTTTGTCGATAATCAGGTAAACCTGCTGTGCCCGTTCTTCTGAATATTTATTTATCATCAGGTTTCCTCTTCGGGCGGTTGCCTTCCAATTGAGCCGCCGGATGTCATCTCCGGAAACATATTCTTTGATTTGTTCGAACTCCAGGCTCTGTCCGATTTTCCTCATTCGTTTGCTGCCCTGTTCGTTTTTCATGGTTGAATTGCTGTTCAGCGAATATTGTGAAAGATGTGTAAATGAAGGATAACAGGCGATGTTCATTTCGGATTCATCGGTGAATCTTCTGGAAAACATTCCGATTGGCGAATTGACAAAAAGATGAATGTCGCCAAAATTGTACTCACCTCTTTTTACAGGCCTAAAAGCTTCACTCAGTTTTACCTGTTGCAGCCGTCCGAGGTTTATGCGGATCTTGTAATTGCGTATCTGAAATTGCTCCGGCCATTCATCCATCAATTCCACATACACAGGGAAATTGAAATTATTCCTGACTGTCCATTTCACCTGATTTACCTCACCATTGCTCAGTCGCGACGGGACATCCCTGGTAGCTGTCACTTCTTTGTTGGTTACAAAAAGGAGCAGATAATCTGTCATTAACAATATGGCAAAGATTAAAAAAGCAAGCCATCCGATAATCAATAAACCCGGAAGAAAAAAAGTAATGAGAAAAATAAATACCACGATCCCTGCACCCAGGTAAAAGTTTTTGCCTGTAAAAATATCTGCGAGTAAAGTATTTAAATAATTCACAGTGTCAACGTGGAACTTCTATTTCGGAAATAATTTGTTGCACCAGTTCATCTACCGAAATCCCCTCCATTTCTTTTTCAGGCATCAGCATCAAACGATGCCGCAAAACAGGGATACACATTTCAATAATATCTTCAGGGGTGATAAAATCCCTTCCCTTCATAGCAGCCCAAACTTTGGAAGTACGAAAAATGGCCAGTGATGCCCTGGGTGAAGCCCCTAAAAAAACAGCAGGATTGTTGCGTGTGGCATGCACAATTTTTGCCACATATTCCATCAGCGCCGGATCCACTGTTACGCTTTGTCCCATTTCCCTGAAATGTTTTAACTCATCGTAATTCAACACCGGTTCCACACTTTCGAGAAGAGATTTTGTATTCACAGATTGCTGGCTCTTCAAAATATTGACCTCATCTTCAATTCCGGGGTAATCCACAGTAATTTTAAAAAGGAACCGGTCCAATTGGGCCTCCGGGAGCCGGTAAGTTCCTTCCTGTTCAATCGGGTTTTGTGTGGCAAGAACCAGAAACGGATCCGACATTTTGTAGGTATTTCCATCAATGGTCACCTGCCTTTCCTCCATCACCTCAAAAAGTGCGGACTGGGTTTTGGCCGGTGCGCGATTGATTTCGTCTATCAGGATTATATTACTGAAAATGGGTCCTTTTTTAAATTCAAAAGATCCCTTTTCAGGATTGAAAACTGAAGTTCCCAAAACATCGCCCGGCATCAGGTCGGGAGTAAACTGGATCCTTGAAAAATCCACCTTGATGATACGCGAAAGTAATTTTGCAGCCAGCGTCTTTGCCACGCCAGGCACACCTTCAATCAAAATATGGCCGTCGGCAAGAAGGCCGGTAAGTAGCAGGTCAATCATTTTTTCCTGGCCAATAATCACTTTGCCAATTTCATTTTTCACCTTCTTCACTGCGTCATTCAGCGTGGTGATATTTGTATTTGGTTGAAAGATATCTTCGTACATTATTTCTTGTTATAAAAGTTTTCCAGTTGTTGGTTTAGTGACAACAATTGCTCATCAGAAACTGTTGGACTTTTCTCCACGATTTCAATGCAATTTAATAATTCTGTTATCTGTTCCGGTGGCAATCCGCTTTTGGCTGCGAGCCTGGTTGCAAATTGGCCGCCATTTTCAACTTTATTAAAAAAATATTTGCTTCGCAAATGTTCCCTGAAATAGGTTACCAGTTTTGTCGCAATGTTTTTATTATCCTTATTCACAAAATACAAACGGCCCAGGGTTTCTACAAAATCTACTGAAGCATTTTCTTCTTCCGGTTTCAATGGAATCAATCTTTGCTTTCGTTTCATTCCTGAAAAAATAAAAAACATAAATGCAAATACAGCTACGAAAAAAGCCCATTTCAGGGAAGTATTTTTCATAATAACTCCCATCGTCTTAAAGTCTTTGTTGGGCGGGTTCTGCTGATAATTTCTGAACAGGGTTTTGTAATACTCATCCCAATATACCGGCGACCTGTCTGACCTCATGTAATTGACAATATGTTTCAGGTAACCCAGGTTTTTATTTGTGAGCAAAAAATAATTACTAAATGCCCTCGGCGCCAGTTGGAGATATAATCTGCCTTTGCCATAAAAAATAATAGCGAAGTTGGGAAGTAGCTGATCGTTTACGCCAAGTACCCGGGTTTCGTCTTCTTTGTATTCTCTGAGATAATCATTGAACGGATAATAAAAATATTTGTAAGAAACCACAGGCAATTTCTCTCCGAAAAAAATAGAAGTTTTCGTCTCCTTCATATTTCCGGGACGGTCCATAATATGGGCAATTCTCTGATTGGTTTCGCAATGAAATAATTTTAAAAATCTCGGATCAATTTCATTGGCTGAGATCAACAGATCATTTCCGTGTTCAATGTATTTTCTCAGCCAGAGCGCTTCGTCTTCATTAAAAAACAATTTATCGCTTACGATAATGTAAAGAGAATGGGTAAGCTCTCTCCTTCTCGCTGTATCTTCATCAATGGTAAACACATCGCCGTACACCGCTTTCACATTCTCAAAATAATCCAGCACCTCGTTAAATGCCACATTCCCTCCAAAAGGATTTTTGTCATCCTTTTCGTAGGTCTCTTTCAGAGAAGGCAAATTGGACCGTGCAGGAAATTTGCATCCCGTCCAAACAAGCGACATCAAAAGAAAAGGAATAATATGAAATGGTTTTCGGATCAATTGGAAAGTATTTTGTAGAAGCCGGTAAAATAATTTTTTATCCTGAAATAATTTTCCTCAGTCAAAGAATTCTTACCATACCAAACGTATTCAAAAATGCGGGCGAGATTGGCAAACCCGGATTTGATTGCAGGTTCACCAATTTCAGAAATGTATTCATAATTTGTTTTTTCGGGATGGAACTGAATCACCTGCTTTTCCTGCAAAGATGATAATGCCGCAAGAAAAAGATACCGGACAGACAACCTGTAATTCTTTTCTGATTCAGCTTTTTGAATGGACTCCATATATTGATCAAGCTGCGACAATTCCTTTTCTCCTGTTATGTGAGATGTATCATCGTTTTTGGAAGTTTTTTCAAATATTTTAAATCTGAAAAACAACGAATAAATGATATAGAGAACAAAAACAATGGCAGCTATCCAAAACAAAATGTTTACAACAGGGTTTTCAAAAAGCTTCATAAACCCCGGTTGCTGCGACCTGTGATTCAAAAATGTTACCCTGTCCTCTTCCTTTTGAGAATTCTTTTCCTGAAGCATACTGTCCAGGTTCGACATGTAAGAAAATGCCGGATCCTTTCTCCATAAGGTATCTGCCGATGCGGATGAGAAAGAGGAATCCTTTTTCTGTTGTCCAAAAGAAATTTGAACAATCACCATCAATAACAAAACCCTAATTACTCTTGCCATCATAGGTTTTACCATTCTTTGTGATTGAATTATTAGCAAGAGAAAATCCTTTTCTGTGAAGCGTGACGGGATACAAAATAAAATACCACGTCATCAGAAAAGCAGAACCCGACAAAATAAGGATACTAACGGGTACGGGTAAACCGATTTGAGTAGAATTTTTCTGGAAAGTATTACTCATCAGATGGGTTACATAACTCTCAAAAAAAGAGGCGATGAAAAAGAACACCACCAGCGAAATACAAATTTTTACTGCGTCTTTCGCTGCCGCAATAAACGACTGTTTTCTGGTAAATGTGCCTGGAAACAACAGGCTCTTTCCAAGAAGGAACCCTGCACATCCGGCTATTACAACCGAAGATATTTCAATAGTCCCGTGAATCCAGATTACCAATACCGACTCCCATCCCAGCCCCTGCGAATAGAATATATATTCAAAACAACCCAGCATAAATCCGTTGGTGTACATCATAATCAGGGTTCCAATTCCGAAGGTAATTCCGAGCAATACCGTGGTAAATGAAACACGGATATTGTTGTAGGCAATTCTGACAAACATACTGAAGGGATTGTCATCTTTGTAAACTCCAAAAGGATCTCCCCGCTGAATTAATTCAATGGTATGATCATAATAGCCGGGCTGAACCTGGTGATCAAAATAATCTTTGGCATAAGAGGGATCTGCCAGGCAGGAAAGCAAAGCCATTCCCACGCAGGCAACAAAAAATAATAAACTGAAATAAAGAACTTTCCGGTGTTTATAAAAAATGAGTGGAAGTTCCAGTTTCCAAAATCTGACAATGTCTTTAAATGATCTTTTCCGGTTTTGATAAATGCTCTGATAAATTCCTGCGGCAAGCCCGTTAATCCAACGGGTTACATTGCTGTGAGGATAAAATGTTCTGGCATAAGACAGGTCGTCCAGCAGATTAACAAACCGGTTAGCCATGTCGTCCGGATTTTCCGGTTTGGTATTTTGATAGTGGCTCCATTTTTCCACATTCTTCTTAATAAACCTGGCTTCACGCATTCCTGTTGCATTTAAAGAAGGAAAAATAACCTTACAATTTTAATGATTAATCTTTATTTAATTGCATCACCATCTCTTAATCGTAAAAATATTACTCATAAAACCGTAGATGATTCTAAAGAGATTATATAAATTGCTGCATGCCTATAATTCGTATAGCAACTGTATTTAATATAGAACTTGAATTTGAACCTGCAGAAATACCGAGGCGAATGGTTGCCTACATGGTAGATTTTACGGTATTGATTCTATACTTTCTCATTTCAAAATTTATTCTCTACCGGGGAAACCTGGTCAATGAAGCCGAGCTTGAAAACATGATGGGGCTTGATATCCTGGTCATCTCCACTCCCATGCTTCTCTATTCACTTTTTTCAGAAATCCTTCTTCACGGGCAGTCGTTTGGAAAAAGATTGCTCGACATCCGCGTTATTTCACTTGATGGAAAAGAACCGACAGTCGGCCAATATTTAATCCGCTGGATGTTCCGCGCTTTTGAATGGCCTTTCTTTTTTGGATATATTTTATTCACCGGGAGCAACCTGGTTTCATTTATCATCCTTACCGGCTTCCTTGGGATCGGGGTCATCGCAGCCATTGCCATTACGCCAAACAATCAGCGGCTGGGCGATCTGGCGGCCAATACCGTTGTGGTAAAAACAACTTCGCCCTACAATGTCAATGACACTTTATTTGTAAACATTGCGGATGAAAATTACAAAGCCCTTTTTCCGGAAGTACTTAAGTTATCAGACCGCGACATCAATACCATCTTAAGAATCCTTCAAATGTATCATCAGCACAGGCGGTTGGAAATATGCCATCGGCTGGCCAACAAAATAAAAGCTGTTTTAAAAATTGAATCAGACATGGATGATATATCTTTTTTGAAAAGATTGATTTTAGATTATAATTTTCTTGCCAATAAATAGAACGTGAATTTTGAAAAAGGTAATCCGTACCATAATTCAATATGCAATTTTTTTCGGCATTGGAGCCGGACTTGTCTGGTGGCAGATTTCCGGAATGACACAGGAAGAGAAGAAACAATTTGTTCTTTCCCTTGAAAATGCACACTATATCTATCTCGTTCCGGTTTTGATCATTGGGCTGCTCAGTCATTATTTGAGGGCATTGCGATGGAAATTATTAATTGATCCCATAAAACCGGTTTCTGCATCCAATTCATTCTATGCCGTGATGATCGGATACCTTGGAAATACGTTTATTCCACGGGCAGGTGAGATTTTGAGATGTACCATGCTGAACCGATATGAAAAAGTACCCTTTTCATCCCTGCTGGGAACTGTCATTGCTGAGCGCGGCTTTGACATGGTTTCATTCTTACTCTTTACACTACTCACAGTTTTGATACAAATCGGGGCAGTCGGAAATTTCATAACCGAAAAACTAAAAACGATTTTTCATTCCGGAGAAGACAAACCTTCTTTTTGGATTCATATTACTTTTTTTATTTTCATTATATGGTTTCTCTTTTGGATCATAAATTTCATTTTCAAAAGATTTTCTGACCGCAGTTGGATTAAAAAAGCCAAAGGAATTTGGGATGAACTCAAAGGTGGTTTGATTACCATCTTTCATCTTAAAAAAAAGACCGAATTTATTTTATACACTATGCTGATCTGGGTATGTTACACTTCTCAGATTTATATCGGATTCAAAGCGCTGGACATCACAACCAATCTTGGTTTTCCGGTGGCTATGAGCGTACTGACGCTTTCAACGGTGGCCATGATTGTGGCTCCTGGAGGGCTCGGAGCTTTTCCCATTGCACTTCAGCAGGCGCTTCTCATTTATGGTATTCACAACATTTCATTCGGATGGCTTGTATGGGGCGCCAATACTCTTATAATTATTGCCGCAGGATTAATTTGTCTTGGATTGATGATTTATCAAAACAGAAATAAATTGAAAAGGGCACATCCGGCAAACGAAGACCTTAGTAAAGAAATATGATCGCAACCTCTATAAAACAGTTACATAAATTCTTCCGCAAATCAATCGTCCGGATATTTTAATAACTTGTATCGGTTGTCAATTTCATTAAACCATTAAAAAAAAAATTCTATGTCCGTCAATAAAGAAATAAAAAGAATTACCACACACACTGTACAAAAATTGAAAGATGCAGGAGAGAAGATTTCTATGCTAACCGCCTACGATTATTCGTTCGCAAAATTATTTGATGAAGCCGGAATGGAAATCATCCTCGTTGGAGACAGCGCCAGCAACGTTATGGCAGGAAATGAAACCACACTTCCCATTACGCTTGACCAAATGATTTACCATGCCACATCGGTAGTAAAAGGCACTCATCGTGCGTTGGTAATTGTAGATCTCCCGTTTGGCACATATCAGGGCGACAGCCTGCAGGCATTGAAATCCACGGTAAGGATTATGAAGGAAACCGGCGCACACGGAATAAAAATTGAAGGAGGTGAGGAGATTATCGAATCCGTTAAAAGAATTATCAGCGCTGGTGTTCCGGTGATGGGACACCTGGGACTGACACCACAATCTATTTACAAATTCGGCACTTATAATGTAAGAGCAAAGGAAGATGCGGAAGCAGAAAAACTGATCCGCGATGCCAGACTTTTGGAAGAAGCCGGATGTTTTGCGATTGTCCTGGAAAAAATACCGGCTGAGCTCGGTGAAAAAGTAAGCAAGATGCTGCATATCCCGACCATTGGAATCGGGGCAGGCCCGGGGTGCGACGGCCAGGTGCTCGTCATGCACGACCTGCTGGGAATTAATCATGAATTCCATCCGCGATTTCTCAGAAAATACCTGAACCTCTATGATGAAATCACCAATGCCGTCCGGCAATACATTAGCGATGTGAAGTCTAAAGATTTTCCAAATGCCCAGGAGCAGTATTGATTTGAAAAGTTTTCATAAGGACTTATAACATTTCAACTCCTACCGATAGCGGCAGAGAAAATGAAGAATAGCTTACTGCCTTTCGTTTTGCTTTTGCAGACCCGTATCACTATTTCTGACTTTTTATCAACATTTCTTATCATCACCTGGAATCCAAACTTGAAAGTGCCGGCTTTCGACCAATAATACTAATGCATTTCAAGACAATCAGCAGTTTGCACTCAATTCAAAAAACCATTTCTACCTTCGAATTGAGTAAAACAATTCGTTTAACTTTACTGTATTTCAAAAGAACATACCATGTTAATAGAAAGAACATCCAAAGAAGTAATTATCCGGATACCTTCTTCAGTGGACACTACAGGAATTCAGCGCCTTGTTGACTTTCTTGTATATAAGGAAGCTACTGCTAATACAAAAGCAACTCAGGAGCAAGTGGACAAACTGGCCGCAGAAGTAAAAAAAGGATGGTGGAAAAAGAACCGTAAACGTTTTATTAAGTGAGAAAAATAATCGTTGACACGAATATCATCTTTTCTTGTCTGCTGAATTCTCATGGTTCAATCGGCGATTTGATATTCAACTCTGATAATCAGTTCGAGTTCTACAGTAATCAGTATATGCATTATGAAATTCGCAAACATTGGAAAAAACTTTTGAAAATCTCCAGGCTGTCAGAAACTGAACTCCAAACTGCCTTTGACAAAATGCTAACCAAACTAATTTTTATTAATGAAGAACTTATTCCTCAAAAAGAGTGGGAAAAAGCAGAGACACTTTTGACTGGTATTGACCTTGACGATATTGATTTCCTTGCACTAACCCAGCATTTAAAAGGAAGCCTTTGGACAGGCGACAAAGTGCTTTATGACGGGCTTAAAGGGAAACACTTTAGAAACGTTTATAATACCGGTGAAATGATTAAACTGCGTGAAAGAACCGGGAGAAAATAAAGGCCGGAAAATAACCCCGGTTAATCAAGTCATTTTGGAGGCTATAAAATTAAGTTCTTCCCATCAGTTATATAATCCAGTAGGAAATGATCATGAATTCCATCCGCGATTTCTCAGAAAATACCTGAACCTCTATGATGAAATCACCAATGCCGTCCGGCAATACATCAGCGATGTGAAGTCTAAAGATTTTCCAAATGCGCAGGAGCAGTATTGATTTGAAAAGTTTTATAACATTTCAGTTTCCGCGGCAAGACAAAAGAACCCCGGAAGAGATACGAATTCTATCCAAATGAAACCCGGCAAAAAAATTCTGTCAATTCTTCAGCCGCTTCTGATTTGTTTCAACAGAAACCGTCCTTCATACAAAATAGTGCTTTCATAAATATTTACCTTTGCATAAAATTATTCGATCATGCCAAATTTTTTAAAAGACCTGAAAATTACAGAAATCAACAAAGGGGTTTCAACAGGTTCTAAATGGTATGCTTCCGCAGGTGAAAAGATAAAATCCTTTTCGCCGGTTGACGGTAAAGCCATTGGAACTGTGAGCGCCTGTGATAAAAGAACTTTTGATATTGTTATAAAAACGGCTAATGAAGCCTTTAAAGAATGGAGAAAATGGACTGCCCCTCAAAGAGGAAACGTCATTCGTCAGGTGGGAAATGAATTGAGAAAATACAAACCAACCCTCGGCAAGCTCGTCAGCTATGAAATGGGCAAAAGCCTTCAGGAAGGAATGGGCGAAGTACAGGAAATGATTGATATCAGTGACTTTGCTCTCGGATTGTCGCGGCAGCTTTACGGAATGACCATGGCAAGTGAAAGACCCGGCCACAGAATGTACGATCAATACCATCCGCTCGGAATCGTAGGTATCATATCGGCATTCAATTTTCCGGTTTCCGTTTGGAGCTGGAATGCATTCATCGCTTTTGTTTGCGGAGATGTTTGTATCTGGAAGCCCTCTGAAAAAGTTCCGCTTTGTGCTATCGCCGTACAACATATTATAAGCAAAGTATTTAAAGAAAACGGAGTGCCGGAGGGGGTTTCTAATTTAATTGTGGGCGGCGCCGATGCCGGGCAATGGCTTTGTGAAGAGGAAAAAGTAGCACTTGTTTCTGCAACCGGAAGTACGCGAATGGGAAAGGCTGTTTCCAAAACAGTTGCAGCCAGACTCGGAAAATCAATTCTCGAATTGGGTGGCAATAATGCCATCATCATCAGCAAAGATGCGGATTTGAAGCTGGCGCTGACAGGTTCTGTGTTCGGAGCTGTGGGAACAGCAGGCCAGCGTTGTACAACAACAAGAAGGCTGATTGTACATGAAGAAATTTATGATGCATTCAAAAGGAAATTGGTGAATGCTTATAAACAATTGAAGATTGGAGATCCATTGAAGGAAGAAAACCATGTCGGGCCATTGATTGATAAGGACGCAGTCAGGAATTATGTTGATGCGCTCGGAGAAATCAGAAAAGAAGGAGGTAAGATGGCTGTTCCGGGTGGTGTACTCGAAGGGAAAGGTTATGAAAGCGGCTGCTATGTGAGACCCTGCATTGCCGAAGTAACCAGCGATATGAAAATTGTGCAAAAGGAAACATTCGCTCCTATTCTGTATTTGCTGAAGTATAAAGAAATCAAAGATGCCATCCGGATGCATAACGATGTGCCACAAGGATTGTCAAGCGCTATTTTCACCAAGAATTTAAAAGAAGCAGAAAAATTCCTCGGCAATGAAGGAAGTGACTGCGGTATTGCCAATGTCAACATAGGCACATCAGGTGCAGAAATCGGCGGTGCTTTTGGCGGTGAAAAAGAAACGGGAGGCGGAAGAGAAAGCGGAAGCGATGCATGGAAAAATTATATGCGCAGGCAAACCAACACAATCAACTATTCCGACGATTTGCCACTGGCACAGGGAATCAAATTTGAATTCTGATTTATTGTGTAAATAAAAATTATCTGTCTAAAAAATGCTGAAACAACGTAAGTTTCAGCATTTTTTTTAAACTTGTAATAAAACAAAATCTCCCTTCTGGTATTACCTCCATCTATCCGGATGTGCTTTTGCAAAATCATCCTTGTATTTTTCAGGGATCTGATTATTCAGCATACATCCCAGTTCCAGCGAAGGATAAATATCTTCCAGTGTCCTCACTTCATTCATAAATACTCTTCTGTAAATATGGCTGCGTGTGAGTTCACGCGGATTTTCAATTCCGGCAGCCCCCAACAATTCTACAAATGATTTCACGGTTTCTTCGTGGTAGTTGGCCACTCTCACTTTCTTATTTGAAACAACCAAACCTTTTACCAATTGCGGGTTCTGGGTGGTAATTCCCGTCGGACAGGTATTTTTATTACACTGTCTTGCCTGAATGCAACCCAGCGCCATCATCATTCCGCGGGCGCTCATACATACATCCGCTCCCAAAGAAATTGCACGGATCATGTGAAAACCGCTGAAGATTTTTCCGGAAGTAAATAATTTGATATGATGCCGGATATTGAAACCTCTCAACATATTTTCAACGAAAGCCAATCCGTCCATAAACGGTGCGCCTACATAATTGCTGAATTCCTGTGGCGCAGCTCCGGTGCCGCCTTCTCCCCCATCTACATTGATAAAATCGGGATAAGTATCCATTTCAATCATCGCTTTACAAATGCCGATAAATTCACTCTTGTGGCCAATGCATAGTTTGAAACCAACCGGGCGACCATTGGAAGCCTCGCGTAATTTCTGAACAAATTCAATCAGTCCGCGCGGAGTGGAAAATGCAGTGTGGTAAGGTGGTGAAAAAATAGTTACATAAGGTTTTACGTGACGGATCGAGGCAATTTCCGGGGTATTCTTTGCAGCCGGTAAAATGCCGCCATGTCCGGGTTTGGCTCCCTGGCTGATTTTTATTTCAACCATTTTTACTTCCGGGCGATTTACGTTATCCCTGAATTTTTCAAAACTAAAATTACCGTTTTCATCGCGTGCTCCAAAATATCCGGTTCCGATTTGCCAGATCAGATCTCCGCCTTCCATTAAATGATAGGGGCTGATACCACCTTCCCCTGTATTGTGCGCAAATCCACCGATCCTTGCCCCGCCATTCAATGCCTGCACCGCGGCTTTACTCAAGGCTCCAAAACTCATAGCGCTGATGTTCAAAACACTACAGCTATAGGGTTGTTTGCAATCTTTGTTTCCAACGATCACCCGGGGATTGTGATTCATTTTAAGAAAATCCTGCGGAGCAATACTATGGGTCATCCATTCATACCCTTCCTGATAAACATCAAACTGAGTTCCAAAAGGCATGGTGTCCAATTCTTTTTTGGCCCTTTGATAAATGGTGCTGCGGTCCATCCGGTTGATGGGCCTGCCGTCCATATCACTCTCAACAAAATATTGGTACATTTTGGGACGGAGATCTTCCATTATCCAGCGCAAACGGCCGAGCACAGGAAAGTTTCTCCAAAGCGTATGTCTCTTCTGGACCAGGTCATCAATCCCGATTCCGATAAAGATTAAACTAAGTGCGAGGAAAAACCAGAAACCGCTCCAAACAAAAATTGACAGCAGGGTAAATACAACCACAGCACTGATGCTGCCCAGTACAAATTTTCTTCTCATGAAACATTTAAAAATTAGGTGCAGCCAAATATCGTTGAATAAAATCAATTTTCAAATGAAGAAAGACCACAGGGCAGATGCACTCTTATTTTTGAAAGTTTGAAAAAAAAATTCTATTCAAGCAATCTGATTTTTTTTAAACACAACAATCGATTTTCCTGCGGAAACTTTTATGAATCACTTTCATTCACAACATTCCTTAGTTTTACTGAAAAAAATATGGATCCTTTAAAATTGGGAATTGGAACAAGGCTTCAGCATACGCAATACGGGCAAGGTGTTATTGTAGGTGTCAGGTTTGCTACTTATTTAATCACATTCATACATCAGGGTACAAAAGAAATTGACAAGGGAGATTCAAATCTTGAAGAAATCATTCCTGAAAATATTTCGGCTGAAATAGAGACCACAAGCGAGTTGGAAAAATCTCTTGCAAAAATTTTGAGGCTGTGGAACGGTTCTGAAGAATTGATTCCTTTGGGAGATCGATGGGTTGGAGGTACGATGTTATTACAACCGGCAGATAAAATTCAAAAGCCGAAGGAAATACCCATTGAGATTTTCTTTCATAAAATTGTAATGCTTCGCGACAGGTTAAGGGTGTTGGAACAACAGGTCAATGCCAATAAAAAACTGAAAGATGAAGACAAAGTAAACCTGCAACAATACATCACAAGGGTTTATGGCACATTGACCACTTTCAATGTATTGTTTAAGAATAAAGAAAATTGGTTTGTGGGAGAAAAGGGCGCCGGGGAATAAGTATTCAGATAAAAAATCTCTTTGAAAATCAGTTCCCAAAAATGGTATGCTTCTTAATCGGAATCAAATATTCTTGCAAAATGGTTTTCAAGATGGCTTCGCATGCCTTCTCTGAAATCCTGGGCAGATTTGGTTTTAAGAATGTCCACAAGCTGTTTGTGAGAAACAAAAGTTTTTAAGAAAGTTTGCTTCTTTAAAATACCACTTTTTTGAACATAATCGAAAACAGGTAAAAGTAATTTCTGAAACATTTTCATTTCCTCGTTACCTGATATTTCGTACAGTTTTCCATGAAATGCGATTTCATGTTCGATATTAAACAAGTGGTGTTCGGGTTGCGAAGGTTCATCACTAATAATTTCGTACAATTCTTCAATATCCTTTGGGTTGACTCGCTGAACAAGAAAATCAGCCATTCCAACTTCGAGAGCAAGGCGCAATTCAAACAACTCTCTCAGGGTTTCTTCGCTAAGGATATAAGGATTTAGTTTTTTACTGAGGTTGCCAAAAATATCAGGGCTGACGATTACAGTTCCTTTTTTCTTTTTTGACTCTACCAGGCCCAAAATCCGTAACCTGGTTAAAGCCTCTCTTACCACGGTACGGCTTACGCCAAGCGATTCGGACAACTCTAATTCTTTGGGAATCGTATCACCAACTTTCAATTTGCGTTCCTGTAAAAGTGATACGAGCCTCGCTTCAACTTTGTCCACCAGGCTCCTGGTATCAATACTCTTAAAAATTTCTTCTTCCGGCACTTATATACTTGGGAATTAAATAATTCAATTAATAATCTTTATTCCTGGATTCGCAAATTTAATTGTCTGACCATATTAAAACCATGAATTAAAAAAAATCACAATTCACAATTCAAAAAAAATATTTTGTTAATCACAAAATTAGTAAATACTTTTGTTATGTCATACATAATACATTCCTAATTCAACATTTCTTTATGAACCAATTCACCAAATTAAGAAAACTCGTGATGGTGCTTATGGCTTTGTTTATCAGCATAGGAGCCCTGGCACAAACAAAAACAGTAGCCGGAAAGGTTATTTCAGCAGAAGATGGCCATCCGTTGCCCAACGTATCTGTAACCATTCAGGGTAAAACGACGGGCACACAAACCAACAGCGAAGGCGAATTCACCATTCAGGTAACTCCGCAAGACGTACTGGTATTCACCTTCGTCGGGCGTGTAAGCCAAAAGATAACCGTGGGTAGCCAAACTCAAATCGTAGTCGCAATGAGCACTGAGGCTTCCCAATTAAACACAGTTGTGGTTGTGGGTTATGGAACACAAAAGAGAAGCGACTTTACCGGAGCAGCTTCCAAAGTGAACCAGTTAGCGATTGAAAATAACCCCAGCACCAATGTTGCCACAGCTTTGCAGGGAACTGTACCAGGGCTTATGGTTCAGCAAACCACCGGTCAGCCTGGAACAACTCCAAACATTTCTTTCAGAGGAGGGACAGGGTTTGATGGTTCAGGCAGCCCTCTTTATGTGGTAGATGGAGTCATTCTTCCTTCACTTTACGGCCTGGACATGAACGATATTGAGTCAATAGATGTATTGAAAGACGCCGCTTCAACTGCCATTTATGGTGCGAGAGCAGCCAATGGTGTTGTATTGATAACTACTAAAAAAGGAAAGAAAGGCAAAACTCAGGTGCAATACAGCATTGCAGAAACCAGGAATTTCAAAAGAAGTATTGCAAATGATTATATGAGTACTGAAGATTATTTGAAAATGAACAGGCTCGGTTTGCGTGCGAGATATATCGCAGACTCGCTGAGTGGAACTGGTGTAGCCGCTGATAAAGGACAACTAAATGGCGCCTGGGGATGGGCTTTTGGAGCAACCAATTCCTCACCCGTCGGGCTATACACAACCCAAAGATTAAATGATGCAAACCGAAATCTTCTTTCTGCTCCGGGATGGAAATTATTAGTTGATCCCAACCCATTTTTCCCAAGTACAATGGATAGCATCCTATACAAAGACATATCAACAAAGACCAGAGAGGATATGCTGGAAAAGACAACGAATACCTTGGAAAATTCAGTGACTTTTTCGGGAGCAAACGATCAGGGAGCCTTTGCTCTGAGTTTAAATACGGTAAAAGACAATGGAGTAATTATCGGATCCTGGTTAAAAAGAATGAACCTGAATTTTAATGGTTCACTCAATGTCGGGAAAAATCTGAAGATTGGATTGAATACAAATGCATACGACCTGCAACAAGGCGTACCTTATTCAGAACCGGGAGTAGCAGGCTCAACGGGAAATACCGGCGGTTTGATGCAGCGTTTCCTTGGGGTAGCTCCTACCGTCCGTTATTACAATGACACCTCAGGCGCTGTATTACCAGGGCCTAATGATATTACATTGGGAAATCCTTTGTACTGGAGTCAATTATTTAATAACAGCACTAATCAGCAAAGGTTTATGGGAGCTGTCAATATTGAGTACAAGATATTACCCTTCCTGAAATTTATAGCTAACGGTTCCGGATACATGCTATATCAAAATAATAATTTCTTTACCGAAGCCTATCAGCAAGGTAACGGAGGCTCAATAAATACAACACGTCCGGCTTCTTTCGGAAACTACCGTGATATACAATATACCTATAATGGCTTTCTTGAATTCGATAAGAAATTCAACGGCCACAGTATCACCATCATGGCCGGTGGTGAATCTTATGATTACAAAAGATATACTTTTTCAGGTTCGGCACAGGGTGCACCCACCGATTTTATCCCGTGGTTAGTGGCATCCAACACTCCTTCTGTTTTGAATGGAACAATTTTAAATCCTTCGGGAGCCTCTTCTGATTTCCCCTACTGGGAAAAAATAAACTCTGCCATTGGAAGGTTGAATTATTCTTACAGAGATAAATATTTCCTGACCGGCATACTTCGTATGGACGGCTCATCCAGGCTGGATCCAAGCAATTACTTCAGCACTTATCCGGGTATCTCAGCAGGATGGAATCTTCACAAAGAAAATTTCTTTGAGAACAGCAAAATCTCCAATTACGTAAGTACTATAAAACCAAGAATCAGTTTTGGGGAAAATGGAAACCTCCAATTTTTCAATAACCCAAGCCAATTTGGTGGAAACCCCTATTTCCCGACATCCCAGATATATTCTAATGCCGGTGTGTACAATGGATTGGGCGGCGCTTATCAGCCAAGTTATATCAATTCAAACCTGAAATGGGAAAGAACAAATTCACTGGATTTCGGCGCTGATCTGGGATTTTTTGGTGACAGAGTCACTCTGATTGCCGATTATTTTATCCGCAATGTATTTGATAAACTTGCCAGTTTGCCTATTTCAGCTCAAACCGGGTTTACAGGTTTTACCACAAATCTTTCTCAATTAAGGAACAAAGGATTTGAGCTTTCTCTTAACGCAACGGTTATCCAGCCAAAACGCAGCGGAGATTTCGGTCTCGACTTCGGTGCCACTTTCTACACAGTTAAAAGTTATGCTGTGAAATTGCCTTTCAATGGACTTCCCGGAAACAGACAGCAAACCCGGCAGGTTTACGATCCCAATCATCCTGGGCAGTTTATGTATGTAGGTGGTTTGATAGAAGGTCAACGCATAGGGCTTGATGAGGTTTGGGCTCCCAAATGGGATGGCATTTACACTTCTCAGAAAATGCTTGATGACGATGCCAATGTTTACAATGCTTTTCTGCCTTATGCCAACAAAAGATTCAAGCAAATGGGAGATGCAAAATGGCATCAGGTTTATCAGAATGACACAATCAACAGTTTCCAATTTGTTTACGTAGGGCGTACTACACCAAAAGCATCTGGTAGTTTCTTCCTGAATGGCCATTACAAAGGATTCAGTTTGTATGGCGGATTTGATTATGCGTATGGGTTTGTAATCTTAAACAATGAAAAGTTGAGAGGCCTCAGCCAGGTACAAGGTTCACAAAATGGTACCACAGATGTTTTAAATACCTGGACTCCTGACAATCCGAATGCACCTCTACCGATGTACTATTGGGCAAACCAGGGCAGAAACTTTGCAACTGATGGCGGCGGAAACAATCCTCCGGCAAATCTTTGGGAGAAAGGAGATTACATTATGGTCAGAGAGTTGACATTGAGTTACAGACTGAGCCCTCATTTTATCGAAACAGTATTGAACAATAAAATTAAAGGATTAAGCCTTTCAGTAACCGGATCGAACCTGGTTTATTTCACTCAGTATAGTGGATTATTCCCGGAAGTCGGAGGGTTTGACAATGGACGTTATCCATTGCCAAGAAGGGTAACATTCGGAGCTCAGTTCACTTTTTAATCAATCAAAAAAAATAAGAAAATGAAACTCGATCAATCATTTTATAAAATAGTTTTAGGAGGAATATTTTCATTCTTTTTACTTACAGGATGTAAGAAAGAATTGGAAAAAGTCATTCCGCAAGATGCCGTAAGCAAATCTCTGGCGCTTAAAGATGCCGGAGCGGCTCAAACGTTGTATGCTGGTGTTTATTCACGATTTCGTGCGTACAATTCTACCCTTTTCAATCTTGGTGAAATGCGTTCGGACATTTGGGCCGACGGAATCTTTACAGAAACCGCAGATCCCACTGCTCAAAATCTCTGGACACAAAACATCAGCAGCACCATTGTTCCCTATTCAAATTGGGGCGGTTTTTACAACCTTATTTATCAAATCAATAATGCCATTCAGGTTTTACCTCAGAGTCCACTGGATGCAGCTACCAGCCAACGTGAAGTAGCTGAGATGTACGGCCTGAGAGCATATATTTATTATACAATGCTCAAGACCTGGGGCGGGGTACCTCTGACAATTGAACCGATACAAACAATCACCAATGCTTCTGAAACATTCAAAGCGAGGAGCACTCCCGATTCTGTAATGCTTCAGATAAAAAGCGATATTGAAAAATCATTATCTCTCTTTGGAAGCAGCGATATCATTCCATCCGGGAAAAGAGTATTCTGGAACAGAGTAGCAACGCTTGTTTTGAAAGGAGATGTTTATTTATGGTCGGGTACCAATATGAATGGAGGCCAGGCTGATCTCACAACGGCGTTGAATGCTCTGCAGGAAGTAGAAAATCTGCAAGGCGGTTCATTAAATCTTTTGCCCAATTATGCTGATATTTTTGATCCCACTAAAAAGACCAATAATCCGGAAATTATTTTCGCAGTCAATTATGAATTGGGACAAGCTCAACAGGGTACGTTTGGCATCTTTCTGGTCAATAACCTTCAGGCAACGGGATTGTCATTTGCACAGGCTTCCACTCCCCTAGTTTCATCTGTTTATCCCTATGTCGGCGGAGCCAACAGAGTTGGTATGTCACAGAATATGATTAATAAACTCACATCCGGCCCGGCCGACCAGAGAATTGCAAACACATTTAAGGTAATGTACACCGCCGCGTCACCTTATGATACGCGTGGAGTGTTGCTTACAAAGTTTATCGGCACTACATCAGGTACTACTCAGGTTTACAACAATGACTTTCCTATTTATCGTTATGCTGATGTCTTATTGTTGGCAGCAGAGGCAAAAACCAAGTTAGGTCAGGATCCGACAAGCGAAATAATGCAAATAAGAACACGTGCTTATGGCGCGCTTGCGCCGGTATTTACAAATGGATCCCAGACTGATAATATGAATGCGGTTCTGGATGAATATCTCAGAGAATTTATCGGAGAAGGAAAACGGTGGTATGCATTGAGAAGGGCCGGTGACAACTTTGTTTATGCAGCAATAGATCCTTCGATTCTTTCTCCTAATTCTGCTGCAAAACTCTTATTGCCGATTTCGACATCAATGATGAACAATGATCCGCTATTGACCCAGACGCCGGGGTATTGACAGAACTTGAATGTAGAATATTATGTTGATGGCAGGGGGAATTAAAATTCCTGCCATCAACATTTGGCATGATGTGTAATAACTTTGATAAAAAATAAAATAATTAAATAATCATAATGAATTTCAAACACCTTACAGGCCTTATCTCTGCACCGTTCACACCGTTGAATGAAGACGGATCTCTCAATCTTTCTCTCATTCCGGAATATTATAAATTTTTGAAAGCAAATAAAATTACCGGAGCATTTATTTGTGGCTCCACCGGAGAAGGCGTTTCCCTCACAACACAAGAAAAAAAAGATGTGGCCAAAACATGGGCATCCTGCACAAAAAAGGATAAAGACTTTAAAGTGATGATGCTGACAGGAGGCACAAGTATTGCTGACAGTATTGATATTGCGATGTATGCCCAGAAAGTAGGCCTGTACGCAGTTTCATTCACCGCACCTTACTATTTCAAACCGGCAAATGCCAAAATGCTGGCTGCCTGTTGTAAAGAAATAGCTGCAGCAGTTCCGGAAATGCCTTTTTATTATTACCATATTCCGGTTCTCAATGGATGTAATGTTCCCATGATTCAGCTTTTGCACGAAGTGGATGGCATCATCCCAAACTTTGCAGGTATCAAATACACCCACGAAGATTTTATGGATTTTCTATCCTGCCTGAGATTTAATAATAGTAAATATGATATGCTCTGGGGAAGGGATGAAAATATGCTGGCTTCCCTCTCGCTCGGTTCAAAAGGTGCTGTGGGCAGCACTTACAACTATGCAGCGCCGTTATACTACGATATGATTGATGCTTTTGAAAAAAATAATTTAGCAACGGCTCAGGAATTACAGCAGAAATCTATTGATATGATTACCTTACTCGGGAAATACGGAGGTATTGCCACCGGTAAGGCATATATGAAACTGGTCGGCGTGGATTGCGGTGAATTCAGGCTGCCCGTAAAAAACATGAGCGCTTCAGAATTTAAATCTTTCAAAAGTGATGTGGCAAAATTGGGATTCAAAAAATTCTGTTCGGTAAAACCTTAAATCAGGGAAAAATAGTTGAATGCGAATTTTCTCATACTTTTTAATTTTTTTATTTGCCTTGTCATCCTGCAAAACTTCCCATACCGGCGTTTCTATACAGTGGTCTGATAATCTAACGTTACCGCCTACTCTAAAAGATGGTGGTAATCCCGGATTGGCAGGCGCCTTCTCCGGAGTTTACCGCAGTTATCTCATCGTTGCTGGTGGCGCTAATTTTCCTGATGGTTTGCCATGGCAGGGAGGCAAAAAAATATACCACAATGAGGCGTATGTTTTTCATGAAGAGAATGGGACCTGGAAATCGATGGATGTTTTTTTATTAAAAGATACTTTGGCCTATGGCACCGCAATTCCACTCAATAGTGGTATCGTTTGTCTTGGAGGGGAGAATGCGAATGGAATTTTTTCAAATAGTGTTATATTAAAATTCGATTCATCCGACAATCAGATAATTTCTACCCCATTTGTTCCTTTGCCTCTCCCGCTCACAAACCTTTCGGCTGTTGAAGTATCTGGTAAAATTTATATAGCGGGAGGCGCTGGCCCGGACTCGGTCTCAAATAAATTTTTTGTTTTAGATTTAAAAAATCAGGATGGTGGTTGGAAGGAATTGACAAACCTTCCCAAACCTGTTACAAATTTCGTCATGGTACCTCTCGGTAATCAAATTTTTATCGTTGGGGGAAGATGTCAGAAAAAAGATGGCATCAGCGATTTATACGATTCTGTTTTTGCATACGACATTTCAACGAACCGGTGGGAAGAAAAACATGCTCTCCCTTACGCACTTTCCGCCGGAACAGGAATTGCATTGAACGATCATCAAATACTCCTGTTTGGAGGCGATCGCGGAGAAACATTTCACAAAACAGAAATTCTCATTCAAAAAATAAAAACTGAAAAAGATTCTGCCGGAAAAAATTCTCTCATCTCTGAAAAAAATAAACTACAGGAAAATCATCCCGGGTTCAGCAAGGCAGTATTGCTTTATGATTTAAAAAAGAACAATTGGGAAATGATTGGAGATATCCCCTTCCCCACTCCTGCTACCACGCTGGCCGTGAAATTTAAAAATGAAGTCATCATTCCTTCCGGAGAAATCAGAGCGGGTATCAGGACGCCTCATATTTTGATTGGAAAAATAACAACCCCATAAATCATGAAAAGAGATTCGAAATTTTATTCATGGGTTGTGGTCGGATTGTTAGCCATTGTAGCTCTGCTCAATTACCTGGACAGGCAAATGCTGAGCACCATGCAAACAGCCATGCAGGCCGATATTACCGAATTACAATCTGCCGAACAATTCGGATTTCTGATGGCTATTTTCATGTACATCTACGGATTTATGAGTCCGGTTGCCGGTTCTATTGCGGATCGTGTAAATCGTAAATGGCTGATTGTTGGCAGCCTGTTCGTATGGTCTTCTGTTACTTTCGGAATGGGGCTGGCAAAAACATTTGATCAATTGGTTTGGCTCAGAGGATTTATGGGAGTCAGCGAAGCACTTTATCTGCCTGCAGGTTTGGCAATGATTGCTGACTATCACACCGGTAAAACCAGATCGCTCGCCATCGGTATTCACATGACCGGATTGTACTTAGGGCAGGCATTGGGAGGATTTGGAGCCAAAATAGCTCAGGATTTTTCGTGGCACACCACTTTTCATTGGTTTGGAATTATCGGTATCATGTATGCGGTAATTCTCTTTTTGTTTCTTCATGATAAAAGGCCGGAAAAAAACATTTCATCAAATTCAAAATTAAAACCGGGCCTAAATAAAATTCCTTTAATGAAAGGGCTTGGAATGTTATTTACAAATATCGCATTCTGGATTATCCTGTTGTATTTTGCAGCGCCGAGTTTACCAGGATGGGCTACCAAAAACTGGCTTCCCACTCTATTTTCAGAAAATCTGAAACTACCTATGGCTCAGGCTGGCCCTATTTCAACCTTTACACTTTCCATCGCATCATTTGTGGGCGCGGTTTTCATCGGCGGGCCAATTAGTGACCGGTGGGTCAGAAAAAATGTGAAAGGAAGAGTTTATACAAGCGCCATCGGGCTATCACTTACAATTCCTTCTCTTATTCTGATGGGATTTGCTTCGGGATATGTGGGTGTCATTGGATCCGCTGTTCTTTTTGGCGTTGGTTTTGGAATGTTTGATGCGAACAACATGCCCATCCTCTGCCAGTTTGTTCCTCCCAATCTCCGTGCAACAGCTTATGGCATCATGAATATGGTGGGTGTATTTGCAGGAGCAGCCATTACTCAGGTATTGGGAAAATTTACTGATAACGGAAGTCTTGGATTTGGTTTCGCAATTCTCGGAGCCATAGTTTTATTTGCATTATTGGTTCAGTTATTTGGCTTGAAACCCAAAGTGCAGGACATGCAATAAATTAATTTTGGCAGGCATCAATTCTTAATACAATGAAATTGGATTACGATTATTTACAGAAAAAATATCAGTTTTATAAAAATCAACTGCTGAATAGCACAATTCCTTTTTGGTTTCCGAAATCCTATGATAAAGAGTACGGCGGATATTTATTGATGCGCGATGAAGATGGTTCACTTCTCGACGACGACAAGGCCGTTTGGATTCAGGGAAGGGCTGCTTGGGTACTCGCAACACTTTATAATACTGTTGAAAAAAAACAGGAATGGCTGGAGGGTGCAAAACTCGGATATGATTTCTTGACAAAATATTGCTTTGATGCCGATGGCCAAATGTTTTTTCATGTAACGCGCGACGGAAAACCCATTCGAAAACGGAGATATTTTTTTTCTGAAACATTTTATGTGATTGCTGCCGCTGCTTATGCCAAAGCAAGTGGTGATGAAGAGGCTGCCAAAAATGCCCGGAAAGTTTTTGGCAATTGTATCGCCTACGCCACCGGAGAAAAGAAATTGCAACCCAAATTTTTTGATACCCGCCCTACGCGCGGAATCGGTGTACCGATGATTATGCTGAACACAGCCCAGCAATTAAGAGAAACGATTGGAGACGAAAGATGCGATAGCTGGATTTCAAGGTGGATTGACGAAATAGAAAAATATCACGTGAAAGATGACATTCGCTGTGTGGCGGAACAAGTAGCTCCTGATGGAAGTTTGATAGACCACATTGACCAGCGCACGCTCAACCCGGGGCATGCCATCGAAGGATCGTGGTTTATGATGCACGAAAGTAAATTCCGTAATAACGACAAGCATTTGCTGGAACTGGGTTGCAAAATGCTCGATTACATGTGGGAACGTGGCTGGGATAAAGAATACGGCGGAATTTTATATTATCGCGATGTTTACAACAAACCCGTTCAGGAATACTGGCAGGATATGAAATTTTGGTGGCCGCAAAATGAAGCCATCATTTCCACTCTGCTGGCTTACACCATTACCGGTGATGAAAAATACAAACAATGGCACCGGAAGATTCACGATTATGCATACACGAAATTCTTTGACAAACAAAATGGAGAATGGTATGGATATTTGCACCGCGATGGTACTATCGCCCAGCCGGCCAAAGGAAATTTATTTAAAGGTCCATTCCACCTTCCCCGCCAGGAATGGTATTGTATGAAATTGCTCGAAGGATTTCTTAAATGAGCCATGACACAAATGTGCACATTCTTTATTCTTTTCAAGCCATTCAAAGTATATTTTTCACAAGAAAGATCAGGAAATAAAGATATCTCAACAAATTTTACAGTGGTCAAAAGCCGAAAATGAAATAAGAACTCTTTGCCATTATTTATCGACCATATCTGGTATTTACTTTTTAATTTTGAACCTCTGTTTTCAATTTAAATCCTCCGGCATTGAACCACCTATTCAGATTTTTTTCTGTTTGTTTTTTCTTTCTGATTCCTTACCTCGCATTTTCTCAATTGACGGGTATCACAAAATTCAACAATACCACTTATAAACTCCGGTGGGAAAATAATCAAACCACCTTTTTTGATTTTTACGGAAATAACATTGTCCGGATTTTTCAGGATACCACAGGTAAAATGATGAAAGCCCCTGACGCAAAACCGGAGGCAAAGATCCTTGTGAATGATCCGAAAAGAGAGGTTCCCAACCTGAATTACAAAACAGTCAACGGAAAAACAGTCATCAGTACGACTCGAATAAGTGTGATCATAAATAATGATAATGGAACATTTTCTATAACCAATCTTCCGGAAAACAAAAAAGTAGTTGAATTGTTGAATCCGGTAAAAATTGAAAATGGAAAAACAACGCTGACTTTAAAAGAAAATCCGGATGAATATTTTTTTGGAGGCGGAGTGCAAAACGGGAGGTTTTCACACAAAGGGAAAAAAATTGAAATAGTCAACGAAAATAGCTGGACCGACGGCGGTGTCTCCTCGCCTGCTCCATTTTATTGGTCAACGAATGGCTACGCCTTTATGTGGCATACATTCAAACCCGGGCAATACGATTTCGGATCAGCGAAAAAAGATACAATTTCGCTTTCACATCAAACCGGCCACCTGGATGTGTTTTTTATGATGGATGACAGTGCAGGCGCATTGCTGAATGATTATTATCAACTCACAGGGCGTCCCGTTTTGATTCTGAAATTTGGATTTTATGAAGGGCATCTCAATGCATACAACAGGGATTATTGGAAAGAAGACAGCACAGGCATTCTGTTCGAAGATGGCAAAAGATATAAAGAATCCCAGAAGGATAACGGCGGTATCAAAGAATCCCTGAATGGTGAAAAAAATAATTATCAGTTTTCAGCGCGTGCTGTGATAGACAGGTACAAAAGAAATGATATGCCATTGGGATGGTTCCTTCCAAACGATGGCTACGGAGCAGGTTACGGACAGGCGGGAACGTTAGACAGCAATATTATGAACCTGGAGAACTTTGGTAATTATGCACGTAAAAATGGCGTACAAATCGGATTATGGACACAATCAGATTTGCATCCAAAGCCGGAAATTCCCGCTCTCCTGCAAAGAGACCTTGTGAAAGAAGTTGGCGTAGCTGGCGTTCGTATTTTAAAAACAGATGTGGCCTGGGTAGGCGCCGGATATTCATTTGGATTGCATGGGATTGAAGATGCAGCAGGCATCATGAAAAAATACGGGCATGATGCGCGCCCGTTTATCATCACGCTGGATGGATGGGCCGGTACTCAGCGTTATGGAACTATCTGGACCGGGGATCAAACAGGCGGCCAATGGGAATACATCCGTTTTCATATTCCCACTTACATCGGTGCAGGCTTGTCGGGATTGTCAAATATCACCAGTGATATGGATGGGATTTTCGGCGGGAAAAATCCGGTTATCAATGCACGGGACTTTGAATGGAAAACATTTACACCAATGCAATTGAACATGGATGGATGGGGAAGCAATCCGAAAGACCCGTTTGCATTAGGCGAACCTGCTACTTCCATCAACCGGACTTACCTGAAATGGAAATCAGAATTGATTCCTTACTCTTACAGTATTGCACACGAGGCAGTTTCGGGCCTTCCCATGATCAGAGCGATGTTTTTAGCTCAACAAAATGCCTACACACTCGGAATAAATACCCAATATCAGTTTATGTACGGCCCGTACTTTTTGATTGCGCCTATTTATCAAAACACAAATTCAGACAGTGACGGCAATGATATTCGCAATAATATTTATTTACCGGATGGAAAGTGGATCGATTATTTTTCCGGCGAGGAATATGAAGGAAACCAAATTATCAACAATTTCAATTCGCCCATCTGGAAATTACCTGTCTTTGTAAAAAGAGGAGCAATCATTCCCCTTGCGAATCCCAATAATCATATTTCCGAAATCAATCCTCATCTCCGTATTTATGAAATTTATCCCTATCGGAAATCACAGTTTACTGAATACAATGACGATGGTACCACGGCAGAATACACAAAAGGAAAGTTCTCAACGACTTTAATCGAAAGCGATGAAAACAAAGGCCAGGCAAGGGTTATCATACATCCGGCAAAAGGTAATTTCAACGGTTTTGAGAAGATGAAATCTACTCAGATCAGAATTGATGCGACCCAAAAGCCTAAAAAGATAGTTCTGTTCCTGAATAATAAGAAAATAAAAATCAAAGAAGTCAAATCACTGAATGAATTCAATTCGGGCAAAAACTGTTTTTATTATGACAGGTTTCCTGACCTGAATCAATTTGCGACCAGGGGAAGTTCTTTTTCCGGTGTTTCTATAATCAAAAATCCAATAGTTTATGTCAACATCGAAACATTAGATATTTCAAAAGATAGTATTATCCTTGAGCTTGATGGATATGATTACAATCCTTTAAACAGCTATTTGAAGAAAAACGGATCAATAACTCCGCCATCACATTTTATCGTTTCTGAAAATAACAGTGCTGCTTACACGATTACTCCGCAATGGAATAAAGTAAAAAATGCAGATTATTATGAAATTGAATTTCAGAACATGCTTTATTCAACAATAAGAGATACAAGTCTGAAATTTGAAAATCTTTCTCCTGAGACCTTCTATCATTTCAAACTGAGATCTGTAAATAAAGATGGCCATTCAGGATGGGCAAAATTAACAGCTTCAACAAAGAAAGATCCGTTTCAATTTGCCATCAGAGGTATTCGGGGATACTCTTCAGCTCCTTCTGAACGCGGAGAATCCCTGAACAAATTTTTCGACTTTGATTCAACCAATATGTGGCATACACGCTGGGATACCACAGCCACTCCATTTCAACTCATCATTGATTTGAGGAGTATAAATCAATTGGATAAATTCCTTTATCTGCCACGCCTTTCAGGCAAAAATGGAAACTGGCAAAAAGGAAATGTCGAATACAGCATGGATAAAAATCACTGGATGGATGCCGGAAATTTTAGTTGGACATTGAATGGTGAAACAAAGGAATTTATTTTTTCCGGCAAACCCATTGCCCGTTATCTCAAAATAAATATTTTGGAAGCAGGCGGCAAATTTGGTTCGGGACGTGAATTATACATTTTTAAAGTTCCCGGAAGTGAAAGTTTTTTACCCGGAGATATCAATCACGACGGAGTGATTGACAACAACGACCTGACCTCCTATATGAATTATACCGGGCTGAAAAAAGGAGATGCAGATTTTGAAGGTTACATCGGCAAGGGAGATTTAAACCAAAATGGAATCATTGATGCCTACGACATTTCGAATGTGGCCGTTGAGTTGGATGGAGGTGTGAAATCGCGCGATGTACAAAACGTTGAAGGAAGTATCTCATTGGATGTTCCCAAAAGAGATTTTAAAAAAGGTGAAATAATCAACATTCTTGTAAAAGGGAAAGATTTGAAAAATGTCAATGCATTCAGCTTTGCCATTCCGTACAACAAAAATGAATACGAGTATATCGGCATCAAATCTTTAAACACAGAGCAAATGCAGGATTTTACCTACGACCGTTTGCACTCTGATGGCGCGAAAGTTTTATATCCGACATTTGTAAATATTGGCAATAAGAAAACCCTGAATGGGAATCATCATCTTTTCATTATTCAATTTAAAGCAAAGAAAAATCTCAGGTATAACTTGAAGGATTCCTCAGGAATTCTGGTCGGGAAAGATCTGTCAGAAGCCGCATTCTAAAATCTTTCGCGGTTAAAATACAAACCGGTTTTCGCTTTGCTTCAAATTATGTCTTTAATAATAAATTTGCATTGAAAAAGATAAAACAGCTTTTCACGTTTGGATCAAAGAAGTAACCTGATAAAAAACCACACCCATCTCCCTCTCCATTCAAATTTTCTGAAAACACTTTTTATCTTTTAAAAAAGTAAACGCATTATTATGTTTCAAAAACTAATGGCTACTGGAAATTCCCCTGCCGCTTTTTTTCTCAGAATTTCATTAGGTATAGTCATGCTCGCTCACGGAATGCAACAAACTTTCGGATTGTTCGGAGGAATCGGATTGAACAGGGAAATCGGGTATTACACGGGAACTTTTAATATTCCCTGGATTATTTCTTTTCTTGGGATCCTGACCATTTCTTTCGGCGCCATTTGTTTGATCATCGGGCTTTGGTCAAGGCTGATGGCGTTGCTGATTGGATTATTTTTACTAACCGCCCTGATGCTGGTTCACATCCACAATGGCTTTTTTATGAACTGGAAAGGAATAAATTCCGGCGAAGGTTTTGAATATCATATTCTCGGATTTGGAATCGTCATAGCTATTATAATTTATGGAAGCGGATGGCTTTCTATCGACAGGATGCTAACTCACCGTCATAAAATCAATTGAGATATCACCCACAAAGAATTTATGAAAACCTGACATCAGGATTCACCTCATATTTCTTCTATTCCGAAGTAACTACAAAATTCTTTTTCCCCTTTTGAAGTGAATATGAGAACTCTTGTCGATTCAACTCTCTTTAACAATACATTTAAACTTCGTCAAACGTATTCCAGATGCGGCCTCCGAGATATTTTTCAAAAATGCGGATTGATGATTTTTCGGTGAGCATGCGCAAATGATCAAAATGATGCAGGTCTGTGCCTACATAATCAATTAAATCATGTTTCAACAAATATTTGGCTGCGGTCAAAATTCTGGGTCCATAGTATCCGGTGAGAGAAAGGAGATTTAACTGAAGGGAAAATCCCAACTCTTTCAAACGTGTATAGCTTTCCATTCTGCTGTGGTAATACAAATATCTCTCAGGGTGCGCAAGTACCGCATGGTATCCTGAAGTATTGATTTCAAATGCCATGCTCTCGAGATTCGACGGAAGAACAGACAGCGGCAATTCTGTAAGAATAAATTTACCGGAAATACACTGCAATTGTTTTCCCGACCGAAGTGTTTCTACAAAAAATTCATCAAGCATATATTCCGCCCAGGCAGAAATTTTTACATCAATTTTTTCCTTGCGTATGGCCTCATTCAATTTATCAAGTGCCAGGTTAATGGTTTCAGGAGTATTGCGGTACATATCCTGAATAATATGCGGAGAGCAAACAAAATCTTTGATACCTGCCTCTGCCAGATCACGTACCAATGCGATGGAAGTTTCTACATCAGGTGAACCGTCATCTATTCCGGGCAAAAGATGATTATGTATATCTCGTTGCAACCAGCTAAATCCGGGATAAAGTAATTTTTTTTTCTTATTGAACAGATTCCACATGAGTGAAGTTGGCTGAATTTGCCTTTACATAAGTTATCAGAGATTTCTCTTTCATTGCCACATCCGCCTTTGCCAAATGAGATTTCTTGTATTGATGAATCTTGCTTAAAGGCTTCAAAACACTAACCAGAAACGGAAATGGAATGTGGTTCTTTTTCATGGCAAGATAGTCTCTTCGGTTGGCTCTCAGCCTGCGTTTCAAGCTTCCGTTACTCAGTCCGCCACATCGCATTTTCACAATAATTTCATCGAGATACGTAGCACTGCATCGATGCCGATAAAGATAACGGGCCATAAATTCATAATCGGCAGCGGTATAGAAATGATTCTCGTAAAGCCCGTGTTCCTGAATCAAATCCCTGCGAATATAAAAAGTAGGATGAGCCGGCATCCAGCCAAATTTAAACCGAAACCTGCGGAACTCTTTCCCTTTCCAAAAACGGGTGATTGATTCGGTATTTTCAGGTGACACGTAAACCAGATCGCCGTAAACCGAATCTGTTTCATTCAACTGAAAGCAATCAACAATATTACTTATTGAATCCGCTGAAGCAAAAATGTCATCACTGTTGAGCACACCGATTATGTCGCCGGTTGCCATCCGGATTCCTTTGTTAATGGCATCATACATCCCGCGGTCAGGTTCACACTTAAACCTGGAAATGACATGGAGATTCCTGTTAATAATTTCCAAAGTCTTATCTGTTGATCCCCCGTCTATTACAATATATTCAATATCATGATACGACTGGTTCCTTACCGATTCAATACAATCAGAAAGATACTTTTCAGAATTCAGACATACTGTTATAATAGAAACTCTCATATTTTACGGCGATGTGAAGTAAACATTTTTTATCAGATAATGGAAATTTATTATTAACAAATTTTAATCCGCCCGATCACCAACATTTTAAATCAGTTATTTATGAAGGTTCAATTGAATATAAAACGGAAGCCGAATGATATCGAAACCATATACTTTTTAAATAATTATCTGAAATTGTTGAATGGCAAGCGAAATCATCTTTCAACATTAGAAAATACTTCAGGAATCATATTACCAATTTTCAATTAACGGCTTTTTTAGTTAACCGGTGAAAAATACATTCCCTTCTACAGGAAAAATTATTCAAATTTGCAACAGACCGATTATCCGCGAATATCCAGTCATCATCCTTCAAATAGGTATTATAAGTATCATTCTTAATTACTAATTCTCAATTCTTAATTCTTCACTCTTAATTCTTAATTTTTAATTCCTCACTCTTCATTCTTAATTCTTCCCCCCTCTCCACCACCACATTCTCCATCACAAGCATATCCATTCCTGTCCGTAAAAAACAGTTAACAGCATCTTCCAGCGTATTGACGATCGGCTCATTTTCATTAAAAGAAGTATTGAGCAAAATCGGGATACCGGTTTTTCTCCTGAAGGTTTCTATCAGGTTATAATATCTTGGCGACGCTTCTTTTTCCACTGTCTGAAGCCTGCCTGTACCATCCACATGAGTTACGGCCGGGATCAACGATCTCTTTTCTTCTCTGATCTTAAAAACTTTTTCCATAAATGGAACATCATCGTCCTGTTCAAAAAATTCCGAAACATATTCTTTCAAAACCGAGGGGGCAAATGGCCGGAAACTTTCTCTCCGTTTAATCTTTGTATTCAAAATACTCTTTGCATCTGATCTTCGCGGATCCGCAAGAATAGACCTGCCACCCAAAGCTCTCGGTCCAAACTCTGACCTTCCATTGAACCATCCGACGACTCCTCCCTTAATCAAAGTCCCGCAAATCTTTTCAAATAATTCTTCATCATTCATTTCGGAAAATCCAAGATTTATTTCTCTCAGACAATGCTTAATCTCTTCATTGGAATATTTACTTCCGAGGTAAGCCGTTTTGATATGATACCTTTTGGATGACGGACTATTTTTATAATGTACAAAGAGGGCTGATCCCATGGATATTCCTGCATCATGCCCTGCACCGGGAATATAAATATTTTCAAATGGTGTGTTATCACGAATTTTCCCATTGGCAACACTATTTTGCGCAACTCCACCCGCGAGACATAAATTTTTACATTTGGTTATTTCACAGAGATAGTTCAAAATGTGAAAAAGAACTTGTTCGGTTACCTGCTGAACCGATGCTGCCAGGTCTTTATTTGCTTGTGTCAACGGCGCTTTCACATCCCGCACCTTCCCGAATGTATCAATCATTTTCTGACTATATAATGGCGCTACCACAGGCATAAAGTTTTCATCATAACTGATAATTCCTTCTGTTCCTTTTCTGAAAAAAGAAAGATCGAGCCGGAACAAACCATCATTCCTCAACTTTATAATTCTGCTTACCTCCTCTGCATAAACAGGTTTGCCATACGGAGCCAGCCCCATTACTTTGTACTCATCACCATAATGCGGAAACCCGAGCAATTGGGTAAATGCGGTATAAAAAATTCCGAGGGAATGAGGAAAATCAACAGAATTCAGAATCTCAATCCGATTGTCACGACCTATTCCGGTCATGGTAGTTGAAAAATCTCCTGAACCATCTACCGAAAGGCAGGCTGCTTCTTCAAATGGGGAAGCAAAGAAAGCAGATGCAATATGGCTGCGGTGATGTTCGACATGTACTACTTTATTTTTGAAGAATGATTCCGGTTTGCCAACAGAATTTACTAATTCCTTAGTTACATTTCCCGCTTTGCGGCTATTTGCAAACCTGTCTTTAATCGCCCGGAAACTTCCGCCCGGGTTTTTAACCAGGTAAAGAATTTTGTGCAAAAATTTTGCAGAAGGATCCCTGCCAATGACAAAGAAATCAATGTCTTCAGGATTAAGTCCGCTTTCTTTCAAACAAAATTGTATTGCCTGCGAGGGAAATCCGGCCCAGTGTTTTTTCCGCGTAAAGCGTTCCTCCTCTATGGCCAAAATCAATTTTCCATCCACCACCAGTGCTGCCGAAGCATCTGCATGCCACGCATTGATCCCGATAATATTCATCAAAAATGCGGTTGACTTAAGACGGTCTTTTCTGCTGAATCATTTCGATCAGATTTGTTTCTGAAAGAACGGTCATATAAAAAAATCATGATAAAAATAAACAGGTAAGCCACAATGTTAAACCAGGTGTGATGATCTAATCCGAAAGGCATGTCCCATCCTTTGTTGATGGAAGTGAGGAACAGGGTAATGCGTACCACATTAATAAACCAGAGGCTAATCAATCCCATTGCCACCCAAATGAATTTCTTTTTGAAAGATCCTTTGTTGGCAACCACAAAAGCTGTCCAAAAGCTATACACACCATATCCCACGCAGGAATACGCTATGATGACGCCACGGCCATCATTCCAGCGAAGCAAAAAACCAGGTTCCTGGGAAGTGCCAATTCCGAAAAGTGATAAAATGAATGCAGGCGCTTTGATCAGAGAAATTTTCAAAGCGCTGACATAGTCAAAATATTTTTGAACAAGGTCGCTGTGAATCCCTCCTCCGGGCGAGGCAAGGGCAATAACTACCCATGTACCAAAATACAGAAGGCAGAATACGCCGAGAAATTTTGCGATGTATGTAAGTTGTGATTTCACCTGATTTATTTAAAGCCAAATGTATAATAAAGGAAATGGATATTTTGAAGTTGTAGCAATTATCCCGAATACGCAAACACTTATGAGATATTTATACTTTTACTTATCGTTATTGTAGAATGAAATTCCTTTCTTCATTCGGAATGACAGTGTTATTTATTGACCGGTGTCAACATCGCACATAGGATAGTGATAGTACCTATTGACGGTGAAGATAACAAACACAGAGTGGGAAACAATTATTAATAATTCATATTCCCTCTCCAAACATCACACTATACTCCTCCATCCATTTATCCATATTCAAATTCTTTACTGCATATTCATGTGCCCCCCGCGACCATTTCTCCAATTCTTCTGAATCCATTTCAGAAAAAAATTCTATGGCATCTGCTATTTCATTTTCACTATGCGAATCAACATTTATTCCTGCATGCGATTCCCGCAACGCCTTCCACGGAGTATTCTCACTTGTAATTACCGGCCGCCCGGCAGACAACGCCTCATAAAGTGAATGCCCGAAATTTTCACTCTCGCTCGGCATAATAAAAACATGATTATCCGCCAAACACGCCAATACTCTATCGAACTCCACAGAACCCTTGTATTCAACCTTAATATTTTCCGGAAGATTTTTAATTTCTTCCTCACACTGCTTCCAATACAATTCATCTTTTACTGCGCCGTAAATGGTATAGTTGACTTTGGATTTCAAATGACCCAATGCCTGAAGAACCGAAAGAATATTTTTCATCGGACTTATCAACGCCACTGTCACAAGATTCAGCGAACCAGGGGTCTTCCACGGCAAGGATTGCCACTCAAACCCGGAAGGGATATTTCCTGCCACAAAAATCTTTGTCTTCTCCCCGAAAATATTCTGAACAAATTTTTTCTCTTCTTCATCGGTTGCATGAAAATAAACCCTTGATGGAATACCCATCCACTTCATCATCCGGATATACCATCTTTTCTTCCATGTTTTTTGAGAAAGGGCGCCGGGATGCAACATACCTCTTACCGAAATAATCTTCTTCGGCGCATTGCAATAAATCAACGGAACCAAAGTGAAATGCCAGGAAAACAAACCGGTCATGAAAATCACATCAGGCCTCAGTTTTTCCGTTTGCATAATCATCTGGTTTTTACAACCACTTTTTGATGCATACCAGATTTTGGTATTCGAATTAAAAGTCAGCCATTGGCTACGGTTAATATTCGTAAGTAATTCCCCTGTGAGTTCCCTGTCTCCTGTAAAAATGTAAAACTCTGCATCGCTGTATTGATTCACCAGATTGGCAACAGATCGAATAGGTCCGCCGGCTTTATATGTAGGCAGGAACCAGGGAATGGTTATGAAAATTCGCATTTGGGTAAGTTAGTATCCGGAGGTTTTATTTTGTCATGCCTGGTATGGGATAGTCCACCACAACTATCAATACACGAAACTTTATTTAGTGGCTGGTGTCCTCACCAGCCGCGAGAGTAAACGTGACGGGTGAGTACCCGTAACAGTGAACAAAATTTAAAACTCTGAAATCTGCTGTGGCGAACAGGCTCCTAAATCCGCCACGGCGGACAGGCTCTTAAATCCGCCACGGCGGACAGGCTCCTAAACTCTAAACTCAAACTCAACCCCCTCTCGCCAATTCCGCCTCTCTCTTCGCCTGTTCCATCAAAATCTTCTGCTCAATACCACGCCGGCTCAAATCTTTCTTCCAGAAAATAATCATCACCCACAACAGAAAACTCGCTTTCACCAAATGGCCTAAACCCGTTTGCAAAGCAGTATCCGGACGAATGGGATAATAAAATACCAAAGGAGTAAAAACAAGAATGATGGGAAAGTCTTTGCTGAACTTTTGAAATCCGATCAACACCAAATTAAATATCCACCCGAAAAGAAACATCCCGATACACCCGCCAAATGTACCGAAGTTGACATAAAAATCTCCCAAAGCACTAATGCTCATACTGGTTCCCTGACGGATCGTCATACCGGTATATTTAAATACAAGGGAATTGTCGCCGGCTTTCAACTTATCGGGAGCAATGATCCTCGGTAAGAATGCCGCTTCCAGAATTTTGACTAATTCAGCTCCTCTGGCAAAAGGTTCATGCTCTGGTACCCACTTCATCGCATTTGTCACAATGAATCCCTGGTTGATACGTACATTGCTCTCGGCTATATTATTCGGATTGAAGAATCCGCCAGACTGATCTACTGTCCGGAAACTTTCTTCAAAAGCAGCCGAATTACCTTGCCCGTATGTGATGTTTGATCGATAAACAGATTTGATTTGCTGTATTATAAGCACAGTTACCACCATTCCGACAGTAAACCAGATTTTGACAAAAATGGAAGGTTTGTATTTTATTGCCAGAACTGCAAGGATAAAAACAGCCCACGTCAGTAAATCATGAAACATAGCTGCCTTCAAGGAACTGCTGACAATTGCACCCACAACCAAAACAAACGGCAGTAATTTAACCGGTTGCTTACTCAAAAGAAGCATAAACAATCCAATAAACTTAAACCCACTCAGGATATAAAACACATTGGCCAACTCTGCACCAAAGAAACCAGATACAATAGATGAAAGAAACCCTATCCCGATAAAAATATACGGCAACTGGGTATTCGATTCCACAAACCTGTTCACCGCTGCTTCGTCCACCTTCTCTCCCCATAGCCTGCCTGAAATATGCAATCCTAATATGAAACAAATAACCGCAGGAATAGCATAAGCAAAATACACATCCTCCGGCACTTGCATCCGGTATTTGAAATACATCAACTCATCCAGTCCGCTGTAGGCAAATGAAGGCCCAACGAGGTATTGCAAACACGCCATTGCTCCTGCCCAATATCTTACAGGAATCACATATCCGTAAGAATAAAACAACAACAAAAACTGATGCCCCGCAATTGCCAATGCCAAAAATCGCCACACCGAAATATCCGGAATTACGATGATCACCGCCACCAATCCCAGTGCATAAGCAAGCCAGTTGATTTTTACATTGAAAAGGGTTGGGAAGAACAAGTAGTTTAGAGTTTAGTGTTTAAGGGTTAGGGGGTTAGGCGTTTAGGGGGTTAGATTTCTGGAGCCTGTTCGCTGCGATGGATTCCGGGTTCATTTGTTCATTTTTCAAATGTATTTGTTTCCCCCTAAATAAATGCTGCGTCAATAGTCCTGGCGGAGGGAACCGCGCAACCCGCTTGCAGCGTGTCGCCCGGAAGCGTGAAAGCGCGTCACCCGTTCACTTCATCGCATGTATCATCACTGCTCCCTCTGCTTTGGGTTTGTCAATTGTCTCCCCGGCCAGTGTTTCAAGGTGGTATCCGCAATCCATCAGAAACTGCTGCGCCGCCCCCGGTTCAAGACCGGCATTCTTTTCAGCCCACCATTCAAATTCAAAGATGATATGTTCAATCCTTCCCTCATCAATCAATCTTTCAGCGCCTTTAAAAACAAAATACTCCCAACCCTGCACATCGGCTTTCAACACTTTTATTTTTTTTATGCCCTGTTCTTTTGCAAATGAATCAAGCGTAATGGTCTTTGCCTGATAATGTTGAAAACTGTCAATCTTCACCATCCCGCTCCAGCCGTGCATCCTGTCTGATTCATAAAAATTGTGTACCCCATCTTTATCTGACAATGCCAATGGAATGGCTTTCACATTACCCATTTGATTCAGCAAAATATTCTTTTCAAGAATTTCATAAATATGATGTGCCGGTTCAAAGGCATATACCTGAATATTTTTATGATGTGCCGCCGGAATACTCATCACACCGATATTAGCACCGGCATCTATCATCACATCTTCATGTGTCAAAAGTGATCGCATCAGCTTAACTGTTTCCGGTTCATATTCTCCATCCAAAAACAAATCGCGCCCGATGCTATCGTGTGTGTTCAAAACATGAAACCTTAATCCGTCTTTGCACCGGATAATCCTGTCCTGATATTTATAAATGGCATTTTTGAACAACAGGCTCCCTATCCTCTTTTTGCCCCTGAAGGAAGGAAGAAGCCGGTATTGATCGGAAAGGAAACTCATCTTAAATCTGAAAAGAAATCAGTTCTCATTATAAAACATTTGATTCAAAGAAAAATAATGGCATTCATAAGCCAACCACCAATTCTTCAACTACCGTCACAACCTTCTCAAAACTCCAGCCCTGAATTTTCTCATAGGCTCTTTTTCCCATGTTCGGCAACTCATCCCGGTGTTGAATCATCCAGTCCAACTTTATTTTTAAATCTTCTGCATCCCCCGACCGAAACGTAAAACCTGTCTTACCTTCTTCCACTAAGTCCGCTGCACAACCACACCTGTCGCTCACCAAAACAGGCTTACCACAAGCCATCGCTTCATTGACGGCAAGCCCCCAGGTTTCACCCGGACCTTTGGATGGCAAAATAAACACATCTGAATTTTTATACACCGAAGGCATCAGTTGCTGGTTCATGAAATCCAGGAAATAAATATTGTCAACGTGGCCATACTTCTCTTTCAATTCTTTTTCCAATGGCCCGTTTCCTACCACCACCAACCTTGCATGCTGATATTTTTGTTTTGCAAAAACCGACAGCAACAATCCCGGGTCTTTCTTATCTTCCAATTTACCCGCATAAAGGAAGGTGACTTTTTTTTCGCTTCTCTCAGGCCATCCAGATATCTCTGCACCATTTGCAGCAGCAAAGCGATTGTTGTCTATGGCATGAGGAGCAAAGAACAATTGCTTAATCTCCACCCCGGCTTTTTGAAAATACTTTTTGTTAGCACTTCCCACATACAAAGCAGCATCCACGTGCTTAAATACGTTTTTTAAAATATAGGGCTTGATGAGTTCCTTCGGGAAAGTTTCCTTATCAAGAAGTGTACTATCGCCCCTGAACAAAACAGGTATCTTTTTATGGAAATATTTCAGCGCTCTGAGGTGGCCGTCAAACTTCCATCCAAACACCAGCACTGCATCTGCGCGCCATACTTCCACTTCTTTTATCAGGGTTGGATTTTGGATGCCACGGAATGTTTTTGAACCCGGATTCTTAGAAACATTCTTTACAAAAGTGTAATCGTATCCCTCAAGAAGCGGGACATCCCATTCAATATTTTTCCCGAATCCCGGATCATACTTTTCCTCTGTCTGCACCTGACTCCATGTGTAAAATACTTTGATGGCAATCTTCTTTCTTTCAGCAAGCAAACGAAACCATGGAGCGTTGTACTGGATCGGGTGGGTGGTAATAATAGCGAGGTGTTTCAATCCAAATCTGATTTTATAAAAATGGTATCACACCAGGCTATGCTTCCGTTGCCATAAATACGATTGTAAATATCCTGAACCTTAAAATTATATTCGCTTAAGAATTTCGCAATATCTAAAAACAAAGGTTGATCCTGATATTGTTTGATGAAATAGGTTTCACAATAAATCATACCTATTGAACCATTTCTTAACAAATTTACCGCTCCCTTCAATGCACTCAATTCACTGCCCTGAATGTCCAGTTTCAGTATATCGATTTTCCTGATGTTATTGGCGAATGCAAAATCATCCAATGTAATTGTATTTACCATGATTTCACTGACTTTCTTTACGGATCTGTCAGAATTGAGACCTGTCTTTTCTCCCGGCAGCAATGAACTGGTATCTAAACTGTGATTTACATAAAATGTGCTAGAGCTTTTTTTGTCTGTAATACCAAATTCATATATCCCGATGTTTGAATTATTTGAAAACTTCGCTGACAGTTCCTGGAACATTCCAGGAAGCGGTTCAAAAGCGAATATTCTGGCCTCCGGAAAAACTTGTAAAAAGCGTTGAACTGTTACTCCCCGATTGGCCCCAACATCAAAAATAACAGGTGTGCTGTTTCTGATTTTTGTCCTGAAGAAATCAAATTCGTTAATTGACATACTTCCTGCCCGAAGCGCCTGCATATAATTTACCCCATGCAATTCAACATTCCATTTTCGGAGAAACTTGTTTAGCTGCTTTTTTGTGATCATCTGATGAATTCATTTATTTGTGTATCTGGATTAACACGTATTTCACGATAACTCCCGCTATCCGGTTTTATTCTTTTCTGCCAGTCTCCCGAATGCATGATCACGACTGCCTCTGACAGAAACGCTGACCAATAGCTGAATGAGCTATCTCTTGATAGCAACAAATAACGGCTTTGGCTCATCTGGAGAATATCCGTTATATCAAATTTATTGTTTGCAACTTCGGTGTTGGAAAGCCTCAACAGCTTTGATATCTCATGCTCTCCTCCATCGGTAAAAATCATAACCTTCGGGTTTTCCCCTGTCGTATTTCTGAGGGCCTGAATAATGCCGATAAAATATTCCTCTGAAGTGATATGGTTGGCATATTTAAAATCTCCCCTTCTCACGTGGACCGCAATTTCTGGTTTTAAACAACCGTTGAATTCTTTCATTACCCGCGGTGTCAGTAATGAAAATAACTTCTCACGAATGAGTGATAAATGCGGATAGAGATTGGTAAAATAGTTATGAGCAGGAAGTTTGTCAAAAATATAAACCACGTTCCGCGCCGAAACACTCTCCACTTTTTTCAAGCCGGGATTGTGCACCTTCTTGCTGAATAGGGCTCCGGCGCTGCTAACGAACCTTTTCAACAACGGCTCCTCTTTAAAATATCCCCGGTACAACCTGTTTTTTTTCTCTCCCCTGAGCAACGCACCCCAACGGAATCCCCACCATCTTGAAACGGTAACGGGCAACCGGTTCAGTTCTGCAAAAGCGATTCCATACGCCCAGACCAACATCATATTCCCCAGTCCTGACTTAGGAATTTTTATATAAACCCTTGCCATTACCTGCTTATAATTTCATTAATCCCGTTCACGAGCTTTTCAGTGATCTTCTCGGCCGAATATTTTTCAAATATCGCATGGTCCATCAAATCATAATTGTACCTGTCAGAAAACACTTTGAATTCTGCAAATCGTTCCACAAAAATGTTCCTTACTCTTTCCAGGTCTCCCTCCCCATCAAAATCTATTACCACTCCTGCCTGGGAATCACGGATCACCTTCACCCCTGTGCTTTCACGATGCAATACCGCAAGGATTGGCTTCTTTGATAGTACAGCCTGGTAAACTTTAGAAGGCGTATAATGGGGCTCTGTACTTCCAAGGATAAATGCGCCATCTGCTGCATTCAGATGAACCAGAACATCTAAATATGGAATACGTGCCGGGTATTCAAATACCTGCTTTTGCCAGAGTCCGTATTTCTCTGCGAGAGGCTTAATATTAAATCCATTGGGATCATTGGTAGATTTTCCCGTGCCAATGAAATACAATTCGAGGCACTCAAAAGTTTTAATATTTTTTTGGATAGCCTCAAAGATATTTTCTAAAATACTGTATGCTTTCGGCAACATTGCTCCTGCATAAACCAACTGCATTTTAGAATCATCAGATTTAAAAATAGTAGGACCGAGATTCAACTCACGAATTCTTTCAAAATCCTGCTGCTCGCCGGCGGGAGGCAAAGTCAGTGAAGCGCATGATTTTGACAAATTTTTGTTTCGTATAAAAACGTCTTTATAATAAGATTCGGCTACACCTGTAATTAATGATGCCTTCTTTACCGCGATCGGTTCCAAAAATCTTGAAAGATAGGTCGCAAACCAGGCTCTTGAAAACAGCTTGTCCCCGCCCGGAAATAAATGTACCCAGGGGTCAACATAATCAATGCCATATTTTATCCCAGTGGTGCTATTTAACCATCTTCCCCATAAAGCACCATAAAATGACGGAATAATAACATATAGGAAATCTATCTTTTCATTGGTAATAATTTCTTTGGCTCTTTTATAAAGGGAATAAAAAGATCGTAAACCAATATCTCCTATCACCCGTGGTTTATATACCTTACTCGCTTTAACCTTTTCGATCCTAACCGAAGAAGGCACCAGTTTTAAAAGATTATAATCAGGTTCTTCTTCATAATACAGTTCATCTACAGTAAGTACAACAGGTGTCCAGTTGAAACCAGGCAGGTGTTGTGAAAACAATCGTGCCCGGTGCACAGCGGTAAGGTTAGAAGGTGGAAAGTGGGGTGAGATTATTAGAATCTTCCTGCCTGATTCAGCATCCGGAACTATCTGGTTCAAAAAACTCACAAGGGTATTCGTGAGGCTGGAGGCAAAATAATTTTGAAACTCACCTTCTTTAATGATTTCTGGTTTATACCGTGAGATAAATTTTCTTAACTCACCAAAGGAAGTATCAAATGAGTAATATATCTCGCTTACACCTTTTTCTCCGGAGAATGTCAGCACGATACCTGCGTTTGTCTGATTGATTACTCCCACCGCCGAACTCTTTTCGTGTAAAATTGCAAAAACGGGCTTTTCTGAAGCGATCCCCTGATAAACCTTGGATGGTGAATAATGTATTTCTGTACTACCCAGAATAAAAATGCCATCTGCTTCTTTCAAATGAGCCAGAACGTCCAGATAGGGTATTCTTGCAGGATGTTCAAAAAAGGGTTTTTCCCATAATCCAAATTTCTCTGCTATTGGTTTTATACTATATCCTTCGGGATCTCCCGGGTTTTTCCCCGTACCTATAAAATGAATCTCGATATCCGCATATTTTTCAGGATGCTCACTGATTGCCTTACAAATCAATTCAAGCGGGCGATATGATTTGGGTAACATCGCCCCCGCATAAATCAATTTTATTTTTCCCGTCTCTTTTTTAAAAAGATAGGGTCGAATTGGAATATGTTTGATAGCATCATAATCTGAGGGCTCTATACCTATCGGAAGATTGGCAAAAAGGCTGCTCTCCCGCAAATGTGGATTTCGCTTTACGACATCACTGTAATATCCCTCAGCAACCCCCGTTATCAATGATGCTTTTTTTACTGCGATGGGCTCCAGGATTCTGGAAAGTTTGGTAGCAAACCAATGACGGGAAAATAACTTTTCACTACCCGGAAAATTGTGAACCCACGGGTCCTGGTAATCTATTCCGTAAGGAACTTTTGTGGTTTGGTGAAGCCATCTACCCAAAAGCGCCGTATAAAAGGATGGTATAGTTATAAAGACAAAATCTATTTGTTCATCACGAATTATCTGCTTTGCTCTTTTGTAAAGCGACCTGAATGCCCGGATCCCAATATCACCTACGGTTCTCGGCCTGGTTATTCTTAAAGCATCCACCTTTTCTATTCTCAGGTTTTTTGGCAAAAGTTTTTCCAGATTGGCATCAAGGCTTTGCTCGTAATATTTTTCGTGTACTGTTAATACAATAGGTTCCCATCCATATTCAGGCAAATGAATGGACAGTAGCCGTGCTCTGTGTACACCAACGAGGTTTGACGGTGGAAAGTGCGGCGATATGATGAGTATTTTTTTCATTTTAATCCCAAACCTTTAATGTTTGCGGCGATGGCCTCGTGCGCCAGCGAAACCTTGAAGGTTTAAGACTGAATCCCCCCTCATACGTCCCAATCTCTTCTTTTTATATCAATGGTCAATTCGGTATGGCAACGGATAAATTCTTCCCTTGAACCAAAAAAGTTAATAGCATCACTGGCACACAGCCATGTAGCTGAATTACTTACAATTTCATTATATCCATCAAATGGCCATACTCCAATTTTCTTTGTCAGGCCATGATGAACAGCATTTTTATGGACATATAGGAGCAGATTCCGCAGGTATCGTTCGGTAATCAATTCATTCCTCTTTGTGCCAGCCATGAACAAGCCTCCCATCCGCTTGTATTTTTTGTTAAATGATTTCGCGTAACTATTTAAACAATTGCTCACCTGTTCCATAACAAAATCTGATAGGTTATGAATCGTGGGATTAAAAGTTTTTTTCTTTAGTAGCTTAAATAAGTCGTTTAAGGCGCCTTCATCTTTGATCTGTACCATAAGGTGAAAATGATTAGGAATCAAAGTATAGCTATAGAAATTCATCACCGGGATAAGATAGGTTTGTAGCTTCTTTAAAAAGTACAAATAATTTTCTTTCTCTTTAAAAAGCTTCTCGTTCCCAACAGCCCTATTGTAAATGTGATAGGTCATCCCCGGAATCAATGGTTGGTTACGTTTCATGGATTAAAGATATAATTAAAACCTTAAAGGTCTTGGCCACCCGCATCTCCTTGCGGCAGACCTTCAAGGTTTCATCGCATCCCACACCTCCACCAACTTCTCCGACTCACGCTCCCAATTGAAAACACTCGCATTGCGGAAACGCTCTCGCTTCGTCCGGCGGATGGAATTTTTGCTCGCAATGACCTGCGCCAGTTTATCCATAAAACCTTCGCTGGCTGGCGACAAAATCATTCCGCTGTGCGGATGCGATTTCATAAACTCTTTTTGCCCCGGCGTATCCGTTGCAAGAATATAAAGCCCCGCCTGGTAATAGGTGATTAATTTATTCGGTACGGAAATCTTATTATTATAATCCTTTCCTCCCTCAATTGCCAACCCCACATCATTAGTGCAGATATGTTTATTGAGTTCCTCCAATTTCATCGGTTCAACATATTTGATAAAAGTATTCCCTTCAACATACTCTGAAAAAAACGGTTCTTTCTTATTTCCGATCAGCGTCAGTTCAATTTCTTTTTCAAAATATTTCAATGCCGGAATCCATTGTTCCAAACCGCGTTTGTAATTGACGTTTTGCGAAAACCAGACGATCTGCAAAGGCTCGCTCCTGTCACTTTCAGAAAAAACAAATTGATCCTTTGGAAAGAAATTCATGATCACATGCCACTCCTCTCCTTCTTCTCCCATATCCCTCGTATGCATCTCTTTCATCAACGGCGCTGCAAAGGTGACGTAATCCATCTTTGGTAAATATTCATTCATCAATGTTTTAGTAAGTTGTTGCAGATATTTGTCATCCCCTTCTCCCGGATGATAATCCTCCACATCAAAACCACAACGGCATCCGAATTTATCCGCCGCATAGCGGGTGGGATAAAGAGCGCCTGGATTGTGTCCGATAACGAGATCATAATTTCCCTTCAGCCGATTGATATATTCAATCAGCAAATTACTCCTTCGGGTCACGGCCTGTGACAGTTGCCGGTCTTTCAGTTTCAGCCATTTCGCTTTCTTTCGGAATAATGTTTCGGTAAACACACTTTTGGCCCACGGATAAAAGGGTTTTCTGTTTCCGGGTATTAAATGAATTTTGGTTTCGCCGAGAGATTGCAGCAACTCTTTATTGAAATCGTAACTCCAGTTATTGAATTCAAAACAGATCACCTCCACTTCAAAACCATTCTTCTTCGCGAGTACAATCTCTTTGTAAAATCGCGGATTGGTGGCCAGGTTAAGGGTGGATATGAATAGAATTTTCATTGAATTTTTTCTTATCGGGTCTTTTGTAAGTATGCATATTGTCATTCCGAGTGCAAACTGTCATTCCGAAGCGCAGCGAGGAATCTTTATCATTGGAGTGTCATTCCGAACGAAGTGAGGAATCTTTATCTGAATGTTCCTTTTGAGATTCCTCCTCCTTTCAGTCGTTCGGAATGACAGATCGGAGTGTCATTCCGAAGCGCAGACTGTCATTCCGAAGCGCAGCGATGAATCTGCATTTTCACCTTTCCTTTAATTCCAATACCCTTTAATAAATATCCATTACAAAAAATCAACGGAATTTCTCTAATTTCCCTAAATGAAGACCGGTCATCATTATGCTGTTTACATCACAACCAATAAAAACAGGACTGTCTTATATATTGGTGTGACCAATAACCTGAAAGTGAGACTTTCTCAACATAAAGCGGGGGCAGAACAATCTAATCCTTCTTCCTTCACCGGAAAATACAAAGCCTATTACCTCATTTATTACGAACATTTCACCGAAATCATTCATGCAATTACCCGGGAGAAGCAATTGAAAAAATGGCGCCGGGAAAAGAAGGTTGCATTGATAAATTCTTTTAATCCCGAATGGAGGTTTCTGGAAGATGAGATTTGAGAATGTCATTCCTCTTCGCCTTGGCGAAGAGGAATCTGCATCAGTATGCTTCTTTTGAGATTCCTCGTTCCACTCGGAATGACAGATTGGATTGTCATTCCGAAGCGTAGCGAGGAATCTTCATCATTGAGTGTCATTCCGAAGCGTAGCGAGGAATCTTCATCATTGATTGTCATTCCGAACCGTAGTGAGGAATCTTCATCATTGATTGTCATTCCGAAGCGTAGCGAGGAATCTGCATCATTGAGTGTCATTCCGAAGCGCAGCGAGGAATCTTCATCATTGATTGTCATTCCGAAGCGTAGCGAGGAATCTTCATCATTGAGTGTCATTCCGAAGCGCAGCGAGGAATCTGCATCATTGAGTGTCATTCCGAAGCGCAGCGAGGAATCTGCATCATTGATTGTCATTCCGAAGCGTAGCGAGGAATCTTCATCATTGAGTGTCATTCCGAAGCGGAGCGAGGAATCTATATCAGATCGTCTTTTGAGATTCCTCCTTCCTTTGGTCGTCGGAATGACATCCTCAACTCCCGGTACTCCTCCGGAATCCTTGTCAGCCACATCTCATAACGCTTCCTGCAAATCTTTTTTATCTCTTCACTATTCTCCCTGTCTAACAGGTATGCACAACCTAAATCTGTAGAAAGCAACGCATCGCGAAATGCTTTCTCTGTTTTCTTTCGGGACACAGCATGTGGAGCGGCCCATCGATAATACATTTTTGCGCCTTCGGCAAATAACATTTTATCGGCTTTCAGCAACAAGCGGATGCTGAATTCAAAATCGTTGTTCAGCGTCAGCCGTTCATCCCATCCCCCTGATTTCTCAAGCAGGGTGCGGGGAATCAGCCACCGCCATCCTGCCAGCATATCACAATATTGTTTCAGTTCAATTTTCAGCCAATCCAATGGCAACATGTCTTTCCAATTTGACAGAGGAGAAAACTTTGCAGAGGAAACATCATCATTTTCAAAGGCACCCCATTCACAAAAAGCAATTGACTGGTCATTTCCTTCCAACCTCTTCACCATCTTTTCAATATGCTCCGGATCCATCACATCATCCGCATCAAAAAATTTGATGTAATTGCCCTTTGCATGTGAAATGCCCAGGTTGCACGCTGACGCCTGTCCCTTGTTGGATTGTTTAAAATATCTGATCCGTCTATCCTTAAAACTAAGAATCTCGTTTTCGCTGTTATCTGTTGAACCATCATTTACCACAATGATCTCAACATCCCGGTAAGTCTGATTCAGCACGCTGGACAGAGTTTCCTCCACAAATGCGGAAGCATTGTAACAGGGGATGATGATGGAGATCATTAGGATTCAGGCTTGTTCCGCCGAAGGCAGATCCGGATGACAGATTGCAGTGTCATTCCGAAGCGCGGCGAGGAATCTACATCAAGGCATTCATATATAGATTCCTCCTCCCTCCGGTCGTTCGGAATGACAGGGGCAGTGTCATTCCGAACGCAGAGAGGAATCTACATCAGGATGCTTCACATGTCATTCCGAAGCGCAACGAGGAATCTACTTCATTGTACTATTCGAGATCCCTTGTTTCACTCATGATGACAATATCGCTCCGGGGTGTGTTTCGCCGGAGACAGGCAGATCAATACACATTGCAATTGGTACGGCCACAATAGCTAATCTCTCCTCCTATAAATCTTCTCAATAATCTCCACGGTCTTCATCCCTTCAAACCCGCTGGTGGCCACACTGGCGCCGTTTTGCAAAACATCAATTACGTTCTGATACACTTTATCATGGTTGCTCATGCTGCCCACATAATGACCGTAATTGTTCGGCGGATTGCCCGGAGGTAAACCGGTAATTTCATAATCTTTTATTTCCTGGTATTCCAGCTCATTGAGATATTGTCCGCCAATCTTTACCGTTCCCTTCTCACCGAAAATCGTCAGCGAACCTTCCATATTTTTCTCAAAACTGTTTACCGAGTAATTGAGCGTTCCGATAACGCCGTTTTCAAATTCCAGTGTAGCCACGCCCGTATCTTCAAATTCTATGATGCCCTGGTGGTGGTAGTTGTGCAGGATGGCATGCACCTTTTTCACGTCGCCGATCATCCAGTACATCAGATCGATAAAATGGCTGAATTGAGTGAACAATGTTCCTCCATCTAAATCTTTAGTTCCTTTCCACGAATTGGAATAATACGCTTCATCCCTGTTCCAGAAACAATTCAGTTGGATGCTGTAAATCTTTCCCAGCCTGCCTTCATCCAATGTTTTTTTCACGGCCACTACCGGCGGATTAAAACGATTTTGTTTGACGATAAACAACCGCTTGTTCATCTTGTCGGCAGTGTTAATCATCTCCCCGCAATCGTGCACATGGATCGCCATCGGTTTTTCACACAAAACATGGAAGCCGGCTTTCAGCGCGGCGACGGTATGAACTGCGTGCAATCCGTTGGGTGTGCAGACTACCACAACATCCGTTTCGGGATGCGATGCAAACATCTCCTCACACTTTGTATAAGCAGGTACGTTATATCTATGTGCAATTTCCTCTGCGCGATCCTGTATCACATCACACACAGCCGCCAGTTCACCGAATTGTGAAATCAGTTCAGCATGCCGATGACCGATGCGGCCGCAACCGATGAGGGAGAAATGAACATTACTATTTATAAAATTTACTTTCAATTCAAAGAATTGAGCAATCATTTAAAATGTTTTATACCAACCCCAGTCTCTCTGGTCTTCTCCCTTTTTCATGAAGGCAACCATAGATCCGTCAATCCCTATCGATTTATCAGATCTCAAAGTCAGATCATTAAATATTTCACGCCTTACCTTTAATGGCAACATTGATGCTCCAAATTTAATTATCATCTTTATCTTATTAAAAGCCTTTCTTTTACTGTTTGTGCCAGACCGATTACTTCCAAGACATTCATAATTGGGATAGTTAGATATATATCTCATAACTCTATTAATACCCGGCATAGAAGAATCATCAAATACAACAATCCCTCCAATTGGTAAAAGCCTGTTGATATAAAAAAATTCTAAAAGAACTTGGTCAAAAGTGTGCCACCCATCAACAAACACCAGATCAAACCTTTTCCCGTCCTTTAAAAATTCCGGCAGGGCAAATTCAGAGTATTCTTCAACAATTTCAAAATTATTTAAACCAACATTCTGTAAATTATTTTTCCCCATATTTTTCCATTCAGTAGATTGATTGGGGTCCAGAATTAAATGAATACCCTTTGTTGGAATAGTTTCACAAATCACCATAGAAGAAATACCCTCTGCACACCCTATTTCCAAAGTTGACATTGGTTTATGCTTTTCTATCAACTTTTTTAAAAATTCAGCCTCGGTACTATCAATTGCAGAAGTCAATTTATAAAAATCTCCTTTATAAATGAATCCTCCCTGCTCTAGTATCTTTTCATAATTCATAATAAATATTTAATTCAATAATATATTTATAATTAATTAAATGGCAATTTTTTATAGCCTGCTTTTTTTAATATATTTTTCAAACGGACGGCTTTTTTCCATCCCATTATAGAACAAAGAATTTTCCAAACCCAACCTCCATCCGTTTTTCTGTCACTCCCCCCAAATTGATTTATTTTGTCTTCTAATTCTTCTACAATATTCTTGTAAACCGGATAAGCTCTATAAACCCATTCTTGATATCTGTTGGCGCATATTAACCTTGTTTCTTCTGAAGGATCAGCTTTCAATAAGTATGAACATCCTAAATCAGTAGATAGAATACCGGCTTTTATATTTTTGTAATCCATCACCCATGATGAAGATTGATATGGATTCGTTCTATAATACATCTTCGCATCCCTCGCAAACAATATCCTCTCCGCATTCAACACAAGCCTAATACTAAATTCAAAATCATTATTCAGCGACAATCTCTCATCCCATCCGCCTGCCTTTTTTAATAACGGTGCCGGAATCAGCCACAGCCACCCTCCCATCATATCATATTTCTGCTGAAGATTCGTTTTCAACCAGTCAAGTGGTTGCATATCTTCCCAGACTGTTTCAGGAATAAACTTAGCCGATAAATAATTGTTATCATAAAACCTGCCCCATGCACAGGAAGCCAGCGCGGTGGTACTTCCATTAAGCCTTGATAGCTGTGCTTCAATATGCTCCGGGTTCATCACGTCATCTGCATCAAAAAATTTGATATAGTCTCCTTTGGCTTTTTCAATGCCTGTATTGGATGCCGCACACTGGCCACCATTATTCTGATAGTAATATTCAATGCGCTGATCATGATACGTTCTAATTATCTCTGCTGTTTCATCTGTGGAGCCGTCATCAATTAAAATGATTTGAAGATTGGTGTAAGACTGATTCAAAACACTGTTTAATGCCTCCTTCAAATACTTTGCAGCATTGTAGCAAGGTATAATAACTGAGACCAAAGGTTTAGGTACAATTTCCGTATGTGAGATCGTGCTATTCAATGGTTCTCTTACAAATCAGATTTTCTCCATTGGAAGAAAAGGAAAAATGATATGGCGCTATGGCTTTATAAAAGTTTATGGACGAACCTTCTATCAAAAATTCATGCAGTTCAATAGCTATGCATGATGTCAGCCTGAGCCATGAATCATAATTTTCACTAAAGAGTTCTTCTTCGGCTCCTTCAATGTCAATTTTCAGGAGGTCAATTCGCGGGAATTTAAACTCGCTGATCAATTCCTGTATAGTAACACCCTCAATCCCGATTCCTGTACTACTTTCCTTCGTCTGCACTGCCCACCCACCGTTACCGGTATCTACGGTTTCCATCACAGTTCTGTGGTGCCATACAGCTTTTTTAAGGGCAATGATATTCTTATATGGTGCTATATTTTTTTGTAAAATCCTGAAATTATTTTCATCCGGTTCAATTGCTAAAATAGTAGCATTAGGAAATGTGGTAGCAAAATAAACGGCCGACAAACCGATGTTGGCGCCACAGTCAATGATGTAAGCCGGATCCTTTTCTAACCTTACCTCATATTCTTTTGCATAGAAGATTTGAAAAAGAGTGGTGACATCATACGAGAAATTACTTAGTGTGATTGGGTATTCAGCGCCTCTAATTTTCAGATTATCTGTTTTGTTCCTTTTCAATTTGGAACCAACCAAAAATAAAACAGCAGGAAATCCAAATCTCTTATAGACTCTTAAATAATATCCGGCAGAAGGTAATTTCAATGTGCTTCTTTTGACAAATAGACCTCAATCTTTTTTCTTAAGCAATCTGTTTGTGTGAAAAATTCCCTGAAGAAAATCTCCGAAAGTAAAGTTTGCTCTTGCAATAGCGTATCTTAATTTCTTCACATTAAAAGTTCTAAAAAAGTATTTTATCAGATTCACAGAAAATCGTCTCTTGTTTTTCAACATAAGCCAATCAATTTCATTCTTCTTCAACTGCAATGGAAGTTCTCTTAACGCATCAGACTGATACAGATAATTATTGAACAAATAGGAAAACCGATCGTTAATCTCCTGTCCAGCGTGTCTTCGATAATTCATGTATTCAAATGGAATCAGCACTGTGTTACCATTACTTGCTGCCTTTAAATTGTAATACATATCATTGGCAGGACCGTACTTCACAGGAAATCCTCCTATTTTTTCAAACAGGCTCCGGCGAATCATGGTGCCTCCGGGGCCTAATGTCAGAAAAGGCTTCTCAAAAAAATGCGTATAAACAGACTTCTTACTATTGAGAAGAATTGGCGATGAAATCTTATTATCATATACCCTTGTAACAAAAGAAACATCAGGAAGGTTATCCAATATCTGCATTATTTTTTCGAGACCGTCCGGATAGATTGAATCATCCGAATCTACATACTGAATAAATTCGCCCTTAGCATAAGATGCTGCCTTGTTCCGGTTGGGGTAATCACCCAGATTGTTGTTATTTTCAAATACTTTTACTCTTGAATCTTTTGCTTCATATTTCCGGGCAATGGATACTGTATTTTCAGATGAATGGTCATCCACTATTATCAGCTCAAGATTTTTGTATGTAGATGCCAGCACGCTTTCTATCGCTTCCGCGATGTATTGTTCGCGGTTGTAGGCAGTCATCAGGACAGAAACCAAAGGTTGTTTATTCAAAGTGTAACAGTTTTACAATGGCCTATCCCAATCCCAATTTCTTTTATCTTCTGAAATTTTCTGGAATGCAATACAACGATATTCAAGTCCGAGGTGATGGTTGGTTTTTAAATTCAGTTCAGAAATAAACTTTTTTCTAAAGGGAACCATGTTTAAGAATAAGGAAGTAAGATTTTCACCTAATTCCCTTCTAACACGATGAGTATATTTTTTGTGTCCTTTTAAAAATTTATAATGAGGCAAAGAATTCAGAAATCTGGCTACCTTTTGTATTCCCGGCCAATAACCACCGCAATCATCTAAAATTAGCACTCCATTGACATCAAGAATTTTATCAATGAAATAAACATCCTGCATTACAACATCAAATAGCTTAGTTGTATCTATATAGGCATATTGAATGCGGTGGCTTTCGTAGTATAGTTTAGGCAGTACTTCATCCGATTTTTTGTAACGGATGTCCGTTAAATAACTCAACTTCTCTTTTTCAAAATAATGTTCAGCAACTCCCTGCCAGGAATAGGGTTCAATAATTAAATGTGATTTTTCAGGATTCTTGTATTCCCTGTGCTTTTCCAAAATAAATAAAGATGAAATACCATAGGCCATTCCCACCTCTAACGTAGATTTGGGTTTAATCAAATCAAACATCTCCTGTAAAAAATAACCCTGACTTTCTGATGTGTGTGAATGTAAGGGTAACTGGTTCCCATCCGGTGTTTCCACCTGTTTTTGTAAAAAAGTTTCTTTAAGAGACTCAACCATATTTTCCTGTTTATTCAGTGCCTATTGCCAATGATTAAGAATATATTTTCTATTTTTTCCTTCGCATTCTTTCCACCACCCAATTCGGTATCCACCTCTTATCTAACCTTGACCCATACACTCTTTTCGGTAATTTTTCTCTTTCTTTTTTAAGCGCCTCACAATAAACTCCTTCAATGATTTGGGTATTGTGGTATGGGTTAAACAATTGTTCTGCCTTCCTCTTTGCGTTTTCTGATAAATGGGCTAACAGATTCCGGTTTCCATTGAGCACCCTGATTTTTTCTGCATAACCTAATGCATCTTTGGGTGTAAGATAAAAACCTGTCTCCCCTTCAACTACCAAGTCTTTCGTTGACCCGGCCCAATCCGTAATGAGTGGAACAAGACCTGCTTTCATAGCTTCTACAACTACTACCGGGAAACCTTCTATCAGCGAAGGATGCATTAAAATATCATTTTGCTTCATCTCTTCAAGCACGTGTTGGTTGTTAAGTGAGGAAAAATATTTTGCATCGCTGCCCAGCAATGTTTTTATTTCATCCCCAGATTTACCGCCGCCGATAATAGTCCATCGTATTTTACAATTGTTTGCGGATAAAACCTCATGAACTTTGGGCAATAAATTAAACTGCTTGCTTTCGTCATTGAGATCGCGTACGCAAAACAGAATTCTTGTTTTTTCTGATATGAACTTCTTATCATTTTGTACCTCCGGTACCGGAAACCGGCAATTGTGAATATCGTCTTTCCGGTCAGGTAAACGCAGAATAAGTTTGCGTGCAATCACCGGACTGACACAAATAAATTCATCAATCGCTTCTGCATGTTTTTCGGCTAACTCATAATAATAATCATAATCCCCGTGCAAAAACTGCACAACCGGATTTTGTAAACCCAGATTGCTTGCCATACCCAATTCCAGCCAGTCGTGTGCTACCAGTACGGCTTTTTCATCAGGCAACAGTTTTGCCAATTGCCGGCAGGTGTGGTAAAAATTCCAGCGCGAAGAATACCTGAAAATTTTTATATCCTCTGCCCCGAAGATTTTCGGAACCACAAAATCCTGAGGCATCTTTTCATTTAAAGTAAAGATGACATAGTTCTTTATCTGCGGGTTCTGCGAAAACCGGATCAGATTTCTGATGACGGAGAGCACTCCGCCGCCGGAGCCATTGTGGAAATGGATGATGTGGGTCATCTGCTAATTGGTGCTTTCTCGCAGAAGTGCAGTTTGCTTTTTTGTCTCACGCAGAGGCGCAGAGACGCGGTTTGTTTATTTGTCTCACCCAGAGGCGTAAAGGAGCAGAGACTGGGGTTGTTTTTTCTTTTCTGCGGACTCTGCGGCTCTGCGAGATGCTCTTCATTTTGTCTCACGCAGAGGCGCTGAGGGCGCAGTTTGTTTTTTTGCCTCACCCAGAGACGTAGAGGAGCAGAGACTGGGGTTGTTTTTTCTTTTCTGCGGACTCTGCGGCTCTGCGAGATGCTCTTCTTTTTGTTTCACGCAGAGGCGCTGAGGGCGCAGTTTGCTTTTTTGCCTCACCCAGAGACGTAGAGGAGCAGAGACTGGGGTTGTTTTTTCTTTTCTGCGGACTCTGCGGCTCTGCGTGATGCTCTTCTTTTTGTCTCACGCAGAAATGAATTCGTATAGGGTTGACGATCCCTCCAAATTATAATCTTTATTTATTTTTTCAGATGCTTTCCTCCCCATCTCCTTCCATCGCCCTCTCTCAACCCATGCCTTCTCCATCACCCGTTCCAAAGCAGCCGGAGTGGGATAATCACAAATAAAGCCACAGATTGAATCTTCACAATATGCAGCATTTCCGCCAACATCAGAAGTAATTGCCGGCCTGCCGCAATACATGGATTCTATCAACGCCAATGGAGTGCCCTCTCCCAAAGAGGGTAATACATGAATATGATTTTCTCTCCACACTTCCCGTATGTCTTTTACATGGCCATGAAAGTGTACACGATCCTCAATCCCATAAAACGAAGCAAGTCTTTTCAGGTAATCCTTATCCGGTCCTTCACCAAACAGGTTAAGTTCCCAATCTCTTTGTTTCCATTGATCGCCCGATAACACCTGCAACAAAACATCCTGCCCTTTGTGAAAGCAACGCAAAGCAGCTACTTCCGCAAATTTTATTCTTCCTGAAACAGTCGGAAAGGGCGATGGTTTATCTGCCAAAGAAACATTCAAAGGATTACAAACAACTGTTGCATTATCAAGATGTGCCGCCAAAATCCTTTCACTGGAAATTCTGTTTCGGTCTGAGACAAAGAAAACTTTGTGTGCTCTGTTGTAAATCTTCTTTTGTTTTTCAATGCCTTCCACAGATAAAGTAAAACCAAGATCGGGAACATTTTGAACTATCACATACAGCGGAAGATTTTTATGAGTTAACCATTCGGATATTTCATCCAAATACCCATAGCTGAAATCAAAGCCGCCTGCCTGGCTGACGATGATCGTGGTGTTCTTGTTGCTTATCTTTTTATCTGCGACCTCTAACACTTTTCTATAACGCACGTTGGGAAATATCTTTTGTTTCGCTTTTTTAAAAAGAGTTACCCTTTGGGTGGGTCTTTCAAGAAAGAAAATTTCAGCTCCGGCTTTTTGCAATTGCTGAATATGCACAGGTATTGTATCATGTTTAAAAACAAGCGCCAAGACCTCATTCCCTTCTTTCAGTGCAATGAGTGCCGTTTTATACCACAGATCCTCACACCCTCCCCAGGGAAGGTGTTCAAGCGTGGAGATGAACAGGAAAGTTTTTTGCATTATTTTTTTTTTGCCACCAGGACGCTAAGGCTCCAAGGTTATGATTCCAATAGAAACAGTCAAGCCCGCCGCGGCGGGCGACCCTTCGGTAAATCTTTTTCGTAAAAATCAATATTCTTCCGCACCAGTCTTTCAAAGCTCAATTCATTGTGTATTGTTTCCCTGGCGGCCGATCCTAATTTATCCCGCAATATTTTATTATTTATCAACTGCTCTATCTTTTCCGCTATATCCATATAATCATACGGATCAATCAATAATCCGTTTTCTCCGTGCTTAATCGCATCTGCCATTCCCCCGTATTTGCTGCCGATCACCGCTTTGCCCATGCTCATCGCTTCTGTACAGGTATAACCCCATGCCTCCCACAAACTCGGGAAGATACATATATCACCCTCCGCATAGTATTGTGCCATTTCATTATAAGGTATCTTACCTGCCAGCTTCACAGCCGGATGATTATTTGTAATGTACCTGATCAATTCAGAGGTCTTCACGGTTCGATTCCCATAAACAGAAGGCCAGTCTTCTCCCACTAAAATAAATTCCACATTTGGATATTTCTTCAGCAGCAGATTCGCAGCTTTAGCCAGATTAATTACTCCTTTATGTACATTTAATTTGCCTGTAAATAAAATCCTGGTGATGTGATTGTCCCTTTCGGAAACTTTTCCCATGACCTGCTCCATAGTAGAAAAATCAAACAAATGGGGAATCACGGAAATCTTTTCTTCCGGCAATTTCCAAAAGTTTGTGAGCCATTCTTTAAAGGAATACGAAGGAGCTATGATGGCATCTGCCTGTTCACAAACCAGGTATTCAGGATTACTTTCCCTTTTGACATCCATGCGGTTCCAAAATCCCAGGTCCCATCTGAAGCGCCTGAATGCCCCCAGCACATACCGTAGTTTGGATGGAATGGACTGGTATGTAAGATTCAACTTCATTTGCAATACGACCGGCATTTGTACCCTGATTACATATTTCAATTCCGGCCTTTTGTTTTTGATCAGTTCAAAAAGGGAGGCGTGTATTTCACAACTCTCAACAATGGTAAAATGCACTTCTTCATGTCTTGATAAAAAAAAAGGCACTATTTCATTTTTGAAAGATGAAGACTCCGGTACGGCTATACGATGAACGGGAACGCCATTGAGCATTGCGGTTCCGGTATGACCAGTATCCGAAGGGGCAAACACTTCACAATAGACATCTGCTTTCTTCATCCCTTTAGTGATGTTATTGATAAAGGTGGCGATACCTCCGCCTGAAAAAGGCGGTGCTTCGGGAGTTATGTAGGCTATGCGGATGTTGTCCATCACGAATTTCTTCAAATGGAGGCTATGAATTTAATGACTGGACATATTATTTGCCACCAGGGCACTAAGGCTCTAAGGTTCACCAAGACCTTTCTTTGTGTTACTTGGTGTCATGGCGTCTTAGTGGCTGGAAAATAATATTAAATCTGTATCCACCCCTCCGGTACAATATCGTTATCGTTCAGAAAATCAGTAGTAAACCATTTCTCCGGACAAACAACCATCTTATCCGGATTTTTATTCAGCCAGGCTGCCCACCAGCTAAAGGTGGAATTACAAATAATATTGTGCCGGCACAGAGACATGAGATACATATCCTGCCAGGAATCTTCACCCGAATTCCAATCCACAAAATGCAGCGGAAACCCGTTGATAGTATTATCCGAAAAAAGTTTTTTCGTATGATCCATATCATCCGAAAAAATATACAATGAGGGATTTTCAACCCCCGTTTTTATTTTTCTTATTGCGCCGGTCAGGTATTTGGGATAATCTAACTTAAGATGTATGTCGCTTTGCAAATAATCACCCCGCCGGAGATGGATGCTCACTGAAGAAGAATCATCCCTGATTTTATCAGCAAGCGCACTGCTCTGATTGGAACAGGATCGAAAAACAAATACCTTTCTTACTTCAGCATCAATATCTTCAAAGTATTTTTCTGAAAGCCAGCATCCTTGCAAATAAATAGGCTTTGCCTGATTAAAAATTTCCGGTTTATAAGCATAACCTTTATCGTGTTCCCAATAAAAGGAAGGATGGTAACCTGTCCATTTTCTTTTCAGGCGGGAAACAAAAGAAGTATCTTTCCCCAGTACTTTATTTAATTCACTTTCAGTAGCAAACTGCTCATTTATACCGAAGACCTTATCCAGTTCGTATCCTTTATGTTTTTTCTGTGTTTTGTCGTAATACAGCTTACAGGGATAACCCAGACTTTTCAACTTCAGAAAAAAGGCATACTGAAACATCTGGTTGCCTAATCCACCGGCTACTTCAATGATCAGAGGAGACTTCTTATCTTTTGTTTCAGCCATCGGATTGGGTAAAATGATTTCTGAACAGGCATTACAGGATTTGAATTTTCCTGTCCTCTTAGAAAGTCATGACCACCAAATTTTTCTTTATCCAGAAAGGTAATATATACATCATTCTTTAGTGGGAGATCATGCCCTTCAGGAAATCCATAGGTGTAATCAAGAATCTTAATTCTTTTTTTTGATTCATTGATATAGCGATTCAGATGTGATTCGTCATGCCACAATGCAATGATTCCATTTTTTTTATCCGTTGTAATTCTGTTTTTCAATGACGCTACCATTTCCAGGTACTCCTCACTTCTTCCCCCATTAAAGCCTCCCATCACATACACCTGACCGCTTTCTTTGGGTATATAGGCAAGTGATCTTTTTCTTCTTTCATACGGGAAATCTTTTGGGTCTTTTACCCAGTAGAAGAATGGATGTCGCACAACAATCAAATCAAACGGAAGTCCGTTTTCACTTAAAATCTCTTCGGTAATTGTTTTTTTGAAACATAGATTGGCATTGCAAAAAAAGATAAAATCAAAATCATTCAGCCTGCCCTGAATAGATGCAAAGAGATGAAACCGCATCAGCGTATCGTAGGGCCAACCCATCTTCTCCTGATATATCAGGCTTACATTCTCTTTATGCGGATTATCTAAAGTATCAGAGAATACGAAATATTGTTTTTCATGAGAGGGAAGAAAATATTTTTCTGCGCTTTCATAAAATTGCTGCCAGAAGATAGAATATTTTCCGGTGCAGATGTATAGAATGGCAATTTTCAATTTAATTGTTTCGTAGAACGAAGTTTTGTTTTTCACGGTCAAATACTATCTCCTCTGGATAATCATACAAAGCATTTATTCTTCTATCTATTCTTGTCACCAGGAAACCAAGATTTAAAATTCTCGAGCGACTAAGGAGTTTTTTGAATCGCTTATATTTATTAAGCTTTTTAACCTTTTCCATAATACTTGCATCTTCAAGAGTTATTTTCAATACCTTCTCAACTTCTGTGAAATAGGCATCCACATTTTGAGATAACTGCCCACTTTGACTTAACCGGAATCCACCTGTTAAGCAATTTGTCGTATATAATTTTTCGTACTTGAAAAAGCGATCCCATAATTCAAAATCACCAGCAAGTTTGAACTCTTTATCTAAATACGCACCAGCCATATTCCATAGTTCTCTGCGCCAATATGTACAATCCTGTTGAATAAAAACATTATCTGTCACGTGCCTCAATCGACATCTTTTCCCTAAATCTTTAACGTTTACTGTTCTTCCCATTTCATCAAACACATTCGGCAAACCGGTCATCCATTTCACACCAGGTATAGAAAGAATCTCTGCTATACTAAATAGTGCTTTGGGGTGCAGCATATCATCACTGTTCAGCCACCCCATAATTTCACCTGTACTCTTTTCAAACCCTTTCTGCAAAGCATAGTACATTCCTTTATCCGGCTCACTTACCCAATATGATAAATGTTGTTCATATTTTCTAATAATTTCTACGGAATGATCTGTGCTGCCGCCATCTATAATGATGTACTCCAGATTAGGATAGCCTTGGGTAATTACTGAAAGTATCGTTTCCTCCAGAAATTGTCCCTGATTAAAGGAAGGGGTAACAATCGATATTTTTGGATATTCCATAATGATTTTAAAACTCCGTGTTAATAAATTTCTTCCAGAACTCCGGCTCATATTTTTCCCATGCATGGCAGCCGAATGGAAGATTGTTGTTATTCTTCTCAAAAAGAAAAGAAGGTTTCACTTCAAAACTAAACTTTAATGACTCTTCATTTGGCGCAACCGTATAATCTGTAAAGGTGTTGGCAATCAGGTAAGACCAAAAATAATCTTCATTACCATTCCACCAATCCTGTAAAAAATAAGGAAGAAATTTTTTTCCCTTCAGTCTAAATAAAATTTTAAACAGCCATACATTCTCAAAATGAACCATTCCCTGAAGATGAAAACGAAACCAAAATTCTCTCCATCTTTTCAGTTGTTTAATTCTTATAATAAATCTTATTGCTGTACTGATTTTTCTTAAAGAAAATCCGCTATTCCCCCCTTTCAAAATTTCGTCTCCAATTGGGAGATCATACCCCTCAAACCATGGCGCCCCAATAAAATCATACCCCTTATCGCACCAATACAACAATTCATCTCTGAATACCCATGCATCCAATTCGTAGGTCAGCAGGTATTCGTAATCTTTGAAGAGGTCGTAAAAGTATTTACTGATTTTTAGTTTGTTGTATTGCTGAATGCCGGAGAGCCATTCGGGGGAAATAAAAATAACCTCACATCCGGGTACGGCATTTTGATACACACTCATATCCATTCCTTCCGGAGCTACAATGCGAATGGGGTGGCTGCCCAAAATCTTGTAGCATTGCTTCAATGATGCCAGCTCATTCTGGGTGAGAGCGGGTTTATGAACGGGTATGACGACAACTACTTTATTCGATGACATAGTCTTTTTCCTCAACCGGAATTTTATGCAATAAAATATTTTCTAACTCATTTACATCGGGTAATACTTTATGGAAAATCCTTTCATAAACAGACCTCACTTTAATAATGTAAATTGAATATTTCCTCCAATAAAATAAATATTGATACCAATAGCTCAAGAGCCATTTAACTCCAATCCTGTTTAGTGCTCTCCCACTTTTAAACCAGTAATTAAAATATTTTTTCTTATTACCAAACTTTAGAAGAAAATCTCTTGAAAGGAGATAAGTAAAATTATATAGTGTATTCTCCTCTACTTTGCTTAATTCAAATCCATTTTCTTTTGCCTTTTCCTTAAAAGATAATAAGATGTCAATTCTCTGTCCAAGTAGTTCTTCATTCTTATTAAATCCCCCATCCCGACTAACACTATAAGGCAGTATGCGAATAAAGCAATCAGGCCTTAACTTTAAAAATGTTTTGTAATGCGGTTTCTGAAGAAGCATTCTAACAGTTAAATCAACATCTTGCCAAAAGGATATGCTCTCATCAAACTGATTCTTTAAAAGAACACTACTTTTATAAATAGCTCCACAAATCGCCCACAAAGATTCTGTCCGCAAAAACCTGTGCAAAGTACTTTCTCCATTCTCGATATTAAAATACACAAAATTTTCTCTTTTATCACCATAGAAGACTGATGTTTGGAACGCTAAAAAATCACAATTGCTGTTCTCTGTAAATAAACGAACTCTCCTCTCAATACAAAAGCCAGCCAGCAAGTCATCCGAATCTAAAAACATCACATACTCTCCCCTTGCTTTTTCCAATCCTATATTCCTGCACGTCGGTGCTCCTTTAGGCTCCCTGTGCCGCTTGAAATATTTAAACCGGTTATCCTTTTCTGTCCACGACTTTAATACTTCATCGGTATTGTCGGTTGAAAGGTCATCCACCACAATGCACTCCCAATTCTGATAAGTCTGGTCTAAAACAGATTGCAAAGTTTCTCCAATCAGATGCGCTCTGTTGTAGGTGGGTATGATGATGGAAACTAAGGGGTTCAAGGTTCAAAGTTGAAAGTTCAAATGGCAAGGCACTTTACAACTAAATTACTCTTCCTCAAAATTATCCCTGATCTTTTTCAATAGTATTTTGACGGAAGGCTTGTCTAACTTGCTGATTGCTTTCTGAATAATTCCTTTATCACAGGTAAAGAGTTTGTTGCATCGCACCTCACTATTTCTAAGCGAATGGGATAAACTTCTCGGTTGGATTACAAAAGAAAAATGATCGTTCCTTATATTGGTAGTGAGTGCTGCGAGGATGACATCCCGGGTCTTTTGCATCTGCTTTCCGGATACAACGATGGCGGGTCTCACCTTCGCAGATTCCAGGTCGCTAAACGGAAATTTAACCAATACAATATCGCCCTGGCTATATGGCATCTCTATTTTTTGAGAAATGATTCCCAGTACGCATCATCTTCGTCCTCCCACACTTCGTTGAGCGAGCTTTCTGAAGCTTCCATACACAACCGGGTTAATTCTTCATCTTCATCAGGCACTGCATACTCTTTTTCACGATATGCTATGTCGGTAGATGTGTATCTGTCAAGCCCGGCTATAAGGATAGTATTTCCTTCGCTATAACTATACGTGTTAATCATTTTGCGTCTTTTTGAGATTTATCAAAAGCATCCAATGTCTCACCAAGCCATTTATGAATATCGCGGGCTGTATGGATTGTCATATATACACCCATTTCAAACTCTCTGATTATGCCGTTCTTGCTGTCCTCACTATCGGCAATTTTTCTTAATTGATTATTCTCTATTTCAAAATCGGTAGCTTTCGGGATGGCCATCCGCTCAGCAAAAAAGTTCATATTAAACAGCCCCCTGGGCGTTACGCCACCGTAGGCCCCGTCCACATGAAGCTCTCTGAAACCGGAAGAAATTTTATTGAAGACGGTAACTTTTTTCTTTTTACTTTTTGGAGCAGTAGTCTTCATTATTAAGGTGGTTTAGGTGTAAATATAAATAATGTGTTCTATATCCTGAACGTGCCAAAATTTTCCCTTTCTAATACTATTTATATCGGAGATGCAAAATAACTGACAAATGTCAACACGAAATGACTTATATCTTCCGTAAAATATCCCTGAACTCATCCCTTCCAATACCCAGCGCGGTAATAATCTGTTTCATGATTCTCTCCGGCACCAGGGTCAATTTGAGTTTGAATGGTATAGGTCTCCTTAAATCTTTTCTTGTCCAATGTTCATGTCCTCCTGTTGTACGATATTTCTTGCATCCTGCGTGCAGTAAGAATTTTCTGCAATCTGCAAGGGATACATTTTTAAGTGGGTTTGATGCCATTATGCCAATACGGGTACCCGTACCTGATAATCGTCAGACTTGTAACTCCGGGAATCAACGATTTCTTTTAACTCTTCGTTTTCATTAATCAGGTCACTGATTTTTGGGGCAATAAAAGATTTTTTACTTTTTTTAATAACCCAACCGAGGCGTTTCAATTCATCAAAAAAAGTTTTTTTATTGAGTGTGTATCTGATAAACTCGTTAATGGCAATTTTTAAACTCTCTTTAGCTTCATTTTCATTATTGCCATATCCATTAATATCCAATGCAGGCAGATAGGCATACCAAATGTCGTCTTCCATAAATAAGAAAACCTGCACATTTACTTTAACCCTGGTGCTGCCAAACTTTTTTTCACCTTTTAATTGTAAATTTTCCATGGTGGAAATGCAATTTAAGTGGTGATTTTTATAACGGGATAACTTTCAGGAAGGTTTACCAAAGTATAAAGAGGTGCTGATAAAATCAGGAATTAACTGCTTTATTAATACAGTCAGTCAGCGTCTGTAAATGCCTCTCCATCGTAAAATGCTCCTGGATTCTCTTTCTCCCTATCGTTCCTAATCTTTGGGCTAATCCGTCTTCCTGAAGAATGCTGAGTATATTGTTGGCCATAGTCTCTACATCTCTTTCCTTAGATAACAGCCCGGTTTGATTGTGCACGACAACATCAGGAATGCCCGCATGTTCTGTAGCTACTACAGGCAACCCCGCAGCCTGCGCTTCCAATACGGCAACGGGTGTACCCTCTGAATCGCCATCAGCGGCGGTTACAGAATGCTGCACAAAGGCAATAGATTGTTCCATTATTTTTCTGATATCTTCCGGAGATTGTACTCCCTTAAATTCAACACTACCCGATATCCCGACAGCACTCACAATATCTTTACAGACAGGTAACAATGGTCCATCGCCAATCATAACAAGCCGCGCAGCCGGAAATTTTTTAAGTACTTTTTCAAAACTTAATAACGTAAGATAGGGCGCCTTCTTCTCCACAAACCGCCCGATAGCCACAAACTGATGGCCTGTATAATCAGGGTGCAAATCAATAAATGATGGATTCGGCCCACAGGGATTCAAAACAATCTTTTCCTCGGTGCAACCCATTTTTATCAAATCTGACTTCATCTTTGATGAAACAGCTATCACAGAAGATGCGTAATGAAATACGTCTTTGTATCTTACACCATAGTTTCTGATGGTCTGGATATCAGTAGCATCAAATCCGTGAAAATGTACCACTAAAGGGAGTTTCAGAGATTCCACTATCCGCAAGGTATCAGCCGCGGTAAGTCCATACTCAGCTAACACCACATCCACTTTCTCATTTTTCAGGCTGAACATGAGTTTCTTTTCATGAGGAGAAAATCCTTTCAGCATCTTCTTTTCAAATCGTAGCTTCCATGGCAGGGTCATCATGCTTTTGCCCTCAAGGGAAGATGGGAAAAAACCTCCATAATAATACTTCACGTTAAAAGGAAGATTTTTATGAGCCTGAATAAAAGTTTCAGAGTAGGCATTCTGATTGGGTGAAAAGATGGCGAGGGTATGCATTGAAATATAAAAATGTTTTATCTCAAGACTTCACTGATGAATACACCTCCTCACCCACTTTCTCACGAATTAACCGTAGCCTGTCATTAACTTCTTTTTGATCTAAGTGCTTGTCAACTTTTAAATACTTTTCATATAGTAATCGTTTAATCGTCTTTTGTCTGGGGATAACTTTATCTGAAAAAGGGGCATACTTTCTTTTGGCTAAAACCGCGTGCAGATAATCGCCCTTATTCCAAACTGATACTTCTTTGTAGAAAACCAGGGGAACTTGTGTTTGGTTGGAAAATTCCAGAACAGTTTCTATTGTAATGTCTTCATCAATCGGTTGTAAGCCACCGGGATTATTTTTTCTTAAAAACTCCTGATGTGCTACGGTCGGGCAACTGAAAAATACAAACCCATCTTCCTTTAAATTATTCTTTACGTAGGCATATAGGTTTGAACGAACTTCTACAGGAATATGTTCAAACACATCTATCATGTATATGATATCGTATTTTGCTTCTGAGCCCTTTATCAGCGATATATCATCAGCGAGGACAAATCTTAAGTTGGGCGATTGAAAGATTTGGTTTGCTATATTTATAGACCTTTCACTTACATCGAATCCTACAACTGTTGCTTCGGGAAATTTTTGAGAAATTCTGTATGAAATGTCACCTATTCCGCAACCAATTTCCAAAATCTGTTTTGGTGGAGACATAATCCAATTGTTCACCTCCTGCCAGGCACGTTCAACTCTCGGGTTTCCATAAACAAAACCTTTCAGTTTACCTATTACATTTTTGTCGTAATATTCTTTTATATCCCTGATTTCAGTTTTCATTTTTTCTCGTATTGAATATTCCACTCATTGTCTTCCAAATACACTGCATGCCCTTTGTACCAATAATAATCTCTGACTTCACCAAAGTGTTTCACCTCGAAAGGGCAAATTTTTTCAAGCGTTTCAAATTTCTTTTTGTAAAAATGATCTGCAAAGTGCACTTTTAAATAGTAATTATCCGGATAAAGTCTAAGGTCAGGTATTGTAGATTTCAGATAATACACTCCGGGTTCATTTCCAAACTGATTCTCACTGTTTAAATTGAGTATGTGAATTACAGGAATATCGTTTGAATTGAAGATTTGAAATGAAATAGCAGCTTCTCTCATTGGATTAGGTACTACTACCTTAAAAGTTATTTCTAATTGGTCACCCACTGAGTGTACATTATTTTCATAGGTTGTAACCACCCTCACCTCTTCTATATATGGTTCACCGGTGCCGGGATTCTTTGCTGTGTAAACAATATCCTGATCCTTGTCCATATTCAACCGGTAGTATTCGTTTACTACCTCATTCGTTTCGTTATTTAAAATAATGCGTCCATTGCTTAATAAAAGACATCGCGAGGTAATAGATCTAATAGACTGCATATTATGACTCACAAACAACACCGTCCTCCCCTGCCCTTCGCTGACTTCCTTCATCTTGCCGATGGCTTTTTTCTGGAATTCGGCATCGCCTACGGCAAGCACTTCATCCACGATCAGTATCTCCGGCTCTAAGTGGGCGGCCACGGCAAAGGCTAAGCGCACATACATACCGGAACTGTAGCGCTTCACAGGCGTATCCACATATCGCTCCACTCCGGCAAAGGCGACAATCTCATCAAACTTGCTGCGGATTTCCTGCTTCGTCATGCCGAGGATAGCGCCGTTGAGAAAAATGTTTTCGCGCCCGGTGAGTTCGGGATGGAAGCCGGTACCCACTTCCAACAGGCTGGCTACACGGCCTTTGATCTTGATGCTGCCGGTGGTAGGCCCTGTCGTGCGGCTGAGGATCTTCAGCAGGGTGCTTTTGCCTGCGCCGTTGCGGCCGATAATGCCTAACACCTCGCCCTGCTCCACATCAAAATTGATGTCGCGCAGCGCCCACACATATTCGGAATTGCCGATGACCTCGCGGTTGTTTTCCTCGCCGATTTTGAGGTAGGGATCTTCGTTGCCCAGCACCTTTGTCTGCCACCAGCGGTTGACGTCGGCGCCGAGCGATCCGAGTCCTACGTTACCGAGGCGGTATTGTTTACTTAGATTTTCTACTTTTATTACGATACCCATAGTTTGCCTCTTCTTTTTGTCTTAACACAAAAAGAAGCAAAAAAGTCAAGGGCAGCACAACTGCTCCGCAAGTCTGCCCGGCCAACGCACATGAAGATCACTTTCGTGCTTCGTTGTTGCATGGTTATTTAAAGATTTTATTCTCGCGCAGCGCCCACACATATTCTGAATTGCCGATGACCTCGCGGTTGTTTTCCTCACCGATTTTGAGGTAGGGGTCTTCGTTGCCTAATATCTTAGTTTGCCACCAGCGGTTGACGTCCGCGCCGAGCGATCCGAGACCGACGTTACCGAGGCGGTATTGTTTGGAGAGATTTTCAACTTTGATGACTGCGTGCAAGGGGTTGAGGGTTGAAGGTTTAAGGCTTGCTCCGCCGTAGGCGAGTTCAAGGCTTGCTCCGCCGTAGGCGAGTTCATGGCTCAGGGCTCAAACATACCACACTTCGCCTGACCTGATTGACCAGTCCATATATTTCCTCTTTTGGAAATGATTTTGTAACCTTATAAACATCAATCACCGGTTCATGCGCGAGATTCCATACCTCCAGTTTGTTTTCAATTCACGTACAATTTATTTTTGAATACTTAAATCAGCTCTCTCTGTAAATATCTGTCTTATAAAACGAAGTAAGAAAATAATCAACGTCTATCGTCTATCGTCCATCGTCTATCGTCTATCGTCCATCGTCTATCGTCCAACGTCCAACGATCAACGTGTCTGTAAACCATCAACTTAATCCACAATCAAGTTTTCTGCAGTGCGAGATTATCGGGCCTATCGCTCCCGGAGATAGTCAGCCATCGTCATTATTCTTGTTTTTCCAAAACTCTTTAGTTCTAAGAGGTCTTTGTCGCTGGTTAACAGGTGCGAAGATTTACTATCCTTTGCCAAAGCCAGTAAAAAATTATCTTTCGGATCCCTGCATAAATCTATTACTGAAAAAACTGAAACAAGTTTGGCCTTCTTCTGAACGGCAGTCAATAAATCATCTAAATCAGTAAGGG
>JAFKGR010000034.1 GCA_017307735.1 Chitinophagaceae bacterium
GCATTAGTGCTAAACCTCGTTAAATTAGCGGGGCAGGCACTTGTACGCCTGATAGATTTAAAAAGAAATCAAATTGTAAATTCAGGAAGGTACTTTGTGACACTATTTTGCAATAGGATGGGGAGGTTGAGTTATTGAGCAAACCCTATATATACTTTAAGGACAGTAAATGGAGTAATCGAAAGATTGATGAGTAATACTCTTGCACAATGCATGTTGCCTTTATAGTTTTGTAACAGAAGTTCATTGATGTTTACCTGACATATTGCAATTTCCAAGTAATTTCTTAACCTTAATGCTATCCAAAACTATGAAAGCAATTTTACTTTCTCTTTCGTTTTTTGCCACCCTTTCCCAACTAAAGGCACAATCAAAAGCCGATAAATCAAGTGGCACAATTAAAAATTTTAATACAACTGAATTAGCTATACAAAAATACTATCACCTTGCCGTTCAGTATAAAGAAGGTAAGGGTGTACTCATTGATTACCAGAAAGCCTTTGATTATTTCCAAAGGGCCGCAAACCTTGGAGACTCTAAAAGTGTTTATGCTGTTGGCTACATGCATTATAAAGGTTTTGGTTGCAGGCAGGATTATGCTTTAGCTGCCAGATTATTTGTACAAGGTGCTTATGGTGGAAGGGACAATAGTATGTACTTTTACGGCCTTGCCTGGAGAAATGGCTATGGGTTGCCACAGAATGAAGATTCTGCCCAATACTGGTTAAAAAAGCTGCTGCTTTAGGTTACAAACAAGCCATTCTTGAACTGCAGTCCAAGGCACCGGAGAACAGCAATGCCCAAGCCCAACAACTCGTGCAAAAAATCCACAATGCCGCGCTGCCCGAACAGATACCCTTAAACCAATTTATACCTATCAGGCCTAAAACTCCTGATTCAACAGTCATAGCCGGGGATTATGAAGGCTATGTAATTCAGTACGACTGGAGCGGTAAATATCCCGTGAGCACAAAGAAACTACACCTGTTTTTGGAACAGGGCCAAACAAACCTGACTGGCAAATGGCTGGAAGAAGGCGCGGATTCCGTCACCGTACGGATTGCCTTGCAGAATGATTCACTGGTATTCAACGGCACCAATTACGAAAGAAAGGACCATTATAGCCTGGACAGAGGCATTGAATATGATTTTCAGAACGCTGCACTGAACTTAGTAAGAAAAGAAGATAGTGTGTACCTGGCAGGCAATATCTATATGTTTTCACCTGACAGGAAGGAACCATCTAAACCTTTGTTGGTCGCACTGGTGAGAACGGTCAAGGACAGAAAAATAGATACTGCCAACCTAACGACAGAGGCAAAACTGTTAAGCGTTTATCCCAACCCTTTTACGAGTTACGTAAACGTCGAGTTTGAAGTGAACGAAGCGACAAAAGTTGGCATCGAGCTTTATGACATAGAGGGGAAAAGAGTTTACACCAAACCACCTCAACCACTTGGCAAAGGAACCTACAAAATTCGCATCGAACCTTCCAGGCATCTGGCCCCACAGACCTATATTTTAAGATTGGCCTTCACGGGCGGGCAAGAGGCAGTTAAGGTTATAAAAAAATAGAAGAAACAATAAATATTAAATCAAGAAGAATAATATCTCAGATGTATTCAATAAGAAGACGAATTCGCAAGGTATAAGTTCTTTAATTGAAGAATAGCATAAAGCAAACGTTGCATTAACAAATCACTTTATCCGTCATTTTAATTATGAAAAATATACAGAAACTAATTTTTGTAGTATTATTGAGTTCTTTCTCAATAAATTCAAATGGCCAGTCTGGCAACTATGGATCAGCACCAAATATCCTGCCTGCTGATGTCGCGACATTAGGAAAATTTGGTTCTTACCCGGTAAGTTATTATACCGGAACAGCAAATGTCGGCATACCATTATTCGATTTTTCAGACCGCGATATATTGGTAAATATCGGATTGCAATACGATGGATCCGGCTTTGTTCCAAATAAAGAGCCCGGAACAGTTGGCATTAATTGGGCGTTATCCTCTGGAGGTGTTATTACCAGGGTTGTAAATTGGATAGGAGATGATCAGATCAGATCGGATATATCAGGATCGCTTAGCAAAGGCTTCATTTATGGAATAAATTCAGTAAAAACGTTGTACAATAAAGAGAGTATAAGAAACTTGTCATTTTTGACAATTAACAGTCAGGGGGCACCAATATTTAATCTGGCTTATGAATATTGCCCTGATGTATTTTCTTTCAATTTCGGTGAGTATCATGGACAGTTTTTCATGGGCAATGATGGAAAAATAAAAGTGGTTTGTGATAAACCATTGAAGGTAGATGTATCGCAAATGAATGCCGAAAGTGATTTGATTTTAGGGTATGCGTCAAGTACAATTACCATCACAACTGAAAATGGAGATTCCTACACATTTGGAGGAGCCTTTAACACTGTTGATATAAATTTTTCTTATTCTGGTGTTCTGGGAGCCAATCCGGTAGTAGACGGTAAAACTGCGTACATTAATGCGTGGCATCTAACTAAAATCAAAACCCACAATGGTAATGTAGTCAATTTTGAATATACACCACAAAATACATCAGATTTCTATGGAGGTACCCCGACACAGGGTGTTCCTTCTTCTATTGATTACGGTTATGAAAAATTATATCGTCATGAGGAACTAAGTTTTTACGATGGTTCTCAAGGTCAATGGGGTTCGACTCCACAGTATCTGGTTTACCAATCTTTTGTCAAGAAAACCTATTTGAGCAAAATAACCGGTAATGCCGGAAGCGTGGAATTTTCGTATAGTCCTGAAGTGCAGCGGTTTTACAAAGCCGGAGAAAATATAAGAAGTCCAAATATTCCCAAAAAACTGGACCAGTTAACCATTAAGGATCCAAATGGCGCTCTTGTTAAAATCATTAACCTGAATTATACATATTACGGATCATCCACCGTTGGTTATAGAGAAATGCTTACAGGTATCAAAACTATTGGAGGACAGGATACTGCCACATATTCCATGGATTATTACCGTACGTCAGAATTGCCTGATCCATTGACAAAAGGAATTGACATCTGGGGGTTTTATAATGGAAGAAACGGGAACACTACTTTAATCCCAACTGTCTCTTCTGGCTCTCCTGATTATACGGTCGACTGGTCTTCATCAAATAGTTACCGCCTGGCAGATACCAGCTATTGTAACGTGGGATTATTGCACCATATAACGTACCCGACAAAAGGTACCACAGAATTCATTTACGAAGGAAACAGCTATTCGAAGATATTACGAAAAACCGTTACAGGCGGAATGGTTCCCGTCACTTATACAGAGAATGGCTATACAGGAGGTGCAAGGATCAAAAAAATAATTGACAACCCTGGAACTGAAAGAGAGTTTAAATACCTTAATAATTTCACGTTCAATGGTACAGGTCTTTCTTCAAGCGGTATCGCCATCCAGCCAAATGTTTATTATTTCGACCTGACTTATTATTACACAGGATCTGGAAATGATAAGTATGTTGATATCAGCGACCAAAATGTGACAGCTTCTTCTTCATATAGCGCCCCTGCGATTGGGTACGCCGAAGTGACGGAAATTTTTAAATCGAATGGTTACACAAAATATTATTATTCAAACCAGCTTACAAATCCGGATAAATATACTTTGGGAGATGATTCTTATACCTATTTTCCGAAGCCGGACAACTCACTATCTAATTATATTCAGCAACTAAAAAGAATAATGTGGCCAAGCTCCTGTGAATTGGAAAGGGGCAAGGTAACGCAGATGGCATCATACGATCAGTCGAATAACCTGTTAAAGAAAACGATAACCAAATACAATGAAAATGTAAACCGTTATGACAGTTCTGTCATTGGTTTTACATGGCCAGGAGTTTCAGGTATAGGCGGGCCATACGATATATATCAATCCTTTGGGCTGTATTATTTTAATACACAACCTACTTATTCCCAAACAACAGAATATAGCGGAGGTCAATCATTGGTTTCCGGAACCGGTTATGGTTATAATTCCAATAGATTGTTGGCATACATAAGAGACACAACGAGCAAAGGAGAAGCCATAAATACTTCATTTACTTATCCTACTGATTACACGGGCAGCCCTTATGATAGCATGGTCTATAAAAACATGTTGTCCAGTATCATAGAAAAGGATATAACTAATAATGGAATTCCTGTAAAACACAGTAAAATAACCTATTTCAGATCCACTTCGGGACTTTACCTTCCCCAAAGCCTCGACGAAAAAAATGGATCTTTCTCTTTGCAACGTGTTAATAACTATCTGAATTATGATAGAAATGGCCATTTGCTTGAATTCAGCAGTTCTGATGGCATCAAACAAGTATTTCTGTGGGGATATAACAGCGAATATCCTGTAGCGAAAATAACTGGCAGTGATTACAATACCGTAAGAGGATTTATTGATTCAACCAAGCTGGATAATGCTGTCTATTTTTCTGATGCAGATATACGAACAGAACTTAACAAAATCAGGATAGGCTTGGCAAATACAACGGCACAGGTTTTCACTTATACTTTTAAGCCTTTAATTGGCATGACTAGCGAAACCGATCCTAAAAACTATACTGTTTATTATGAGTACGATGGTTCCGGTAGATTAAAAGATGCGAAAGACAAAGATGGCAATGTAATCAAAAAATACGGATATCATTATATAGGACAACAAAGCGCCGCGGAAGAAACGATCTATTCCAACGTACTGAAAAGCGGCACCTTTACCAAAAACGATTGCAATACAGGATATTCAGGCAATTCTGTTACTTATTTTATACCGGCAGGAAGGTATACATCAACATTTAGCCAGACCGATGCTGATCAGCAAGCATTAAACGATATAAGTGCTAACGGACAAGCATTTGCAAATGCAAATGGTAGCTGCACTGTAACAAATTATGACTTTGAAATGGAATCGGATTTTACATATATATCCGGCAGCCTGAGTATGAGTTTAAGTACCGTTTCAGGGAGTTTAACCTTTTCGTCCACTGATCAATTTTCTCATGGTATTTCCAGGCCAATTGCGTCAATTATAAATCAAGATTATTTACCAGGCATAACACGTACTTTTTATTCAGGCAGTTGGCTAGTTACGGTTAATGTTATAGGAGTGATAAGTATTACTTGGACAGGCAGTGGAACAGCGCCTCCCGGGAATATTACCATAAATATATCATATTCAATATAAAAATTTCACTAAAATATTATGATAATACCACATAATAAGCTGAGGCAAATCAACATGTTGATCTTGCTTCTGTTCACAACTGCCCATGCTTTCGCACAGTCGGCAAGCCAAAATTATATCGCGACCTGGACTGCAACGGCGCCCATAACAGATCCTACTTTATTTACGACTAAGCCACTCACCGATGTTAAGCTATCTATCCAATATTTTGATAGTTTAGGCAGACCCGTACAAGCGGTTGTCAAACAAGGTTCATTGAAAACAATAAATGGCTCATCTGGAGACCTGGTACGTTTTAATTTATATGATGTTGCCGGAAGGGATAGCAGTCAATTTCTGCCATATGCAGCCGGCACCACCGACGGTAGTTATAAGATGGATGCATTAACCGCGCAACCTGCTTTTTATAACGGTACTAACAGCCCCGATTCCGGGCAGGGAGAAACAGGAAACAATGCACATACCGCTGTCAGTTATGAAGCATCTCCTTTAAATCGCGTGCTGGAAAATTTCTCCCCGGGTAATAATTGGGCCGGAACTGCCGGACAGGTGGCTGAAGCTAATCGACATTCCGTAAAACAGAAATATTTTCTAAATACCACTACTGATTCGGTTAGGATATGGAATATCGGTTTAAACGCGACACCCGGAAGTGGCTTCATCACGCCTGCAACAGTAGCAGGAGCAGCCGGCATATATCCCACCGGCACTTTGTACAAAAATATTATCGCAGATGAGGCAGGGCATCAGGTGATAGAGTATAAAGATAAAAATGGCAATCTTATCCTCAGGAAAGTTCAGCTTACGGCTCCTGCTGATGCAGGCACTGGCAGTGGCCATGCAGGATGGCTTTGTACGTACAATATTTTTGATATTCTTGGCTTACTGAGGTGCATTATCCAACCACAAGGAGTACAAACTATGAATGCTTCCGCGAATTGGACCCTTACAACGACTTTACTAAATGAACAATGTTTTCGCTATGAATATGATCAGCGTAACCGGATGATTATGAAAAAAGTGCCTGGTGCAGGAGAAGTGTATATGGCGTATGATGCCAGGGACAGACAGGTAATGAACCAAGATGCAAATTTACGGGCAGCCAATAACTGGATAGCTACCAAGTTTGATGATTTGAACAGGGCCGACACCACCTGGTTGTATAATACTACCACCTCCTTCTCCGATATTCTCTCCGCAGCGGCGTCCAGTAATAATTATATACCTGCTGCACCCACATCTTCTACTTTGTTGACTCAAGTGCATTATGACGATTATGCAGGATTACCTTCGGGTCTGTCTTCCACTTATATTTCCACCTGGAACAGCTATTTCTCTGCTACAAGCACAACCGTATTTCCTTATCCTGAAATGCCGGTGCAAAACAGCGCAATTACCACAAAAGAGCTGTCAACATGGAGCCAGCAGAAAATACTCGATAGCACACCGGTTGCTTTTTTGCCAACGGTTACTATTTATGACGACAAAGGCAGGGTAATTCAAACTCAAACAAAAAACATTACCGGCGGAACAGATGTAACCACTACTCAATATTGCTGGGCAGGCTGGCCGCTGGTAATAGTGAACAAGCAGGAGGAGAAAAAAGGCGCAACCACACAAACAACAGTAGTCGTTACTAAAATGACGTATGATAATCTCGGGAGAGTAGTTAAGACAGAGATGCGCCAAAGTAATAGTGGCATTAATGGCGGCGCCATGTCTGCTTATGCAACTGTTTCTCAAATTCAATATGATGTGGTGGGGCGGGTAAAGACAAAACTATTGGGAAATCAAAAGACCAATATGACCACTTACAGCAGCGCCCCCCTTGAAACACAGGATTATGAATATAACGTCCGTGGTTGGCTGCTTGGCATTAACCGGGCGTATGCAAGAGATGCGGCTTCTACAGATAATACAATGAGCGCCATGACTACAAAGGTTGTCAGCGGGGAGATGTTTACCGAAAGCCTCATGGATTTGCAAACAGTAACTTATCCCAATACGCGGTATTTTGGATTTGACCTGGGTTATGATAAAACCAGCAATAATCTGATTGGCGGTATAACCTATACCGCACCTCAATACAACGGGAATATCACCGGTATGGTATGGAAAGGAGCCAATGATATGAAAGTAAGAAAATATGATTTTACTTACGATGCTGCAAACAGGCTTACTGCAGCTAACTTTGGGCAGTACACCAGTACTAATTTTACGAATGCTACGGTTAATTATAATGTTGGCGGACTCAGCTATGATGCGAACGGTAACATTCTTAAAATGAATCAATATGGATTGAAACCGACAGGAAGTTCCGGAATTATCGACCAGCTAACATATAGCTACACTTCAGGCAGCAATAAATTGTTGAATGTAGCGGATAATGCCAATGATCCAAACAGTTCTTTGGTGGACTTTCATTATCCAACGGCCACGAAAACAGCCACAACAGTTGATTACACCTATGATGTGAACGGCAACATGATAAGTGATGCAAATAAAAAGATTAGCTTAATATCTTATAACTATTTAAATTTACCCAGTGTTATCAGGATAACCGGTAAAGGCAGTATTTATTATACGTATGATGCAACTGGTAATAAGCTTCGTAAGAAAACAGTTGACAGCACTGTATTACCTGCAAAAGCTATTGTAACAACCTATATCGCTAATGCCGTTTATCAAAATGATACGTTACAGTTCTTTGGCACAACAGAAGGAAGAGCAAGGGCCGTAGCAAATATTTTTGTATATGATTACTTTCTGAAAGATCATCTGGGAAATGTAAGAATGATGATCACCGATGATTATAATGCATCTTCTCCAATTCTTGAGACGACTCACTATTATCCTTTCGGCTTGACAATGGCGGGGATATCATCGAAGGCTTTTGGTGGTATTGAAAATAGGTATAAGTATAATGGAATAGAATTAGACACTTCGCTGGGCTTGGATGAATATGAAGCTCAATTAAGAGATTTAGACCCACAAACTGGGAGATGGTGGCAAGTTGATCCTGAAACAGAAGCTCAGGAAATGTGGAGTCCTTATACATCAAATTTTGATAATCCTATTTTGTACAAGGATCCTCTTGGAGATGAAGGAGAAGAGTGTTGCGAAGGCTTGTGGAATGTTTTAGATAAGATTAATCACGCTGTTCAACATGCAACAGCAGAAGGGGTAGTATTTGTTATGAGTGCGGCAAACGCTGTGTCAACAAATCAAGTAGGTGGAGTGGGAAGAGCTGACCCAAATGGTTGGTCCGACCCAGATTTAAGAGCCGCAGCACAAATGGGAGCAACAACCGGAGACGGAATTACCATTACAGGGGCTATCGTATATGACGCGGCTTATGGTACTGGAACTGTTGGCTCAGGTGGGACTTTAACGTTAACACCTGCGACAACACTTGCTCTTCAACAGACTTTTGTTGCAATTCCAACAGCTATAAAAAATCTGAAAAATGATTTTGCGGCTACCTCAAGTAGTAGAAATGTAACAAAAGTTTACCCCACCAGAAAACAAGCACTGGAAGCTCGCCCAAAACCTACTCCTCAAAAGCCAGGAGAAGGACAAGTTACACGTCAGATGAGAAATAAGGCTGGAGAAGGGAGTAAATTTAAAACTGACCACGGTAGTCAAACCCCACATGTTCATGACCGCAACCATAATAATAAAAGTAAACCGAATGTACATTACAGGATTGGTACTAAAAATATAAAACCTAATGAATAAGCAAATCAATCAAGTTTATTGGTCGGCAATTGAATATGAATACACCAACCAGCATCCTCAACACTCAGACCTTAAAGGAGGGTTTGTATACGTTTTTTTTAAAACAAAAGATGAAAAAACATTTTTAGATGTAGTAAATAGGGCATTTGCAAAAGAAAAATTGAAAATTATTAATGTTGAATTTGTTAATACATATGATAAAAAAATGAAGTGGAACAATTTAAAAGATGCTGAAAAATATAAGGAACTCTTTACCCAGGCTAAATTGCACGATGATGTAGTATTTGATGATTTTTATGCATATCAGCAATAATCCCCCACCTTGGCGGGAGGTTGTTGTTTGTGTATTGGCGCAAGCTTGGTAGCAAAGGTTTTGTGCGTTGGCTATGCTTGTACCGTGATGTTCACCCTTTAGCCTTCGTGGGGTGTGTCACGAATGAAAAGAAGATGATAGTTCTTTTCAATGTTGTATAGAAGGTGGTAGTGTTAAGTTAAGTATAATATGACGTATAATATTGTATATTTGGAAAACAATTATCCAAATGATACGCTATACAATCAAACTAACAAAGACAGAAGTTGAAGAACTTAGAGCGATAATCAATAAGGGTTCACATACTTCACAAACAT
>JAFKGR010000017.1 GCA_017307735.1 Chitinophagaceae bacterium
TTTCTGCCAGGCCCTCCCGTTCGGCTTCCTGAAGAATACTGTACTTCTCTTCTGGTGTAAATTGCCGTCTTGTTTTTGACATATTTCCTGAATTTACTGTGACTAAATTAATTTATAATTTTAGTCCAGTCTTTCAGGGGGTTAAGACATTCCCAGGCTATGGAAAGGTAAATATCTCTTGGGATGAAATGCAAAGAGTATTAGAAAAAGACAATTGGAAAACTGCACTACAAAATCAAAAAGGCGTTTACTTGTTGACAGACATTTCAAATGGTAAAAAGTATGTTGGTTCGGCATACGGAGAAAATATGATTTTTGGACGTTGGAAAGCTTATGTAAAAACTGGACACGGTGGAAACGTTGGACTTAAACATCTGACTTTTGACCACATAAAGCAGAATTTCAAATACTCAATACTCGACATTTACAAATCAACAACTGACGACCAAATTATAATAGACAGAGAGAGTTGGTGGAAAGAAGTATTACAAAGCAGACAATTTGGATACAATGAAAACTAACGGACGACAAATAACCACTGGCTACAACAACTAAATCTTCGTTGGGTGCGAAGCACCGGCAATGAAGCTGCATGTTGAACAGCCTGCCCCGATCTCCATCGGGGAAACCGGTTAGTATGGAGATGTCGTGAAAGCGGGTTTGGGCTATGTTGTCAGGCTTCACAACACGCATTTTTACCGGTACAACAGGAACTTTATTTTCACCAGGGATTGAAATTCGAAAATATTCTGTGAGTAAACCGCCATAGCTTTTTGAGTATCAATAACTAAGAATGTGGATAAAAAACTCGTCTTTTTTTTCAATAAAAACGGGGCTTTCCAAAGATTAATGAATTATTTTATATATATTTGCTACGGTTTTTCATAGGATATTGGATTTTAAAACAGGGCTGGATTTTGATCCGGGCCCTTTTTTTATTTTACGGTGTTCTCAAAATGTTCTCTTATCAATCCTGCTTTATGATGCCCCACTGCGCTTTCCAATTCATCCGGCGACAATTCTTTAATCCTCTTGACCGATTTAAATTTTTTAAGCAACTGTGTTGCTGTCTCTTTTCCGATTCCCCTGATACCTTCCAGTTCATTCACAAATGTTCCCCGGCTTCTCTGATTTCTGTGGAATGTAATTCCAAACCGATGTACCTCGTCTCTTACCCTGCGGATCAGTTTCAGGCTTTCGCTGTCCCACGGCAATTTGATGGATTCTTTATCTCCCGGGAAGAAAATTTCTTCTTCATTTTTTGCCAGCCCGACAACGGTGGCTTTTCCCATCATTCCGGTTTCCTCAAGCGCCTCCACGGCAGCATTTAACTGGCCCTTTCCGCCATCAATAATGATCAGTTGAGGCAGTGGTTTTTTTTCTTCAAGAAGCCTTTTATATCTTCTTGTCACAATTTCCTTCATGCTGGCAAAATCATTGATGCCTTCTACCGTCTTTATATTGAACCTGCGGTATTCATCTTTATCGGGCAAACCGTTTTTAAAATAAACCATGGCTGCTACCGGAAAACTTCCCTGGAAATTGGAATTATCAAAACATTCAATTTGAATTGGCAATTGAGGCAGTTGCAAATCGTGTTGCACTTCTTCCAATACTTTTCTGATTTCTCCCGAAGATTTTTCTTCGAGATGCAGGGTCTTTTTACGTTTTAGTTCATTCAGGAAATAGTTGACATTTTTTACAGAAAGATCGAGCAGTTTTTTCTTTTCTCCTCCTTTTGGAATGGTGACTTTAAAAGGCGCTTCAGCCACATCAAGCCCCATCGGTACGATAACCTCGGGTGCCGAACTTTTAAACTTATTTCTTAGTTCATTGATGGCGAGATATAAAATGTCTTCATCCGTTTCTTCCAGTTTGGGTTCGAGTGGAATGGTCTGGGTTTGTACCACCGTACCATTCTGTACCATTAAATAGTTTACGTAGGCGATTCCTTTATCACGGAGAATTGAAAATACATCCATGTCTCCGAGTAATTTGCTTACCACCACGGATCTCGCCTGATAATTCTCCAGGTCAGCCAGTTTGGTTTTTATCTGGGCAGCCTTTTCGAATTGAAGATTATCTGCGTAGTATTTCATTTCTTCTTTGTACCGATCGATGACAGGCGCAAGATTCCCTCGCAACATCTGCCTTACCTGTTTTAATCCTTCTTCATAATCTTCCCTGCTTTGCAATCCTTCGCACGGGCCTTTGCAATTGCCAAGATAATATTCAAGGCATACTTTGAATTTTTTTCTGGCAATATTCTGATCCGTAAGATTTAGTTTACAGGTGCGGAGCGGAATGAACTCTTTAATGAAACGAAGCAATTCCCTCACCTTGCCAACAGAAGTAAACGGGCCGATGTATTCCGATCCGTCCGGAATGATTCTCCTGGTTAAAAAAATCCTGGGGAAGGGCTCATTTTTGATGACGATGTAGGGATATGATTTATCATCCTTGAGGTTGATGTTATATTTCGGCTGATGTTCTTTGATCAGCGAATTTTCCAAAAGGAATGCATCCTGCTCAGAATTGACAATGGTAAATTCGATGTGGGCAATTCTTTTTACAAGTTCATGGGTTTTGTATCCTGTAAAGGTTTTTGTAAAATAAGAACTTACCCGTTTGCGGATATTTTTTGCTTTCCCGACATAGATCAGTTTATTACCCTCGTCGAAGTATTTATAAATCCCGGGTTGATTAGGTAATGTTTTTAATATGTTTTGAAATTCTTCTTTTGTCATTGTAAGGTCTCCTGAATAAACCTATTCATTAAAATCCCATTTCACTTTCACTTCTTTGACCTGGCCTCCGACAATGGTGCGGATAGAAAACCATTTGCCCGCTTTCCAGGTCAATTGCCTGGTAGTATCTCCGTTTTCCTTTACCAGGTAGATGCGTTGTACTTTGTTATTTGTTGTATCCACATACACATCTATTTTGGTCAGGTCAAAATCTTTCGGCAATCCTTGTTTGGGGGAATAGGTAAAAGTGTAAGACCCTGTGGTCCGGTCCAAAAAAGAATTGCCTGTGTAATACTGATGCAGGCTTGCAGAATCTATTTCCGGATGCAGAAACGGATACGCTTCTTTCCTTACATCTTCTCTTTTTATCCAGACAGAATCCGTTTTACCATTCGCCATAATTGTTTCAAGTGGTGTCACCTCCATTTTTTCTGTTTCATCAATTTGCCCAAGCAAATAATCTGTTACCGGAAATACGGGTAAAATGGTTTCTGCGGTATCAGTATGAACAATTTGTTGAGGATCCTCAGTTTTTTTTGAATCCTTGCAGGAAAAAATCCACATGGAAAATGCGAGTAAAATCAGGTATCTGTTTAGCATTTACAAATTTACAATTATTCGTCCGGCTGCAAATAACCGTAAAACATCACCTCTGTTATTTTAGATAACCTTTAAGATCATCCGGTCTTGATTAACTCGCTGAATTATGGCATATTTGTGAATCACGATCAATTCAATGAAATATTTACTATTCGTATTTTCTGCCTTCTTATTAATAAATAATGCAAGTGGCCAGCAAACATTTTATTCAATTACCGGAAAGGTTACCGACGCAAAAACGGGAAGCCCATTGGCATTTGCATCAGTCGCTGCGCAGAACACAACCATTGGAACACTGACCGATTCTCTCGGTAATTTCAAAATGAGATTGCCCGAAGGAGGATATACGTTGACGGTTTCATACACGGGGTATGAGCCTCAGAGTATAAGAATCAGCGGGACCACAGCCGGTGAATCCCTGACTGTTGCTTTGGATGCTGAAACGAAATCCCTCGAAGAGGTGTCCATTGTTTTTGATGCCGAAGTGAAGGATGGATGGGACAAGTACGGGCAATTTTTTATTGAGAATTTTATCGGGCAATCAAATTTTTCAAAGGCATGCATCATCCGGAATCCCTCATCTCTTCATTTTTATTTTTATAAAAAAAGAAATGTGTTGAAGGTGATTGCCAAGGATCCTGTCATTGTCGATAATTTTGCCTTAGGTTATACCCTTACGTTTTCTCTGGATTCACTCGTTAATGATTACAATACCCGGACATGCTCTTATGTCGGATATCCGATGTTTGAAGAAATGCAGGGAACCAATGAACAAAAATATACCTGGGCCAAAAACAGAAATAATATTTACTACGGATCTCTTTTACATTTTATGCGTTCATTGTATAAAAAGACATTGGTACAGGATGGTTATGAATTGCGACTGGTAGTCAAAACACCCACCGAAGAAATTCCGGTTCCGGTTAAAGATCCTTATGGTGCATTGAGGTATTTAACTGACTCAACAGGTGTTGCTGAAATTCAGCCTACCGAAAATGAAGTGGCGGTGATTTACCACAGAGAGAGGCCGGAAGTTGCTTATCTTATGATGGATCCAAAGGCAAATAAAAACTTTCAGATATCTACTTTGGTATTCGACAACCAACCCACCTTCATTGAGAAGAACGGGTATTATTATCCGCAGGAAGAAATAGTGACCAATGGGTATCTCGGTTTCAAAAAGATTGGAGATATGCTGCCGTACAATTACAACCCGCTGCCCATAACCGGTGACGACAAAAATTAATTTTAATTACTTCCCTCTTACCTTTTCCCAAATTTCAGGAAGCCTCCTCGCCAACAGAATTTCTTTTCTCTTGCTGTAATATTCTTCAGCGGGTGAACCAAAATAACTTTTGTTTCCTTCAAGGCTATTCGCTACGCCCGATTGAGCCATCACCATTGCATTGTCTCCGATGCTGATTGTTTTATTTACTCCGACCTGGCCCCAGAGAATCACACCTGTTCCTAAAACGGTTCCGCCGGCAATGCCGCATTGGGCAGCTATCAGGCAATTCCTGCCGATGATCACATCATGACCAATATGAACAAGGTTATCAATTTTTGTTCCTTCTCCGATTCTTGTTACATCACTTACTCCGCGATCGATGGTACAATTAGAACCGATGTCAACATGAGATTCGATAATTACTTCGCCGCATGAATTCATTAATTGGTACCATACATCTCTGTCCTTTTTTCCATTGTAATAAAAAGCATTACCGCCAATAACAGAACCCGAATGAATCTCAACGTGATCTTTTATGGTCACATTATCATAGATGGTAACGTTGGGATGGATAATAACTTCTCTTCCGATTTTTACCTGATTCCCGATAAATACACCAGGCATAATTACCGCAGTCGGATCAATCTCAGAAGTGGAGCTGATCATTTGATGGGAAGGAGTGAAAGGGCGGAAGTGACTGACAATTTTTTGATAAGCTTCAAAAGGGTTGTCCGAAATCAACAACGTCTTTCCTTCCGGTACATCGGTTTCCTGGTTGATGATAATAAATGTCGCATCGCTTTTCAGGCAAGTGTTGTAGTACTTGGGATGATCTACAAAAACGATATCGCCTTTTCTTACTCTGTGCAATTCGTTGATGCCGGTTGCAGATGCATTGGCATCTCCTGAAATTTTTGCATTGATAAAATCTGCAAGCCAGAGAGCAGTAACAGGTGAAGGAAAATTCATAAAAAAATTTTTTCAAAGATACTATTCAGGAATGTGGCGCTGCCCCGTGTTTTCTTTTCAAACAATAAGGATGAATAAAAGATCGTTTTTGTTTGGAATTTGCCGGGCGATGCAATCTGAAAAAAATAAAAAGTGAATTGCATTATCCACAACCCGTATAAAAATGTTGATAAAAAAATGAAAGATTTTTTTTCGTTTAGTAAAAAATATATTTAATATTGTGTAGGGAATTTTTATTCCCGTTCTTACTAACCCATATACATAACAAGGCCCGTCAATAAAAATGCGGGCTTTATTATTTTTTTGATGTTTTACTTCCAAACTTTTTTCCGAAGTGAATCGTTATTTATTTATTTACAAACCTTATCGCGTGTTGTCTCAGTTTACTTCTGAGAGTGATAAAAAATGTCTGAAAGATTTTTTCTCAGTTCCTTCAAATGCTTATCCGGTGGGGCGTCTGGACTATGACAGCGAAGGGTTGTTGATAATTACGGATGATAAAAAACTGAATCATTTATTGCTCGATCCCCGGCGCGGACACAAGCGTGAGTATTTTGTACAGGTAGAGGGGACCCCTTCCACATATCAGATTTCGATGCTTGAGAAAGGAGTTGGGATTTCGATTGACGGGAAAAAATATTTAACCATGCCATGTGAAGTATCGGTTTTGGATAATCCGCCGGATGTTCCGGAAAGATTTCCTCCGATAAGAGTGAGAAAAACAGTACCCGACAGTTGGCTGAGATTAATTTTAAAGGAAGGAAAAAACCGGCAGGTCAGAAAGATGACAGCCGCAGTTGGGTTGCCTACCCTGAGACTAATCCGATGGAAAATTGAAAACCTGTCTGTAAAAAATTTGCATCCGGGAGATATGATGGAAATCACAAAGAAAGATTTGTATAACTTGCTCCACTTAAAATAAGAATTCATGATTAAATCGATGACAGGTTTTGGCAGGGCAGAAGGAACGGTAAATGACAATACGTATATTGTTGAAATCAGGACATTGAACGGAAAACAACTGGATGTGAACCTAAAACTTCCTGCACTTGTAAAGCCCTATGAATTCGATATCAGGACCATGTTGCAGGAATCTCTGATCAGAGGCTATGTTGAATGTTTTATTTCTGTCAGGCAAAACGGAAGTATCAAACCCGTGGTGATAAACACCGGCCTGATCAAAAGTTATTTTGCTCAGATGAAAGAGGTTGCTGCCGAATTAGACACAGATACAAATGGAGTACTGGCAGCCATTTTGCGATTGCCGGAGGTGGTAAGCCCTTCTAACGAAGTAGCGGATGATGAAGAATGGAATGGTTTGAAACAAGTAATCGCGGAAGCACTGAAAGCGACCAATGATCACAGGGAAGATGAAGGAAAAGCGTTGCAAGAAGAACTTGAAACCAGGGTGCTGAATATTCAGAAACTCGAAACCGAAGTAGCGCGGCTCGAACCTTTGCGAAGAGAAAGGATCAGGGAAGAATTGCAAAAACATATTGAAGAAAACAGCGGCAAAGAATCATTGGACCCGAACCGGCTTGAACAGGAAATTATTTATTACATCGAAAAAATTGACATCAGGGAAGAACAGGTAAGGTTGAGAAATCATTGCAAATATTTCCTTGAAATTCTTAAAAATGAAGAAATCTCGAACGGTAAAAAACTCGCTTTTCTGTTGCAGGAAATGGGACGCGAGATCAATACGACCGGATCAAAGGCTTATGATGCCGATATTCAGAAGTATGTAGTTCTGATGAAAGATGAATTGGAGAAAGCAAAAGAACAAACTTTTAATGTGTTATAAAATAAGGGTATGGTAAAAAAGATTGTGCTTTTTATTGGGATCGTTTTGTTGTTGACTTCGGTTGGATGTATCAATATCAATCTTTTTGAAAAGCAGGTGCCTGTTCCTTCCCAGCGATGGAGCTACGGATTCGTACCGGAATTTAAATTTTCCATTAACGATACTGTTTCACGGTTCAGAATTTTTGCTGTTATCCGGCATACCGATCGATACCAGTTTAATAATATCTGGCTGCGTATTGGTTTAAAAGGCCCCGGCGCTGATTCAGTAAAATACCAGAATATGAATCTGCAACTTGCAGACAATAAAAAATGGTTTGGTGAAGGTGTGGATGATATTTATGAAGTAAGGGTTTTAATGAATCCGGGAGCAGTATTTAAAAAAGCCGGAGATTATACTTTCAGCGTTGCACAGATTATGCGCGAAAATCCGTTGCCCGACATTATGAATGTGGGAATCAGAATTGAAAAAATCGAATAAGGAAAAATGGTATAAAATACCGGGATATGAAGTCTGGTTTAAAAAAAAGAAGGATAACGCTGATTTATTTTTTTTATTGGTTTATGGTCAGCTACATGATAGCAGCGCTGGTCTTCTGGTACATTGCATTGAATATCCAGAATGAGCAAATTACCAGATTCAAAGTGCTCAGCCTTGACAAGGACAGCATCAGTTACACGTCAAATTTTTCGCAGATAAAGGTTGAGGAAGAAACAAAAACTTTTCAATACATCGGAGAGGGCCTTACTTTTTTGTTATTGATCATTGCAGGGGCTGTTGTTGTTTTCAGGATGCTCCGGAAACAATTGCTGTTGTCCAAACAGCAGAAGGATTTTATGATGGCTATCACGCATGAACTGAAAACGCCAATCGCAGTTCTTAAACTGAATCTGGAAACCATGCAGAAACGAAAGTTGGATAGCGAACGGCAAAACAAATTGATGATGGCATCACTTTCTGAAACGGACAGGTTGAATGCTTTGTGCAGCAATATGCTTTTATTAAATGAAATGGATGCGCTCGGCTATGTTATTACAAAAGAAGATATCCTGCTGAACGATATTATATCAGAATGTATCAATGATCACAGATCGAGAAATCCGGACAGGGATTTTATCGCCGAAGTGGAACCCGGGCTTCGCGTAATCGGAGATCACATGATGCTGAAACTGGCATTGAACAACCTTCTTGATAATGCAATAAAATATTCTTCGAAAAATGTACCCGTTGTCGTCAAAGGATGGCACAGCGCGGACGCTGTAAACATTCAGGTGATTGATGAAGGTGAAGGAATTTCAGAAACAGATACTAAACGGATTTTTGAAAAGTTTTACAGGGGAGCCGGTAAACGTGTGAAGGGAACGGGTATCGGGCTTTACGTGACAAAACAAATTGTTAATCAAAATAAAGGTTCTTTGTCCTTTCAACCCAATCGTCCCAAAGGAAGCATTTTTACAATTAGCTTTGCATCTTAAAATTTTTTAAAATGAATAATCAACAGGAAGCATCGGTTCTGCTTGTGGAAGATGAAGAAAACCTGCAGAGTACGCTCCGGTTGAATTTTGAGTTGGAAGGTTATTCTGTGACATCGGCTTACACCGGCCCTGAAGCTTTGGATGCAATCCGCGATGAACATTTTGATGTGATCATTTTGGATGTAATGCTTCCGGAGATGGATGGAATTACCGTTTGTGAAAACATCAGGCTCACTCATCCGGATATTCCGATTCTCATTTTGAGCGCCCGGAATCAAAGTGCAGACCGGGTACTGGGCCTTACAAAAGGTGCGGATGATTATCTGACCAAACCTTTTAATCTGGAAGAGCTTCTGCTGCGTGTTAAAAATCTTGTCCTGAAGGGCAGGAGGCTTGCCGAACGAAAACCTGTTTCTCAAATGTATTCTTTTGGAAATAACACCATTGATTTTAATACATTGGAAGCCGTTTCTTTTTCAGGAGAAAAAATTACACTCACCAAAAAAGAAGCAATGCTTCTGAAGCTGATGATTGAAAATAAGAATGAAGTAGTAACGCGCGAAAAAATTCTTCAGGCTGTTTGGGGATATAATGTTTATCCGACCACACGCACGATTGATAATTTTATTCTCAGTTTCAGAAAATATTTTGAAGCAGATTCCAAGCATCCCAAATATTTTCATTCGGTCAGGGGAATTGGCTATAAGTTTACTGATGAAGAATGACTTTGTCAGTTACACGTTGGTATAGCATTTCGTATTGAGGTACGATTTTGTCAATATCAAATTTCCTCGCCTGAGCCAATGCATTTTCTTTCATCGATTCGAAGAGAGAAGGGTTTTGCAAAATCCTGAGTGAATCTGCGGCCATCTTATTCACATTGCCAATGTCACTTAAGAAACCGGTTTTTCCTTCGATGTTAATCTCGGGCAATCCTCCGACATTTGTACTGATTACCGGTACCTGCGCTGCCATTGCTTCCAGCGCTACCAACCCGAAAGATTCGTACTCGCTTGGCAATAAAAACAAATCCGAAATGGCCAGGATTTCTTCCATCTCTTCCTGGCGGCCGAGAAAACGAACATCTTCACAAAGCGCCCCATGCCTGCACAAATCTTCAATTTTTGAACGTTCCGGCCCGTCGCCAATCAGTAACAATTTTGCAGGAATCTGTTCTCTTATCTGGGCAAAAACTTTAATCACATCTTCCACTCTTTTGACCGGCCTGAAATTGGAAGCATGTGCAATAATTTTTTCTCCATTCGGTGCAATTACCTGTCTGAAAGGAGTTACGGGTTTTTTATCAAATCTTTTTACGTCGACAAAATTGTAAATAACCTGTATTTCTTTTTCGATTTCGAAATTCTTGTAAGTTTCATCTCTGAGATTTTTCGAAACTGCTGTGATGGCTGAGCTTTCATTGATGGAAAAAGTAACCACCGGCGAATATGTTTTGTCTCTTCCCACCAGCGTAATATCTGTTCCATGCAATGTAGTGACAACGGGAATATCGATTCCCTGCCGGGCTACAATCTGGCGCGCCATGTATGCAGCAGAAGCGTGCGGAATGGCATAGTGTACATGTAAAAGATCCAGTTTGTTATTCATGATCACATCCACCATCGTACTTCCGAGTGCTGTTTCATAAGGTGGGTAATCAAACAATGGATAGGTAGGAACCCTCACTTCGTGATAAAAAATATTGGTATGAAAACCACCCAGCCTTACGGGTTGCTGATAGGTAATAAAGTGTATGTTGTGTCCCTTTTCAGAAAGGGCTTTTCCCAATTCCGTTGCCAATACGCCGCTCCCCCCAAACGTAGGATAACAGACTATTCCAATATTCATTTTTTAAATTTTAATATCTCCACTTGTAGTGAATCGGAGTGCAATTTACGATTATGGTTGCTCGTACGGAAAATTGGATGCGATTATCAGATTTGAATTGAAAATACGGGTTTACCAAAGTTCCTTTTTTATTGAAGAATATCATGAAAACACAATTCGTTCGAAACCGGTTATGGTATTACATCTCCCTGAATTTTTTATTGATTTTACTGATCAGCGATGGCCCCTGGTAAATGAATCCGGTGAAAATTTGTATCAGCACAGATCCCTGATTGATTTTTTTAATGGCATCACCGGCTGTAATGATCCCACCGCTTCCAATAATGGGTATTTTTTGATTTGTTTTGTCTGATACATATTTTATCAAATCATTACTCCTGTCTAAGAGAGGTTTGCCACTCAGGCCACCGGCGCCTATTTTGTCAATCTTTTCTCTTTTCGTTTTGCAATGTTCCCTCGATATGGTTGTGTTGTTTATTATCAGGCCGTCTAATTTTATTTCGATTGCAAGATTCAGGATATCGTCCAGATCATTTTGGTTGAGGTCGGGTGCTATTTTCAAAAAGATGGGCTTAAAATATTTTTTTTCTTTGTTGAGAAATATGAGATGAGCAAGGATCTTTTTCAACTCCTCTTTTTGTTGCAGGTCGCGAAGCCCGGGTGTATTGGGAGAACTTACATTTACTACGACATAGTCCGTCGCAGGTGCGATTTTTAAAAAACACGTTTCATAATCTTTCCATGCATTTTCGTTTGGAGTGATTTTATTCTTCCCGATATTCCCGCCGATGATTGTCTTGGATCTGTTCTTCTCCTTGAATATTTTTACTCTATCCGCAACTTTTTCTACTCCGTCGTTATTAAATCCCATCCGGTTAATCAATGCCTGGTCTTTGGGCAACCTGAATAATCTCGGTTTCAGATTTCCTGACTGAGGCAATGGGGTTACTGTTCCGATTTCTATAAATCCAAAACCGAGGAGAGAAAGTTCATCGAGATATTTTGCATTTTTATCAAAACCAGCCGCAAGCCCTACAGGATTTTTGAATTGTAAACCGCACAATGTTACAGGAGAATCAGGCGGGCAAAATATTTTCCTGATTATTTGCTTCGCAAAAGGGAGTTTGCAAATTACTTTCAGGACATCCATAGTAAAGTAATGCGCTTTTTCTGCATCAAGAAGAAATAAGAACTTTCGCAACAGGGAATAAAGCATGCGGCGAAGATAGTTTTAGAAAATTTTATAATTATTTTTTTTTGATTTCCGGCAGACAAAAATGAAACTTTATACTGTGAATTTTAAGTATGGATGCCATCGCCAGGAATCTTTATGAATAGCGGGTTTTGCTGAATTCTTTCTCTTAAATACAATGAGTTGAGCGTAGAAAAATGTTGATTATGATCTCATTCTTTTGTGACTGTTCGATTGAATTCATGAAGGGATTTTTTGAAAAAAGATTTTGAAGTTTCAGAATTGCATCTAATATTTGCAGCCAGTTCTTTGCAATCCACTTATCAAGAAAGGCAGAGGGATATGGCCCGATGAAGCCTTAGCAACCTGACTTGCTCTGTAACAAGAGTATTCAAAGGTGCTAACTCCATCCCCACAATGATGTGGGGACAGATAAGACAGTTCAAGGTTTTGAATTTAAAAAAACGTTGCTGCCGAAGCAACTTATAATATTAACTCACCTGATGCTGTCAGGTGAGTTTTTTTTTGAAAGGTTCATAACAACCGGCTGTGATTTTTTGCGAGTGGATTTTAAAAACATTATTAAACCATTTAAAAAAATTAAACAACCGAAAATGAACAATGTGACATCTCTGTTAAACAGCATTCCAACAGATCCACTGACAGGCGCTATTTCAGTGCCTATTTACCAGACATCAACTTTTATTCAGGAAGCCCCTAATGTAAACAAGGGCTACGATTATTCGAGAACCGGGAATCCGACCCGTGATGTTCTTGAAAGAGTTGTAGCTAAACTCGAACACGGCACCACCGGCGCCGCTTTTGGCAGTGGCCTCGCAGCCATCGATGCTGTGGTAAAACTCTTAAAATCCGGCGATGAAATCCTTGCTGTGGATGATATTTACGGAGGGGCATTCCGTATGTTCAATGATATTTATCAAAAGTTCGGCATTAAAGTAAACTATGTGGATACCACAAAAGTTGAAAATGTGGTGGATGCTTTCACACCCGATACTAAATTGGTTTGGATTGAAAGCCCGACCAATCCCACTCTGAAAATATCTGACATTGCGGCTATAGCTTCCGTTGCCCATGCAAATGATGCGCTTCTTTGTGTGGACAATACATTTGCTTCACCCGTTCTGCAAAATCCTTTGGAGTTGGGGGCTGATATTGTTGTTCACAGCGCTACCAAATATCTGGGCGGACATTGTGATTTAATTGCAGGAATTGTTGTAACAAAAAATGAGGAACTCGGTGAAAAAATAAAATACATCCAGAATGCCAGTGGCGCCATTCTTGGTCCGTTTGATAGCTGGTTGATTATCCGTGGGCTTGAAACTTTGTATGTGAGGGTTCAGCGTCATTGTGAAAGCGCTTTGAAAGTAGCTCAATACCTTGAAAAGCATCCTGCAATAGAAAAAGTTTTTTATCCCGGATTACCTTCTCATGTTAATCATGATGTTGCAGCAAAACAAAGCAAGGCCTTTGGTGGAATGATTTCTTTTGTTTTGAAAAATGATACGATAGAAATTGCTGATGAATTAGTGACCAGTACAAAATGTTTCAAACTGGCCGAGAGCCTCGGCGGAACAAAAAGCCTGATATGTCATCCGGCGCAAATGACGCACGCTTCCATGCCTGCCGAAATCAGAAAATCTCACGGTGTGAGTGATGGATTGGTAAGGCTTTCTATCGGGCTGGAAGATCCGGAAGATTTGATAGCGGATCTGGAACAGGCATTGAATAAAATTTTGAAATCAAAAAAAGAAAAAGCTGCTTTGACAGCCTGAACAGAATATGAAAACGAATAATAAATTGGTATTGGGTTTTTTTGGATTTGGTGTTGTGGGGGAAGGTGTATATAAAGTCATCGGACAGACGCCCTCTCTTTCGGCCAGGATCAAAAAAGTTTGTATTAAAAATCCGGATAAGCCCAGAAATGCCCCGCGCGAGTTGTTTACCACAGATGCAAATGAATTGTTGAATGATCCCGAAATCAACATTATTGTCGAAATGATTAATGATTCAGATGCTGCGTTCAATATAGTTTCTACCGCAATGAAAAACGGGAAAAATGTGGTGAGCGCCAGTAAAAAGATGATTGCAGAACATTTGCCTGAATTGCTCGCTCTGCAGAAGGAAACCGGATTGTCTTTGCTTTATGAAGCTGCGTGTTGTGCTTCCATTCCGGTAATCCGTAATCTGGAGGAATATTATGACAACGATTTATTGCATTCCATCAGCGCTGTGGTAAATGGTTCTACCAATTATATCCTTTCAAAAATGTTTGAAGAAAAGCTCACTTTCAAAAATGCCCTTCTTCAGGCACAGCAATTGGGATTTGCAGAGAGCGATCCTACACTGGATGTAGATGGGTATGATGCGTTGAATAAATGGACATTTTTGCTGACACATGCGTACGGAATAATTCCGGAAAAAGGACAATTGGTATTTACGGGGATTCAGAATATTAATGAGCAGGATGCTGCAGTTGGCGCTCAAAAGGATTGTGTTATCAGGCTTACGGCTTATGCAAAGAAACTAAAAACGGGAAAAGTTGCTGCTTTCGTTTTGCCCAGGTTTGTGAAACAGGATGATCTGCTTGCTTTTATAAAAAATGAATTTAACGGTGTGGTCATCGAAAGTTCTTTTGCGGATAAACAGTTTTTTTATGGGAAGGGTGCAGGCAGTTATCCTACAGCTTCCGCTGTGTTGAGCGATATTTCGGCGCTTCGTTATGGGTATAAGTATGAATATAAAAAGCTGTATCATCATGAACAGGGAGTGCTGACCAATGATTTCTTTGTGAAGGTATATGTGGGCTTCACCGATTGGAAATATGTAAGGAAAGATGAGTTTGAAAGTGTTGAGGAATGGAATTCAAATAATAAAGTGAATTATCTCGTTGGAATTATTCATTTCAAAAAATTGTTTCAGTCTGATTGGTGGAAAAAGAATGGAGTCAGTCTTGTACTGACATCGGATCCGATCATTGAGTCGCTTGATGTGGTTCGATTGAAAAAGAGAAGTCTTGAATTGGCAGGATATACGGGATAAAAGTTTTTTATCCGGCCCAGCTTTCTCTGTCGAGGCTTCGGTATTGAATGGCTTCGGCAAGATGTTCCGGCCTGATGTCTTCACTTTGATCCAGATCTGCAATTGTCCGGCTCACTTTTAAAATCCGGTCATAGGCTCTCGCCGAAAGACTTAGTTTTTCCATAGCCGTCTTCAAAAGATTGGTGCCGGCTTGTGAGATGACACAAACTTCTTTCAGCATTTTGCTGCTCATTTGGGCATTGGCATAGATACCCTCATGGCCTTCATACCGCTTTGCCTGTATCTCTCTGGCCGCGATTACTCTTTGTCTGATCGACTCACTTTTTTCGGATTGCCGGTTTGAACTAAGCTCATTAAAATTCACCGGTGTTACTTCCACATGCAAATCAATTCTGTCGAGCAACGGGCCTGAAATCTTATTCAGGTATTTCTGAACGGCCCCGGGAGGGCATGTACACTCCTTTTCGGGATGGTTGTAATATCCGCAGGGACAGGGATTCATAGAAGCGATTAGCATAAAACTTGTTGGGAAATCCAGCGCCACCTTCGCGCGTGAAATTGTTACTCTTCTTTCTTCCATTGGCTGGCGCATGACTTCAAGAACTGTTCTTTTAAATTCAGGTAATTCATCCAGAAATAATACTCCGTTATGAGCCAGTGAAATTTCTCCCGGCTGAGGAACGCTTCCGCCTCCCACCAGAGCTACATCGGAGATGGTATGGTGCGGCGATCTGAAAGGGCGTTTGCTGATTAATGTAGCATTGGACGGGAGTTTTCCGGCAACGCTGTGTATCTTGGTTGTCTCCAATGCTTCCTGAAGGCTGAGCGGTGGCAAAATGGTAGGCAACCTTTTGGCAAGCATCGTTTTTCCGGCCCCGGGAGGACCGATCAATATTGCATTGTGTCCTCCGGCTGCTGCAATTTCCAAAGCACGTTTGATGTTTTCCTGCCCTTTCACGTCTGAAAAATCTACTTCGAAATGGCTTTGTGCTTCGGCAAATTCTTCCCGTGTATTAACCCTGAGTGGTTCCAGTTTGCTATTGCCATTCAACAGATCGATAACTTCTTTGATGTGGCCTACTCCATATACATCGAGGTTGTTGACCATGGCTGCTTCCCTGGCATTTTCCACGGGCACGATCAATCCTTTGAAATGTTCTTTGCGCGCCTGAATGGCTATGGGCAACGCGCCTTTGATGGGACGTATATATCCATCGAGAGCGAGTTCGCCCATCATGATATATTGTTCGAGCAAATCACCACATTCGATTTGATTACTTCCCGCCAATACCCCAATTGCAATCGGGAGGTCAAATGCAGTTCCGCTTTTGCGGATATCCGCAGGCGCCATATTCACTATAACCTTAGTTCTTGGAAAAGTATAACCATTGGTCTTGATGGCGCTCGTCATTCTTTCAACACTCTCTTTGATGGCATTGTCGGCAAGACCGACGATGGTTACAAATCCACCGTTGGTGACATCTACTTCAATGGTAATGGTAATGGCTTCCACCCCATAAACAGCGCTTCCGAAAGCTTTGACTAACATGCGCTGAAAATAGTCAAAAAAAATGTAATGGCTACGGGAAAATCACCCGATTTTAAATTACGGTGGGAAGAATTTTATTCGATATTTTCTATAATCCCTGCAATTCCCTGGCCGCCGCCCACACAGGCAGTCACAATTCCATATTTCTTATGCAGGCGTTTTAAGTCATTGATGATTTGAACTGTGAGTTTAGCTCCGGTACATCCGAGCGGATGTCCCAATGCAATAGCGCCACCGTTGATATTTACTTTATCCGGATTCAATCCGAGTTTTCGAATGACAGCAACACTTTGCGAAGCGAAAGCTTCATTTAATTCTACAAGATCAATGTCATTCAGCGACATTCCTGCTCTTTTCAAAACCTTTGGTACGGCCGCCATGGGTCCTGTTCCCATGATACGCGGATGTACACCGGCGCTCAGGCAATGTACGATTCGTGCGATAGGTTTTAATCCGAGTTCGTTCATCATTTTTTCACTCATCACAATTGCGAAAGCTGCGCCGTCACTTGTTTGTGAAGAATTACCTGCGGTTACAGTTCCGCCTGCGGCAAATACAGGTTTTAATTTTGAAAGTACTTCCATGGTTGTACCCGGGCGAACCCCTTCATCGGTATCAAAAACGAAAGATTTTTTTTGAATTTTATTGTCTTTTCCGACAAACGTCTGCTCTACATTAATTGGTATAATACCATTTTTGAAATATCCGTTTTTGATGGCATTGGCTGCGCGTTGATGGCTGCGGACAGCAAATTCATCCTGGTCTTCACGGGTGACATTAAATTCCTTGGAAACCGCTTCAGCCGTCAATCCCATGCTTATGAAATAATCCGGATTGGTACTGGCCGCCTGATATGAGGGAACAGGTTTCCAGCCCATCATCGGTACCATGCTCATGTTTTCTGTTCCTCCTGCAATAATACAATCCGCCATACCTGCCCTGATTTTTGCAGTGGCAATAGAAATCGTTTCAAGGCCACTTGCGCAATAACGGTTTACTGTCATTCCCGGAATATTAATTCCCAAAGCGCGTACACTGATCATCCTTCCGATTTGCAATCCCTGTTCTGCTTCGGGAACGGCATTGCCCACAATCAGATCGTCAACTCTTTCTTTATCCAGTTGTGGAATTTTTTCGAGCATTCTGGTAATTACTTCAACGGCTAAATCGTCTGAACGGTAAAATCTTAAACTTCCTTTATGGGCTTTTCCGACTGCTGTACGATACGCGGCTACGATATATGCTTCCATCAAATTTTATTTTGTATAAAGATAGTTGTTTATCTAACTATTTTTTATTTCTATTTATTTAAAGTATCTGGCAACCACTGGAATCCTTCTCCCCGGGCCGAAAGCTTTAGGTGAAATTCTAAGTATCGGGCAGAATTGATGCCGTTTGAATTCGGCTTTGTTCACCAATCTGATAACCAAATCAACCACTTTGGGATTATAACCCATTTTCAAAATTTCATCCGGCTCTCTCGATTTTTCAATGTATTGATACAAAACCGGATCCAATTGATCATAGGGTGGCAAACTCTGTGAATCGTATTGCCCGGGCCTGAGTTCAGCCGATGGCTGTTTATGAATGATATTCTTTGGAATGATTTCTTTCTCTTTATTAATGTGCCTTGCCAATTCATAAACCTGGAGTTTGTAACAATCTCCCATCACAGACAATCCGCCGGCCATATCACCATAAAGCGTACCATACCCGACAGACAATTCACTTTTGTTGCTTGTGTTGAGCAATACACAGCCCAATTTATTTGCGATGGCCATCAGAATGTTTCCCCTTGTCCTGGCCTGGATATTTTCTTCTGCAACATCGGGTTTTGTGTTTTTGAAAACTGGTTGTAGCGTATTTAAAAAACTATGGTAAATATTTTCTATCGGAAGGATATAATAGGGTGAACCCAGATTGCGGCATAATTGCTCTCCGTCCGAAATACTGTGGCTGCTGCTGTATTGCGAAGGCATCAGAACAGATAATACATTTTCTTTTCCGAGGGCTTCACATGCAAGAGCCAGTGTTACAGCGCTGTCGATGCCACCGCTGTTTCCAACGATGGCTTTTTGCAAACCAAGCTTTGAAAAATAGTCTCTGATTCCATGAATAATGGCTTTCCTGACCTGATCGATATTTAAGGCGGGATCCAGTTTTTCCGGATCGAGTTGCTGGTTGGGCAATTCATTATTGGATTCAATGATTGGAGAATCCACTTTGCCATTATCATCTACAATGATGCAGGCTTCATCTTCATCAAACTGTGCAAGCTGTTTACACAGGTTTGCATCCTTATCAAATACAAGAGATAGCCCATCGAAGATGGTTTGTGTTTGTGCTCCTGTTGCATTTACATAAACCATGGGAAGTTTATATTTCAAAACATTCTGTTTTACTGTGGCCTTCCGGTCTTCATCATGTGTGTAATCAAATGGAGAAGCTGAAATATTGATCATGATGTCAGGATGTTCTTTCATCAATTGATCCATCGGACAAATCCGGTAAAGTGGATTGTCTCCCAGATTCCAGATGTCTTCGCAAACGGTCAACGCAATCTTTTTTCCTTTAAACAAAATGGTTTTCCATTCGTATGCGGGTTCAAAATATCTGTATTCATCAAAAATATCATAGTTGGGTAAACATGTTTTCTGGATTGTTGTTTGAATTTTTTTGTCATACAGGAAATAGGCAGAATTAAAAAGATCTTTTCCGCGGGGCGATACATTGCGTTCGGGAGCACCGATAATCACTGCGATACCATCTGCATGGGCAGCGATTTCATGTACGGCTTTCAGGGAATTATCAATGAATTCATTGAAGTTGAGCAGGTCGGCGGATGGGTAACCGCAAACACTCAGTTCGGTAAATACTACCAGGTCTGCACCATTCTCTTTTGCTTTTTGAATAGCGCCGATTATTTTTTTTGTATTCCCTTCAAAATCTCCGACGGTGTAATTCTGTTGTGCTAATTGAATCTTCATACATCAAAATTAAAATTCAAATTGATTTTCCGGCGAAATGAAATTTATCTTAAAAATAAATCTGACTATTCTTTCTTTTATTTGCCAAATGAAATATTTCTTCTATTTCCTCGCTTTGCTGCTTTTTTCATGTAATAGCAGTACAAAACCTGATGTTTCGAATATTGAGGTGAATCTGAAAACAGAAAGATTTGATAATGATTTTTTCAGGATAGATACCAATGAGGTTTCCTCTTCAATTCAACTACTTTACAAAAAGTATCCGGGATTTACAGGCGGATTTGTCAGTAATATTTTGGGGTTGCATGCGGACAGCCTGTCTGTAGGCCACAGCGCTACTTCTGAAGCTGTCAGGCAGTTTATCAAAGATTATACGCCGATCAAAGATTCAAGTGATCGGATTTTCAAAGATTTTTCCAAATGGACAACGAAAATCGATGAAGCTTTAAGATATGTGAAATACTATTTTCCAAAATACAAGTTACCTGAAAAAGTGATTGTTTTCATCGGGCCGATGGATGCTTTCTTTAACACCTCTTTCGGCATTCAGGGTGATGTGTTGACGCCGGCGGGTATCGGAATTGGTTTGCAACTTCATTTGGGAAAGGATTTTAGTTTTTATAAAAGTGAAGAAGGACAGGAACTTTATCCGGAATATATTTCCAGGTCATTTGATCCGGAGCACATTCCCATCAATGCGATGATGGTTATTATCGATGATCTTTATCCCCCGCAAAATCAATCTTCCACTCTCATTGAGCAAATGGTTGAAAGTGGAAAAAAATATTTTTTGCTTGAGAAGTTTTTGCCTGATGAAAATGAATCTGCCCTGTTTGGTTATACGGAGGAACAAACGAAAGGTGTTTATAAAAATGAAGCTACCATCTGGGATTTTTTTCTGAATAATAATTTGATAAATAATAACGACCCGACCATCATTAAAAATTATATCGGCCCGTCTCCCAAGACGCAGGCTTTTGGAGATGGTGCACCGGGAAATTTAGGTAGTTTTATAGGCCTTCAGATTGTAAAAAAGTTTATGGAAGTTAACCCCAAAACCTCGTTGGATCAATTGATGAAAATGCCCCAACGCCGGGTATATGAACAATCGAAATATAAACCGAGAAATTAATTCATTTTAAGAGGTGCAATCATTTCAAACAGAGGAAGGTCGATCTCGAAGTGTTTTTTGTTATTGAGGTTTTGAACAGTGAAATTTCCATGTATCTGGCCCATTGCACTTTTCAGGTGGCATTCGCTGAAGAACTCGAATTTTCTATGAGCTTCAATAACCGGTTGCTCAAATTCTATTGTCATCATTTCTGAACCTCTTTTTTCATAGGCGCTGTCAAAAGTGAACCAGTTCCTTTTTAAAATTTTTACGGCAAAATCATTTTTGTTTTCAAGCACAACCCGGTAAATAAAGGTATATCCATCTGTCAGTGGGTTACTCATATTGATTGAGTAAATGACATCAACAGTTACATTGATTCCACCGGTGTTTCTGGAAACTGTGGTTAACGGATTTTCAAAATTTTCTGTTTTCATGAGTGTAGTTTTCAGAGTCAGATAATTTTTGTTTTCGAATATCCTTTTTTTATTAAAAAGTCAAGTACTTTTTTTCGGCAATCTCCCTGGATCAAAATTTCCCCTTCCGAAACAGAACCACCCGTTCCGCAATATTTCTTTAATTCCTTTCCCAACGCATCAACAGCTTCATCGCTTTCATTAAAGCCCGCAACCAATGTCACAATTTTGCCTGCCCTGTTTTTTTTGTCGATGCTGATTCTAATTTGCTGGACAGAAGGTTCAGGAGATTCAGGTTGTTCTTCCTGATCTGATTGGTGGATCCATCCCGGATCCGTAGAATACACAATTCCGTTTTGTCTGGTTTTCTTCTTAGCCATGGGTTATACAATTACATTGAAAGAATTAAACACTGAAATAGTTTTGTCTTTCTTTCGAAATAAGAAACCTTATTAGCCGGGTGAATATCCGAAAAAATCAATTTCGCTTAACCAAAAAGAAAAACTTTATTGGCAAACCAAAATTGGAACGATGAGAAATTTTCTTATTTCTCAATTCTGATTTCCTGCAAGAGGGTTTTGCCATTTTTATCCTTTGCAAAAAAAGTCAGTCTGTAAGTTCCTCCCGTGGTAATAAGATTTCCTATGCAATAGGCCGTTTCGTTGCTTTCGCTTTGATGTAAAACTTTGAAATCAGAAATCCGGTTAATTGAGAAGAAATTCGAAAGCATTGAAGTTGCCTGGGATTTGGAATAGCTCTCATTTTGACCACTCAGCGTGATTTCAACTGAATTATCAAGGGAGGCGGTGACAAATGAAATATCCCCCGATTTGAAAGCTTTGATGAGATCGCTAAGTGCGAGTCTGGGGAAGGAGACGGCCAAAAAGGCGAGTGTTGTATAAATAAGAAATTGTTTCATAAAATACCGGTTTAGATTCTGATGAGGTTGTATTTTGACCTTAATGAAATATAAATTTAATTCATAGTTTTTTATAAAGCAAGGCGAATGGTATAGCTTTGCGCACCATGAACAACAAAAAAGCTATACTCGTAATCATGGACGGTTGGGGGCTCGGAAAAGTTGCAAAGAGCGATGCCATCCGCCATGCAAAAACTCCATTTGTTACCTCACTTTACGATAAATATCCAAACAGTACGTTGACGACCTGTGGCCGTGCAGTGGGCTTGCCGGAAGGTCAGATGGGAAACAGCGAAGTCGGACATTTGAATTTGGGGGCAGGAAGAATAGTTTATCAGGAATTGGAAAGAATTAACATTGCTGTTGAAGATGGAAGCCTGAAAAAGAATCCGGTATTGACGGAAACTATTAAATACGCGAAAAAAAATAATAAGCCCCTGCATTTAATAGGTTTGGTGAGTGATGGCGGGGTACATTCTCACATCAATCATTTAAAGGCGTTGTGTTCTATTTGTGCTGAATCCGGATTGAAAAATGTTTATATACATGCATTCACGGATGGCAGAGATACGGATCCGAAAAGTGGAGTAGGGTACCTGACCGATCTTCAGCATCATCTTGATAAAACTACCGGAAAAATTGCGACTGTCATGGGTAGATATTATGCCATGGATCGTGATAAAAGATGGGAAAGAGTGAAGAAGGCTTATGATGCTTTAGTGAAAAGAGAGGGTAAACATACAAATAACCTGATTGAGGCCGTCAAAGAATCTTATGCGGAAAATGTAACTGATGAATTTATTTTGCCAATCATCAATGATCAGACGCCCGATGGTTGTTTGAAAGAAGATGATGCTGTAATTTGTTTCAATTTCCGTACAGACAGATGCCGTCAAATTACCCAGGTTTTGACACAGGAAAATTTTCCGGATTTCAATATGCACACCCTCAAATTGTATTTCACTACGATGACCATTTACGATCATAAGTTCAGGGGAATACATAATATTTTTGACAATCAGGATTTACGTGAAACCATAGGAGAAATTTTAGAAAAAAACGGCAAGAAACAAATCAGAATAGCAGAAACCGAAAAATATCCTCATGTAACTTTTTTCTTCAGCGGCGGAAGGGAAATTCCGTTTGAAGGTGAAAACAGGATCATGATTCCTTCTCCCAAAGTGACCACCTACGATTTGAAACCGGAGATGAGCGCTTTTGAAGTGAAGGATGCATTGGTACCGGAAATTAAGAAACAATCTGCCGATTTTATCTGCCTCAATTTTGCGAATGCTGATATGGTGGGTCATACCGGAGTATGGGATGCAGTGATTAAAGCCGTTGAAACAGTGGATACCTGTGTTAAGGAAGTTGTTACCGCTGCATTAGACAATGGATATGTTATTTTTCTCACAGCCGACCACGGCAATTCGGATTATATGATCAATGAAGATGGGACACCGAATACCGCCCATACAAAAAATCCGGTTCCCTATTTTATTATTGGTGCAGATCAGGATTTGAAATTGGTTCCGGGGAAGTTGGGAGATGTGGCTCCGACAATTCTCACATTGATGGGATTACCGGTTCCTGCTGCCATGACAGGTAATATTTTATTTAAATAGGTTTTAAGCAAATCTTTAATTGCCGGATTCATTTTTATACCCGGAGGAATGAATAATCGTTTGTCCTTTTCAAACCTTGATTTCATTTGCTGAATTACCATCCTTCCTTTCCGGAGTGGGATTTGCGATGCGATTTTTGTAAACCTCGTCCATTCAAATTGTGGTTCTCATTTTTTGCCGGGCCTTTCTTTTTCTGCTGAAATGCTTTGAAAAAAGTCAAAAATATTTTGGTTTATAATATATCCTGTTTAAGACTTTAAGATGTAGCCCAGCCAAAATATCAATAAAATTGTTTAAAAATTTTCCCAAGTTCAAAATTTGTATGCAGCGATTTGGGAAATAATTTGTCTTATCTTAGTGGGGTTAAACAAACCCAGATGACTGAAGAACAACTGATTCAAGGCTGTCGGGAAAACCTTGCAAGCGCACAGGAGGAAATGTATGCTCATTTCAGTCCGCGCATGCTCGGTGTGTGTTACAGATATGGGAAGAGCAGGGAAGATGCTGAAGATATGTTGCAGGAAGGGTTTATAAAAGTTTTTAATCAGATTCACCAGTTCAAGGGTGAAGGTTCTTTGGAAGGTTGGGTCAGGCGGATTATAGTGCACACTTGTATTAATCATTTAAAAAAGAACAAAAAGTTTAATGAAAGTGTGTCTCTTGTCAATGCCTGCGATGTTCGTGTCAGGGATTACAGTGTACCTTCCATGCTTCAGGCAAAGCAGGTGGTTGAGTGCATCAGGTTGCTTCCTCTCGGATACCGTACCGTACTTAACCTTTACGCCATTGAGGGATTCTCGCATAAAGAGATTGGCAGAATTCTGGATATAGAGGAAAGTACGAGCCGGTCTCAATACACGAGAGCCAAAGCTTTGTTGGAAGAGATTTTGATTAAAAGAAAAATCCTACCGGAAAAAGAAAAGGTAAGATTGGTTTCAGGGGAACCCTAACTGCAAAATATAAATACCAAAAAAAATCCTGAAAGAAGTTATGATGGACAGATTTGACACGGATGATTTTGAACGTACGCTGAGAGAAAACGCAGACAAATTCGAACTCGATCCTCCCGAAAGAGTATGGAAATCTATTTACAACGATTTACATCCAGGCAGCAAATGGCCTTCGCTCGCCATTGGGATAATCATGATCATCGGTATATTCTGGATAGGAAATACCAACCAGCATTCTACAACCAAACAAGCCAATCAAATAGTGCCTCCTGCCAAAATTCAGGAGGATAATGAAGTTGGTAAACCTTTATCAGGTAATGAAAATAAAGTGAAAAATACCAACACCGGAACTGATACAGAAACAAAAACAATCAACAATCAATCGCAGCCGGGCCGGGAAATTAATTCAAACACACTAACATTTTCCGGAAAGGAATCTGCACCTGTTACCAGATCATCAGGAAATGAAAAATCTGATATTGTAAGTGGCCGGTGGATTGCACCTCTGGCAATATCACTTCCAGTGACAGGCAGTAAAGAGAATACAGGAGTGCCCGGTGTATTTAAAAATTTAAATTCCATTACAGGCGCCCGATCGGAAATAAGTATTTCAAAAGAATTACAAACAGGTAATACTTTATTTACGACGTTTAGTATTGATCAACCTGAAATTAGTCTGAATTCAAAAATGGAAAGGGCAGACAGGATTCCTTTTGAATCGCAGCAGGCCAATTTGGAGATAAACAGGAAAAAGGTAAAGAAATACAGAAGAGCGGAATGGACATTTTTTGTTACACCGGTAATTACAAATGTCCGTTTTGGAGGATCAAATTTAAACCAGCCATCTTCTCTGGTTGTGGTTAATCCGTCCTCACCTCACCAAATGGATTTGGGTTCTCTTTTGGGATTTCAGACAGGCACAAATGTGGGATATAAAATCAATGATTTTTTGAGTTTTTATTCCGGCGTTCATGTCAATTACGGTGGATACGATATTCAGCCGAGAATTGTGCACCCTACCCTGGCCACTGTTACTTTTAAAAGACAAAATGGTGAATTCTTTACTAAGAATTATGTTACCTATCTCAGCAATAAACCCGGAGAAGGTAATACGAATATCAGGAATTATAGCCTGCAACTTGGAGTTCCGGCCGGGCTTGAACTGACCTTGTTCAGCAACCAAAAAATAAAGTGGAGTATATCTTCGGATATCGAACCGTTTGTAGTCGTATCTTCCAGGGCATATATCCTTTCGGGTGATGGCAGCAGTTTTGTAAGTGACCCGGATATTTTGCGGAGAATGAATTTGAATGGAGATTTCGCAACTACATTGACCTTGTCAGGAAAAGATATCAATTGGAAAATCGGGCCGGCTGTTCAATATCAAATACTATCTACCTATAGTCATATATATAATGTAAAAGAACATTTATTCAGCTATGGATTGCGGCTGGGGCTAAGCAAAAAAAATTAAAATAAGTATTCCTAAATAGTTTTTGTGGTAGTAAACGGAATTAAATCCTGAATGCTCTTTTTTTATTCCCAACATTTGACTTCTCTTTCTATCTTTTTATTTTTTAGAACGTGATCTTATTCCTACAAATCAAATACTTTATTAGATTTGCAGCCCTTTTGGAAAGGAGAGTTGTCCGAGTGGTTGAAGGAGCACGCCTGGAAAGTGTGTATATCAGTAATGGTATCGGGGGTTCGAATCCCTCACTCTCCGCTAAATAAAAACCCTGCTTTTTCAGGCGGGTTTCATTATTCAGGAAAAAAATCCCGTTTCGCAATAAGAAATTTTCATTTGCTCATTATTAATATGACACATCCGGTTTTGTAATGATTCTCCTTTGGCGTTAATTAAAATCATTTTAGCTATGATTGGAAAATCCTCTGGTATAGGAATATTTCTAAAAAAATATAGCGGAACCTTTTACAGCTCCGCTATTCAATTCCAGATCTTAGAATTTTTCCGTTCTTCATAGGTTAACACCGGCGTGTGTAGCAACGGAATTAAATTATTTTATAATAATAAATTTTGTGCCAAATGCTTCCTGAACAATCATGGCTGTGTAAAAATGCCCCCGAATTTGGTTAACTTTGCAAACTTTTATATTGTAGCAAAGGCAGTAAGAATGGATAAGAAATATAATGAGTTCAGCCGTTTAAGTCTGACTGATTTCGCAAATGAAATTTTGAAATTCTGGAATCAGGAAAAAATCTTCGAAAAAAGTGTTTCCGAAAAGGATGGGCATCAGCCATTTGTATTTTATGAAGGGCCGCCAAGCGCTAATGGTATGCCGGGTATTCACCATGTCATTTCGAGGACACTGAAAGATCTGGTATGCCGCTACAAAACGATGCAGGGATTTCAGGTAAAAAGAAAGGGCGGTTGGGATACACATGGATTGCCGGTGGAATTGGGTGTGGAAAAATCTTTGGGAATTTCCAAAGAAGACATCGGTAAAAAAATCTCAGTTGAGGAATACAATGCGACTTGCAGAAGAGAGGTATTGAAATTCAAAGACAAGTGGGATGACCTGACGCGCAAAATGGGATATTGGGTTGACCTTGAGCATCCCTATATCACTTTTGAAAATAATTATATCGAAACGCTCTGGTGGGCGCTTAAAAAGTTATACGACAAAGGATATCTGTATAAAAGTGTAAGTATTCAGCCTTATTCTCCGGCAGCAGGCACAGGTTTGAGCTCGCACGAATTAAATCAACCGGGTACTTACAAAGATGTGAAAGACACAAGTATCGTCGCCATATTTACAGTCAGGAGAAATGAAAAATCTGAATTTCTTTTTAAGAATGTGAAAGGAAATGTTTCATTTATCGCATGGACAACAACGCCGTGGACATTGCCTTCAAATCTTGGATTGACGGTCGGTGAAAAAATTGAGTATTCACTGGTTGAAACATTGAATCCATATACACATGAGCCGGTCAATGTTGTGTTAGCCACACAATTGATACCGCGCTATTTCAAACCGGAAGGAGAAAATCTTGAATTTAATTCTGACCAGGCGAAAAAAATAATCCCCTGGAAAAATATCCAGTCTTTTGGAGGCAAACAACTTGAAGGGATTTCTTATGAACAACTGATGCCATCTGAGGCCAATACGATGGAAAAGATAAAAGAATCTGATCCGGAAGCTGATCCTTTCAAAGTTATTCTCGGTGATTTTGTAACTACTGAAGATGGTACGGGTATCGTACATACAGCGCCGGCATTTGGTGCGGATGACTTTAAAGTCGGTAAACAGAATCATCTGGGATTACTTGTCCTTGTTGACAAAAAAGGAAAGTTCATAGATGGCGTTGGAGAGTTCAGTGGCAGATACGTGAAAGATTACAGGGATGAAAAGAATTACCAGGATGTGAATGTGGATATTTCGGTGATGTTGAAAAAAGAAGGCAAAGCTTTCAAAATAGAAAAATTTGAACACAATTATCCTCATTGCTGGCGTACAGATAAACCTGTTATTTATTATCCACTGGATGCGTGGTTTATCAAGACCACTGCCGTGAAAGACAGAATGATTGAGCTTAATAAAACAATCAACTGGAAACCGGAATCCACGGGGACAGGCAGGTTTGGAAACTGGCTGGAAAATATGGTGGACTGGAACCTGAGCCGCAGCCGTTTCTGGGGAACACCTTTGCCGATATGGCAAACAGAAGATGGAGAAGAAAAAATTTGTATCGGATCTATCAATGATTTGAAAACAGAAATCAGGAAATCTGTTGAGAAAGGTTTTATGGAATTGCCCGCTGAATACAAAGGACAAACAGAAAAATTCATTGAACAACTGACGTCTGATCTTCATAAGCCATTTGTGGATACTATAATTTTAGTTTCTCCTTCGGGAAAACCAATGAAAAGAGTGCCAGCATTGGTGGATGTTTGGTTTGACAGCGGTTCGATGCCCTATGCACAATGGCATTACCCTTTTGAGAATAAAGAAATATTTAAACAAAATTTTCCGGCAGATTTTATTTGTGAAGGGGTGGATCAGACAAGAGGCTGGTTCTATACATTGCATGCGCTGGCTGTTTTGTTGTTTGACAGTGTGGCTTACAAAAATGTAGTCAGCAACGGACTTGTGCTCGATAAGAACGGAAATAAAATGAGTAAGAGGGTAGGCAATGTGATAGATCCGTTTAAGACACTTGATGAATTTGGCCCGGATGCAACGCGTTGGTACCTGATTACGAATGCAAGCCCGTGGGACAGCCTTCGATTTGATACGGAAGGAATCAAAGAAGTGCAACGCAAGTTTTTTGGAACTCTTTACAATACTTATCAGTTTTTTGCTTTATATGCCAATGTGGACGGATTTTTCAATCAGGAAAAATCAATCCCTGTCAATGAACGTCCTGAACTCGATCGCTGGATTTTGTCTGCACTGAATTCATTGGAAAAAGAAGTAACTGAAAATCTGGACAATTATGAACCCACACCCGCAGCAAGGGCAATTGATTCGTTTGTGAATGATCAGCTCAGCAATTGGTATGTCCGTCTTTGCAGAAGGAGATTCTGGAAACCGGCCAGAAAAGAAAACGGAGTTGAAAATGCATCTGATGTAAAAGATAAGATTTCGGCTTATCAAACTCTTTTGGAATGTCTGGTACAGGTAAGTAAACTGATGGCGCCTGTGGCTCCGTTCTTTGCTGACTGGCTATTCAGAAACCTTAATGCAGTGGTAAAAGTGGATACTAAACAATCAGTGCATCTTACAGATTTTCCCAAAGCTGATCCGAAAATAATCGATAAGGAATTAGAAAAAAGAATGGAACTGGCCCAGGATGTGTCATCTCTGATTTTGTCCCTGCGGAAAAAGGTCAATATCAAAGTAAGGCAACCTTTGCAAAAAGTTTTAATACCTTCTTTGGGAGACGAATTTGAAAACAGACTGAAGCCGGTTGTACATATTATCCAGTCAGAAACCAATATCAAAGAGGTAGAGGTTTTACCCGTCAATAATGATTTTATTAAAAAGAAAGCAAAAGCCAATTATAAAACGCTTGGAAAAAGATTGGGCGCCGGCATGAAATGGGCAGCATCAACCATTCAGAATTTATCGGGCGAACAAATTGACCGGGCGTCTGATTCTAAACTTTTGTTGAACCCTGAATATGACAAAAAGGGAGAGGAGGCTATTTATATAACTTCCGAAGATTTGGAAGTATCCACCGAAGAAATTCCGGGGTACGAAATAGCAGTTAAAGGATCGTTAACGGTAGCCCTTGATCTGGAATTGACACCCGATCTGAAAAATGAGGGATTTAGCAGAGAACTCGTTAATAGAGTGCAGAATCTGCGTAAAGAAAAGAATCTGGAGGTAACTGATAAAATTGTCCTAATAATAGAAGACAAAGGTTTAACAAAAAACATAATTAGTGATTATAATGACTATATTTGCGCGGAAATTTTAGCACGCCAGATTGACTTTGTCCCGAGCTTAACGAATGGTGAACAAATTGAGGTTAATAATGACGTTCTGACAGTGCAGATTAAAAAAATTAGCTAAAGAAAATTTATGGCAACAACAAAAAAGAAAGCATCTGTGAAAACAAAGAAGGTTGCTTCAAAAGCAAAGGCTGCTGCCCCTAAGAGTTTGAAAAAAGTAGCTGTTAAATCTACACCTAAGAAAACCTTAACAAAGAAAACTGCAGAAAAGAAGTCAGTTACAAAGAAAGTGTCTGCTAAGAAATCACCTTCGAAAATAGTCTCCAAAGGCCATTCGAAAGCTGCTAAACCTATTGTTAAAAAATCAGTTTTGAAAAAAGCTGACTCAAAAACATCGAAGAAATTGACTAAAAAACAAACCTCCAAAAAAACAGAAGCGCCCAAAGCCTCTGTAACAAAAAAGACAACCGCTTCGAAGGCCGTTCATAAAATTGATGGCCACGCAAAGAGTGAATCACATACCCATAAGGAAATAAAAAGTGCTCTCACTCATCATGACCTGCTGAAGAAGGCTGTAAAAGCCAAAAAGGTAGCTGATAAGAAAAAGGCAGAAAAAGAAAAAGTTTTCAGAATGCCTGAGATTACCACCGATCGTTCCAGAAAATATGATCCATCATTTACCAGATCAATTTTGGATCAGCCTGAGGATAAACCCACAGGTCCGACATTGCGGTACAGCGATGCAGATTTGAAGGAGTTTAAAGATCTTATTGTCAGGAAACTGGAAGCTGCAAAAAGGGAACTCGCTTATCTGCAAGGGCTAATTACCCGTAAGGATCAGATGGGCGGCGATGATAATGATAGCCGTTACATGACAATGGAAGACGGAAGCCTGAGTATGGAAAGGGAGCAACTTTCGCAAATGGCCAGCCGCCAGATTCAGTTTATAGATCATCTGGAAAAAGCATTGGTCAGGATTGAAAATAAAACTTACGGGATTTGCAGGGTAACCGGAAAATTGATTGACAAAGCACGCCTCCGCGCTGTGCCTCATGCAACTCTTTCCATTGAAGCCAAAATGGGAATAAATAAATAAGCAGATCCGGTGATGTTTTTCCAGAATTGAGAAACATTTTTAAAACAATATAATTTCAAAAAAGTGCAGATGGTTTCTGCACTTTTTTTATTTACCCCACTTTTTCTATTGTGTTGCTTCTTTACAGATGGATTGAACTGTTTCAGAAATTTTTTGTAAAACCTCTTCACTTCTTTTCGACAAATGATGAACCCTACTAAATGTTGACATTTCATGATAGCTTAACATGACCGAATTTTGAGAATCCTCCCAAACCAGGATTTTTGCCGGCAAATCGATGCCACATGTTTGCTTGTCTTGCATGAGAAAAGTTCCGACAGCAGGATTCCCAAATATGATTAATTGGGTCGGATTTAATTTGAGTCCAGCGAGTTTTGCTTCTTCAGTATGATCTATTCGAGCAAAGATTTTGAATCCTTTTTTCTGAATATTTTGAATCACTCTTTCCAGTGTTTGATGGAAATCCAAAGTGGAATGAAGTGTGATAACTTTTTCCATGATTGTTTTTTTTTGAACTTTTTGTCGAAAATAATTGAAGCAATGATACCCTGATAAAATTCCTCAAAAAGGATTCCACTAAATGAAAAGATTCGTAAAATGGGAGCTTTAATTTCTTTGCCTGGAAAAGATTCCGGGAAAGGGAATCATTTTTTTAGTGAAGGGCAATAGCAAGTGTTGCAATACTCACGGTAACTCCGGGAATTTCTTTCATATTAATTGCACAGGATTCTAAAGTAGCACCTGTGGTGATGACGTCATCTACGAGAAGAAGGTGTTTGTTTATTAAAGTTTCAGGATCTGAAATATGAAAAATACCTTCCACATTCTGCCAGCGTTCCCTTCTGTGTTTCCGGGTTTGTGTGGAGGTGTGAACCTGCCTGATTATGTTATTTGAAAGAACCGGTACAGATGTGATTTCTGAAATTCCGTTGCAGAGCAATTCGGATTGGTTGTAACCTCTTATTTTTTCTTTTTCGGGGAATAATGGCAGGGGTATGAGTCCGTGAATATTTTGAAAATGGGGTGCCTGTTGAATGGCTTTTCCGATTAATGTACCTAAAAAGATTCCCAATTGCTTTTGACCTTTGTATTTTAATTGATGCATCAGGTTCTGCACTGCGGAATATTTTGAAAAATAAAGAAGGCTCATCGCACTTTCGATTTGAATGCGTCCCTGAAAAATCTGTTCTGTCCTGTTGTTTCTTATGTTTTCAAAATTTGTATAAGGAAGCTGACTCATGCATCTAAAACATACCAGTTCATTTTTATTTAACAGGTCGCTGCCACATCCTGCACAGAGATGTGGAAAAAACAAATGATTGAATGATGATATGATATCTCTTAAGCTGGTCATTGAAACAAATAACGGTACAATTCTTCCACTTTTCCTAAAGTCAGAATTTCTATCGGCATTTTATTTTCTTTAATTGATTTCTGATTGTACTTGCTGATAATGATTTTTTCAAATCCGAGTTTAGATGCCTCAGTAATCCTTTGCTCAATTCTGTTAACGGCTCTTATTTCACCGCTCAATCCTACTTCACCCGCAAAACAAATACTTGTTGGAAGAGCTATGTCTTCGTACGAGCTCAACAAAGCGCTCAGTACGGCCAAATCCGTGGATGGATCTTCGACTTTGATTCCTCCGGCAATGTTGATAAAAACATCTTTTGAACTGAATGCAAACCCGCCTCTTTTTTCCAGTACGGCCAAAAGAAGTTGTAACCTTCTTAAATCAAATCCGGTATTTGTTCTTTGAGGAGTACCATAAACACTGGGCGTTACCAGCGCCTGTACTTCTATTAAAAGCGGCCTGATTCCCTCAATGGTAGCAGCGATTGCAACACCGCTAAGCTGTTCGTCTCGCTGAGTTATTAAAATTTCGGATGGATTGGCAACCTGCCTCATACCTTCTGAAGTCATCTCATAAATTCCGATTTCAGATGTACTTCCGAATCTGTTTTTCAGCGTTCTCAAGACGCGGTAAGTATGGTGCCTGTCTCCTTCAAATTGAAGTACGGCATCCACGGCATGCTCCAAAAGTTTGGGGCCGGCAATACTTCCTTCTTTGGTAATGTGACCGATTAAAATTACGGGGGTATTGGTTTCTTTTGCAAACCGCTGCAACTCTGCCGCACATTCTCTTATTTGGGTTATGCTGCCGGCTGTACCATCAAGAAAAGGAGATTGAAGGGTCTGAATGGAATCTATAATTACCAGCTCTGGTTTCAGTTTTTTAATTTCTTTAAAAATTTCTGAAGTATCAGTTTCTGTGAGGAGATAAAGTTGTTCATTTTTAATTTTTAATCTGTCGGCTCTCATCTTGATTTGTTGATCACTTTCTTCACCGCTTACATAAAGAGTCAGATTGTTATTTAGTGCGCCCGCGGCCTGGAGAAACAGAGTGGATTTTCCGATGCCGGGTTCACCTGCCACCAATACAATGCTTCCCCGCACAATTCCACCACCCAATACCCTGTTCAACTCTTCGTCTTTGGTATCAATCCGGTCGAGTTCTGTTGTGTCGATATCTCCGATGGCAATCGTTTTTATTCCTGATTTTTTATTGCTGAAAGATTTCCAATCTGCCTTTTTATTTGATTTCGGACCCGACACTACCTCTTCCACAAAGGTGTTCCATTCATTGCATTGTGGACAGTTGCCCATCCATTTTGCACTTTCGTATCCACAATTGGAACAGACAAATGCGGTTTTTAATTTATTCATTTCTGATTCAGATTTACACTATGGCAAATTAACATATTCATTACTCAGACCGAACTTTTATTCCCGGAGTTTACCAGAAATTTTTCAGGGATGATTTGAGTTTTCCCGGGTTTGTTCCCGAAGGCAAAATTTGCCCGGCTTTCTTGTAAAGAAAGTAAATCTGAAATAGGAGGAATTAAAATATGATCAGAAAAAACCAACGAGATGTATTCTCATGATATAATGACAATTCAGAAATCTGATTACTTCAATGATTGAATTTTGAATTTGGAAAAAGATGAGAAAACCTGATTTGTTTTTGACTCCCATCTTGTTTGTTTAATTACCCGATAGTTTAAATTAAACTGGTAAAAAATCTTCACGAAAATTTCTGTGGGGGTGATGAGTCAAACGAAGAAAATATAAAAAAGCAAAAGAGCCGGCAGCAGCCAGCTCTTTGTACTTACTAACCCATTAAATTCTATTGCTAAATTACAATTCTCAGACGTATAAACAAATAAATTTTGCCTGATGTGAATAAAAAAAAATTTGTGGAAAAATAAGAGTGGAATTACTTACCTATTAAGTAATACACTGATTATCAATGCTATTATTTTGATGTTAACAAATCTTTAATAAAAAATATATTGAGATTTATTATAGTTTGTAATATTAATTACTTTATCGATAAAATAAGTTTAAACATTACAGATGAGTTTCCTATAAAAGCATTCTTATTGCTCGGTCTTCATTATTCCGGTCAACCTGCCATTTCGCGGTGAATGGTGACTCGAAATAAAAAAACCGATTTGGAGAGTAGGTATCAGATTAAAATATACATAGAATGGAACTAACGATGAATCGGATTACCCGTTTTGATTCAGTCTGAAAATCTTTATGACATCCCTGAATTTTCTTATGGTAAAGATGTCATCCGGCAGCTAATTAATGTTCTAACCTGCTAATTTATATGGAGCGTTCCTTCATATATCCAGATAGCCATTGGAAGTCCTACGAAACAGAGGAAATAATTTTCATAACACATCAAAATATTTTTCAGCTCATTTCTGATTTGTTTATTATTTCAATCTTTCTCTGCATTAAAATTCCGCCAACCGGAAATGATGAACTTTTTCCCGGCCGATTGATGAAATTCTCTCCATTGATTTTTGGTTGCGTATTTTGTGGATTATAGGGAATTGTCCGTTCATTTGTCCCGATGGATTAAGTGTTATTGTTAATGGCACTTGCACACAGGTGTATCCGGCTAATTACCGGATACTTGTTGCCAGGCCGGTATGAAAGGAGAATTTTTTATAAACGGAAAAAGTAGTTAAGAGATGGAATTTAAAAATTTAGATCCTGTTTTACATTCACAGTTAAGATTGGCGGTTATCTCATTATTGATAAGCGTTAAGGAAGCCGATTTTAAATTTCTGAAAGAAAAGTCCAATGCTACCAATGGCAATCTGAGCGTGCAGTTGACCAAACTTAAAGAAGCGGGATATATCCATATTGTGAAAAAATTTCATAACAACTATCCACAAACGATTTGTCAGATAACTCCCCACGGGGTAGAAGCATTTGAAAAATATGTGGAAGCCATTAAAACTTACACCAATCCTGATAAGACCTAAAGATGTTTTAAAAAGTGAGTTGTAATCTGTATTTAGTTTGCGAAAACTCTATTTTTACATGAATTCAAATCTGATCTTTATGAAACAATTGCTTTTCATAAGTTTTATTTTCCTTACCGGTATGCAACAGGCATGCAGCCAGGCAGAACCTGTAAACTGGACGGAAGATCAATTGGAACAACCCGCAGATCTTGCGAGGAAAATCGATGAAAATAAAAATATTCCGGTCATCATCAATGTAGGCCCCGGAGTTATTATTCCCAACTCCATTGATGCAGGGATGGCAAGCGAGCCTGAAGGGATTCAGAAATTCAAAGAAATACTTTCTGCCTATTCTAAGAACAGTTCTATTGTTATTTATTGCGGATGTTGTCCTTTTGACCATTGCCCGAATGTAAGGCCGGCCATCGATGTTTTAAAACAAGAGGGCTATACTAATTTCCGCTTGTTGAATTTACCTCAAAACATACGTACTGACTGGATAGCCAAAGGATATCCCACAATTAAGGAACAATGAAATTTTATAAGATGATGAAGACTTTGTTTTCTGTACTTGTCCTCTTATTCTTTTATGAAGGAAGCTACAGCCAGGATTTTACAGATACCCGCAAGAGGAATGAATCTTTTGTCAGATTGCAACCACCCGTTGTCAGATCGGAAGTTGCTCACTTTTCATTTAAGGGAATCAGTGAAAGTGCGCAGGCTCCTAAATTGCGTGAAATAACTCCGCTGATAGTCAAAAAAGATAGTTTGGTTTTTAAAGAAGACAACATTTATGCAAAGGTCAACCTGGTTCCTTTTGATCCCAAGGCGCATAAACTTAATTATGATGAAAAAACACTAATCAGAATTGATCGGCGGACTTATTACGGGAATTATGGAAATATTCCTGCGACATCCATCGGTTCTGTTTTGATGATTATCGATGGCGATACTGTCAATATCCCGCCTATTGCCTACCAGGACTTGCACAACATGAATTTTACTTATCTGGACAAGGGCATATTGAGAACAAGAGATGCCATTTATTTTTCAAAAGACGGGCGGCGATTATACCTCTATCTTTTTTCAAAAGATAATACCGGAAGTTATGAGGTGACATTTATCTTTCAGGACAAACAATATGCGAGAAGGGTTTTGGATTATGGGTTTCTTTAGTATAAAACATTATTGATATAGGTGAAAGGTATTTTGTAATGATTACTTTTGCATGAAATTTTGCAAATGCCTTTCAACTCTATTCTGAAATTATTTTTACCGAAAGACAAAGTTTTTTTCAATCTGTTTGAAGAGGTGGCGGAAAATGTTTTAAAAATGGCCACCGAACTTCGCAACCTGATTTATGAAACCGACCCTGAAAAAAGGTTGGTCATTAATAAGCAAATAGCGGATCTCGAACATGAGAACGACAATTTCACTCACCGGATATTTACAGAATTAGGAAGGAATTTTATCACACCATTCGACAGGGAAGATGTTCACTATCTTGCTTCAGCGCTTGATGATATATGCGATTATATTAATAGCTGTTCAAAGAAAATTGTTTATTATAAAGTAAATCCCAATGAAACTACTTTTCAGAAAATGGCTGACCTGATTCTGAAGGGATGTTCAGAAGTGAGAAAAGCCGTACTGGAATTGAGAGATATGAAAAATCTCAGAAGGATTACAGATGCGATGGTGGCCATCAATAGTGTAGAAAACCAGGCTGACGATATTTTTGATTTGAGCATTGAAGATTTATTTGAAAAAGAACCGGATGCCAAAGAGGTTATTAAAAAAAGAGAAATTTATCAGGTGCTGGAAATTATTACAGATAAATGTGAAGACGCATCTAATGTCATTGAATCCATCATTATTAAATATGCGTAAGGAAACATTGCTCTGAAACTGAATTTGTATGTACACTTTTCTGATTGTTATCATTGCCCTTGCGCTTTTGTTTGATTACATCAATGGCTTTCATGATGCGGCCAATTCAATTGCAACAGTCGTTTCAACAAAAGTCCTTACTCCGTTTCAGGCTGTTGTTTGGGCAGCGGTTTTCAACTTTGCTGCGTATTTTATTTTTAAGGAACACGGAGTTGCCGATACCATTGCAAAAACGGTGAAACAGGATTTTATCACTTTGCATGTGGTTTTTGCAGGCCTGATTGGGGCTATCATCTGGAATTTAATTACCTGGTGGTTTGGAATTCCTTCTTCGTCGTCACATGCACTGATCGGTGGATTTGGTGGTGCAGCCATTGCACATGCCGGATTCAATTCCATTAATGCTGCACCCGTAATAAAAATTGTAAGTTTTATATTTCTCGCTCCGATTATAGGAATGATCGCTTCTTTTATAATTTCATTGTGGTTTATTAATAGTTTCAGAAAAGGGCATCTTCCAAAAATTATATCATTCCTGGTTATTGTTGTAGTGATTTTGATTTTGTCAGCGATGCTTGAAACCGATAATTCGAAAATTGTTTCTCATTACCAAAACTATTATCTGCGGGTGATATTTTTTCACACCAATTTTAAATGGGTTCTCATGGCATTTATTTTAATTGTCATGGCTATTTTTACATTCTTCCTCAACACAATGAATACGGTGAAAGCACACAAATGGTTTAAGAGGCTGCAGCTGGTTTCTTCAGGCGCTTTCAGTCTGGGGCACGGTGGAAATGACGCCCAGAAAGTAATGGGAATCATTGCTGCTGCATTGATTGCACATGGATCTATTTCCTCCTTTGAAGAAATGCCTGTTTGGGTGCCCATCTCCTGTTATTCTGCCATAGCATTGGGTACGCTGAGCGGCGGATGGAAGATTATCAAAACAATGGGAACCAGAATAACGAAGGTTACTCCTTTTGAAGGGGTGGCTGCTGAAACCGCCGGAGCTATTACACTTTTTATTACGGAATCACTGAAAATTCCCGTGAGTAGTACACATACGATAGCGGGTTCTATCATCGGAGTTGGGGCAACCAAAAGATTGTCGGCTGTGAGATGGGGAATTACAGTGAATCTGATCTGGGCCTGGATATTTACCATACCCGTCTGCGCAATTATAGGTGCAATAGTTTATTATATACAACATCTGTTTTATTAAGGATTTCTCATTAAGATTTATTATTTTGGATATATGGATAAAATTCTTGTAACGGGTGGATGCGGTTACATAGGCAGCCACACCATAACTGATTTGATTGAAAATAATTTTGAGGTTATTTCAATTGACAATAATTCGCGGTCCACGATGGCATTATTGAATGGAATCAGGCAGATAACAGGAAAAGAAGTGAAGAATTACAAAGTGGATTTGTGCAATTACGATGAAACATTTGCAGTGTTTCAGGAAAATCCGGATATCAAAGGCATTATTCATTTTGCTGCTTACAAAGCGGTGGGCGAATCTGTAAATAAACCTTTGATGTATTTTGAAAATAATCTCTTTTCATTAGTCAATATTTTAAAATGTGCCGCTGAATTTAAGGTTCCTCATTTTATTTTCAGTTCTTCCTGTACGGTTTATGGAAATCCGGATAAAATTCCTGTAACTGAATCTTCGCCAATACTTCCGGCCGAATCACCTTACGGGGCAACCAAGCAAATGGGTGAGCAGATTGTGCGGGATGTGACAATTGCAAATGGATTGAAAAGTGTTTTACTGCGGTATTTTAATCCGGTTGGCGCTCACCCTTCTTCCAATATCGGTGAATTGCCATTGGGTAAACCGGAAAACCTGGTACCTGTCATTACTCAAACCGCTATCGGAAAAATTCCTCAACTGACAGTTTATGGAGATGATTATGATACAAGGGATGGTTCATGTATCCGCGATTTTGTTCACGTTTGTGATATTGCAAATGCCCATACGCTGGCTCTTCAATATCTCATTGGTAAGAAAAACAAATCAGATGTTTCTGTTTTCAACCTGGGCACAGGCAATGGCGTTACCGTTCTGGAAGCAATCAAAGCATTTGAAAAAGTAAGTGGTAGATCTCTGAACTATAAAATCGGAGCACGTCGTCCGGGAGATGTAATTGCAGTTTATTCGGATAATTCTTTTGCCAGAAATGAACTTGGCTGGAAAATTAAATATTCACTCGACGATATGATGAAAACTGCATGGGATTGGGAATTGAAATTGGCCGAAGACGAATCCCTTCATAAAAATGCCAATTATAAAATGAATTAGAACGGGTCACTTTCATTATTTTACCATTTCTATTGAATTAACCTCTTACCGGCATCGGTACTGAATATGTATCTTTGCTCACTTGCCTTTAGTGGCTATTCATCACTACTGTATTTTATCTTGTATGACCAAAGTTTTGAATTTTGTAATTAAGTACCGGCTGATATTGGGTGCAATCTTTTTGATTGCGGCTGTTTATGTAAATATCCAATCGAGTTTCTGGCCTTCCTTCGTTTTATACTTTGTCGGAGCTGTTCTGGTAATCGGCCATTTTCTGTTTGGCCCGATGAGGTTGATACAAGGTTACATGGAAGAGGGCGATATGGAAGGCGCACAAAAAGTAATGGATTCAATCTGGTTTCCGGGCTTACTGATTAAGCCGGTAAGGTCTGTTTATTATACATTGAAAGGAAATCTTGCTATGGTTCACCAGGATTTTGATGAGGCAGAAAAGCACATGAAAAAAAGCCTGAACCTGGGGATGCCAATTAAAGAAGCTGAAGGCGCAAATAAATTGCAATTGGGTATGTTAAGCCTCCAGAAAGGAAATTTTAAAGAAGCTGAATCTTTCATCCGGCAGGCTATCAGAGCAGGATTGCCCGATAAAGAAAATCAGGCAGCAGCTTATTTACAATTGTCTTCCATCATGGTGAATAAAAGAGAATTCAGGGCAGCTAAGGAATATTTCAGAAAGGTAAAAGCGCTAAAACCCAATACACCGCAAATCAAGGATCAGATTAAACAGATGGAAAAATATATTTCACGCATTCCCGGATAAGCCCAATGAAAAAGCTGAGTACAATTACCACCGTTTTATTAATAGGTTCGGTATTTTGTTATATCTCTATTTTTTCCGGTGGTTGTGCACAAATAGGAATGCCGGTCGGCGGGCCCAGAGATACCATCCCTCCTAACCTGGTGCAGGCGACACCGCCGAATTTTTCAACAAATTTCAAGAGCAATAAGATCTCTCTTCTGTTTGATGAATACATTCAATTGGACAATCCGCTGAAAAATGTAATCGTATCTCCTTTGCCAAAGAAAAATCCGTTTATCGATTTTAAATTAAAAACAGTCACAGTCAAATTATTTGACACCCTAAAACCAAATACAACCTATTCTCTGCAGTTTGGCAATACCATCAAAGATTTGAATGAGGGGAATCCGCTGGGAAATTTTGATTACGTTTTTTCTACCGGAAAATCCATCGACTCTCTGATTCTCGAAGGTGATGTATTTGTTGCAGAAACAGGTTCGGTTGATACCACGCTGACTATTCTGCTTCATGCAGATTTAACCGATTCGGCCGTTGCTAAACACCGTCCGGATTATATTACAAGGCCAGACAGAAAAGGACATTTTGTTTTCAAATTCCTGCATCCCGGAGATTATCACATTTTTGCTGTAAAAGATGAAGGTGGCCAGTTTATGTACACCAGTCCGCTTCAATTATTTGCTTTTTATGACAGCATTGTAAAACCTGCATTGACAGAGAATGCCCCCATCGAATTATATGCTTTCCAGGCTGAGAAAGAAGCGCCTAAAAAGAGCAAACCGAAAGCCGGGGAACCTCTTAAATTTGGTAGCTCGCTGTCAGGTGGCATTCAGGATTTGCTGTCGCCTCTGTTTTTGAGCTTTAATTATCCGGTAGAAATTGATACTTCGAAAATTGAATTGACTGATACACTTTATAAGAAACTTCCGGGAACAACAATTTCACTCGATTCAACCAAACAATTAGTTACCGTTCAACATGCCTGGGCAGGAGGTGAAAAGTATAACCTGATTATTGATACGGTTGCTGCGAGGGATTCACTTGGGAAAGGCCTTTCAAAAAATGATACACTTCGATTCACTGTAAAAAATGAGAGTGAATACGGAACAATAAAATTGACATTTAAGAATCTGGAAAAATATTCCAGCCCGCTGTTGCAACTGGTAAATGATAAGGGAGATGTGCAAACCTTTTCGATATCGGGAAATGTATTCGAAAAGAAATTAATTCAGCCCGGAACTTACCACATCCAAATTCTTGAAGACACCAATCATAATGGAAAGTGGGATACAGGGAATTATTATGAAAAATTACAACCAGAAAAAGTACACCGGATCACAGAAACAATTTCCATCAGAGCCAACTGGGATAATGAGCGGGATGTGGTGTTGTGATATTTACGATTTTCTAAACAACCATTTTCCGATTTCCTTCAATGTTACTTTTTTGCCGTACAATAAAATTCCTGTCCGGTAAATTTTTGCCGCAATGTAGGTAGTGAAAGTAAATCCTCCCACAAGCAACACGATGGATAATATCAATTCCCAGGGCAGTACATTTCCTGAAGGTATCCGCGCCATCATAACAATGGGAGAGGAGAAGGGAATGATGCTTCCCCAAACGGCAAGTGTGGAATCAGGGTTCGAAATAACAGCAGTCATCAACACAAATGAAAGGATAATTGGCATGGTAATCGGAATGGTAAGTGCCTGTGCATCCTGAGGATCTTCATTGACAATGCTGCCTGCCGCAGCAAATAAAGATGCATAAAAAAGGTACCCGGCCAGAAAATAAAATATAAAGCAGGGGATTATCAGCAGCCAGTTGGCAGACAGGAAGGTACTTTTTGCACTGAGAAATTCTGAGGGAAGTGAAGATCCCTGCTGGCTTGCAAGTGCAGCCTGGAGCGAGTCTGTATTCGCAGCCAATCCGTGTGACAGGAAAAAAGTTCCGGCAGCCAATAATATGATTACAAGAATGAACCACATAAAAAGCTGGGTCAGCCCGACAGCGGCAATGCCAATAATTTTACCCGCCATCAATTGAAAAGGCCGCACTGAGCTGATGATGACTTCTGCAATCCGGTTGGTTTTCTCTTCCATCACACCCCGCATTACCGAAGCGCCATATATTATCAAAACGAAATAGATCAGAAACCCGCTCCCGAAGCCTATTCCATAAGAAAGAAGCGGATTGGAGTGTTCCGTTTTATTTCCTTTATTCACTACAGCCGAAAACCGGTACAACTGTTCAGGTTTTACCTTGTTGATGGAGTCAAGTAATTTTTTATCGATGTGGTTTTCCAGAAAAACTTTGTTTCTTATGGCTTCATCAATTCCATCTTTAACGTCATCCTGGGTGGCGATGTTTATTTGTTTGGCAGAAACCAGCTTTATGGAATCTCCGGATGAAGAATGGTTTTCGGGGATAAACAGAAATGCAGTATAACCTTTTTGCGCAAAGTTGTTTTCGTTTACCTCAGTTGTAAAATCATATTCTATATTGGCCTTGTCTCTGAAGGAAGATTTGAAAAGGCCGCTTTGATCATTGACGGCAATTTTTTGTTTTTCTCCCTGAGATTTGGATGTCAGATAAGCGGTTCCAAATACAAACAGAAGAATAAACAGCGGCAGGAGGATTGTAGAAAGAATAAAGGTTCGGTTTCTTACCCGCGTGAAATATTCTCTTTTAATAATGAGCCAGATTTTACTTTTCATAAGCGGATAGTTTTAATTTGGCTCTGAAAATGCAGGTGTGGACTGAATTTCATTCACCTGCTTAATGAAAATTTCATTCAGGGAAGGAAGTATTTCATTAAATAAATGGATGGATGCACCATGATCAAGGTATTCGCGAAGTACATCTGAAGGGTGATATCCTTTATTTATTCTTATGAGAGATTCGAGATCTTTTTTCTCAATGATATCGAAGGATTGGGGTTCAAAGTAGTCCGGTGTTGAACTGAATCCGATTTTAAAAATATTCTCTTTAAAATCTTCCTTGATTTTTGTGAGGTCTCCGTCAAGTATCTTTTTTCCCCGGTTTACCAGGATTATTTTATTGCAGATTTCCTCCACTTGCTCCATGCGGTGTGTGCTGAAGATAATGGTGGTGCCTTGTTTACTAAGATTAAATATTTCCTGTTTAATCAGATTCGAATTGACCGGATCGAGGCCGCTGAAAGGTTCGTCGAGAATCAATAGCCGGGGTTGATGAAGAACTGTAATTACAAATTGCAATTTTTGTCCCATTCCCTTACTGAGATCGTCCACTTTTTTATTCCACCAGCTTTGCATTTCAAACTTCTCAAACCAATATTTGATTTGTTTTACTGCTTCTTTTTTTGTCATTCCCCTGAGCATGGAAAGGTACAATGCCTGCTCACCGATTTTCATTTTTTTGTAAAGACCTCTTTCTTCCGGCATATAACCAATCTTCATGATTTGATTCATCGGATCGAATGGTTTCCCCTGAAAAAGAATATCCCCTTCGTCGGGTAAAATAATTCCGGTAATCATTCTCAGAAGCGTAGTTTTTCCTGCGCCATTGGGACCTAATAATCCATAAATATTTTCTCCTGAAACTTCAAAACTGATGTCATCAACCGCTTTGTGACCGGAATAATATTTTTTAAGATTTCTGAGTTCGAGAAGCGGCATCGGTGGTTGTTAATTTAACTCAGTGAAAGAGAATGTTAATCAAAACGGCAAATCATCATGGTCATTTGTTTCAGTTGCAGGATCCTTTCCCGGCAAGTCTTCCGGCTGATTTTTCGGCTCAGCTTCCGAAGCGGATTCAATGCGCCATGCATCCAGGTTATTGAAATAAGATACCTGCCCGTTTTTCTCCCATTTACTTCCGCGAATACTGAAGGTTACTCTTAATTTATCTCCCGGATTCAGACTGTCGAGAAGTGCTACACGGTCTTGTGTACACTGAAATTTGATATAATTTGTGATGGATTTACCATTGACATCTTCAGTATGTTCCAATATAAATTCTCTTACTTTGAAAGTTGCAGTTCTTTGTATAGAATCATATTTTTCGTAAAGCACTCCGGTTAATTCGAATTTCATTTTTTTTAAATTTTGCAAGGGGGGGGTAAAGTAACGAAAATATAACGTGCAGAAAATATTTATTCACACTTTTCCGGCAAGTGAGACTGAAAGTAATTTTACTCAATTTTTTATTTTATTGGATTAAATGGAAAATATTTACGGTAAAAATTGTTTGTAAATCAATACCTTCAAATATTAGAAGCGACTGAAAAAAAATCAAAAGGAATGTTTTCTGTTTGGAGTGGGAATTTTTTGACATAACCAAACAATAAAAAATTTTTTTTTCAACAAATTCTTTTGATATTCGCTCTCATGCTGAACGATTTTTTTTTGAGGCCATTTCTGGAAAAAACAAGTTCGAAAATCCCCGAAGAATTATTATACAAAATTTAAAGCTGCACGTAAAGTAAATGAACACTACTTGTGAAAAAGTCTGGAAAAATTGTCTGGTAATTATCAGGGATATTGTTGAGTGGCAGCATTTCAAGACCTGGTTTGAACCGATCAAGCCGGTTAGCCTTGAGGATAAGGTTTTGACGATTCAGGTTCCCAGCCAGTTTTTTTATGAATATATAGAAGAGCACTATGTGAATCTTCTTGCCAAGACTTTAAAAAGAGAATTGGGAAAAGATGCCCGTTTGGAATATCGGATCATGGTTGACAGTGGCAACAATCAGAATAAGCCTGTGACAATGGATATTCCGGGACACGAATACAAGCAATACAGTAATAATGAAATGGATTTTCCGCTGATGATTAATAATCCGGTAAAGAATCCGTTTGTTATTCCGGGGCTAAAGAAAGTTCAAATTGATTCGCAACTGAATCCGGGATATATTTTCGATAGCTTTATAGAAGGCGCATGCAACAGAGTTGCAAGACGGGCAGGCAAATCCGTTGCTGACAAACCCGGTGCAACTTCATTCAATCCATTGCTGATTTATGGAGGTGGCGGACTGGGCAAAACACATTTGGTGCAGGCCATCGGGAATGAGGTAAAGAGATTGCATAACAATAAGGTGGTATTGTATGTGAGTAGCGAAAAGTTCATCAATCAATTTGTAGATCACAGCCGCAATAATGCCATCAATGATTTCATTCATTTTTATCAGTTGATAGATGTATTGATTCTGGATGATGTGCAGTTCTTTGCGAGAGCCGAAAAATCACAGGATGCCTTCTTCGCGATTTTTAATCACCTGCATCAAAGCGGCAAGCAACTGATCCTGACTTCTGATAAAGCGCCGAAAGATATGGAAGGTGTTCAGGAAAGATTACTCAGTCGGTTCAGATGGGGGTTGAGCACTGATCTTCAGATTCCGGAATATGAAACCCGCATAGAGATTCTTGAAAGTAAAATGAAGAATGATGGCCTCGAAATGCCGAAGGAAGTAGTCAAATATATTGCATATAATATTCAGAGTAATGTCCGTGAACTGGAAGGTGCACTTATCAGTCTGCTTGCGCAATCTTCATTGAACAAGCGGGAAATTGATATGGATCTTGCCAAGAAGGTGTTGCGAAATTTCATCAAATCTTCGAGCAAGGAAATTACCATTGACACAATTCAAAAAATGGTTTGCGATTATTTTGATGTACCTTTTGAAAAACTCCTTCAAAAGACCCGTAAACGGGAAATCGTTCAGGCACGACAGATTACCATGTTTCTTGCCAAAGCATTTACGAAAAATTCGCTCAAAACTATTGGAGAACATTTTGGAGGCAGAGATCATACTACCGTTATTCATAGTTGCCAGACTGTAAAAGACCTGATGGATACAGATACTTTGTTTAAAGAAAGTGTGATAGAACTCCAGCACAAGGTGCAACTGGCTACAATGTAGAAGTTTTATAAAGCTGATTTTTCATTTTTAAATTGATTGACTGCAATGAGAATTGCAGTTTTTTTTATGGATAGTTATTTTCAAATAAATATTTTACCCTCGGGATATTTTTTGATTACGGTTTTTATGCCGGGCTTCCAATTGAGTTTTCAATGCCAGTCGCGAATTTCCGATGTAAGACATGATTTACTTTTATCCGATTCAGTGGTGGTTTATGTGGGGAAGTGAATAGGTTCGGGATAAATAATGATGAGATAAAATTATTATCGATAAACAAAGGGCAGAGAGTTGAATTGAAAAATGGGATTGCGAAGTCAGCCTAAACCACCCGTTGCTTTTTCTTGTTTGATTTGTAACGGGAAAGGGAATCAGAAAAGTAGTGTTTGTTTCGAAAATAGTAAGTACTGATTCAACACCTTACTAATCATCTGTGATTTGTAAGACTTTTAAACAAGTGTATTTCGGGTTGGGCCACAAAAAAAGATCGCTCTTTTAAAACGATCTTTTTTACTATTAGTCGGGGCGGCAAGATTCGAGTATCTAATACAGATTCCTGTCCCTCAATTAATTATAATTAAAATATATCAACACTCATTAAATTACGCACTAATAAATAAGGGTGTAAAGAACTGGCCCGAAGATACAAAATGTCAACTTATAAACTATTAAATTTTGTAATTTTTTATGTCTCATTTCCATACAATTGATGGATATGATTTTTTCAATATTATCATTAATTCCACTTACTTATTTTATACTTTTTATTAACCGTTTCGAAAATTAAATAGTTTTGGAATCAATAGCTTAGAATTTTGCAGAAACTCCGACATAAAAATTCCTTCCGATTGATGGAATAATCCCCGGGCCGGGATATTCATCCGCACGAAGGGTGAAATATTTTATATCGGCGATATTATTCATTCCCGCATTTAATGAAAAGCTGCTCAGACGGTAAGTAAAGCTTGCATCAAGGACGGTATAAGCCGGAATATATCCCGCGACAGGGTCTGAGCTTATTTTTGCATTTGTTGCATCACCATAGGCGTCGCCATTATTGCTCATTTCAAAAGTGCCGGACAACCTGTTATCATGATATGTCACACCGATTCTGTTGATGTATTTTGCTGCTGTTTCTACTCTGTTTCCTTTGAATTCGCCGCTTGTATATTCTGCATTGATCAAAGCCAGTGAATTGAAGATATTCAATCCTTTTTTGGAATGGCCGTTCAAATATTTTAGCAAATTAAATTCTACGTAGCTCTCGAGGCCCTTATGAACGCTATTGGCCACGTTGGTTCTTAAAGTATATTCATTGGAAGAACCGGCATTCATTAAAACTGTACCAATCCTGTTATTGTATGCCATGTAAAACAAGCCAATGTCAAAATTCAGGTAATTTTTAACTGTACCTCTGAAGCCAAGGTCTGCATTAAATCCTTTTGCATCTTTCAGATTCTGGTCAATTTTTGAGGACACACCGATTGGTGTGAGTTCAGAATAAGAAATGGGACGATAAGCCTGGCTGATATTTGCGTAAGCATTGGTATAAGAAGTCGTTTTATATTCCAGCCCTAATCCAAAAAGGGGCATGTATCTTTTCCTGTTGTCATTGGCGATGACCCGACCCTCATCCGTTTCTTTAGATCCATCACTGGTATTCTTTAAATACTCAAAACGAAACCCGGGAGTAATACTAAGTTGTTCGTTTATCTGGAAAATATTTTCCACAAAAGGTGCCAGGTTAGTAGTAGTAAAATCGATATCCTTTTCATACTCCCCTGTTATGGAGAGGTCGAAATCGGTACCTGTGGTGCCTTCCCCTCCGCTTTGTTTTTTAAACCTGGCATAGGTAAATCTGATTCCTCCTCCCAGCGTGTTTTCCATTGTTCCGATGGTATAACGATGTGTCAGCCTCACTTCTGTAGTAGTATTATTCATGTCTTCACTTTCCACTTCGCGGTTAACATACTGGCCTGTCAAGGGATCTTTTTCATCCAATGCTGCTGGACCACCGTCTTCATTGCGCCAAACCAGGGAACGGTTGTTGAACATCAGAGACGATTTGATGCTTAAAAATGTTTGCGGGGCAATGTGATAGTTCAGGTAACCGGTGATTATATTCCAGGGTGTTTTTAACCAGTTCCTGCTCCTGAAAGAAGTGCGTGGGTCTGCATTGAACATGCTGTCCGTAAGCCCGCCGGGCATTTTAATCCTGTTTCGCAGAAGCGTATATTCAACTCCGGCATTTAATTTTTCCGAAGGGGTGAATTGTATTTTACCAAAGCCAGACAATTGCCATTGCTTGCTGTTAGGCCGCCAGCCGTCCAAGGTTCTGAATTGAGCGAAACCATAGTAACTGATCTTGTTGATGGTTCCACCAACGGAATTAAAAGTATTGAACAGGCCGAAGCTCCCACCTGTTTCAGAGGACTTCCACTCCAGCTTTTTGTCTTCGGGAGCTTCATTCAATACGTAATTAATCATGCCTCCAAACTGTGCTCCGTATTGCAATGAAGCGGCGCCGCGAACCATTTCTATTCTGCTCACTGCTTCCATCGGAGGAAGGTAATAAGATTCATTATAACCATATACATCGCCGCTGATGTTGTAACCATTTTGCCGGGTGTTCATTTCCACACTTTGCCTTGGATTAAGCCCTCTTGTTGCGATCCCGTTAGCAGTAAAGCCGCCGGTTTCTGTTTCTACGATATTCAGACCGGGAATCCTTCCAAGAATTTGTCTTGTGTTATTGATCGATTTGTTTGCATCCAGACTATCAACAAGGATCACTTCATTTTTTTTGCCGGCATAAATAATTCCATCTTTTACATCGGGCATGTGGCCTGTTCCTCTTACTGTTTTTATTTTATTAATTATTATTTCTTTCAAGGAAATCGTCTTAGTGGTATCTGTTCTTTGCTGTGCAAATAATGAGAGTGGCAATAATGCGATAAATAATATCAGTTTATGTTTCATGTTTTAATTAAGGTTGGCGCAAAAGTGATTTAACAGACAAAGAATGATTTATGAATTACGGAAATTAAATTTATGGTACAGGTAAAACGGAAGGAGTAAATCAAATGATGCAGGCTGTATTTTTACTGAAAAAAGAATGAAGGTTTTATTATTTTTAGATACTGAATTTAAAATAGGAATGTTTTACAATTTCTTACCTGGTACTTTTATTCATTAGTATTTCCAATATGAAAAAAGTGGATATTCTTATCCTGAGTTCCCTATCAATCTGTTATCGTTCTGCCCAACAAAATGATTGGGCTTTTGTTGAAAAAGTATTCGGCAAAAATGGAGCAGTTCGGGATGATGTTTTTAAGACCAGCAAGCCACGTACGGATATTACAGTGATTCATAATCACCTGAACAATGAAAATCCTAATGTAATAAAGTATGTGCATTCCAACTGTAAACAAAGAAATAATCATGAAATATAATCTCTGCCGTCTTTTTATTTTTTTCAGTCTTTATTCGTTTACTGCCTGTAAGGGACAGGGAACTTTTGGTGAAAATTATCTGCCGGTTAAAAAGGTAATTCCCTTGCCTGGAGTTATGGGACGCATTGATCATATGGATGTCAATTTAAAAGACCAGGTTATTTATATAGGTGCTTTAGAAAATAATACTTTGGAAGCAGTCAGTCTGAAGGTTGGTAAGGTGATACACAGCATAGCGGGTTTGGATGAGCCACAGGGTGTTTGTTATATACCTCAAACGGATGAAATTTTTGTCGCAAACGGAGGGAGTGGCGATTGTTATTTTTATCACGCAGCTAATTTTAAAAAGATTTCCACTATTCATTTAGGTTCTGATGCAGATGATGTTCGTTATGATTCAACAACTCAAAGAATATATGTTGCGTATGGTTCCGGCGGCATCGCAATTATTGATGCCCGGAATCATGATAAAGTTGGGGATATAAAGTTGCCCTCTCATCCCGAAGGATTTCAAATTGATAAGAGAAACGGTTTGCTTTATGTAAATCTGCCGAAAAGCAATGTCATTGGAGTGGTTGATATTAGCAAATTAAAACTGGTAAGTGAATGGAATAAAAATGACGGGCGGGGAAATTTTCCAATGGCGATAGATTCCGAGGGAAATAAATTTTTTGTTGGTTACAGGCATCCGGCAACACTGGTAATAATTGATACTAAAACAGGAAAACGGATTGCGGCAGAGAAGCTTACTGATGACGCGGATGATTTGTTCTATGATGACGGGAATAACCGACTGTATGCAAGTTGTGGCGGTGGTTACGTAAATATTTTTCAATTGCTGGGCGAAAATCATTTTAAGCAAATCGCCAATGTTTCCACAAGGAAGGGAGCAAGAACTTCTTTATTGATTCCTTCATTAAATCTTTTCGTCGTTTGCGAACCTGCGAATTCCGGGCATGAAGCAGATTTGATGGTTTATAAAATTGACAGATAAATTCACATTTTGTGAAGTAGGATTTCATGAAATATTCGCATTTAAAAAATTGAAACAAGTCAAAGTTTGTGAATCATAGAATTTCCATCAGTAATCAATTTTAAATTCCTTATCAGGATTTCATTGAAATTACTGAGCAAGTGACCTAAATCAGGCCATCATCACCAAATGAATAGTAACCTTCACTTGTTAGAATTATATGATCCAGAACCTGGATGTCAAGATGCTGACAGGCCGATTTTATTCTGGAAGTAAGATTCAGGTCTGCTGCACTGGGTTTTAAATTTCCACTTGGGTGATTGTGAGAAAGAATTATTGAAACTGCAAGTGATTTAATAGCTATTGCTAATATTAATCTTAAATCAACAAGAGTTCCTGTTATTCCACCTGAAGAAGCTTCATAAACCCCAATCACTCTGTTCGCACGATTTAGAAGCAACACTTTGAATTGTTCCAGCATATTAATTTTATTGTCATCCCAGGTCGCTTTCAGAATAGAAAAGGAATCGGTAGAATTTTTAATTTGCGGCCTTTCAGAGGCTTTTACTTTTGTTTTATAAACAAGTTCCACTTCTGCTACCTTACACCAGTTGGGTTGGTCAGTCGTTGTCTGTTCCATAACATAAATCATTTAAAGGTTTAAAAATTAATTATGGAACTGTCGCTGCTTTCAGGCGATAAAGACCATGAAGCAACGGAATAAATAGCGAAGCGGCTTTATGCCGGAATTTCATGGGTGATTCAGAGGCTGAAAGCGAACTTTGTGGAAAGAATTAATGAAGAAAATAATTTAAAGGAATAGATTATGATGATTAAAAAGCTGAAGAGGTAGCCATAATTCTTTTATGAGGTTTATGTGCATCGGATACAAAGGCTGAAAATTAAAATTCTTCCAAAGGCAGGAAGACAGTCCGTTCCGGTTCCGGTGAATATAAAGTCAAGCCGCTGATCAAACCGATCATCAGGCCGGCGATTAAGCCTGTCATTAAAATACTTCATTAATCTCAAGATTAAAAATTACATGAAATCATACTTATTAATCTCTGTAATGCTTGGCAGTAGCTCCCTTTGCTTTGCACAAACAGATGATAGCGCTACTGACAGTATCCCTCCAATATCTACATTGACGTTATCGGCAGAATATTCAAATAACGTCAGTTATTACGGGCAACCCCCACTATAAAAACAGATGACTTTCTGCACTAACGGGAGTATCTTCATCTCTTTAAATTCCTTGTCAAGGCTGGTTTAAGCAATGGTGTTTAAAAAACCCGTATGCAATCAAAGTCCGGTTTGTATAAAGCTTTCAGAGTAGCAATACTCTTTTAGCTGCGTTAGACTACTATTGGCGCCCCGTCTGTGGTGAGGATTCCGATCATAATACTTCCAAAATCTTTTAAGTACAACCCCAGGATTTTTTTTACTTCAAAAAAAACACAATGGAGAAGAAACAAGTTTCATTATAAGTGGTGCATCCCAAAGCAGCAGGTATTTACATTGGCAGCAGAAGCCACTGGGTAGCCACAGGGCAAAATGCAGAAGGCATCAAAGAGTTCGGTGTTTACAGCGAGGATCAGATGGCAATAAGGGAATGACTCAATAGCAAAAGAGTTACTCATATTGCCATGGAAATCACCCGCACTTATAGGCAAAATCTTTATGCCAAACTGGTTGGGCATGGCTTTGACGTAGTATTGGTCAATGGCAAACAAACCAAAAATGTAAAAGGAAAAAAGACCGACTTAAAAGATTGTCAGTGGATACAAAAACTGCATAGCCCCGGTTTGCTATTTGCCCGATTCTGGTACCGATATTATCAGAATTTATTCCCGCCACCGGCTCAATCTGCTCAACCTGGAATGCGACGCTACATTGAATCGTCTGTGTCCTGTTATGCTAAAGCTTTTTGCTTCTTCATACTCTTCCTGACTTTTTCTCTATGCCTGGCTCCCCATTCGCTTAATGAATGCAGGACTTCATTCAGCGTTTCAGCATAAGGCGACAGTTCATACTCCACGACCACAGGTGTACCTGTAAACACCTTGCGGTTAATAAATCCGTTTAACTCCAGATCTTTTAATTCAGTGGAAAGAACTTTTGCAGAAATACCTCCTATTACCCGGTGAAGCTCATTGAATCTTTTATTGCCCTCCTTTAAAGCAACAATGATGCGCAATTTCCATTTGCCGCCAATAACATATAAAGCATCTGCAATGGCATTCAGGGTAGCTTTACACTCTGATGTTGAAGGAGGTCCCTTTTCAATTTTTGATGTCATAAAATCTGTTTATAAGTAACCCGAAGGTTACCACTTACCTTTTGTATAGTACTCACCTTTTGTAAGTGAAGGTAGGTAATTTTGCATAATCAATTATATCAATAAAAAAACAAACTATGGCAGAAACAAAATGGCTATCTGATCCAATGCACAGCGAATTACAGTTTAAAATTAAACACCTGATGATCAGCAATGTATCAGGATCTTTAAAAAACTTTCAGGTGGAAGTAGAAACTAAAGACGAAGATTTCAGCACGGCCAGAATATACATGTCAGCACAAATGGATTCCATATCCACCAATAATGAACAACGCGACATTCACCTGCGAAATTCAGATTTCTTCGAAGTGGAAAAATATCCTGAATTAAAGTTCAAATCAACAAAGGTTGAAAAAGAGGATGAGGATACTTTTATTTTACGAGGTGAGCTAACGATGAAAGGGGTAACCAAACCTGTGAAGTTGAATGTTGAATTTAACGGATCGACGAAAGATCCATGGGGAGGGGAGAGAGCCGGATTTCTGATAACAGGTAAAATCAACCGTACCGATTGGGGAATGAACTTCAACAGTGCGCTTGAAACCGGTGGTGTTATGTTGGGTGAAGAGGTAAGGATCAGCAGTGAAATACAGTTGGTAAAACAAGGAATAGGAGTACCTGCTTAATAAGGCAGGTGAAAATTTCTTAAAATGAAATCCTGAAAAATGCTGAACAAAAGAAAATTGGTAAAAATACATACACCGGAGGGGCAGCCCGGTTTCCTGGGGCCGGGCCATATAGCACGCCCGGTAATTAGTGGTCGTTTTTCTGACAGCGACCCTTTTATCATGCTTATGGATGACATGCTGGATAAAAAAGACAATGAACCGGTTGGAGGGCCTCACCCTCATGCAGGGTTTGAAACAGTTTCCCTTTTATTGGAAGGAGAAATGGGAGACGAGGTGCATAAAATGAAAGGCGGTGATTTTCAACTGATGACCGCAGGCAGTGGTATTGTACATACCGAAACCATTCAGAAGATGGCTAAAATGCGGCTGCTGCAACTCTGGCTAAATCTTCCTAAGAAGGACCGGGCGGCTGTTCCAAGGCTTCAGGAATTGCCATTGGAGCATGTGCCTTCCTTATCTGAAAATGGAGTTTCCATCAGATTATACAGTGGTACTTTAGCAGGCCTCACTTCCCCTGTTCAAAACTATTCACCGATTATTGTAGCAGATATTACTCTTGCTGCCGGCACAACCACTGTGCAACAGATTCCCGCAAACTATAATACCTTTCTGTATGTGCTTAACGGTAGCATAAAAGTTGGTGGGAGTAAGGAGGAAAAGCAATTATACCAGGACCAGGTTGGATGGCTTGACTTATTTGATGATACCGAGGAAAGCGACCTGCAACTAAACACCGAAGAGGGAGCTCGTTTTATTCTTTATGCAGGAAAACCCACAGGTGAAAGTATAATTTCTCACGGGCCATTCATTGCGGATAGCGAGGAAGACATTCGAAGGTTGTATCGCGAATACAGGCAAGGTGCCATGCAACACATTGCAGAAGTTCCGGAAAGTCAAAGAATTTTATTGTAATAAAGTTATTGGACATAGATCATTCAATTTAATTTCCTGTCAGCTTTCGGGCGTTTCTATCAGCATTCACCATCAACGTTCAACAAATAATTTCAATAGTGGATACGATTGATTTTAACCTCTTGTCGTAAAAGTTTACGTACAACTGCATTTGATCTATATTCTGAGGAGTAAGTTTTCCAATCCTCAAATCGAAAAATAACAAAACACTTTAGCAAGATTCAGTACATATATATCCTACTTCTTTATCATTACATGACTCATTGCCGGATCCTTAAGTACTCTCTCCATTTCTGATTGAATAATATCCTGTATATCCTGTTTAATCTGCAAATAATTTCGCTGCACCATACCGTTGGCCAGTTTTCGGATTACTTCAATGTCCTTATAACCATTCTGTTCTTTTTCAAGTGCCACATGGTCATTGATAATTTCACAGTGGAATGCTTTTAATTCTATTTTACAATCCGGATCGTCAGCGACCGTTCCCACAAATTCACCGGAACTGAGTGCAGATATTTTTGAAGCAGGTACAGCGGCTTCTAATTGTTTGGAACGGTTTATCGAAGTATCGCCGCTATTGATTGAGTAACTTTCCCTGTCCTGCATAATTTTTCCGAATCGTTCCGAAAGTTGTTTTGCGGTATCACCAGTTACCTGTCCGGCAATGATATTTCCTGTGATATTCATAATTACATCTGCCTGCTCGCGTCCGTAATCTTTTCGCAGTTGACTGAAATCCTGGATACCCAGACACGTAGAAACCTTATTGCTTCTTGCGGTGGCAATCAGGCTATCTATATTGTTCAGATAGATGGTCGGAAATTCATCAAATACAAGGCTGCTTTTCAATTTTCCTTTCTTATTTACCTGTTTGATGAGACGGGAAACATACAGTGACAATACCGCTCCGTAAATCTGTATTTTCCGGGGATTGTTTCCCATGCAAACGATCTTTGGATCTTCCGGATTATTAATATCCAGATTGAAATCATTGCCCGATAAAACATAATACAACTGTGGAGAAGAAAGTCTTGCCATTGCTACTTTTGCAGAAGCAATCTGTCCTTCAAGTTGTTCCATTACGTCGTTTAAATAAGCATTTACAAAGGGGTTGATCAGTACTTCAATTTCTTTTTCTGTCCGGAGTAAGGTAAACAGGCTGTCATAATCTACCTGCATCAGTTCAATTACATGAGGCAGGGTACAGAATTCTCCATCTTTATATTTTTTAAGAAACCATATCACAGCCGTTAAGAAATTAATAGGGGATTCTACAAAAAAATCTCCCTGGCGTTTGATCCACTCCCTGTTTAATCCCATCAGTATCGTGCGGGCGGATTCTGCAGCATCGGTGATGTCTGTCATCGCAGAAGGTTCCAGCGGATTACACCGGTGGCTTCTGGCAAGATCATCAAAATTGATAGTGAAAAAACGGGAAGACTCAGAATATCTGTGCCTGTATTTCAACCATGTGTTGTAGGCTATTTTAGAAAGGTCATCAAATTTGAAATCATACACAAACATTGTAAATCCTTTCTGTATGTGTTGGGTTATTACATGCCGTATTACAAAGTAAGATTTTCCTGAACCGGGTGTTCCCAAAACTATGGTTGCGCGAAACGGGTTAATGATATTTATCCAGCTACTTCGAATTTTATTTTTTAGCCTGTATTGCGCCGGGAGATTAATTGAATATTCATTTTGCAACAAGCGTTCTTCCTGTGGGAATGTTTCGTTTTCCCTGTTGAAAATATCTTTGTTATTGAGCTTGTTCTTAATAAATCGGGAAAGCAAAGTGCCACCTGAAAGAACAAGCAGAAACCCAATTGATGTAATAGCGATATATACAACTGCAGATTCTGTTATTTTTATTTTCACCAGCAACGCCAGATAACTAAAAAAATAGATTAGCAAACCAGTAAATAAATAAGCGAACGCTGTTTTAAAGGTGAGTTTTTCATCCTTTTTGCCTTTGGATCCCAATAATGAAATTGCCAGGAATCCCAGGGCAATAAGTTTGCTTTTATTAAAACTGCTGAATAAACCGGTTTTATAAATATTACTCAAAATACGGTCACTGAAATTGTTCGTAAGCCCCCATTCGATAAATGCTTCATAACAATAATAATAGAAGTGGATCATTAAAATAACAATGCTGATCAGTCTGGTCATATCCAGTATTTTTCTAAGCGCCTGTTCGTTCTCACCCGTCTGTAATGCCATTGTTTGATAGGTTAATTATTGCCTGAAATATTTTTCCTTTTTTTCTTTTTCCTGCTCTTTTTCTTTAATTGCCTGGGGATGTAATCAAGTGTTTGATCAGGTTGTATAATAGTATCAAATATGATGTCGGTTCCTTTGGGGAAGGATGAAAACTGAAAGTCATTTCCATAAGCTTTGGTTTCTGCCGCAGCTTCAGTCTGTGGCTGTAACCCAATACGATGTTTTGCTGCTGGTTGGGATAACAAATCCTGCTGCAAAACACCTTGCTGCAAACACCTTTCCTGCAAGGCTTTTGCACTGTATTGTTTACCTAATTCGCTGCCATTAAAAACGGCTTTCGTTACATGATCTATGTAAGTTATTCCATAAATCAGTCCTGCTTCATTTTTCCGTAATTCAACATTAATTCCCGTTTGCTGAAGTACGTTAAGAGCGTGATTTAAGGAAGGTGTTTTCGTAATAAACAATTTGTCAATTTCATTCTTTAACCGGGATTTAAATCTCTGGCGTTTTGTTTCATTTATTTTAAATCGTTTTTCGACAAACTTCAGAGTAGGCTTGTTATAGAAAGAGCTTGCTTTTATCGGGATGCCTACGGGTTTTCCATTCTCATCAAGTATTCTGTAAACCAATCCCCTTTTTTTAAAAACTCTTGAATCTTCTGTCCCCCTGTCTGCCATTATATGGTATAGTTTAAGCACTGCATTCAATTGAGGTAAACTGATGTAATTGTAGGGCTCAAGTATGTTTATTAAAACGTTTTGAATGGCCATTTTTGTTTGAGATTTCCCATATAAAACCTTGCCTGCCATCACTGGTTTTAGACTAAATAACTTCTTCTGATTTGATTCCTCTGCTGCAATTAATCCAAATGTTTTTTCAATTTCTTTGCGGGCTTTTTCAGATTGATTTCTTCCGATGTTTTGCATGTCAATCCTGCTGCCATCTGCTTTTACTTTGATGCTCACCAAGTGGATGTGGGGATGTCCGGAATCAAAGTGTTGATATACTAAATAAGGTTGTTCTCCGAATCCGATTCCTCTCATATAAACGCCGGCTATCTGCATGAGTTTTTTTTGGGATATTCCGGCTTCGGCAACGTCAAAATTGAGAGAAATATGAACGCTTTTACGGCTTATGTTTTCATTCAGATCAGACTGTTTAAGCAAGCGGTTCAGTTTTATTTTGAGGCTCATTTTTTCAACGTCCATCGGATAATTTACCGCTCCGATACAGGATGCGACTCCCTCTTTCACCTTGTTTTCATTGTAGTTAAAAATACGGTGAACAGAGTGCCCTGTTTTGATTATTGCAACCATTTTTCACCGAGTTTTTTCATGTAAATATTGATGTCATAAATTGCATTCAGCAACATTTTTTTCTCCTCGTCATAGAGCTGGATCCAGCTTCTGAATTCAGAAATATTATCAAGCGTGTGCAACCTTTTTACAGCCTGGTTAAAATTGTTGCCGATGTTGTTTAATTCATTCCGGAGTTTTATTAACTCTGTCATTAAGTCGTCCAGAGACCTGTCCCTGTAAGTTGCCACTATGGGTCTATCAAAAAGCCTCCGCCGTAAAAAGTCACTTAATTTCCGGCATGTACTTTCATTGAATTGGGATTCCAGTTTTCTGTATTCATTCAGCGATAGCCTGCATATAATTCTTTTCGTCCTGTTTATTTTTTGTCCTTTCATCACACGGTCATTTTCACATTTTAAATTCAGTGAATCATTTCAAACTCCCCGCCCACGAGTTCCGAGTGAGGGCGGCAAGATTTCGGTTGTATGACAACCGGACATCTTGCCGATTGCATCAAAGTGGCAATCTTTCAGCATTTTCAATATTCTTAAACACATTCAAAATCTATCAAAGGTGGTTTTGGTAACTTTAAAATTCTGAAACTTAAAAGAATTTAAAGGTTTTGAAAATCACCGTATCTTTTGATTTATATTTCTCTTCTGTGATCTTCCAAAGTTTACAAGCCAATCATTCAGATCTTTATAGTGCTTGTATAGATCACTTACATCACTGTATTTATCAGATAAGGAAAAAGCATAGCGACTGTAATTTTGTCCGGTTGTATCCCTGTCTAAATACAATCTTATAGTTTCATGCTGCTCCATAAAAGGACGGGCTTTTTCAAAGAAAGAAACGGAATTCAGAATGGTAAAATCGCTATTGATTTTTACCTGATTTTTATGGATGGCCATGAAAGAGAGAAAGTCAAAAAAGCCTTCAAAAACGGCGACTTCTTTCGCGTTTTGTTTTATGGTAGTAATATTTTTTGGGGAGGAGCTGGCTTTGAAATAAGGATTTCGTATTTCATATCCTCCTGAGTCATTTTTAAAACCGATTCCATAGTATATTTTATTATTCAATTCATAGTGGACTTCTTCACAAAATTGTTCTGTTATATCAAGAGGGATTCTTCTTTGGTCGAGGTACCTCAACAACGCAACAGAACCAATTGAATGTTTCTGCAATATTTTGATTTTAGGTTGCATTTTATCCGATTCAGATTTGTAAGAATCCCGCCGGTGAAAAGAAAGAGTTTCATTAAATTGTTGTAAAAATTCTCCAACGGAACAGTTGTTATAAAGAATAGCAAAATCAATGAGATTGCCGCCTATACCAAGACCATGATCATACCAGCGATTGATTTTCCGGTTGACTTTAAAAGAGGAAGTATTTTCATTTCGGAGGGGAGACAAATACCAGTAATCAACGCCTTTGATTTTTGCAGGCTGATAGCCTAATTTGAATAGATAATCTACCAGATCTGTTTCTTTAATATCCCTGATAGAAATCTTTGGTGGTTTCCTGATATCCATAGCTTCACATTTATTTGCCGGAGGAGGCATTTCAATTTCACAATCAGTTGAACAGATACAAAACTATATATACCGGTTCGCTTCAACCCAACCCCATCAAATTTTAAAGAGGATACGAAAGGCAAGGCTGTCTATTTTTGTATTCATTTTCTCAACAATTAAAAATATGGAGATATGCTTACAACAAATGATGTAGCCAAAGTGTATGATACGATACTCAGTATCCCCGGTATGAATGAAACGGTGAAGATTGACATGAAGATTTCCCGCAAAAATGTATTACTGCTCAATAGTGTAATCAAAAGAGGGTTAAATGCAAAGGACGATGATAAATCCCTGAATATGCCTGGGAACGTACCTTCCGAAAACTTAGAGGAATTACGGAGTTTTGCAGATGAGTGCCTATCAAAAGCAGGATTAACAGAACTCAGTGAGAAGCTGAATTCATTACATACAGGAAAATAAACTTCTGTCAGGCATTTTTGTAATACCGTTTATTGGCACTTTCTAATTTCCTTTTTTAATTATTATCAGAGCTATCATAGAAAGTTTCCAATTTAACGAACATTCCAATGCAGCAACTGGCCGCTAAAGCTTCCTTGTTTTCAGGATAAGAATATTTTGTATTACTTTCATCCATGCTATACACCGCAAACCTGATGCTGGATAAGCTGGCATTGATAGTAAAAATATTATAATTACCTGCTTTCATAACGTATGACACTTTTTGATTTCTCTGCTACCCTGAAGAGCTCTTTTTATGTTTCTCTAATTCTTGAAATATTATAAAGTTTATCGTTGCCAAAGGATAAGGTTATTTTCCAGGGGTACTGAAATACCTTCATAACGGGGAATGACCCGTGGTGTATAATCGCCCACAGACCTGGCAGATTCAATCTGTGCTTTATAAACATATTCGCCGTCATTTGCCCTATTATCATCGCGCTGCATTTCTTCCCTTACCGGCGCCTGCCCTTTTGTTCCATCGGCATACAGCTCCACTGAAATATCATCCGGATTAATTCAATCCAGCAATAATCTGACAAGAAACAGATGGTGGTCTTCCCTGCTTTCTACTTTCACTTCAATAAATCTTATATTCTGCCAATGATTACTGAGACTATAATAAGTACTTGCTATTTTTACTCCTGCCGCACCTTTTTCTCCTGCACGTTCTAAATAGCTCGCGGCCGCAGGTAAATAATATTTTTCAGTATATTCCCGTACGGTACGATTGGCTGAAAAACGAGGGGTTAGAACTGCCATACTTTTACGTATTCGTGCTATCCAGGCTTCCGGTATTCCAGCCGGGTTACGTGTATAAAATTCAGGCACCACCTGCTGTTCCAGTAAGTCATATAATTGTTGAGCCTCCTTAGCATCCCAGGCAGGATCATCACCGTGTTCGTTTCCATCTCCAAGCGCCCATCCCATTTCCGGTGTATAAGCTTCGGCCCACCAACCGTCGAGCTCAGATAAATTGATTCCTCCATTCACCAGCACTTTCATGCCACTGGTTCCGCTTGCCTCCTAGGGACGCCTCGGCGTATTAAGCCAAACATCTACCCCCTGCACCAGGTTTTCTGTTAACTGAATATCATAATCACTTAAAAAAATAATTTGCTTATACAAGTTGTTCTGCCGGATGAACTGAACCCACCGGCGTATTAAAGCCTTTCCTGATTCATCGTAGGGAGACGACTTACCGGCAATGACAAGTTGTACAGGATTTTCATGATTAATGAGAATGCGAATTAATCTTTGCGGATCATGTAGCAGGAGGTCAGGTCTTTTGTAAGGAACAAAACGGCGGGCAAAACCCAAGGTTAATGTATCGGGATTAAAAATGTGTTTTGCCGTTTCTATCAGTTCTGGTTCACCTGAAATAGAGGCCTGCCTTTCAAACCTTTGCCGGACATATCTTACCAATTCATTTCTGGATTGCGTCCGGAATTGCCAGAGTTGTTCGTCTGACAAATGTGACATGTGTTCTTCAATGCCTTCAAGGTTTCCACGCCAGCGGTCCTTTCCACAGGTGTCTGTCCATAAATCATCCGCATATTTAGAATCCCAGGAAGGCATGTGCACTCCGTTGGTTACATACCCTATGGGCACCTCTGGTGACGGCCATCGCTGAAAGAGATTTTGAAAGAGGCTTCGGCTAACCTTACCATGCAAACGGCTAACGCCATTCACAGCGCCACTGCCACGAATAGCGAGATAAGCCATATTGAAATTGCCTGAAGTATCATTGGAATTTAACCGGCCTAATGCCATCAAATCATCAAAGCTGATACCTAATTCCTCCCGGGCATATTTTTCAAAAAATTGCCAGATAAGTGAAGGGCTGAATTGGTCAAAACCGGCCGCAACTGCCGTATGGGTAGTAAATAAATTGCCTGCCCTTGTAACCGCTAATGCTTCTTCAAAGGAAGTACCTGTTTTTTTCATAAAATCACCGGCACGCTCCAATACAACAAAGGCTGCATGGCCTTCATTCATGTGGCAGACTTCGGGTGTAATTTCAAGGGCCTTAAGCAATTTCCATCCACCAATGCCCAATACTATCTCCTGCCTGATGCGCATTTCGGGTCCTCCGCCATACAGTTCACTGGTAATACCTCGGTAAGCGGGCAGGTTGGCTGCATCATTGCTATCCATCAGATATAGTTTTGTTCTTCCTACCTGAACCTGCCAGGTACGCAGCCACAGTGGATGCCCGGGAAAATCAATTTTAATGCGCAGCCATTCTCCATCAGCTAAACGAAGTGGTGTAATAGGTAACTGCCCCGGATCATTATAAGGGAAAAGTGGTTGCTGATTACCATATTGATCTATTTCCTGCCGGAAATAACCCTTTGAATAAAGCAGCCCTACCGCCGAAACAGGTACGCCAAGGTCGCTGGCAGATTTTAACTGATCACCGGCAACATTTCCCAACCCACCGGAATAAATGGGCAAAGCTTCGCTCAGCAGATACTCCATGCTAAAATAAGCAATATGGGTAAGTGGCGATTTCGGGTGGTTTTGTTGAAACCAGGTGGGCAAAGAGGCCGAAAGTTCCTGTTGCTTCAGCAGTTCCTTTATTTTAATCTTAAAAGTGTGGTCTGCCAACTGTTGTTCAAGCTCAATGCGTGAAATACTTTGTAGAATTATCCAGGGATTATGTGTGAGTTCCCATAAAGCAGGATTGAGCCGGTTCCATATTTCATCCGCAGCATGGTTCCATGACCATCGTATGTTAAGAGCAAGCTCTGCAAGAGCGTCAACTCCCCCGATATCATAAGGCAGGAAGCCGTAAATATCATTTGAATTAAGAGTTTGTTTTTTCATGCTTTTAATTTTTTATTTGTGGTTTTAAAAATAAAACCCGGTTAATTTTTAATACCCCACCATTATTACGAAAACCGATAACAGTATGAGCCATGCTTTCGGGATTATGCCTGCCATATTCATTTCCTGCCTATTTTATATTTTAGCAATTGAGCATTAATGGCAACAATGATGGTGCTTAAACTCATAAAGACAGCCCCTACTGCGGGGCCCAATACAATTCCTGAAGAATACAATACTCCCGCAGCTAATGGAATGGCTACCACATTATAACCGGTTGCCCAAATTAAATTTTGAATCATTTTCTTGTATGTAGCTTTTCCGAAGAGGATAAGATTCGCTATATCTTTCGGGTTGCTGTTCACTAAGATGATATCTGCTGTTTCAGCAGCTACGTCTGTTCCGGAACCCACGGCAATACCCACATCTGCCTGGGCAAGGGCAGGTGCATCATTTACACCATCACCGGTCATGGCAACAAATTCACCTTTATCCTGAAGGTCTTTCACTATTTTCACTTTCTGATGAGGCAGTACTTCTGCAAAATATCCATCGAGGCCTAATTCCTTGCTTACTGCTTTAGCCACTTTATCATTATCACCGGTGGCCATTACTACTTTGATATTATTTTGTTTAAATACTTTAATGGCTTCCGCACTTTCCGGCCTTATCTCGTCAGCCAAAGCAATATATCCTGCAAGTTGTTTATCAATTATAATAAAGACAACGGTTTCTGCTTCGCTGCTATAAGCATCGGATGGAATGGTCATCTTTTTATCTCTCAGATAGCCGGGGCTAACTACTTTTATATCCTTACCTTCTACCATGGCCTCTACACCTTTTCCGGTGATGGCATTAAAGTTTTCAAGTTTTGGTATCAATATATTTTTCTCTTTCGCCTTGCGGACAATGCCTACTGCGATGGGATGTTCTGAACTTAATTCCAATGCCGCAGACAACCGCAATAATTCGTCCTCAGAAAACTGATTGCTGACCGAAACAATCCGGGTAACACCGAAATCACCTTTCGTCAGGGTTCCTGTTTTATCAAATAAAAGCGTTGTTATTTTTCGCGATTCTTCAAAAGCAGTACGGTTTCTGATTAAGAGCCCGTTTTGCGCAGATACCGCTGTAGAAATAGCTACTACCAAAGGAATAGCGAGTCCCAGTGCATGAGGGCAGGCAATAACCATCACGGTTACCATGCGTTCCAGCGCATATACAAACGGGAAACCCAATATGAGCCAGACTGCCAAGGTGCCAAAGCCTACTATTAAAGCAATATAGGTAAGCCATTTTGCCGCCCTGTCGGAAAGGTTTTGCATTTTAGATTTGGACTTTTGGGCTTCTTCAACCAAAGTAATTACTTTGTTGAGATAGCTGTCTTTGCCGGTATGTTCTACTTTTATCTTTAAAGAACCATTACCATTAACAGAGCCGCCTATCACTTTATCTTCTCTCTCTTTTTTTGCCGGTTTTGATTCGCCGGTAAGCATTGATTCATTAAGGTAACTACTTCCTTCTGTGATAATGCCATCTGCCGGTACTTTTTCTCCGGGTTTAATCAGGATGACATCATTTATTTCCAGTACTTCCAATTTCACATCCTCCACCTGGCCATTTGGTTTTATCCGGTGTGCTTCGGCAGGCATCATGCTCACCAGCAGTTGCAGTGCTTTTGATGCCCCTAATACTGATTTCATCTCCAGCCAGTGGCCCAGCAGCATAATGACAATAAGGGTGGCCAGTTCCCAAAAAAAGTCCACTCCCTGCAATCCGAATACGGTGGCTGCACTATAAAAATAAGCTACTGAAATAGCCATGGCAATAAGTGTCATCATGCCCGGCCCTTTTGCTTTTATTTCCTCAACAAACCCTTTCAGGAAAGGCCATCCTCCCCAGAAATATACTATCGAGGAAAGAATCAACAGAATATATTCGTTACCAGGAAGTAAATAATCATAGCCCAGGAAACTTTGGATCATCGGTGAAAAAACAAGGATTGGAATGGTAATTATTAAACTCACCCAGAAACGCTTTCTATAATCTCTAATCATCATCTTATGGTGATCATGACCAGCTACGCCCATGGGTACACTATTATCGTCATGCTTCATTTTTGAGTGATTCATTTTGGAATGGTCTATGGCAGAATCACTCCCATGTTTGCTTTTTTCCGCATGATCTTCCTGCAGTTGATTCAAATCTTCTTTACCTGCTTTGAGGCCTGTAACTTCGTTCGGGTGATGGTGGTGATGATTATTTTCCATTAAATGTGCTTTAGATGGTGGATAATATTGATTTTTATGTACTAAGTGAAATAGTTTATTAATAGTTCATGACAAAATAAGAGCCATCGCTGTTATTAAGAACTTGTTTATTTAAAAATCCGTTTTTGTTTAGATATTCAGTTATCTTATACTTAATGGTTTTAAACTTAATGCCTAAAAGATATGCCTGAATGGTTATGGAACTGTTTATAATCATCCCGGTATCATTTTCTGTTTTAGACCTTCCGTCAATCGTAACCTTGTTTTTTGAACCCAGGAAGTTTAGAACGCCTGATTCAATCGTCATTATTATAGAAATGGTCTGTGCAAATTTTCCCTGGCTTACGGCATACAGGTTTTTAAATTCACCCGAGGTTATTTTAATGGAAATCTTCTTTTTGTTCCTGGCGGCAAAGGGAAACACATTTACTAAAACATCCGATTGAGCCGGTTTGCACACGTAGGTGGTTACATATTTATCCTCAGGTTTTAGCGCTTTATCATACAACTCTACCTCAATTTCAATACTATGGGCGTCTGGCTTTTTTATAAGCTGACCGACTTTAAAAATCTGTCTGCCCGCTAATTTGCCACCTTTATCAAAGTTTTCACGGATGATTTGCCTTCCTGCTATTTGCTCTATCAGCATGTCGTTTTGCTGGCTGAAGCCGGGTAAAGCATTAGTAGTAATAACGAGTATGAACAGACAGAGATTCTTCACCAGGCTGGCTGTTATTATACTTTCTGATGTTCCCTTTCTGATCATACAGTTTCTTTTGGTGACTTTAAAGATTTTTCAAAACATATTCTACCCGTTCTTCCGGTGCAAGCACCGGTACATGCACAAGCGGAAAGCCAAGCGATTTATAAGTGTCTATAATTAATTCATGAATTTTTTTCTGCGCTGCTTCATCCTCTGTACGGGCATAATCTTTCACAAATGGCAGTCGCTCCAGAATGAATACTTTTTTATACTGAAACATCTGCCATACTTCCTTCATGTTCTCATGTTCAGGAAGGTTTAAAAAACGGTAGTAGGCAAGCCCATCGGGAATGGCCCTGTCCAGAAAAACCATATCGGTGGGTGGAAGGGATTTTTCTTCTTCTATTTGCATTTTAAGAATACCCAACTGAAATTTTTCCTGATTCGTTCTTATTTCCTCTACCGTTTTGCCTTTTATTTGCTGTGTATCTATATAATGCCGTGCATGTTCAATGGTTGTTTTGTAACCCTTTGCCGCCAGCAGGTTTACTGAAGTTGTTTTACCTGTGCTTGGCCCGCCGGTTAAAACGTACCAGTTCGTTTCTATTCTTTCGCCGGGCGTAAAGGATTTCAAAATTGATTCTAGTTCTTTCATATTAGTTATGATTGGAAAAGTTTTCGTTTTTAAAAGGCGACCAAAGAGGCGTTTCTTATCAATAATATTTTTGTTTTATTCCCAGACTTTGATTTGTCTTTTGAATGGATTGTTCTCCATTTTCTTCAATACCTGTTAATGCTCTTATTGCGTCTATTGTTTCCGGAATAACGATGGCCTGGTTATCTACCACATACGCATAAAACAATTCATCATCCTGCACTTTCAGCATATCTTTCCACAGTGCCACTTCATACATATCGCCGTAGGGCCGGCTCAAACTCATCATCAGTTCTTTGATGGCATTATTGGCAGGTAGCCCATCTGCATATTCAATCATAGCTATCCGCGATGACTTGTGAAATGCCTCCAGCACTTCATCTTTTGTTGCTTTTCTGGTTAATTGCACATTCCAGTAATGAAGATGGCTCAGGGTTTCAGGTACTTTTACAGCAGAAGTAATTACATCAAGTGAAGGGTCAACGCTCTGTGCATCGGGTCCCTGATGGCTGGGAATATCTTTTTCAGGGACCAGGGTATTCATGATACCACCCAGGTGACTCTCCCAGGGGTCTGTGGCCCTGCGCAGTAAAGTACCTCTTGCTTTTAACAGCAGTCCCGCATTTTTGAGTGCCGTTAGCGTTCGCACAATGGAAGTAGTATTGCAGGAAACCACACGGGTACTGTCAAGCCCTAAAGCAGTTTTATAATTGTTTTCGGCGCTGAATGAATGGCCCGTCGTTTCGTGTTTTTCGCCTCCCTGAACAATGAACTTTTTACCCTTTTGCCGGTACTGGGGAATATTCTGCGCTGCAATTTTCTTTGGCGTACAGTCCACGATGACATCAACAACATCCAGCAGGTTCCTTAATGTGCCACGGACAGGAATACCGGCTTCCTTCATTTTGTTGGTGAAACCATCATCAAAACCATAAACGGGATAGTGCTTACTGACAGCCATTTTTATGCGCCAGTCACTTACTACATCGCACACGCCTGATAATTCCATATCATCCTGCAACTGTATTGCATCTGCAACTCGTTTGCCGATAACGCCATAACCGTTAACGGCTACTCTGATTTTTTTCATAATGATCTTTAGTTTTAAGATTTAACTGATTTCTGATCATTTTCCAGAATTCTTTTTTGCTCCTGGTATTCCTCCTTATTAATCTGTCCCGAAGCGAAACGCTTTTGTAAAATATCAAGCGGCGAATCCTTCTTTTTCTTTTCGCCGGGTAAATCGTAGGGCGTTGCAAAAATCCAGAACAGAAGTGCAAGCCAGATGAACCACCATATCAGGTGCATTCCCCAAAAGTGATAACCGTCGTAGAAGTGCATAACTTTAAGTTTAAGTTGTTAATAAATATTTTTTGATACAACAATTCTTTTCATTTCACTTTGCTTTTAAAGTAGCGTTGTAAATCCCGGCTATGCAGGCGCCTACTAACCAGCCCAATACAAATATTTCTACAATGCCGATGCAGGCTTCCCCGAAGGGTATTTTCATACGGATAACCGAACTTACATCCAATCCATGCAGCAGGCTGTTAAAAAACTTTACCGTTCCATTTTGACCAACGGTTGCCATCACTATCATACAACCCGCATAAAGTAAGGCGCAGGTAAGTCCCGTTGCAAAGCCAAATTTTTTTACGTTAATGGTGGTGTGCATGGTTTTCTGTTTTATCGTTTTCTGAATTTGTTTGATTTTGCCCATGATGATGCCCGCCATCATAATGCATCGGCATTAAAAGGTGACAGGCAAACATGGTCAGGATAAAGATGAACAGAGAGGCGCCCGAGCCTAAACCTAATGCAGACGCCAGAAAGATGAGCAGCAGGGGAACAGTGCATCCGATAATCATCCGGATAATATGCTTTTTCATTATTAAGTTTTTTAAACTATTCAGTTAACATATACATAATTGAACAGCAGTGATAATAATGATGTCGCTTTTGTTTTTGGAAAAGTATCGGACGCCAAAGTTTACACTAACTTTTATTCAGTATTTCTTTTGTTTCCTCAAACTCTTCTTTCGTTATTTCTCCTTTTGCAAATCTTTTCTTTAGAATATCCAATGGCGTATCTCTTTTGTTTCGCTGCCCCGGAAGATCCCACGGGGTAACAAAAACCCAGATGATAAAAATGATCCAGAGAATCCACCATATCCAGTGCATTCCCCAAAATTCTCCATAATGATGCATAATTGTAGTGATTTAAAAGTTATTAAAATAGAGACTCGCGGACTTTGTGTTTTTTAGTGAATGATTGATAGAAATTTTATGTCAATGGTTATGATTATGATCTTCTTTCATCGGGCTGTCCTGTTGCTGCTTATCCGCTTTGTTCATTTGGTTCATCATCATTTTATTCATCATCATTTTATGCATATCCTTATTTTCCATCATCATGTTCATCATGTTGCGGCGCATAGCGCTGTCTTTACCGGCCGTCTCCATCATTTCTTTCATCATTCCCTTGTGCTGCATCATGGTGTGCATTGCCTCTTTGTTTTTCATGATATGCGTTGTCATTTTATCCATCATCGCTGGATCTTTGCAAATCATGGCCATTACAGAATCCCGCCCGGCCTTGTTTTTCATCATCTCTTTTGCAGAGGAGTGCTGATGTTGTGCCAGGACAAACAGCGGCATCATCATAATTGACGCCATTAAAAGAATTTTTAAATTTTTCATTTTATATTATTTTTTGAGTGAATGATTATTTGATTTTTGCATCATAATTTTTGTTTTCTCGCCGCGCTCCTGATATTTTCAAACTGTTCAAAATAATGTTACAGGATGTTTTTGATGTTCGGACAATCACCTGTATTTTCAATTTGAAAGATATTTTCTATTCCAGCGCCCGTATTTTTTCTTAAACTCTTTTCAATAAAATTGGTTTTTATCGAATTGCTTAGAAAGGCGGCCGGAATTCGTAATGTCTGTTTTGTCAATAAAATCTTCGGATCAGGAACTTACAATACGTGTATATCTTATAACAAATGACTCCCTGATGCGGACGAAGATTATTAAATCCGGTAAGTGCAAATAAACGAAAGCGACGAAGGAGAATGACTTCGTTCAAAACCGGACGAAGAAAAATGATTGTTGAGAGAAACGGTTTGTGGATACGTCTCTGCTGCATTGATAAAATAAACCGGTATCGTAACGTCGGGAAAATTGGAGCTTAACCAATATTGCTGAGCTGTTTTATGGTTATCTGTTTTTGCACAAATTATCTTTTCCGAACAGCATCCATTATGAGTAGAATTGTGTGTGCCACAATTACATTGCACAGCAACTCCAAAATTTGCAAAAGTTAATCCCGAATATTTGCCACCGCAATAATGCATATTTATGGTGGTGGAAAAAGACGTCGTGGTATAGATTACCAGTAAAAATATAGAGATTATCTTTTTCATTTTATTTAGACAATTAAAAGTAAATATCTTATGTCCTTCAAAAAATGACGTTCATCAGCCGTTAATATGATTTTGGTTATTATATGTTTTTAACCTGACAATGATTGATTCCATTTAATAGGTTAATTTGATACCGGCGCCAAAGCCCATATCACTATCGTAGTGTACACGAATGCCCATATTTTTGGTGATGATATAACTTAGCCCACCCCGGTATTCATAGTCGGTATTTACCATAAAATCACCCCGCAGCCTTGCGGTAAGCGGAATATCCTCACGGAATAATTGTAGTCTCACTTTCCCATCGTGATACACTTCAGTTTGAAAAACCAGAAACATCGGCAGGGTATAATTAAATCCAAGACTGACCGCTGCCCGTTTATCCTTCGTCTCCTCTTGACCGAAGAGGTTTTTTGCATGCGTATCTCTTCCGTTAATTCTGTACCGGCCATCAAAGCCTATAAAGGGCATAAACCATTGCATCTTCCCTACATACCGCCCGATGTGTGTTTCGCTTTCATAACCGTTTCTGTCATTATAGCCCAACCGCCATTCGGTACCTATGCTCCATCGGGTATTTTCAAGCAGTATTTTACCATCATTGCCGTTGGTGGCAAAATCGTTTTCAGCAAACAGGTAAAACATATTGCTTCCCTTTTGAAGCATTTTGTAGGCTGCTGCTTTGTCGGGCAGTTCGGGGTTATTGTAGTTGCCCACATCAAACACCCGGTTCATACCACTCATCATGTGGTAAAGAATGTGGCAGTGAAAAAACCAGTCGCCCTCATTGTTGGCGGCAAATTCTACAGTGTCCGTTTCCATCGGCATAATGTCTATGACGTTTTTCATGGGCGCATAATCGCCCTGTCCGTTCAGTACCCTGAAATCAAAGCCATGCAGGTGCATCGGATGCCGCATCATGGAATTGTTGTGTAATACCAGGCGCAGTACTTCGCCTTTTTTGACCGGAATTTTATCTGCCTCCGACAACACTTTATTGTTTATGCTCCACACATACCGGTTCATATTACCGGTAAGTACCAGCCGTATTTCCCGAACGGGAGCATTTGCGGGCAGGGTTGTTTTCACCGGAGATTTGAGCATGGCATAGTTGAGGGTTACCAAACCTTCTCCTGCCGATGAATGATGAGCATGCATTGTATCGATTTTCATGTCCATATTCATATCCATCCCTGGCATTTCGCTGCTTTTATTTCCTTCGGCCAGTTCGGGATACATTACAGCGTTCATATCCATTTGTTGCATGGACATGTTCATTCCCATATCTTTCATATCTCCGTTCATTTTCATCATATCGTTCATCATCTTCATGCCTTCAAAATATTTTAGAGCGGGCAATGGGGTAGCCGGATGTTTCATACCGGAACCTAAAAAGAGCGATGCTGAACCTGAACGGTCTTCCGGTGTGGCCAACAGTTCATAAGCCATATTATCTTTTGGAATCGTTACCACAATATCATAGGTTTCGGAAACACCTATCAGCAACCTGTCCACCTCTACGGGCTGTACATCATTGCCGTCATTGGCTACTACCGTAATTTTTCCGCCAGAGTATGTCAGCCAGAAATAATCGGAACCTCCTCCATTGGCTATTCGTAAACGCACCTTGTCACCTGCTTTGAATTGTGAAAGCTGATATTCTTTTTTGCCATTGATCAGGAAAGCATCATAATGAATATCACTTACATCCATCGCCTTCATGCGCTTCTTTTCGTTGGTCAGTTTGGTTTTGAAATATCCTTCTCTGAGTGCCTCTCCATAGCTCTGGGTTGTTTTCTTTTTTATGGCAAACCAGTCCGATCCGTAGTGTAACATCCGTTGAATGTTTTTCGGATTCAGGTTAGTCCACTCACTTAGGATTACAGGTACGGTGGGCAGATCGTCTATGCCTGGCCGAAATGCGGTATCGCCCGTTCTTTTGTGCATGATAAACATTCCATACATGCCGATTTGTTCCTGGTAGCCGGCGTGCGAATGATACCAATGTGTTCCGTGTTGCATGATGGGAAACCGGTAGGTGTAGGTAGTTCCCGGTGCAATGGGCATTTGGGTCAGGTAGGGTACGCCGTCCATTTCGTTGGGTAGCCATACACCATGCCAGTGCAGTGAGGTGTTTTCTTTAAGGCGGTTGTGCACCACAATTTCTGCCGTATCGCCTTCAGTAAACTCAAGAGTGGGCATGGGTATCCGGCCGTTTACGGCAATGGCCTGTTTTGTTTTTCCCGCAAAATTTACCGTGGTATCGGTAACATATAGATCGTAGTGTACCACCTTTTGTGCAAACAGAGGGATGGAAATAAAGAGCGGCAGGCTCATTAAAGCGGCTCTTAATCTTTTTCTATTTAATGGATACATATTTTTTTATTGTTGTTTTGTTATCCAATTGATTAATATTTTTCTTTGGGCATCTGTGAGCCTTGCTTCCGTGTGAAACCAGGTATAAGAACGCAGGGGCATTTCTTTCTTTTCTACCTGTGTTTTGATGGAACCCAGTAACCGGTCTTGTTTCAGGTCAAAATAATTGCCCCACTCATTGAAGTTCAGATCCTTTTTTGCCTGGCGAATGTGATACTCTACTAAGGCTCTCCCCGGCTGGATATAATCAAACCACTGGTAATGGGTGTTATTGCTATGACAACTATAGCAAGACGTCAGCAATATTTGTTTTACTTTAGCAGGAGGGTTATACACCTGTATAAAATCAGTATTAACCACCGGATTGTTATCCATATTACGTGAGGGTTGGTAAAACTGAAAAGCCAGAAACAAAACTAAAATTATAAGAGATGCTTTTTTATAATTAAAGTTTCGTTTCATTTGAGTTCTTTTACAATTTCACCGCACGCAGGCATTTGACTGCCATAGTATGGGTTATTAATTTCCTTGCTGTCGCTTATCCAATCGGCACCTTTGCCATTATTGAACATTGGACAATGGATTTGATATAACTTTTGGGGCGCACCTAAAAGAGCAATCAGGTCTAATACATCTTTGCTCAAAAACTCCAGATGCTCCCGCTGGTGGGCAATCTTTCCTGCATTGTCGCGGATATGTTCAGCATTCTCTCTGGTATCTGCAGCTATTTCCATATACTGTTTCATTTTATCAGCAGGGATGGCATTCATATCCATATTTTGTAAGGTAGCTGCCAACTGCTTTCCTGCTCCGGATGCCCCTTGGCCATCATCGGCAGCAAGCGCATTTTCCAGTTTGAGATAATTCGCAACAATGGGTGCAATGGAAAAGTCTTTCGCTGCATTGGTTTCGTTTGGCACGGAAACTTCTTTGTCCGGTACTGTTGTTGTGTTGTCATCTGCTTTTTCATTGCCGGATTGATTGGTGCACGAAACGGCAGTTACAAGGATAAGTACAAGCGCTATGATTGAAAATGTGATTTTTTTCATTTCTTATATTTTTAAAAATTATTGTTATGGACGATTAATTCAGTGTCTCAACTATTTTCCCGCAGGAAGACATTTTTGAACCGTAATAAGGGTTTTTGATTTCCCTGCTGTTTGTCAGCCAGTATGCTTTCTTCATCGGGCAGTAACTGTAATAAACAGGATTGGACGATAGCCTTGTTGATTTTGCCAGGGCAAACATTTTTACAGAAAGGCCTGCAAACGCATCTCGCTGCTTTTTTATATCCTTTGCATCGGCAATGATTGTGGCATCATTTACAAGCGGACGGATACTGCCGGCAGAAGAAGTGTTATTGTCCATTTCATGAATGACCTTAAGGAAGGATGCTGCTGCTTTAGAAGCCAAATCGGCGTTGTCGCCTGCCAATGCATCTTTTATCGTGTAATAGGATGTGAGTAGTTGTGCAAGGCTTGAATTACTGATCGTATGTAGAGTTGAGGCAGCAGCCTGCTGGTGTGCCTCATGGTCGTGTTGTGCAAAGACTGGAATTGCAGTACTGCAAAACAGGATTGCAGTAATAATATACTTTTTCATTTGATTTAATTTAATGTATGAATACAAAAGGTACAGGCATGACGTCACCGCTATGCCGAAACAATGTGATACATTAAATCAAATCTGGAAACTACGGATAGCTACCCGTATATCGGGTACAGGGAGCCGCCAACTTCGGACAATATAACTAGTGTTGTCAGATATCCCCGGAGTGGAAAAAAGAGAGACATTAAATAAAGGATAAATAAAACAAACGGAAAAAACTGGTGTTAATGGTGTTGAAATAGCAGGCTCAATATTCTTATTCAGTAATGAAAATGCGGTCACAGCATCACTACAACAATTATCGTTTTGGGTACTTGAAAACAAATACGAACTTACTTTTTCATTTTGGTGAAATGATGATTTGCCGCTATGTTCATACGTAGCGCCGTGCCGGTGAGATTGCTCAGCCGTTTCGTTTTCTGCGTGATGATGCTTACTGTTGAATCCCATATCCATTCCCACGGCACATGCAAAACCGATAATGGTATTCAGTGAGAATACTATCAACAGAATTGCTGCTTTAAATTGTATGGCCTTGATTCTTTTCATCCAAAAACATATCAGGATTTTGATGGAAAAGTATTTTCTTTTCCTGCTAAAACCGCTGGCAAAGTTATTAAAACCTGGCATACCCGTTCCTTTGATACAAGTGTTTGGTATTCTTTAACAAAAATTGCAAAACCGCTTTTTTTACAAGCGCTAACTCATTTGTTTATCTTCATCTGTCCATGTTGCATTTCATCCGTTTTTTCATTCATCCTCCCTCGCATGATCTTCATTATTTTTTGAAAAAAAATTAATAAGATTCAAAGTGCTTTATAGGTATTGGGCGGGTACCCCAGCAACACTTAAAATTGCCTTTTTTATTTACCTAAATTAGAATACTTTTAAACTGTTATAAGCCCTTTGCAGTAGGCCGGCGTTTCAAGTAAGGTATTCTTGCCATAATCAAACGTTTTTGAGATAATCTTATATGTTCCTCCATGCCCTTTTGGTATTTAGTGTAAGTGAATCAAAAGGGTGATCAGGCAAATGTTATTCGTTACATAGTTCCCAATTATCTCCGAATTAGCAACGAATAATATTGGGTTTGTGACAGGAACATGTAATACCCAAATTCTATTTATCCCAAGGGTTCTTTATGAGTAAACCTGCTGTACCCGGAAAATGTTGTAAGAACATGTTTTCCTGAATCTGAGCGATGGTTTCCCTGTCGGACAGATTTCCGGGATACTTTGATGATTACCGCACCCAAAATGACTCTGCCACTGATTGGGGGCCGGCCCTCTTTTGATGGGAATAAATCATCATAGTATCTCACCAACCTGTCCCAGGGAATGCTGTGGGCTAATTTTACCCAGCGGTCTTCTTTGGTTATTTTTTGTTCAAAGGGTGTCTCAAAACCCGGCAATACCAATTGGTTGGGGCTGGCGTACGCAGGAGTAGATACACGCTTTCTGCCTCCATTTTCTGAGTCTCCTTGTATTTGAATATTGTTTTGTGAATGCCAATTCAAATATAGCAAGGATCGTAGAGTTATTTAGCAAACTTTATTTAGCTTCTTTTAATAAATACTTCAAATAATTTATTTTAGAAAAATGTGAATTGGCTTTTCCTGACCGCGCTAAACCTAATGCGATTGAAATGTTCCTCGGTGTTGTTATGATCCGGTGCGGGAATAATTATTCGGCAACAATGCTTAGTAAAAATTTCTTAAATAATAGTATGTAATGGATATCGTATTCATCTTTTTCCGGTAACGTTATCGCATTTTTTTTACCGGTATTCGATCACAACATTTAATTTTAGGAAGCCACATTTTGGTTTTGGAAGGAACTGAAATATATAGGATGAGAGTGTGATTTGAAAAAAAATGATACCTGTTCATTGACCAGCCAGTTCACTGCTTTTTTAATATAATGGGTGAGTACAATGGTTGCAGCTATCATCATCTCGCTCGTTGTTGAGCAATGACACAGGCTGCTGTTTTCGGCGCCGGGCAGGTATTAAGGGAAGCATTTCAGGATATCCTTATATATTTTTAATTTTTAGTATTTGGAATATTTATGGTAAAAGGATAAAATGATTTTTTATACTTAAACTAATTCGGCCTTTTTAGTAATTTTTTTAGAAATGCATGTATTGAAAAATTTAGGATTGATCTTATTGTTTTCATTGTCATCAATACCGGTTATCGCTCAGCAGGATATTCCTGATTATAAAAATGCGTCTCTCCCTGCTGAAACAAGGGTCAGGGATTTGTTGAAAAGGATGACACTTAAAGAAAAGCTTGCCCAGCTTACCGAAATGAGCGTGGATGTTTTGAAACAGGAAAACAATGTCTGGAAAAATGCACTGAGTTTCGATAAACTCAAAGATGGAATCGGATGTTTGGATGGTTTTTCCCTGTCAGGCAATGAATATGCCCGAAGGATTAAAGAGGTACAGGAATTTTTAATTACCAAGAGCCGTCTTGGGATTCCGGCTTTGCCTGTCAGTGAAGCGCTACATGGCTGGGTACAGGATGGCGCCACTATATTTCCGCAGGCGATTGGCATGGGGGCAACTTTTAATCCGGATCTGATTCGCCAGGTGGGCGCAGCGATAGGTAAAGAGATAGCTTCGTCGGGTGTTAAGCAGGCATTGTTTCCCGATCTTGATTTAGGAAGGGATCCGAGGTGGGGGCGTGTTGAAGAAACGTATGGAGAAGATCCTTTTTTGGTTTCATCAATCGGGGTTGCAATGATTAAGGGCTTTCAGGAAGGAGATCAGGATGATCGTCAGAACGGACTGATTTGCACAGTAAAACATTTTTATGGCCAAAGTAGTCCCCTGGGAGGCCTCAATATAGCATCGACAAAAGGAGGCAATTATGATCTGTTTAATTTTTATTTAAAACCGTTTGAAGCTGCAGTAAAAAAGGCCGGTGTATTTTCTCTGATGAGTTCTTATGTAACTTATGATGGCATACCGACGAATGCAAATAGAAATATATTGACAGGTGTTCTCCGAAACAGGTGGGGATTCAAAGGATTTGTTTACAGTGACTGGGGGGCCGTAGAATTTCTGAAATATATTCACCGCTTTGCTGAGACAGAAGCAGATGCCGCCCAATATGCCATTGAAGCGGGTGTAGATATTGAAGCGCCTGCACCCCGGTGTTTTCAACACCTGGACAGCCTGGTAAAGAACAATATTGTCCCGATGGCAGTTATTGACACGGCGGTAAGCAGGGTACTGTATGTAAAATTTAAAACCGGTCTTTTTGAGCATCCCTATCCCGATCTCAATAATTTGAACAAAGAGATGCATACGCGGCAAAATATAGAACTCAGCCGCCGGGTGGCAAATGAAAGTTTGGTATTGTTGAAGAACGAGAATGGAATTTTGCCATTAGATAAAAACAAAATAAAATCAATCGCTGTAATAGGCCCGAATGCAGATCAGGTACAATTCGGAGATTACAGTTGGACACGGAATAATAAAGACGGGGTCACCCTATTGGCAGGGTTGAAAAAACTTTTGGGATCCGATGTAAAAATTAATTATGCTCCTGGATGTAAAATGACATCTATGGATACCTCCGGATTCCGGGAGGCTATGGACATTGCATCTAAAAGCGATATTGTGATTTTGGCAATTGGCACAGCCAGCGGTGCATTGTCACGTAATCTCGAAAACGCAACCTGTGGTGAGGGGTTTGATGTGGATGATTTAAGGCCAACCGGCGCTCAATATTTGCTTGCGAGGCGCCTGATTAATTCGGGAAAGAAAGTAATAACGGTTTTGATTACGGGGAGGCCTCTGGATATCTCTTTTATTCAGAAACGGGGCGATGCTGTTTTATGTGCCTGGTATCCGGGTGAAAGAGGTGGAGAAGCAATTGCAGATGCTTTATTTGGTAAGGTAGACCCCTCCGGAAAACTTCCGATTTCTTTTCCGCGAAGCACCGGCCAGATTCCTGTATTCTATAATTACCTGCCCTCCGACCGGGGCTATTACCATAAACCCGGCAATTATGACAAGTCAGGCCGAGATTATGTTTTTGATTCTACAGGGGCACTATATCCATTCGGATTCGGTTTAAGCTATGCTCACTTCACAATCAGCAATATGAAAGCGAATGAAGCTTTACTTGATAAGGATGATACATTAAGGGTTACTTTGGATATAAAAAACGATGGAGTAATGGATGGAGGTGAAGTTGTTCAATTGTATATGAGACGAGACTATGCACCTGTTATGACACCGATAAAAGAGCTAAAGGGCTTTAAAAAAGTTTTTTTGAAAAAAGGGGAATCCAAAAAAGTAATATTGAGTGTGCCGATAAAAGAGTTCACATATTATGATAATGAGGGAAATGGTATCTCTTTAAAAGGCAGTTATAAAATAATGGTGGGTAATAGTTCGAATAATATTATCTATAATACTCAGATCAGGGTAGAATAATATTCAGAACAGGTGATTACCAGGGGAACTGTGTTGTAAAATCGTACTGTTATGATATCGTAGAAGTGTTATCTGACAGGGAATTTGTAAAGAAATCAAATCGGAAACCGATTAAATATGCACAATCATAAACTATCAAAATATGCTTAAAAGATTTTCGATAATGAAGATTAAAACAACAATGGCAGGTTGTTTTTTACTAATATTTTTTTGTACTCCACCAGTTACTTTGCGTGCGGAGAATCCGGGTAACCTGAGTGGTTCACCCCGCCCGGAGGTAAGAGAGATTACCGGTTCTTCAGAAAAAGAGATCATCAATTCTTCTCTTGAATTGATTAAAAGGATTCTCCCAAACCATTATCAGTTTTTTAGTGTTGAATATTTACCACAAAAAAATGATAAAGACAGATTTGAAATTGAAAGCAGGAATAATAAAATCATTTTAAGGGGAAATAATGGTGTGTCTGTTGCAAGCGCACTCAGGTACTATCTGAATAATTATGCCCACTGTCAGATTACATGGAATGGAACAAATCTTAGGTTACCCGCAATACCTCCTATGGTGGACAAAAAAGTATCTCACAGCACACCTTTTGATTATCGCTATTATTTGAATTATTGCACGTTTAGTTATAGCATGGTCTGGTGGGATTGGAAACGGTGGGAAAAAGAAATAGACTGGATGGCAATGCACGGGATCAATTTTCCTCTTGCTGTAACAGGGCAGAATATTATTTGGTATCGTGTTTACAGGCAATTGGGATTCTCGGAAAAAGAACTAAGTACTTTTTTTCCCGGACCCGCACATTTTGCGTGGTTCTGGATGGGGAATCTTGATGGAATCGGAGGCCCCTTGTCATTAAAATTCATGATTAAGCAGGAGGCTTTACAAAAAAAAATCCTGAAGAGAGAACGTTCATTGGGCATGAAACCCATATTACCTGCATTTACCGGCCATGTGCCACCTGAATTCGGAACCAAATTCCCGAATTCCAGGCTCAAGGACCTGGAATGGGGCCGGCAATATCATACACGATTGTTAGATCCGTCTGACCCGTTGTTTGTGAAGATCGGGACGATGTTTATGAAAGAAATGATTAAGGTTTATGGTACCGATCATTTTTATTCTGCGGACACTTTCAATGAAAATACCCCGCCGACCAATGATTCTCTTTTTCTGAGTAATGTTGCCAGTACTGTCTATCATTCGATGGAGGGTGTAGATCCCATGGCAGTGTGGGTGATGCAGGGATGGCTATTCGTAAACAATCCTAATTTCTGGCATGCTCCTCAGATACAAGCTCTTTTTAATGCCATTCCTGACAGAAGATTAATTGTGTTGGATTTATGGAGTGAGACCAGACCGGTGTGGAGCAGAACCAATGCCTATTATGATAAACCGTGGATATGGTGCATGTTACAAAACTTCGGAGGAAATGTGGGTATGTTTGGCAGGATGGATACGATCGCACTTGTACCAATAAGGACTCTTAAAGACAAGGCATCGGGAAATTTAGTCGGGCTTGGCCTGACACCTGAAGGGATTGAGCAGAATCCTGTAATGTTCGAATTAATGATGGATAATGTGTGGAGAGATGATCCGATAAATTTAGACAAGTGGCTGAAAGGATATATAATTAACCGGTATGGATCCTTTGATGAAAAGGCTCTGAAGGCCTGGGAAATTTTAAGAAGGACTGTTTATAATGGTGACGGATCACAGGGGGCGCCGGAATCTATTATCACAGGGCGCCCAACCTTGAAAAAAGAACCCAGGTGGACACACACGGAATTATACTATGACCCGAAAGAATTACTGCAGGCGTGGAAATTATTAATAAGCTGTTCTTCAAAATATAGAAACAGTGACGGCTTTCAATATGATATTGTTGATTTGAGCAGAAATGTACTGGCAAATTATGCAACTCAGCTACGTCATGGATTTTTAGAGGATTTTAAGCAAAAAAACCGTGCAGCCTTTGTTGATAAATCGAAACAGTTTATGGAAATCCTAAATGATCTTGACGCATTATTGGACACGAGGAAAGATTTTCTTTTAGGAAGTTGGGTAAATAGTGCTATCAGGCAAGGGTCAGACGATATTGAAAGTAAAAGATTCGAAAGGGAGGCCAAACTTCAGATTACCTTGTGGGGTGGGAAAGATGCATTATTGCACGATTATGCCAATAAACAATGGTCAGGATTGATAAAGAGTTTTTACAAACCGAGATGGGAAGAATTTTTTAAATATGCTATCTCATGTTTGGATGATGACAAGCCTTTTGATGAAGAATGGTTTGAAAAGCAAATGGAAGATCTGGAGTTCGCGTGGGTTAACAGGGAGGAAAAATTTAATGAAGTACCAATTGGCAATTCAGTTAAAGAGGCAAATGATCTTTTTAGGAAATATAATTTTCTTCTGAAATAATCGTGTAAACCAATACCATTGTTGCAGGTGGATATATTTTCTATGTAAATAGTTATCAAAAATGGAACCCTCTCAAAAAAACAGGCGCTTGCAATCGTTAGATGCGCTTCGGGGATTTGACATGCTTTGGATAATAGGTTTTGAAGGAATGGTACATGGCATGTCTCAGGCAACCGGATGGCCGGTTATGAATTGGCTGAGCGCAGAACTACACCACTCACCCTGGAATGGATTCACCATTTATGACCTGATTTTTCCCTTATTTATTTTTGTTTCGGGAGTCTCTATGCCTTTTTCATTCGGAAAGAAATTGGAGGGGGCACTCATAAACATTAAAACTGTCAAAAATGGGATTTACCGTTCATTAATTAAAAGGACTATTATACTCATTTTACTTGGAATGATTGTGAATAAATCACAGCATATATTGGTGTATGATCAGATGAGATTTGCAAGTGTATTAGGCAGAATTGCTTTATCCTGTTTCTTTGCAGCGCTGATTTATTTGAATTCCGGATTTCGGTGGCAGATCTTTTGGTTTTTAATTATTCTTTTTGGGTATTGGGCACTGATGGAATGGGTGCCTGTTCCTGGATTTGGAGCCGGTGTATTGACTCCTGAAGGAAATCTGGCCAGTTATTTAGACCGGGAATATCTACCGGGAAAGGTGTTGCGCGAGGTGTATGACCCGGAGGGATTGCTGTCCACCATACCAGCCATAGGTACAGCACTGCTTGGTATCTTTACAGGCAGGTTCTTGCGATATTCTTCACCCGGTTTAAATCATCTGAAAAAGAGTTTTATAATGATATGCTCAGGGTTCTTTTTTCTGGGTATCGGATTGCTCTGGAACAATGTCTTCCCGATTAATAAGAATATGTGGACCAGTTCGTTTGTAATATATACGGGGGGATGGAGCCTGTTGCTCCTGGGATTATTTTATTTAATAATAGATGCATGGGGGTTGAAAAAGTGGAGTGTTTTCTTAGTCTGGATTGGAACCAATTCCATATTGATTTATTTACTGTCGCATGGTGTGTTTGATTTTCAATATACTTCGGACTTTTTATTCAGTGGATTGATAAATTTGTCTCCTGAACGATGGCATTTCTTCTGGCTAAACTCCGGGATCCTATTGATGCAATTGGTTTTCCTTCGCTATTTGTATAAGAAGAAATTGTTTTGGAAAATTTAATGCCATTGAATTTTATTAGCCCAAAACCGGGAGGCCGGGAAATGGCATTTAATAACATCAAAATTCCATAGAGGCGGGGTAAAGCAATTAAAATGCGTAAGTGACTGCCTGGTTAAATAGATAGGTGAATGTTGTATCTAATTTTATCGGTTATTAATTTTTTACCTGCCACATTTTCCCGTTCGGGAAAGTATAATCCTCTATAGACTTGCTTTTCATTGTTATACTATATCCCGGTGCCAGAGGTGGCATATAATTCCCATTCTTTATAACTACCGGATTAACAAAGTGTTCATGTAAATGATCTATGTATTCTGTGATTCTGTCCTCCAATTTTCCACTTATGGAGATATAATCTATCATAGAAAGGTGTTGGACATATTCACAAAGCCCGACACCGCCTGCATGAGGGCAAACGGGGATGTCAAATTTTGCTGCCATTAACATTATACTAAGTACTTCGTTTACTCCTCCTACCCGGCAACTGTCCACCTGGCAAATACCGATGGCGCCGCTCTTTAAAAATTGCTTAAACATTACTCTGTTTTGGCAATGTTCCCCTGTTGCTACTTTTATCGGAGAAACGGCTTTGGCTACAGCAAGATGGCCGGCAATGTCATCCGGGCTTGTCGGCTCTTCAATCCACCAGGGATTGAACCTGGCCAGTTTTTCCATATTCCGGATAGCTTCATTGACTTCCCATTTTTGATTTGCATCCATCATTAACTTAATATCCGGCCCGATTTCTTCTCTGATTATTTTAGCTCTTCGGACATCTTCCTCTATAGCACCCCCGACTTTCATTTTTATATGTGTCCATCCTTCTTTTTTTGCAATCTTACTAAGATGGCGTATTTTTTCTTCACTGTACCCCATCCATCCGACTGAAGTATTATAGGCAGGATACCCGTTTTCCATTAGAAAATCTATCCGCTCTTGTTTACTATTATCCAATTTGGAAAGTATATTAAAAGCTTCATCAGGGGTCAGTACGTCAGTTATATATGTAAAGTCAATACATCCCACCAACTGTTCCGGATTCATATCCGTTATTAACTTCCAAAGTGGTTTCCCTTCTGTTTTTGCATAAAGGTCCCACACCGCATTTACGAGCGCTCCGGTAGCCATGTGAATTACTCCCTTTTCAGGTCCTAACCACCTGAGCTGGCTATCCCCTGTGATCATTTTCCAGAAACCCGCCATATCTGATGTAATTTCATCCAGGGATTTCCCAATTAATAAATAAGACAAAGAATGGATTGCAGTTACACAGATTTCATTTCCCCGGCCTTCCGTAAAAGTAAGGCCATGCCCCTCAAAAGCAGGATTACTGGTTTTAATGATTGCATAGGCTGCTGAATAATCCGGATCCTTATTAATGGCATCTGAACCGTCAAGGGATTTACTGGTAGGGAATCTGATATCCCTTGCTTCAATTGAGGTAATAATTATTGACATAATAGGTTTTTTTAAATAGGTAATGCAAATATCTTTCTATTTTTAATTACAACAAGGAGCGCAAATAGCAAGTGAATAATAAAACTATATTTATAGTTCTTCCGGTATATGGAAAACTGTTTCATAGTAATGGATAATCAGGTGGAATATTTTAATCAGGCCGGGAATATAATCTCCTGTTTTATAATCAGCCGTGAGAGTGGATTTATATCAAATACTTTAATTAATTTTATTGGAATGAAGAGGAAGCACCTTGTCACAATTAAGGATATTGCCGCGGATCTGAAGATTTCTGTTTCAACGGTATCGAGGGCATTCAGGAATACCTTTGATGTAAGTAAGGAAACAAGGGATGCTGTTTTGGCGAAGGGTGAAGAATTAAATTATAAGCCAAATCTTAATGCCCGTGGGCTGGTCAATTATAAATCAAGAAATATTGCCGTTATTTTACCTACAATAACTAATTTCTATTTTTCAACGGCTATTAGCGGCATTCAGGATGTCGCCTATGAAAACGGATTTAATATTATTTTTTATGTTACGGGAGAATCAACCGAAAGGGAACTCCATATTGCACAATCTCTCTCGCTCAGTTCAATTGACGGGCTTCTCGTAAGTATCACCTCAGAATCGGAGAAGATCGATCACTTTTCTAAGATTATTGATTACGGTTTACCCATTGTTTTTTTTGATAGAGTTTCGGATACACTGATAACATCAAAGGTTACACAGAATGATTATGAGGGAGCTTTTATTGCAGTTGAGCATCTTGTGAAACAAGGGTACAGGAGGATCGCCTACATTGGCGGGCCGCTCAGCCTGGTCTTTTCAAGAGAAAGACTAAGAGGTTATCTGGCAGCTCTAAAAAGATATGGCTTGCCTGTTGAACAATCATTGATAATTCATTCAGATTTTAACCAGGCAAGTGGGGGCGCAGATGCCGAAAAGTTATTGGGATATGGAGAAAACAAACCTGATGCTATTTTTGCAGTTAATGATAGAAAGGCAATTGGAGCAATGCTAAAAATGAAAGAGAGAGGAATTAAAATTGGTAAGGAAATCGGTGTTATTGGATTCACCAATGACCCGATGGCCGGGATTATCTCTCCGGGCCTCACAACCATGGAAGAGCCTGCCTTGGAAGTAGGAAAACAAAGTTGCGAATTATTACTTAAGCATATTTCCAAGAAGAACTTCCAGCCAAAGTCAATCATTTTAAGTGGAAAATTAATAGTCCGTGAATCCACAGTAAGATAGCTTTAAATTCATTCCATATTTTTAATAACACTTATGCTGTGCCAGGGATTTTACACCCGGCCGTTTTATAATAAATCTGCCTGTATGGGCGGATAGACGGCTATTATTACCGATAACGTTACCGTTACTTTTTTTGAAAAGATGTTTTGTGCTTGGTAGCTTTAACCTAATGTTTTATTAAAAATCTTTGAACTAAAACTTTCCACTATGAATCAAAAAAAGTACTATCGGAAATTCCTGGTGATCATTTCTACCTGCCTTTTTTGTCTTCTCTTCGGAATATCAGCCCGGGCACAAAATCAAATGCCAATACAGGGCACCGTAACTAACACGAATGGAGAACCTGTAGCCGGGGTTACCATTCAGATTAAGAATGGCAAATTGAGTGCCGTAACTAATAGTGAAGGCAAATTTACCATAGAAGCGCAAAATGGAGAAACCCTGGTGTTTACCAGCATTGGATATGTTTCCAGGGAGATATCCTTAAATGGGCAGCGCCAGATCGATGTCATTCTTCAAAATAGTATTACGAGGATGAATGAAGTGGTTGTTACGGCATTGGGTATTGAAAGACAAACAAGAGCTTTACCCTATACTGTTCAACAAATTTCCGGATCTGAGGTTGCTGGCATCAAGGATCCGGGCGGAAACATAATGAATTCACTGGCCGGAAAAGTGGCCAATATGGTTGTAACCCCGGCGGGATCAGGTCCTGGGGGTGCAGTAAAAATCGTTCTCCGTGGTAATCGCTCCATCAATGGCAATAATAATGCTTTACTGGTGGTCGACGGTGTCCCTGTCGACAATACGATGAGTACAGAAACATGGGGTAGTGGTTCAGCGAATACATATGGTACACAGGTCAAGGGTATAGGAAGTAGCTATTCCGGAACGGATGGTTCATCCAGTTTAAATCCTGAAGACATTGAATCAATTTCAGTACTTAAAGGTCCGGCTGCTGCAGCGCTTTATGGAAGCAGGGCTGCTAATGGCGCTTTAATAATAACCACCAAGAGTGGAAAGAGTGGAAAAATGAGTGTGAATTACAACGGTGGTTTTTCGGTTGATCACCCTTACCTTTTGAATAAATTTCAAAATTCTTATGGTCGTGGAAATGGTGGTATAGCCGGACCTACAGCCAGTCAAAGTTGGGGACCGAAGGCACAGACTTATCCGGATAATGTTGCAAGTTTTTATAGAAATGGGGTCATATCAAGTAATTCAGTAAATGCTTCAGGAGGGTCTGAAAATTTAAAGGGATATATTTCATATACAAACAACCTGACAAATGGAATCATCCCTAAGAACAAATTAAACAGAGATAACCTTGATCTTCGCCTGACTGCAAAAATTTTACCTAAGTTGATAGCTGATGCCAAGATGACCTATTTGAATCAAAGAATAGAGCATCTTCCCAGACTTGGTGACCAGGGTATAAATAATGAGGCTTATATAATGCCAAGAGACCTTAGCCCGGATTCTTTAAGGAATTTTGAAACAATTAACCCAGTCACAGGCCTGCCAATGCCAATATATTGGACCAATAATGCAACATTCGCTAATCCGTATTGGGAAGTGAACAGAATGGACGTAGAACAGGAACGTAACAGAATTCTGGTAATGGGATCTTTAAAGTATAATCTTACAAACTGGCTTTCATTACAAGGCAGGTATAGTATGGACAGGTATCGTGACGTAATTACCGGTTCTTATTATAACGGAACTACTGTTAACCCATTTAATACACCAGGCGGGCGATATCAGCAAACTGTCATAGACCATTGGGAACGTAATATGGATGCGTTGATTTCCGGGAATAACAGATTAGGAGCTGACTTTAATATTAATTATAATGTAGGCGCTTCAGTTTTGAAAATAGATGCAGGTAATACTACGACCAATGCGAATGGCTTAAGTGTTGCTAATAAGTTTGACTTTACTTTTGCATCAAACATTGGTGTAGTACACGTTCCCTTTGTAAAGGAAATACAATCTTTATACGGAAACGTTCAATTTGATTATAAACATTTACTATACCTTGACGGGAGTTTAAGAAGTGACTGGTCAAGTACACTCCCAGCGCCTTACCGGTTTTCTTATCCCTCAATAGGTTTAACGGGTGTTATCTCAGATATGGTTAGTTTGCCTGGCTGGATAACCTTCGGTAAAGTCAGGGTCGCTTATACACGGGTAGGTAATGATGCAGACCCTTATCGCACCCAACAACAATATCATTATAGTCAGGGAGCCGGTAACGGATTTATTTCAAGGGATATTTATGAAAGTATTAGTGATCTGAAACCGGAGCAGACAAGATCTTTTGAAACGGGGATGGATTGGAAATTCTTTGATAACCGTATTGCTCTCGATGCAACCTTTTATACTAATAATACAGTTAATCAGTTAGTAGTTGTCGGCCTGCCTGCAGCCAGTGGATTTCAGGGGCAATATATAAATGTTGGAAATATTAGAAATTCAGGGTTTGAATTAGTGTTGTCAGGAAATCCATTACACAATCATAAAGTAGAATGGAATACAATTATAAATTTTGGACTTAACAGAAACCGGATTAATTCATTAACTGATGGAATAACTCAAACTACCATTTCGGCTGGTAGTAATTTTGGCCAATTAATAATAAAACCCGGCGGATCTTATGGAGATATTTATGGGTATGCGTGGGCAACAGATCCTGCCACAGGCCAGCATCTGATAAATGCCAATGGCCTTCCGGTTGCAACAAGTTCAAATAATCAGAAACTGGGAAACTTCAATCCCAATTACCAGATAGGATGGAATAACAATTTTTCTTATAAAAGATTTACTCTTTCCTTCCAGATTGATGGGAGGGTAGGTGGAATTATTGTATCGGGTACTGATGCCTTGATGTCCTTTTATGGAGTAAGTGATTATACGGCAGCAAACCGCGAAGGCGGATTGATTCTGCCTGGGGTACTTGCGGACGGTACTCCAAATAAAACAGCTATTACATCGGAGAAATTATGGACAACATTATCCAATGGAGGCAGATCTTCAGGATACGATCAGTTTTTTGCCTTTAGTGCAACTAATTTCAGATTAAGACAATTTTCACTTGGCTACAACTTCAAGCTAAATAATAGTTTAATCCGGGATTTGAGAGTAGCACTTACCGGAAATAATTTATTCTTTTTATATAGAGGAAGTGCGCTGATTGATATCCCGGGTATTGGCAAACGAAAGTTGCCAATCGATCCTGAATCGGCTGTAGGCACAAGTAACTATCAGGGTATTGAATCCGGCTTACCACCCGTAGTAAGAAGTATTGGACTAACGGTACATATGAATTTCTAAAATAAAATATTTTAAAATGAGACAGTATCTGAAATGCTATCTGTTATTTTCAATAATAACAACAACTTTATTTTCTTGTACAAAAAATTTTGAGAAGATTAATAGTGACCCAAGCTCTCTCACTAGTGCAGGAAAACTGGAATTTGGATTTATGTTTACGAGAGCAGAATCGGGAGCGTGTATGAATCAGGGATATTATCAAACAGTTCAGAATCTTTACGCAGATCTTTATGCTCAATATTTTGCACTGAACACTACGAGTTTTCAAACCGACAGGTATGTAATGAATGATGGGTGGCTTCCTCGTTTAGGGGTTGTGACTTATGTTTTCGCTGTACCTCAGTTGAAAACAATTATGGACAATACGGATTCGCTTTCCGGAGAATCGGCTTTAGCAAATATTATGTGGGTATACGCATTTCATCATTTGACTGATTATTTTGGCCCGGTTGCATACCTTAAAGCCGGTGAGCCTATATCGTCTATCCCCTATGACTCTCAGGAAACTATTTACCGCGACTTTTTTAAACGTTTAGATGCAGCTGTAAAGGTCTTAAAGAGTAGCAGTCAATCAAATGTATTTGGAAATTCGGATATCATTTATGGGGGTGACATTACAAAATGGATTGCATTTGCCAATACCCTGAAACTGAGGCTGGCACTCAGAGTATCAAATGTGCTACCTGATCTGGCTAAACAAGAAGCGGAATCTGCTGTAGCTAGTGGTGTAATGACAGATGTAAACCAATCAGCCTGGATTTTAAAGACCCTGAATGGAAGTGATGGGAATGGACTTACAAGAATAGCATCATTCCATGAATTCAGTATGAGCTCAACCATGGCTTCATATTTGAAAGGGTATAGTGATCCGAGGCTTTCAGTTTATTACCAGCCGACCATAACGGATGGCAATTTCAGAAGTATCAGAAATGGAACTCCGGCAACTGACCTGACAAATCCATTTAACAGCGGAGCCAATACTTCGAATGTTGGTACCTATTGGGTACAATGGGTTAACGGAGCGTGGGTTCCGAATCTAACAGCAAAACAGCCTGTTATGTATGCAGCCGAAGCTTATTTCCTGAGAGCAGAAGGCGCCCTGAACGGATGGAATATGGGCGGTGCTGCTCAGGATCTGTACGAACAGGGAATAAAGACTTCATTAAAAGAATGGAAGATTACGGATCCGGTAATAGTTAATAATTATATTCAATCAACAGCTACTCCGGCAGCTCCCGGAGATTTTTATAATTCACCGGCTGTTTCTACCGCACCTGTGCTATGGAGCAGCGACGAAAATGTTGAGAGGGAACAAATTGGTATTCAAAAGTGGCTGGCAACTTACCCTGATGGAATGGAAGGATGGGCAAGTTTCCGGAGGAGTGGATATCCTAAAATGTATCCTGTAATTGAAACTGATAATACGGATCTACCTCAAGGAACCTTTATACAGAGGCTTCCCTATCCATCATCTGAAAGGATAACAAATTCTGCAGAACTTGACAAGGGAATTCAACTTTTGGGAGGTCCGGACAAAGTTTCTACTCCACTCTGGTGGGCAAAGTAGAAGATTGTATTGTGAATTTTGGAAGTAATCAACCAAAAAGCAAATTAGGATATTGTAGCTTTTCCTCAGATTCTTTAAATAAAAGGGTTAAGTGATCGGAGCAGAATGATAAAATTGAACCTGATATTTATGGCATAAAAAGGATTTTGGTTTTTGGAAATTATGGGCGTTGGTAAATAGATAAATAATCTATCTATTTACCAATTGTAGAAAGCAAAAATTAATCGATGAATAAGTTGCCTAAATGATGTTGAAGCGTTTCTTTAGTACGGTTTGTTTCATTTTCTTAATCTCCCCGGTATTCTGCCAGGTGGACAATACTGATGTTAGTATTGTTTCCTTCGGAAATGGCAATATGAGTGAAATGGATGTGGAATCGGATACCCGGGGATGGATTCAGGAACTGCCAATGTTTTTTGGATTAAATTACCACTTTAAGAATTTTGCAATTGGAAACAAATCAATTGAGGATTTTAGTGTAAATGGTTCCTGGGTAAATGCTCGGAGTCAAATTGGCCAGGGGGATTATGTATTTGTTTGTTTTGATGATTCGACTATTTCGGATTCAAAAAGTGCTATAAATTATTCCACCTGTCTGGAGGAGTTCGTTAAAATAATAAAAGATAAAAAAGCCATACCTGTTTTATTTACTCCGGTAACGAACAAACAAAGAGGCTTGATTATAGACTCCATTTTGGACGATTTGGCAAAAAGGCAAAACATTGCTCTTTTAAGTTTGGGTGAGCAATCTCACCAATTGTTGTCGGAGATGCCCTCTGAGAGAAATGGAATGCTGATGGTCCACACTGCTATTAAAATCGCAAAAATAGCAGCAGATTTACTAAAGTTTCAGGTTCCTGCCTTAAAGGTTAATGCTGAGCAGTTTTCACATAGCTCAACCGATCCGTTTTCGGCTTCGGTAAACACATCTGCTGATTTAATTTATCTGGAGTTGAAAAACGAAGCCGGGATTGATTTTAATCTGAGGCAATTGCCGGTAACAATAAACGGATGGGAACATTATAGGAATTTGTTGCGACGGGAATTATTAAAAAATGCAGGTATCCAAATAAATCATACCCTCCCGTTAGATGTACATGAAACGGGGGAGATAAGGATGCCCGGATATGTCATTAAAAAGATTTATTTCCAAACCAGATCCGGTGTTTATGCTACTGCCAATTTATATGTACCCGATGGTAAAGGGCCTTTTCCTGCGGTTATTAATATGCACGGGCATTGGCCTGGAGGGAAGGCGGGCGATATGGTACAATCCTGTGCTCATGAACTTGCCCTGAATGGATTTGTTTGTTTAAATATTGATGCATGGGGAGCGGGGGAGCGAACTACCATCCATGGAGTTGAGGAATACCACGGATCTAATTTAGGTGCTTCACTGTTCAATATTGGAGAGAGTCTATTGGGTAACATGGTAAGTGATAACATGAGAGGTGTTGATCTCCTTTGTTCCCTTTCTTATGTTGATAAAAACAATATTGGCGCAACCGGAGCAAGTGGCGGAGGAAACCAGACTATGTGGCTGTCTGTTTTAGATGAAAGAATAAAGGCCTGCATGCCGGTTGTAAATGTAGGAACTTTTCAGGCATATATCATGAATTCGAACTGTGTTGGAGAGCTAATGCCAGGGGGCCTTGAATTTTGTGAAGAATCAGCAATTCTTTCACTCATGGCGCCGCGTTCAATTAAAATTTGCAGTGCATTGAAAGATGCTAATCCTGCGTTTTATCCTTCGGAAATGACCCGGAGCTTCGAAAATGCGCAGGGTGTATTTGGTATGTATGGGGTAAAGGACAATATCGAATATCAATTATTTAATACTCCTCATGGGTATTGGCCGGAAATGAGAGAATCAATGATCGGGTGGTTCAATCACAAACTTAAAGGATGGCCTGAAGAGAAATTTAAAAAAGAAATTCCGTTTAAACTGCTATCTGGGACGAAACTGATGGTCTTTTCAAAGGGGGATAGAGACTCTTTGGTTATGAGCACTTCGGAATATTGTATTAAAAAGGGAGAGAAACTTAATAATGAGTTGTATAAAAGGGATTCTTTTAACAGGCTGAAGATAATATCAGGATTGCGGGGAATTTTGAAACTACCTGTTGACCAACCCGGAATAATTGCGACATACAATTACGAGCCAAAGGGGCTTTGGAAGCGTTCCATAATTGAAACCAACAGGAGACATTTTATCTATTTACGGTATTATTTTTCAGGTAATAATAATTCAGGTACGGTTATAATCCTCCCTGATGAGGGATGGAAAGGGGTGCCGCAGGAGATAAATAAATATATTAAGGAAGGGAAGAATGTGGCTGTAGCCGATATATGGGGGGAAGGTTTATCAGCTTCAAAGACTGCCCGGAAAATAGACGGACGCCTTCCGAAGTTTCATACTCTTGCCAGATCGGAATTATGGCTAGGCAGAACGATTATGGGTGACTGGGTGGGGGATATTCAGGCACTCATCAATTATTTAGATACAACATTTCATCATAGCTCAATAACTGTTGTTGGTCACAAAGAACTGGCAATTGCCGCACTAATGCAATCTGCTTTGTACGGAAATGTCAAAGAATGCATTTTAAAAGATTGCCCCATAAGTTATGCCCTGGACAGGAGAGATGGCATGGATTTTTATAATATGGCTGTTCATGTTCCGGGGATATTGGACTGGGGTGACATATCTCTGATAACAGCGCTGAATAAAGATTCTAAAATAGTATTTATAGATCCTCTTTCCATTACGGGCAAAAAAATAACCAATGAAGATCTTATTGAATATAAAAATGAGTTTTCTAAAATGAGGAAATTAAGCCATAGCGAAAACGAAGTATTTTTTAAAACAGAATCGTCTGCCTAAAATCAAATTAATAATATGAAAAATAATCGCAGATACTTTTTGAGGCTCGCAGGTCTACTGGGAGCCGGTATCGCTTCGCTTCCATTAGAAAGTTTGTCGCTGAAAACAGAAAAGGAGAATCCATTTAATATGGAGCGTTCTTCAATAGGCAAAGGTCCACGGCCCTTCAACATGTGCGGTTACAGGGCGCCCAAGATTGATACTGTCAGAATTGGCTTTGTAGGCTTAGGTAATAGGGGAAGTGCTGCTGTACCGCGTATTAATCATATTGATGGAATTTCTATCAATGGCCTTTGTGATATAAGACCGGAAAAAGCGCAGGCTGCTCTGAATAGCATCAAAGATTCTCCGTATCATCCTAAACTTTATTCAGGGACGGAGGATGATTACAAGGCTATGTGCGAAAGCAATGATATCGACGTCATTTATATTGCTACGCCATGGAATCTTCACGTTCCGATTGCAGTATATGCAATGAACCATGGGAAGCACGTTTGCGTTGAGGTAGGTAATGCAGAATCAATTGAACAGTGCTGGGAACTGGTAAATGCTTCGGAAAAAAATAAAAGACACTGTATTTTTCTTGAGAACTGCTGTTATGATTTTTTCGAACTTCTAACTCTTAACATGGCGCGTCAGGGATATTTCGGGGACATCGTACATGGTGAAGGAGCTTATATCCATAATAACGTTGAAAGTTTGTTTGATAAGAAAGCGCGGTACAAATTGTGGCGACTGAAAGAAAATATTAAAGGAAGCGGGAACCTCTATCCTACACATGGCCTGGGCCCGATATGTCAGATAATGAATATTAATCGTGGTGATAAACTTGACTTTTTAGTTTCCATGAGCAGCGCTGATTTTACTATGAAAGGACTCGAGGAGGAAGCTTATAAAAAGGATCCGGCCACTTTTGGTTCCTTTCTAAAAGATAAGTTCAGAGGTAATATGAATACTTCAATTATTAAGACATTTAAGGGGAGAACCATCATGTTGCAGCATGATGTTAGTTCATTACGGGTTTACACCCGCATACATTTGGTCAGCGGGACCAGGGGCAGTGCATTGAAGTACCCACTACCCGGGCGAATTGCGAATTCACATTTGGATTGGATTTCCGAAGACGAAATGAAAAAAGTAGAGGACACTTATACATTACCCATCGTTAGGTTATTAGGTGAAATGGCTAAAAAGGTAGGAGGGCATGGCGGAATGGATTTCTTAATGGATTGGAGGTGGATTGATTGTCTGCGCAATGGTTTGCCAATTGATCACGATGTGTATGATGCTGCCTTGTGGACATCTATTGGACCATTGAGTAAATGGTCTGTTGCCCATAAATCCGCATCAATTGATATACCGGATTTTACCAGAGGAAATTGGAAAAGGAATGCACCCGTGGATTTGTCCATTGATCACAAAAACCTTACTCCCGTAAAAGGCTGAAATGAGTTTTTAATCGAATTAGAAATCAGTTAAATTAGAAAGATGAATATAGTTATTCAGAAAAGTAAAAGCAGTTTAGGAAAAGAAGCCGGAAAGATGGCAGCTAACATATTAAGACAAACGATCCAACAAAAAGGAAGTGCCAACATCATATTAGCAACAGGTTCCAGCCAGTTTGAGACATTAAACCAATTAATAATTGAAAGCGGAATAGATTGGGGAAAAGTTATGATGTTCCATCTGGATGAATACATTAATCTGCCAATTGAACACAAGGCCAGCTTTCGAAAGTATTTGCAGGATAGATTCATTAGCAGAGTATCACCACTAAAATCTGTCAATTTCATTAATGGAGAAACGCAACCTGAGCAAGAATGTAAAAGGCTTGCAGAGATTATTAAGAAAAACCCAATTGACCTTGCTTTAGTGGGAATAGGTGAAAATGGTCACCTGGCATTTAACGACCCCCCTGCTGATTTTGAAACAAATGATCCCTACATAATTGCCAACCTTGATCATACTTGCAGACAACAACAGGTAAATGAAAAATGGTTTGGCTCAATAGAAGAAGTGCCATTGCGCGCTATCAGTATGTCAATAAAGCAAGTAATGAAATCAAAATACATTATTTGTTCTGTTCCCGGGCTAAGAAAAGCACAGGCTGTAAAGGACAGTCTTGAAGGACCTGTTACAAATATGCATCCGGCGAGCATATTACAAAGTCATTCAAATTGTTATTTATTCCTTGATAATGATTCAGCTTCTTTGTTAAGTAACAAAGAAAAGTAATTATGTAGGTTTAATAGAAAAATTTATTAAATCGGCCCGCATTGAAGAAAAGTGAAGTCTATGAGAAGAAAGATTAAAATAATAAACGGTAGTGTAATTACTACCCACCGGATATTAGAACATGCAAATATTTTAGTTTCAGACAATAAGATAACTAAAATATCGCAGGATAATTTGAATGAAGATGCTGACACTGTTATTGATGCAGAAGGGTATTATGTAAGTCCGGGGTTTATAGATATTCATGTTCATGGGGGCGGGGGAAGTGATTTTATGGATGGAACGGTTAAAGATTTTCTGACTGTAGGGGAGACTCATGCCCGATATGGAACCACTACTATGATTCCAACTACTTTAACTGCTGATAAAAACCAACTAATAAATACGTTAGAAGTTTATAGGGAGGCGAATAAAAAGAATCAATACGGTTCTCAGTTTATGGGGATGCATCTTGAGGGCCCTTATTTTGCCATGAATCAAAGAGGTGCTCAGGATCCACGATACATTCGTAAGCCAAATTTTGAGGAATATTCTGAAATTATTAGAAGAGAGGGAGATATTATAGCAAGATGGAGTGCCGCACCTGAGATTGATGGGGCATTGGAATTCGGAAGATATTTGGTTGAGCACAATATTCTGCCTGCAATGGCACATACTGATGCAGTTTACGAAGATGTAGTTGGTGCCTTTGAAAATGGTTATACGTTAGCCACACATTTTTATTCCGGGATGTCCGGAGTGAGCAGGAAGAAAGCTTTTAGATATGCGGGCGTAATTGAAAGCGTTTATTTAATTGATGAAATTGATACTGAAATAATAGCAGATGGTGTTCATCTGCCTGCCCCGTTTTTAAAACTTATATATAAAGTTAAGGGGGTAGATAGAATTGCGCTGGTTACTGATGCAATGAGGGCCGCAGGGACCAATGTTAAGGAAAGTGTTTTGGGATCGAGAACTAATGGTTTGAAAGTTTTGATTGAAGACGGAGTAGCGAAGCTCCCGGATAGAAGTTCATTTGCAGGGAGTGTGGCTACTGCAGACAGGCTGTTAAGGACAATGACCGGGATCGGTGAAGTTCCTTTAGTCGAGGCTGTCAGGATGTTGAGTTTAACACCTGCAAGAATTATGAAACTCGATAAGCAAAAGGGGTCATTGAGTGTTGGAAAGGATGCCGATATTGTTATTTTTGATAAGGATATAAAAATTCATACTGTTATAATTGCAGGAAACATTGTATCCAAAAGTTAGGTACATCTTACCCGGCAAAGTCTTTTAAATTATACAAACATTATTGATGCTCCTGTATTCGAAGGCGGATTCCATTATGCTAACATTCAAAAATATATAACTGATTTTTTATAGTTAAGGTCAAAACCCATTGCTAAACTTAATGTCAATTATGAAGCCCGCCAAAACCATTGATAGGATAAAAGTTGTCAACAGGAAGGAAACGATTATTTCAATTGTAATAATAGGATTCTTATTTTTTATGTTTGGTTTTGTATCATGGATAAATGCAATACTTATTCCTTTTTTTAAAATAGCATGTGAACTTGACCATTTTGAATCCTACTTTGTAACGTTTGCTTTTTATATCTCGTATTTGATTTTTTCAGTTCCATCATCTTACCTGTTAAAAAAAACCGGTTTTAAAAAGGGTATAATGATTGGTTTTTGGATAATAGCTTCGGGCGCATTTATTTTTGTGCCGGCTGCTTTATTAAGAACTTATGGTATATTCTTGTTTGGCTTGTTTTTAATAGGCGCTGGGTTGGCTCTATTGCAGACTGCTGCTAATCCATATATAACAATACTCGGGCCTAAGGAAAGGGCAGCTCAGCGAATAAGTATTATGGGTATTTGTAATAAAGGGGCTGGAATTATTGCGCCGTTAATTCTTGCGGCAATACTATTAAAACCTTCAGATTCGCTTTTATTTCAGCAGATACCTTTAATGTCGTTGGATAGTAAAAATGCAGTATTAGATAGTTTGATAAGAAGAGTAATTCCCCCGTATGCGGTTATGGGTATATTGTTGGTATTCCTTGGTTTTTTGATTAACAAATCGCCACTCCCGGAAATTGATACGGAACATGAAACTAAAGAAATTGCAGAGGCGAATGCAGGCAAGAATACTATTTTCCAATTTCCCCACCTTGTTTTAGGCGCCATTGCAATATTTCTTCACGTTGGATCTCAGGTTATAAGTATTGATACTATTATCGGATACGCAAATTCTATGAATTTAAACCTTTTAGAAGCAAAGGTTTTTCCTTCTTATACGCTTACTGCTACAATATGCGGTTATATACTCGGAATTATTTGTATCCCCAGGTTTATCAGCCAGACGTGGGTATTGAGAATATGCACAGTTTTAGGTTTTATTCTTTCCTTGTTGATATTGGTGAGTCATGGTCAGGTTTTAGTATTAGGCCATAAAACGGATATATCCATCTGGTTCCTGGTATTGCTCGGGCTTCCCAATTCACTTATTTGGGCGGGTATATGGCCTTTGGCATTAGATGGGTTGGGACGATTTACGAAAATAGGTGCATCTTTTTTAATCATGGGTTTGTGTGGTAACGCGATTTTACCGTCTATTTACGGGTATTTTGCTGATAGAATCGGAGTTCATCTCGCTTATTGGGTCTTACTGCCTTGTTTTCTTTATCTCATATTCTATGCAGTTTATGGTCATAAAGTGAGAAGATGGAGTTTTAGATAAATCCTTTCTGGAAATCAGAACTTTAAAATTTATCTCAGAAAACAGAAAGAGTTGAATATAGAATAACATGAAACTTTCGAAGTACAATCTAAAAAACATTGTAAATAAAAATGTCAGTCTCCCATCATCAGTGATTTTCGAACTTCCGGAGAGGGTGATACAATTTGGTACAGGTATGCTTTTACGAGGGCTGCCTGATTATTTTATTGACAAAGCCAACCGTGAGGGTGTTTTTAACGGTAGAATTGTAGTAGTGAAGTCCACTTCCAAAGGCAATACATCAGACTTTGAAAAACAGGATTGCCTTTACACGATATGTGAACGTGGCGTCCTCAATGGAGTGAATGTGGAGGAGAAAATTATTTGTTCAGCAATCAGCAGGGTCTTAAATGCCAACAGTGATTGGGAAGAAATTTTGAATTGTGCGCATAATCCGGAATTGAAAATTATTATTTCCAATACCACCGAGATGGGGTTGAAACTCGTAAAAGACGATATCAGAAGCCGACCCCCTGTTTCTTTTCCCGGTAAATTACTTTCGTTCCTTCACAAAAGATATTCTGTATTTAATGGAGTAAACCAGGGTGGATTAATTATCATTCCAACCGAACTGCTACCTGACAATGGAAAGGTACTGGAATCTATTGTTTTGGAATTAGCCCATTTGAATGGATTGGACTCCCACTTTATCGAATGGCTTGGAAATGCCAATCATTTTTGTGGTTCATTAGTTGACCGAATAGTTATCGGTATGCCCCCACCTGATGAGAGAGATAAAATTTATAAAGAATTGGGCTATGAGGACGGGCTGCTCACTGTTACGGAAGTATATAATCTATGGGCAATAGAAGGAGTTGAAAAAGTGAAAAATGAATTGTCGTTTTGTAGGGTAAATGAGGGTGTAAAAATAGAGCAGGATATTAATATTTACAGGGAGTTGAAGCTTCGGCTGTTAAATGCGACCCATACACTATCCTGTGGCATCAGTTTTTTAGGTAGAATTGAAACTGTACTTGATGCTATGAATGACAGGGAAATGTCAATTTTTATTGAAAATTTGATGCGTGAGGAAATAAGCCCGGCGATTCCGTTGGACATTAATTCTGAAATTAAACATGCCTTTATTAATAGTGTTCTCGATAGGTTTCGCAATCCACATTTACGACATCGATGGAAAACCATTGCTCAAAACTATTCGGAAAAGATGAAGTTGCGTTGTGTGCCGGTTCTGGTCAACCATTATAAAAACAGTCAAAAAGTTTTGCCGCTTATGACGTTTGGATTTGCTGCCTGGATTCATTATATGAGGGCAGTAAAAAATGAGGACGAAAAATACTATGGAAAACTGAATGAGGAATATTATTTAATAGAAGATCAGCAGGCTGGTCGTCATTTTAATTTGTGGCAAAAAAATACGCAGGAAAATGTAATAAAGAAAATATTGGGGGAACTGGATTTTTGGAGAATCGATTTATTGGGTTTACCCGGTTTTTGTAATGGCGTTATTGATTATTTTAAATTTATAAATGAAAGCGGAATGAAAAATGCTTTGAAAACTTTAATAAATAAAAATCTATAGGCTGATGAATAAAATAATAAAAGTACATCCTAAAGACAACCTCGTCGTAGCGCTTACGGATCTTCTGCCGGGTGAGACTGTAAATTATTGCGGACAGGAATTTATTATACAGGAACGGATACCTGCAAAACATAAGTTTGTGGATCGTGATATGCAACCAGGTGATGAATTGTATATGTATGGAGTGCTCGTGGGCAAAGCTCAGGAGGTAATAAGAAAAGGATGTGCAGTTAAAACGTCCAATGTAAAGCATGCATCGGATTCCTACTCCATCGGAAAACGTAAAACAGAATGGCATGTCCCGGATGTAGAGAAATTCCGTAACAAAACCTTTATGGGTTTTCACCGTGATGATGGTAAAGTAGGGACAGCCAATTATTGGTTGGTTGTGCCACTCGTGTTTTGCGAAAACAGGAATATCGAAATACTTCGGGAGGCATTGGAAAAAGAATTGGGATATGGAAGAAATCAAAATCGCAGGTCACAGGTCCGTACTCTTGTTACACTCTATCAGGAAGGTAAACAGATAGATGAGATTATGGAAACTGAAATAATTAGCGAAGAACAAAAAGGAATAAACCAGAGAATATTTAAAAATGTAGATGGTATTAAATTTATAACCCATGAAGGTGGATGCGGAGGAACACGGTCAGATGCGCAGACATTATGTGGCTTAATAGCTGGATATATTACACATCCTAACGTAGCAGGGGCAACTATCCTAAGCCTCGGATGTCAAAATGCACAGGTTACCATGCTGACCGATGAGATTAAAAAGCGGGATAAGGATTTGAAAAAGCCGGTTTACATATTGGGCCACCAGCGTACAGGATTAAGAGAAGATTTTATATCCCAGGCTATTAAGAAAACGTTTGCCGGGCTTGTTTATGCGAATTCGTTCGTTCGCAAACGGGCTCCATTAAGCAAACTTTGTATCGGATTAGAATGCGGGGGATCGGACGGATTCAGTGGAATTTCTGCAAATCCTGCAATTGGTTACACATCAGATATGTTGGTTGCCCTTGGAGGCTCAGTTATTCTTTCTGAATTTCCTGAACTATGTGGTGTGGAACAAAATATCAGTGACCGGTGCATTTCAAAAGAAGTAGCTGAACGTTTTAGCCATTTAATGACGGTGTATAATCAAAGAGCAAAGGCTGTAGGATCAGGATTTGACATGAATCCTTCTCCCGGCAATATTAAAGATGGCCTGATTACAGACGCTATCAAATCTGCCGGTGCAGCAAAAAAGGGGGGGACGTCACCTGTAGTGGATGTTCTCGATTATCCTGAGCAAGTTACCAGGCCCGGATTAAATCTTTTATGTACACCTGGAAATGACGTAGAGAGTACTACCGCCGAAGTAGGTTCGGGTGCTAATATTGTTTTGTTCACCACTGGGCTGGGCACGCCAACAGGCAACCCGTTGGCTCCTGTTGTAAAGCTCTCAAGCAATACAAAACTTTACGAAAAGATGAAGGATATCATTGATATCAATACCGGTTCTATTATAGAAGGGAAAGAAACAATTGAAGAAGCGGGAGACCGAATCCTAAATTTTGTCATTGATGTGGCCAGTGGAAATATTAAAGTAAGTGCAGTAAGAAATCTGCAGGATGATTTTATTCCGTGGAAACGGGGTGTGAGTCTCTAGAATGGGAATTGGATGATCTGATATCTTGAAGATGCCATGTGTCTATTGAACTTAGAAGTAAAATTGAAAAATCAATTATCACAATGCCCAAAAGAATAGTAACGCTCGGAGAAATCCTTCTTCGTTTGTCACCGCCCGGCTGGCAAAGCATGAAGCAGGCGAAAGAACTGGAGATGAATTTTGGAGGAAGTGAAGCCAATGTAGCTTTGGGGCTTAGCAATTTCGGAATGGAAGGAGTTGTCGTTTCCAAAGTTCCCGATAATGCACTCGGCCAATCAGCAATAAATCACTTCCGGCGGTATGGAGTAAATACAGATTATATTTTGAAAGGTGGAAACAGGCTGGGACTCTATTTTCTTGAATCCGGAACCTGGGCCAGGCCGTCAAGAGTGATTTATGACAGAGCACAATCCTCAATGAGCCTGGCAAAGAGAGATGAATTTGATTTTGACAAAATATTGGAAGATGCGGACTGGTTTCATACCTCAGGAATTACCACCGCCATCAGTGAAGAATCTGCCGAAGTAGCGCTGCAAGCCATGAAGACAGCAAAGGCAAAAGGAATAACGACCAGCTTTGATATAAATTTTCGCCAGAAAATATGGAGTGCTGAGAAAGCCAGGCCGTGGCTGACAAAGTTGTGCGAGCAGGCCGATGTGTATATTGGAAATACCGGACACGCATCCCTGTTGCTGGATGTGGATTGTAGTAATACCCGTAATTATGAAAATGTTTTTTCAGCTTTGTACGACAGGTTCGGATTTAAATACATCGCCTGCACAAGCCGGAAAGTTCAAAGTGCATCGCAAAATGAAATAAGCGCTTTGGTTTCCGACGGGAAGAGAAGTTATAGGAGCAAAGAGTATTCCGTATCCATCATTGACCGTGTAGGAAGCGGAGATGCCTTTGCTGCGGGATTGATTTATGGATTGCTCGACGGCCGGTCACTGGAAAATGCGGCAGCGTTTGGGATAGCTTCTTGTGCACTCAAACATACGTATCCGGGTGATGCCACTTATTCAACCGTTGAAGAAGTGAAAGCGCTGGTTGCCGGTAATTCTTCAGCACACGTACAGAGATAAACGACGATTTTAGTTTACAGAACTGTTTTTAAATAATTGTAACTATTCAGCACCCAAACATACAATAAGCGGTATATATGTTTTTTAGTCTTTTTTATAATTTCAAATAGTTATGCACATTTTTTTTGCGGCTTTGAAGATTCTGATTTTTGTGCACATTTTTGACTTGAAAAAATTGA
>JAFKGR010000018.1 GCA_017307735.1 Chitinophagaceae bacterium
CCTGTATGGCATCCCAACGGGCAACTTCTGGGATTTAATCATACGCCACAAACGAGCGTGTTTGCCAATGGTACTCCACCCTGCACCTGGTACATGAATAGCGTAAACAGAGATTCTACCGGATTTTATCTGATGAATAAAGATGGTACCGGGTTCAGAAGAGTAACTGATTTTTATTTACACGCCCCCGCCTGGTCACCGGATGGGGAGTGGATCGCATTTTCCATTGCTCCCAATATTTATAAAATGCGATTTGACGGAGACACATTTGATACGGCACACATCATTCAATTAACCGATAGCGCCGCTAATTTTTTCCCGTCCTGGACACCCGAAGGAGATACAATTTTTTATGATTCTAATGCCGGCACAAACGGCCAAGGTTATTACGTATGGAAAATGGCTGCAGATGGAAGTGGAAAAATGGGATTCCCTGGTACTGGTAGAATGCCTTTTGTAGGTACCGATGAGAGGGTTTATTATGTCAGCTTGCATGGTGAAGTATTTTCAATGGGAAAAAATGGTTTAAATAAGGTTCCGATAACTTTTAATGGTAATGTCAATGGTACATTGTCGTTGAGTAAATCTGTTCCAAAATATTTTGCTGGATTTGTATTTTACGAACAATCAGGCCTATGGTCTTATAGAGATAATATTGCTAAACGACTAAATCCAACATGCGATACGTACGATATTTCAACAACCGGAGAAATCGTTTAACACAGAAAGGAACCCTTTGGATCATGAACGCCGACGGGAGTAATAACCGGCAGCTAACGTTTAATAACTTTTAAAACAAAATACAATGAAAAAAATATTTACATTTTTATTGATTAGTATGTTGTTAAGCATATACTCAATAGCGCAGGTTGACTTTAATAATCAATTGATTGTTTATTTCAAATCGGGAGTACAAAGAGTTCCACCGGCAAACACATCGGCGTCTATTACGTCGGGCAGCATTCTGAATTTGTTAAATAGCTATGGAATACCACCGTCTAATGTAGTTCCTTCGTTTCCTTCTTTTAATGAAGCAGATACTGTAAGTAATGAAATCGGGGAAAGTTCAAGGCAAATGAACAGAGCAAAAGTCTTTACAATCACCATTGCCAACCCTTCTACAAAACAAAATCTTTTAAATGCATTGAATGCCAATAGCGAAGTTTTATATGCTGAATCAAACGGTGGGTTGACAAAAAACCTGATACCGGCTGATGGCAGGTTTGATCAACAATGGGGGTTGCGGAATTTAATAGTACCCAATGCTGATATTCATGCCGTACCTGCATGGGATATTTTTACCGGAAATGCAAATTCCATAATCGCAGTGATTGACAATGGAGTTGACCGTAATCATAATGATTTAAATGCCAAGATAACAGGAGGCGACAACGGATTTATAATTGAAACAGATAGATTTGGGAGACAATTTAGTCATGGTTCTCATGTAGCAGGTATCGCGGCTGCCGTAACCAATAATACTGATAACATTGGTGTTGCGGGTGTTGACTGGCAGGCAAGGATTCATCCCAAAAATATATTTGATGGCAATGGTGATCCGGATATTACCCAGAGTATCATAGACGCAATAAACTTTAATACAAATGTTTGGACTTTGAACAATAGCTGGGGGTTGATAAATGGAATTGACGGATCTGGCAATGGAATTCCCGGCAGGTATTCCGTCACTGTTCGCACTGCTTTTGCACAAGCATACCGAAACAACAGAGTACAATGCGTATCTATGGGGAATCACCAATCTTATAGTGATGGCATATACGCAAATGTAGTTTCATATCCCGCCGGCTTCAATACAGGTATTATTGCGGTTGGGGCCACAGATGATCATGACCATGTTGCCGACTTTTCAGCACAAGGTCCACATATTGATGTTGCCGCACCCGGAGTAGAAATTTGGTCAACTAATTTTAATGACGGGTACATTGATTTATCGGGAACCTCAATGGCAACTGCTTTTGTTTCCGGTCTTGCCTCATTGTTAAAAGGATTTAATACCAACCTGGCTAATGATGATATTGAACAAATCATCAGATTAACTTCGGATGACGCTAATGCAGCAGAAGGTTTCCCCGGTTTTGATAACCGAATAGGTGCCGGTAGAATTAATGCCTTGACCGCCTTACAAGCTTTACAGGCACCAAATACACTGCAACATCTTAGTGCCACGGGTGGTACAATAATCAGCACTTCAGGCAATATGACCAGAGTTTTCTTAGGAGTGCCGGGCCTGGCAGATGCAGCCTATATCGTAAAACGAAGTGAAGTAAGGAAAACAATCACTTTGCCCGCAATGTGCAACACTATTGGTGTATGGGGAAGAGGCGTGGGCACTACCGGTTATCGCGAAGAAATGGGAAGATGCTTTGGCGAAGGTATTTGTGAAATAGTACCTGGCACACTTACCAGCAGCGGAGCTACCTTGAGAACATGGATTTATGAAGTGTGGACAATCAATGGCCAATATTTAGGCTTCTACCCAAATAGCGCCAATAATGTAGTTTTTCAATATACCATTTTAGGGATCCCTCCTCCATCTGAGATCATTGGCCCAACATTCGTTTGCAATACTTCTGATTATCGTATTGATAACCTTCAATCAGGTGCAACTGTTGCCTGGTCGGCCTCCGGCGGAGGTGCTGTTTTTGAATTGAGTCCGAATACACCAACAACCAATCAATTAAGAGTAACCAATCATAAATGGTATAATTCCTCTACTACCTTAACGGCCACAATAAGCAATCATGGCTGCGGAATACCAGATATTATTAAGACAAAATACATTATGAATGACAATTCAACTTCGCCTACCGAAGCCTTTTCTTACTATCAGGAACCTTGTACATTTTATAATATTTCCCATCCAGCCCAGTCGGGAACTGCTTATAGTGGTTCATCATCAACTTTCGTTCATGAGGGTTGTATGGTTTATCTCGGGCTTGACAACATGGTTGGAAAAACAGTAAGCCTGGCGTCCGGATCTGGGCAACCCCTATATTGGGCAGTTGGGTCAACATCCTATTATCCAAATACTTTAATGTTTCAATTACCTCATCTCTCAGGTGGAATTCCTTTTAAATTTATAATATCGGGCGATGGCGTATGCTATGAAAAAACCCTTCTTTTTTTCTCATATTCCGGAGATGGATATTCGCAGTTTACGGTGTCTCCAAATCCTGCAAATAATGTATTAACTATTGAGTCCAATAGCCTGAATGGGACTAATAGTGCAGACGTAAAATCGTCAAAAATGCCAATTAGAGAAATACAATTAGTGGATAAAATGGGAACACTCATTTTGAAGAAAATATTTAGCGTGAATTCTTTTAAGGAAAATATACAGATTAATAGTTTAAAAAGTGATGTATATATTCTGAAGATATTTGATGGAAGTTCCTGGCATTCTCAAAAGGTAATTGTAGCGCATTAAGTTGTCATTTTGAATTTAAATAATTAATGCTGGAAAAGTAAAATCACAGGGGTTTAATTTCCAGCATTTTTGTTTTGTGTTACTTTCATGTATTCGTTATTTACAATTAATAATAACATGAGCTATTTCCATCAACTTTGAACCATTCATTCGATAGAATGGAAGAAATCAATTCTGAACAAACCAGGTTTTTATCAACTATTCTAAATTTGCAGCAAAAACTATGTCTGTTAAAGGTTTAATCATCGTTGATGTTCAAAAAGATTTTTGCCCGGGCGGGGCGCTTCCTGCAGCCGAAGGCAACGACATCATACCTGTCATCAATAAACTGATCAAAAAGTTCGATTTCATTGTTGCTTCCAAAGACTGGCACCCTGCCGAAACGGTTCATTTTGAAAAATGGCCGGTGCATTGTGTGAGAGGTTCCAACGGCGCAAAGTTCCACAAACAATTAAATGTGGAAAATATCAATGAGGTGGCGCTGAAAGGTACCGGCAATACGGATGACGGATACAGCGCATTTGAGGCCACAAATATTGACGTGAATTACTGGCTGAAGAAAAACAATATCACCGATGTTTATGTTTGTGGAATTGCTACCGAATATTGCGTGAAAGCTACCGCAATGGATGCACATAAAGCCGGTTTCAAAACGTATGTTTTTACAGATGCGATTGCCGCTGTGGAAGCAAAACCGGGAGATACCGAAAAAGCATTGGAAGAAATGTCAGATGAAGGTATCCAACTGATCACCCGCAAATCTCTGTAATCCCGGGTGGATTCATTTTCAAAAAAAATCTCAGCATCCTGTCATCGTAATACTACGAGTGACTTAGTAATTCTTTAAAAAAAAGATTGAGAAATAGTTCGCTTGCAATACATTCCTGTCTGCAATAGGTTTGCACCAGAAGTTGATTGATGTTACAAACATTAATCAATAATCCAGGTATCCTTAGAAAAATTGAACTATATCCTGTTAAAACCAAAATCCAATATCAATCAACTTCTGTTTTTTAAAACCCGTTGCCAATACCTAAGAAAAAAATAAACCGGTCCTGTGAAAGCCACAAAAATTTAAACCTGAAAAACCTCAAGACCCAGGATTAAATTAATTCAGCAGAGAGCCTCCGTGAAATACCGGAGGCTCTCCTTTTTATACAACCTCACTCCATCCCGAAAGTAAATTGGCGGTTGAAATTCTTCATGTCTCAAATTTCAGCCCGCACACTTTTCCCTTATTTAATCACCCTGACTCCGGATCCGGGTGATCGTTTTGCCTTTCTCCAAAACTGCATTCAAAGCCACATCAATATGGATTCTCAATTGATTGAAAGGTTTATATTTGTTTGCTATGTCAAATGGAAAAACTGTTGCCCTGCATACACTCGGTTGCAAACTGAATTATGCTGAAACCTCCACCATGGAAAGGCTCCTCGAACAAGTCGGTTACGAATCCCTGCCTTTTGAAAACGTGGCAGACGTGTATGTGATAAATACCTGTTCTGTTACCGACAATGCAGACAAGGAATGCCGGATGCTGGTACGACGTATTCAGCGAAAAGCGCCAGAGTCGACGGTGGTCGTAACCGGATGTTATGCCCAACTGAAACCCGAAGAAGTAGCTCAGATTCCCGGCGTGGATCTGGTTTTAGGCGCTTCGGAAAAATTCAATATCACCAAACATCTGAAAGCATTTGAATCGGGCGACAGTACCAAAATATGCAGTTGCGACATTGATGATGTCAATACCTTTCATACTTCCTATTCTCTTTCTTCACGTACACGCACCTTTTTAAAAGTGCAGGAAGGTTGTGATTATAATTGTTCTTATTGCACTATTCCGAAAGCACGGGGCAAGAGCCGCAGCCAATCTATTCAGAAAGTCCTTGATGACATCAGCCATATTGCCGCTGCGGGTGTCAGGGAAATTGTATTGACCGGAATAAACCTCGGAGATTACGGAAGAAATGAAAGCGGGCAAAAAACCGATGTCGAATTCTTAAACCTTCTTGAAGCAATAGACAACCATGAAGGTGTTGACCGTTACCGCATTTCATCCATAGAGCCTAACCTGCTGACGGATGAAATCATTGAATTGGTAGCCGGGAGCAAAAAAATTATGCCTCATTTTCATATTCCCCTTCAAAGCGGAAGCAACAAAATTCTCGGGTTGATGAGAAGACGCTACCGCAGGGAACTTTATCAGGAAAAAGTAGAAAAAATCAGGTCGCTTATTCCCCATTGCGGAATTGGTGTGGATGTCATTACAGGCTTCCCTTCCGAATCGGATGAAGATTTTCAGGAAACCTATTCATTTCTTGCAGACCTTCCGGTCTCTTATTTTCATGTGTTCACCTATTCAGAAAGATCCGATACAAAAGCCCTCGATATAAAACCTGTGGTACCCATGGAACTCAGGCATCAGAGAACAAGGACACTCCGTGCGTTATCTTACAGAAAAAGCAGGGAGTTTGAAAAAGAAAATGCGGGCACAATCAGAAAAGTCCTTTTTGAAGGTTCCCATGACAAGGCACAAATGGAGGGATATTCTGACAACTATATTAAAGTTACCATTCCATACAAAGAAGGATGGTGCAATGAAATAGTTGATTGGAAACTTGCATTTGCAATCTGAGTTTTGATCACACTGAAACCCGTTTTCTATTTCAACCTTTCATAGAATTCAAAACTTTTACTTCCATCCGGATTGGTAATAGATTGGGAATAGTGATCATTATCAGTAAATACATAATCAATGGTAAAAGTATTTCCCGCAACAAACGGAAGAGATGAATTTAAATCCGTTTCAGAAAATTGCTTGTCACTGACCATTTTAAAAGTCCCATATCCCATATTTGTTACTGTTTTCCCCACACTGTCTTTTGATGTACTTCCAAACATAAAATACCCGTCAAAGAAAGATTTATATTGAGTACGCTGATAAACAGTTGTGTCTTTCCCATTCACCAGAAATGATTTTTGTTCTTTCCATACACCATCGAGCCGGGATGTGTCTTTTTCCTTTACCCTGCTGTACAGTTCTGTCAAGGTAGAAGTATCGCCATTGATGACGATGCCATTTATTTTCTGTGTATATCCCTCAGGGGTGATTTTAATTCCAAGATTGTAACTAATAGGTTGATCGTTGAATGTGGCACCGGATGAACTGTAGAGCACATGTTCACTCAGTGTGTCTTCTCTTGTATCATAAGTACCTACTCCAAACGCGCTCACCGAATCCTGGGGGTTGATTTGGGTGTACATAAAATGAGTACCCGTATAAAACTTCATTTGCTTCAAATCCTTCAGCGTGTTTTGGGTTTCACCGTGTCGGATATCCTGTTGGGTAAGAGAATAGGCACCGGGAATTTCTTTGGAAATATCCACTTCATTTTTGCATCCTGCCAGCAGGAAGAAAATGGCTATCAGTTGAAATTTATTTTTCATGGTTTTGTTAGTTTTACTGAATGTAATTTAACATATTTTTTGTATATAGCCTATTTCCACTATTTATGATTAAAATTGCAACTACTCAATTATCCAATCTATTAAACAACAGATAATGAAAAAACTATTTAAGATTCTGATTGCAGGCCTGGCAGCGAAAAGATATGGAAACCGGGTGTTGGGTGGTGGTTGCCTCGGAGCAATCGTGGTATTTATAGTTGTTTACTGGCTGCTTGGGAATTTTCATTGCTGAGACATTTCCCTGATCATTTTTTCAACATTTTTTTTATCATCATCATTACTGATTTGTAAATAAAAAGCGCTTTCTTTAGGACTTCATCAAGTCAAAACGACTGTTATGGAGAAAGAAAGAAAACATCCCCGTGCACTTCCTTTTTTATTCCTTTCCGAAATGTGGGAAAGATTCGGTTATTATCTGATGATTGGCATTTTCACCCTATACCTGAAAGATGTAAAAACAGGATTTGCCATGACCGAAGCAGAAGCATCCGACCTTTACGGTACTTTCATTGCTTTGGTATTCCTGACTCCTTTCCTCGGCGGTTTACTGGCTGACCGGTATTTTGGTTATCGCCGTTCCATTATTGCGGGAGGCCTTCTGATGGGAGCCGGGTATTGCCTGATGTCTGTCCATGATCTGACCACATTGTATATTTCCATGACCCTGGTAATTATTGGGAATGGATTTTTCAAACCGAATATTTCCACCCTTCTGGGAAATGTGTATTCAACTCCCTCGTTTGAAAAACGGAAAGATGAAGGCTATAATATTTTTTACATGGGAATCAATATAGGGGCTTTCGTTTGTAATTTTTTGGGAGCTGCAATTTATAATTTGCTGGGATGGGGATATGCTTTCATCGCCGCCGGAATCGGAATGTTTATCGGGGTTGTGATTTTTATAATTGGAACGAAACATTATCAGTCTGCCGACAGGAAAAAAGGTGTCAGGGAAGGTGATATGTCTTTTTCAAAAATCGTAATGCTGATTCTGGTTCCGTCAATTGTTGCAGGTATCATCGGGTGGTTTATTCCCGGATCCATTTTCGGATCGGACAGTACCGATGCTTTTATTTTTGCATGTATTCCTGTCATCTATTTTTACACTACTTTGTATGTAAAGGCGTCCAAAGATGAGAAACGCCCGATAGCAGCATTGCTTTCCATCTTTGCTGTGGTCATTTTATTCTGGGCTGTTTTCAAACAAAATGGTTCAGCGCTCAATACATGGGCAGACAGATACACTCATCGCGAAGTAAGCGGAACAACCGGAAAAATTTTTGAAGCGCTTCAATTATCACAAACGGTCGGTTATGTAAAAGATTCCGTTGCAAAATATGACGAAGCATTCCGGTTGCAAAAGGAAAACGGAAAGATCATCAAAGAATTCGGATACCATCCTTATTTTAAAAATCTGCCCACCGACAGGTTACCCGAAGAAGGTGGAAAAATAGAATTATGGTCGACCAATCTGAGCCAATCCATCAATCCCTTCTGGGTGATTGTGTTGACACCATTGATCCTCGCACTTTTTTCGTGGTTGAAAAGGCGAAATGCCGAACCTACCACAGCTACAAAAATCGCTTATGGCCTTTTCATTTCGGGATTATCGGTTTTGCTGATGATTGCGGCCGTATATGCCAGTATGAACGGCACCAACAAAGCAAGTGTGTGGTGGCTGATTTCGAGTTATGGGGTAATCACGATCGGAGAATTATTTTTAAGTCCGATGGGGCTTTCCCTGGTGTCAAAATTAAGCCCGGCAAGGATCACAGCTTTAATGATGGGCGGATGGTTTGTGGCCACAGCCATTGGAAATAAATTATCCGGAGTATTGGCTACCATGTGGGATAATTATGAAAACAAAGCGAACTATTTTTGGTTAAACTTTGCGCTGCTCATGTTTGCCACGGGAATTATGGTGCTCATGTTGAAATGGCTTAACAGAATTATGAAAGAAAAAGGGGTACATTGATTTCTGAAATTCAATTATTCACACCCGTCAGACCAATAAAAAATGAATTACTTTTCTCAAACTATTTTCAAAATAAACATGTTTCAAAAGTTTAAATATCTTTTTATCCCGGTTTTATTTTTGACCTTTTCATCCGGTGTCAATGCTCAGTCCGCGATTGAAGATTCTGTCAAAGCCATTATGAGCCGGCACCCGGTGGTAGGTTTGTCGGTTGCCGTTGTAAAAGGCAATCACCTCGTTTATACCCATTCATTCGGATTTAAAAATCTCGAAACCAAAGTTCCTCTTGAAAATAAAAATATTTTCAGGATTGCTTCTATTTCAAAATCGTTCACCTCAACAGGGTTAATGCAGCTTGTTCAAAAGAAAAAAATCAGCCTGGATGATGACGTTTCTGATCTGGTCGGTTTCAAAATCCGCAATCCAAAATTTCCGGACAAAAAGATTACGCTGCGAATGGTTTTATCCCATACTTCGAGCATCAATGACAAAGAAGGATATTTTACACTTGACTCCATTAATCCGGCAAAGAATCCGAATTGGGCAGGATGTTACAACGATTATGAACCAGGTACACAATATCAATATTGCAATTACAACTACAATATCGCAGGAACAATTCTGGAAAAAGAATCAGGAGAAAGGTTTGATCATTATGTGTATAATCACATATTAAAACCCCTGAAAATTTACGGGGGATTCAATGTCAATGATCTGGATTCAAATCTCTTTGCACAGATTTATGAATACAATAAAGACTCATCCGGATTTTTTCATTCTCCGGCAGCTTATGCTTCCAGAAAAAATGAAATTGAAAATTATGTCATGGGGTACAGTACACCTGTATTTTCGCCGGCGGGCGGAATGAAAATCTCGGCCACAGGCCTGTCACGTTATATGCAAATGCACATGGATAAGGGCGAGCTTGACGGAACAAGAATCATTTCAAAAAAAAGTGAGCGCACCATGCGAAAAGCACTTTCGGAAAAAGAACATTACGGACTCGGCTTACTCACTACAAAAAATCTGATCTACGGCGAAACCATGGTCGGGCATACCGGAGGAGCTTATGGATTATACAGCCTTATGTTTTTTGAGCCAAAAAAGAAATTCGGAATCGTAATTATCTGTAATGGATGTGACCCAAAATATTCAAACGGATTTGAATCGGTGAACAGAGAAGTGGCGAATGAATTATACAAGCAGGTTATCAAATAAAAGTATTGATAAATAAAAATCGTTTCGCGGATAAAAAGGTAATGTGGCCAGGATAATTTTGTTTAAACTCATCGCTGCAAAAGGCATTCAACAAACAGAGGCAGATTCAACATCTGCCTCCGCCGCATTCAATCAATAGATTTCTTAAACAAGATAACGAAACTCTGTTTCCATATTCTTTAATTCTCTGTAACCCACTTTGTGACTTTTCATATTTTGAATGAGCTGGTGATAATCAGACTGATATTTCAGTTCGATTCCAACCAGCGCCGGGCCTGATTCGCGGTTATTCTTTTTTACATATTCGAAAAGCGCAATGTCAGTATTTTCCGTAAGCACATTGTTCACAAATTCTTTCAATGCACCCGGCCTCTGGGCAAAGTTTATGAGGAAATAATGTTTCAGTCCTTCGTACACCAATGCACGTTCCTGCATCTCTGCAGTGCGGCTGATGTCATTATTTCCACCGCTGATAATACAAACCACATTCTTCCCTTTGATTTCATCGGCATAATCATCCAATACAGCTACAGAAAGGGTTCCGGCCGGTTCTGCCACAATCGCATCTTCATTATAGAGTTGCAATAACACAGAACAAACTTTCCCTTCCGGCACAAGTTTTAAATCATCCAAAACTTCCTTACAAATTTCAAATGTCAAATCACCTGTCCTCTTTACACTGGCTCCATCCACAAAAGTATCTATGTTGGCCAGTGTAACCGGCTTCCCCTGCTCAAGTGCCTTGTACAGGCTGGGTGCGCCCTGCGGTTCTACGCCTATAACTTTAGTTTCAGGGGAGTTTTTCTTAAAAAAACTGCCGACGCCCGATGCAAGCCCGCCTCCGCCAACCGGAATAAAAATATAATCCACACCCGAAAGCTCCTTCAGAATCTCCACACCCACTGTCCCCTGCCCTTCTATCACTTTCAAATCGTCAAAAGCCGGGATATACACCATGCCTGTTTGCTTCTCATACTCATGCGCAGCAGCAGCACATGCATCATAACTATCCCCCACCAATTTCACATCCACATAATCCTCACCGAACATTTTAGTATGACTTATTTTTTGCCCTGGTGTGATCACCGGCATAAAAACTGTTCCTTTAATCCTCAGCAACCTGCAACAATAAGCAAAGCCCTGTGCATGGTTTCCTGCACTTGCACACACTACTCCATGCTTCATTTGTTCAGCACTCAGTGTTTTCATTTTGTTGTAAGCGCCTCTCAGTTTATACGAACGGACAACCTGCAGGTCTTCCCGTTTAAAATAAATATTGGCTCCGTATTTTTTTGAAAGATTGGTATTGTACTGAAGTGGCGTTTTCAATACAACATCTTTTAGTCTTTCCGCTGCTCCGGCAAAATCAAATTCGGGCAATTCTGCCGATACAACTTCTGTATCTGTTTCTTTTTCTTTTGTAAACATCAGTTTGCTTGATTTTCCGGTCTTAAATTTCTCACAGCCTTGCCTGCCTGCCACATTTCACTTTCACGCATTTCTCTCAATTCCTCATTCAGATGGGTCCTGTAATCTTTCTTGCTGTTGCTTTCAATGGACTTGGCAGCCTCTTTTCCTGTAGAAACACTTTCATACAATTCATCAAAAACCGGCAATGCTGCATCGCGGAATTTTTTCCACCAATCGAGTGCTCCACGCTGTGCAGTGGTTGAACAGTTGGCATACATCCAGTCCATTCCATTTTCAGCTACCAATGGCATCAATGACTGAGTAAGCTCTTCAACTGTTTCATTGAAAGCTTCGCTGGGAGTATGTCCGTGCTTTCTCAATGTTTCAAACTGAGCGGCAAAAATTCCCTGAATAGCTCCCATCAGCGTACCGCGTTCGCCGGTGAGGTCGCTGTAAACTTCACGTTTGAAAGTGGTTTCAAATAAATATCCGGAACCTATTGCAATTCCCAATGCAATCACTCTGTCAAATGCCCTGCCCGTTGCATCCTGGTAAATAGCATAGCTGCTGTTTAATCCTCGCCCCTGCAAAAACATTCTGCGCAGGGAAGTTCCGCTGCCCTTTGGAGCAATCATAAAAACATCCACATCTTTGGGCGGGATGATTCCTGTCTGATCATTGTAAGTGATTCCAAAGCCATGAGAAAAATACAGGGCCTTTCCGGGAGTCAAATGTTTTTTCACAACCGGCCATAATTCGATTTGTGCAGCATCACTCAACAGATAACAAATTATCGTACCTCTATTCAATGCTTCTTCAATTTCAAAAAGGTCCTTTCCCTCCACAAATCCATCATTTACCGCTTTGTCCCAACTTTTGGAATTTTTTCTCTGGCCAACAATCACTTTAATACCGTTATCCCTTTGGTTCATGGCCTGTCCGGGCCCTTGTACGCCATATCCGATCACAGCCACAACCTCATCTTTTAAGACATGCTGTGCTTTTGACAATGGGAATTCTTCACGTGTAATTACATTTTCTTTGGTACCTGCAAAATCAAGTATTGCCATTTTTTTTGTTTTTTATTTATTAAAAAAAATTATAGAGAGAAGACGGCTTTATCATCTTCCACTTCTGTTGTTTCAAAATTTTCAGTAGGCTGTTTTTTCTCAAATTCCTTTACCTTTTCATGAAATCCGTGGCTGTTCTTTATAATGGCAACACGGGCGCCTCTCACAAATTCGATAAGGCCATAAGGTTCAAAAAATTTAATGAGTTTTTTAGACTCCTCCGAATGGCCGGTGGTTTCAAAAACAATATAATCTTTGCGGATAGCGACTGCCCTTGCGCCGTATTCATTGAGAAGCCTTTCTACTTTCACTTTTTCGGTGATGGTTTCTGATGAAACTTTGTACAGGGCCACTTCCTGCCAGATGATTTCTTCATCTGTATTTGAATAGGCTTTCAAAACATCCACCTGCTTTTCTATGATTCTCAAAAGTTTGCGAACCACTTCCAAACTCTCATTAATCACAATGGTAAAGCGGTGAATACCTTCCACCTCGGAAGGAGCTGTATTCAAATATTCAATATTGATTTTCCTTCTGGAAAAAATATTTGAAATCCTTGAAACCATCCCTACCCTGTCTTCGGTATAGACGGTTATGGTAAAATCTTTTTTCATTTTCTTAATTTGATTTTTAGTTTATGAAAGTCTGATTTCTGAAACACTGCACCCCTGGGGAACCATTGGAAATACATTGTTTTCCTTCCCAACTTTTACTTCAAGTAAATAAGGTCCTTTATGTTTCAGCATTTCCTGAACTGCAGCTTTAAGGAATTCTCTTGATTCAACTCTTTTTGAATCGATGTTGTATGCAGATGCAAGAGCCACAAAATCGGGGCTTTCAATGTCGGTGAAAGAATATCTCTTTTCCATAAACAAATCCTGCCATTGCCTTACCATTCCGAGAAAATGGTTGTTCAGAATCAATATTTTTAAATCGATTTTGTTTTGCATAATGGTTCCCAATTCCTGCAACGTCATCTGAAAACCTCCATCTCCGAGGATGGCGATTACAGTACGGTTTGGCGCACCCAATTTTGCACCGATGGCTGCGGGCAAACCAAAACCCATGGTACCCAATCCACCGCTGGTTACATTGCTCATGCTCTGATTAAACTTAGCATAACGGCAGGCCACCATCTGATGCTGGCCAACGTCGCTGACGATAACCGATTTTCCATCCGTCAATTCATTGATCACTTTTACTACTTCGCCCATGGTCAGCACTTCGGTAGTAGGATTCAATTCCACGTTGATGCACTTTTCAAATTCCTGTTTTTGCAATTCGCGAAATTTTTTCAGCCATGCCGCATGTTCTTTTTTATGAATCAGTTTTGTAAGCATAGGAAGAGTGTCTTTGCAATCTCCCCAAACCGGAACATCAGCTTTCACATTTTTATCAATTTCCGAAGGGTCAATATCGAGATGAATGACCCTGGCTTGTTTCGCGTATTTGTCTAACCTGCCGGTTACACGATCATCAAACCGCATTCCCACTGCGATCAATACGTCACAATCATTGGTCAACACATTAGGCGCATAATTCCCATGCATACCGAGCATACCCACATTCAGCGGATGATCCGATGGCAGTGCGCTCAATCCGAGGATGGTCCATGCAGCAGGCAAACCACCCTTCTCAATGAACTCCCTGAATTCCTTTTCTGCCTTGCCAAGAATAATTCCCTGTCCAAAAATTACCAATGGCTTTTTGGCTTCATTGATCATTGCAGCGGCATCTTCCACAAATTTTTTACGAATCAATGGTTTGGGCCGGTAACTGCGAATATGTTCACAGGGTTCATAACCTTTAAAATCAAATAACTGTGTCTGTGCATTTTTGGTAACATCAATCAACACAGGCCCAGGCCTTCCGCTTTTTGCAATGAAGAATGCCTTGGCAAGCACTTCCGGAATTTCTTCTGCATTGGTAATTTGATAATTCCATTTGGTAACGGGGGAAGTCACGTTGATGACATCTGTTTCCTGGAATGCATCTGTACCAAGTAAGTGAGCAAATACCTGACCGGTAAAACAAACCATCGGTGTGCTGTCAATCATTGCATCAGCAAGTCCGGTTACCAGATTGGTAGCCCCCGGGCCACTGGTGGAAAATACGACTCCGGTTTTCCCCGAAACACGTGCATATCCCTGGGCTGCGTGAGCTGCACATTGTTCATGCCGCACCAGAATATGATTGAAATATTTGTGGTAATTGTAGAGCGCATCATACACAGGCATAATGGCTCCTCCGGGATAACCAAAAATGGTATCCACACCTTCTCTGATCAGAATATCAAGAATGGCTTGTGAACCCGAAATTTTTTCTGCTTTTTTATCCGTTGTTTTATCTTCCGGACTTTTTGCTGTCAGTGTATCCATTGTTTTAATTTTTTAGTTTTAATTGGAATCTGTTACGCAACCTTCGCTGGCGCTGCTTACGCTTCTTGCATATTTAAACAACACACCTGAGGTTACTTTGGGTTTGAATGGTTTTTGATTTTTCCTTCGTTGTGCAATGACTTCATCACTTACGTGCAACGTCATTTTGTTGGTGGTAGCATCTATTTCAATGATGTCATCATCTTCTACCAACCCGATTAAACCGCCCTGGCATGCTTCCGGCGTAACGTGGCCGACGACAAAACCATGTGTTCCGCCGCTGAATCTTCCGTCGGTGATCAATGCAATGCTGTGGCCAAGTCCCGCACCGATGATGGCCGATGTGGGTTTCAACATTTCGGGCATACCCGGAGCGCCTTTCGGGCCTTCATTTTTTATGACAACCACATCGCCGTGTTTGATCCTTCCCGAACTGATTCCTTTAATCAGGTCTTGTTCCCCATCAAACACACGTGCAGGTCCGGTAAACTTTTCCCCCTCCTGTCCTGAAATTTTTGCCACGCTTCCACCTTCGGCAAGATTGCCATAAAGAATCTGAAGATGGCCTGTTTTCTTAACCGGATTTTCAAGAGAGTGAATGATAATCTGTTTTTTGAAATCGAGATCTTTTACATCAGCAAGATTTTCAGCAATGGTTTTTCCTGTAACGGTCATGCATTCGCCATGTAACATTCCTTTGCTCAGCAAATATTTCATTACTGACGGAACGCCTCCATGTTCATACAAATCCTGCATCAGAAATTTTCCGCTTGGTTTAAAATCCCCAAGCACCGGGGTTCTGTCGCTGATTCTTTGAAAATCATCAATGGTAATATCCACACCCACACTCTTTGCAATTGCCACCATGTGAATGACTGCATTTGTACTTCCTCCCAAAACCATGATCAATGTGAGTGCATTTTCAAAGGCCTCTTTGGTCATGATGTCGCGCGGGCAAATATTTTTTTCAAGAAGATTTTTGATAGCGCTTCCTATTTCTTCACACTCTTTTCTTTTTTCCGCACTGATTGCCGGATTGCTGCTGCTATAAGGCAAACTCATTCCCATACATTCAATAGCCGAGGCCATTGTGTTGGCAGTGTACATTCCTCCGCACGCACCCGGGCCAGGACAACTATGCCTTACAATTTCCCGGAAATTCTTTTCATCAATTTTCCCCGCAATCTTTTCACCGAGCGCTTCAAAAGCAGAGACAATATTCAGGTTCTCACCATTGCAATGTCCTGGAGCAATGGTACCACCATACAACATGATGGCAGGCCGGTTTAACCTCCCCATTGCAATCACAGACCCCGGCATATTTTTGTCGCAGCCCGGAATGGCAATCAGTGCATCGTAGTACTGTGCACCGCAAACCGTTTCAATGGAATCGGCAATCACATCGCGACTCACAAGAGAATAGCGCATTCCCAAAGTACCATTCGCCATACCGTCACTTACTCCAATGGTATTAAAGATCAATCCTACCAGGTTATTTTTCCAAACGGATTCTTTTACAACCTGTGAAAGTGCATTCAGATGCATGTTACAGGTGTTGCCGTCGTAGCCCATACTTACAATCCCGACCTGTGCTTTCTTCAGATCATCATCTGAAAAGCCGATTCCATAATACATCGCCTGAGCAGCGGGTTGTGTAGGATCCTGCGTCAGCGTCTTGCTATATTTATTTAAATCACTCATTTACAAAAACTGTTTTTTTATTTTTTAAACTAATCTTTTCTTTATCTTTTCTGACTAACCTTGAATATTGTTTCTGAATTTTTGCACCCAAAGATTTGTTCCATTCCAAAGGGAGATGATGATTTTCTACTTTAGAAATTCCAACAATTTCTGCAGCAGTTCCGCAAAAGAAAGCACTGTCTGCGTTTAACAAATCTTCTTTTGTAAGTCTGGATTCAAAGGCATCCCAGCCATTTTCAGAAGCCAGTTCCAAAACAGTTTGGCGGGTAATCCCCGGAAGTATGCTACCCAAAGGAGGTGTATAAAGTTTACCGTCTTTTTCCAAAAAAATATTTGCGCCGGGAGCTTCGGCAATAAAACCATCCTTATCAAAAAGAAGTGCTTCGTCGAATCCGTTGGCTTTGGCTTCCTGGCTTGCCAAAATAGAATTCACATAATGTCCGCAGGCCTTTGCTTCCAACCTGAATGCTCTTGGATTGGGCCTTTCAAAGGAAGAAAAACCAACCGAAATCAATTTCTCACCAAGAAAGGGATCCATGTGCCAGGCTTCAATCACAACAAACGATTCTTCATTTTTATTAAATCCCATATTGGCAGGTGCATAAACCAACGGCCGTATATACGCACTGGTCAGGTCATTCAATTTCAACACTTCATAGGATGCGCCTATTAACTCCCGTACATCCCACGGGAAAGGCATATTTAATAAACGTGCAGAATTCTGAAGGCGGAGAAAATGTTGCTGCTCTTTAAAAATTCTGGTATTTCCGTTCTCAGTCAGGTACGCTCTGATACCTTCAAAAACCCCGTAGCCGTAGTGCATGGTCTGTCCAAAGAAATCTGTTTTGGCATCGCGGGCCTTCACAAACTCCCCATTGAGGTACACAAAAGAATTCTCATTAAAATACATACATGTCAAATTTTAAATTGTTATAAAAACAAAACACCCGCCTCTGCAGGAGGCGGGTGTTTAATAAATAATATTTTTTTACATCATCCTCCTGCAAGCGGTAACGGCACAATAATGACAATAGCAATAATCACTATCGCATTAATGAAGAGTTGACCAATAAATTGTCTGCCGTTAAACATTCACAAGGGAATTATGGGCGACAAATCTACAACTCTATTTTTTTTGACAAAGAACTTTTTTAAAAACTGAAACTTTTTTTCAGATTTTTTTTAAATAACAGATATGTACAACCGGAAATTAAATAATGGTTGTATGGCCCAGAGCCACATTTCTTTTGTTGATATGCTGAGGCATTTCATTATTGATAATATCCACCACCAGGTCACCAATCGTGGACGTTCCATAATAATTCATGGAATCTATATCTCTTGTCACAAAGCCATTGGCAAGAGTCCATTCAACGGCATTGCGCACGGCAGCAGCTTCTTCATGTGCATCAAAATGATCGAGCATCATGGCCACCGAAAGAATTGAACCGAGCGGATTGGCAATATCTTTATTGGCTGCCTGCGGATAGGAGCCATGGATCGGTTCGAACAACGCTTTCTCGCCAACCGAAGCTGAAGGCAAAAGACCGAGCGAACCACTTATTACACTGGCTTCATCACTCAGGATATCGCCAAACATGTTTTCCGTGAGTATGACATCAAACTGTGCAGGATTGAGGATGAGTTGCATGGAAGCATTGTCAACATAAAGAAAATTCAATTCCACATCCGGATAATCTTCATGCAAATCCCTGACAGTTTTTCGCCACAGGCGGGAAGTTTCCAACACATTTGCCTTATCCACCAATGTCAGTTTTTTTCTTCTCTGCCGGGCTGCGGCAAATGCCATTCTGGCTATTCTTTCAATCTCATATTTTTGATATGAACACAAATCAGTAGCCGTTGTACCATCCTCACTTAATCTTTTTTCTCCAAAATAAATACCACCGGTCAGTTCGCGGTATATCACAAAATCCACATCATGGAGTTGTGGTGTCCTGATCGGCGAAAGATGGCGGATAGAAGAATACGTTTTTACCGGCCTGATGTTCGCAAATAAATTCAAAGATTTCCTGAGTTGTAAAAGGCCCTGTTCCGGACGTACTTTAGCGGTCGGATCATTATCAAACCTGGGATCGCCAATGGCGCCAAGCAAAACAGCATCCGATTTCAATGCACTATCCAGAGAATCTTCGGGAAGTGCAACACCCGTTTTTTCAATGGCACACGCCCCCATCAGCACATGATGATAATGAAAATGATGTTCGAACTTGTGCGCGATGGCATTCAAAACCTTAATGGCCTCGCGTGTTACCTCAGGCCCTATTCCGTCTCCGGAAATAACTGTTAATTGCTTTTCCATGTTTCTTTATTTCAATTATTTTTCCTTCATTTAAAGTGATACTGTTGTCAATACACTCCGGTATTTCTTTTTGCAAATGGCTTACATAGAGAAGAGTCCGTGCTGAACCACTGCAAACAGTTTCTATAAAGTGGAGAAACTGTTTCGACATTTCATCATCGAGTCCCTGGCACGGTTCATCCAGAATAAGAATGGGAGGGTTTTTTACAAATGCCCTTGCAAGCAAAACCCAGCGTTGCAGGCCGTTTGGTAGCATCCTCAAAAACTTCTTTGAATCATCATTCAATGAAAAGTAGCGGAGGTATTTATTAACGGTTTCAATCTGGCTCTTTGATAATTTTTTAAATAAACCGATCGTATCGAAAAGACCTGAAGCGACTGTATCGAAAACGGTAAACGATTTATTAAAATATTGATGAAGTTCCGGGGAGAGAAATCCTATCTGCTTTTTAATCTCCCAGATTGTTTCGCCGCTCCCTCTCTTTTTTCCAAACATATAAACACCACTTGCAAAAGCCTGTGGATGGTCGCCGGTAATAAGGCTCAGCAAAGTCGATTTACCTGATCCGTTAGGCCCGGAAATGCACCACTTTTCTCCCGCATACACATCCCAGTTAATTCCGCGCAAAGTTTCTTTTCCGTTATAGGCTACATGCACATTGTCCATGTGAATTATACAATCCGCAGGGAACATCTCATATGGTTCAGGAATTTCATTTATGAAAGATGAAACCCGTGTATTGTCGTAATAATTTTTTTCTAAAACAGAATCCCGGTCAAAAATGTCATTCAAAATTCCGTGATTCAATGTAGCCACATGAGTCACAAACGAAGGCAATTCACCTGTGGTAACAATGATTATCCTGATTCCGTTTTTTATCAATTTGGAAAGGATATTTGTCAACAATTGCCGGCTTTCTTTATCCAGTCCGGTAAAAGGTTCATCCAACAAAAGCCATTCAGGTTTTTTCGAAATCGCTTTTGCTATTTGATAACGTTTCTTTTCACCGTTGCTCAACTGAATCAGAGGCCTGTCGCTTATGTAAGAAACCTGAAGCTGACTGAGATAGTTTATAGCTTGTTTGTCACTCAATCCCTCCGACATCAAATCATCCATCACGGTTTCAGTAACATCCGCTTCCGGGCTGTTAAACCTCTGCTGATAATAAAAATTGGAGCTCCCGGTTTTGTCTTTAAAAAAATATTGATGAGGAATCAGAATTACTTTTGGGTCAGCCTTTCTAAAAGAAATATTCCCGGGAAATAGTTTGTAATTGCAAATCCTTTTCAATAAAGAAGTTTTGCCACACCCCGATGGACCGGAAAAAGCCCAGCACTCACCCTCACTGATAGTAAAAGAAATATCATTCAGGATAAACCTGCCTGCTTCTTTTACCGAAAGGCCATTCACTTCCAAAAGGGTACTTTGATTCACTTAATTTTTATAATCTTTTTCAAATATTTCTATTTCCTGTCTGATGCTTAACAAATAATCAATGTCATCATAACCATTCATCAAACATGTTTTCTTGTACTTGTTGATCTCAAAAACCTCTGATTTGCCGTTCTCTGTTGAAATCGTTTGCTGTGGCAAATCAACAGTGATAACTGTTGAGGGATCTTTTTCAATAGCACCAAACAAAACATTCAAAAATTCAGGGCTAACCTTTACAGGAACAATGAAATTATTCAATGCATTGTTTTTAAAAATATCTGCGAAGAAACTGCTCACCACCACATCAAAACCATAATCTTTAATAGCCCAGGCTGCATGCTCACGCGATGATCCGCAACCGAAATTTTTTCCTGCCACCAGGATTTTCCCGGAATAAACAGGATTATTCAGAACGAAATCTTTTTTCGGATTTTTTTCATCATTCTTTTCATATCTCCAATCGCGAAAAAGATTTTTGCCAAAACCCTCCCTGGTAGTTGCCTTCAGAAAACGGGCAGGGATTATCTGATCCGTATCCACATTTTCCACGTTAAGAGGTACAGCGGTGGAGGATATAACTGAAATTGGATTCTTGTTCATTTTTAAAAATTTAGTTACCGTTCTGTTCATCCAAAAAACTTCTGACGTCGCTTACTTTACCCGTCAGTGCAGCGGCGGCAGCGGTCAACGGACTGGCAAGCAATGTTCTTGCACCTGGCCCCTGGCGGCCTTCAAAATTCCTGTTGCTTGTGGAAATGCAATATTCACCCGGCGGCACTTTGTCTTCATTCATGCCAAGACACGCACTGCACCCCGGCTGACGAATGGCAAATCCGGATTCTTCAAATACCTTGTCCAATCCTTCAGCTCTTATCTGTGCTGCCACCTGCTGTGAGCCGGGAACAATCAGAACTCTTGTATCCGGATCTTTCTTTTTTCCTTTGATAACTGATGCAATCAATCTGAAATCTTCTATTCTGGAATTAGTACAACTTCCGATAAAAACATTCTGAACTTTCATTCCCAGCAAACGTTGTCCGCCTTCCAATCCCATATATTTCAAAGATTTCTTCAAATTATTTCTTTCACTTTCATCCGTTTCATTTTCCGGGTTGGGTACAACTCCTGTAATACGAATCCCCATTCCCGGGTTAGTACCATAGGTAATCATGGGCTCAATCGCAGCAGCATCAAACGTAATTTCCTTGTCAAATACTGCATCAGGATCAGAATACAATTTTTTCCATTCCATCAGTTTTTTATCCCATTCCGCACCTTTCGGCATGAAATGACGGTCATGCATATACGAAAATGTAGTTTCATCCGGCGCAATCATTCCGCCTCTTGCACCCATTTCAATACTCATGTTACAAATCGTCATCCGCGCTTCCATCGAAAGCCCGCGAATAGTGGAACCGGCATATTCAACAAAATAACCGGTAGCACCACTCGCCGAGATTTGGCTAATTATTTGAAGAATAATATCCTTGCTGACCACACCTTTGTGAAGTGCACCTTCAATGTTGATCCGCATAACCTTCGGTCGGTTTTGCAGAATACATTGCGTGGCCATCACCATTTCCACTTCACTGGTTCCGATACCAAAAGCAATCGTACCAAAGGCTCCATGCGTACTTGTATGGCTGTCTCCACAAACAATCGTCATTCCCGGCTGGGTTATTCCAAGTTCAGGGCCAATGATATGGACAATGCCCTGAAAAGGGTGACCAAGTCCATACAATTCAACTCCAAACTTTGCACAGTTCTCATTGAGCTTTTGTACCTGCCTGCGTGAGAGTTCCTCTCTGATCGGCAATTCCTGATGAATGGTAGGAACATTATGGTCGGTTGTGGCAATAGTTTTCTGCGGATGAAAAACGGGCAATCCTCTTCTTTCCAGTCCGGCAAACGCTTGTGGGCTGGTCACTTCATGGATAAAATGTTTATCAATATAAAACACGTCGGGACCATCCGGAATAGACGTTACCACATGCTTGTCCCAAATTTTTTCAAATAATGTTTTTGACATTTTTTTAATCTCTTATGCGACTGCTGATTCTTTCTTTTTATGGCTGACAGCCATTTCATTCAAATCAGTATCCAAAACTTCTTTTTTTAAATCTGCCACTAACAGGAATTTTTCATACAATGTATCTATGTCATTCCTGTCAAATGAAAATCCGAGTTTCTGAAAACGGTAAGCAAGTGCACTTCTCCCACTTCTTGCGGTCAGAACAATCTTTGAACTGTCAGCACCCACATCCATGGGATTAATAATTTCATAGGTCAGTGAATCTTTCAGAAATCCATCCTGATGAATGCCCGAGGAATGTGAAAAAGCATTGCTTCCCACAATAGCTTTGTTAGGCTGAACGGGCATGCGCATAGTATCCGAAACCAAATGGCTAATGGGATTCAGCATTTGCGATTTTACATTGGTGGTAAATCCAAGATGTTTGTGCTGCCTGATGATCATCACAACTTCTTCCAGCGAAGTATTACCTGCCCGTTCTCCCAGCCCATTAATCGTACATTCAATCTGGCCGGCACCACTTATCATTCCGGCAATGGAATTGGCTGTTGCGAGGCCAAGATCGTTATGGCAATGGCATGAAATAACCGCTCTATCAATATTGGTTACATGATTTTTGAGATAAGCTATTTTATCGCCATATTGATGGGGAAGGCAATAACCTGTGGTATCGGGAATATTTACGGTGGTTGCGCCCACCTTAATTACTTCTTCAATGACCCTTGCCAGATAATCATTGTCGGTACGGCCGGCATCTTCAGCATAAAACTCAACATCATCAGTAAAATTTCTTGCCCATTTAACACACTGAATTGCCCTTCTCAGAATTTCTTCCCTGTCGGATTTAAATTTTCCCTTGATATGGAAGTCTGAAGTTCCGATACCGGTATGAATTCGCGGACGGTTTGCATATTTCAGGGATTGTGCCGCCACTTCGATATCTTTTTTAACAGCGCGCGACAATGCACAAATCACCGTGTTCTTAACCACCCTGCATATTTCTTCAACCGATTTGAAGTCACCCGGACTCGAGATGGGGAAACCCGCTTCAATGACATCAACACCCAATTCTTCCAGATTCAGGGCAAGATCAATTTTTTCACCGGTATTTAATTTACAACCCGGGACTTGTTCCCCGTCTCTTAAGGTAGTGTCAAAAATGGTTACCTTTTTCATGAATGTTTGTTTATGTTTGAACGCAAATAGATTTTCAACTTATCTTCGAAAGTAGCGCCACAGGTAATAAAAGAAGAATCTAATTCCCATGGAATTACAGTGATAAAAAAGATAAGGATTTGTGAAAACCACTGTAAATACAGGTGTTTAGAGCAAAATTATTTACGATGCCCAACATGTCGACCGACTCACTTTTTCAGCTCATTCACTCACTCGAAAAGTCTGAAAAGAGGAATTTCAAACTATATATTAAAAGAAATTCATCAAAAAATGACCTCAAAATAATCACGCTGTTCGATGCGCTTGACAAACAGCAGAGCTATGATGAAACTGCCCTGATCAAAAAAAACCCCTCTCTTTCCAAACAACAACTGGCCAACCTGAAAAGCTATTTGTACAAACAAATTCTGATCAGCCTTCGGTTATTGCAGAGCAATTCCAATCCTGAAATGCAGTTTCATGAACAAATGGATAATGCCAGGATTTTATATAAGAAAGGCCTGTATCACCAAAGTCTTCGCATTCTTGCCAATCTGAAAGATGCCTCTCGAAAATTCAAGCAGGAACCGGACCTTATTCAAATCTTAAATGAAGAAAAAAAGATTGAATCGCTCCATATCACCAGAAGCCTGGAAAACAGGGCGGCAGAATTGAGCTGCGAAATAAATAAATCGCTGGAAGATTATGGACGTGAAACGATGCTGAGCAACTTATCCCTGCAGCTTTACGGATGGTATATCAAAAACGGTATTGCCAGAAATGAATGTGATGAAAATGAAGTAAAGGCATTTCTGAAAAATCATTTGTCCGTAAATTCCTTTCAGCCCGAAGGGTTTTACGAAAAGATGTATTATGCACAAAGCCTTTCGTGGTATGCTTATATCAGGCAGGATTTTCTGATGTATTACCGGTACACAAGAAAATGGGTTGACATTTTTTCCGAATATCCGGAAATGTTAGAAATCGAAACAGGCAATTATATAAAAGGGATGCATAACCTTTTAAATGCCCATTTCAATTTGAGGAATTTTTCGGGATTTGCAGAAACACTCAAGGAATTCGAAGACTTCAATAATTCTGAATTCGTTACACACAATGACAATATCCGCATGCAGATGTTTGTATATCTCTACACTGCCAAAATCAACAAGCATTTCCTGGAAGGCACTTTCGATGAAGGGCTTACCATGATTCCTACTATTACAAAAAGACTGGATGAATATGAACTCTTTCTTGACAAACACAGAACGCTTGTCTTTTACTATAAAATTGCATCCTTGTATTTTGGCGCAGGCGATTACGGAAATACCATCAACTTCCTGAACAAGATCATCAACTGGAAAGTAAACCTGAGAAGCGATTTGCAATGCTATGCCAGGTTACTTCATCTCATTGCTCATTATGAACTTGCCAATTACAGCCTGCTGGAATATCTGATAAAATCTGTTTACCGGTTTATGGCCAAAATGCAAAACCTGAGCAAGGTTGAGGAAGCCATGTTTGCATTTCTAAGAAGGGCATTCAAGGTCAGCCCGCGGGAAATTCAGCCTGAATTAGAAAAGCTCCTGACAGAATTGAGAACCATGGAAAGCAATAAGTTTGAAACCAGGGCATTCGCTTATCTCGATATAATTTCCTGGCTGGAAAGCAAGGTAAATCATCAACCCATTGATACAATTATTCGAACTAAGTTTTTAGAAAACAGAAGATTCTGATCACATCAACGATTCCCGGAATAGCCGGCCTTCACAATTTTAAAAATCTTTCTCTTATTCGCATTTTCAAAAATGGCAATATAGACACCTGATGGCAATTGGCTTGTATTCACTATCGTAGTCTGGGATTGAATCGTTATTTCCTGAACCAATTTACCCTGGACATTATAAATCCTGACAGCTTTTCCGTTTACCTCATCAAAATTATTTCCCCTGATGATCAATTGGGTCGCAAAGGGGTTTGGATACATCTGAAGATCAACTTCTCCATCGGGTGGAACTTGTGGCGCTTCCTCAACCGGTGAAGATTCACAAACTGTGGATGCGAGAAATGAGTTTCTAAACCCACCTTTGGCAAACTGTGATCTCATTTCCCTGACCTGACCGGTAGAAAACATATTCATACACGCATCATCTGTAAAATCCATGAAATCCATAAACATATCTCCATAAGGATTGATCGAGCAACTCGATGTCTTTGGAAAATCAGGGCAACCCGTACTTGAACCTTCCTGTGGCGGCGTATCATCAATACCATCCGATCCACAAACCGAATCTCCCCACAAATGCTTTAACCCCAGCCAATGCCCTGTTTCGTGAGTGAGCGTCCTTCCTTTATTAAAAGGTGCACTCAGGTAAGGCCCGTTTCCAAAAACATTCGTTTGAATTACGACACCATCCAATGCCGGATTTCCCCCGGGCATTACCGAATACCCGAGCGTACGGCCAAATAAATTGCATACCCAGATATTAAAATATTCAGATGCATCCCATGCATCGTCACCGCCTTTGGAAGAATATTTCATCTGGTCGTCCGGAAAAAAAGCTTTCACCCTGGTATATTTCCTGATTATACCGGTTGTGCTTTTGCCATCAGGATCTGTTTTGGCTATACAAAAAACGATTCTTGAGTCGGCAGCCACACTTTTAAACGGTGCGGGAGTATTCACCGTATCTGCATTTTTACGGCGAAAATCTCTGTTTAAAGAATTAATCTGGTCGATAATGTGCTGATCCGGAATATTTTGGTCGTTGGTATTATAAAGTACATGAATTACAACAGGAACTATAATCACTTCCCCCGGAAGAGTGTCCCGTGAAGAGGTTTGCACCCCTTTGCGCGCTTCATTAAAAAATGGCATGGTTTCTTTAACCATACACCGCTGGCTATAACCACGGAAGGTCAAAACGACACCCAAAACCAAAAGTAAATACTTCATTGATTCCTGAAATCAAAGTCAAATAATCTGTCTCACAGAGATGGATTGGATGCGAATTGCATAAGATAAAGACTGCGAACTATTGAAGAATCAATACAGTCTGAGAAGATTGAATTTCAGGTTGGATATTAAAATCGAAATTCCGCTTCGTTGATTTTACAATCACAAATAAAAAGAAAATTAATTGTAAATGCAAATACCTGAATATGAGGTATTAAAAGAAAACTAAATTATCAGCTCCCGGTAACAATGCCAGCCGTAGTTTGTCTCTCAATAATTACTTTTGAAAAAATCTGTATATGCGCAGGATTTACCTTTTATTTTTTATTGCGGTGTTTTTTTTCGGATGCGGAGGTCATTCCTCGTCGGGAGACTATGATACCTCAGTTCCCATGCCTTCCAACATTCCTCCACCTGCACCGGTCATTTACAAAGTAATCAATACCTATCCACATGATTCCACATCCTTTACGCAGGGATTGGAATTTTACAATGGAAAGTTGTATGAAGGTACCGGTGAAGAAAAACAATCAAAAATCAGGATTGTCAATCTGAAAACAGGAATACCCGAATTCAGCCATACGCTTTCAGATCCAAAAATATTTGGAGAAGGTATTACCATTCTCAATGGAAAACTTTATCAGCTCACGTGGCAGAATAATAAAATTTTTGAATACAACCTGAAGGACCTTTCCACTCCTGTTAAGACTTACGCATGGCCCAAAGAAGGATGGGGAGCCACCAACAACGGCAGGGAAATCATCATCAGTGACGGAACATCCAACCTCTACTTCGTCACACCCGACGAAAAAAGCAATGAAATGAAAGTAAATAAAATCCTGTCAGTGAAAAATAATATGGGGCCTGTTGACAGCCTGAATGAACTGGAGTTGATTAACGGTTATGTATATGCGAACAGATGGCTCACCAGTCAGATTGTAAAAATAGATACGACCACAGGCAATGTAACCGGTGTGATGGATTTTACCGGAATTATGCGGCAATATGACCCCTCGGCTGTTTTACAAGACGGATCGGTACTCAATGGCATTGCTTACGACAGTACCACGAAGAAAATATTTATAACCGGAAAAGACTGGCCAAAAGTTTTTGAAATAGAATTAATGCCATGAAAACAGGTATCAAACCCTATATTTCATTAACTTACAATTTTGCTTTATCATTAATTTCTGGCAAAAAATTTGAACAAACACAAATCAAAAAATAAATGAAAAATCTGATTCTTGTAGTTTTTGTTATGCTTTCATTCAGCAGTTGCGTTCCCAAAAGGATGCTGGTATCTTCTCAAAATCATGTTGACCAGCTACAATCCGACAGCACCAGCCTCCAGAACAAAGTTTATACCCTGGAAAATCAAATCTCCAGTCTTAAAAATAATATATTGGATCTGACCAATTCCTCGAAGAATCAAAAATCAACCCTGGAATCAAATATTGCCGATCTCAACAAGAAAATTACAGATCTCACCAGCCAGAACCAACTTCTTGGCCAACAGACAACTCAACAGCAGAGCCTGCTCAACCAAAACAAGGAAGAGCTTGCAAAAAAACAGCAGAGACTGCAACAACTTGAAGATTTGCTGGCTCAGCAAAGAGCTGCTTCCGAACAATTAAAAAATAAAATGACAGAGGCATTGAAAGGTTATAATAGCAATGACCTGACAGTATCTGAGAAAAACGGAAAAGTTTATGTAAGCCTTTCCGAAAATCTGCTGTTTCCATCGGGAAGCGCAGAGGTCAACCCCAAAGGTGTGGATGCTTTATCTAAACTTGCTGCCGTCCTCAATCTGAACCCGGACGTGAATATTCAGATAGAAGGAAATACAGACAGCATCCCTATAAGTGGAAAATACCAGGATAATTGGGCATTGAGTACCGCAAGAGCGAATTCAATTGTAAGAATTCTGGTCAATAAATATAATGTGGATCCACACAAAGTTGTCTCGGTCGGCCAGAGTTATTATGACCCGGTGGATACAAATTCTACGCCTGAAGGCAGAGCCAAAAACAGACGCACAGATATTGTGGTTTCACCAGATCTGGAACAACTGATGAACCTGCTTAATCAGAATTCGTAAGGAAGTAAATTATTGAAAAAACAGAAAAGTCCGGTAAACCCTTACCGGATTTTTTATTTCAGCAAAGGAAGTTTTTCATTAATCCGCTTAAATCCTTCTTCTATATTCTTCAGGCTATTTGCAAATGAAATCCTGATATTTTCGGGACTGCCGAAAGCAGACCCTGTAACCGTTGAAACATGGGCCTCATTCAGCAAAAACATACAGAAATCACTTGCTGTGGAGATAACATTATCTCCGAACTTTTTGCCAAGATAAAAACTGATGTCGGGAAATACATAGAAAGCACCATCGGGCGCCTGGCATTCAAACCCAGGTGTTTCTTTCAGCAATTCCATAATTCTTTCCCTCCTCGATGCAAATTCTTTTACCATCTCAAAAGAAGGTGTAAGTGGAGCGGTCAGCGCTGTGATGGCTGCTCTTTGAGCGATAGCATTGGTTCCGCTTGTAAACTGTCCCTGCAGCTTCTCACATGCTTTTGCTATTTCCACATGAGCTGCGAGATAACCGATCCTCCACCCTGTCATGGCAAAAGCTTTGCTCAAACCATTTATCAATATCACTCTTTCTTTTATCTCCGGAAATTCAGCAAAACTGTAATGACGGTTACCGGTGTAATCAATGTATTCATATATTTCGTCACTCATGATGAAAACTTCAGGGTGCTTTTCAAAAACTTTTGCCAATGCCTTGAGTTCATCATAAGAATAAACAGCCCCAGTCGGATTGCAGGGAGATGAAAAAATGAACAGCCTGGTATTCGGGTGAATATTTTTCTCCAATACTTCGGGAGTTATTTTAAATCCATCACGCGCTTTCGTTCTGACCAGATTCACGTTACCTCCGGCCACCTTTGCTATTTCAGAATAAGAAACCCAATAAGGTGTCGGAATGATAATTTCCTTTCCTGGTTCAAGGATCGCCATCATTACGTTTGCAATGGCCTGCTTGGCACCTGTACTTACCACAATCTGTTCGGGTTTGTAATCCAGGTTGTTATCTCTTTTCAATTTTGTAACTACAGCCTGCCTCAGATCTGCATAACCGGGAACGGGTGTGTAATGGCTGTAATTTTCATCAATCGCCCTTTTTGCAGCGTCCTTGATATGTTCCGGTGTATTGAAATCCGGTTCTCCCAGGCTCAGATCAACGATATCAATTCCCTTTGCCCTTAATTCTCTTCCTAATTTTGCCATTCTCAGTGTTTCCGGTTCGCTGAATCTGGTAAGCAATGACGATAATTCCATTTAAAATTTCTTTTGTTTTTATAGTATTTGCAAAATTATGGTTTTAGCATTATGAAGAATTAAGAAAGAAAAATCAATTTTCATTTTATTGAAATAAAAAAACTGCCTCACAAATTCATGGAGGCAGTCTGCATTATTAATCCTTTATAAATATTTCTATGATTTTGCTGTAACTGTTGATGGCCTTGCTTTTCTTGAAGAAGACATGGCCCCCTTCCTGAGAGATCCCAAAGGTTTGTCTTTTGCAAATTCAAGCAAAACCGGTGCTGCTACAAAAATGGATGAATAGGTACCGGTAACAACTCCAATCAACATCGCGAATGAAAATCCACGGGTAACTTCACCACCGAAAATAAACAGCGCCAGAATGGTCAGGAACACAGTTACAGAGGTCATAATCGTTCTGCTCAGTGTTTCATTAATGGCTTTATTGATGATTGCTTTCTTACTCAGATTGGGCAAATTATGACTGTCTTCACGGATACGGTCAAATACAATAACTGTATCATTCATAGAGAATCCGACGACAGTCAAAACCGCGGCAATGAAGTGCTGGTCAATTTCCAACGGGAATGGTACTATATTCTTGAAGAAAGAAAATACGGCCAGCGTTACGAACACGTCGTGCAACAAACTGACAATGGTACCGAGAGAGTATCGCCAGTCGCGGAATCGCAAAAGGATATACGTGATGATTGCAAAAATGGCAAAGACCACAGCCTTGATAGCCCCCCTTTCCAGATCCTTTGAAATCACCGGTTGCACTACCTGGGAACTTTGAATATTATTTTTAGCAAATTCTTCCTGCGTGGTACCCGGAGCCAATTGGCTTTTCAGCCCTTCGTATAGCCTGGCTTCTACCTGATTATCTGCATTTGGCTGGCCAATCAGATAAGCGGTGGTAATATCCAGGTGACGGTTGTCTCCAACAGTTTTTAAAACCACATTATCTCCGTCCAACGCCTTTTTCAATTCATCGCGAATGACTTCCTGATTAACGTTATTTGGAAACTGAACTGTAAAACTACGGCCACCTTTAAATTCAACGCCCTTATTAAATCCATTGAAGAAGGATCCTACACCGAAGATGAGCACAAAAACAGAAAGCACATACGCAACCTTGCGGTATTTGACAAAGTCAAATTGCGGGTGACGGAATACTTTCTCACTCAGTTTGGTGAAATATTTAAAGTGGCGCTGCCTGTTCATATAGATATCGGTAATCAACCTTGAAAGAAGAATACCGCAGAATAATGACAGGACAATACCGAGCATCTGTGTGGTAGCAAAACCAAGCACAGGGCCAAGTCCGAAGTAAAACAAAATAGCGGCTGTCAGGAATACTGTTACGTGCGCATCGATAACCGGCGCATAAGATCGGATATAACCGTCATGCACCGCAAGCGGATAATTTTTACCACGCGCCAACTCTTCCTTGATTCTTTCAAAAATAATTACGTTCGTATCTACGGCCATACCGATGGTCAATACCAAACCGGCAATACCGGCCGCTGTCAGTGACGCGCCCAACGCACTCAGAATCCCGACGGTAAACAGCAGGTTAAATATGAGCGCTATGTTGGCAACCCAGCCACCTATATTGTAGTACAACAACATCAATATGAATATGGCGATAAAAGAAAAAAGAAATGCCTGTCCACCGCCACGAACTGCTTTCTGTCCCAAAGTAGGACCCACGATTTGTTCCTGTACAATCTTGGCAGGGGCATCTACCCTGCCTATTTTTAAAATGCTTGCCAGGTCCTGCGCCTCCTGAACTGAAAAGTTTCCGCTGATTTCAGAATTACCTCCTTCAATGGCCTGGTTCACATTAGGTGCACTATAAACCACGTTGTCCAAAACAATGGCAATCGGTTTACCAATATTATCTGCAGTCATTTTGGCCCAGACACGGCTTCCTGCCGGAGTCATCGTCATCTTGATTGCCGGCCTGCCACGCTCATCAAAATCCTGCTTGCTGTCTTCAACGCCATCACCTTCAAGTTTTGCCTTATCCGTTCCGGGAATGGTTTTGATGGCATACAATTCCATAAACCGCTGGTTCGTCTTATCATTTTTTTGTTCCGGGCCATAAAGGAATTTGATATTACCCGGAAAATTTGCCTTTACAATCTCCATGTTGAGATATTTGTTGGCAAGTGATGTATCCTTTGCTTCCACAGTAGCAATAGCCGGATAATAAGATACCTGGCCATTTGCCCCCTGTTGCGGACCTATGAAATGTATGACAGATGCAAGAGGATGTGCATTTTGAAGTAATTGGGTTGAATCTTCGTGCAACTTTGCAGAATCTCCGGCGGCTCCATTCAAAGTATCTTTTGAAATTCCGCTCAGATAATCAGCCAAAGAACGATCGGCATTATCTATGTCCTGGCCAAGGTCTCCGATATTCCAAACTTCCCAGAATTGCAAAAAGGCAGATGCCTGCAATAAATTTCTTACTCTGTCAGGATCCTGTACACCAGGCAGTTCTACGTTGATCGTCCCCCTGTTTATATCGAGATTGACCGGTACACTTGATACACCAAACTGGTCAACTCTTTTCTGAATAACCTTGTAGGTCTGATTAATTGCATTTTTGGAAATGGATTCCAGTTCGGCTAAAACCTTTTGATCTGAATCCGTAATCTTCACCGTTTTCCCCGCACCACCGAAAATTGAGGCCAGAGGGGTACCCGGATTTTGTTGTTTCCATACTCTCCCGAAGACAGTGATGTAATCATCTTCGGTATTCATTTTTTCAACGTTGGTAGTGCTGATGGCTTTGAGAAGCTGTGGATCATTGGGATTATTGCTCAAAGATTTCATCAAACCTTCCAGGCTTACATTCATGGTAACACTCATACCGCCCTGCAGGTCAAGGCCCAACTGTAATTCATTCTGTTTGCATTTCTGATAGGTAATTCCCAACAGCGGATAAATCGGTTCATCACGGGTGCTGTCCACATAATGTTGAAAAAGCTTTGTCTCCATAGCAGCTTTGTCGTCTTTGGAAGCGTTGGGTGATGTCAGATTTACAATACGTGTAGCTTTATCACGCAGTTTCTTTTCATGGTTGTTAACCACCCATGTGAAGGATAATTGGTAAACAGAGATTAGGATGAGGACAATGGTAAAGAACCATACCAGGCCTTTTAATTTCATATCTATTTTTTTTGAAGTGGGCAAAGATAATGTTTCGAGTCCAAAACCTGTTACGCAAAAGGGCGTGAATTACACAATTTGGGCACAATGCTGTAAAAAAATAATTCTGGCATCTGCTCACACCGGAAATCATTGTTAAAAATTAAAAAAAACAAGCGTATCATTTTTCACCAGGACACCATGCCCCACATCATTACGGGTAAAATCCACAAGGCTTCTGAGACGAAGAAAATCATTGATAATTAACTGGTGAAAATACAAAATGCCAATCCGGATAGAAACTGATTTCATTTTATTGAAAAACCAATAGGACAAATTGTTTATTCAAATAATTCGTTTTCTGAAAGATTGTTGGCGGGCGAAATATTTTTTATTAAATCTATTTTGAATTGGCAATTTCCGGATGTTTTGCAATAATTGAATCCTGCATCTGTCTGGCCCAGTCTGCCACATTCTTATAATCCTGGTCGGTCATTTTAGCTTTCCCGTGCATGAGAAGATAAGATTTCAAAGGCATTTTCTTCTTATCCATTTGCTCCTGTATTTCATTGAATTTATGAGCTGCCTGCTTAGGCGTGTAGTCAGCAAATTCAGAAAAGTTTACATTTTCTTTGGCTTCTTTAATGTGCAGATTCATCCACCAGCTTACAGGTTGCACATGATAGTACCAATAATAATTCTGCGTATAATTGGAATGGCAATCGTAACATGAATTGTTCAGGTTCATCAGCACATTCATCGGAACATTGTACGCTGTCGCAATATCTTTTGCCGGAGGTGTTGTTGCATAATTCTTTTTGGGAGTGAATACCGGAATCTGGATAATTGCAAGTATAATTATTATCGCAATTAATATTTTAGTCCATTTTTTCAAAACGCAAATTGTTTAGGTGTTAAAGATAATGGAAGGTGCCAATTTATCAATTTCGAAGAGGGAAAAAATAATGATTTAAAAGAAGTTTTGGAGTTTATTCGTATTTCATTTAAATAAAAAGAGTAGGTTCTGACAGACAGAGCCCAAGCCGTTTCAGGTTTTCCTTCGTTTATTAGTACATTCGCTTAAATGTTTAAAACAAATTTCACCATCATGAAAAAAATAAAAATGCAACAATCAGGTTTCCCTGGAATCCTGCTCATTGCTATGACCACGTTGTTTGTTTTCAGTTCATGCAAACAACAGGATTCTGCATCTCAGGCATCACAAACCGCTACCGCAAAAACAGCTACAGCATCTGCCACTCCTGTATCTATGACACTTAGCGGTGAGGTGCTGGATATGTCTTGCTATATGAAGGACGGTTCCATGGGAATGGGACATCAATCATGTGCTCAGGGTTGTCTCAACAAAGGATTGCCTGCCGGTATCCTCAACAAGGCAAACGGTCAGGTTTATCTTTTAATTGAAGACCATGACAATGCCGAAGCTTACAAAGCAGCTTTACAACATGCAGCCCAGAATGTTGAAATTACAGGAACTGCCATCAACAAAAACGGTGTCCAAAGTGTGGTTGTAGAAAGCGTTAAGGGAATATAATTCTTCAACGAAATCAAAGAATTCCAAGCCGGTGAACAGCCGGCTTTTTTATTACTTGCTTCGAAGTTTTATGTTACTCAGGTACGATGATAAATCAAAATCAGAACCAACAAAAAGCAAAACAAAATATTTTTATTCCGGCCTGTAAAAAGAGACACCCAATTCAATTAATAACCGGATAAAGATGATCTTCCAGGCATCCGGTTTTAACTGCACTCAACAAGCTTCTAAAGGTAAAAAAAATCCAGGTCTGGCTATTTTAAAAGTCAGACCGGGGAATAGGTCTTTGAAAAAGAATAATAATCTATTTTGGCTGAGGTGCCTGTCCCATGCCTTGTTCCGGTTCCATCGGAGGTTTGTTGTCAGGATGTGGGGAACCATGATGGCAGGTATAGCAGGTAACATATTTCAGCATGTAGCTGGAAGCTGTGGTATCTGAAGGAGGTACCATTGATTTGTCCATGGCCTCTTCAATCTGCACAAAATGATTTTTGTTGATGTCGATGCACATTTCCATCATTTTTCTCGCGATTTGTTTTTCAGGTTTGGCATCACTCGGAAAATTAAGCCCTTTCCCGTCGTCCGACCTGGCATGGCAGTATCCGCATTTTACGCCGAGGGAGCGGGTAAAACTATGCATCACACTATCCAATCCGTCTTTGGAAATATCCTGAGGAAGAACATGAAGATTTTTCCATTCAGGTCGATCATAGGTTGTGAAGGCTTGAAGAGAAAAAATAGCAATACAAACGCCAATTGTAATCAGCACACTTTTTTTCATTGTTTCAACTTTGTGACGAAAGTATATCTTTTTTGCAAAATGTTCTGACACGATTATGACAAAGGATTAAATTAACTTTTTCAACAAACTGTGAATAACTAAATTGTAAAAAGCGAAATATCATCAATATTTTTCAGGAATAAACCCTATTACTCATTTTTAATTCGTTTCTATTGACAGATACAATTATTAACCTCGACACCATCAATCCTATTGAGTTTTTTGGTGTAAATAATTCAAAACTCGATATTCTCAAAAAGTCTTTTCCCCGCCTGAAAATCCTTAGCCGCGGAACACAAATCAAACTGAGCGGAGCACCGGAACAAATTGCTGAAGCCAAAGAAAAAATTACGCTTGCCGTTCAATACCTGGAAAGAAACGGACACATGAGTGACAATTACCTCGAACAAATATTGGGAGGAGATGATGAGGTAGTCATAGATCACTTCGTGGAAAGGCATCCCAACGAAGTACTCGTTTTCGGCCCTAACGGACGAACAGTAAGGGCACGCACCACCAATCAGAAAAAGATGGTTGAGGAAGTAGCTAAAAATGATATTGTCTTTGCGATTGGCCCCGCCGGAACGGGAAAAACTTATACAGCCGTAGCGCTTGCCGTAAGGGCATTAAAAAATAAACAGGTAAAGAAAATCATCCTGACAAGGCCCGCTGTGGAAGCCGGGGAAAGCCTCGGATTTTTACCCGGCGATCTGAAGGAAAAAATTGATCCTTACCTGCGGCCTCTGTATGATGCACTCGACGATATGATTCCCGCAGATAAACTGGGCTATTACATGACAACCCGCACAATTGAAATCGCTCCCCTGGCTTACATGCGCGGGCGCACATTGGACAATGCTTTCATTATTCTGGACGAAGCCCAGAACGCCACTGACCTGCAATTGAAAATGTTCCTGACACGAATTGGTGCAAATGCAAAAGCCATCATTACGGGCGATATTTCTCAGATAGATTTGCCGCCAAAGGTTAAGAGCGGATTGGAAAAATCAGCACGCATCCTGCGTCATATCGAGGGAATCGGACACGTAGAACTGGATGAGGAGGATGTTGTAAGGCATAAGTTGGTGAAACAGATCATCCGCGCTTATGACAGAGAAGCCGAAAAAGAAAAAGAAAGAAGAGAGAAACAAATTTGAAAAATCGTTTGAGTTTTTCTTTACCATTCTCTGAGCGCTGACAGGTAAACGGGTTGAAATTTCCGATAAGAAAAACATATTTTAGTTTGAAGCAACCTTTGAGCAGCCCCTTGTTTTTTGAAAAATCGTTTACTCAATAAAAATTACTTTTGCCCAATTAATGCAGGTAAAAAAATGAAAAGAATCACTCCGCTATTGGCTTTGCTACTCGTTTTTTCAGCAAGTTGCAATTTGGGAAACAGCCCGGACAATCCGAAAGATGTGCTCACAAGCTTTTTCAAAGCCATTTCAAAAAAAGACATTCAGGATGCAAAAAAATATGTAACCAAAGACAGTGAGGGGATGATTAATATGATGCAAATGAGCCTTGGAAGTGTTGAGGATTCCGCCAATACCGACATATTCAATTTGAATAAAATAAATATCGGGAATGCCCAAATCGATGGAGAGGAAGCGCAGATACCGGTGACCGAAAAAGCAACCAATGAAACGATGAACTTTTTCCTAAAGAAGGAAAACGGAAAGTGGAAAGTGGCTTTTGATCTTGCCACGCTGGCACGTATGGCAAAAGAAAAAATGAAAGACAGCGGATTCGATTCCGGGAATTTGGACTCCCTGATGAACAATGTTCCTCCTGAAAAATTAGAGAAAGCACAAAAAGCATTGGACAGCCTTTCCGAACATTTGAATAAAATCCCGAAAGAGAAACTCAGTGAAGCACAAAAAATGCTGGATAGCCTGAAAAAATTAAAAAATTAAGCGATGAAAAAATTATTCGTGTATGCTATCCTGATAGTTTCCTTTACCTCCTGTTCGGAAGAAAATATTGACAAAAGCGATTCTCTGACATCCGGCAGGGGATTTATTGAAGCATCACTGAAAGGAGATTACATCAAAGCTGAAAAATATATGCTCATAGACAGCACCAACGAACAATACCTCGATGGGCTGAAAGATTTCAGCAAAAAACTGACTCCACTTGAGAGAGAGGGTTACAGAGATGCAGACATAATCATCGACAGTACCAAATCTCCCAACGATTCCACCAGTTTTATCTTTTACAAAAACACATTTAAAAACGAACCGACCAGACTGAAGGTGATAAAGAAAGGTGCCGACTGGCTCGTGGATTTCAAATTTACTTTTTTGGGTGATCAGAACGCATCCAACAATCAGAAACATTAACTTAGAAACCGGAAGACTTTTTCTTTTTCAAAAGACACTGTCATTTAAAACTCCAGCCATGAATGAAAACCCACGCTTCGTCCTGCATCCCTGGCATTCAGTAAGCCCGGGAGCAAATGCCCCAAAGCAGGTAAATGTATTGATAGAAATTTCAAAGGGTACCAAATCAAAATATGAAGTGGATAAAGAGACAGGGCTGCTCAGGCTCGATAGAGTGATCTATTCTTCCTTTCACTACCCCATCAATTATGGATTTATTCCTCAAACCCTGGGGCAGGACGGGGATCCGCTTGATATTCTCGTGATGTGTACAGAGTCAATCCAACCGCTCTGCCTGGTGGAAGCCACGGTTTTAGGAAATATGCAGATGATAGATACCGGAGCCATTGACGACAAAATTATTGCTGTAGCTACAAAGGATCCGGGAGTAAACTATATTGATAGTCTGGACAAATTTCCACAACATTTTTTAAGCGTACTCAGCAACTTTTTTGAGCAATACAAGGTTTTGGAAAACAAGGAAGTAAAAATCCGGGATTTTGAACCGCAAGAGAGAGCATTTGAAATCATCAATGAATCCATTCTCAGATACAGGGAATACATTTCAAAGAATTAGCTTCCGGGCCTGTGTTTCCGGTCAAGAACAATATTTTCAACTGTCCATGTGATGCGGGTTTCCTGGGGATGTTTCCTCACCGCACAGTTTTGTTTGCTGCAAATCCGGCAACTGTAATCAAGGCAGGGATCTACGTGCACAAACATTTCCACTTCGGTACCAAACTCTTGTTGGATCACATCTTTCAGTAATGTAATTTCCTGGTGAGCTTCTCTGATATTGAGATACCACGGCACAGTCAGATGGCAATCACAATGCAGGGTGGTCCCATATTTGATGAAACGAACGTTGTGCAAATCGATCCAATTTTCATTTCGTTTTTCATTCAGCACCTTCACGATCCTTCCAAGCAATTTCATATCCGATTCATCCATTATTCCACCGATGCTCGGCCGCAATACTTTGATTCCGGTATAGATGATAAAACATGCCGCAATAATAGCCACCAGGCTGTCCAGAAAATAAATTTTTGTAAAATAAATCAGTACCAGCCCCGCAATAATTGCAAGGGTTGACAAAGTATCTGTTTTTAAATGCTCTCCTGCAGCAATCAACTGAATAGATTTCCCTTTTCTTCCCTCCTTTACGCAATAGGAGCCTGCCATGTAATTAATGAGTGCGGTGCCGCCCATCATAATAATCCCTACATTCAACCTGCTCAGTACCTGGGGTTCAAACAACTTTGAGATTGCCTCAACAATAATAAAAATACCGGCGAACAATATGAACATCCCTTCGGCAGCAGCCGAGATAAACTCCACTTTCCCATGCCCGTAAGGATGCCCTTTGTCTCTGGGTTTGGCAGCAATTAAGAGGCTGAAAAAGCCCACACCACCCGCAATGATATTTGCAATACTTTCCAATGCATCAGTGAGGATGGACAGCGATGAGGTCAAAAACCATGCTGTCAGTTTTACTCCGAATAGCAATACTGCCAGTATGAGGACCATGGCCTGCAACTGCATATTTTTTCTTGAACGGTTCAAAACAAATTCATTTATTTAAATCTAACCTGCCTATTTCCAATCCACCTTTCAACATTTTTTGCAAAGTAAAATATATATGAACAACTAAATTTGTCCCATGCGGAAAACTATTACCATTTTGGTCAATTCTCTCCGGCTAACCTTTCAGGAAATCAGGGCGAACAAGCTCAGGACATTTCTTTCGCTGATTGGTATCAGCTTTGGAATCTTCTGCATAATCGGTGTGCTGGCAACAGTGAACAGCCTGGAGATGAATATTCAAAACCAATTGAAAAGCCTCGGCACCAATACAATTTATATAGACAAATGGACTTACGGAGCCGGGTCGGGAGATTATCCGTGGTGGAAATATATGAAACGGCCGGAACCAAAATTTGAAGAGGTTGCACTTATCAGGGAACGCAGTCGTCTGACAGATAAAGTCGGATACCAGACTTCATCCAACACCAACATTGTTTACAAAGATTTTGCCCTGGAAGGAGTCAACATGTCGGGTATTACCCCGGATATCAATGAAATCAATCCCCTTCAAATTGAGTTCGGCAGGTTTATTTCCGGTAGTGAATTTCAATCGGGAAGCCCGGTTATAATCATGGGTTATACGAATGCGGAAAATCTTTTCGGAGATCCTGAACGTGCGGTTGGAAAGACTGTAAAAATCAAAAATAACCAGGCAACCATCATTGGGGTCATCAAAAAAATGGGAGCCAATTTTATCGGTGAAAACTTTGATCAGAATATTTATGTTCCTTACAAATTTCTGCATCAAATGGTGAGTGACGAACAGGCATCCCCGGTTATCATCGTAAAGGGAAAATCAGGAATCAGCTCAGCCGCCCTCTCTGATGAACTGGAAGGAATCATGAGATCCATCCGGAAATTAAAACCTACCGAGGAAGACAATTTCACCCTGAACCAGATCAGTGCACTGAGTTCGCAGGTCAGTGGCATTTTCTCCAGCATCAATATGGGAGGATGGGCAATCGGAATTCTCAGTCTGGTAGTGGGCGCATTCGGAATCAGCAATATCATGTTTGTAACCGTAAAAGAACGGACTCCGATAATCGGATTGAAGAAAGCCATAGGAGCCAAAAAGCGCAGCATACTCACCGAATTTCTTTTGGAAGCGGCAATCATCTGCATTCTCGGGGGAATTATGGGATTATTGCTTGTATTTATTCTGACACTTGTACTTTCCCAATTACTTAATTTTCCTGTTTACATTTCAGTGGGAATCCTTTCACTGGCGATCAGCATTTGTATTGTCATAGGCATTCTCTCCGGAATCATTCCGGCCTACACAGCTTCCAGAATGGATCCGGTAGTGGCTATCCGCTCCAAATAACCAATGCAATTATCTTTGCATCTCAAAAAGAAAAGAAGAGATTGAAATGTCATTAATTCTTGCAATTGAATCCTCCTGTGATGAAACAGCCGCAGCCGTCATCAGAGACCGGCACATTCTCAGCAATGTAATCCGCAGCCAGCAAATCCATAAAATGTATGGAGGTGTCGTTCCCGAACTCGCTTCCAGGGCGCATCTTGAAGCTATCGTTCCCGTGGTTCACGAATCGTTGGAAACGGCGGGATGCAAACTGCAGGACATGGATGCCTTCGCTTTTACCCAATCACCCGGACTGATCGGATCATTAATAGTTGGCGCGGGGTTTGCCAAATCTCTGGCGCTTTCTTTGGAAAAGCCATTGATTGCTGTCCAACACATGAAAGCACATGTACTTGCCAATCTCATTAGAAAAGAGGGATCAAAAAATCCTGATTTTCCTTTTCTGTGCCTTACAGTAAGTGGCGGCCACACACAGATTGTCATTTGCCACGACCCACTCAACCTTGAAATCATCGGACAAACCCTTGATGATGCTGCGGGTGAAGCTTTTGACAAAGCAGCGAAAATGTTGGGATTGCCCTATCCCGGAGGGCCATTGATAGATAAACATGCAGCCTTGGGAAAACCGGTTTATGAATTTCCGGAACCACACATCGAAGGGCTCAATTTCAGTTTCAGCGGATTAAAAACGGCCATCTTATATTTCATCAGGGATCATCAGAAAGAAGATCCTGAATTCATTTCAAAAAATATAGATAACATCTGTGCATCTGTTCAGCAAAGAATCATTTCCATACTGCTCAAAAAACTGAAACGGGCATCAAAACAAACGGGCATCAAAGATATTTGTATTGCCGGCGGAGTCAGCGCCAATAAGGGTTTGAGAAGGGAATTTGAAAAAGTGGGCAAAGAGCTCGGGTGGAGAACTTTTATTCCTCCTTTTGAATATTGCACAGATAATGCAGCAATGATAGCTATTACCGCACACTACAAATTCCAGGCAAAACAGTTTGCCACAATGGAAGCCGTACCTTCAGCCAAAGTACACTGATGGCGAATAATTATTTCCGCTTCAAAAAGTTTACTGTGTTTCAGGATCGTTGTGCGATGAAGGTTTGCACAGATTCCTGCATCTTTGGGGCCTGCATTTCAGACTTGCTGGAGAAGGGAGAAATACATGCTGAAAACATTCTCGATATTGGGTCAGGCACCGGTTTGCTGAGCCTGATGGCAGCTCAGAAGAGCAAAGCTGAAATTGATGCCGTTGAAATTGACAAGAATGCTTTTTTGCAAATGAAGGAAAATTTTGCCGGCTCTCCTTTTTCTGGCAGCATCAATCCATTTCATTCTGACATCAGGGATTTCCCACAAAAAAAATATGACCTTATTATTTCCAATCCGCCTTTTTTTGAAGGTGATTTGAAAAGCCCTCGGTTCGCTTCCACACTTGCGAAGCATGATACCGGACTGCTGTTGAAAGATTTAATTTCAGAAATTAAAAAACGGCTGAATGAAAATGGAATTTTCTTTTTGTTGGTTCCCTTTAAAAGAGAAAAAGAAATCAACCGGCTTTTTCAAAAATCAGGAGCATTCATTTCCGGCGAAATCTTTTTGAAACACAATCAAAAAAGAAATCCTTTTCGAATAATTTATCAGGGCAGTTTTTCAAAAACAGAAGCAATGAATACTTCAGAAATTGTAATCAGAGAAGGAAGTAATTATACAAATCCGTTTATTGAGTTGTTGAAAGATTACTATTTGAATCTTTAAAATCTATAAAGGCAAAATCCGGATGGGATCAGATTTTTATTTTTTTGAAATTATTTCCGGATCCTGTCAAATAATCTTTTGGCAGTCAAAAATGTTCAATGTAATATTGCACCCCCAGTATAAATAATGCCCGGGTGGCGGAACTGGTAGACGCGCCAGACTCAAAATCTGGTTCTCGCAAGGGAGTGCTGGTTCGATTCCAGTCTCGGGCACCTCTAAAGCTTGTAAATTGATTTATTTATAAGCTTTTTTTATATCAGGTTACCATTAATAGCTATTCGTTTTGATATTTACTTCCGTGTCTTTGGCAGAATATTTTAAATGCAGGTGGAGACTTAATCAAGGGAAGAAATGCTTTGAGAAAAAAAATGACTGAACTAAGTTGATTTCAATACCCGAATGGTTCGACTAAAAGGTTAAAAACTGCCTTATCGTAATGGGCATAATCGTATTTCAATTCCAAATTGAGGCGATTAAAAGCAAACGGAAACCCGGTGCCAAATTGTGATATAAGCCATTTTCAATTCCTAAGTGGTGCGATTAAAAGGTTCCGGCGGCCATTGTAGATCTCCACATGTAACTTGTTTCAATTCCTAAGTGGTGCGATTAAAAGAAATATTTTTTTCGCAATGGCTACGGCCTTTTTATGGTTTCAATTCCTAAGTGGTGCGATTAAAAGAGGTACCTCGACTTCAATGGGTGAGTCGATAACCTTGTTTCAATTCCTAAGTGGTGCGATTAAAAGAGAAGTCATTAGCAACAGCCAAGCTCCAACAAACACGTTTCAATTCCTAAGTGGTGCGATTAAAAGGGCTGTGTTTGTATGTCTGTGCTGATTACGTATGCTTGTTTCAATTCCTAAGTGGTGCGATTAAAAGTTACTCCAAGAATTGACTACAGCCAGGGTAATAGAGTTTCAATTCCTAAGTGGTGCGATTAAAAGGAAGATGCAATAAAAGCAGCCGTATTCTGCCGGGCAAGTTTCAATTCCTAAGTGGTGCGATTAAAAGTTGAAATAATTGAAAAGCTCCAGGACCAGGACATAAAGTTTCAATTCCTAAGTGGTGCGATTAAAAGATACATGAAGCCCGTCAAACGGATATTTCGTTAAGTTTCAATTCCTAAGTGGTGCGATTAAAAGTTCAGTCTGGTCCCTTGAGATGAAGTCTGTATATCTGTTTCAATTCCTAAGTGGTGCGATTAAAAGAGCAACACAATAACAGGCAGCATAGCAGGATTAACGTTTCAATTCCTAAGTGGTGCGATTAAAAGTTCATTCTCCGGTTTGACAGACTTGAACACTTCTTTTTGTTTCAATTCCTAAGTGGTGCGATTAAAAGTGCGCCTGCGTCGGATATGCGCCTGTGATAAACCAGTTTCAATTCCTAAGTGGTGCGATTAAAAGGAATCCCAGATCATTATTCTTTACATAAATCTGACTGTTTCAATTCCTAAGTGGTGCGATTAAAAGTTGCGACGTATTTTTTTCTTTCGTCGTCAACTTTCGGGTTTCAATTCCTAAGTGGTGCGATTAAAAGTTGTAGCTGATAGTTCAATAATCGCTCCGTTTACGATGTTTCAATTCCTAAGTGGTGCGATTAAAAGGGTAACATTGAAGCCCTGCAGGCATTGAGTAATGAGATTTCAATTCCTAAGTGGTGCGATTAAAAGCTCCTGGGAGCGCCACCGGTGAACATGAAGAAGATTAATTTCAATTCCTAAGTGGTGCGATTAAAAGGCAGCGAGTTGTATAAACTGAAACAAAAAGAATTGCATTTCAATTCCTAAGTGGTGCGATTAAAAGTGAATAACATCGTTAGCACAGGCAGCGGCGCAAACGATATTTCAATTCCTAAGTGAATATTTCAATTCCTAAGTGGTGCGATTAAAAGAGCTTTGCGCCGATGTGATGATTTCGGCTCATGATATTTCAATTCCTAAGTGGTGCGATTAAAAGAAACAGGCTGATTACAACAATGCGCGGAGACAGAGATTTCAATTCCTAAGTGGTGCGATTAAAAGTAAAAGTCGGGAAACAGGATTGCGCTTTCCTCCCGGATTTCAATTCCTAAGTGGTGCGATTAAAAGAAAATATAATCTTCTCTTTCATACTCATTTACATCATTTCAATTCCTAAGTGGTGCGATTAAAAGGCAGCGAGTTGTATAAACTGAAACAAAAAGAATTGCATTTCAATTCCTAAGTGGTGCGATTAAAAGTGAATAACATCGTTAGCACAGGCAGCGGCGCAAACGATATTTCAATTCCTAAGTTGAATATTTCAATTCCTAAGTGGTGCGATTAAAAGAAACAGGCTGATTACAACAATGCGCGGAGACAGAGATTTCAATTCCTAAGTGGTGCGATTAAAAGTCTGACTGAGCGACAATTAACCTGGAAAGAATATCATTTCAATTCCTAAGTGGTGCGATTAAAAGCGGACGGTTGTAACACAAAAGTAAACGGAACTAATTATTTCAATTCCTAAGTGGTGCGATTAAAAGATAAGCAGGAGTTGCTATTGCAGAAGCGGTATAACTATTTCAATTCCTAAGTGGTGCGATTAAAAGTTTGTATGATCCGGCGCCATTCTTAGCCTTGTTTCATTTCAATTCCTAAGTGGTGCGATTAAAAGCGTATTTATTGAGTTGCCGCCTCATTTGTTTAATTGATTTCAATTCCTAAGTGGTGCGATTAAAAGAGCGATGTCTTTGAACACTTTGCATAGATGTAGTAATTTCAATTCCTAAGTGGTGCGATTAAAAGCAATGATCTGTAACATCGCGAGCCTTAAAGCTGCATTTCAATTCCTAAGTGGTGCGATTAAAAGGACTTGATGTCTAAATTTTGCCAGCCCTGGTTTATTATTTCAATTCCTAAGTGGTGCGATTAAAAGGAGAGCTTGCCCCCAGGCCATCATAGCGTCTGATTTAATTTCAATTCCTAAGTGGTGCGATTAAAAGAACTATCAGCAGTAGAATCGTTAATCGGCTTTTGTCCATTTCAATTCCTAAGTGGTGCGATTAAAAGAAATCTTTACGAATGACACATTTTTCATTTTCAAAATTTCAATTCCTAAGTGGTGCGATTAAAAGACTTGGCGGCACCTCTTACAATCAGAACGCAACACAATTTCAATTCCTAAGTGGTGCGATTAAAAGTAATTTTAAACCCAAAGTTCCTTCCAAACAAAAAGAAATTTCAATTCCTAAGTGGTGCGATTAAAAGATTTTATCCGTAATGCTTTCCGGTTGCACCATTGCCATTTCAATTCCTAAGTGGTGCGATTAAAAGCAAACTGAATCAGATAAACGTATCAGGTATTGCCGAATTTCAATTCCTAAGTGGTGCGATTAAAAGCGTCACGTTCAGATTCTATTCCTGCCATGCTCTCAAAATTTCAATTCCTAAGTGGTGCGATTAAAAGAAGGGATATTTATAAGACTTAAATTTATATTACTCATTTCAATTCCTAAGTGGTGCGATTAAAAGGCGGTCAAGACATATCAGAGCGACCTAAACAACAATATTTCAATTCCTAAGTGGTGCGATTAAAAGGGCCCCGTAATGGGCATAATCCCAACTGCATTTTTATTTCAATTCCTAAGTGGTGCGATTAAAAGGTGAGAAGAGGAGTGAATATCAGTTGCGCGAAGCGAATTTCAATTCCTAAGTGGTGCGATTAAAAGTCTACGACGTTTGTTTTTTGCATAAATTTTATTTTTATTTCAATTCCTAAGTGGTGCGATTAAAAGATTTATGCTTGTTTCTTTTGTGTGTTTCTCTTGTATTATTTCAATTCCTAAGTGGTGCGATTAAAAGTCCTTGCGTTTTGCTGAAAGCTGGATTGGGGATTAAATTTCAATTCCTAAGTGGTGCGATTAAAAGCCATGGCGGGAGATTTGAGCGGCTCCGGCTGCCAAATTTCAATTCCTAAGTGGTGCGATTAAAAGCTCCGCTTGGCGGCGTGTGTTGAATATGTTTTTTTTATTTCAATTCCTAAGTGGTGCGATTAAAAGTACAAATACTTTCATGCCTGCAATCATGTTGCCATGTATTTCAATTCCTAAGTGGTGCGATTAAAAGCGTTGCCGGCTAAGATTTTTGAATTACCGAAAATATATTTCAATTCCTAAGTGGTGCGATTAAAAGATGCTGCTATCCATGTATTGCGTTCTGATTGTAAGATTTCAATTCCTAAGTGGTGCGATTAAAAGAATTTTTACGCAGTCTTTAATCAACTGCTCAAATTCATTTCAATTCCTAAGTGGTGCGATTAAAAGCACAAAGCCTAAGTGCCCGCCCCCTACGCTCTCGCATTTCAATTCCTAAGTGGTGCGATTAAAAGAGTATAATTTTTTTTTGCCCGGCATGGCATTTAAGTACATTTCAATTCCTAAGTGGTGCGATTAAAAGTACGCCTGATAATTACTCGAACGCGTCTAAGCGTAATTTCAATTCCTAAGTGGTGCGATTAAAAGTCAAAACCAAATCAGAATGAAAAAACTAAAAGCAATATTTCAATTCCTAAGTGGTGCGATTAAAAGTTAGTTCCGGCAGAAAGTTCACTGTTGCCCTGCCAATTTCAATTCCTAAGTGGTGCGATTAAAAGATAGTTGAAATTGCGACGGGTATACCGGCTTCTCCGGATTTCAATTCCTAAGTGGTGCGATTAAAAGAACAAAAACTAATATGAAAAGAAAAACGAAAAGCCTATTTCAATTCCTAAGTGGTGCGATTAAAAGCATTTGCGCTTAAAATCCTGCCCGAATATGGGGCCATTTCAATTCCTAAGTGGTGCGATTAAAAGCAAATCGCAAAACAGGCAATTGTGATAGCAATAATCATTTCAATTCCTAAGTGGTGCGATTAAAAGTCATCATAATCCGGATTTTCACTTCGTAATAAAAAAATTTCAATTCCTAAGTGGTGCGATTAAAAGAATTCTAAATCCGAAATACCTTCCGAACAAAAAAAAATTTCAATTCCTAAGTGGTGCGATTAAAAGTGTTCTGTGACGCGCCATCCTGTTACCGTTAGGTTATAATTTCAATTCCTAAGTGGTGCGATTAAAAGCTCAACCGCAACTGGCATACAACCGTTGGGAACACATTTCAATTCCTAAGTGGTGCGATTAAAAGTCCGCACGGATAAATGGGAAATAGCACAAGAGCAGAATTTCAATTCCTAAGTGGTGCGATTAAAAGTGCAAGCACAAGCTGCCGCACCGCAAACTCCCTGAATTTCAATTCCTAAGTGGTGCGATTAAAAGCACACGTTGCCGTTGTATTTCGTAACTGGCCCCGTAAATTTCAATTCCTAAGTGGTGCGATTAAAAGTAAGAGCAATGATAACAAGGCTTCACATCATAATAAATTTCAATTCCTAAGTGGTGCGATTAAAAGGAATGTTTTTAGTGCTCATTTGTAAATTTTTTTAAAATTTCAATTCCTAAGTGGTGCGATTAAAAGTGTTCAAAATCCTCTACAGCATACCGGTCAGATACCATTTCAATTCCTAAGTGGTGCGATTAAAAGTGCAGAAGCACAATCTATCAGGGTTTACAAAGGAGAATTTCAATTCCTAAGTGGTGCGATTAAAAGTTTTGAAAATGAATGACGGTGCAACAGCACCAGAAATTTCAATTCCTAAGTGGTGCGATTAAAAGTTTAAAGGCTCATTTTCATCCGCCGCAATGAAAATTATTTCAATTCCTAAGTGGTGCGATTAAAAGATAAACGCAGAATGGGTTAATCTAATTAACCAAAATATTTCAATTCCTAAGTGGTGCGATTAAAAGCACTTGCAACGCCAAACCCTTACATATCAACACTGAAATTTCAATTCCTAAGTGGTGCGATTAAAAGTCCGGACAGATAAGTGGGAAATCGCTCAAGAACAGAATTTCAATTCCTAAGTGGTGCGATTAAAAGTGTTCTGTTGACGTTTGTCATGTAATTGATCCAGGAATTTCAATTCCTAAGTGGTGCGATTAAAAGAACAGCTCAACAAAATCCGGGAGAAATACAACAGAATTTCAATTCCTAAGTGGTGCGATTAAAAGTCTACGACGTTTGTTTTTTGCATAGTTTGTGTTTTTATTTCAATTCCTAAGTGGTGCGATTAAAAGATATTCGCTGAAACAGACCTGAATGCACAAAACTTCATTTCAATTCCTAAGTGGTGCGATTAAAAGAACAAAAAGCAAACAACTGGAAAATAAGATTATACGATTTCAATTCCTAAGTGGTGCGATTAAAAGACAGTAAGGAATAGGATTATTATAAATCCACGTGATATTTCAATTCCTAAGTGGTGCGATTAAAAGTGTTTGTTTGCCACCGGTCTTCTGTTGTGCCTACTTTATTTCAATTCCTAAGTGGTGCGATTAAAAGCCACAATTACGTTTACCCAACCAGCCGATATAGTACCATTTCAATTCCTAAGTGGTGCGATTAAAAGCAGTGCAACGCCGCACCGATATCGCAGCTCTGGTTATATTTCAATTCCTAAGTGGTGCGATTAAAAGTTTTAAGAAGCCATTCAAGTGTCATTTCGCCGACATCAAATTTCAATTCCTAAGTGGTGCGATTAAAAGCAATTGCATTTATAAAACCTGTTGGCAATCCAGATTTATTTCAATTCCTAAGTGGTGCGATTAAAAGTGGAGGAGGAGAAAATATCTGTTTAAAAACCTCCTCCATTTCAATTCCTAAGTGGTGCGATTAAAAGTGATTTGATGCCAGTGTTAGCAACGAACCATTCTTTATTTCAATTCCTAAGTGGTGCGATTAAAAGTAAATAGTGTTATACAGGTTATCGCCTCCTGTTGTTTGATTTCAATTCCTAAGTGGTGCGATTAAAAGGTGCTTCCTTGTAGTAAAGCTGCCTGTCTTGCTGATATTTCAATTCCTAAGTGGTGCGATTAAAAGGTTTTCAAAATGAAAGAGAACAGAATCGGAAGCGGCGAATTTCAATTCCTAAGTGGTGCGATTAAAAGCGGCAGGTATCGTTTTCAAAATGAAAGAGAACAGAATATTTCAATTCCTAAGTGGTGCGATTAAAAGTAAAGCCTGAAAGCATTGAAACGCTGATGCTGAGCATATTTCAATTCCTAAGTGGTGCGATTAAAAGTTCAACTGAAATTGGTGATCCAGGTACGCATATAGCATTTCAATTCCTAAGTGGTGCGATTAAAAGAAAAATAACTATTTCAGTAGATGAGCCGGGCTACATTAATTTCAATTCCTAAGTGGTGCGATTAAAAGCAATTGCAACGCCAAATCCTTACATATCAACACTGAAATTTCAATTCCTAAGTGGTGCGATTAAAAGTTAGAGAACAATTTTTTACACTACCCCCTTGTTTAAATTTCAATTCCTAAGTGGTGCGATTAAAAGTGCCCTTATTCTCCCACGTATTGTAAACATCAAATCTATTTCAATTCCTAAGTGGTGCGATTAAAAGTAAGATAGAACCTACGACCTCACAATTAATGAAATATCATTTCAATTCCTAAGTGGTGCGATTAAAAGAAAACAAAAAAAATGGCAGACTTAAAAGTAACAGTAGGATTTCAATTCCTAAGTGGTGCGATTAAAAGGCGACCAGTGCGGGCGTCAGTTCTTCTGAATGATAAATTTCAATTCCTAAGTGGTGCGATTAAAAGGATCACCATCTCCGTAGACGAGCCATCATATATAAATTTCAATTCCTAAGTGGTGCGATTAAAAGTGATGATGCTGATTCGCGGGTAGGTTTGACACAAAAACATTTCAATTCCTAAGTGGTGCGATTAAAAGTTGTCTAATATCACTCAATGAAATGATACGTATTTAATTTCAATTCCTAAGTGGTGCGATTAAAAGAATGTACCGCCTCCGGTTATTATTAATGCAAATAAATTTCAATTCCTAAGTGGTGCGATTAAAAGATCACATTGTTTTTCGAACCTATCAAAACGATGTTATTTCAATTCCTAAGTGGTGCGATTAAAAGAAAGGTTTACGAGTTACTCAATCAGATAAACATAACATTTCAATTCCTAAGTGGTGCGATTAAAAGAATGTTGACGGTGGGGGGAGCGGTGATGTCGTAAGATTTCAATTCCTAAGTGGTGCGATTAAAAGTATGCAGGTTCGTTATGTTCAATTTCCGTGTTTTTCATTTCAATTCCTAAGTGGTGCGATTAAAAGATCCGCCTGTGTTGAACTTGTCAGTTTGAGGTATTATTTCAATTCCTAAGTGGTGCGATTAAAAGTGCCTAATTTGACTTTAACGTGCTCATGCCATCTGATTTCAATTCCTAAGTGGTGCGATTAAAAGAAAGTGAGCGTTCGTGCATCTTTTATCATTTCTGCAATTTCAATTCCTAAGTGGTGCGATTAAAAGAACCTCAACTAACGATGACAATTGACACGAAAATTATTTCAATTCCTAAGTGGTGCGATTAAAAGTGAAAAGGAGAAAAAGGTGACGCTCGGATTTTCGGCATTTCAATTCCTAAGTGGTGCGATTAAAAGTAAATGCCCTATAACGTTAAAGCATTTGTGAAGGCAATTTCAATTCCTAAGTGGTGCGATTAAAAGTAAAAACCCTTTGAACCTCCTCAATATCTGGAATCCGATTTCAATTCCTAAGTGGTGCGATTAAAAGTATATTTTTATCTAAATGAACAACGCAAAAACCTTTATTTCAATTCCTAAGTGGTGCGATTAAAAGTTCAATGCAGTAGGCTATTTTGCTCACTGTAATAATAATTTCAATTCCTAAGTGGTGCGATTAAAAGTCAGTAAGGGCTGTACCATACAGGATGAAAGAATATTTCAATTCCTAAGTGGTGCGATTAAAAGAGCCTGTGTGTTTCTTGCAAAGTTCATGCAGACGATATTTCAATTCCTAAGTGGTGCGATTAAAAGCGCATATTGTGTAAGAATTCTGATCATCGGGATTACATTTCAATTCCTAAGTGGTGCGATTAAAAGCACATCAGAAGATTTGTGCTTTAAGGCTCTAAATATAATTTCAATTCCTAAGTGGTGCGATTAAAAGCAATTACTAAGCAGATAGGCAGCCTTTGGCAATCAATTTCAATTCCTAAGTGGTGCGATTAAAAGCAGTTTTTGTCACGGAATAACCCTTCGTACGATCTATTTCAATTCCTAAGTGGTGCGATTAAAAGTTTAGAGCTGGGGTTAGGTGAATTTCCTTTTTGCGCATTTCAATTCCTAAGTGGTGCGATTAAAAGACGCTACACGCCTCAAAGCGGTAGCGCGTCTCCTCATTTCAATTCCTAAGTGGTGCGATTAAAAGTAATTAATGAACTGAGTAGCTACGGTATTGCACTAATTTCAATTCCTAAGTGGTGCGATTAAAAGATTGAAAGAGCAAGAAAAAAATAACTATCCCGCATTCGATTTCAATTCCTAAGTGGTGCGATTAAAAGGAAACAAAATCTATTCAGAAGACGAAAGAAATAAACTCATTTCAATTCCTAAGTGGTGCGATTAAAAGCGATCTCTCTTACATGTGGCGCTCAACAATCTCAGCATTTCAATTCCTAAGTGGTGCGATTAAAAGTCAGTCTTGACACAAGTATCTTGACACATCCGACATATTTCAATTCCTAAGTGGTGCGATTAAAAGGACATTTCAAAAAAGCACACACGATCTCTCTTACATGATTTCAATTCCTAAGTGGTGCGATTAAAAGTTGCAGCTGACGAGAATCATAATTAGCATAATCCCATTTCAATTCCTAAGTGGTGCGATTAAAAGGCCGTGAAAACATACCAAAGCGACCTTAACAATAACATTTCAATTCCTAAGTGGTGCGATTAAAAGTGCAGTTAAAACGTATCAAAGCGACCTAAACAACAACATTTCAATTCCTAAGTGGTGCGATTAAAAGTTACACCACGCGTGGATTACAGCCAGGGCAATAGGATTTCAATTCCTAAGTGGTGCGATTAAAAGCTGGATATAGCCCTTATCATTGATGTCTGTGTTGATTATTTCAATTCCTAAGTGGTGCGATTAAAAGTGGGTTTGGTTCACGTTGCTCATGTAGTTTATCCACAAATTTCAATTCCTAAGTGGTGCGATTAAAAGTCACCGACATCTTCGGTAATTCAAAAATTCTTGCATTTCAATTCCTAAGTGGTGCGATTAAAAGCCGAAATACCATCCTACGAAACCAACAATTTTATCCAATTTCAATTCCTAAGTGGTGCGATTAAAAGACTTATCCAAGAAAGCATCATAATCGCTGAATAAATTATTTCAATTCCTAAGTGGTGCGATTAAAAGTAGGCCCGTACCAAATTCCACATATGCAGCATAATCAGATTTCAATTCCTAAGTGGTGCGATTAAAAGTAGCATTGACTGTCAACGTAATCTTTTGCGAGTGAATTTCAATTCCTAAGTGGTGCGATTAAAAGGCAGTGCGTATTATTAACAACTAAACTTTAATAGAAATTTCAATTCCTAAGTGGTGCGATTAAAAGCTCTCGGCCCTGGAGGCCCCGGATTGCCAACGGTCATTTCAATTCCTAAGTGGTGCGATTAAAAGAGAAGTTCAGCAAATGACCGGACTGGGTTTACAAAATTTCAATTCCTAAGTGGTGCGATTAAAAGAGACCGAGGCCGTCAGTCGCTGTGATTGTCACTTCAATTTCAATTCCTAAGTGGTGCGATTAAAAGACTATTTTCTCACCCGCCTGCCTGTAACATCGCATATTTCAATTCCTAAGTGGTGCGATTAAAAGATAATCAGGGCTGGTCAGTGCGGTTGTAGTTGCAACATTTCAATTCCTAAGTGGTGCGATTAAAAGACAAATTTGATCTCAAAACCCGCTGGAAATAAAATATTTCAATTCCTAAGTGGTGCGATTAAAAGGCTTTAACCGCGAAAGTTGGTCGGTCGTTTTCTTTAATTTCAATTCCTAAATGGTGCGATTAAAAGTGTTATTATCTGAAATATTCCGAAACAGATTATTACATTTCAATTCCTAAATGGTGCGATTAAAAGACCGGAGCCGACTTTTCAACTCCTTTAGCTGTAACATATTTCAATTCCTAAATGGTGCGATTAAAAGAAGTTTTCTCAATCAATTTTAAAGACAGGGTTGGATTAATTTCAATTCCTAAATGGTGCGATTAAAAGTCTTTTTGGGTAGGACCAAAATTGCAACAATGGATTGATTTCAATTCCTAAATGGTGCGATTAAAAGCGCCCATGCCTGCCCATAACAGTGCATTGGCAATAGTTATTTCAATTCCTAAATGGTGCGATTAAAAGCAAGAAATATTTTTAAAATAATTCTCAAACATAGACATTTCAATTCCTAAATGGTGCGATTAAAAGTCCTGTCCGCGCAACAATCAACCGGATCCTGAAAAAAATTTCAATTCCTAAATGGTGCGATTAAAAGGCCGCGGTGCAGCCTTCCAGTTCGGGATATATAGTGCTATTTCAATTCCTAAATGGTGCGATTAAAAGTAGCACACCAAAGAACAAATTGGGACGGTACATCCAATTTCAATTCCTAAATGGTGCGATTAAAAGAAAAATTCCTAATTGCTTTTACTGAAATCCATTCGGATTTCAATTCCTAAATGGTGCGATTAAAAGGCAAACATGATTTTTAGCGGACAACTCACAAAAGCCGATTTCAATTCCTAAATGGTGCGATTAAAAGTAACCGATATTCAGGTGAAAGGTTCAAAAGAATTATATTTCAATTCCTAAATGGTGCGATTAAAAGGTCCTAACGTTGGGTGTGTTAATATGCTTTTGTCCAATTTCAATTCCTAAATGGTGCGATTAAAAGAACGATTACGGAACAGCGATCTCTGGCGTAACATTTAATTTCAATTCCTAAATGGTGCGATTAAAAGCTTTTGTTATTTCTGATAATGCCACGAAATTTTAATATTTCAATTCCTAAATGGTGCGATTAAAAGTCGCAGGACGAAGCAAAATTCCAGTCGCCATTCTTATTTCAATTCCTAAATGGTGCGATTAAAAGAATCTTTCATATGAACAAATGCGCCGCCTTGCAAACATTTCAATTCCTAAATGGTGCGATTAAAAGATTACGAACTACGTCTCAATGGTTTCCGGATTCGTTAATTTCAATTCCTAAATGGTGCGATTAAAAGTAAATCATTTATAGTAGGAGGCGGAGCCGTAGGGCAATTTCAATTCCTAAATGGTGCGATTAAAAGAATAAAATTTATTTTTCCCTGGGCATAAACCTTTAAATTTCAATTCCTAAATGGTGCGATTAAAAGCGCCCAAATATCCTGCTGCTGCATGATTACCCCAACCGTATTTCAATTCCTAAATGGTGCGATTAAAAGTCGCGGAAACTCTGCGCAAGAGCTTACTGAATCCCGCATTTCAATTCCTAAATGGTGCGATTAAAAGTGAGAGAAAGATCAGGAAGAAGAGCCAAAGCATTATTTCAATTCCTAAATGGTGCGATTAAAAGATCTACAAAAATGAATATTGTAATCTATGATATGTATTTCAATTCCTAAATGGTGCGATTAAAAGCGACTGTTACTTGCATTGTATCCTTGCTTGCTCCTGCATTTCAATTCCTAAATGGTGCGATTAAAAGTCAGAGCGCAACACATGGATAGCAGCATCCCCGTCATTTCAATTCCTAAGTGGTGCGATTAAAAGCCACAGCCCAGCAAATGATGTACCGCGTTGAAACGAATTTCAATTCCTAAGTGGTGCGATTAAAAGTCACGAAATCAGTTGATTCGTTCAGACACTTTGCGATTTCAATTCCTAAGTGGTGCGATTAAAAGTTTTTTACAAAATTCTGACCTGCTGGGACATTGCCCGATTTCAATTCCTAAGTGGTGCGATTAAAAGACGGCTGGATGAAATCGGTTTACCTCTCTAAATTGATTTCAATTCCTAAGTGGTGCGATTAAAAGAGGTAAAAAATGCACTTAAAGACTTCGGAGTTGCGAATTTCAATTCCTAAGTGGTGCGATTAAAAGGACGAAGTGACCTATAACCAACTGATAAAAGGAGTTATTTCAATTCCTAAGTGGTGCGATTAAAAGGACGAAGTGACCTATAACCAACTGATAAAAGGAGTTATTTCAATTCCTAAGTGGTGCGATTAAAAGATAACCGTATTTTTTTTCTTTTTGCTTTTTGCGCGAATTTCAATTCCTAAGTGGTGCGATTAAAAGACATCAGAAGATTTGTGTTTCAAAGCTTTAAATATAATTTCAATTCCTAAGTGGTGCGATTAAAAGTGCAGCGAAATGGCTAACTCACTTAGCCTTCAACGCATTTCAATTCCTAAGTGGTGCGATTAAAAGGCAATTGTTTGATGTTTTTAAAAACATAAAAGAACATTTCAATTCCTAAGTGGTGCGATTAAAAGTGGATATTGCGAACCTGTAGCCTTCGTACTCTTCCAATTTCAATTCCTAAGTGGTGCGATTAAAAGTACACAAACGAAATGATACCATATACCTGTCGTCAAATTTCAATTCCTAAGTGGTGCGATTAAAAGCGGTCTGGGTTAGAATGTGTGAATACTCATGTGATATTTCAATTCCTAAGTGGTGCGATTAAAAGTATGTTGGCAGCAGATTGTAGCTGTGGCATCAGCTATTTCAATTCCTAAGTGGTGCGATTAAAAGGGCATAATCCCAACTGCATTTTTAGGCAGGTTTTCATATTTCAATTCCTAAGTGGTGCGATTAAAAGTATCAATGTCCGTTGCCCGTATCTGTCGTACAGGAATTTCAATTCCTAAGTGGTGCGATTAAAAGTTAAAAAGGGTACTCAGGAATACATTGACAAGGCAAATTTCAATTCCTAAGTGGTGCGATTAAAAGTGCTTATATTTTTTTGTACATTGTGTGGTTTTTTGAGATTTCAATTCCTAAGTGGTGCGATTAAAAGTTAGAAACCAGGTATAACGGTTCTTTTTTTGTAGTATTTCAATTCCTAAGTGGTGCGATTAAAAGTTAGAAACCAGGTATAACGGTTCTTTTTTTGTAGTATTTCAATTCCTAAGTGGTGCGATTAAAAGATGTTTCATTTTTAGCAGATAAATTCGCTCAACAATAATTTCAATTCCTAAGTGGTGCGATTAAAAGGACTTGCCGCGGGCAGCACAGGTGGCGGGTAAATCATATTTCAATTCCTAAGTGGTGCGATTAAAAGAGCGATGAACAGGCAGCTTCTCATTGCAAATGCGCGTATTTCAATTCCTAAGTGGTGCGATTAAAAGTTCTTATCATCTTCGTCCCATTCGGCAGAAACGACATTTCAATTCCTAAGTGGTGCGATTAAAAGATAAACTGGATATGCAGGAAAAGAAACAGCTCGTTAATTTCAATTCCTAAGTGGTGCGATTAAAAGCAGCAGGCCCTCGCCATCACGGGCGCGCTGATCAAATTTCAATTCCTAAGTGGTGCGATTAAAAGAAATACCAGGATGAACTCGACCGTCTGGATAATAAAGATTTCAATTCCTAAGTGGTGCGATTAAAAGTAAGCAATCACATTCTGCCACAGATGCACATGCCGAATTTCAATTCCTAAGTGGTGCGATTAAAAGTAATGATGGTGAATACAATCGCCTGAAAAAAGAAGATTTCAATTCCTAAGTGGTGCGATTAAAAGGCGGCATCAGCCCTATGGCTACTTATCTTGAATACCATTTCAATTCCTAAGTGGTGCGATTAAAAGGCGGCTTTTTAAGTCCGCCCTAAACCCGCAGACTTTGATTTCAATTCCTAAGTGGTGCGATTAAAAGAATAAACTGGATATGCAGGAAAAGAAACAGCTCGTTAATTTCAATTCCTAAGTGGTGCGATTAAAAGCAGCAAGGCCAGGACTTGCAGATATATTTACCCTATTTCAATTCCTAAGTGGTGCGATTAAAAGCTGGTAATCTGCATTAACTGATTTGCGAAATCTGCAAATTTCAATTCCTAAGTGGTGCGATTAAAAGCGGCAGGAATATCAGTTTTACAATTGCCGGACAAAAATTTCAATTCCTAAGTGGTGCGATTAAAAGAAAATACACTCATGCCGATATAGAGCTTTACCGAATATTTCAATTCCTAAGTGGTGCGATTAAAAGTTTTCTAGTTCTGTCTTTTTGTTTCCGCTATTAATAGATTTCAATTCCTAAGTGGTGCGATTAAAAGAGGTTTATGACATTCGCAACGAATTTCGCCACGCAAATTTCAATTCCTAAGTGGTGCGATTAAAAGATTTCGAACTGACGGATGGCCTGCAAAATATACCGATTTCAATTCCTAAGTGGTGCGATTAAAAGTTGAGTATATTTCTTTGAGAAATGTTGTGAACGATAATTTCAATTCCTAAGTGGTGCGATTAAAAGCTTCACACCATGATCCGTTGTACTCCCGGGTTGAGAATTTCAATTCCTAAGTGGTGCGATTAAAAGCGAATAAATCAAGAACCTTGTAGACAGGCGAAACAGATTTCAATTCCTAAGTGGTGCGATTAAAAGCGCGCCATAAAGGTTCTTAGTGAGGTCATGCGAGAATTTCAATTCCTAAGTGGTGCGATTAAAAGTTTCATCTGTGATCTGGTGACGCAATGCATTTATCATTTCAATTCCTAAGTGGTGCGATTAAAAGAAAATGAAACGCTGGGAGCGCAACTTGATAAACTATTTCAATTCCTAAGTGGTGCGATTAAAAGTGACAAAGCCGCTGCATATTCTGCAAAATTCCAGAATTTCAATTCCTAAGTGGTGCGATTAAAAGCATCTCCGAGGGAAACCACCAACTGATCTACCGCCTATTTCAATTCCTAAGTGGTGCGATTAAAAGATACCTATCTGCTTCTTGAGCTTGTCCATCTCATTTATTTCAATTCCTAAGTGGTGCGATTAAAAGCTGTTGATGTTGATGATGAGTTTCTGAATAGCCGATTTCAATTCCTAAGTGGTGCGATTAAAAGTCCCGGGATCCGCAAAAGCGGATATTGCCGGGTGCATTTCAATTCCTAAGTGGTGCGATTAAAAGATACCTGGGCATAATTGCTGTTATATGTTGTCTGGATTTCAATTCCTAAGTGGTGCGATTAAAAGCTCGCCACTCATGCGGTGCCACACCTCAGAGAGGCATTTCAATTCCTAAGTGGTGCGATTAAAAGGTAAAACCGGTATTGCAGATACCATTTCTCTTTTAATTTCAATTCCTAAGTGGTGCGATTAAAAGTCGACGCGGCCAACAAACGCCTATACCAGGTGCGCAAATTTCAATTCCTAAGTGGTGCGATTAAAAGCAATCCCAGAGTATTCACAGGCGATTAAAACACGTTATTTCAATTCCTAAGTGGTGCGATTAAAAGACAGTTTTTGTTACAGAATAGCCTTTTGTTTTGTCCATTTCAATTCCTAAGTGGTGCGATTAAAAGTTTGCAAAGTTCGTTACCCTGCCTGTTTTCCGGTTCTATTTCAATTCCTAAGTGGTGCGATTAAAAGTAATTCTAACAATGCCGTTCAATGTCCGTTCGCTCGGATTTCAATTCCTAAGTGGTGCGATTAAAAGTTAAAGACCCCCCTGACGAACTCAAAGAGCTATTTAATTTCAATTCCTAAGTGGTGCGATTAAAAGTCAAATAAATTTTCAGATGTAAACAATAATGTGTTTATTTCAATTCCTAAGTGGTGCGATTAAAAGTGCAGAAGACGGATGGGTACAGGGTGGCATATCCGCATTTCAATTCCTAAGTGGTGCGATTAAAAGCAACTGGAGCCAATAAAGTTGTCACAACAGACAGCAGATTTCAATTCCTAAGTGGTGCGATTAAAAGCCACCACCTGCACTTTTATATTATCAATCCTTTTATATTTCAATTCCTAAGTGGTGCGATTAAAAGTACTTCATCCTGTAGCGACCGGTCTTTGATGACGCTCATTTCAATTCCTAAGTGGTGCGATTAAAAGGCCCATGCGTTTTTGAAAATCTTCCAGGATGTCGTATTTCAATTCCTAAGTGGTGCGATTAAAAGTAAGGAACACTGGCAACAGATTCATTTGCGAGGGTAATTTCAATTCCTAAGTGGTGCGATTAAAAGTAATTAGCCTGAATTTCTCTCCGCTCTTTTCTTCCAATTTCAATTCCTAAGTGGTGCGATTAAAAGGTTCGCCGTTGAGTTTCTTTTTTGAAGCGTCCATCCATTTCAATTCCTAAGTGGTGCGATTAAAAGTGGTTTAGGATCATGGCAGGCCGAAAGAATGACAAATTTCAATTCCTAAGTGGTGCGATTAAAAGACCAATTATCAAAATTGAATACCCGCACGAAACTCGATTTCAATTCCTAAGTGGTGCGATTAAAAGAGGACAACCCCTCAATGGAAATCAATATACCATAATGATTTCAATTCCTAAGTGGTGCGATTAAAAGGATAGTGCCTGCAATGCCGAGCGTAGCAATATTCAAATTTCAATTCCTAAGTGGTGCGATTAAAAGTAGTATGATTTGTGTTGGCCGTGACGGGCAAATCACATTTCAATTCCTAAGTGGTGCGATTAAAAGCCAGATTTCAACTGTCCATGTGTTTTCCATCCTTCGGATTTCAATTCCTAAGTGGTGCGATTAAAAGTCAATTTTTCTTTGGTATTCTATCCATCCCATTCTGCATTTCAATTCCTAAGTGGTGCGATTAAAAGATTTTGTGAATATGTCGTTTGAGAAACAAAAATCATTTCAATTCCTAAGTGGTGCGATTAAAAGTTATCAACGTGCAAAACATTTTTACCGGTATCAATATTTCAATTCCTAAGTGGTGCGATTAAAAGTCCATCTGATTTGTACACACGAATAGATTGTGCTTATTTCAATTCCTAAGTGGTGCGATTAAAAGTCGCGACGGCCATTTGCGACCGCGTAAAGTATTCCCATTTCAATTCCTAAGTGGTGCGATTAAAAGTCGGCGATACATATACGCTCGTCAATATCAAAATGCATTTCAATTCCTAAGTGGTGCGATTAAAAGGGCTCAATCCCTGCTCCATGCATGACAACAACACAAATTTCAATTCCTAAGTGGTGCGATTAAAAGAGTCTTAAATTGTCTAACAAATACAGTGTGTCAGTGATTTCAATTCCTAAGTGGTGCGATTAAAAGAACACTTATCTGAAAGAAGTTATGAGACTGACCGGTATTTCAATTCCTAAGTGGTGCGATTAAAAGCCCCATCCGTGCATGTGTATATATAACCAGAATCAGATTTCAATTCCTAAGTGGTGCGATTAAAAGAGAATAATGCAATAACCGTACGTCTGATAATAGAATTTCAATTCCTAAGTGGTGCGATTAAAAGGACATTCTGAACAAAGGAAGGACTGATGTAATCAAATTTCAATTCCTAAGTGGTGCGATTAAAAGTATTATCTCCCAATCATCTGCCTCATTCATTAGCAGCATTTCAATTCCTAAGTGGTGCGATTAAAAGGAACTTTAGGTTATGGTTATTTGCTGAATTATTCAATTTCAATTCCTAAGTGGTGCGATTAAAAGTATTTGTAAATATTTTTCAATTATTTTTATTTACGTATTTCAATTCCTAAGTGGTGCGATTAAAAGTGAGGAGTGGAAAATGGATGCCGAAGAAATTGCAGAATTTCAATTCCTAAGTGGTGCGATTAAAAGCACTGCTAAAATCATCATCGTCCGTATTATAAAAACATTTCAATTCCTAAGTGGTGCGATTAAAAGTTTTTCAGACACGACCACTTCTTTTGTTACGTGGAAGATTTCAATTCCTAAGTGGTGCGATTAAAAGCCGTTTCTGATAGATATTGAAGAAACGAAAAAGATAATTTCAATTCCTAAGTGGTGCGATTAAAAGGTGTGTGGGGCAACAACACCGTCACCGGATCGGTGGCATTTCAATTCCTAAGTGGTGCGATTAAAAGCAAGTTTTGCAAAACTTTTTCGGCTCTTTTTTTAATTTCAATTCCTAAGTGGTGCGATTAAAAGTGCACTGTCAACCTGATTTAATGTTACCCCACCATATTTCAATTCCTAAGTGGTGCGATTAAAAGCGGCTTCCTCTCCCAGTCATCTGTATCCATAAGGGAATTTCAATTCCTAAGTGGTGCGATTAAAAGTATCCCGCTTGAACAAAAAATATTGATTCTGTGTATATTTCAATTCCTAAGTGGTGCGATTAAAAGATTTATATATATTCTCCACGGTTCTGGGAATGAAGTATTTCAATTCCTAAGTGGTGCGATTAAAAGTCTCCGGTGTCATACGACCTCTCGCCTTCTTTTCCATTTCAATTCCTAAGTGGTGCGATTAAAAGCCTGTGAGATCACTTTATGAAGTGTATCTGAATAGAATTTCAATTCCTAAGTGGTGCGATTAAAAGGCACTGCTGATTTTGTGGTGCACCGAGTCTGACAGTCATTTCAATTCCTAAGTGGTGCGATTAAAAGGGGGATTAATTTACCGTTTACTTTTTTCCACCAAGTGATTTCAATTCCTAAGTGGTGCGATTAAAAGTAAGCAGAAGATAAACCCAATTGTTGACAAGATCAACGATTTCAATTCCTAAGTGGTGCGATTAAAAGTAAAACATTCACTTCGTTGACTAACGTCAAAAATCATTTCAATTCCTAAGTGGTGCGATTAAAAGCTGCACCTCCGACATCTGCAATCGTTGCATGAGGGCATTTCAATTCCTAAGTGGTGCGATTAAAAGGGGTTTTTGCAAAAGAACATCCTGAATTTAAAATAAATTTCAATTCCTAAGTGGTGCGATTAAAAGCCGCCTATCTGGCGACAAAAAAAATGCTTATTTTCAAAGCATTATCGTTTCAAATTTAGTTATTCAGTCCATAAAAAATCGTCGGCCCGCAATAATATGATTTCAAGCGTCGGGCGACGACCGCCGGCAATCCAATACTGATAATAGTTTTATGACTTCCGCGATATTTCAAAGAACGATTTTTTGTCCAGGCTACCTTCTACGACGACTATATAAAGGTATCCAATTCGTTTTTTTCTTTGCCAACTATTTCTTTCTCCAACCATTTTTCATTCCGGCTTTTGAAAACAATCAGGCTATCTTCCTCCAGTTTCATCATTTCTTTCGCCCTCATCTGAAGCTCTTTTAATTTGACCTCGGTTATTTCCCCTTCAAATACACTGTTCTGAATCCAGTTGAGATATTGCCTGCAAAGTTTAAGCATTTTTGCCACACGCCTTTCACCAATATCATAAACAAGGATCACGTACATGGTGGTAAATATAGAATTTTTGGAGTATTCTGAATTTACCCTACCATCTTTCACTTTCTCACCGTCCCGCCTTCTCTTGTCAGCCCACTTAGACTTTTTGAACGTTACTCTTCTCTCACTCTCTCACCGTCTCGGCTTCTCCCCGCTTCACCCGCTCTCCCTGTCTTTCCTCAGGCTACCACCAGGCCTTAAAAGGTTTGTATTCTTCCATATTTAATATATGCTTGGTAAGCTTATAACATTCCAGCTTCACAAGATGCTTATAGCTGACGCTCCTTTTCAGGGATCTGTGTTTTATCGTTTCATTCAATTTTTCCTCAAAAGATTTTACAAAAGTTTTTCGCGCTGCATCCTTCAGTGTAACCTTGTTTAACTGAATATCAAAATCTTTTTCCTGAATTTCCTTCTTGTTCAACACCTTAAAGATCACCCTGTCAACCAGAATGGGCTTGAAGATTTCCGCAATATCAAGCGCCAGTGAATACCTTCTGAATCCGGGTTCATGAAGAAAACCAATGGTAGGATTCAATTGTGTATGGTAAATCTGTCCAAGGCACATCGCATAACACATCATGTTGCCAAACGAGATCAGCGCATTTACTTCATTTTTAGGCGGCTGTTTACTTCGCCCGTCCATGGAAAAATCATTGAGAATAATATCAAAAGCATCATAATAAATTTGCCGGATATTTCCCTCTATTCCCATCAGCGCATCCACATCTGTTGATTCAGATATACCCGTGTTTAATTGTTCTATAGATTCAATACATCCACTCAGTTCTTTTCCTCTGGATTGATAATATTTCAGATTTCTCAGAATGTTGAACGCCGCACCTTCAATAAATTTCCGGGCAATCGCCAAACGATGCGAGCCATTTATATATTTCTTTGATTGTTCTATCTGCATCTTGCCGGCCAGCAAATAATCTTTGGGCATAAAACTTCCGGTATAATGTTCATAATAGTCAAAAAAATGAATGGCAATTTGTTGTTTACCCAGGAAATTGTAAAAGGCGCTATTTGCATCCAGCGATCCGAAACAGTAAAAATCTGAAACGCCTTCTACCGGAATGTATTTTGGTGCGCCTTCTGTTCCATTTTCATCCACAGGAGTGAACTTTAGCGTATTGTCTTTGCGGCTTAGGCGTCCGGGATTGAAGAGGTAGTAGGATTTTTTCATTTGGTTTTAGTTTGAGGAGAGATTGAGGAGAGATTGAGGAGAGATTGAGGAGAGATTGAGGAGAGATTGAGGAAAGATTGATGGAGATTGATGGAGATTGATGGAGATTGATGGAGATTGATGGAGATTGATGGAGATTGATGGAGATTGCAATTATCCTAATCTCTTTCGCATGGATGCAAGGATTTTTACTAAGCTCAAACTTTCCTCATACAGATCTTTTATCTCTTTTGACTCCATCATTTTAGATCCAATAATCAGGTCTATCCACATTTCTGTTTCATCTGCTTCTTCGACCGAAATGGATAACTTGCTGTAAAACTCTGCTTTGGACCTTGCTCTCATAGCTGCCCGGTAATTTGCATAAACCGAAGTGCCTGACTTTGTGAGCTGATAATTAACTACATTCAGCCGGGGAGAGCCGGAAAGTGTTTTTGAAACTTCAAGAATTCTCAAGGAAAATAATTTCAATTTGTCTCTTATTTCAATTTTATAATTTAACCAGTTATCATTCTTTTCCATAGCTGTACAGTTTAATAAATTAATAATCTTCTATCCCCTCCAATCTAATTCCATCTCCTCCAATCTAATTCCATCTAATTCAATCTAATTCAATCTAATCCAATCTAATCCAATCTAATCCAATCTAATCCAACCTCACACCAATCTAATTCAATCCAATCCAATCCCACTCATTCCTCCACATAACACAACTCATAATAACTGCAACTCTTACATATCTTAGAGTGTATGACTGGCGGACATTTTTCAGAATCTTTCAGCCTAATAATTTCAATCGTTATTTTTTCCAGATACCGTATATCCGTGTCTGTAAGTTCAATGGTATTTGTTTGTCTGAGTGTCGGATATTCCAGCACAGCAGTGGCATCTTCAATACCATTTAGTTTTAATAACCATAAATAGAATTTCACCTGCCATTCATGCGCCCCCTCTATCTTGTCGCTCCGTTTTATCTCATGAATTATTTTTTCTTTTGCGTTATAGAAGTCAATTTTACCTGACAAATCCACTTCATCACTTAACTTAAAAGACATATCAATTTCCCTGTATTTTTCCGCACGTTGCGGATAGCTGGTTTCGTGAATCAATTTTCCATCGGCCACCGTATCAGATGTATGTTCCATACTGATGCCATTAGTGAATAACCAGAGTTTGCGGTGGCAAATGTTGTAATAATTGATATGAGTAGCGGTAATTTGCATGTCATTTTAGATTTAAATTGATTCTCAGACTTAATCGTTTTTTAAATAAATAAAAAGGAGCTAAGAAATATTCGTTTACTTTCTTTTCAAACAATGCATCTAATTCATAAAAACCTTCAGTCCGGTTTACCAAATTACCATTAACCCAAATTTTACAGTTGACTGCAAAACGACTAAGAAAGCCTAATGCTCATTTAAATCATTTTCCTAAAGGCTTTCTAAGTCGGGGTTACCGGGATGCTTCCCTCAGCCCCTTACGCACTTTGCAGTAACCTTAAAGGGTACTGCAAAATCCCGGATTAATCAGTTTCAATAATATATACTTCTCCCTAAAGTGAAAATATAAATACCCGCAATTCCCGCCTGACCGGACGACCATACATTTTATTTACTATTATTTTCCCTGTTCTTTTTCTTCTCTTTTTTCTGATGAACTTAGGGATGAATAGCGTAATGAAGTCGCACTATCCAAGGCTTTGAGTGCAATCGTCTGCACCTGCGAACCGGCAGTATTGGCTTTTTCGTTCAAAGAAGCGATGAGGGTGTCCTGTTCTTTTATTTTTGATTGAAGGGATGATATCGTTTGTTGTAACAATTTAATTTCACCCTGCATTTCTTTAGCCGACAAATCTTTTTCAAACTGGAATTTAGTGGTCAGTTGTTCTTCCAGTTGCTGACGTGCGGCCGTAATTTCCTTTTGAAGCCTGGCAGGGAAATTTTCAACATCCGTTCTCAAACTTTGCAGTTCCTGTTCTCTTGCGGCAACGGATTTTTCGCGTTCCTCAAGTTCCTTTTCTACCGACTGTTTCCTTTCTGCCAGCTCTTTTTCCTGCGCAGCTTTCTTTGCCTGGTACTCGTCTTCTTCCTTTTTTCGCGTCAGGGATTTGTTGTATTTATATTCTTCTTCTTCCCGCAAAACTGATTTTTTACGGTCGGCATCTTCTTCTTTCCATTGCTGGGCGCGGTCCTTTTGTTCTTTATCCCACGCTTGTTTTTTCTCCAGCATGATTTCATCAAATACCGTTTTCCTCTGTTCCATTTCAATTTCAAAGGCCTGCTTTTTTTCCTTATTGGCAGTGAGCAAAACGGCCAGCGAATCTGCATTGGCTTTGATGCCATAAAGGTCGTCGAGATAATCCGATTCATACCGGATAGCCTCCTGCAGCTTTTCCAGTTTTTGAAATTCCTGTAAAAGAGTATCTCCGATTTTATCAATAGAAACGGAAATGTTCAGTTTCATTTCAGCGAGGCCCTTAACGATGCCTTCAGCGGAAAGTGCGGAAGCTGCTTTTACGGTCTCTTCCTTTTGTTTCTCGGCTTTTTCTTCTTTCGGACGTTTACCGTTTTCTGCTTCTTTCTTTTTCAGCAGTTCGTTATAAGCAGCAAGGATCTCAGCTTTTGTATTGGACATTGAAGGTTTTTGTTCCATACTGTATTAATTATTTTATCATCTTATATAATTACAAAAATAAAGGCTTAATGAATGTAGCATAATCATGGGTCAAAAAAAAATCACAATTGGATGAAGAGAGGTTTTTCACAATTTTTAATATTGAAAGAACACAAAAATTTATTCCGTTTTTTCATTTCCAATACGAGGAAAAGAAATTACCGTCGACTCACTTATTTTACTGAAATAAAACCTTCAGCGAATACGGAACGCAAGTCGGGAATTGACGAGTTTAGGTGATGTGTTTTTAACCCTTGTTCTGAACCTATTCTGATAAATCTTTTTAAAAAGGGATATCATCTTCATAATCGTCCGGAATTGAATCCCGGTCCGGTTGCCGGCCAATATCATTTTTTGTGTCGACATGATTATCTTCAAAATCAGCCGGGTCTGTGGGATTTTTCCAAGCCTCCCAACAAGGGCAATATTCTTTAAAAACACAATCCGGTGCATACCCGCTGCAGAAATCGAAACTCATTCGTCCGCTGTTCACAATAGTTGTTTTCATATTGAGCGAATCCACTACCATTTTATAAGCGAATGCCGCGGGTAATTTTTCCGGCAAAATGATTCCATGATTCCAGGTAAACATCATTTTTTCGAATGCCCTGCGAATGATTTTCATTTCTCTATCGGTGAGTTGTTCGGCGGGTGGAAAATTTTCAGAATTTAATCCGCAATAATAGCCGAAAGTATTTTCCGGTTCTTCTCTGCTTACCCAATTCTCTATTTCCTCAAATTCATCTTCTAAAGTTTGCGGAAATTTTTCTTCCGGAATTTCTGTGCGATGTGCAGTAGCGATGTCGGCGAGGAGGTGTGGGATGTAGGGGTGCATGGCGAGGATTCTTGTTGTGACTAAATTAAGATTTGATGAACCTGATACAGCGTAAGTTGAGAGATATTAAAAGGTATAATTAAAACATTAGACAGTGAAAACATGCTTTTCTTTTTCATCGGGCATCTTTAAGAAATAATCCGGGCTCATAGCCACCTTATTGTATTATCATAATTCAAAAAGATGAAATTATGGTTTAATAAAAGGTGAAAAACTTTTAAATCAAAAAATGCTTTTTTACACAGGAAATATTCTTTTTTTTCAAATTAATCATTTATAACCGAAACACTTTTATTCATTTAAAGTACCTCTTTGTTTGAACTACTTCCGTAAATGTAAGATCCATTTGTCCTAAATCTAATCTCTTTTCGTAAGTTTAAAAAGCACTTCCAAATAGATGCCTAATTTTCTGTTTCTATTTCTACAACCCGCAAACTGCACCATCATCAGTACCTATGTAAAACGCTTAATAGATTTGAATTAAAAATCACGAGAATCATTAGCTTGGGTTTGAAAATCAAGACATACAAGTGGAATACCTGTATTATTGGAAATAAATCAAATAGAACACTATAGAATCGTATCTTCCTCAATAAAAGTCACACCTTTAAGCCTATTATAAAAACCTTCCCTTATTACATATATCATCTCCGTTTCCTCTTTTACTTTTATCTTTTTTATGTCAACCATGTGTTTTTTTCTTCCTTTCTCAATCAAATAAACCGGTAATTCTACAGAATTAAATAGTTTCCAGTTTTGAAGACTTAAATAATTTTGAAAATAAATGGTCTCAGGATAGGAAACATACACTGTGTCTTGAGGAGGAATGTTCCTGCTCCTCCAAAAATTAGTTTCAGAATCTTCTGTACTTAAATGTTGTTTAGGATTTATTAACCAATTGTAGCGATAATAATCTTTCAACATTTTAGCGTTTGACAAGGCCGTTGAACTGAAACTTGCCTCCTCGGAATAAACTTGATTTAGGAGTTCTACCAGTTTATCCGTATTATAAAGGGATGTTTCTAATTTTTGTAATGTTTTTAAATAGGCATCACAGGGGACCCATACTTTATTTTTTCGGTCATACTCACCATAGGGTGCAGGATAATGTTTATTTTCTTTTTGAGGGATTAAAATATATAGGTCTCCAATTTTAGATTTATCAAAACGGCTTAGACGACCAGCTCTTTGAGTCAATCTATCAATCGGGCAAAATTCTGAGATCATCAAGTCTGCACTTATATTGATACTCATTTCTCCGATTTGTGTCATAATTGCAATTCCACTTGCTGTACCACTTTCCCACGCATCTTTTCCTAATGCCTTTATAAGTTCTTCTTCTTTGTTTTTTTTATCTGGTTCAGAAAAGCGACTATGATATAATATTGGAGTTATTCCATTTCCTTCGAACCACTTATATATTGATACGGCTCTATCAACTGTGTTTGCATAGATAATCACACTTTTTTCTGCCAGGCAAAGTTGTAAAAGTGGTTGGATGTCAGATAAATCAGAATACTTAGTTATTGATTTTATTTCAAAACGATAGCGTAAATTGTCAGAAGAATCTTCAACTATTGAATTTATATTGTATCCTATTTCCCGATACAATGGAAGGACTGATTCTGGTAATGAAGCACTCATTAATAGAACGGGGACATTCCAATTTCTTAGAACTTCCAAGAGTATGAGAATATTAGCTTGGGTAAATTCATCATAAAAGTCAGCCTCGTCTATAACCAAGCAGGAATTTGCTAAGTTAAAAGAAATAAGGTGATGATCTTCTCTGGTTAAAGTTAGAGCTATCAGAAGATGATCAATGGTACAAACTGTTATCGGAGTCTGTAGTAGCCGAGCAAACTCATGGATTTTTTCTGCTTTCTTTTTCTCTAACAATCCGGATTCTACTTTATCCTGAAATTTACTAAACCAAGCACTTGAATGATACAATCCTGTATCAGATAAACTTTCGGCAACATTTATTGCTAAAGCATTTGAAGTAAAACGTGTTGGCATTGCTATAATTAATCTCTCAGCACGTTTGTTCTCAATCTGCATTTTTGCCCATAATAATGACGCATCTGTTTTACCAGCTCCTGTAGGTGCTCTCACTAACAGCAAATCATCCTTCCAATGCTTTTCTATTAATTTTTGGACGCCTCTTTTCTCCTTGTGAGGAAAATTATAACTGAATTGTTTAATCTCCGGAACAAAATCACCATCTTCCTTGGCACTTGCCCTATGGTCAGCTAATTGAAGAAGCCCTCTTACACCCGCGTATTCATAATGAATTTTCGTTGTTTCCTGTAGCGTCCTTTCTTTATAACTTTTGGTTTTAAAGCTCTTCCAAAACTCCTCAAAACCCTCTTTCAGCCATCTATCCTCTTTACTCTCTGATAATTTAGAATGATGAGCTGCGATTGCAGCCTGTAAAACTAACGGCAAAGTCTTATTTTTTAGCAGTGAATAAAACTCGTGCCTAACGCCTGAACCTCTTAGGTTTTTGCCGGCATCGTTGGTTCTTGAATATTGCTTAAAAGTTCCTCCAGAATTGCTTTCTTTCCAGTCCAAATAAGCATGGTAGTCATTTTGACAAGCAGTCTGCCATTTGGTTGAAATTTCTTTCCCATCATCGTGAAATTTACAAACTAATTGTAATCTCCGTCTTAGATCCTTTCCTGTAACCTCAAGATACTTTTGAATTGTAAAAGGAATGGATTTTACTAATTCAGCACCTTCCGACGTTACATCTTCGCGATGCCGGCCCAATGTAATACCGGAAGGCTTAGCCAATATTGGATATTCATATCTACTCACGTCCAAAAGCCTCCTGAAAAGTTATAACATCGCCACCGTTGGATGGATCATACAAGGTATTTTCACTATTATTTAGAAATGACAAAGCTTCACTGTATGCCTTATAAACACTATTCCCCGTTGTGTCATCACCAATAAAATATTTAGCGTTTCGTGCTTTTAGCTCTTCTAAAATATTTTTCTTTTCTTGTGCATCGGCAACGAAATATCTACTTGCCTTCCTGCTTAATACTGTGTCAAACACGATTAACACTTTCTGCGGTTCACCGCTTATTGCATTTCGGGCTTGGCTTGCATAATCGTTCATGGACTTAGTTCCCTCAAGATAAAGCTTCGTTCGACGCTTTCGTTCTATCTCATTTGCATGCTTAAAGTATATAGTTCCGATATTGAAACTATTTTCATAAGTAAAGGCTTTCGAAATACTCAATGCACTTATATCCAAAAAGAAATTCATGTGCATGATATCTTTCTGGCTAAATTCCTTTGTTGCGAGTGCTTGGTCTTTGGCATCTTCTGATTCGTCAAAACGTATCCTAACCAAGAGGTCACGCCCAATGGCACTTTCATCCAGAGCAACTGCCGGAGTTACTGATAGAGGTGCAGTCCTTCTGCCCGAATAATCTCCTTTAGTCGGGTGCATGAATCCGCCCATATCCGCTCTAAGGTCGTTTTCAATCTGGTTACTTATTCCGTCACCGTTTGAGACAAAAGTGGTTCCCTTATCTGGGTCAGCAGTATTCAGCCTGTCTATTGCTGAAAAGAGTACATGTCGCTGCATTTGTCCGGAAATATACACTTTTCCATCAGGCCTTCTTTTTATTGAAGATGCATTTCCTAAAAGTTTTTCACCACCATTTGCAATATGGTTTTCGAAAGGCGATAAAGCCGTTACTAAAATTCCTTTGATTTCCATCGTAGTCTATTTTTAAAGTTAAATAATTATTCTTCGCTTAAATCTTCTTCTTCCTCAGTCTCAATTTCAACCCCTGCGTTTTTCATTTCACTTTTTTCAGATTTATTCATCAATCTCGAAAATGCTATCAGAAGGTTTTTAGAAGCATCAATAGGTAATTCTCCACTTGCTGTCTTTTCCATAAACAATGCGGCCCCTTCAGGCGCGTCCATTCTGGACAATCTTCCGCCTCTAGTAATTACCTGGGCAAGCAAGGCATCGCCTGATTTTGCTGAAAAGGTAGAACTTTCTAATTCTACGAGGACTTTGGCCTTTGCCTTTCGCAAGTCTTCCCAATAATTTGGTGTACCTTCTTTTACTTCATTTTTGGCGGCGAAATACGCCACTTTATTTAGCCATTTCCCTAAAATTCTAGCTGATTTTACAATTTCTAAATCGATTTTTTCCATTTTTGTAAAGTATATGGTGAATAATTGTGTTACCACTGCTGGATATTCTGCCCTAAAAGCTAAAAAGTCTTTGAAAGCAGAATGATTAAAAAGTTGAAGAAACCTACTCGTGAATAAATCGTATTTCTGATATTCAGTGTTTGTGCTTGTCCTTTTATCTTGATTATATAGTTTTGAATAATATAAGCTGTCGATTATGATCTTTAGTTTACTTTCCTTAGCCAAATCAATGATATGATGATTAAAACTAAAAACCTTTGCATTTCCATATTTAATCATATAAATCTCAGCTCTCTTTAAACTTTCTAAAACTCTTTTTGCTTGTTCAGAATAAATCGCCTCTTTTGCAAACTCTCCAATCGCACCTAATAACGAAACCGCACCTAAAGCACTACTCCGGGGAGGATTAGGAAAATTTCCTCTGTATAAAAGAGGACGTTTGGGAAAATAGCTAACTTTCTTACTATTTCCTTTTCCTTTTTCCTCTTTGATAACATTGCCGACCATGAGATCATTATCAGATTTAGATATGAGCATTCTTTTAAAAAGAGAAATAAAATCTTTTAGCTCCTCAATTTCCAAATCAGGAATTAAGCATACATTAAACATTTCAGGCTTCCCTTTCTTATCTATACGGTACTGGAGACAAGGTTTTTTTGAGGTAAGAGTTGCAATTGTACCAAGTGAAACGTCTATCAAAGTTCCCTTTGCGGTACGCTTGGAAGCATTATTGGCGGAAAAGCTCAGATATTCGCCAGCAATCGATGCAGCCGACATTGTAATATCCTCCGTTGAATCCAATGAATTATGTGACAAATTGGATAATAGTTTCAAAGCATTATTCCAGGCCTTACCCTCTTGCCGAAAAGGAGAAATTATATTCGGAGCTAGAAAAACCCCATTATCTGTATTTCCTTTTTCCTCTTTAACGAATCGAAACAAAACATTATCTTTTTCTACAAAAGAAGATTTAGGTTGTACTCTGAATGTTTGGAGGCCATCTTCAATTTCAGAAATCAGATATTCTGCTGTTATTTCCTTTATTTCGGAAATATCATTTTCTAAGAATATCAACGCCTTTGCATATCGTAAATATGGATGTATTGTACTCATATTGTATTTAATTTTAAATCAATCCATCCTTCACTATTCCCTAAGTAACAAATATTATTATCTGGGATTTGCTCCGATAACATATCCAATAGAATTGAGTCTATCTTGAGTTTCAAAACATAATTACCTTCCATTGAGATAAATTCCCTATTTGTCGGGGTTGAATAAAAGAAAGGGAATTTATCCTTGTTTTCTCCATAAAACTTACCGAGCGCGACATTCTCCACCTGCTTTTCATTCTTGGGATCTCTTGGAAGTTCTCTCTTTCTGGTTATCAACGAATAATCAATATTCATAGAACCTTTTGCATGTGTAGGTGTACCACCAATCGCATCACTTCGTCTAAAGGCTTTACTCCACAAATCATTATAAAAAATCGCTTTGGACAAAACGGGCTGTACACTTTCAATTTCAAAATAATCCATTAGTAAAGGGGAATAAGTTGAGCCTTTAGTACTGTCAACAAACTCAATCCCTTGCTGCTTCTTTGACTGTCTCTTTCTAAGTGCAATTAGATCTTTAATGATGTTTTTTCTATCCGCTTCATCAATATGCCATCCAAGTAAATTTTCGAAAAGCCCACAAATCATTTTTTTACTTGGAATCTTTAAGGTTTTATAATAAGAACCTGGGAGCTCTCCTATCATGGATAATGGAGCAAGCGGTTGTATTACAAGAATTACCTCTTTATTTATTTTAGGGATTATACTCAATATTGAAATATTTATATTTCTTTTCATATAGTTCTTTTTCTATTTTAACCTGATTCTTTATGTTTTATACGTTCCGCTATATTAACTTCATTTTATAATTGCTAAAATCGAGATCTTTACTAATTAAGGTTTTAAAATTTTCGAGTCAAGTTGACAATTCTAAATTATTAATTGTGATGAAAATCCGCATATTTCGTGTCATCTTTCAAAGATTCTAAAGTAACCAGTCCAATTCTGCACTAATACATATCTCAATTTGTACATTAACACCTCGGTATTCGACAAAACATCATTTCATTACATTTATTCCATTACATGCGTTTTTTCATACTTCCCCTCCCTTCAATAACTTAATCACCTTATGCAACAAATCAGGTGGGTTATCCCAATCCTCCTTTTTTTTCTTTTGATATTTTTGAATCGTATCTGTCAAATCATCATACCGGTTCAGCCGGTCTAAGATAGCGTTGGTCATCTCTTCGTTGCTCCGTTACGGTTCTCTCTCCAGCAACATCAGGTAACCGCTGATTGCTCTTTCGGTGTCGCCCTTTTCTTCCAGACAGCGATTGGTCCAGAAGTATAAATCTTCAATATCCCTTACCCCATTATCAATGGAATGGGTGCTGGCCTGCTGCAGCACTTCATAAGCCCGTTCGTAATCACCCTCCAGAAATTTCAGCCTGCCATACTTCAAAAGCATATCAAATTTTAGCTGAGGCGTTTCGCCTTCTGCTTCTATTTTATTTAGGGTTTCCGATAGCGACCATCCTATTTCATCAAAGCTGGAATGAATGGTTAGTTTTTTTGTCATAACTAAACCTTTTTTATTTTTTAAAAAAATTTCTCCTTTTGATCTGATGTTCTTTTGAGAGTAACCTGTATTTCCATTCAATTTTCCCCACCTCCGGCTCTCTCACCCACAAACCTACTACTGCCCACGGTCAGTTTCTGTCCTTATTTTAAAAATTTTTCAATCTGTGTTTTCAGGTATTTCCTAAACCTTGCAGGCTTAATAATTTCAATCTCTTCTATCAACCCCAACACAAATCTTCCTATACCATTAAAGTTGGCCACCGGCACTTTCAAATGATAATTTTTATCTTCCGGTTTGATACATTTTGTTGCAAGCGGATATTCTTCTATCAATAAATTATAGGCTTTCAGAGAAAGCAGCAATTCCACCGTAGTGAAGGGCCTCGCCGCCGACACCCGAAATACATCTGTAAAAGGCTTTTGGTGTTTATCTTCATAGCGCCATGCGAAAGACAATAATTCCACAGATTGCATTCTCGCTATTTTAAATTGCTTGCAGGAATTGCTTTTGATATCATAACACCAGATAGCGCGATAATCGCCTAAAAAATCAAACACTTCAACCGTGCGGTCTTCAATGCTGTTGCTGTTGGAAGAGCGGTAAGCCCGGAGCGTTACCTGTTTCTTCTGCTCGATGGAATTACGGATAGCATGCACTTTGGTAAGGTCATCATTCTCCCTTAATTTCTCCAGAGCTTTGAGATCATAAAAGGCATTCATTTTCTTTACCAGCCTCTCTTTCACCGGCGAATCGCCTTCAATGTGCGACAGCGTTTCATAAAGAATGGATACTTCTTCTTCCGAAAAATGCAACAGATTTTTGAGGTTCCTGTTAGATGATCTGTCTGGTTGCAAACGATAGCCGTTCTCACGTTCTAATATAAATCCGCAAGATTCGATTAGTTCCAGGTCGCGTCCGATATTGCGGGCAGACATATCAAACCTGCTTCTCAGTTCCTTCATTAAATACGATCTGTTTCCGGATAGCATAACCAGCAACCGAAGGATCCTTTTTGTTCTTGTATCTTTCATGACAGAAAACTTTTATCGAACAATTTCCACACATCCCATTCCCTGCGCATTATAAAGGCCCAAACCTGCTCCAAGTGCGATCTCCAATAACTCTCCCGAAGCTTTTACCTGCAAACGGAATTTCTTAAAACCCCTGATTTTTGTTTCCTCAGGATTACCCGCTTTAATAGTGATGAGCCTGCTTTGCGGTGGGTTTCTGAAAAATAAAATCTCCAATTCCGTTTCTCCTTTCATCTCTTCCAGGGCATCGTCATCCGCATCAGTAATGGCCTTATATTTTTGCAGCCAGTTATAAATAAGGTTTGCGCTGTATCGTTTGTCAGCCGGATCCAGATATGTGTAAATATTCTTTTCATTTTTAATTCCTGCAACTATTGGAGATAACGGTTGTAAAATGATCTTTTTTTTAACTGTATCATCCAAATCTTCCACAATACTTTCAATTTGAGAAATATGGAACACCACTCTCGAAGCCCTGTCGCCAATTTCAATGAACTGATTTATAAAAATCCCCTTTATAAAATTCTCTGCAGTACGGGGCAGATAAAAACAAATATTCACCTCAGCTTTATCAGAAAGCAAAAGCATTCTGTCGCCACGCATTTTAAAAGGGGTATTGATGTCTGAAAAGGTGAATAATTTAAACTTTTTGTTTCCCTTTCCGTAACCTGTTTCATGTAAGAAGGCAGCAAATTGTTCATCGGCTTTTTGAATGATTTTGTAGATCACAGAAGATAAAGGATATTGATAATTTACCGGCAGGATTGCAGGTAACTTTTCAGTTTCCAATGTTAATAGAAATCTCACAATACAGTGCAGCTTTGAGGTTAAGAATGCTACAAGGTATAAAAAAAATATTTCGTAAACTAAAGCATTTATTCAACTAAAGTTTTCTGTGATAACCTTTACTCACAATTGAAGTTTTTCATCTGCCAGACAACGAACTCTTGACAACATTGTTATTAGCAAAAACTTTAAGGTCGTTTATAAATCCAATTAATCCTTTAGGTAATCCTCCCCAAGGAAATCTAAATTCAATTCCGGTGATCAAATTTCAACTGATAGAGTTAAGCCATTGTGAAATTGCGATCATATTGGAATATTCGTTATGATGATATTCAAGTAGAGAATGTGTTTTTTCAATTGCAGATAAGAGATTTACCCAGGTTTATTTTTCTATGAAATGATTGGATAGATCATATCAATCCGATCATTCCTTCAATTGGAATTCTCTTCAAACCATTTGCCAAAATACAACATGCCCTCCTGGCTCTGGCCGCATCTTTCTTCAATCAATTCAGGTTTCCAAAGTTTCAGCTTCACTAACTTTCTCAAAAAACATCTCTTTCTTCAAATAAAAATTCCCTCTTCTCACCTCTCCGAAACTCAGAAAAGAAAAAGCTCTTCGAAGAAGAGCCTTTTCACATTTTAATCAACTCAAAAATTAAAACGTCATTTTTTATGAGCCTTTTGCCGGACTCGAACCGGCGACCCTTTCATTACGAATGAAATGCTCTACCAACTGAGCTAAAAAGGCGGGGCGGCAAAAGTAAAAACAAATTTCATTATGAACAGAAAACCAGTTCAAAAAAGAATTTACCCCATGCCAGCACAATTCATTTCACACTAAACCGCGATCAGAAAACATAACTAACTTTGCACTTTTAACAGTTAAAATCATCCGGAAAAATTCTCCGGATTATATCATTGAATTATGGATCTTTTACGTGATGCTGGTGCTGAGAATGAATCTTTGGAATCTACGGTAAAAGAACCACCTGTCCGCAAAACTTTAATTTTTACCATTGTCGCCATCGCATTGCTGATGACAACCGTGGATGCAACCATCGTTGCAACCGCCCTGCATACCCTGCAAACCGAATTGCATACCACCGTAAACTGGGTGGGATGGACACTCACAGCCTATGCTTTCGGTTTTGTGCTAATGCTTCCTATCAGCGGAAAGATTAGTGAACTATATGGCCAGAGAAGGGTTTTCCTCTGGTCTGTGGCCATTTTCACTTTTGTATCATTGTGTTGCGGATTATCAAACAATATTTACCTGCTCATTTCGCTCCGCGTAATTCAGGCCATTGGCGGTGCAGGCATCACACCTTCAGCCACCGGTATCATTGTAAATCATTTTGGAAAATCGCGCGACCGGGCAGTGAGTTTGTTTGGAAGTGTATTCCCGGTCGGAGCCATGATCGGCCCCATCTTCGGCGGCATTTTTGTTACGTATATGAGTTGGCGTGAAATATTTTTCGTAAATATCCCTCTCGGAATTGTGGTTATTTTAATGGCGTTTAAATACATCCCGCGTGATCATCAGCCGAAGAAAAGGCCACACACAAAACCTGATGGCAAAGGAATCCTGCTCATGGGTGTTGGAATCCTCTCATTTATGTTTGCAGCAAGCTACCTCGGAGGAAAAAATGTAAAACTTCTATCTCCCGGACTCATTACACTTCTTCTGATTTCTGTCATTTCTTTAACCGGATTTTTCCGGCACATCAACCGCACCATTCATCCGATCATTACACCCAGATTGATTTATGGCAAAGGTTTCGGGCCGGTCAACCTGATCAATGTACTTTCAGGAGGGATTACCCAGGGAGTTATCGGGCTTGTACCGCTCTATGCCATCAACCGCTATGGCGTCACCGCTCTCGATTCCGGTTTATTGCTCGTTGCAGAGGGGATTGCCGCGATTGTATTTTCCGTGATCGTCACCATACTTTTGAGGCGAACCGGCTACCGGCCACCTCTTTATGTAGGATGTACCATCATTTCAATCGGCGTTATTCTTTTGGCAATTCATCCGTTTGACGGGTTGTCGCCATTTTTCTGGATGGCAATGTCCACCTTCTTCATCGGCGCAGGAGCCGGTATTATCAACCCGCCCTGCCGAAATGCTGGATTGCAACTTGCACCTGAACATTCTTCTACCATTGCAGCACTCCGTTCCATGTCGTTGCAGGTGGGAGCCATCATTACGATTGCCATTGCAACAGCCATCATTTCAGAATCATCCAATCCCGGAATCACACAGGCGTGGGTTTATATCGGAGCTGCAGTGATTTATTTTTCCGCCCTCCCGCTGATCTCCAAAATACCTGAACACCATGGCTCATGGTAGGGAAGAAATTTTCGGACCGAGAGTTGTCCAATCCGGGTTTAAACAGGAAAGTTGGAAACAGAAACTTATTTTATGACATGGGTGAAATATGTTCTTCTCAAACTTCGGATAATATAAGGTGCTTCTCGTTATAAAGGTAAGATGCCCCGGAGACATTTATTGAGATAAAGATTAAAAGGCCACATTACGCAGGTAAAATTCGGAATGATTTTATCACTCTTTACCCGGAATAATCAGTACCGGCAATTTCGTAACGCAGGCCATTTTTTTGGTAAAACTTTGTTTGAAAATGCGGCTGCCCCGGTTGAGTTTCCGCCGTGCCATCACCAACAAATCATAAGGTACTTCTTTATGCAGGTTCTCCATGGTTTTGGAGATAGAAGTAGTTTTTAACTGCTTAAACCGCAACCTGGCATTACTTTATTCTCTCTGCAAAACATAGCCATAGCTTTCAATATTTTCCTCTGTCTCTTCCATGTTTCTTGCATCTGGTGTCGTAAGGTTTACAATAGTCACTATTGCATTCAAATGACCCGCCAACTCAAACAAAAACGGAAATGCATATCTGTCAGCGTCCTCAAAGTTGGTGGTAAATACAATGTTTTTTACCGAACCTGATACATATTTTTCAGGCACCGGCAATACCGGTATGTCAGATTTTGTAAGTACCCTGGCAGCTATACTTCCAACAGTTACCCGCTGTAAGCCTGATGCACCCTGTGTTCCCATTACTATCAAATCAGCATGGTTTTCGTTTGCAAATTTCAAAATATTATTAGTAACCGGTTTTCGGCCAACAACAGCGGATATGGATACCCGGGGGTATGCGGCATTAACCTTTTTGCAAAGCCGTTGCAGCCTTTTTAAATTGTTTAATTCTTTCTGTTCATTAATCATCTTAATATCATAGACAGAACCCAATGCATTTGTTGTTTCCTGAGAAATGAGGTGATAAGTCATGATACTTCCCCGGACCCTGGCAGCAAAATAAACTGCAAAATTCAGCGCCTTAACGGAGGTGGGTGAGAAGTCAATGGGAACTAATATCCTTTTCATATCTGTTTTTTTTCATGCTCACTGATTGCGTTCAAAATCTCATCTACCTATTGTGTGCTATAAACAGGGGTACCTTAAATTCTTTCATCAGTGTATCGGCCATACTAACTTTGAACCATCTGGATATTTCGCTTCTTCGGTAGGCGCCGAGTACGACTAACGTATTTTTTGTTTTATTCCTGAAATAGCCAGGTATCTGTTCTGTGGCATCACCTTTTACTACCGTATATTCTGCTTTTGGAAAATGCTTTCTGATAAACTCACGCATCAACTTATTGTTGGGAAGATGTGTTCCGGTATCCCTACTCTGTTCTTTAACTGTAAAAACCCTGACAGGAGTATGTATCACTTCCCCAAAAAGATAACTGAACATTTTGATCGCATAAACTGAAGATGGGCCACCATCGTATAAAAAAGTAATACTTTCAACGGGCCTGTATGTATCCGGCACCACCAAAACCGGGCATTGCACATCCGGCAGTAATTCTTTCAAAAACCTGGTCGGTCGGTTTTCTGAAAATCGGTTGAAGGTTTCATTAATGTTAATGACCAGTAAATCGGCAAAAATACTTTCCTGTTTCAGTTCATAGAGAGCAGTACCAGTGTTTCTGTGAAATGTGTAACTGATGCCCGCTACTCCGCATGCTCTCTGAAATTCCACCACTGCCCCGTCGCGTTTTGATTTGTCTTTTTCGTCTAACCGTTCCATTACCGCCCCTGCGTCACCTTTTGATTTCATCACCTGATACATACTATAAGACCGATACATAGAATCGTCAAGAAAGATACCTACCAGAAAGGCATTTGCTTCCCTGGCAAACTGAATAGCATAGTTAAGTGCACTCTTAGAAAATTTGAGTCCGTCAAATACAGCCAGCACTTTTCTGGATTGGCCGGTCTTTGATTTAAGTGTGTGCATTTCTGTCAGGATGGAGGCCGTGGTATTCGCATTCGATTTCATGGCTTTATTTATTGATTAATCAAGAATGAATCTGGTTTATTTGCCCTGAATAACCAGCAGCGGTATTTCAGTCATATAACTCATTGAGCGGGTATGCACATTCCCGAATAATCTTTCCAGAAAAGGATGCTGATGGGATACCATCGCAATAATATCAGTGGGCGTTTCATGAATAAATTTCACTATACCATCTTCCACATTCTTTTCAGTAATCACATGAAAATCCGGATTGCTTTCTGTTAAAGCAACGCTCGTCCTCATTTTACCTACCAAAGCGTCCTGGTTCATAAGTTCCGGTTTTTTCTGAACATTGATAACATTCAGTTTTGCGTCAAACTTTTTTAAAATGGACTGGAGCACGTTGTATTGTCCTGTTCCGAGGTCTGAATAAAAATCTGATGCAAGGGTAATATGTCGAATGGGATTGCAGATTGCCTTCAGAGGTACCACCAGGACCGGATGATTCGCCTTGCGAATGACTGTTGTGGTAGTACTTCCGAAAAAGGAATTACTCTTCCCCTTCCCTTTCATTCCCATTACAATAAGGTCTGTTTCCAATTCCCCGGCAACTTCAATAGTGGTTTTTGCGGGATATCCTTCTTCCACCTGGCAGGTAACCGTTATCAGATAATCGGCAGAAAGCCTCTCCGCCTCCTTCTCAATCAAACGTTTATTGATTTTAAGAATTTCACGCTGAGAAACCAGAACAGAGGACAGAACAGAATTATCCATCATAACAGGCATTCTTACCACATTAATGAGATGAAGGTCGGCCCCGAAGGCATGTGCAAGAGCTGCTGCATAGTTTGTGGCATTAACGGATTCGGGTGAAAAATCGGTGGGAACTAATATGTGTTTCATAAAATTAAAATGATTTTTAAGAACTCAATTGCACAAAACTATTTAAGAAGCTTTGGGTTCTTCCTGATGGTGGTTATCAGAGGGAATGACTTTGGTCATCTTTTGAATTTCTGATTTCCGATTGCCACAGTGAGAACAATCAAAGTTTCTGATTGCTGGAATAAGTAAAACATTCATCTGTTCTGGCCAAGTCTGCATTTCTATTAATTAAGACAGGTAATTCTCTCTGTTAAACTTTTTGCCATCCCTGTGCTGAGAAAAAGAGAAAAGTTTTGTTGTCTTCTGCATGTAAGAATTTCCATACCTTTTCAAAATAAATTTGATTGACCGGAAAGTGATTGACATAATAGTTATCACTCCTTATAAGTCATGCTTCAATAGCAATGCCGATGAAATAACATCCTGAAATGAATGAACGGGTTTTACAAAAAATATCCACAATCCCAATTACATTAAGGTCTGGCAAAGCTTTCCCATCAGGACTACAATCATCTCAGCTAAATTGAGGCAAAAGTGTACGGCCTGATGATATTTCACAGGAGTGGTTCCGGTAAAAAATTCATACTCTTTGCGCTGACAGGTTGAGAATCTTTCTCTACATTGTATTTGATGTCCTTAATATAAAATTTTCCATACACAAATTCTCCTTCAGGATAATGCCAGATACCCTCGCCATAAGAAATTGTACTGCGTCTGTTCAGAAACCGGTATTCCTTTACGGGAGTTGAAAAGCGATATTGTTTCATATCTGAGATATCATAGCGGTCGTCAGAAATGAAGTTTATTAATTGTCCTTTTTGATTAAAATAAAGAACGGCAGAAATTGAATTTTTACCATTGGTAAATGTGGCCTTTGCCGATAAATCATCTATCGGCTCCCATTGAATTTTTTTGTCAATGAGTGCAGCGGGAATCATCAGGCACATGTCATTGAAAAACGTAACCGTCTCTGCCACGTCCATCTCATGACCACTCGCCTGCATAACGGGAATAATACCAAACAGCTTCACTTTCATTCTGGCCGTTTCATCCTTATAACTATGATAGCCTGGTACCTCAATTCCGAACATGGCAGCCTTCATATAAAAAAGTCTCGCAGGATTATCAAAAAAATTATACTGTACGGATTCAAAAGGAAACCAGCCCTGCTTTTTGCTCCGCATTTCACCATGTATGGGCCTGATCATCAGAAATATTTCAGAGTTGAAAAAAACTGAGAAAGAACTGAGTAATGCTCTTGCAAAAGAAAGAGAACCTGGCCAGATGAAATCAAGGTTTGTCTCTATGGCTTCTCATGAATTCCGCACTCCGCTCAGCACAGTATTGTCGTCAGCATACCTGGTAGAAAAATACATCCGTTCAGAAGATCATATGAAAAGAGAAAAGCATGTTTACCGGATTGTTTCGTCTGTTAATCTGCTGACAGATATTTTAAACGATTTTCTGAATCCTGGAAAAATCGAGGAAGGGAAAATTCAGGTAAAATATTTATCTTTCAATGCAGAAGAGATAATCCGCGGAGTGGTAAGGGACGTGGAACCAACCCTGAAACCAGGCCAAAAAATTGAATACCACCATCAGGGAAATCTTCAGGTATTTTCGGATCCATCACTTTTAAAATTTATACTTCTCAATCTGATATCAAATGCATGGAAATTTATACGGTTGCTGGCTAAAAATGTTTCTGATAAAGAGGAACAACTTATCAGTATCGCTTACAATTCTCTGCGTAAGAAGGTTGCAGTTTCATTGCCGGCACTGCATAAATGATACTATTCCGGAAATGAGAATTCAGAAGCTATCACCATAAGCCGTTCCAGCCTGGTGACAATTGCGGGCACAGCCAAAGAGACCCTCATAAGAACGCCGGGCGATTTCAGAGATGAAAAACTCATTGAAATAGATAAAGACGGAGGTGTAAAAATCCTTAGTCACCGAAAGATGGAATCAATGATTAATTAATTCTGCCATGATAAACAATAATCCATCCGTCACACAGAAGCCCAAAAACAACATGGCATTGTCCGCCATCTTTCAGCGGATGTCGGATTGCTATCGCTATCTGGGTGCTGAAGAACGATTTCGCGCAACTGCCTATTCCAATGCATCAAAAATGCTGGCAGACATGCCGGAAGATATTTCTGTGTATGCCACAGATGTGAAATCTCTGGCCGGTCTGAAAGATATCGGTATCAGTATCGCCGAAAAAATTATTGAATACCTGCAGACAGGACGGATTGATGTTTTTGAACAATTAAAAAAGAGAGTTCCGTTTGAATTGCTTGAACTGATAGATGTATCCGGCCTGGGGCCTGCTACCGTCAGAGCATTGTACGAGGAACTGGGAACTGCCAACCGGCAGACATTAATTGAAGCTGTTGAAAGCGGCCGGTTAAAGGGTTTGAAAGGATTTGGAAAAAAGAAGATTGATGGTATCCGAAGAGCCTTAAAAATTCTGAAGCCTGCAAAGAGAATGCTTCTGGAAGATGCACAGAGAATTGCGAACGGAATACTTGAAGAAATCAAAAAGATAACCGGGATTCAGAAAGTACAGATTGCCGGTAGCCTGCGGCGAAGAAAGGAAACCATCGGTGATATTGATATTGTAGCAGTCGCTCCGCCGCAGTTCAGAAAACGGATTGTCACGCATATATTGAATCTGCCTCAGGTGAAACAGGTTTTGGCATCAGGTACTACCAAAATAAGTGTTGTCCTGAAAGAGGCGGGTGCTCAGGTGGATATTCGTCTTATCAACGATTACGAATACGGCGCTGCGCTGCTTTATTTTACAGGATCAAGAGAACATACCATCCTATTGCGGACCATCGCAAAGAAAAGAGGATACCGGATGAATGAATACGGAATCTTTGATGTACAGACAGGCAAGCGTATGGCGGGCGCCACAGAGGAAGAGATGTATCATTTTCTCGGTCTCCGTTATATTCCTCCTGAGAAACGCCTTGGCGAAAATGAAATTGAAGAAGCAAAATTGCAAACTGTTAGCGATTCAGGAAAATGACATCCTGTTTCCGTTATCACTCCATCACCAGTACTGCTGCACCTGTCAGTCTTCCTCTTCTCAAATCGTCGAGCGCCTCATTGGCTTTATCCAACGGATACGTAGTAATGCTTGTATGAATAGAAGTTTTGCCGGCAATGCTGAAAAACGATTCTCCGGCTTTTCTTGTAAGATTGGCAACTGAACAAACATCTCTCTCTTCCCAAAGCAACCGATAGGGAAATGAAGGAATATCACTCATGTGTATTCCGCCGCAGACAACTTTCCCGCCGCGGTCAACATCCTGCAATGCTTTGGGAACAAGACTTCCCACCGGTGCAAAGATGATAGCTGCATCCAGCACTTCAGGTGCCGGTTCTGAAGAACCTCCTGCCCACACAGAACCCAGGCTCCGTGCAAACTGCTGCGCCTCTCTGTCTCCATCTCTTGTAAATGCAAAAATCCTTTTCCCTTCGGCAATGGCAATCTGTATCAAAATGTGAGCTGCAGCCCCGAAACCGTAGATGCCGATGTTGACCGCATTCGGATCTGTCATACTGTAAGAACGATAACCGATGAGTCCTGCACAGAGCAGGGGTGCTCCGGAGGCATTGGCATATTTCTCCGGAAGTTTAAAACAAAACTTTGAATCAGCCACAGTGAATTCGGCAAAACCGCCGTCTATGGTATATCCTGTAAATCCGGTATTGACACAAAGATTTTCTTTACCTGCTTTGCAATATTTGCAGTTACCACAGGTATATCCCATCCAGGGCACTCCTACAAGATCTCCCTCTTTAAAATTTTTTACATCACTTCCGGTTGTAACAACAGTTCCCACAATTTCATGTCCGGGAATCAATGGCAATTTGGGCTTGTCCAATTCTCCGTCCACAATATGAAGATCTGTACGGCATACGCCGCATGCTCTTATTTTTATTAACAACTGATTTTCTGAAGGAGAAGGTATGAGAACATCTTTCAGTACGAGAGGCTTGTGAGCTCCCTCAAAAACCATGGCTTTCATGTGCGAAGGAATAGTCATCTTCTTATCTATTAAATCACTATCTGACATGCTACGTAAATGTAAGTCGATTCTCAGATTGTTTTATGAGAACTATCATCAATCTCTTTGATGACTATCATCATGAAAAATATGAAAGGGAAATAGTTTTGTATTGAAGGTATCAAGGAAAGAAATGTCAGACTGAGAGATGAAACGAATTCAAAAATTAATCCGTCGCGAAATGAAATTCAATTTTAGAAAAGAAAGAATAAATCCGTTTTAACAGTTATGAACAAACGCAGTTATTATATCATCAATGGAATAACAATCTACCGGATTGTGGCGGCGCCCTTTATCATCATTGCAGCACTTGCCGGACAGTTTGAATGGTTCAGATGGCTGCTGGCTGTGAGTTTTTTTACCGAAGCCATTGATGGTATTCTGGCGAGATCATTTAAAGTAGTGAGTGTATCAGGAGCCAGGCTGGATTCAACAGGAGATGATCTTACAGTTCTCGCCGGAATAATTGGCATGCTTGTTTTCAAACCTTCGTTCCTGAAGCAGCAACTTTTCTTTGTCATTTTGTTGCTGTCATTATTTGCAATTCAAACATTCGTTGCCCTTATAAAATATGGCAAGCTCACCAGTTTTCATACTTATGCTGCCAAAGCAGCAGCAATAAGTCAGGCTGTCTTTTTATTAATGCTTTTCTTTTTCTCTGCCGAACCCTATGCATTATTTTATTTGGCAGTTCTGCTGACAACACTTGAATTGATTGAAGAAATCGCCATTATTTATTTTCTGCCCCGTTGGAAGAGCGATGTAAAAGGGCTATACTGGATTTTGCGGGAAAATAAAAGTCAGTTTAAAAGAGAAAATATATTGAATACAAAAAAGAATTATATCTGAAAAATTCCGATTCAAATGATAATTGTTGTTTTTGGTTTGCCCGGTTCCGGTAAAAGTTTTTTTGCACAGAGACTTGCAGACAGGCTGGATGCCGGTTATGTGAACAGCGACAGACTGAGGAAGGAATTATTTGCAGAGCGCATTTACACAGACCATGAAAAAGCTGTCGTTTACGAAAAAATGCTCGATGAAATGAAACATCACGCAAGACACAATCTGAACCTGGTGCTGGACGGAACTTTTCACAAAAAGAAAGTGAGGAAAATGTTCACAGATGAATTACCCGAAAAAGAGAAAATCATTTTTATAGAAATCCGGGCAGATGAAGATATTATCAGGGAAAGAGTCAGCAAACCGCGCCCATACAGCGAGGCAGACTTTGAAGTTTACAAACTCATCAGAGACCAGTACGAGCCGCTGGAAGAACCACATCTGATTCTGAAATCCACAAACCAAAACATTGAAGAAATGCTGAACAAGACTTCAGAATATTTAATCATGCACCATGACAACTGAACAAATAAACAGACTGATCTCTTCCGGAGAATTTCCGGAACCATCTGAAAAACGGGAGCTGATAGAAACCCATATTTCGTGGGTAATTCTCTGCGATCGGTTTGTCTATAAAATCAAAAAGCCGGTTCATTATTCTTTTCTCGATTTCTCCAGTGCTGATCTCCGAAATTTTTATTGTCACCGCGAACTCGAACTCAACAGAAGACTTACACCGAATGTTTACCTGGAAGTATTGCCTGTCAGAGAAAACAATGAAAAGATTTTGATAGGAGGCGAAAAAGGAGAGATTATTGACTATGCTCTTAAAATGAACAAACTGGATCCTGAAAAACGAATGGACAAGTTACTGATGCAAGGAAAGGTGAAACCTTCAGATATTAAAAATCTCGCAGAGATCATTGCTGCATTCCATAAAAATACTGCGATCATTTATCAGAAAGAATGGCATGAAATCCGTGAAAAATTCAATGACCTGTTGTTTGAAAAAGATTACCTGGGTGAGCAGCTAAGCCATTCATCCGGCCAGGTTATTCAGGATGCCATTGATTTTTCAAATTCTTTTCTGGATGAAAATAGGGATTTGATAGCGGCAAGACTGAAAAGCGGTATGTACCGCGACGGTCATGGAGATCTGCATTCAAGAAATATTTTTTTAATACCACAGCCCGTGCCTTTCGACTGCATTGAATTTAATGATGACTTCCGGCAAACGGATGTACTGAATGAAATAGCATTTATGTGCATGGATCTGGATGCGTTTGGTTTTCCGGATTTATCAGAACAGTTTATGAGAGATTACAACTCTCACTTTCCTGCTATCAAAACCACGAAAGACAAACGGCTTTTCATTTACTACAAAATCTACCGAGCCAACGTACGCGCAAAAGTGAACAGTCTGAGAGCCAGAAGTGCTGCTACAGAATCAGAAAAAATCAAAGCACTGTCAGATGCCAAAAAATATCTGGATCTGATGAAAGATTATCTTAAAATTCTCAGCTAAAAAACAGTAATGAAATAATCATTTTCATGCCGGAAAGCCCGGACAGATTTTTACCTTCAATAAAATAACATAAAAGAAAAACTTATATTTTCTGGTCCCCTCCCCTGCCTGAAATTTTTTCCTGAAATTCATTGAACCCGGATTTTAAATCGCAAAAACGGACACTGGAATAAGCCATATCTTTCTGCAGCCACACATCTCTCAGGTGAATCATTTTCGAAAACTTTTCGTCTTCAAGCCAATTATTTTTTATCAGATTTTCCAGTTCATTTATCACCTGTCGCAGAGAATAGATCAGTTCGTCTTCACAAATCAGCCGGCTTTGAAAATCCTCAATTTTTTCCAGTAAATTCTGATCGTAATTATTTGTAAGGATATTAGCAAGTTTGTTCTTAAGTAAAAGATTTTCTTCCATTCTTTCGCCGAGCAAACGACGCCATTCTTCCATTTTATTTCTTATTGGTTCCATATCCTGTTTGCGGTTATTCAGTTTATTTGTAAGGATTATTTTTCAACGGGTAGATTTTTATGGGAGGCAGGAAAGGTTTTATTTCCCTCTACATTTCAATTCTGGCATGGTCTGTCAGCTATAAATAATCTCTTCCATTATTATAAAATGCAGCCAGTTAATTTCTTTGGTACGAGGTTCTGGTTCTGGAATTTGTATAAAAATAAAAACAGAGTTTGTATCAAACGAGAAAAATCAGAACAGCCTCCTTTGGAAGGGTATATTCAGAATAATATGTTTATCATGTATCATTTTACACAATTAAAATCTTCCACAGTACCCTATCATTTGATTAAAAAAAAGAGTGGACTTCCGATTCCTGTTAACCCGAAGCCCACCAGATTTTATTACTATCTTAATTTGCAGCAGGTTCGGGTATTTCTGTACCGGTCTTATTCACTACTTTATTCAGTACTGTTTCTTTGTCTAATTTTTTTGTACAGAAAAACCAATCCTGGCATTCCATTCCGGTATCTTCCATCCGTTCTTTCGCAGCCCCGCACGAACCTGCAGTTCCGATAATGACATCATCGCCCGGACGCCAGTCAGCCGGCGTAGCAACATTAAATTCATCCGCTGTTTTCAGGGCAATCAATACTCTGTAAATCTCATCAAAGTTTCTTCCCAGGCTAAGAGGATAATAGATAATGGCTCTGATAATTCCCCGGGGGTCAATAAAAAATACTGCCCTTACAGCCTTGGTAGAATCTTCATTCGGCTGCATCATCCCATATTTTTTTGCCACATTCATTGTGATGTCTTCTATTAATGGGAAATTTACTTCTACATTTTTCATCCCCTTAAATTCAATCTTTTCTTTAATGGTACGCAACCACGCAATGTGGCTGTACAATCCATCAACCGATAATCCTACAAGTTTGCAATTTGCCTTTTCAAATTTATCTTCCATCCCGGCAAAAGTCATAAACTCAGAAGTACATACCGGGGTAAAATCGGCCGGATGGCTGAATAGAATAACCCAACTGCCTTTATAATCCGCAGGAAAATTGATATTTCCCTGGGTAGTTACTGCTTTAAATTCCGGTGCAGCATCTCCGATGCGTGGCATGCTGAACATTTCGTATTCTTTAATCTCTTCCATTTTATCTTATTTTTTAAAGTGAACAATAAATATTTTTCAAAAAGAAATTACAACCGGATATTCAATCCAAATCCATAATTCATTTTCACAAACTTATTCACTGTTCTGCTTACAAATGATGCTTTCGGTCAACGGGGTTGATGATTGCTATCATTAGATGTCAGTAGTGAAATATTGAGAATCCGGCATCTTTGATTCGCACATCAGAGCATCAATTGGATTTAATACCGAAGGGAACTATGCTTTATACAATGATCCATCATTATTCTTCCACCCGTCTGCAAAATCCCACATGTCTATTCACCTCAATTTCATTAGTCCTCAACAGACCTTTGGACATAAAAAATATACAAAATAGCTGTAGAGAAAAGGCCAACTTGCTTCAACTTAAATAAATCGGTAAAAAATACAAGTATTGCGCGTCGCTAATACAGAAAACCGCCCTGGTCTGAGGATTATGAAAAAGATTTGTAATTCCAGCAGGAATTACCTGACTGGACAGGTTTTAAAGGTGATTAAAATCGTTCTCAGGATTTCAAAAAATTCTTCGCGGTGAATAACTTTTTGAAAATAACAACACCAAATTTATCTACGATTTGTTTTCTTTGCAAAATTCGATTCATGTCAGACACACCTAATCAGGCAATTCTCCTTTTAGAAGATGGTAATGTATTCTACGGAAAATCTTTTGGAAAAAAAGGAACCACCACAGGAGAGATTTGTTTCAACACCGGAATGACCGGTTACCAGGAAGTATTTACCGATCCAAGTTATTATGGCCAAATCGTAATCATGAACAGTGTGCATGTGGGCAACTACGGCACGCTGGACCAGGATATGGAAAGTGATTGTGTAAAAGTAAAAGGAATCATTGGTCGCAATCTCGAAATGCAATATAGCCGGTTTGCATCGCAGGAAAGCATGCAGGAATATTTTGAAGAGCAGAATATTGTGGCTATTGATCAGGTGGACACAAGGGCGCTGGTAATTCATATCAGAGAAGCCGGGGCGATGAACTGCATTATTTCAAGCGATATATCTGACATAGAAACGCTGAAGAAAATGTTGAAGGAAGTACCTTCCATGGATGGACTGGAACTTGCCTCTGTTGTTTCTACGAAAAAAACTTATACCCTGGGTAATGAAAATGCACCTTTGAGAGTTGCTGTATTGGATTATGGCATCAAAAAAAATATTCTGAGATGTTTGGTCGAGCGCGGAGCTTACGTAAAAGTGTTCAACGCAAAAACATCCTTTGAAACGCTGGAAGAATTTCATCCTGACGGATACTTTCTGAGCAATGGTCCGGGCGATCCCGATGCAATGGATTATGCCATCGATACAGTCAAAAAAATTCTTGCTCAAAAAAAACCATTCTTTGGGATCTGCTTAGGTCACCAATTACTTGCACTGGCTAACGGAATTCCTACTTTCAAAATGCACCACGGGCACCGTGGCCTCAATCATCCGGTCAAAAATGTGATTACAGGTAAATGTGAAATCACCACACAGAATCATGGGTTTGGAATCGATCCGGATGCAGTCAGAAAAAACAAGAACTTTACCGTTACCCATATCAATTTGAATGACGATAGTGTGGAAGGTATTATGATGAATGACAGGCCGGCATTCAGCGTGCAATACCATCCGGAAAGCACGCCGGGACCTCATGACAGCCGCTATTTGTTTGATCAGTTTTTTGAAATGATGAATGCACGGGTGAGTGTGATGGCGTGAGTTCCGAGTTCCGAGTTTCGGGTTGCGTCCGCCGTGGCGGATTCAAAGTTCCAAGTTTCAAGTTACAGGTTCGGGCTGCGTTAGTCGTAGCGGATTTCGAGTTTTGCGCGTGTCAATGGAAAAGAGCAATGAAGAATGTTAGGTTTTCTGTTTTTTGGTTAACATGCCATTCAATACTCAAAACAATTAATTTTACCCCGGACAAGCCAATCATCAGAATATGAAAATATCGATTATCAATGGGCCCAATCTGAATCTTCTTGGCTCAAGAGAAACAAATATTTACGGCGGAGAAACCTTTGAATCTTATTTTCAGAAACTGAGAAAAAAATATCCGCAAACTGACTTCGATTATTTCCAGAGCAATGTGGAAGGAGAACTGATCAATGAAATCCAGAATGCCGGAAAGAAGATGGATGGCATTATTCTCAACGCCGGCGGATACACACATACATCCATTGCCATCGGAGATGCCATCAAAGCCATAAAAATTCCCGTAATTGAAGTGCACATCAGCAATATTGCTGCCCGTGAAGATTTCAGAAAACATTCTTATTTAAGTTCCGTTTGTTCAGGAACCATTTTCGGATTCGGATTAAACGGATATGAATTGGCAGTACAAAGTTTCTTATTGAAAGATTGATTTTTTTTAACAGGTTAAATCATTTTGACCATCCAAACCTGCAATCCATTTCCACTTTCGCGTAATGATTATAAAAATCACAAATCCAGTTCTATCCACACCGGTGCATGATCGCTCGTCTTTTCCCATCCTCTCACGTATTTATCGACTCCGGCTCCCTTTAATACTTTCAAAGCTGGCGTATTTAATAAAAAATGATCGATGCGCATTCCCGCATTTCTTCCGTAAGCATTTCTGAAATAATCCCAATAGGTATAAATTCTTTCATTCGGAAAAAGATGCCTCAAAGTATCCGTCCATCCCAATGAAAGCAAATCGCGATAGGCATTGCGTGATTCCGGTTGAAACAATGCATCTTTAATCACGTGATCCACTTTGTAAACATCCTGTTCTTCGGGAATGACATTATAATCTCCGGTGAGAATGGTGGGTATCGTTGAATGAACCAGCTTACCTGAATGATCATGCAAACGTTTCATCCATGAAAGTTTGTAATCAAACTTTGGTCCCGGAACCGGGTTGCCATTCGGAAGATAAAGACAGCTCACTGAAAGTGTTTCAGAACTACATTCAAGATAACGGCTTTGTATATCCGTATCATCGCCGGGCAGCGCACGCAAATGTTCTTTTAGTTCAATGTTTTTTGAAAGAACCGCCACACCATTCCAGCTTTTCTGCCCTACCCAGGAAGCGTTGTAACCCGCCATCTTTATATCATCCAGAGGAAATCTTTCCTGAGGCGCTTTTAATTCCTGAAGGCAGGCTATATCAGGTTTGGATTCTTCGAGCCATTTTAATAAAACAGGGAGGCGTGCTCCAATACCGTTTATATTATAAGTTGCAATTTTCATTTGTACAAAAGTAGCCCGGATTCTACAGAATCATATTCAGAGAATAATTTACTGATTTCATTTTAAAATAACTGGACATTTAAAATAAAAAACCTCCGAAAATTCCGGAGGTTTAATTCTATTTTATTACAATCTGTCGATCATGCGGAAGGGATCGCCCTTTTTCTATCTACATAATGCCGGTAAAAAAAGTATAGCAAATGCAAGATTCCAAATCCGATTGCAAAATAAAACAATGCTTCATCCTGGCTGTCTTCAGGAGTGGTGACAAAATGTAAATAAGCAATGATGATTAAAACGACGCTTAATCCGATACCACACAAACTAATAATGCTCTTATCCTTCATGTGTTTTTCTCCGGCATTGAGCATGCTTTTTCGCACACCATATCCGATATAAATATCCAGGCCGATGAGCATCCAAACCAGCAACCGAATCCATGTATCAAACGGCAGGAATACCATCATGCCCAGGCAAACCAAAATACCCAGGATCGGAATATACGGAACCAATGGAACCCGGAATGCACGTGGTGCATCTTTCATTGTCGATCGCATCACAAGTACACCCGCACAAACAAGAATGAAAGCGAACAACGTTCCGATACTTGTCATTTCGCCAACTACACGTCCTGGAATAAAAGCCGCGAAAGCGCTCACAAATACCATGAAAAGTAAGTTGGATTTATAAGGAGTTCTGTGTTTTGGATGTATATCTGAAAAAAGTTTTGGAAGCAATCCATCGGTACTCATTGAATAGAATACACGGCTTTGGCCGAGAAGCATTACCAAAATAACGGATGAGTATCCGAGCAAAATAGCAATAATGATCAAATTATTCAGCCAGGGGAAGGCAGGTCGCGGCACTGTTCCGTTTACCATAGGGCCCATCCAGTCGATGGCTGTTGCAACAGGTGCCAACTCGCCGCCGGCAAAATTTTTATAACTGGTAACTCCGGTCATCACATACGCAAAAAGGATGTAAAGGATTGTACAAATAATCAACGATCCCATAATACCGATTGGCATTGCCTTCTTCGGGTTTTTCGTTTCCTGTGCCGCCGTCGACACTGCATCAAACCCGATATAGGCGAAGAAGACGACCGCTGCCGCTCGAATAATTCCCGACCAGCCAAATTCACCAAATGAACCTGCATTTGGTGGAATCAGCGGATGATGATTTTCCGGGCGGATGTAATGAAATCCGAGAAATATAAAAACTAAAACTATAGTAACCTTCAGGATAACGATAAATCCATTCACCCATGCCGATTCACTGGTTCCGCGGATCAGAAGCAGAGACATTATCACTACAATAAAAACACCGGGCAAATTCAAAAGCCCCCCGTCAAACGGTGTTTTAATCAGATAATCCGGAAATGCCACCCCGTAGTTGGCAAGCAGTTTTCCGAAATAACCGGACCAGCTTGATGCAACGGTGGCAGCACCGACGGCGTATTCCAAAACCAGGTCCCACCCGATAATCCATGCAATAAATTCACCCATAGTTGCATAAGAATAGGTGTAAGCACTGCCGGCAACCGGGATCATAGATGCAAATTCCGCATAACACAATCCTGCCAATCCGCACCCGACAGCAGCAATAATAAAGGAGATCATAATACCCGGACCCGAATAATTTGCAGCCGCCATGCCCGTAATAGAAAAAAGACCGGCGCCGATAATGGCACCGATACCCAATGCAATCAGTGATAAAGAGGTTAGCGAACGTTTGAGGGTGTTATCGCCTGAAGCAGACGCCTCACCCAGCAAAACGCTCATTGGTTTTTTAATAAAAAGCCCCATAAATGAGAGAGATTTTTTGGTTAAATTTTAAAAATTGATTTTGGAAAAATAACAAATAAATCAAAAAGACGGTTTAAAAGTTTTTGACAGGAATCAAAAACCATTGATCAAAACTCTTTACGAAATCACGGGAAACTACTCATTTCCCTGTATTGCCATTGCAAATACACCTTAACCTTTTTATCAATAATCAATTTTACAATTATATCAGGTATTCCTTAGTTTTGGCACAATTGTCAAAAACTGTTCATGAATAAAAAAAAGAGCGGACTCCTTGCCGTAGGCTTGTTTACCGTCACCGCTATTATACATCTCATTGACATTTACAAATTTCAGTCCGTCAACCCAAATGCTCTCCGGGTGATCAGGTGGATTTTTATTCTTTCCCTGATATTGTATGCGATTTATAAAAAATCCCTGACCACATGGATCCTTACCAGTATGGTGATTGGTGTGGAAATCGGACTCGACTTCCCTGAGTTCGCCAAAAACCTCAAAGTTCTCAGCAACATTTTTCTCCGGCTGGTAAAAACCATCATAGCGCCCATCCTCTTTTCAACACTGGTAGTAGGTATTGCCGGACATTCAGATTTAAAACAAGTGGGAAGGATGGGTTGGAAATCTGTTCTCTATTTTGAGGTGGTCACAACTATTGCGTTGATCATAGGTTTGATTGCAATTAATATTTCGCAGGCAGGCGTGGGCATTCATATTCCCGCTGGGTTTCATGAAGAATTACCCAAAAGTGCACCGCATTCATGGCAGGAAATTATATTGGATATTTTCCCGGAAAATTTTGTCAAATCCATTTACCACGGAGACGTGTTGCCCATCGTGGTTTTCAGTATCATTTTTGGAATTGCCCTGGCAATTATTGATGAACAAAAGAGAAAACCCATGTTGTTGTTCAGTGAGAGCCTGGCCGAAACCATGTTTCGTTTTACTAATATCATTATGTATTTCGCTCCCTTTGGTGTTGGCGGCGCCATTGCAGTAACCGTCGGACATCTCGGACTGGATATTCTTTTCTCATTGATGAAGCTATTACTCACTTTATATGTTGCCTTAATCGCTTTTGTGGGTGGTGTGTTATTTTCAATTGCATACTTCTTTAAAATTCCCATTAAGCAATTTATAAGAGCTGTTTCAGAACCGGTTTCTATTGCTTTTGCGACGACAAGTTCCGAATCGGCATTACCTATTGCCATGGAAAACATGGAAAAGTTTGGTGTGCCAAGAAAAATTGTTTCATTCGTGCTTCCGACAGGTTACACATTTAATCTGGATGGCACTACACTTTACCTTTCTCTTGCAAGTGTTTTTGCAGCTCAGGCAGCAGGGATGCACATGCCCATTTCTACTCAGATTGTAATGGGATTAACATTAATGCTAACAAGTAAAGGTGTAGCAGGAGTACCCCGCGCTTCTCTCGTAATTTTAATCGGCACTGCCTCTTCATTTGGTCTGCCCCTTTGGCCAATCATGGCTATTTTGGGAATTGATGAATTAATGGATATGGCCCGGACTTCTGTCAATGTAATCGGCAATACACTGGCCAGTTGTGTCATTGCAAGATGGGAGGGAGAATTTGACCGTGAAAAGGCGCTTGCCTTTGAACCTAATTAACTAAACAAATTACTCAGATAATTAGTTTTGTTGTTTCTTTACCCGGACAATAAATTAAAATACAAACCTTGACACTTTTAGAAATTATCGGAATAACTTTTAAGGATCTCCTTAATCCGGAGTTCTATATTCAAAACGGCGGATTATGGATGGTCATCTTTATTGTGTTTGCGGAAACAGGATTATTTGTTGGTTTTTTTCTACCCGGAGATGCATTGCTTTTTGTAACAGGAATCTTCAGCAATGAAATTGTAAATACCGTTTTGTTCAAAGAAAGCAATCAGTGGATTGATCTCGGGGTACTTTGGGTAATGATAACAACGGCGGGCGTTTTAGGAAATTTCGTGGGATATTGGTTTGGCAAAAAAGGCGGGCCATTTTTGTATCAGCGAAAGGATACTTTTTTCTTCAAAAAAAAATATTTGATCCAGGCGCATGATTTTTATGAGAAAAACGGAGGATGGACCATTGTGATTGCCAGGTTCATTCCATTTATCAGAACTTTCGCTCCTATTGTAGCCGGTATCGTCAAAATGGATTACAAGAAATTTTCTTATTATAACATCGTTGGTTGCATGTCGTGGGTGGCGTCCATGTTGCTGGCGGGGCACTTCCTCCAACAATTTATAAAATCAAAATTTGGTTATGATTTGACTGAACACCTGGAAATTATTGTGCTGACAATTGTAGTTGTCACCACTTTCCCTGTCATTTATAAAGCAATCAGAACAAAAACATCAAAAGCATAATTTATTTTTAAAGCAGGTGCCTTTTATAACTCCTCGCTGTTAATTACCGAAATTTGTAAGTGCATGAAGGCTTCGGATTTTATTTTAATATTCAAAAAAAGTATCGGGGATTATCATCAGAAAGATGATATAAACGCTATTGCGAAAAATCCTTTTGATAAAGGTTCACTTGAATTTTTGCTTTATGAAAAAAACTGGATTGATACGGTTCAGTGGCATTTGGAAGATCTGATTCGAAATCCGGAAATTGATCCCGCAGAAGGGATGACTCTGAAAAGACGTATTGATAAACTGAATCAGAAAAGAACAGATATCGTAGAATTTATTGACGCTTATTTTTTGAACAAATACAAAGACGTAGTTGCAAATAAATCTGCCACCATCAATACAGAAAGTCCGGCGTGGGCCATTGATCGGTTATCTATTCTCCAATTAAAAATCTATCACATGAAACTGGAGTCGCAGAGAGCAGATGCATCGCAAAATCATCGACAGCAATGCCTTCAAAAACTTGAAGTACTGTTGACACAGGAGTCAGACCTTTCTTTGGCCATTGATGAGCTTATTGATAAGATTTCGCAAGGAAAAAAAGTCATGAAAGTGTATAAGCAAATGAAGATGTACAATGATGAGGAAACCAATCCGGTTTTATACACAAGAAAATTATGAAAACGAATGTGAAGAATATCCTGGTGCTGCGTTTCTCTTCACTTGGAGATGTGGCCATGACTGTACCAGTGATGAAACTTCTTCTCGATCAACATCCTGAAATTTCTGTAACATTCGTCTCTCAACCTGCATTTGAACCGCTGTTTGAGGGTATTCAAAAAATCCATTTTGTCGGGTTGGATATCAAAAACGAATTCAAAGGATTAAGTGGCCTTGCCAGGGCTGCAAAAATTATCAATAAAATTCCCTTTGATGCCGTTGCAGATTTGCACGATGTAATCAGGACAAAAATTATCCGGCAATTTTTTCGCGGTGTTCCGGTTTCGATCATTGACAAAGGAAGAAAAGAAAAAAAAGAACTAACACGTTATCCTGACAAAATATTTCGCCATCTAAAATCCACCTTTCAACGATATGCTGATGTTTTTTCCAAATTAGGATTTCCTGTATATCTCAATAATCAGCCCCCGCCATATCATCGCTCAACACAAAAAGAGGAGATAAAAAAAACTTTCAATATCAATACAAAAGAATTAAACTTTATCGGAGTAGCGCCTTTTGCGAAGCATCCAATGAAAATGTATCCGTTTGAAAAGATGGAAAAAGTAATCAATACACTCGCTGAAAATCCTTCTAATTTCATCATCCTGTTTGGCAGTAAAAATGAATTGGCTTCCCTAAAAAAGTTTGCAAATAAAAAAAACATTGCAATCCTTCCTGACCATACATTCTCAGATGAATTAAAAATTATATCACAACTGGATGTAATGTTATCTATGGATTCTGCGAATATGCATCTCGCTTCGTTGTATGGCATACCGGTGGTTTCTGTTTGGGGAGGTACCCATCCATTCGCCGGATTTTACGGATGGGGGCAGGATTTGAAAAATGCAATACAGACGGAACTGCCATGCAGGCCTTCATCTGTTTACGGAAATAAACCATGCCCTGTACATGGGAAAGAAGGTTGCATGAGTTACATTATCCCGCAAATGATCACAGATAAAATAAATGAAGTACTGAACAGTAAATTTGATTTTAATTCATAGCAAAATAATTACAATTAAAATTTAGAAAATAGAAAAATCTTGCAACCACTTTCCCTGACATATTCGTTCTTCAAAAATATTTTTCATTTTTTTCTGTTGTTCATTGCCCTATTGATTTTTTCAAATGCAGAATCACAGCCTGTCAAAGTACAGGTTTCGTATGTAGCAAAATTTAACCGTTCCGGCGGGGATACCATTTATTATGATCAGGGCAGAAAGTTAAGCTGGCGCGACTTTAGAGGGACTCCTGTACAAAATACATTTGAAGCTGCATTGACTTCATCCGGATATGCATACGATGCGGGCATAGAATTTTCTGACAAAGAAATTTTGCTCAGAATCGGAGTCTTCTCATTTTTCACAAAACACAATTCGTGGAAACGGCATAATATAAATGACAGTTTCCATTTAGAACATGAACAACACCACTTCGATATTACTTATCTCGGAGCATTGAATTTTATCAAAGAAATTCAGCGCACACATTTTACCGTAGAAAACTATGGACAGCAACTGAGAGCTATTTTTAAAAAATCTTATTTGGAAAATAATCAATGGCAGGATCAATACGATAAAGAAACATCACACAGTGTAAACGTGGTGCAGCAAACTGAATGGAACAAAAAAATAAATGGTTTACTCGCCAATGCCGCGCCGGGCGCGAATCTATAGGCACAAGTTAAATCCGTTTCTTTCTCTTTTTATTTAACACCGACGAGGGTCTCACTGTTTACGTTACGTTAAAACACCTTCGTCTTCGATGATACTTTAGTACGTTTTCCCCGACAGAGGACGTCTAACAATACCTTTGCACTCCATTAATTCTTAAATAGTTATTGAATGAAATATTTACTCTGCGTTTTTCTGACATTTATTGGTTTCAATTTAAAAGCGCAAGTAGAAAAAGAACCTTTGCCTGCACAAAATAATACTCAGATTGTTTTAACAGGCAAAAATACCGTTCTCGGAAAAGTTCTTGAACTCGGTTCTGACAAACCTCTCGAAGCTGCTTCTGTTCAGCTATTCTCATTAATAAAAGATCCGTTCACCAAAAAACAAAAAGATTCTTTAATTGCAGTGATGCTCACCAAACCCAATGGTGATTTTAGTTTCAGCAACATCCCCACAGAAGATTCATTGAAACTGGTAGTATCTTCTGTCGGTCATTCTGCATCTTCCTTTAAATTTCATTTTAAGAATTCAGATGAACCCCAGCGCTACGATGTGGGCAATATCATCATGGTAAGAGAAGCTCAGAAATTGCAGGGCATTGTCATAACGGCTGCCACACCTCCCATGAGAATGGGTATTGATAAAAAAATCTTTGATGTATCGCAAAGCCTTACTGCACAAGGCGGAACGGCTGTTGATGCTTTAAAAACAATTCCATCTGTTTCGGTGGACCTGAATGGAAATGTTGAATTCAGAAATTCAACTCCGACAATATTCGTTGATGGGAGGCCAACCATTCTGACGCTCGACCAGATCCCTTCGGAAAATATCGACAGGATTGAATTGATATCCAATCCTTCGGCAAAATACGATGCCAGCAGCAGTGGAGGAATTATCAATATTATTCTTAAGAAAAACAAGCGCCAGGGTTTCAATGGAATTGTTTCTGTTGCCGGCGGCACACCCAGTGTTTTCAACAGCAATGTAAGCCTGAACCTGAGGCAGAATAAATTCAACTTTTTTGTCACCGGTGGTTATCACACATCAGGCGGTGTAACCAAAGGGAGCAGTGAAAGGACAAACAAAGAAAATGGAATAGCTACTGACTATTTCAAACAGGAATCTGCCAATCATCGCCACAGGCAGTTCAAATCTTTGCGCGGCGGTTTAGATTTCTTCGTGGACAACAGAAACATTCTGACTATTTCTCAGGGAATTGTTCAGGGAGATTTCAATAACGAGGAAGAGCAAGATCAAAGATATATGGATGTTAATAAAAACCTGACCAGATTGGGACTAAGGACTTCTGATGAGGTATTTGGTTTCAGGCGAAATAACAGTCAGCTAAATTACACGCATAAATTTCCACACGACGGCGAAGAACTGGATGCAAGTGTGAATGTAAATTATGGAAAAGTGCATGACAACACCAATATTGCCAACTCATTTTTTCTCCCGGATAATACGCCCGACGGCCTGGCACAATTGGTAAGAAATCAGGGTTCGAACAATAACAACCAGTGGACTACGCAGATAGATTATACAAATCCAATAAATGACAACAAGAAAATAGAAGCCGGATTGCGCAGTTATATTAATAATTACGAAAGTCTTTTTAATACATTTTCTGTCAATGGCAGTGTAGAAACCAAATTGCCGCTCAGCAATCACTACAAATACACTGAACAGGTGCAGGCAGCCTACTTTACCTATACAGACAAAATCGGTAAATTCGGTTATCAATTGGGATTGCGGGGCGAGTATTCTAATTTTGACGGAACGCTGATCGACAGCGCTCAAAAATTTGGGTATAAATATCCCTCAGGCCTCAAAACACTTTGGAATGGACTTTTCCCGAGTATCTTTCTTTCTGAAAAAATATCGGACAATGATGAATTGCAAATCAATTACAGCCGCAGGATCAGGCGACCCAATTTCTGGCAATTGAATCCTTTCATCGACATCAATGATCCGCTGAACATTCAACAAGGTAATCCTGCATTAAAACCCGAATTCAAGAATTCATTTGAATTCAACTATTCAAAAACATACGGAGCCGGCAACAACCTGCTGGCAACTATTTATTACAGGACATCTCAAAATGACATCACACAATACAGCGATACCCTGACAACCGATCAATTCAAACAATTAAATAATTCAGCAGTTGATCCCAATGCCATTCTCAACACATTTATCAATGCAAACAGTAAAAGCAATCTTGGGCTTGAACTGACGCTTCAACAGAAAGTATTCACAGGATTCAGCATCACGCCCTCTCTCAGCATGCAATATCAAAAAGTGAATGCACAGGTAAATAATTTGGACCTGAGCAACACCGGATTTAACTGGAGATCAAAACTGCAGGTCAATTATAAAATAACTACACCGGATCCCTCTTTATGGAATAATTTCTCATTTCAGATGAATGGTGTTTATCAGTCGCCCAACGTAATTCCACAGGGAAAACGCCTTCACAGATACAGGATAGATATTGCCCTCAGAAAAGATTTCCTGAAAAACAACAGCGGTTCACTTGTTCTGGGAATCAACGACCTGTTCAATAGCGATCATCGTGGAATTATTTATGACACTCCTTCGTTTTATCAGGAAAGTTATAGCAGATGGAGCGTACGTAGTTTCAAATTGACTTTCTCCTATAAATTTGGGAACTCCGATTTCAAAATATTCAACAAAAAGAATAATAACCACGACGAGGATTCCGACGGTTAGGATAATAAATTATGTTATAAAAAAAGACGGAAATAAATTCCGTCTTTTTTAGTGTTCAAAGAATTCCAATCAGAATTTCAAACTTGCATTTACACTCCGTACTTTTTCTGCACTCTTTGCAAAGGCATCCTTTTCTGCATCATCCAGTTTTAATTGATAAATGCTTTCCCATCCTTTTCTTCCCAAAACAACAGGTACACCAAGACAAATATCTTTTTGTCCATATTCACCCTCCAGATAAACACTGCATGGAATCATTTTCTTTTCATCTCTCAGCACAGATTCTGCAATCATTGCACATGCTGCACCGGGTGCATACCAGGCACTGGTTCCAATGAGTTTGGTCAAAGTTGCACCGCCTACTCTTGTATCGGCTGCTACTTTATCCAGGGCGGCGGGTTCGAGGATTTCACTTACCGGTATGCTGTTATAAGTTGCCAGCCTTGTCAGAGGAATCATGGTAGTGTCTCCATGACCGCCAATCACATCTGCATTCAAATCGTGAGAAGAGCAGTGAAGAGCCTGCGAAAGATAATATCTGAACCGGCTGCTATCCAAAGCGCCACCCATTCCGATTACTCTGTGTTTGGGAAGGCCATTTGCTTTCAAAGTAAGGTAGGCCATAGAATCCATCGGATTGCTGATGATAATGAAAATTGCATCGGGAGATTGTTCCAGAATCTTTTTGGTAACATCTTTCACAATGTTGGAATTGATTCCCACCAGCTCTTCACGCGACATTCCGGGTTTCCTTGGAATTCCAGAAGTCACTACTACCAGATCGCTTCCGGCAGTCTTTGTATAATCATTTGTGCTACCGGTAATACGAGTGTCGCTCCCAAGCCAGACAGAACTCTGCATCATATCGATTGCTTTGCCTTCAGTGACACCTTCTTTAATATCCAGCATCACCAGTTCATCACACAACTCTTTGCGAGCTATGTTATCTGCACAGGTAGCACCCACGGCTCCTGCACCTACTACAGTTACTTTCATGAGAAAAAAATTATTGTATAAAAAAAATATTTTCAACGCAAAGGTAAATAATGAGAAACGAGTGGGGAATATTAAAATTGAACCAGAGACAATCTGACAATCTTTAATAAAACAAAACTTTTATATCCTGACTATGCTGAACTTTTTGAACACCGGATAGGCAATAATCTCGACATTCACACTTTTGACTTGTGCTTTTTCAGGTCCATGATGGCACCATTCAATCAATTTATCAATGGCTCCATTTTCACCCTGGGCAACAATCTCCACAAAATCATTTTTATTCATTACTTCTCCTTTTAGTCCAAGGCTTTCAGCGACTTCTTTTGTATTTGCCCTGAAAGAAACCCCTTGTACTTTACCTGTTACGGTAATTCTGACTGTCTTCATTAATTCAGGATTATCATTATTTATAGTTGGTTTACGGTACAAATACATCGTAAAATTACGAACACTCCGGTAAATACATTTTTTTAAAACTGGTCAATATTGCTCTTGTACCGCTACAGAAGGCTTATACCTTTGTATTCATAAACGGTACATAAAAATACCGGAATAAAATCCAAAATCTTCTGAAAAAATCAGAACCAGGAATCCAGAAAAAACCAAATCCAAATCAGAACTGAAAAACTGAACCAAATCCAAAATCCTAAAAGGGAGTAAAATCCCCGGAAAAACGACATGAACCTTGTCCTTTGAAAACGTTGTAACCTATGGAAACCAAAAGAAAGTTTAAACCTGAAAAACCACAAACCCAGGGTTAAATGAATTAAAAAGGGCCGGAGAAATCCGGCCTTTTTTATTTCAGGCAGCTCAAATAAAATTTTAAAGTGAGAAATCATTGTTTAAATAAAATATCAGGCTCACTACGATCAAAAATCATCGTTTTCTTTCGCGCAAATTCTGAAAGCACTTGCAAAAGTCATAATAAACATTATTTTTGCATTGAGGTTACTATTTATTCCTGTTAAGGAAAAGTTCACCTCCCCCAATATCTTCTGAATATTCTTCCGCTGAATTCCTATTAAAACATTTGTAATACCCCATCCCTTAGTAAGACCATTATTTCCAGTAGTCTATTGAAAAAAATGTTTACCATTTTTCAACTCTAAAACTACAAAAATGAAAGGTTTTTACTCGTCATTTCTTAGGTGTTTTTTCCTGTACTCATCAGGAATTCACCTTCCAGACTCCCCCATTTCGAACCCTAAAAAAAGGGTGCGTATCTCACCGGAAATCGAATTATATTTTCCAGACAAAATTTAGGTGAACTTGGTGTGATCAAACCGCAAACTTGTTTTCAAACAGGTATTAGCTGATTTAAAACCTGGTTGTTTAACCAGATAATCACGTTTTTTTCTCGAAAATTCATAAAAAAAGTAATTAAAATTTTATCACAGAACCAACAACAAAATTTCAAAATCAAAAAATAATTAGTCATGTATTTAAGTATATTTTCAAAAATTAAAAAGAATGCTAAACAAATAGCAATTCCATTAGCGATATTATTTATCGTAACATTTGCAAACAATGCAAACGCCCAATGCCCTGTCGTTGATAAAGTAACCTTAATAGACAGTGTGACTCCTTCCGGTTGTTTCATTGCTATTGTTGCCGAATATCATCCGGTTTCAAGCGGAGAAAGTTCCATGTTAATAAAATATAGCACGGATAGCACCAACTGGTCAGATTTAAATGCAGGTTGCATGGGCGACTTAAAAGGTTTAGGAGCCGGTACTCCGGTTAAAAATGTTATTTTAACTAACGTTCCATGTTCAGCACCGAGCCTTTATGTTTTAATGGAGTCTCATTCTAACGGAACCTGTGGTGGTAATGCTTGTAGCTCAACCACAACTTTAATACAAAATCCTGAAGGAGGCCCGACTCCTGTTAAACTTTCAGACTTTGAAGTCCTGGCACAAGGTCAATCTGCAAAAATATTGTGGTCAACAGCTACCGAATCAAACAATAAAGGATTCGATGTTGAAAGAAGCAATGACGGGAAAAACTGGTCAAGTATTGGTTTTGTATCCTCTTCTTCTGAAAGCGGAAGCAGCAGCATTACCCTGAATTATCAGTTTACCGATGGTAATCCTGCAAACGGTGTAAACTACTATCGTTTAAAACAAATTGATTTCGATGGCAGATACGAATTCAGCCCGGTAAGGGTAGCCCGTTTCGGAGAAATCAACTCAATGAATGTATTTCCAAATCCATTCAACAATGGTTTCACAGCTTCATTCTCTGCCAACAAAACCGCAGACGCAAATATGATTATCAGAAATACACTTGGGCAACCGGTGATGCAAAGAACAATCCAGGCCGTTAAAGGAAGTAATTCAGTAAATATCAGTAATCTCTCTTCTCTCAAACCAGGGATTTACTATATCAATATTACCAATGACGATATCAATTATAATATCAAATTGCAAAAGCAGTAGTTAAAAAAAGGTAAGCTTTGAACTTTGCCGTCCGGTATTCTGCCGGACGGCTTTTTTATAACCGGGCTTCATTTCATTGGAGCGAATTGAATACAAACCGGAATCGGAAGTTTTATGGTGTGTGACTCTTCCAATTCGCCCGTAACAGGGTTCCTTTTGAAAATAACAACGCTGTCGGATCCCTGATGGGCCGCCAGCAACCATTTACCCGAAGGGTCAATGGTGAAAAATCGGGGGCCTTTTCCTCCAGCCGGCTGGAAACCAATATTGGCAATCATACCCGTTGATGGATCAATCTCAAACATGCCAATTGAATTTTGTTCAGCCCTGTGTGATGTATATAAAAATTTTCCGTCGGGCGACACCAAAATCTCTGCACCATCTGTTTTACCTGAAAAATCTTCAGGCCATCCATTCACCTCCTGGATTTTATTAAACTTTTTCCCTTCATATTGATAAACCGAAATCACAGGGCTTAATTCATGAATCAGATAAGCAAAATTTTTATGTGGGTGGAAAATTACATGTCGTGGCCCACTTCCGGGACTGCAAACAATTTCGGTATCACGCGACAATGGATGATTGATATTTCCATCAAAACAGTAAATGATTACCCTGTCTTTCCCCAGATCCGGGGCGAGTACATATTTTTCATCCGGAGAGAAAACAGTTTGATGAACATGTGGGCTTCCCTGTCTTTCCAGATTTATACTTCCTCCTTCGTGTTGAATCAGTTGTTTATCTGGCTTCAAAGAACCATCCCTGTTTAAACCAAACACAGTAATACTTCCTCCGGAATAATTGGCGACAACAAGAAATCTTCCCGAAGAATCCGTTTCCAGATAACATGGGTCATCACCACCGGTCGGAAAACTATTCAGCAATTTCAACTCTCCGTTTTTGCGATCAAAATGATAGGCACTCACACTTCCCGGTACACTCCCATTTGTTTCACTTACGGCATATATATTGTCTTTGTGAATTGTGATGTAGGAAGGATTTTTTATGGAGGATGAAGAATTTAAAAATTCTGCTTTTCCTGTTTGAGCATTAAATTTATAGACATAGATCCCCTTACTTCCCGTGTGGGTATAAGTCCCGACAATCATATAATACGCCATGTCCTGAGCTTTGCTTTGCATTCCCGTACCTGCGAGTATAATGCCAATTATGTAAAAAATGTATTTCTTCATAACCATTTGAGGTTTGAAATAAAATTTACAAAATCCCTGTTTAAGGTAAAACTATTCCTCTGTCAATTGATAAATAGAATCCAGATTCCTGCCAAGTCCATCATAATCCAGCCCGTAACCCAATACAAATTTGTTTGGTATGGTGAAACCCAGATAATCCACTTTAACGTCGTAAATCTGAGAATCCGGTTTGTTCAGCAGAGCCGCAATCTTCAGAGATGAAGGATGATTGTGATCAAGCTGTGGAAGAAATTCATGAAGTGTTTTGCCTGTATCCACAATATCTTCGAGGATGATAACATGGCGTTTATACAACTCTTCGTCCAACCCGATCGCGGTAATCACTTTTCCTGTTGATTTGGTTCCCTTGTAGCTGGCGAGTTTGATAAAACAAATTTCAGCTTCAATTTCCAGATGTTTGAAAAGGTCTGATGCAAACATAAATGCACCATTTAAAATGGCGATGAACAAAGGTCTCTTGCCCGCATAATCCCTTTCAATTTCACGCGCCAGCCTGCTTACCTGTTTTTCAATTTCTTCACTGCTTATGTATGGAACGAACTGTTTGTCGTGAACGATAATCGCCTGTGTCATTTGTAAATAACCAGTTTTTGTCCTATTTGTAAATTATCCGATTGCAACTGGTTCCATGCTTTCAACTGAGGAACGGAAACTCCGTATTTCCTTGCGATTGCATATAAACCTTCTTTGGGTTCTACGGTATGGGTCATTGCATCTGTCCCTGCAGTTTCCGAATTACTTTCTGCCGGATGTGGCTGCAGGTACACGGTACTGTTAGCAGCAACTATTTCATCAGCAGCAAATGAATTGTACGACAAAAGTGATGCAGTTAAAATGCCATTGGCCTGCGCAATATCATGTATGCTTTCGGGAGAGGAAGTTGTAATATAGGGAGTAGTACTCTGACTGGATTTCTTCTCCAAAAAAATAATCTGTGCCCTGTTCAGGATGCCATCATTGGCAAGCTCATTAAATTCGAGTAGTTTGCTCAATCTGATATTGTACCGGGTAGCAATGGCAAGCAAAGAAGTGCCTGCAGGAACATGAACGGCACTTGACTGATTGACAAGAATAATTTTCCAATCGCTTGTTTCATTTGAATTCGTTGAAGGATTGATTGTTTGATCCTGAGTTGCCACTTCTGCATCACCGTTATTCGAAACCCGTCTCAAACCCTGCATCGTATATTGCTCAAGATTATATTTTTCAACATATTTGATCAGGGTATTTGCATAAGTGGAACTGGTGGCGTAACCTGCTTTTTTTAATCCATAAGCCCATCCCTTGTAATCAGTAGGATCCAGCTTAAACAAAAAAGAATACCGTCCACTGTTTCTCAAAAAATCAGAATGATCTTTATAGCTGTCAGCAGATGACGAATACGCCCTGAAACATTCGTTGGCGGCATCGTCATCATGAGTCACTGAGGGGCCAGTCCAATCACTTTTACATTTAATTCCAAAATGATTGTTGGATTGTTTAAACAAATCGCTGTTACCCGCCTGGGTTTCTAAAATACCCTGAGCCAGTGTGATGGCTGCCGGGACACCCGACCGTTCCATTTCGGTAATGGCAAGGTCTTTATATTTTGAAACGTAATCCTCAGGCGTCATCTTTTGCCCCATTGAACTGAGGCTGCTTGCCAAAAAGATGAAAAAGAAAATGCTCTTTGCCATGAGGGTGGTTATATCAAATTATTTTTTCATAATTACCATCAAACCGTCTCTAACGGTCATGATTACCTGTTTTACTCTCGAATCTGCTGCTACATGTTCATTGAACTCTTGTATTGCTTTGCCATTCTTTCCTTTTACTTCTTCTTCCAAAACATCTCCATGAAACAATACGTTATCTGCCAGAATCACTCCTTTGGGTTTCAACTGCGGTAAAGATAATTCGTAATACCGAATATAATTCACTTTATCTGCATCGATAAAAACAAGGTCCCAATTTACATTCAGCTTCGGAATGATATCTAACGCATTTCCCCGGTGCAAAATTATCCTGTCAGAAAATTCAGACCTTTTAAAATAAGATCCGGCTGTATCTGCATCTTCATCACGTATTTCAATTGTATGAAGTTCGCCTCCAGGTTCAAGGCCCTTTGCCAGACAAAGAGCGCTATATCCCATGAAAGTGCCCACCTCCAATATATTTTGTGGCCTGATCATACAACTAATCATTTCTAAAATTTTACCCTGTACTGCGCCGCTGAGCATGGTGAAATGCCGGCCTTTGTTCTCTCTGGTAAAATTTTCAATTTCGTCTAACAGCATCCCGGCAGGTTCACTAAACCGTGCAGCATACTGTTCTGCTTTTTGATTAATCAATTCCATCACCAGCTAATTTTAACTTTTTTTTCTTGCTGAACAGCAAAAGACCTCCATAAGTAATAAGGCCATTTACTACAATTAACTCTTCTGCAAAAACATAGCCATGCAAAAGTGTCCTTGAATTGGAATCTATAAAATAAGTAATCAGTGGAGCTGCGATACATACAATTGGCGTCATCTTATCCATCACATACCGGCCTTTGGAAAAAAGTACAAACGCAAACAAACCAATCAATGGCCCGTAGGTATAGGTCGCTACTTTAAATATCGCCGTGACCACAGCCGCATTATTGATCGCATTGAAAAGTAAGATTACACACAGGATCAGCAGGGAAAAGAATATATGAACAATCGTCCTGATCCTTACCAGATGCTTTTCGCTTTGTTTCTTTTTACCAAAATTCAGAAAGTCCACACAAAAAGAAGTCGTAAGGGCAGTCAGGCCTGAATCAGTCGTGGCAAATGTGGCTGCCGTTAGCCCAAGCATAAAGACTATCGCGGGTAATCCCTTGAAATAATTAAGTGCAATATCCGGAAAAACATAATCTGTCCGGGGCTGATGCGTAATGTGATCCAGCGGAATGGGGATTCCTTCGCGATTGGCATAGATGTATAACAAAGCTCCCACACTAAGGAAAAATAAATTAATAATTACAAAGATGCCCGTAAAGCTCAGCATATTTTTTTGCGCTTCCCTGATATTCTTGCAGCTTAAATTTTTTTGCATCAGATCCTGATCAAGCCCAAACATTCCAATTGTCACAAAAATTCCTCCGATAAATTCTTTCGTAAAATGAAAAGGGTTTGAAAGGAAATTTCCTGTAAAAAATATTTTTGAATAAGGGCTGTCTCTCACTGCTGTGTATGCCTCATGGATATTCATACCAAGACTTGACATGATAAAATAAATAGAAAGAAACACCGAAGCCACAAGGAAGAGGGTCTGCAAACTATCCGTAATAATAATGGTCTTTAGCCCACCCCTGAAAGTATAACCCCAGATAAGCAGGAGGCAGATGACAATGGTAAGCCAGAATGGAACTCCCATTTCGTCAAAAATAAATTTCTGCAAAACAATCGCAACCAGATATAACCGGAATGCAGAACCAATTGTACGGGAAATAAGAAAAATAGCTGCAGCCGTTTTGTGGCTGACATTTCCCAGTAATCTTTGGATGACTTCATAAATGGAAATCAAATGCATCCTGTAATACAACGGAAGTAATATGAACGCAACGATAAAATAGCCCACGGCATTTCCAAGTACAAACTGAAAATACCTGAATTGTGATCCTGCGGCATTTCCCACTTCGCCCGGAACAGAAATAAAAGTAACCCCGCTCAATGCCGTACCTATCATTCCAAAGGCAACAAGATACCATTTGGAAGATCGGTTGGCGATGAAAAATGTTTCATTGTCATGCGATTTTCTGGAGGTGAGGTAGGATATAAGGATTAACATCAAAAAATAACCAATGATAAAAGAAAGCAATACTGAAGGGCTCATGTCGATTGTGGTAAAAGAGGATTAATTAAGGAGTTATTATTTTTAGTGCCGAATTTTTTATTGGTAAATATAAATATGAAAATTAAAAACCTCACAGTTTTCTGTGGATCAAAGACAGGCAATGAATCAATTTTCTGCGAACATGCTGCTCAACTTGGCCACCTGCTGGCCTCAAAAAATATCACATTGATATATGGTGGAGGGAATAAGGGAATGATGGGATCGCTCGCCAATTCAGTACTCGATTCAGGCGGGAAAGCCATTGGCATCATGCCGAAAATCCTTGCTGTCAAAGAACATGCACACACCGGTTTGACAGAAATGATAGTTGTAAGAGACATGCATACCCGAAAAAAATTATTATACAAAAAAGGGGATGCCGCTCTTGTGCTCGCCGGAGGATATGGCACCATGGATGAGTTTTTTGAATTGCTGACCTGGGACCAACTGGATTTGCACGACAAAAAAATATTTATCGTGAATTCAAACGGATTCTATGAACATCTGGTTGCATTTTTAAAAAAAGTGGAGTCAGAGAATTTTTTGTATCATCAAATTTCCGATCATATCATCATCGTATCAGAGCCATCAGAATTAAATGCTTATTTTTCCTAAATCAATAACAATATGAATAAAACAGTTTTCATTACAGGTGCCACTTCAGGAATTGGAAAATCATGTGCCATCGCGTTTGCAAAAAAAAGTTTCAGAATAATCGTCAATGGCAGGCGTGAAAATCTGCTATCCGGACTTTCAGAAAGTTTGAAAAAGGATTTTGGTGTTGAGGTATTGTCATTGCCTTTTGATGTGCGTGAAAAAGAAAATGTATTTGATGCCATTCATAACTTACCGGCTGAATGGGAAAACATTGATATACTCATCAACAGCGCCGGTCTTGCTTTGGGAAAAGATCATTTCGACGAAGCCCATCTTCACGATTGGGAAACGATGATTGATACAAATGTCAATGGATTACTTTATGTGTCAAAAGCTGTGTTGCCACAGATGATAAAAAATAATTCGGGCCACATCATCAACATTGGTTCTGTGGCAGGAGATTTTGTTTATGAAAACGGAAATATTTATTGTGCTACCAAGTCAGCAGTTGATGCCATTTCAAAAAGTATGAGAATAGATTTGTTACCACATCATATTAAAGTAACCAACATCAAACCCGGAGCCGTTGAAACAGAATTCTCTCTCGTTCGGTTCAAAGGGGATACCGAAAAAGCATCCGCTACCTACGAAGGTTTTCAACCATTGACCGGAGATGATATCGCAGAAATTGCAGTTTACTGTGCAATGCTCCCTGCGAATGTTTGTATAAACGATCTGACAGTAACCCCGGTTGCGCAGGCAAATGGAGTCTATTTTCACAAAACGGTTTAAAACAGATTCAACCCTTTTCAGGCGTTCAATGAAACCTATGGTGAAAATTGATTGGCAAAAACATTTTTAGTCGAAAAATAATTTCTCTTCTTCGTTATTTTTTAATTCCTGCACGCCTGTCCATTTCGGCAATCGGCATTGATATCATACGACCCATTACCTTATTTCCTCTGTAGGTAATCACCTTTAGCATCACTGCATCTTCCGGCGGTACTAACGGCGCTGTGTAAGTCGGATAAAAATTATCCGGGAACGAATTGTCGAAACTGTAATGAATCTCCAATCCTTTTATTTGTGTGCTTAATTCAATTTGAAGTTTTCCGCTGTCAGTTTTTACTGCCGCAAAAATCGGATCATACATGCTTGGTGCATATTTGGTTTCAGCAGCATCCAACCTTTTGAAATGATCTTCTACCCTGCCGGAAAAACTATCCCAGTTTCTGTCTTTTTTTGGCGACCACAAAACTTCTGAAATAGCCATTGCTCTTGGCCACACCATATATTCCATGTGCCGCATATTATAAACCTGCTCGGTCCATAAATTGGCCTGACCGCCTTTGATAAATTTTGGATCCACTCCGTCTGGTACAGGTTCAAACTGATAAGCTTTATTCAACAATAGTGTTGCGTACACCCGGGGTTCAATAACAGGATCGCCTTGCATATAATCCAGATATGCAAAATCAGTGGGACTCATCACTACATCATGATTCATTTTTGCGGCTGCAATTCCTCCAGCCATTCCACGCCAGCTCATTACCGTTGCATTGGGAGCAAGCCCTCCCTGCAAAATTTCATCCCAACCCATAAACTTTTTGCCTTTGGATTCCACAATTTTTTCCAGTCTCTTCTCAAAATAACTCTGCACTTCGTCCATATTTTTTAATCCTTCTCTTTGCATTAATGCCTTAACCGAATCACTCTTTTCCCAAAAATTTTTCGGGCACTCATCTCCGCCTACGTGTATGTACTCAAATGGAAATAACTGAGCCACCTGGGTCATTACCTTATCCAAAAATTCATATACTTTTTCATTGGCCGGGCAAAGGGTATTATCAATTAAGGCGATTGGTGGTTGTCCGTGCGACCAGTCCATAATGGGTTCGCCGGAACGCACATGATAATTCACTGCATCGGCGGTGCATGATAATTCAGGATAGGAAGCAACCGCTGCAAGGCTATGTCCCGGTACATCAATTTCAGGTAAGATATTTACAAAACGATCGGAAGCATATTTCACAATTTCCCTGATATCGTCCTGCGTGTAAAAACCGCCATAGTTGCGAGGTTCATCTGGTTTCGGAGCAGAGAAGGTACCGAAGTATCCAACTTTTTTTACCCGCCAGGCTCCTACTTCAGTAAGTTTTGGCAACCCGTTAATTTCAATCCGCCAACCCTCGTCATCAGTCAGATGAAGATGAAGTAAGTTGTATTTGTATTTCACCATATCATCGATGAATCTCTTCACATCATCCTTTGTAAAAAAATGACGGCTTACATCAAACATCAATCCTCTCCATCCAAATCGGGGATAATCCATTATGGTCGCTGCAGGCAACATCCATTTCACGTTCCTGACCGGATGATCGCTCTCAACTTCGTCAGGAAGTAATTGATAAAATGTCTGTAATCCATAAAACAGGCCGGCAGGTTTGTTTGCAGAAATAGTTACTTCACGCGGGGTCACTCTCAACCTGTAACCTTCGTTTCCGATAGTTGTATCTCTGATTATTGAAAGCCTGATGACATTTGCCAATGGACCTTTTTGTAAATGCGATACAGCAATCCGCATCGGATAACCCGTAACAGCCGATAGCTTATGAGAAAGAAAAGATGCAACTCTCTTCACAGAGGCATCTTCAGAAGTGATAACAATCGAAGTCCTGTTGTTCAAAATAAATTCTCCGTTACCATTTTCAACCGAAACAGGTTGTGGTATCAACAAAGCAGTTGATTTTTGCACCTGGCAAAAAGATGGTACTGAAAAAAGAACAAATAAAAAGATGAAAATATTTTTTCTCATATATAGATTTTTTTATACGGTTTACAGAGGCATGAAGATAATATAATACAGATAATAAATGGCCTGAACGATGCAAACAAATGAAAGCATATCTCAAATCTCATTCAAATAATTGATCCATTGAAGATGACGCTATTTCATTAAAAGATCAAAAGATGATGTATAAAAAAAGATTACCTGATTAACAAGGGAGGTGCTCCATCGCCTGACATTCGTCTCTTTATTTCCATAAAATTTCAAATCAAAATAAAATGAAGATGAATACAGACAGTTATTACCAATTCAGACTATTGGATAATTTTTTATTTCAATTCATTGCCTATCCTTAATTTCAGCAATGCAATTATCACATCACTACAAGGCAACCATCCGATGGACAGGCAATACAGGAAAAGGAACTCTTTCTTACCGTGCATACAAAAGGGATTATTCTATTTCAACCGGAAACAAAACAGACATTCAGGGATCTTCCGATCCAAAATTTCTGGGCGATGCATCAAAATACAATCCAGAAGAATTGTTGGTTGCATCGCTCTCTGCATGTCACATGCTCTGGTATCTTCATCTATGTTCCGAAGCTGGGATTATTGTTATGGAATATTCAGACAATGCAACCGGTGAAATGGCTGAAAACAGGGATGGCAGCGGCTTTTTTAAAGAAGTAAATTTACATCCTGTAGTAATTGTCAAAGACAAATTTTCTTTAGAATTGGCAAATCAACTTCATGACAAAGCACACAAAATGTGTTTCATTGCCAACTCAGTTAACTTTCCTGTTTTTCATCATCCGAAAGCAATGCTATTTGAAGAAAACCGGCAGGAATGAAAAACAGGTATGGTGATTTTCATTTTGCAATTCTAACCTTGCGGAACCGGTTTATTTTTATTTGACTATCAAAATTGGTATTCTGATCCGGTGACGGACTTTCTCTGCTGTCGATCCAAAAATTAAATCTTTAATTCCTTTGTGGCCATGTGCGCCCATCACAAGCAGATCGATATTTTCATCCTTAATGATACGCGCTATCTCTGAAGAAGGACTTCCAAATCCAAGCCGGGCTTCGGTATGAAAACCTTCGTTGGTTAATAATTCCCCATACTTGGAAAGATTTTCTTTATCCAGAATTGTTTCATGGTCATTCGCATTTGCACTGAGATAACGGGCAACCGCACTTTCCACTACATGTATAAAAGTATATTTGGCCTTATGTCCTCCCTGCTTTAAAGCATTGCTGATGATATTCTGATCCTTTCCGCTAAAATCTATTGCAATTCCGATATGCTTATTCGGATGAGCCGCAGCAGCTACAAAAGTTTCGGCAATACCATGTGGCAAATAAACTTTCGTCTTCTCCCGGTGCGGAACCAAAGGATGGATAAAAATATAAAACAATAAAAAAGCACACGCAGCCAGAAATGGAGCCATGAAGTAATAGACAACATTCGGAGAAATGGCACCGGAATGAAGCCATCCGACTATTTCCTGATGAATCAATTCTATGTTCAAATAAAGAATAATGGCAACACATAGCCATGCTAAGATTCTCACCCAGACTTTGGCAACAAGTTCTCCCATCATTTTTTTACTACTGGTAAAATGTATCAGAGGAATGACAGCAAAGCCCAACTGTAAGCTCAAAATAACCTGGCTAAGAACCAGAAGTTGCCCCAATGCATCTCCACCAAAAAAAACAATAGCAAGAATGGCCGGAACAATAGCAACTACACGGGTTATCAATCTCCTCAGCCAGGGCTGAATTCTTAAATTAATATGTCCCTCCATCACTATCTGTCCAGCCAGTGTACCCGTAACCGTAGAACTTTGTCCTGCTGCTATCAACGCAATCCCAAAAAATAAAGGAGCTGCTTTCCCGAATATTTTTTCCAGCAATACAGAAGCATCATTTAATTCAGCTATGTGAAAAAAACCCCGCGAGTAAAAAGCTGCTGCTGCCAGTATCAAAATAGCTGCATTGACAAGAAATGCCATGTTGAGCGCAAGTACCGTATCAAGCAAATTCATTTTTATCGCCTTCTTTTTCCCTTGAACCGATTGTTCAATTTTACGGGTCTGCACCAGGGAAGAATGCAAATACAAATTGTGCGGCATTACCGTTGCACCAATAATTCCGATAGCAATGTACAATGCATTTCCTGTCAAATTTGAAGGTATAAATCCCTTTGCAACCTGGCCATAATCAGGCGACACAATCAGCATTTCAACCAAAAAGGAAAATCCAATGATAGCAACAAGAGAAATAATAAACGCTTCCATTACCCTGATTCCACGGTGGAGCAGAAACAAAAACAACACAGTATCAAAAGCAGAAATACAAACGCCCCAGATAACAGGAAGTCCGAAAACCAGATTCAACCCGATTGCCATTCCAATGATCTCTGCCAGATCACAGGCTGCAATGGCAATTTCAGCCAAAATCCAAAGAGGAAAATTTACCCAATCAGGGTAATTGCGTTTGCTTGCCTGAGCCAAATCGAGGCCGGAAACAATCCCGAGCCTTGTACACAACGACTGTAGTAAAATTGCGATCAGGTTTGACATCAGTAAAACCCAAATCAGCTTATACCCGAATGCTGATCCGCCGGCAATATCTGTAGCCCAGTTTCCCGGGTCCATATATCCGACACTTACCAGATAAGCCGGGCCAAGGAAGGCCAGCACTCTTCGAACTCCTTTCTTTTTATCCGGATGGACGGTACCATAAACCTCGCTTAACGAATGACGATCCTTTTCCAAAACATTGTTTTATGAACAAATGTATTAAATTAGATTATCCTAACAAATATTTTTCTTTACTTTACATTTTTCATCCACCATTTAAGCCCGGCAAATGGCAAATGACAGCACACTTAAAACATCACACACGCAGGAAAATTACCTGAAAGCACTTTATCACCTGACACTGGAAAAAAAAGAAGTGACTGTAAACGATCTTGCCAAACGGCTGGATCTCAAAATGCCGAGTATCACCAGTATGATGCAAAAAATGGCGAATGAAAAACTAATCAAATATGAAAAATACAAACCCATAAAACTCACTGAAAAGGGGAAAAAAGAAGCTGCCATTATCATCAGAAAGCACCGGCTTACGGAAATGTTCCTGGTTGAAAAAATGAATTTCGGTTGGGAAGAAGTACACGACATAGCCGAACAAATTGAACACATCCAATCTCAAAAGTTTTTTCAGAAAATGGACGATATGCTTGGACATCCAGCCCTGGATCCGCACGGATCGCCCATTCCCGATAAATATGGCAACTACAAACAACTTGATCAGAAAACGCTGGACCAGGCAGATCTGAATACAACGGTTGTTGTTATTGGCCTGACCAATTCATCAGATGACCTTCTTAGGTTTCTCAATTCTAAAGGAATCAAATTAGGTTCAGAAATGGTTATCGTTGAGAAAGAACCATTTGACGGATCCATGAAAGTGGCCGTGGGAAAAAAAGAAATGATGCTCAGTTCAACGGTGTCAGCACAACTTTTTTTTCAGGTGAAAAAGTAACCCATACCTAAATATTTTATAAAGAACATTTATTATTGTCACGGATGCAACTGCTTTGAGAATAATATTGTCTTTTTGCCATTGAATCATAAAATGAAAAAGATGAGGTTTACAATTATAATAATGTTGTTGGTGTTTATTTCATCAGGTTGTTCTTCTTCAAAAAAAGTGAGCGGTAATCCCGATCTGCTTTTTCAAAAATGGGATTTGGTGTGGTTAAATGGAGATTCAATTGCAATTGATTCTGAAAGGCCGGTCTATATAGAATTTGACAAAAGTGCAGAGCGTGTCAGTGGTTTCGGTGGATGTAACAGGTTTTTCGCAAACTTTACCACACACAAAAATGAACTATCCATCAAGGCCGTTGCAAGTACAAAGATGGCGTGCATAAACAAGGAAAAGAATAAAACGGAGAATATCCTTTTTCAGAAATTGAGTAAGGTGACAAGCTATCAAATTGTAAATGATCATCTGACATTATTTGAAGATAATTCACCTGTAGCGCGCTTTTCAATAAGTTCGGTCATCCCCGGCAATCTTGCAGGATTATGGGAATTGATTTATATCAATGGAAGGCGGATTGCCTTTAACGGTCTTTATCCGGACAAAAAGCCATCGCTTCTTTTCAAAAAAGATCAATCCTTTTTCTCAGGATTCACTTCCTGTAATCAGATCCAGGCAACTTATCAAAATAAAACAAACAGCCCGCTGTTCCTTCCGGGAGCTATGACACTTAAAGCTTGTCCCGGTGAAGGAGAAAGGGTATTTTTAAATGCCTTTAAAAAAGCAAATCATTATTCTGTCGATGCTGACACTCTTTCATTGTATTCAGGTAAGGATATTTTGATGAAGTTTGAAAAGAAGTATCAGGAAGGTTCAGATTGATTGAAGTTTTGATGTTCCGGGCAAATGAATTTTCCACTTATGAATTCATAAACTTCCTCTTTAATCAACAAAGCCGGTTTGAAAAATGAAAACCTATATTTGTAATCATACACTGCTTTGTCATGGAAAGTTACTTTACAATCAAAAACGAGGGGTTTGCCGAGCACAAAATTTTTGAGAGCAAGTTTCTTTCTTATTCTTTCCCGGTCAAAAACACAAATGAATTCAAAGAAAAATTACAGCATCTCAAGAGATTGCATCCCAAAGCATCGCATCATTGTTATGCCTATCGTATAGGATTTGACGGAAATAATTACAGAAGTTCAGATGCAGGTGAACCATCGGGCACTGCCGGCAGGCCGATTCTCGGGCAAATCGATTCCAGAAAACTAACAAATACGTTGATTGTCGTTGTAAGGTATTTCGGAGGAATCCTGTTAGGAGTTCCGAGGCTGACCAATGCCTACAAAACAGCCGCATCTCTGGTATTGCAATGCACCCCCATCATTGAAAAAAATATTTTACAAACCATTTCTATCGAATGCCCCTATCCTGAATTACACCCGGTATTGCACATTTTAAGACAGAATGAAGCATCTGTTTACACGCAGGATATTCAATTATTCTGTCATCTGCAGGTTGGCGTCCCGGTTGGTGAAACCTCACAAATCATTTCGGCACTCCGACAAATTCCACAGGTAATAGTCAACACGATGTAAAAGTTTAAAAAGTACAGTACATCAGTTATGAACTTCAAAGTGGAGAAATCAATACCGGATTTAAACTAATTTTTTAAACTGTCCACTCACCACAAGTTCTTTTGAACCGGCGGCATATTTATAAAAACCTTCACCGGATTTTTTCCCGAGACTCCCGGCATTTACCATATTCACCAGCAAAGGACATGGTGCATATTTTGGATTTTTAAATCCGTCATACATCACATTTAAAATAAATTCACAAACATCCAGGCCGATAAAATCGGCGAGTTGCAAAGGTCCCATCGGATGTGCCATTCCCAATTTCATTACGGTATCAATTTCTTCCACACCGGCAACACCTTCATAAAGTGCATAAATGGCTTCATTGATCATTGGCATCAAAATCCGGTTGGCGATAAACCCGGGATAATCATTTACCTCACAGGGTACTTTTCCCAATTGTTTTGCCAGCGCAACAATTTTTTCGGTAACCGTTTTATCCGTGTGATATCCATTAATAATTTCTACCAGTTTCATCACAGGCACAGGATTCATAAAATGCATCCCAATAACGCTTGCAGGCCTTTTTGTAGAAGATGCAATTTTTGTAATAGAAATGGAAGATGTATTGGAAGCAAGAATTGCATGAGCAGGAGCCGCGGCATCGATGTCTGCAAAAATTTTCAGCTTGATCGTTTGGTTCTCTGTAGCGGCCTCTATTACCAAATCTGCCTGTGCCACCAAAGATTTCAAATCACTTCCTGTGTGAATGTGAGTAAGGGTTTTTTCTTTAACACTCCCGTCAATACTTCCTTTTTTAACTTGCCGGTCCAGATTATTTGTAATCGTTTCCAGTGCTTTTGCCAGTTGTTTTTCACTCACATCAATCAGGTTTACCGGAAATCCGTTTTGGGCAAATACATGAGCAATTCCATTCCCCATTGTGCCGGCCCCGATCACTGATACATTTTTAATTTCCATGATAATTTTCTATTTGGGGTAAAAATAATTAATTCCATTTTGTGCCGGAAAGAAACCGTTCCAATCCACCGGGCAGAAAGCAAATTTTTCATCCGGGTAATTATCAGACTCAAAAAATATTAAGGTTTGTCTAAAATTAAACACCCGTTTAGAATAACGTTGTATTACTCCACTGTTAAGATTCACCAATGATCACGATTTTCCATTCCTTCTGGTCTGGCCTTTGTAATCTGGTTAATCAAAGTTTTTAACGTGTACTATAAAATCAAAAAAAATGAAAAAGGATTATGTTTTCCGTTCAATTCAATCGAACGAATCAAAGATTAAGATTAAAGCAGTAAACCTTAACCTGATAGATTATTGGAAAAAAGGGCTGAGGTTATTGGCATTGACTTTAACTGCATTGATTGCATGCACCACAATGGCCAGGGCACAGTCCGATGAGCCGCCAGATATCACTTCGCAGTTTCAACAAGATAAAACCGAGTTGAGGCACGACAGAAAAATGGTGAGAGAAGTACGTGCAGAAAAAGAAGAAATCAAAGAGTTGAATAATATTCCTGAAGCAGTTTCTCAAAAATTCAAGGATAATTTTTCTAAAGCACAAAACGTTGCCTGGAGCGCACCGGAAGGATTTTACGAAGTGGATTTTACCCTGAAAAACAAACCTGAAAGTGCATACTATGACTACAATGGCCATCTGATCGGAATCGGCCACTTTCTCACTTATGGTGATTTGCCAGCTAAAGCACGTAAACGTATTGCGAGAGATTACAAAGGATACACTCCGGTGAGAACAATGTTCTACGACGATAATGAAGACAACAATATCAATATGCTTGTTTTTGAACAACCGATTGACAGAGACAGCTACATAACTGAACTCAAAAAAGGAAAAGACCATGTAGTGTTGCAAATAGATACTGACGGTGAAGTTTCCCTATTCAGCACTGTAAAATAGACTTTCTGTGAACCTATGTTCAATATTGAACTATAAGTTTCGTTACAAAACCAATTAGTCATTTTGAAAAAAAATCCCGGAGCAACAGGCCCGGGACTTTTTTTATTCATTAACCAATCAACAATTCCGAATTATACTTCAGATGCTTTTTCTTTTTTGGAGGGTGTTTTAACCTGAAACAAAAGTTTGGAATTTTCCTTGTCCAGATTTGCAATCAGCGAATTGCCACTCTTGATATTGGCATTGAGAATTTCTTCTGCCAACGGATCTTCCAGATATTTCTGTAAGGCCCTGTGAAGCGGCCTGGCTCCAAATTGTGCATCGTATCCTTTTTCGGCAAGAAACTTCTTCGCATCTTCGGAAAGTTCAAGTTTCAACCCCAGATTTTCCAGGCGTTTCGTAACATCCTTCATCAGGATATCGATGATAGCAAAGATATTTTCCTGCGTCAGTTGGTTGAAAATAACCACATCATCAATCCGGTTGAGAAATTCAGGACTAAAGGTTCTCTTCAATGCCTTTTCAATAACTGCCTTTGTGTTTTCATCGGCGTTTCTTACCCTTGATGCAGTTGTAAATCCAACTCCATCGCCAAAATCTTTCAATTGTCTTGCACCGATATTGGAGGTCATGATAATCATGGTATTCTTGAAGTCCACTTTTCTGCCCAATCCGTCTGTCAATTGCCCGTCATCCAAAACCTGCAACAAGATGTTGTAAATATCAGGATGGGCTTTTTCTATTTCATCCAACAGAATTACGGAGTAAGGTTTGCGGCGAACTTTTTCGGTTAACTGGCCACCTTCTTCATAACCCACATATCCCGGAGGTGCGCCGATCAGCCTGGAAACAGTGAACTTTTCCATGTATTCACTCATATCAATTCTTACCAGGGAATCCTCACTATCGAACATATATCTTGCCAGTGCCCGCGCCAATTCCGTTTTACCCACACCAGTCGGCCCAAGGAAAATAAATGTTCCGATCGGTTTGCGCGGATCCTTCAATCCAACCCGGTTTCGCTGAATGGCTTTTACTACTTTTGAAATCGCTTCATCCTGGCCAACGACAGCGCCTTTAAGGTCTTCACCCATTCTTCTCAACTTATCCGTTTCGGCCTGTACCATACGCTTTACAGGAATTCCGGTCATCATACTTACCACTTCTGCAATGGCCTCCTCATCAATCGGGTATCTTTTGGTTTTACTTTCTTCCTCCCAATTGTTCTTGGCTGTTTCCAATTCTTCCTGCAACCTTTTTTCTGTATCGCGCAATGAAGCAGCTTCTTCAAAACGCTGGCTTTTTACAACGCGGTTCTTTTCCTGCTTGATTTCATCAATCTTTTTTTCAAGATCAATCACCTCCTTCGGAACTTTGATATTTTTCAGATGAACCCTTGCTCCGACTTCATCCAGCACATCAATGGCTTTATCAGGAAGTAACCTGTCGGTCATGTATCTGTCGCTTAATTTAACGCACGCATCAATAGCGCCTTCATCATAAATGACACTGTGAAAATCTTCGTACTTACTCTTGATGTTGTTCAAAATTTCAATCGTTTCATCCACTGAAGGAGGATCCACGGTCACCTTTTGAAAACGCCTGTCCAATGCACCGTCTTTTTCAATGTACATCCTGTATTCATCCAGGGTGCTCGCACCAATACACTGCAATTCACCTCTTGAAAGTGCAGGTTTGAAAATATTGGAAGCATCCAGTGAACCACTGGCTCCGCCCGCGCCAACAATGGTATGAATTTCATCAATGAAAAGGATAACATCCCTGTTCTTTTCCAATTCATTCATAATGGCCTTCATCCTTTCTTCAAACTGGCCGCGGTATTTGGTTCCTGCCACCAATGCAGCAAGATCAAGCGACACCACTCTTTTATCAAACAATACACGGCTCACCTTTCTTTGAACAATTCTCAGGGCCAGCCCTTCCACGATGGCTGTTTTACCAACACCCGGTTCACCAATGAGAATCGGATTGTTCTTTTTCCGGCGACTCAGAATCTGAGACACACGTTCAATCTCAGTTTCTCTTCCCACAATGGGATCCAGGTTGCCCATTTCTGCAAGGCGGGTAATATCCCGGCCAAAATTATCGAGAACAGGTGTCTTTGATTTTCCCTGTGCACCTGACCCTTTGGAGGCTCTTTGAGAATACTTCTTTTCCTCTTCGTATTCCTCGCTTTCCTCATCCTGAAATTCTGCCTTGGTATCTGTTTTTACATAGCCAAGTTCTGTTTTAAAAATATCATAATCCACGTCAAACTGATTTAGTATTTGGGTTGCAATATTTTCCTTGTTTTTCAAAATAGAAAGCATCAGGTGTTCACTTTCTACAAGAGGGCTCTTGTAGGTTTTAGCTTCCAATACGGTAAGCCTGATCACCTTTTCGGCCTGTTTGGTAAGTGGCAATGAGTTGATATTATTAATGTTCTTGCCGGTTTTATCTTTTACCGCCAATTCGATTTCCTTGCGCAGCTCATAGATGTCCACATTCAGGGATTTCAGAATCTTTATGGCAGTATTTTCTCCGTCTCGTATCAGACCCAAAACCAAATGTTCAGTACCGATGAAATCATTTCCCAGCCTTAATGCCTCCTCCCTGCTGTAGGAAATAATTTCTTTTACCTGGGTTGAAAAATTATTATCCATTTAAATATGTTTATAATCTGCTTTACAATAATACTGAAATAAATCAATTCACTCACTTATTACAGAATACACCAACTCCGGAAAAGATAATAATAGAAGGTTAAAATCCTGAAACAGTTTTAATATTCTTTTATTCGCACTGATTCAAAAATCAAATCAACAAAAACAATAAGAACCTCGAACTTTGTACAGATCTAAAATACTTTTTCTTTTCAATATCTTTGATCCCGAATCCGTGTATTTTACAAACCATGAGCAATCAAGAATCAAATTTCAAAATTGATACCAAAGAAAAAATGCACGTTTTAACCCCTGAAGTGCCTGTTTTGGCTGCTAATATGACAGCAGATTTAAAAAAACTGACCACCTCCTTTCTGAAACAACCCGTAAAAAATCTTGTTATCAATTTCTCAAAAATAACGTCAATTGACAATGCTTTTGGTATGGAATTGGCTAATATTCAGCAGAATTTCTATAACGAGAATGTTTCAATGGTCTTCTGTAATTTTTCAAAAGAAGTGGAAAATTCTCTGAGAGAAATGGGATTGCTTGAAAAGATGAATCATACACCCACCGAAAGTGAGGCATGGGACATCGTTCAGATGGAAGAAATAGAAAGAGAATTTTTATAAGAAACATTTTGATAGCAGTAACGATACTTGGAAGCAACAGTGCACTGCCGGCTTATGGCAGACACCAGACATCTCAGATAGTTCAGACGCGTGACGAATATTTTCTTGTCGATTGCGGGGAAAGTGTTCAGGAACAAATGAACCATTTCAAAATCCGTAAAAGCCGCATTAACCATATCTTTATTTCGCATCTTCATGGCGATCATTACTTCGGATTGATCGGGCTGCTGAATACATATGCCTTAAATAAACGACTGACCGAATTGAATGTTTATTCACCCCCGGGGCTGGAAGAAGTGGTCAGGTTACAAATGAAACTGGCGAATGGAACCTTCACTTATCCCATCCACTTTCATGAAATCCGCGAAGGAGGAATTTTATTGGAAGATGAAAAAATAAAAGTGACCGCATTTGAAACCAAACACCGGATTGCCTGTTTCGGATTTTTATTTACCGAGAAAAAAGTACCCTACCGGCTCAATATCGAACAGGTAAAGAAATATAATATTCCAAAAGAATTTTACAGCCATTTGCATTACGGAGAAGATTATATTACCGAATCCGGACAGAAGATATCCAACCATCTCCTGACAACCAAAACCAACCCCCCCAAGTCTTATGCTTACTGTGCAGATACCGTTTATTTTGAAGAAATCTGCGCCTGTATTCAGGGAGCAGATTTGATTTATCATGAATCAACCTATCTGCAGGACCTGGAAGACAGGGCACATGCCCGGTATCATTCCACTACAATAGATGCCGCAAACATTGCCCGGAAAGCCAACGTCAAACGATTGTTGCTCGGTCATTTTTCAAGCATGTATGAAAATCTGGAACCTTTTAAAAAAGAGGCACAGACAATTTTTGAAAATTCCGATCTGGCAATTGAGGGGGCAACGTTTATTGCGTGAAATTAAGTTTGAGGGTTCGGGTTTGAAGTTGAAAAACTTAGGTCAATTTTCAAATTCTCCTTTCCTACTCACACCAGTTCAAACACCGTAATCTCGGGTAAAATACCAACCCTGCCGGGGTAACCGATAAATCCGTAACCGGGATTTACATACAATTTCTGATTTCCGTTTTCATAAAGGCCATCCCACTCTTTGTAAATATATTCCACAGGGCTCCATTTAAAACCCGGGATTTTTACTCCGAATTGCATACCGTGTGTATGGCCGCTTAAAGTGAGGTCAATATCTGAAAATTCCGGCCTTACCTGTGCATCCCAATGGCTGGGATCGTGGCTCAACAAAATTTTAAATGGATAATTTTCACTACCTGCATAAGCTTTTTTCAAATCACCATATTTTGGGAAATGCCCCACATTGCTCCAGTTCTCCACACCAATCAACGGAAATTTATCTCCGTTTCTCAAGAGAATGACATTGCGGTTTCGCAACAAATCCCAACCCAATTCGCCTTCAATCTGTGCCAGGTGTTCCAGGTTTTCATCTTTGGTTATTCCGTTTTGAGGCCAGGTAACATAGTCTCCGTAATCATGATTCCCAAAAATTGAATACACACCCATCGGAGCTTTCAGGGTATTGAATACTTCCATGTAATTCTTCATTTCGGTGGCCACATCATTGACCAGGTCGCCTGTAAATACTATCAAATCAGCGTGTTGATCCTGAATCATTTTAACTCCTCTCAACACCGCTTTTTTATCGGTAAAACTTCCTGAATGCACGTCGCTGAACTGAACAATTTTCATTCCTTTCAATCCGGGAGGCAGATTTGGAAAATGCAGTTTTACTTTTTTCAACTGATAATTATATTTATTGGTATATCCGTAAAAAAGAGACCCCATCAATAATCCGCCGGCCGACAATCCGAGCCAGTTCAGAAATACAGATCTGCTAATTGTGTTATCACTCATGCTCGCTCCCTCAGTTCCCGAAAAAAACATTTTTCCTGCAAGCCACTGGATCCCCCTTCGCAGGTCATCCACCAAAAAGAATACGGAGGATATCAATTGCGAGAAAAACACAATTACAACAATTGAAAAAAGGTACAACCTGATTCTTCTGCCAAGGAATTCGCGGTTTGTAAAAAAGAAAAGCAACAAACCTGCCATCGTCAGGATACATATCAGCCAATAAATTACATATATGATGGTTTTGGTACGGGGCGAATCAGAAACAGCCAGTGATTTGATAACTGAAAAAACATAAAAGTCCACCAGAATCATCAACCCGATAATGATGGTAATTCCCAAAGGTGTTCTCATAATTTCTTCATTTAAAACTTAATAAACGCATCAATCTGCGACTCAATAGCATCCATGGTTTCCTGATTCAAATGGCCATTTTCATCCATGATTTTATCAATCCGGCTGATCGGTAATTTGTTGTAATGCACTGTCATTCTCAGGTAATTCAATGTATCAGCGAGATGATCCATTCCGCGGAGATTGCCCGCGCGCCCGGAGGCAACTCCCGTCAGCAAAGCCTTTTTATAAAACCAGACTTTTCTGATATCCGAATTGTCGATCATGGTTTTCAAAACTCCAGGGTAACTTCCGTTGTATTCGGGAATAATGAAAATAAATTTTTTTGCAGGAATCAGGCATTCTGCCTCCACCCTTTTGAAGTTGTCATCGCGTGTAAGTGGATTAAAATTTTCCATAGAAAAAAAACAGGGCTGAATGTTTCTTGATTTTAAAATATCCTGATAAATAAAAGCCACTTTCTCCGTATGACTGTCTCTTCTGTTCGTCCCACTGATGATGATATATTCCCCACTCGTGATCACGGTATCATTCTCCATAACTGCAAAAATAACTCTTAAAAAAAACAAATACGTCTGTCACAGGCACCGGAATATTAATCCACAATCTATTTAAAAATTTCACAAAGAGCCGGTAATTCAGGATGAATCAATTATTTTAGCACAACTATAATTTTTAATATTAAAAACAGGTAATTATCCTTCCTGTTGAAATGGTATTTTTGCAACCCTTATGGCTAAAATCATTGGCATAGCAAATCAAAAAGGCGGTGTTGGAAAAACGACTACAGCCATTAACCTTGCAGCAAGCCTTGCAGTGCTGGAGTTCAAAACTATTTTGGTCGATGCCGATCCGCAGGCAAACAGTACCACCGGAGTAGGTTTTGACCTGCACAATGTAACCCGCAGCATTTATGATTGTATGGTCAACGATGTGCCTGCAAAAGATGTCATTCTGAAAACAGAAATCCCACACCTCGATGTCATTCCTTCCCATATTGATCTGGTGGGTGCAGAAATTGAAATGATTAATTACCCTGACAGGGAATCTGTTTTAAAAAATATCCTGAATCCGTTGCGGAAAGATTACGATTTCATCATCATAGATTGCTCTCCCTCATTGGGGTTGATTACCGTGAATGCGCTGGTGGCTGCAGACAGTGTCATTGTACCGGTGCAGGCAGAATTTTTTGCACTTGAGGGATTGGGAAAACTATTAAATACAATCAAAATTGTTCAAAGCAGGTTGAATGAATCACTGGAAATTGAGGGCATCCTGATGACCATGTATGATGGCAGGCTGAGGCTTTGCAATCAGGTGGTCAATGAGGTGAGAAAACATTTTGAAGAAATTGTTTTTACCAGCGTCATCCACCGGAATACAAAATTGAGCGAAGCGCCCAGCGCCGGAAAACCAGCCATCCTCTACGATGCGGAAAGCAAAGGAGCCATCAATTATCTCAATCTTGCCCGGGAAATACTTCAAAAAAACAAGCTGACCAAATTATCACGGCAGGAAAGCCTTCAGCAGGAACAATAAACTATTTTCAGCGTCATGGAGAAGAAAGCACGAGGAACACAAAACAAAGAAGCATTAGGAAAGGGCATCCGTTCTCTCCTGCAAAACATTAATAACGACCTTTCTGCAACCGAGAAAACTTTTCTCAAAGACACAGGAAGAAAACCCATTGCAGTCAGCAGGGTTCCGCTCAGTGAAATTGAACCAAATCCAGACCAGCCGCGACGCCATTTTGACCAGACAGCGCTGGGTGAACTTGCCGATTCTATTAAAATCCACGACATCATTCAGCCGCTCACCGTGATGAAAACCCCGGCCGGGAAATATCGCATCATTGCCGGAGAAAGAAGATATCGCGCAGCAAAACTTGCAGGGTTAAAGGAAGTTCCCGTTTACATCAGAGAAACCGATCCCTCGCAATTGCGCGAATTGGCTCTTTTGGAAAACCTGCAAAGAGAAGATTTAAACGCCATTGAAATTGCAATCGGTTACAAACAACTGGTTGATGAAATGAGCTATACGCAGGAACAACTGGCTGAGCGCATGGGAAAAGAAAGAAGTACCGTAACTAATTATTTAAGACTATTAAAATTGCCACCCGATATTCAGGAAGCTGTCAAAAACAATCAACTGAGTATGGGTCATGCCCGCTCACTTATCAATGTGGAGGGTGTGGACAGGCAATTGTTCATTTTTAAAGAGATAAAACAAAAAGGGTTGTCGGTAAGGCAAACAGAAGACCTGGTCAGAAAAATATTATATGAATCGCGGCCACAAAAACAGACACCAAAAAGTAACCTGTCTCCTTCCATGAAAAAAATAGAAGACGAACTCGCCTCTCATTTCGGAATCAAAGTAAAAATGGTACACAATCAAAAAGGAGCAGGCAGCATTACATTTGATTACTATTCAATTCAGGAGCTGAACAGCCTACTCGAAAAATTTGATGTGCAGCCCGATTAACGGATATGCGAAAATCAATATTCATCTATGTCATTCTGCTTTGTGCCGCTTTCTACATCAAGCCGGCAATAGCACAGACAGATTCATCCGGCATAAATAAACCTTCGGTTCAGACTTCTACCAAAAATCTTTTATCATCCGATACCTCCTTCCTGAAAACCTTCAGTCCGAGAAAAGCAACTATCCGTTCGGCGATACTGCCGGGTTGGGGGCAGGCTTACAATAAAAAGTATTGGAAAATTCCTATCGTTTGGGGCGCACTCGGGGTTTCAGCCGGCATTTTCATTTTCAATCTTAAGAATTACAGAATGTTTAAAAAAGCTGTCATTTTGAAGCTCGACACCATCCCGGGAAATGACACGTTAATTCCAGCCGATATCCGCGTATTGTCACCTGCATCGTTGCAATTTTATCGCAATACTTACAGACAGGATATCGATTATTCGGTGCTGGCATTTCTCCTTATCTGGGGGCTCAATGTGGTGGATGCAACTGTGGATGCACATTTAAAATCATTTAACGTCAGTCCTGATTTGAGTTTGAAAATAAAGCCGACCTATTATTATGGATCCGGGGGGGCACTCAGTCTGGTATTCTCTTTGCGAAACAAAGATTATCATTTCAAAATGCCTCATTAACTTTTGTTTAAATGAAAATTGCACTTATCGGTTATGGGAAAATGGGAAAAGCAATAGAACAAATTGCCATACAACAAGGGCACGAAATTGTTTTGAAAATCGGTTCATCCAATTTATCCGAATTAAATTCCGGAAATATAGAAAAGGCGGATGTGGCAATAGAATTTTCAAAACCCGAAGTCGCTTTTGAAAATGTCGTTTTTTGTCTGAACAACGATACACCTGTGGTTTGCGGTACGACGGGCTGGATAGAGAAACTTCCTGAAGCAGAAAAGTTGTGCATAGTAAAGAATGGCAGTTTTTTGTATGCAAGTAATTTCAGCATTGGTGTTAATATCTTTTTTGAAATCAACAAACGACTGGCAAAACTGATGTCGGACAGAAAAGAATACAATGTTGAAATTGAGGAAACCCATCACATCCACAAAAAAGATGCACCAAGTGGCACAGCCATTTCACTTGCCAGAGAAATTATTGAAGAAGGTAAAAAAAAGAAATGGGTAAAGGTTCAATCCAATAGCGCCGAAGATTTGTTCATCAAAAGTATCAGAACGGGAGAAGTGCCGGGAACTCATGTCGTCACTTACAGTTCAGAAAATGATGCGATTGAAATAAAACATACAGCACACAACCGGATGGGATTTGCTGCAGGTGCTGTGGCATCCGCACAATTCATTAAAAACAAAACAGGAATTTTCACCATGAAGGATGTCCTGGGATTATAAAAAAAGGCCTTCATTTCTGAAAGCCTTTAAGCATTATTTTTTTCGCAATTCCGGATAACAGTTAATAAACTTAGTGATGTCAAGTACACTGAAAATTAACTGAAACAGTTTTGAAATTATTTTTTCTGATTCACAACCACCAGTTGTCCGATTTTTTCCCAACCCGGCTTTGGTTCCAAGGCTATCGTCAGAAATATCTGGTCATTTGAAAGTTTAATTCCTGTCCGCTGTTCATTTCTCAATTCTGCCTGAACAGCCTCAGGAGAGAGTTTATACATTCCACCTGTGATAGCGTCAACCCCCAATCCTATCAGGCCGCCAATAAGAATATTTCCTGCAATCCACCCACTTGTTTTTCGGGTGAAAACAGCCTGATAGGGAAAATATCCATCCAATTCTATTTTTATAAAGTGAGGTTTTTTGCGGGACAACCTTGTAGTGAAAGGCGTTTTACCAACAACCTGATCATCCACGGTAACAGTACCTGAAGAAGGATTACTTGTAATGGCGATTTGTTGTTTCGATCCATGAATAACAGTTGCACAACCAGATAAAAATAAAATAGCAACAAGTGCAATGGCCGAGGAAATAAAATAATTTCTCATAAAATTCAGTTTTTTGGGTTTGAAAATTTTTACCACTGAGGAATGTTTCAGATTATTATATATGTTTTGGTAACATCTCAGAAGTGCGACAAATATAGAGTTCATAAATCACTTCCCAACAATTTCCATAAATATTTTTAAAAGTAATGAGTGCCTTTTAATCAGTGAAGAAAATGAGACTGCCACGCATTACAATAATTTATACTATTGTAAACGCGGGAGATTTCAATTCATTTGAAAATTGCCTGACACACCAAAAAAAAGGCCTTCATTTCTGAAAGCCTTTTAAAATTAAATCTTTAGTTTTTAGAAGTTGTAGGCTACTCTCACACCTATTGTACCAAGTGTATGGCTGTTCTTACTGAAGGCCAGGTATTTCACAGAAGCATCCAGATTGTCACTGAGGTAATAACCGATACTTGGAGCATACGCAAAAAAAGTTCCTCCATTTGAGTGGGTAGAAAAACCAGCGCCCAATTGTGCATGTGCATACGCTTTTGATTCACCAAAGAAGGCCTTAGCTCCCACCAGTACCGGAATAAAACCATCATTACCGGAAAATCCTGCCTCACTCCAGTGAAAATTTTCAAATCCCGCACTTCCTGTAATATTCAAAGTGGGGGATAGTGAATGTTCAACCTGAAGATCGGCTCCATAAACTAATTTATAGCCTGATTCAGTGGCAGCACCAATATTTACGGCCACGTTTGCGGTCGTTGCACCTACATTGTGTTTCTGAGCTTTGGCTCCAACTGTGAAAGCCAGAATTGCGAAAGACAAAATAATCTTTTTCATTTTTTTTGTTTTGTTTGTTAATGATAATTGCAAATATCTATGGAAAATAAAATAGAAAAAGCTGAAAAATGTTAAAGATCATACAGCCTAAAAAGTATGCCTGTACGTAAAAGAGATTCCTCCTATAACCAAACCATTAGTTACAAAGCCATCATAAGAGGCCCTTAAAGCGTTGTGGTTATCGAACTGAAATCCACCCCCGGGTTCAATTATAAAATATAAGGTTTTGTCTTCAGTCAGGAAGGCGCCACCCATTTGCATTTCGATAAATACCTTTGATGACATTTTATAATCAACACCTGCCGTCAACGGCACGAATGAAACACCCGTCTTGTTTTTCCTTCTTAAAAAATAAACATAACCGAGGGAACCCAGCAAGTCCACTTTTTCGGAAGCTGAATAAATTACCCCTCCCCTGACATTTAAAAATTTAGTATAAACCAACCTGGAAACACCTGTTGCAGGCCCGATACCCGCTTCTGCAAAAAAGTTTGTTTTTTTTTCATGCGCTGATTGTGCATCACAAAATAAAGTACATATCAACATCAGAAAAAGAAGAAAATGTTTTTTCATATTTACGAAGCTATTGAATAAAAAAAGCCGTTTCAGATCTTGAAACGGCTCATTAAAACATATTAACGTCTTACTTCGCTCCTCTTGTTTTCAGATTTGGGTCACCCGGTAAAATATTTTGCGACAATTTGGATTAGCTGGGTTTGCCATTCATCCATCTTTAGTGTAATATTTCTGATGTGCTTTGATTGTGGCAGGATTACTTCTATCTGATACATGTTGCGCGTTATC
>JAFKGR010000019.1 GCA_017307735.1 Chitinophagaceae bacterium
AACAAAAGATATCAGGTCAATTCAAATCTGCCGAAGGAGCCGATATGTTTGCTATCCTGAGATCAGTAATTGATACCACAATCAAATCGGGACAAAATGTTTTGAATGCCTTATCCCTTATCGCTATACTGGGGACTGAATAGTTACAACTTTTTTAATATCCCGGCATTGAGTTTTGGAAAGATCAGGATGAGTTATGGAACGACAGGAAATGACCAGATCGGCGATTATCAATACCTGGATAGCTGGGCTTCGGCCGGATTTCCTTACGGGGGCGTAAGCGGACTTGCCCCTGCGAGAGTATATAATCCTGATTATGGATGGGAAGTGAACAAGAAATTTGAAGCGGCGATTGACCTCGGTTTTATGGACGACAAACTGCTCATTTCAGCAGGATATTATAATAACCGTTCTTCTAATCAATTGGTGGGCTATACCCTTTCATCTCAATCCGGCTTTACCGAATACACCGCCAACCTTCCGGCGAAAGTGCAGAATTCAGGTGTTGAAATTGATATTAGTTCTACGAATGTCAATAATGGAAATTTTCAATGGAACACTTCCTTCAATATGTCCATTCCAAAGAACAAATTACTTTCTTACCCCGGACTGGAAAGTTCGTCTGATGCGGCAAGTTATGAAGTAGGTCAATCCATCAGGATGATCAAAGGATATCATTTCACCGGAGTGGATCCTGCAACAGGAAATCCGATGTTCCTTGACGTGAATAAAGATGGATTCTATACCGAAGATGATGATTATATAGTAATCGGGCAAACCATGCCAAAATTTTTCGGTGGATTGTCCAATACCATCAGTTATAAAAATCTTACCCTTGATATTTTCTTCCAGTTCGTAAAACAGGAAGCGCCTTTACTGGATTATGGACCGCTTGTCGGAACCATCGGCAGCCGCATAAACAAAACCACCGACGTGCTGGGTTACTGGAATGGTTATGGCGAACAAACAGAAATCCCGCGGCCAACCACTACCACTACCGAAGATGCTTACAAACTTTTCAGAAACCAGTACCGCTATTCTGATGCAGCATGGGGTGACGCATCTTACATCCGGTTGAAGAATGTGGCTATTTCTTATGACTTGTCTAAATTAACGCAAGCCTGGAAGATGCAGGGAACCACCATTTATGTACAGGGCGAGAACCTGGTAACCTTTACAAAATACAAGGGGTTGGATCCTGAGATCAATGGATTTGACAGAAGATTTGTTTATCCCATCAATCCATTTGGCTCGGTGAAGTCGCCAAAACTTCCGGTACTGAGAACCCTAACGATCGGACTTAAGTTTTCACTTTAATCAACTTTAGTTGACCTAAAATATTATACAATGCAACACAATAATAAATATTTCGCCTTTCTTTTGATATCCTTCATTGCCATACCTTTTTTCGGTTGTAAAAAATATGTGGAGATCCCACCGCCGGAAAACCAGTTGGTTACCGAAAATGCTTTTTCAGATGACCGCACCGCAGATGCTACGATGGCCGGAGTTTATAGCATCATGAATGCATACAACTACCAGTTTGGAAATGTATTGAGTTCGTTTATGCCCGCCTTCGGGGCAGATGAATTTCATTATGCCTTCAGCACCTCTTCCTTTGATGAATTCAAGAACAATTCCCTGACACCCGATAACAGTTATATCAGATCATTCTGGGAAAGTTCTTATTCCTTTATTTACCATGCTAATGCGGTCATTGAAGGTTTGCAAAAATCAACCGGGGTTTCAGAAGCCATGAAAAACCAACTGATGGGTGAAGCGAAATTTGTCCGGGGTTTTTGTTACTTCTACCTGGCAAACAGGTTTGGCGATGTGCCATTGATTTTAAATACCGATTACAAAGTGAACACATCCATGCCGCGTACCGAAAAAGCAAAGGTGATGGATGCAGTGGTGGCAGATTTTTCCGATGCGCAAACCCTGCTTTCGGATAATTATATTTCCACAGAAAGGATCCGGCCCAATAAGGCAGCCGCCACAACCATGCTGGCAAGAACCTACCTGTTTCTGGGAAAATGGAATGAGGCAGCAACAGAGGCAACAAAGGTTATCAACAATCCAAAGTATCATTTGCTGGATAATCTCAATAACGTTTTCCTTAAAAACAGCGAAGAAGCGATCTGGCAATTGCAGTCTGTCAACAAATCCACAGCCGGGGTCAATACCTGGGAAGGTTTCAACCTGGTGCCTTTTTCCCCTACCGGGAGGGCGTACTATAATCTTTATAATGAATTAGTGAATGCCTTTGAACCGGGAGATGCCCGATTTGCCAACTGGACAAAATCGTATGTCACCGGAGGAAAAACGTATTATTTCCCGTATAAATATAAGATCCGTACAGCTACACCTGTCCAGGAATATACGATGGTCATTCGTTTTGCTGAATTGTACCTTATCCGGGCAGAGGCCTTAACCCAGCAGAACAAACTGGATGAAGCCCGTGCCGACCTGGATGTGATCAGGGAAAGAGCGGAACTCAGTGATCTCGCGGTTGACCTGAATAAAGACCAAATACTTGCAGCCGTGGCGCAGGAAAGAAGGGTGGAACTTTTTGCTGAATGGGGACACCGCTGGTTTGATCTGATCCGGACAGGTAAAGCGGTGGAAGTATTGAAACCCATCAAACCTGATATTACCGTCAACGACCTGGTGTATCCGATTCCACGCAGTGCAATGCGTACCAATCCTGCACTCACACAAAATGAAGGTTATAATTAATCCGCCGGGAATCCGGTTGATTACTAACAATGGTTTCCTAAAGGAATGACCATTCAAAAATTTAATTTCAATATGATAAGATACTTTGTTTTCCTGTTCTTCTTTGTCCTGATCATTCAACCTGTAGCAGGTCAAAAATCAGTAACGATAAGTCCTGAATATCCAATGCCCGGCGACTGGGTGTCCATTGTTTATACACCGCAGGTTGAATTGAGCGATGGTACTATTCCAGTGGTCAGGTTCACCTATTCCAACTTTTATGAACTGCCGCAAAAAATAGAAATGGGAAAAAAGGGTGTGCTATGGGAAACATCATTCAAATTACCACCATATGCGGTATTGGCCACATTCGTGATAGATGCAGGAGACCAGGCGATTCAACCGGCGGGGGACAGGCACTATGCCATCCGTGTGTACAACAAGGATCATCAACTTGTCAGAAAAAGCTATTTGTATAAAGGTTATAGCCTGAGCGCGCAGGAAGGAAAATCACCGGGACTGAAGGGAAGACAGGCTAAACTTTTTGAAGAAGAACTCAAACATTACCCGGATAATTATGAGGCTAAACTACGCCTGCTCAGTTATAAAATTTCCATTGGCGATGAAGCGGCAAAGAAGCATTTGTATAAGGAAGCCAATGAGGTGATTGCAAAAAAGTTTTATGAAAATCCCGGCAATATGGGGCATACCAATTCTACTACGATGGGCTACCTGATCATGGGCGAAAAATCACGATTGGATTCACTGCGGGAAGTGATTAAGCAAAAATATCCCAATACGGAAGCGGGTTATGAACTCAGGATCGGGGACATCACAGAGATGAAGGATTCCGTAAGGATGATCAGTGCACTGGAAGAGATATTGAAAGAAGAAAATGACAAAAACAAACAATTTTTGACCAGCGCACATGAAGCCTTATTCGAATATTATGCAAGGGCCGGTAGTAAAGAAAAAACATTGTATCATCTATCGTTTCTTGATAGCGGATTTACACCCTATACACCGAAGGTGTTGAAGGACCGGGCCACGCTTCTTTACAAATATGGCATCCTTCCGGATACCGCGCTGGCATTTGCTCAAAGATCACTTGCCCTTGCAGACACCTTTCCCATCAGCCTCATCCGTTATTTTCCTGAAACAGGTTACCTGCCTTCATTCGTTTCCCGGCAACAAAGGGAGGCATCTGTAAAAGAAGTTACAGGCCGGTTGAAATCGCTTATGGCATTAATTCAATTGCAAAAGGGAAATGATGCAAAAGCGAAAGGCCTTATTAAAGAAGCCATTGCTATTTCTGCTGACGATGAAACGCTGAAAAATGCAGGAAGTTATTATACAAAAACAGGCGATTATGCATCCGCATTTCAACAATTCCGGAAGGTGGCCTATCAGCAACCGGAAGACACAGCAGCTTACCAGTTGATGGAACGGAATTATAAAAAATGGAAAGGCAGCATGGATGGTTTTGAAACTTTTGACAAGGAGATCAAAGGTCACTGGATGGAAGTTATGACTGCTGCCCTCAAAAATGAGATCATCAATAAACCCATGCCAGACGTGCTTTCGCAATATGTTGACCTGGCGGGCAATCCATTGCCAAAAGACTTTATCAAAAACAAAATAGTGGTGATGGATTTCTGGGCAACGTGGTGTGTGCCCTGCATGAAGGCCATGCCTTTTATGGAAAGTGTGTACCAGCAGTATAAGAATGATCCTTCTGTTGTTTTTATGATTGTGAATTCCGGCTCGCAAAATGAATTGTCCGATGCGCAAAACTGGTGGGGCAATAAAGCCTATTCCTTTCCGGTGTATTACAATAAAGACCGTACCATAGGGGATAAGCTGGGATTCAATTTAATTCCAGCCACCTATATCATTGACAAAGACGGCAACATCCGTTTCAAGACCCTTGGTTTTGAAGGGTCATCCATGACCCGGAAAATTGCGGCGCAGATAGAGATGTTAAAGAATTGATTGAATATTTTTCTCTGTTACACTTTGATAGTTTTGTTTTTTTTCTCATGTGCAATCCCGGCGTAAGCCGGGTTTTTTTTGTGAAAATTTATTCCTTCAAATCTTTGAGGTTTTCAGACACTTTACAGGTTTGTAGTAGTACTTTATGAGATCACATTTTGTTCCTTCAAAAAAGTTAAAACGAATCAATCAGTGCGGTAAAGAATCCAGCCGGGAGTTCTTTTTAATTTCCACCACTCCAGGCAAGGAAAGAACAGGAAGTATTTTTAGTTCAGGTTAGACCGTTTGTGAAACCACTTTGGATTCTCCGACAATATCTTTCAATGGCTTTATCTCTGCGTTATACATTCTTTTAATGTAATTGAGTCCGTCCTGGTATTCTTCTTCGGAGAATGCGTTGGTTGTTTCCCTGGGAACCACAATTTTATATCCGAGATGATAGGCGTCGGCTGAAGTGTGGCGGCAGCACATATTTGCATGCAGTCCGGTAATCATCAAAGTATCCACCTTCAATCCTCTTAATAAACTGTTCAGGCCGGTTTCAAAGAAGCCGCTGTAGGTACGTTTTTCCAGGACATAATCTCCTTCTTTTACCTGCAATTCTTCAATAATTTCTGCGCCTTCGGTTCCTTTCATACTGTGGGGTCCCCAGATTTCCAGTTCACGGTCGATGGGAAGGTGAGCGTCGGACACATAAATAACCGGAATGTTATTTTTATGTGCATACGCGGTCAGCTTTTGGAGCGGTTCAATTACTTCCAAGGCTCCTGGAGTTTTAAGATGGCCATGTACGAAGTCGTAGGTCATATCGATGATAATGACAGCGGAATTTTTCATGATTACTGATTTTTTAATTTATGGATTAGAGCAATATTCGAGAAAATAATTTGAAATGCAATGGAATTATTCATCCACATTTTGCCGGAGTTCATGAAAGCCCCTCTGCTTCATAACTTAAAGTCTCAATTCTAAATATAATAATTGTGATTTTCTTTTATTGGGTTTACTAAGGGGGGCGAACAAAGTAATTTTCTATTTTAATTTGTATGCGCGCTATTTGTATTATTGGATATTGCAGCATCCAATGGAATCACAATCATAATTTCGCATCCGTTACCCGGGGATGATTGAATTTCCATTTTACCTGAAAAGTATTCCGACCTTCGGCGCATGTTTGCCAGCCCGATCCCGGATGTTGTTTTGCCTGTGTCGAATCCGATACCATTGTCGCCTATCCGTAAATAAAGGCTTTTTTTATAGAGCAGGAGTTCTATTTTAATTTCAGAAGCCTTCGCATATTTTATGATGTTTCGCAATTGCTCCTGGACAATCCGGTAAATATTCAGACGTAATTCCTGTGAGATAATATTTTCTGACAGGGATTCATCAAAGTAAAATGAAATTTGATAATCCTGATGGAAATTGGTGGAGCTGAGCAGGCTCCCCAACGAATCTTTTAGTGATACGTTTTTATAGATGACGGGAGCCAGCCGGTGAGACAGGTTACGGATTTCATCTGAGGCCATATTGATGGAACCGACGGAATTATTAAAAGCCACCTTTAACTGATCGGGTATAAATTGTTTAACCCTGGCCAGACCCATGGTAGCTGCCGCCAGAAGCTGGCAAACATTGTCGTGAAGTTCGCCCCCGATTTCATAACGTTCTTCTTCCTGGGTCTTGAGAATGGCCTCAGTAATCCGGTTTGCATTGAGTTTTTTTTCTGTCACATCAAGGATACTTGCCAACACCACAGGTTTATCATTCAGCACAATCCTGGAAGCATATACCTCCACATCAATAGGGGTCCCATCTTTTTTCAGGTGTTTATAATTCTGTGTATAAATCGCATTTTCCCTGATGATCAGGCTTACTGCTTTTTTCGTCCGTTCCTTTTCTTCATCAGGTCTGAGGTTTAATAAATTTTCCCTGAGAAATTCATGGTTTGTAAATCCGTATAAATTTTCAGCGGCTTCATTTACCTGGAGGAACCGATAGGATTCCGGATCGAATACATACATGGGGATGGGAGCATGATTGAAGAGCTGCCTGAATTTTAATTCTGATTCTTTTAATGATTTTTTCAGCAGGAATTCTTCCGTTATGTTTTTAAAAAATCCGGTGCCTCCGGCAAAACAGCCACCTTTATATTCCCATATTAAATTCCCGAACAAATAGTTTTTCCGGCCATCTTTACTTTTTAGCACCACTACTATATTGGTTAGGTCACTTTTTTCCCCAACACCTGAAAGAATACTATGAAGTTTCTCTGCCATGTATCCGGGCATCAGATCCGTTATTTTTAATTCACTCAATTCCGGGTCTGAATAACCCAGCATTTCTTTCAGGTTGTCACTTGCATACAAAATTTTTCCATCTGCATCAAAATGATCCACGATGTCGTGTGATTGCTCCAGAAATACCCTGTATCTTTTTTCAATTTCTATAGTTTCATTTTTCCTTCCGATGATAAATTTTGAAATGATGTAAATGACAATTCCAAAAAGAAACAGCAAAACCATTATTGCCACAGTCATTCCATAGCTGAATCTTTCTGCACGTTGAAGATCGTTCTGAAGTGCTTTTTCTTTTTCAATATTTGAAAGATTAATCTGATCTGAAAGCCGGAGTTCCAGTCGTTGCAGTTCAATAAAAAGAGATTGAAGCTGTTGAATGTCCAGGCTTCTCGCTTCATTTATCTTTTGTTCTCTTGCAAGCCGGATCACATGGTCCCTGTTTTGACTGGATTTCAGGTTTAAATCTGAAAGGCTGTCCAAAAGAATTCTTTCTCCAGGGTCAGTTATAAGAGGTGATAACATTTTCATGTATTGAAGAATGTTATTTGATTCTGAACCGATCTTTGAAATCAGTTCCGTCTGTGAATCGGGTTCAGATTGATAAATCAGTGTTAGTACAAGAACCCTCCGGCTGACTATGCTATTGAGAAAACCGGCATGCAGAACCTGCCTTTTTTTTGACACATCCATCAACGTGGTCAGGCTGGCATTGGTTTTTCGGATGGTACGGGATTCTGAAATCCGCGTAATACCCAGAATAACGACCAAAGAGATATAAGAAACAAGCAGGATAATGGTAACCGGTACTTTTTTCAAAATATCTTTCATGCCGACAGAATAAATTTGGGTTTTTAATTTGAAACGTAGATCCGGTTTAAACTATTATAAATCCATTTATAATTTATTCAAAAATGTTGCCGGATTAAATTATTCTTTTCAACATATAAAAAAGACATGCGAGGTGGGTTACGGACCTGGCCTGTTTATCCTTAGTTGTAATAGTTGTGATCAGGGTTTTGTGCAAAATAAATTACACTTTGGTTAAGCCCGGGATGGTTTTTTCAACTGCTGACTAAAATGCTGCTTTCAATTTATTTTTTATTTCAACCACCCGCTGTACAATTTCAGGAAAGTCCGGACTATCGTTAAAATGACTTATGAAGACTGTTTTTTTCCGTGTGTGGGTTTACTGTTTCTCTGGTTAACTTCTTTAATGGAATTTTTACCAATATTTCACATCCATCTCCGGGAGATGAATTGATCATCAGATGTCCCTGAAAAAAATCTACCCTTCGGTGCATATTTGCAATTCCAATTCCTTTGGAAGGTATCTCGGGATCATAGCCGATACCATTATCTGCAATCAGGAGATTCAGATTCTCTTTGTATAAAATAGCCTCCAGTCTGATCCTTGTGGCCTGGGCATATTTTACAATATTTCGCAAAGCCTCCTGGGCTACCCGGTAGAGGTTTAATTGCAGTTCTTTATTGAGTGCAATTTTTTCAAGTGATTCATCATAATAAAAGGAAATATCGTAGTTGGAAACAGCTTTCATAGAATTTAATAATTGTTCAAAGGCCCCTTTCAGTGAACTGCCTTCAAAAAACACCGGAGCCAGCCTGTGAGATAAATTCCTGATTTCTTCGTTGGCCAATATGATTGAATCGAGTATTATATTGAAAGTGGGTTGCAGGGAAGGACTGAGATTATTTTTCATCATGCTCATATTCATCTTGGCGGCCGCAAGTATCTGGCAAACGTTGTCGTGAAGCTCACCGCCGATTTCATAACGTTCGTCTTCCTGGGTTTTGATAATGGCCTGGGTAATCCTGCTTTCCATGGCAATCTGCTCAGAAACATCAACAATTGCCGCCGAAATAGAGGGCCTTTCATTCAGGGTTATGTAGGTGCTATAAACTTCTACAGTCATGATTTTACCCATCTTGCTTTTATGTTGAAACCTGCCTCTGTATAAATTTGCAGCGGTATGAATTTTCTCAAGGCTTTCAATAGTCCTTCCTCTTTCTGATGAGGGTCGAATGTCGAGGATGGTTTTCGTCAAAACCTCTTCTTCGGTATATCCATATTTTTCAAGGAAGGCTTTGTTGACAATTATAAATCTGTATGACCCGGCATCGGCAATAAATTTTGGCAGCGGAGAATTATGGAAAATACTTTTAAATTGATTTTCGGATTCCCTGAGTTGAGATTTTAGTTTGTATTTTTCTGTTACTTCATTAAAAAAGCCTGTGGCGCCGTCAAACTCGCCATGCTGGTATTCCCAAACCAGGCTCCCCTGAACCAATATTTCCTTTCCATCCTGCCCGTTGAGACTGGTTTTGATATCTTCCAAACCTATTTCTCTGGGAGTTTGTTCAAAAGCTTTTTTAATACTTAGTCCGAAGTTTTCATTGACAAAGTCGTAAATGGTGCTGTCGTTTACTGTCTTCTCATTTAACCCGAGTAGTCTGATCAGTTTTTTACTGGCAAATTGTATTTTCCCGTGTACATCTATTCTGATCAGTAATTCATGGGTTTGTTCAATGAATAGCCTGTATTTTCTCTCACTTTCAATCAGCATATTCTTTTTGTGGATATAAATCCTTCCGGCAAAAATCAGTATGGCACCAAAGATGATCAACAGGGTGGTCAATGCATACCCGAGAAACTTTGACCACCGCAGAATCTGCAAAAGATTTGCTTTTAGCTGATTTGTCCGGTCTTTGGTGACCTGGCTGATATAATTTCCCAGGCGAAGTTCTATTTGTTGAAAATTTGCAAAGATGGGATTGATGATATTCAAATCAATTACTTTGGCATCCGCTATTTTTTCCTCGGTCAGCAGTTGCTCCATCAGTTTTCTGCTGTGGTTGATGTTTTCTTCAAAGTTCAGAAGGCTGTCGAACATCCTTCTTTCATTCGGATCTTTCAGCAGGATGCGAATCCTTGTAAGATCTTCTCCGATTTTTTCCGTTTCGTGCGCGATCTCTTTTCGCATTTCAGCATATTCAGATGGAGGCGATTGGTACACCATTTTCATGACACCAACCCGCCGGTAAACGGTACTTTTTAAAATTGAATTCAGCAGTTGCTCCTTCGCTCCCATCGAGGTGGCCAGTTCGTTCAATTCCTTATTAATATTGCGCATCCGGTCGTATTCGACCATCCTTACTGAACCGATGAGAAAGAAGATCACAAGATAAAAACCAAGCAGGGTGTGGGTGATAGGGGGTTTTGAAAAGAAATGCATTATTCAACTGAAAATTTAGGTGCGCGAAATTAGGAAAGGGAAAAAATGAAAACACAGAATATGATGGAGATCATTTATTTATTCTTTTGGTTTTTAAAAATATCTGCTATCAGATTTGTACGGGGGATTTTGGGAATAGTTTTTTGAAATGAGGAAGAAAAATGCTTTCCGGAATTGGGAAGCAAAGGGATGTTTCAGTTTTATAGAATCATAGGAGTTACAAAACAAAAGACCGCAGGGAGTTTTTATTGATTCTTTCTGTTCCATTTTATTACATGCAGTCTTTTTTCATGTCTTACCAATTGTTTATGACCTTCTTTAAAGACTTAGTTTTACTTCTTTCAAAAGAAAAATTATTTTGACGTCTATTGCCTGATGAAAAATCCTGTTGATTTATTCCCCCGCTCATCCGTTGTAGTCAATTGATAGGTGCCAGCCGATAAATGTTTTATATCAATCTGAATAGGGTTTGCAGGGTGCAAATAGGTTTTGCTCCAGTACAGTTTGCCACTGACGTCATAAATGTTTACAAGGAGTTTTTGATGCGTTGCATCACATGTTACATTGAGGAAATCTGAAGCCGGGTTGGGGAAGGCGTTGATTTTATGAAGCCCGGCTTCAAAATGCAGAGGTATTATTCTGGATAGGTTAGAACGGCCATTAAAATCGATTTGGTTTAATCGGTAATAATTGATGGCATTTTGTATAGGTGCCTTATCTGTAAAGGAATAGGTATTTGTTGCCGTAGTGTTTTCATTGCCGTTTACGTAGCCAATGATTTTGAATACAGCGCCGTCGGTTGAACGTTGTATTTCGTACTTTTCGCCTTTTTGTTCTGAAACGGTACTCCAGGAAAGCATGGCTGTGTTTGCTACTGCTCTGACGCTGAATTCTGCGAGATTGACCGCCAATGCCGAAAGCGGGAATTTCATGACGCTGGTATAATTATTATTATCAGTTTCCTGATAGGCAAGGAAAACAGTACCTGAGGTAGTGTCTATTGCAAGAGAAATATTTTCAACATTGACCGGAGTAAATCCGGCGCCTCCTACAAATGCCCAACTGGCGCCATTAAATCTGCTAACGGAGGCTTTGCCATAATCTGCATTCCAGTCTTTATAAGCAAGCAAGGGAGTTCCGTTTTGATCAATGACCAATGACTCATAACTTACGCCCATTGTGAAATCAGGATCGCCGACCCAGATCCAGTTGGTTCCATCATATTTTCTGACATTTGCTTTTCCTGAGTTGCCATCTTCATAAGCAAGAAAGGGATTGCCGTTTTTGTCAATTGCCAGGCAGGTATAATCGGCGCTGCCTGAAGTGAATCCCGTTGGCCCCACGGATACCCACGAAGTGCCATTGAATTTTTTGACGGTAGCTTTGTATGAATAATATCTGTCAGAATAGGCTACATAAGGAAAACCATCTTTTTCATTAATGGCAAGAGATATAAATTCCGCTGAACTTGGCGATACAACTCCTCCGACAGCCACCCACTTGGTTCCGTTGAATTTTTTTACAAGGGCTGCGGAATAGTTATATGAATCCTGGAAAGCGACATAAACGGTTCCATCCTTTTTAATAGCGAGAGAAGTGGTTTCAACCCCCACACCGATATCAAAAGGAGAACCGACAGTTACCCATTGGGTTCCATTAAATTTTTTTACAGTTATGAGGTAAGAATACTCTCCGTTTTCACCGCTTGTATATGACAGGTAGGGCGTATTGTTTTGGTCAAATACCAGAGACAGGCCGGTAGCCTTGCCATCTGAAACGTCTGGTGTACCTACATTTACCCAATTGTTTCCGTCAAATTTTTTTACTGTGGCTTTATAGTTGTCAAGATTCTGGTAAGCAAGATAAGGCACTCCGTTTTTATCGATAGCCAGAGAAGGGTAGCGTGTTTCGGATTGGGAGAATCCGGTATTGCCTACCTGTTCCCAGGATTGTGCGGACGCAGATTTTACAAACAGAAGAAGCATTGTGGCAACAATGATTGTAATGAAAGGTGTGCGAAAATTACAGCCTGTTTTGGTTTTCATATTCTGAAATTTAAAAGGTTAAATTGTGGTTTGCATTAAAAAAAAATTGCAAAGCAATAAAAACGGATATTATTGTCTTTTATTTTTGGATGGGTGGTTTTAAAATCTTTTTAACGGTCATAACCAATCAATTGGTGTTGCAAGATTGTGAGTCATCCTTTGCCCAAAAATTATTCAAACAAAACCGCTGAGGTAAAACATTATAAGGCTTGAATTAGATTCGTACCCAATTATCCGAAAATGGTATCTCATAGATTGCTGCAATGGCATTAGTGCCAAAGCTCTTTAAAATACATGGCGAGCACTTGTGCGCCTGATAGATTTGGCAGGAGATGGATTTACAAAATCAGGAAAGTACTGTCTCATATCTTTTGCAAAATAATTTGGAGGTTGAGTTATTAAACACACCCTAAGTAGCAAATATTCTTTTGTTCCGGCTTCATGCACGAATATGTTATGGGTAATTACAGAAGCGCGATCATTCAAAAAAATGCACCTGTGATGTTAGCATTTCTTTCGTGTAGTTTTGCGGTAATTTGTATTTATGTCACAGACCCGGGATGAAACTATTTTATGGGAATCATTTCTGAATGGAGATAATCACAGTCTTGAGGTGATCTACAGGATTTATTTTGATGAATTGTACCGGTATGGAATGAAGTGGCTCAAAGATGGGCACCTTGTTGAAGATGTGATCCAGGATCTGTTTGTCAGGTTGATCCAAAGCAGGGGAAACCTTGCAGTGGCACAATCTGTAAAGTTTTATTTATTCCGCGCCTTTAAGAATATGGCTCTTGATAAAATACGGTTGGAAAAAAGATTGGTTGGCGGAAATGAACCATCATCAGATACTTTTCAGCTTGACCTGTCTCCCGAAAGTTCAATGATTGATAAGGAAGAATATCTTATCATTAAAAGTAAAATTGAAAATGCGCTCGTTCAGCTAACCCCGCGGCAGAGAGAAGCGCTTTACCTCCGGTATATAGAAGAATTTTCCTACAGTGAAGTTTCCGAAATGATGGGACTTACGGCCAAAGGTACCTATAAACTGATGTCAAGAGCGATCGAAGCCATACGGGGCCAGTTGCCAGCCGGTATATTTATTTTCCTGAGCAACCATTTTCTCAGGCTGCACCCATACTGATATATTTTTCAGGAAAAAAAGTTTAAGGCGCGTGGGGTAAAAAAGAATGTTTTATCGTATTTCATATAGGATGCCGTTTATTTAAAGAGGCGGTAGTCGTGTTTATGGATAAGGAATTGAAGAAATATAGAAAATTTACATCGGCCGACTTTGCCCTGGATGATCGTTTTATTTCGTCGGTGTTGAAACCTGATGAACAGGCTAATGGTTTTTTTAAGCAGCTAAAAGATTTGTACCCTCACCTGGAAAAGTCCATGAACGATGCGCGGAAAATTATCAGTTCATTTGAAGCGCCATCTGAAATCATAAACAATGAAATAAAAGATCGCATCTGGAAAAAGGTTATGGAAGAAACTGAAGGCACTCCAGTTATCCATATACGCAGCCGCAGAAAGTACAGGTGGGCTGCTGCTGCAATCCTCTTTTCTGTTATTGCTTCATTCAGCGCATATTATATTCTCAATAGACAGGATAGTACAATTAACGAAGTCAGCCAGGTGAAAAACAAGCCTGCTAATGATATTGCCCCCGGTGGAAATAAAGCCATATTGACTCTGGCCGACGGAAGTATCATCGTTTTAGATTCGGCCAATAACGGAACGCTGTCGCACCAGGGGAATGTGACGGTCATCAAAATGAATGATGGCAAACTGGCTTATGACAAGGGTGGTGCAGCAGGAAAGATAATGTACAACACCATTACCACGCCACGCGGCGGTCAATATCAATTGGTACTCGCCGACGGCAGCAAGGTATGGCTCAATGCTGAATCCTCTTTGAAATTTCCTGTTGCATTTACAGGCAGGGAAAGAAAAGTTGAATTAACGGGTGAAGGATATTTTGAAGTAGCGCATGATGCAAGCAAACCATTTCGTGTAAGCGTAAACGATATGACGGTGGAAGTATTGGGAACGCATTTTAATGTAAATGCGTACGGAGATGAGAACAATGTAAAAGCGACTTTATTAGAAGGTTCGGTGAAAGTGGCAGAAGGAGGGCAATCTGTTATGTTGCAACCGGGACAACAGGCTAAAGTTTCAACAGAAAAAATTTCTGTTGTCAACAATGTGAATTTGGAATCAGTGGTGGCATGGAAAGAGGGGTTGTTTTATTTTGACAACGATAATATTCAAAAAGTTATGCGCCAGCTTGAGCGGTGGTATGATATAGATGTGTCTTACGAAGGAAGTATTCCGGCTGCGCTGTTTTCAGGGCAGATGAAACGAAACCTTACGCTGTCGCAGGTAATGCAAATATTAGAATATAACAATATTAAATACTCAATTGTGGGAAGAAGAATGATAATATCAGATTAAAAAGAAAGCCGGAAATGGTACCAGCATTTCCGGCAGGTCTAAAAACTAATTGACAACGAAATGATTCATCAAATTTTTTAAACCAATACTCAAAACTATGCCATTTTGTACAAACCGAAAAAGCCCGGCGATTCACCAAATTTTCATTGCTATGAAACTTGTGATGGTTTTTATGATTTTAGGTTTTTTGCAAGCTTCTGCGAAATCAACAGCTCAAACTGTATCGATTTCAGGCAAAAATATGACCCTTGAGAAAGTGTTTAAGAGCATCCAGCAACAGACCGCCTATGTATTTTTTTATAATGAGAGTTTGTTGAAAGAGGCACATCCGGTGACAGTTTCACTTCGAAAAGTATCTGTAATAGACGCTCTTAATTTCGTATTTAATGATCAACCCTTAGGTTATAAAATAGTTGGAACGACCATTACGGTGGTAAATCGTCCGGCGGTGCAGAAAGAGGAATTAAATGTAACGGAAGAATTGCCTCAGTTTACAGTATATGGTAAGGTAACGGATCAGGCTGGCGGACCTCTTGAAGCTGTTTCTGTTGTAGTGGTGGGTTCAGGGAGAGGAACTGCTACGGATGTAAAAGGTGAGTACAAATTAAGTGGTATAGATGAAAATGCAATTCTGGTTTTTTCATATATAGGTTATGAGAGCCAACGTATATCGGTAAAAAGCAGGACTGTAATCAATGTAATTCTAAAAGTGGAAGTAAATAAATTGAATGAAACTGTTATAATCGGTTATGGTAAAACAACAAAACGTTTAAACACCGGTTCCGTAACAACAATAACCGCGGATGTTATAGAGAAGCAACCCGTTCAAAATGTGATGCAGGCATTGGTTGGCCGTGTTCCGGGAATGCAGATCACTCAAAATAATGGACTTGCCGGCAGCAATACAATCATACAAATTCACGGTCAGAGTTCTATTAACTCAGGTACAATCCCGTTGTACGTGATAGACGGGGTTCCTTACACTAATTTCAATGGTGGTTTTCCTCCTCAGGATAATCTCGATGCATGGGGAATCAGTGGCGCCAATGGGGGCACAAGTCCGTTCAGCTCTATTAACCCATCCGATATAGAAAGCATTTCTGTGTTGAAGGATGCTGATGCAACAGCCATTTATGGGGCAAGAGGCGCAAACGGTGTTGTGCTAATCACTACCAAGAAAGGGAAATCAGGTGAAGGTAAAGTAGATATGAATGTGTATTCGGGAATTGGTAAGGTAGGGCATTGGATACCAATGATGAATACCCAGCAGTACCTTGCACTCAGAAATCAGGCGTACGAAAATGATGGAGTTGATCCAAATAGTGCAAGGACAAGGCCGGTCGATTTGCTAGACTGGGATCAGAATGCTTATACCGACTGGCAGAAATTTTTGCTGGGCGGTACTGCCCATTTCACTAATGCAGACATTGCTTATTCGGGTGGTACTGTCACTACTTTCTACAGATTAAGCGGTAGCTTCAGGCATGATGGTACGGTATATCCCGGTGATTGGCGGGACAATCGTGCCACTTCGAGGCTCAGCCTGAACCACCGCTCTCTTAATAACAAATTCGGTTTCTCTTTTTCAGCGAGCTACGGTTATGAGAATAACAAATTGCCGCCTTCTGATATCAGTAGTTCTTATACATTGCCACCAAATTATCCTTCAAAATTAGAAGACGGCAGTACAGGTAAGTTGATCTGGTATGCTGGTTTTACCAATCCGTTGTCCTATCTCATGCAACTTTATTCTGCCATAACCACTAATGTAATGGGTAATTTTAGCATCCACTATACTATTTTGCCAGGCTTGGATTTGAAGTTGAACAGCGGTTATACGAATGTTATTCTCGACACCAGGAAAGCAGCTCCTGCTTCGTCATTAAACCCTTCTACAAATCCGGTTAGCTCGGCTTATTTCTCAACCAACAAAGCTCAGAACTGGATTATAGAGCCTACGGTTACTTACGACCTTAAAACCCGAAGTGGTAAGCTTAGTGCCTTAATAGGAGGCACATTTCAGCAAAACATATCACAGACAAGCTCTATAAAAGGAACCAATTACAGCAACGAATTGTTATTAGGTTCACTGAACGGAGCTGGTCTGATAACGAATTATTTTCCTAATTATGCACAGTATAACTTTGCATCTCTTTACGGTCGAGTCAATTACAACCTGCTAAATAGATACGTACTTGATGCGACTTTCCGCCGTGATGGCTCCTCTCGTTTTGGGGCGAATAACAGGTTTGGAAATTTCTGGGCCGTAGGCGGCGCGTGGATCTTTTCTGATGAAACCTTCATAAAAGACAATTTTTCCTTTTTAAGTTTTGGGAAATTGCGGGTGAGCTATGGGCTGACTGGGAATGACCAGATCTCAAATTATCAATATCTTCCTTTGTATTCAACAATTAGCTCCCCATATCAGAACCAGATCGGCCTGTACCAAGGGACCAGTTATAACCAGGATATTCAATGGGAAACAGACAAAAAGATGGAATTTGCTTTAGAGTTGGGCTTTTTGAAGGATAGGATCATGTTTACTGGTGATTATTACAGAAGCCGTTCCGGCAACCTGCTCGACTATATGATCCTCCCAACACAGACTGGCTTTAATTCGGTAACAGGAAATATGCCGGCAGTAATCCAAAATACAGGCTTAGAGCTGACATTGAATACAAAAAACATTACTACCAAAAATTTTGAATGGAGAACCTCACTTAATATTACAATTCCCCAAAATAAACTATTAAGATATGAAGACCTGGAAAAATCCTTTTATGGAAGCACTTATGCCATTGGTCAACCGATCAACCTGACCAGGTTGTATGATTTTATAGGGATTGACCCTCAGACGGGAGCACCAGAGTTTGCGACTAAAAATGGCAGCGTCATTCCCAATTATAATACAGACAGGATCATAGCGCCGATTGGCACTCCATATTATGGTGGTCTAAGCAACGATTTTACTTATAAGCAATGGTCTTTTAGTTTCTTTCTGCAGTTCTCGCATCAGTATGGATATATTAATAGTATCAGCACACCTCTTGGAGCCAGTATGACCAATGCTAATATTTCTGTCCTAAACAGGTGGCAACAACCTGGTGATACACATACGCTGTTCCCGGCAGCATCTGCTGTTCCGGGTTCCCTTGTTTACAATGCTTACGGATTTTATTATAGCAACTCTGATGCACTTTGGGGCGACGCTTCCTGGCTAAAGATTCGTAACGCTTCCTTGTCTTATGCTTTCAATAGTAAAATCCTAAAACATTTGGGCTTTAGTGCATTGCGTCTATATGTCGAGGCGCAGAATATTGTTACGTTTGATAAGGATAAATACCGGTTTGATCCTGAAACCTCTGCCCCAGGTACGGGTGGAGGACTTGGTACAGGCCGGTTCCCGGCAGTACCACCTTTGCGCACCTTTGTTTTCGGTATCAATGTCTCATTTTAAAATTAACTATCATGTACCAAGATAATTCCTTCTTCCATAAAATTGGTTTTGATTGCATCATCTTAACTATTTTTCTGCTCGCTTCTTGTGCAAAATTTGTTGATGTCGGGGCGCCTACCACAAAAATCGGCGTAAAGGAGGCATACCAGTCGGATGCCACCGCCACAAGTGCAATTGTTGGTTTGTATAATAACAGTTACATTGGCTATTTGACCATATATTTTACGGGACTGCTCGGCTGTTCGGCAGATGACATCAAGTATGCTACGGCATCTACTAGCTATCTCGAGTTTACTAATAATGCAATAACATCCGGTAATCCCAATAATGCCAATTATCTTTGGGCTGATACCTACTCGGAAATACTTCAGAGCAATCTGGCAATAACGAACCTGAATGCCAGTAATGCGTTAACACCCGCAGTAAAAAACCAATTACTGGGTGAAGCCAAAACATGGCGGGCATTCATGTACTTCTATCTTGTCAATATGTATGGCAATGTGCCGCTGGAGCTTACAACGGATAATGACATAAATGGGCACATGTCGCGCACAAGCTCTGATAGTGTGTGGGCGCAGATTATTACCGATCTTAAGGATGCTGTAAACCTTTTGAGTCCCGATTATCCAACCGCTCAAAGAGCTCGCATCAATAAATATACTGCAATGGCTCTGTTGGCAAAAGCCTATCTATATACCAAAGACTGGAAAGATGCGGCACAAACTGCAGGAGATATCATTAATTCCGGTATTTATTCATTGTCTGCCGACCTCAATACATCGTTTAACAATACCAGCAACGAGATCATCTGGCAAATAGCTACTACAACCGGCATCTCTGTCTTTGGTAGCAATTTCCTGGCACCCAAAGGTTCTTTGCCTGCTTATATCATGTATGATACATTGTATCATTCCTTCGAAGCCAATGATCTGCGCAAACAAGACTGGACGATGAGCGATACCATAGGTAGCACTCCTTATTATTATGTATATAAATATAAAGATCGTGCAGGAACAGGCAATGAATACAATGTAGTTTTCCGTCTGGCAGAGCAATACTTTATACGTGCGGAGGCCCGCGCTGAACAAAATGAGATTGCAGATGCGGTAAGCGACATTAATGTCATCCGGAACAGGGCCGGTTTGTCTTCTATTAGCGATAATATATCCCGGGATAGCGCATTGATGGCTGTTGAACAGCAAAGAAAATTTGAGCTTTTTGGCGAATGGGGCAACCGATGGTTCGACCTGAAGCGAACCCCATCAGTTTCAGGAACGTCAGGGCTTACACGGGCTGATGACATATTGAGTATTATGAAATCCACATGGAAGCACACCTCTGTATTTTACCCAATCCCGGCAAGCCAGATTACTATTAATACTCAGCTTACTCAAAATGATGGATACTAATTATAACTGTAAAAAGTAAAAGATATTAAAATGAAAAAGTACAGTCTTACAAAGAAATTTTATGCAACACTTGCATTAGTTCTTTTAATGGGCACTAATCTACAAGCACAAGAAACAGAAGATACTACTGTCCGGTACCTGAACAGGCTGATCCAATCCAATAATGTAAATGACAAATCACTCCTTGAATACAAACTTAAAATACTTGCCGCAAGTGATAAAGAAACGGATATGATGCTAGCGGCAAACATTTATTCCAGGATAAAGAAAACTCGTATATCAGATTCCCTGCAAAAAGCTGAATTGATCAAATTCCCTTTGGGCATTGCCGCTCGCAACAAGGCAGAGCGGGCCGTTTATGATGCCAAAGATCCTGCAACTGCCGAAAAGCTGTATAATGAATGGGTGGCCAAATTCCCACCTTCTAGATTCCCCGATGTTAATCACGATCATATCGTATATGACTATGCAAGATCGCACGTTGCACAATTATTTGCTGAGCAGAAGAATGCACCTAAAGCAGAACAATATATCAATATGCTGAAAGAAGAATTCTGGAAAGGAAATGGCTACGCCGGCCTGTCTGCTGCATTCTACAAAAACGGCGACCTGCGCCATGCAGAAATCTATGCAAAAAAAGCAATGGAAAATGCCAAGAGTTTTTTAAATGCGACCGACGGCCCAGGTAGGTTTTCAGCATCAGGATATTCCGGCCTTTGCGCTACTTATATCAATATTCTGTATGAAGAAAAAAAGTATGATGAAGCATTGAAATATGTTGAAGTCTTGTATAAGTTTAATAAGACAACTGATGTGAGAACCAATTATATGTATGCAAAGCTACTGATGCACACTGGTCACGCCCGAGAAGCTTATGATAAGCTGGACGAAGCAATGAAAACAGGCAGGGCTTCTACCGAAATGGATTCTACTTTTAAGGCGCTCTATCCAAAGGTAAAGGGTAGCTATGCAGGCTATGACGAATATATGACTGTAGTCAAGAAAACAGCCCGGGATAATATGCAAAAGGAATTACAAAAAGCAATGTTGAAGGCGCCTGCTCCATTGTTTACATTAACCGATGTGAAAGGCAAAAAGGTGTCTCTCGAACAGTTCAAAGGTAAGGTTGTAATCCTTGATTTTTGGGCTACATGGTGCGGCCCCTGCAAGCGGTCTTTTCCTGCTATGCAAATGGCACAGAATAAATATAAGAACGATCCTAATGTAAAATTTCTTTTTATACACACTTGGGAAAGAGACAGTAACGCTACTGACGAGGCAAAGACATATATTCAAAATAATCATTACAACTTTGAAGTATTGATGGATTTAAAAGACTCTTTAACAAAAGAAAACAAGGTAGTAAGCAGCTATGGCGTTTCAGGTATTCCTGCAAAGTTCATCATAGACCCGCAAGGCGTTATCCGGTTTCATTTAACCGGCTTTGACGGCAACAATGAAGAAGCAGTAAATGAAATTTCTATGATGATTGAAATGGCGAAGAAAGCGGGGTAAGATTATCCGGATGAATTATTATGAAACATTTATTACTATCGCTTTTGTTGCATTATGGTTCGTATAGTTTCAAAAATGATTGCAAAAAAATTTAATGCTTATAAAAGGCGGTTTAATACTCAAAAATGGTTAGTAAAATCTTGCAGAATGCTGTGCAGGCATGGTCTTGCGTAAGTTTAGTGAAAGTGGTTTTACCAAACTTTTTTTTGTATATGAAAAAGTTTAAAAAAAGCGGTGCCTGGCCTGCGGTTTTACAGATACAATCCGCATCTGAAAGAACTGTATGCAATATACAAGGATAAAGGAATTGAGTTCATTGGCGTTTCAGATGATGATTCCAAACCGGAAGCATGGCATAAGGCAGTGGAAAAAGATGGTCCTCCATGGAGACAAGTTCTTCGTGGTTTTGATATGGAAAATTTAATGAAAAATGAACCTAACCCCAACGACATTAGCAAAAAATATGGGATCAGTTCGTTGCCTACTAAAATACTTATCGACCGGACTGGTAAAATCATTGGCCGTTATTCAGAAGAATCCAGTGCTCTGGACGCAGAATTAAAACAAATATTTGGAAGTTAATTTAGACTCTGCTGAATAACCTATCACCCTTGTTATTTTTGAAATTGTCATTCATCAAATACTAAGTTTACAAATAAAAAGTTGCCCTCTTCAGAGGGCAACTTTGCAATGCATTCGCCAGGTCTCCTTTGCTGACCAGCGCTAACGAATAGTCGATCTGGAAAGAAGGATAAGTACCGGTGATTGCACTTCCCACTTTTCCAGAGAATCCGCCAAGGATTCCCTTTTTAATGATACCCATAATAATTTGTTTTTGGGGTTAAAAAAAATTGTTTGTCACACTTCGTTTTCTTGCAAGTAGCGTTGTGTACCTATAGAACGACAATTGATTTGTACAGATATAAAATGAGAGGAGATAGCGTAGCAATACATCACATTTGGGCAGGGCTACGCACGGACAAGCGTAAAGGTACGCAGAAAGAAGGAAATCTTTTTGATGGTTATCCCGGATTTTAATACACCCGGTAATACATGTTATCAGCACATCTCATCAGCCCGATTCGCTGTAGCGAAGGCGGAGCCGCATGGGAAAATTCATTTTGCAGATCCTCTGATGTATCCAAACTATTAAGTTAGTTGGAAAGATATAAAAAGGAGAATTTTACCCAACGTGATAAACCGGAATATCAGTACTCTGTGGACCGCATATGCCATCCTGAATAGCAACGGGCTTTGTTATCCCGAATATGCGAGGCGCTATGAGTATCTATTTTTACATCGCTTTGATAAACCAGAAACATTAATTCGAAACAATGGTATTCTCCAAATCAAATCTCCCAACAAGGCAGAATATTTTCAGTTCTCAGATTTACTCTTTACTCAACAATCAAGTTTAGCAGAACTGTATGAATAATACTCTCTAAATGGTGCTTTGGATTCTAAAAGTCTCAGGATTCGTCCTTTATTCTAAAAAAATAGTTTGAATTATGTAATTATTTTTTTTCCAGTTGGGTTAAAAATTTTGTTGGGCTGATACCAAATTGCCGTTGGAAATCCCTGGAGAAATTGGAAGGATGCGAATACCCGATCATGTAAGCAACTTCGTTTATTTTGTAGTCGCCGGAAGATAATAATTCAGCAGCCTTTTTTAAACGTGATAGGTTGATTAACTCATTCGGAGTGAGATCCGATAGGCCTTTTATTTTGCGATAAAGTGTCGCCTTGCTCATATTCATTGTTTCTGAAAGTTTTTCAACACTTAATGATTCGTCATTTATGTTTTGATAAATCACATCATTTAGTCCTTCAAGAAATTCCTGATCGGTTTTGGAGCACGCAATTCCTTTGATATGTGTAAGTGGCGAACGTGCGAAGTACTCTTTAATCTTATTTCTGTTTGCAAGTAAATTGGTGATTTGTGCCTGCAAGTGTTCCAGGGAAAAGGGTTTTTCTATATAGGCATCTGCACCCACTTCAAGTCCTTCTATTTTAGATTGAATAGAATTCTTTGCCGTGATGAGTATAATGGGAATATGGGAGTGCTGAAAGTCATTCTTAATTTTTTTACACAGTTCTATTCCGTCCATAACAGGCATCATTATATCACTTACCACCACATTGATATTTTCATTTTCAAGGATATGCATTGCATCCTGACCGTTTTCTGCCGGAATAACATTATACTTTTCACTTAATTCTTTTCTGATGTAGTCTAATATGTCTGTATTATCCTCAACTAATAAGATGATGGGTCTTGTTGAATCGAATGAATTAAATTGGGTTGGTTCGTTTGATATATTCTTGTTTTCCTGGTCAGGAGTGTCAATTAAATTGATTGTTGTATCCTGATGGATTGGGAGTGAAAGCAAAAAAATATTTTGACCGTCGTCTGAGGTTTTCAGGCAAAGGGTTCCATGGTGGAGTTGTGCAAGAGACCTTGCCAGTGGAAGTCCGATGCCCGTGCCGGATTCTTTTTCAGTTTCTTTCATACGAAAAAACGGTTCAAATATTTTTTCTTTGAATTGCAGAGGTATTGTATAACCGTCGTTTCTTACTTCAATATGAAAAAGAGAATCTTCGCTGCTGAAAGGCAGTAATTGCACCCGTACGGATTGATCTGCATATTTAATTGCATTATTCAACAGGTTGCTCAATATTTTCTTTACAGCTTCCGTATCTACAAAAGCCTGAAGTGTGATTCTTGGAGTTTCGATCCGATAGGTCAAGCCTTTTTGTTCTGCTGCAGGTTTGAATGTTGAGAACACTTCTGACGCCAATTCATTGATATCGGTCTTTGCAAAACTGAGAATGAAATTATTGGCCTCCGCCTTACGAAAGTCGAGTAGTTGATTGGTCAGGTCAATGAGGCGGTTGGTATTTTTTTTCATGATTTCAAGACTTTCGTTCATGTTTATATCGGTAACGCTGCTGTTGAGCAATTTGTCCAGAGGCAGTTTTATAAGGGTGAGTGGGGTCCTTATTTCATGCGCTACATTAGTGAAAAAATTGATTTTTGCATTATAGATTTCTCTTTCAGTATTTATTTTTATTGATTCTATTCTTCTTTTATTTTTTTCTGTTAATGCCAGATGATAATATCTCAGAATCGTTATTATGATCGCCAGCACAATCAGCAGATATAATGAATAAGCCCATCTGGTGGCCCAAAATGGCGGAAGGATTTTTATTTGAAGTATCGTTTCCCGGTTGTTCCATACCCCTTCGCTATTAGAGCCTTTCACTCTGAAAGTATAATTCCCCGGAGGCAATTTAGTATAAAATATTTTTCGGTTCTTTTTAATAGTAGTCCATCCTTTGTCAATCCCTTCCATTTGATAAGAATATTCATTCATTTCAGGAATAATATAACTAAGTGCGGCTACATCAAGGCTTATATTTGAATTGTAATAGGGTAATGTAATTTCCCTTGTATAGGTGATAGATTCAGTAAGCCCGGTCTTTTTATTCCCAATAACTGCTTCTTTGTTATTCACCTGAAATCCGGTTATATAAACAGGTGGAACAAAAGTATTTTTTACAAAATCTCCCGGATTAAAACTTACCATTCCTTTGACGGTTCCAAAAAAGAGAGTGCCATCGTCGTTTTTAAAAGAAGAATTATAATTGAATTGGTCTGTTGGTAATCCGTTTGCAATTTGGTAATTATTAAACTTTTGGGTTTGGGGATCAAATCTGCTGAGCCCCTTTGCGGTTGATATCCAGAATTTCCCTGAGTTATCTTCAAGGATGCGGTAAATCTGATTATCTGGCAATCCGTCTTCCACTGTATAATTTCTGATTTTCTTCGTCCTGGTATTATAATATGATAATCCTCTCTCTGTACAAAACCAGAAATTTTTTTTTCTGTCTTCTATCAGATTATTTACATAATTATCTATGATCCCATTTTCGCTGTCCCTGCTGGTTTGTATTCTGCCCTTTATTTTTTGTTTCTCGTTTTGGTAAAATATACCATCTCCATAGGTACCCACCCACAGTGTGCCGTTTTCATCTTCATAAATGCATTGAATGTGGCTGTTGAAAAATGGGACAGCGGTAAAATTATTTTTCTCTCTGTTGTACCTGAAAAGGCCGTTCCATGTACCAACCAATATTTCACCTGAATGAGTTCTGTAGAGAGATATGATAAAATTACTGGCAAGTGAGTTGGGTTTTGTTGATGCATTGTAATGCCTAATAACCTTTTTGGTAGTCAGATCCATCACGTCTAAACCATGTTCATAGGTTCCAATCCATAATTCGTTTCCATCAGCCACTATTCCATGGATGTTGGAATAGGAGATACTTCCTTTTTTATTGTCAGGTTTAAAATTCGTTATATGCCCATTTTTAAGATTAATACAGTTAAGTCCCGCATCCTCTGTCCCTACCCACAGTTCCCCGTATTTGTCTTTGCATATTTCGTGAACAATATTTCCGCTAAGGCTGTTCTTGTCTGGCTCCGGAAAGTATTTCTTAAACGCATTGTATTGTTTTGAATAATAATTGACACCTCCGAAAAAAGTTCCGATCCAGATTCCGCCTTCCTTGTCCCCGGTAATAGAAAACACTACATTGTCTGTAATAGAATAGGGGTTGGTGTAGTCTTTGGAAACTATTTGAGTAGTTAATGTCTTTATGTTGACAATGTATATCCCGTTTTCTGTTCCAAGCCAGTATTCATCTCCCGATCTGTGAAATATTTTGTGAACCTGTACATCATGAATGGCGGGATTGCCTTTAAAAATATTTTTTATAGTTGAATTTTTGTAATTAAGAAGAAGCACTTCATTCATACATCCAATCAATATCGAGGAATCTCCTATCGGAAATATATCCTCAATGGGAGACAGCTTGTTTTCTTTATAAAGTTTTTTTATGTCGTAATCGATGAAGTTTCCGGAATGTTGATCCAGGTGTTTAATAAGTCCATTAGAAGTAGCAGTCCAGACGTCTCCCTCTTTTGACACATGCAGGGCAATCGTCTGATCGTTTTTTAATTTGAATGGAGTAACGTGGTTGCCTGTTGGATTGATCTTATACAAAGTGAAATTTGAAATAATCCAGATATTATTCTGACGATCGCCGGATATAAAGCGTACTTCACCCGGATCAATTAATTTAAATTGTCTGAAGTGTTCCTGCAATGGATTATAAATGTAAATCCCGTTATAGGTTCCAATCCATAGCTGTTCTTTTTGATCTTCAAACAAACTAAAAATGGAATTACTGCCCAGGCTCAGTGAATCAGATAAAATGTTTTGAAATACTTTGAATGTATTGCCATCAAAACGGTTAAGTCCGTTCCGGGTCCCTATCCAGATAAATCCTTTTTTATCCTGTAAAATACTTGTAATTGTATTGCTTGAAAGCCCGTTCTGTACCTGATAGTTTTTAAAATAGTAAGTAGAATTCTGAGCAAGGCAAATCCCCGTGAAAAGCAAAAAAATGGTTGAAAAAAATAATCTTTTCAAAACGTTTGGCTTGATTTAATATCAGGTTTAATAAACACTTCTTTACAGTAACTAAAGTTATTTTATAGAGAAAGGCCTGCCAAATAAATTCTCAAAAATGAAACGATTTGAATCAAAAATGAAAAGAATTGAATTATGAGAAAAAGATGATGAAGGTACATTTGGAAAGTCTTTCAAAAGTCCGTTTATATTTATTTCAGTTTTTTAAATTAATCGCTATGAGTAATTTTTGCCGCGTAAAAATTTTTCAGCAGAACAGATCAAAGGCTATTATAATGGTAGTATTCCTGTATCTGATATTTCCATTAAGCGGCTTTTCATCTCCAGAGCCGGAATTCAGAAACCCTGATTTTTCCGCCTCACCCTTTGGTGTATCTATAAACATTTCAGGGAAAGTAACAGATGAAAACGGAATCCCGCTCCAGGGAGTAACGATAAATGAGAAAGGTACCGGCAATACAACAATGACAGATATAAATGGAAATTTTGAACTGCCGGTTGGTTCCCCCCGTTCTGTATTAGAAATAAGTTTTGTCGGATTTGCTTCAACGGAAATAGAGGTAGGTAGCCAAACAGAATTCAATATTGTATTAAAGAGAAGTATCAGTGCCATGGATTCTGTTGTGGTTATCGGTTACGGTACACAGAGGAGAGGGGATTTGACAGGTTCTATTTCTTCCATCAAGAGTAGTGATGTGGCCTCACTCCCTGTCCCGGATGTCGGGCAGGCAATAGAAGGAAAAGCCTCCGGGGTACAGATCGTTGCATCAGGTGCTCCCGGAAGTAATGTTACCATCAGGGTTCGTGGCGTAGGCACCGTTAATAATAGCGATCCTCTTCTTGTGATTGACGGCATCCCAACCGATGTACCCTTAAATACAATCAATCCCAATGATATTTCTTCTATAGACATTTTAAAAGATGCATCCGCGTCCGCTATTTATGGATCGCGGGGAGCAAATGGTGTGGTGATTATTACCACCAAAAAGGGAGTAAGCGGTCAAAATCATTTGTCATTTAATTCATTTGTTGGTTCACAAAAAGCCACTGGTATGGTTAAGATGCTCAATGCCTCTCAGTTTGCTTTACTGAATAATGAGATGATGAAAAATAATAATCAGGCTACTTATTCAGGGTATGCCAATCCGGAATCCCTAGGAAAAGGAACGGGTTGGATGGATCAAATGTTTAGGACTGCTTCAATACAAAGCTATTCAATAGCTTATTCGGGAGGAAATGATAAAGCCAATTATTATGTTTCCGGAGGATATTTAGATCAGCAGGGTATAGTAATTAATACAGGTTATAAGAGATATAATATTCAGTTCAACAGTAATGAAAAAGTATTTAAATGGTTAAAGTTCGGGAATGCACTTACTTTAAATCATGATGAAAAACCAAGCGGCTCCTATAATATTCGCAATACTATGGCCGCCAATCCCACCTTGCCGGTTTTTAATAACGATGGTACTTATGCCGGACCTGTGGGCCAACCGCAATGGGTCGGAGATGTAACGAATCCTGTTGCATTGGCAACATTGGTAAAAAACAATACCAGCGGTTATAATATTCTGGGGTCCATTTTTGCAGAGATCACACTTGCCAAGGGGCTTACCTTTAAAAGTGTTGGCGGCATTCAGGCACAGTTCTGGGACAGCAGAACGTGGTCACCTGCGTATGATTATGATCCTATCCCGCAACCAAGTTCTTATTTGTCTCAGCAATACAACAAGAGTATTACATTGAATTGGGACAATTATTTTACCTATGACGGTCATTTTGGATTGCATCATGTCACAGGTATGCTGGGTACCAATGCTCAGCAAAATAAGATCAATTGGATATCCGGAAATGTTCAGGGTTTCGCAAGCGACGTTACCCAGCAACTCAATAACGGGACCTTAAATCCAAATGTAAACGGAACCGGATACGAGTGGGCATTGGCTTCTTATTTTGGAAGAATAAATTATGAATACGACAATAAATATTTATTTACCGGTACTCTCAGAAGAGACGGATCATCGCGGTTTGGAGAAAATAATAAATGGGGAACTTTTCCGTCTGCATCAGTGGCATGGAAAATTTCAAATGAAAAATTCTTCCAGGATATTCCGTTTATCAATGAATTGAAAATCCGTGCAGGGTATGGCGTAACGGGAAATCAAAATATCGGAAATTATTCATTCGCTTCCACCCTTACTTCCGCAGTATATGTTTTCAATGGGAATGTGGTACCCGCAGAAATTGCCATGGTGATGGCCAATCCAAATGTACAATGGGAATCAGTAAAACAATCCAATATAGGATTAGATGCTGCATTGTTTGGTCAGCGTATTTTATTTACCATAGATGCGTATTTGAAAAATACTTCTAAAATGCTGGTACCCATGCCAGTGCCTATATCCACAGGATACTCTGATATAATTGTACCTTTTATCAATACAGGTAAGGTGCAAAACAAAGGAGTGGAAATTGCATTGACTTCAAAAAATTTTGTTGGAAAATTTTCCTGGAACACAAGCCTGAATGTTTCGTTTAATAAAAACAAAGTGGTTTCACTTTATCAGAATACGCCAATGTACATAGGAAGCGGAATTGGGCTGAATGGTACGCTAGCTACAAATACGGTTGGATATCCTATCAATTCGTTTTATGGATACGTGATGCAAGGTATTTTTCAGACACAAAAGGAGGTGGACAATGCTGCAGTCCAGGTTCCGGGAGCAGACCCTTACAACCGAACTTCCGCAGGTGATGTCCGGTTCAGAGACCTGAATAATGATGGTGTCATTAATGATGGCGACCGAACTATTCTTGGTGATCCCAATCCTCAGTTTATTTATGCCATTACAAATAATTTTAGCTATGCCGGTTTTGATCTGAGTATATTTTTACAGGGGGTACAGGGCAATGATATTTTTAATGCCAACAATGTTTTTCAGGAAAGCATGGCAGTAGCTCAAAATCAGACCGAGCGGGTTTTGGGGAGATGGGAAGGTGAAGGAACAAGCAATACTATGCCGCGGGCTATTTTTAATGACCCGAATAATAACTCAAGGATTTCATCGCGATTTATAGAAGATGGATCCTATATGCGGATAAAAAATATCACATTGGGATATACATTACCCGGGACTTTAATTCATCGTTATAAAGTTCAGCAAATCAGAATATATGCTTCTGCTCAAAACCTTGCGACGTTTACCAAGTATTCCGGTTTTGATCCGGAGGTTCCTTCCAATGGTGTAGATTTCAATGTATATCCGGTAACACGGGTTCTCAGCCTTGGACTAAATATCACTTTTTAAAACTGACAGCCATGAAACTAAATAAATCGTTTGTTGTTATTTCTTGTATGGTAATATTTGCTACGGGATGTTCCAAGACATTCCTGGAAAAGTCCCCTCTTGATTCGGTTAATACATCCAACTTTTATAAAACTGCCGGTGATGCCGTGGCCGCTATCAATGCGGCTTACCAGCCCCTTCAGCGTCCGAAGCTTTATAATATGCGTATGTGGACTACGGATATAATGGCCGGGAATAGTGAGGTAGGGGCAGGTGGCGGAACCGACGGAATAGAAACCAAGGACGAAGCCAATTTTGTAACGACGACAGACAACGCCGGAGTATTAGACCTGTACAGAGGCCCGGCTCCTGGCATACTGGCCTGTAATATCGTTTTGGAAAGAGTACCCGCCATTAATATGGATCAGGATTTAAAGGACAGAATTTTAGGGGAAGCTCATTTTTTAAGAGGGTTATATTATTTTATTTTGGTTCGCTTTTTTGGAGACGTTCCCTTAATTACCAAACCCCAGAATGCAGGAGACGATTTGAAACCCGCCCGTACGCCCAAAGACAAAGTATATGAACAAATCGTCAGCGATCTTAATGATGCAATAACGATGCTACCACCGCGCGAAGATTATTCAGGCTCAGAAGTGGGCCGCGCGTCAAAAGGGTCGGCGGTAGGGCTCCTGGCAAAGGTGTATCTGACTTTAGGTGACTATCAGAAGACGGTAGATCTCTGCCGCCAGGTAACTAACCTGGGCTATCAATTAAATCCGGATTATTCAGATAATTTTTCGGCAACGAAAAAGAATACAATAGAATCACTTTTTGAAGTGCAATATAGCGGAGCAACAACCTATGGTTTTTTTGATGATTTTAATCAGGCATCGTGGTTAAGCACATTTACCGGCCCCCGCAATTCCGATTTCGTAGGAGGCGCTTATGGCTGGAACCAGCCAACACAGGAATTTGTTGATTCTTATGAACCCGGCGATTTGCGAAAAGATAAAACAGTTTTATATGAAGGGTGCCCTCCTTTCGATGGTAAGGATTACAAAGCATCTTATTCCGGGACAGGATATAATCTGAGAAAATTTTTAGTTCCGAAATCGATATCACCTGATTATAATACCAATCCTGAAGATTTTGTGGTATTGCGATATGCAGATGTTTTGCTGATGGAAGCAGAGGCATTAAACGAGCTCGGGCAGATGGATGCAGCTATCGTCCCTTTAAATGAAGTGCGTGAAAGAGCAGGCCTGCCGGATAAACAGGCGAATGTTTCCAAAGATGAAATGAGAACCGTTATACTTCACGAAAGACGGATGGAACTTGCCTTTGAGGGGCAAAGATGGTTTGACCTTATTCGTGTACAGAATGGCCAGTACGGATTGGATTTTTTACATTCCATCGGAAAAGTAAATGCCACCCAGAAGTTTTTGTTGCTGCCCATTCCACAGGTGGAGAGAGATGCCAACGAGAACCTTACTCAAAACCCGGGATATTAATTTTTGACAACCAGTAAACGAATTTTATATGCAATTTTCATTTTTATTTTTAAAACAAAAGAAGGCGACAACTTTTCTGCAGGTTTGTATTGCTATAATATTTTCAGGCATGCTGTTTCTATCCTGTAAAAAGACGGGAATTGTTATCCCCGGTGCGACAAATGGCCCCCTGGCAATAACAACTTCTGATTCTTCGCTTATTCTGAATCAGCTAAATCAAAATAATACTGCAATCACATTCACCTGGACAACCGGTACCAATGAAGGCACCAATTCCGCTATTACTTATTCTTTTCAATTGGATAAGAAGGGGAATAATTTTGCTAATCCCATTGCTCTTGATTTAGGGAAACAGGTGTATTCTCTGGATTATACAACAGGGCAATTGAATGATAGTCTTTTGCATCATTGGAATATTGCACCCGGAACATCAGCAGTCTTTGAAGCCCGGGTTATTGCTACAGTTTTGGGATCATCTCTGCCACCTCAGATATCCAATAGTACAGAATTTTCTGCCACACCGTACCAACCGGTATCATCTACTTTATATATTATTGGCGGGGCCACATCCACCGGCTGGGATAATAATCTGGCGCAGGCGCTGACTACCGATCCTGAAACCCCGGGTGGTTTTATTTATAAGGGTACACTTTCACCGGGCACTTTCAAATTTATAACCACACATGGAAGTTTTTTACCATCTTATAATCAAGGTGCAGACAGTTCAAAATTATTTTACAGGACTTCTGATTCTCAGCCGGATGACCAATTTACTATTTCAGAAACCAGCGTTTATAAAATAACGGTGAATCTCATCACGCTTAGTATCAAGGTTGAGAAACTGGCACAGGCTCCGTATTCAAAATTGTGGATTATAGGAGATGCTGTTCCAAAGGGATGGAATATAAGCACCCCTGATTCAATGTTCAGAAATCCCAATAATGAATTTGTTTTTAAATACAACCAGATTCTCAATTCCGGGGAGTTTAAAATTCCTACGGCTGCCACCGGAAACTTTAGTGTTCCATTTTATATGCCTCTTTCCAATCATCCTGATGTATCAGAAACAGGCGTCCAGTTAGTGCAAAGCGGGGGAGATGATTTCAAATGGTTAATAACTAATCCCGGAGCCTATAAGATTACACTCAATCTTTTAGACATGTCAATTCACATAGTCCCGTTTCAGCCTTATGCTAAATTATGGATTGTGGGAGATGCTACTCCGAACGGATGGAACATAGACAATCCTACTGAGATGACAGCCACGGCTGATCCCAATGTGTTTACCTATTCCGGCCACCTGAATGTGGGAGAATTTAAAATGCCTGTTGCTACCGGTGATTGGGGTACCGATTTCTTCAGGCCTTACAAAAACCACCCGGACATAAGTGACACCGATGCTCCCTTTGTGAAGCATGGTACGGCGCCTGAAGATACAGATGATTATAAATGGTATATTCCGGTTGCCGGTAATTATACAATCACGCTAAATCAATTGTACGAGACTATCTCCATAGTAAAACAATAAACGAACAAAAGACTTGTTTGATAAACTTTCTTTTAAAATTAAATCCTTAGTTATCAGATCAGGGATATCGCGACCTGGATTACAAATATTTTTTTAACGCTAAAGGAAAACTAAAAATGAAAAATATTCTTTTAATGTGTCTGCTTAGCACGTTGGTTTCTACATCGAGCTGCCGGAAGGCTCCGGTAAAAGATAACACGGGGATAATTAATCAGGAAAATCAATATCCGGTTAATATTAATACTGATAAAGCGATGTATTCTCCAGGCGATAATATTAATTTTTCCATTGATAAGGCATTGCCTTCAGGCACAGTTGTAACCTATAAATATTTGAACAGCGTGGTGGCAAAGCAAGAGCTGAACGGTACTTCATGGACATGGAAAGCACCCTCGCAGGATTTTTCAGGTTATATGGTAGAAATTTCCCGTGAAGAAGGTGGGAAAAACAAAATATATGGTTGTATTGGAATTGATGTATCCTCTGATGCAGCAAAGTTTCCAAGAAATGGATTCCTTTCCAAATATGGCCAGATGAGTGAAGTGCAAATCCACAATGTTATGTCAAATTTGAACAGGCTTCATATCAATTGGGTTCAGTTTCAGGATTGGGAATTTAAGCATCATGAGCCTCTGGCTGGCACCCCCTCTGATCCGGCTGAATCATGGAAAGATATTGCAAACCGTACCAATTACAAGTCGACTGTACAGGGATACATAGCCGCTGCCAAATCTTATAATATGAAAACCCTCTCTTACAATGCAATTTACGGAGCGCTGGATGATGCAGCATCAGATGGAGTAAGCGATCAATGGTATATGTATGAAGATCAGCACCATCAAACCAGGCCGGTTCTTCAATTGCCGCCTCCTTTCAAAAGCAGTATTTATTATATGGATCCTTCTAATACTGGATGGCAGAATTACATTGCCGGCAAAACAAAAGAGGCTTTTGAGGTGTATGATTTCGACGGCAATCAGGTTGATCAGTATGGGAATCTGAATAAAAAAGTTTATACCTATTCAGGAGAACCGATTGATGTGGAGACCAGTTTCAAGTCTTTCCTCGAAGCTATGAAAACCGACATGCCGGATAAGAAGTTGGTGATGAATGCTGTAAACCAATATGGCCAGCAAGTAAGTATATCCAAATCACCGGTTGATTTTCTTTATACTGAAGTGTGGGCGCCTAATGAAGGATACAAAGATCTGGCAACCATCATTCAGGAAAATGATGAATGGAGCAACTATTCAAAAAAGAGTGTGCTCTGCGCTTATATGGATTATAATCTTGCGGCAAATCCGGGATACTTCAATACGCCGGGAGTCTTGCTGACCGATGCCGTTATTTTTGCCTTTGGCGGTTCACATCTCGAAATGGGAGAGCACATGTTGGGAAAGGAATATTTTCCCAATGATAATTTACAGATGCATGCCGACCTGAAAAACGATATTGTTAGTTATTATGATTTCCTCACGGCTTATCAGAATCTATTACGGGATGGCGGTAATTTCAATAATCCGTCATTTACTTCTGCAGATGGGAAAATCAAATTTAATAACTGGCCTCCCGCCATTGGTTCGGTTTCCGTTATCGGGAAGGATATGGGACAAAAACAAATTATCCATCTTATCAACTTTTCAAATGCATCATCTTTGAGTTGGAGGGATGCAGATGGTACCCAGACTGTACCTGATTCTTTGACTGATTTTGAGGTAAAATTTTCGACGGCGAAAGTGATCAAGAAAATATGGATAGCCTCACCGGATATAGATTATGGCTCATCTCGGGGAATTGAATTTAAACAATCAGGGGATGCTGTTTCTTTTAGTGTGCCCTCATTATTGTACTGGGATATGATTGTAATCGAATATTAATCCTCCTCCCTCCAAATGAAAAAATATATCCTGATTATAATGGTTCTGTGCTATATCCTTAATAGTTGCAGTGTCACAAACAAAACTGTTCTTTATCAATCGAAAGAATTTACAGTTTATCGCGATAGCGTGAATGCAGGGCCATATACTGCAAAAGCCATTTCAAGAAATGAAATAGTTTCTGATTATGTCAGCGCTGCCAATGAATATGTTAGCCCTAAAGTGATTTTTAAGTTCAGTATTAATGGGGCAGACAACTCAGCGCCTTCCGGGAAAGATAATTCTATTGTTTGTACTGGAAGTGTCAGCATTTACGAAACCCCGGTGATAAAATTTGGGTCTCAATATGTAGATTCTTCAAAAATTCTATCCGGAGAATATCTGAAAAAGGATGTGAGGCTTACTCTGCGTGTGGATATGAATGAAGTGTTGAATTCTTTTAAGACCAAAGGGTATTATGTTTCTTATGACGGGAAGAAAATTTACCGGAGTGATTTCAAGGGTGTTTTTGTAGCGGGTAATATAGCGCCTCTCACCTGGGATTTCAATAATCTTTATTCTCATAAGGAATTACAGATGACCGACGTGAATCATAACGGAATTTATGAAATTACACTTACCCTGAATCAAAATCCGGATGCAGAAAAAACGGCCCATTCGTGGAAGCGGACAAAAAATTTAAGTCCATTTCCCCAATACCATTCTTCTGATGTTTTGCCGGATGCATTGTACAATCTTGCACTTGAAGAAATGGAAAATGCAATTGAACCGGACAGTACTTTTCGCACTGGTAAAGAATGGGCGGGGGTATGGACAAGAGACATTAGCTACAGTATCATATTGTCTATGGCTATATTGCAGCCGAAAGTTGCCATGATCAGCCTGAAGAAGAAAGTAAAAAATGGGAAGATTATTCAGGATACAGGTACCGGTGGAGCTTATCCTGTTTCTACCGACAGAGAAATATGGGCCGCGGCAGCCTGGGAGGTGTATAAAGTTACCGGAGATAAAGAATGGCTTCAGTATGCTTATGAAGTAATTAAAAACTCTGTCAATGATGATCTTGAAAATATCCGGGATAATGCAACGGGTTTGATGAAAGGAGAATCTTCCTTCCTGGATTGGAGGGAGCAAACATATCCGGAATGGATGCAGCCGGCAGATATTTATGAATCGGAATGTCTGGGAACCAATGTGGTGCATTTTGTTGCTAATACAGTACTGTCTGAAATGGCATCTATATTGGGGTTTGAGTCTGAAGAAGAAAAGCATAAGGAAGTAGCGGCACAAATTAAAGCAGGAATAAACAAATACCTGTGGCAGGAAGATAAGGGATATTTTGGCCAGTATCTTTATGGAAGAACATTTAAGATCCTTTCCCCGAAATCAGAGGCGCTTGGCGAAGCATTGGCTGTTTTATTTGATGCTGCGGATAAAAACCGTCAGGAAAAGGTGATATCCAATACGCCTGTGACACCTTACGGAATTTCTTGTATTTATCCACAGATACCGGGTATCCCGCCTTATCACAATAATGCCGTATGGCCGTTTGTTGAGTCTTATTGGGCACTGGCTTCGGCAAAAGTCGGAAATGAAAACTCTGTGGTGAGGGCCATCGGATCGATATACCGGGCTGCAGCATTATTCCTCACCAACAAAGAAAACTTTGTGGCTGATAATGGAGATTATGCGGGTACTCAGATCAATTCAAGTAATATGCTTTGGAGCCTTTCCGGCAATATCAGCCTGATTTATAAATTGTTTTTCGGAATGCATTACGGAGTGGATTACCTTTCTTTTGCCCCGTTTGTGCCAAAAGTATTCAAGGGGAAAAGAACTTTATCCAATTTCAAATACAGAAATGCCATTTTAAATATAGAGATGATTGGTTTTGGCAATAAGGTAAAATCATTTACCGTTGATGGGAAAGAATCCGCCGATCATCGGGTATCTTCTTCACTTAATGGAATACATGAAATCAAAATTATTTTAGACAGCAAAAATATTTCGTCTAAAAATATAAACGCATCAGAGAATCTTTTCAGTCCCCAAACGCCTTCTGTAAAATATGTAAATGGACTTTTATTATGGACGAATGTCGGGAAAAATATTTCCTATAAGGTTATACGAAATGGTAAACAGGTTAGTGACCAAAATGATTTATCATTCAAAATTGATTCAACTCTTTTCGGCGACTATCAGGTAATTGCCGTTGAAAAGAAAGGATTACAATCCTTTGCCAGCGAACCTTTGAACATATACCCGCGCACTAATGAACAAATGGTGCAATTAGAAGATTTTGCTCTTCGGTCTGACAAGCCTTATCAGGGATCCACAGGTAATGGATTCGTAGAAGTTAGTAAAAACGGTAACCGGAAAATTGTTTTTGATATTGATGTGAAAGAGGAGGGAGCGTATATTCTTGATGTGCGTTATTCAAATGGAAACGGCCCGATAAATACAGAAAATAAATGTGCATTCAGGACATTATATGTCGATAAAAATAAAACCGGTACATGGGTATTCCCGCAAAGAGGAAAAGAAGAATGGAGTAACTGGGGGTGGAGCAACCCGCTAAGAATACATTTGACAAAGGGTCTTCATCATTTGGTAATCAGTTACCATAATTCAGATGAGAATATGAATGGAACTATCAATCAGGCAATGCTGGATGTGGTAAGGATAATAAGAAATTGAGTGTATTTTGGGGTTAAGAATGTTGTTTGTTACAATTCGTTTTCTTGCAAGTAGCGTTGTGTACTCATTATTGTTACCTGATTAAAACCATGACAGAATCCTGATACTAATCATTATGATTATTCGTTTAAGCTAATTACTTTTGCATTCTGGTTTTAGGAATAATTTCTGACCGGATTATGATTAAACCAGGATTCTCTATCCATAAAACCACCGAATACCTATAATGAAAGACCACATCCTGCGTATTGAGTCGAGTATTAACAGCGGCATATCAGGCCACGGCTCGGGGCTTATTGAAATCATCTATTCCTTTTTATTGCCGGAATACAAAATCAATTTTTTTGACACCATTCATGTAAATGAAATCGGGAATGATTTGAAAGAATCCGTTTTGAAAGTCGGCCGGAATGTTTATATCAATCTGTGGTGGCCGCTGTCGGTGAATTTTGAATCCGTAAAAGAAGAAGAGAAAAAATTTATCAGGCTGCGCCTCGTGCATCACGCATTGATGATGCTTGCAGATGAGGACGAAAGAATCAATAAGGATGCCCTTGAACAAATCAGAATGAGAATATTGAAAAATAATTTTAATTTTGAATTTGATATGGAAGAACTTCCCAATGAAGTGCTTCCGGATATCGAAGCAAAGCTTGTGGTAGTTCCTGAAAATTCCCTTTTTAATATTTTCCTCGATGTTTATAAAATGAAAGAAAGAACCTGCAGGTTGCTGATTTACCAGGGCATTCCTGTTCCCATTTATCTGAACGATTTGTTTTCGTCTGCAGGCTGGAAAGATGCCCATCATTTAACTATATCCGGCAGCAATTCTGAAGTAACTATAAAAGTAGATTTTGAGAACTGTAAAATTGAATACCAGGTACAGGGGAGCCCAATGCTGAAAGCACCCTATTTCGAGTTGTTCAAATCTTATCAGTACAGCGGAGAGCCACTGGAGGTTTTTGTTCATTCGCTGAATCCCGGCAGGAAGGTGGTTGTGAACCACGAGGTTTGATGTTTTGCTGAACAGTATATATAATTTTAATATTTTTAATTCTACCGTTTTCCTTTCATCAATGTCCTGGGAACTACCATAAATTTTTTTACACTTGCCATTTACTATTTCAGCTCCACCAATTGTTCTCGGCCATTTCGGGTTTTAAATGCTTTTTAAATCGATAAATAAATTACAAATTGGGTTTCTATGGCACACTTGAGAAGCGGGTGAGCCGCAAACATCCTCATTATATTTTGACCAACAGGACAGACTGAAAGATAGAATTTCAAAAAGATTTTTCCTCTTTAATTCAATATCCTTAATTTCGTTAATAACTTAACTTCGGGTTAACAAACTAACATTGGTCTTCGATAATTCATATAACGAACAGGAATTAATTCAACACATAATAGGGGGTAATGAACGAGCTTTTGCTAAATTGTTTGATCATTACCGGGATAAAATCTATAGTGCTGCATTGAAACTGACACATTCTACTGTTATAGCGGAAGAAATTACTGAAGATGTTTTTTTAACGATATGGTTAAGAAGGAACTCTTTAAATGAAATAAAAAGTTTCAGCGCCTATCTCTTTACTATTGCAACAAATAAAACTTATAAAATATTAAAACAGATAGCTAAGAACTACAAAATAGTTTTACTTGCTGAAAATAATGAACCCATTACTATGGAAAATTCAGAAGATTATCTTATTACAAAAGAATACGGTTCGTTGTTACAGAAAGCTATCCAAAGACTTCCGAAGCAGCAAAAGCAAGTTTATCAATTAATGAAGGAAGAACAGTTAAAACGGCAGGAAGTGGCTGAGATACTCCACATACAACCCGAAACTGTAAAGTTCCATCTTGCCCAGGCTATGAAAAATATCCGCACCTACTGCATGATGCACCTGAGTTCTTCAGTTGGCTTCCTCCTTTTTTTATCTTCCCTTTTAATACCATAAAAATAAAATTTTTATATTTTCCGGTAAAAGTCAAACCGAAAAAGATAGTTGAGGAATCGTGACAATGTTGATTGCCTTTTGGGAAAAGATGATGACTTGCTTTCTATATCTGGTCAGATTATACTTGTAGCTCTTACCAATCTTTTAATATCATTCACCCTGCTTCTTTTCAGTAGCCTGCCTGGTTGCCCTCTGGGCATATTCAGATGCTTCTGTAAGTGATTTACTAAGTAAAGGAAAAGATTTGGCCGCGGATAAGTATTATTAAAGACGGCCAAATATACCTTTTTTATGTACATTTGGCCGTCTTTAAATCTGATAATACCGGCCAAATCCAGGTTTTTAGATTTGACAAAATGATCATTATGGAAAAAGTAATTGGACGACAAGAGGAAAAAAAATTGTTGCGGGAGGCATTGAAATCAAAAGTCCCGGAATTAATAGCTGTTTACGGCAGGAGAAGGGTTGGCAAGACTTTTTTAATAAGACAAGCCTTACAAAAGGACATCGTTTTTGAATTTACCGGAACGAAGGAGGCCAACTTGAAGCAACAATTAGCGAATTTTACCAAGATACTTGGAAAAGTTGCCGGTAATGAAAAACTATACCGTGTTCCTGATAACTGGTCAGATGCGTTTGATTTACTAATACATTATGTAACTCCCAAATTAAAGACTGGTAAGGCAGTTATTTTCCTTGATGAATTTCCATGGATGAATACTCATAAATCAGGATTTCTGTCTGCCTTTGATTATTGGTGGAATAGCTGGGGAACGAAGCAAGATAACCTTTTAGTAATTATCTGCGGATCAGCCGCTGCCTGGATGATCCAACATGTAGTAAATAATAAAGGAGGATTGCATAACCGGATTACCCGAAAAATAAGATTACTGCCATTCACTTTACAGGAAACAGAGGCGTATTTGAAGGAACAAAAAGTAAATCTGGATCGTTACCAAATATTACAGTTGTATATGGTAATGGGAGGAGTGCCTCATTATCTTAAAGAAATTCGAAAGGGTGAAAGTTCAGCCCAGACCATTGACCGTTTGTGTTTCAGTAAGGATGGCCTATTGCAAAATGAATTTAAGAATTTGTATCATTCCCTGTTTGATGATGCCACAAGGCATCTGGCGGTGATTAAAGCCCTGGCCAAAAATAATTCCGGGTTAACCCGAAATGAAATTATTGATGCTGCCGATCTTTCTTCAGGAGGACGGATAACAGAATTACTGGATGAACTAATAGAGTCCGGCTTTATTACAAGCTGGTTGCCCTATGATAAAAAGTCTAAGGATGCTATCTATAAGCTCGCAGACGAGTATTCACATTTCTATATCAAGTTTATGGAACAAAGCCGTTCGAGTGGGAGCGGTACATGGCTTAAACTTTCTAATGGCCAATCATGGAAAAGCTGGAGTGGCATCGCTTTCGAAAGAGTCTGTTTAAAACACATCCCACAATTAAAAAAAGCGCTGGGAATCCTGGTAGTACATACGGAAGAATCAGCCTGGCGCTACGTTCCCAAAAAAGGAACCGGAGCCCAAATTGATCTGCTACTTGACCGTCGGGACTTTGTTATTCATATTTGTGAAATGAAATACTCTGAATCTACATTTACTATTGATAAAAAATATGCGGTTGAGTTGGAAAATAAAGTAGATGTTTTCCGGCACCAAACAAACACGAAAAAATCAATTTTTATTACAATGATCACAACATTCGGTGTTAAGAATAACGAATATGAATCCCGGCTGGTTCAGAAATCCATTACCATGGATGCATTGTTTGAGGAGTGAAAAGGCATGTACCTTTTGGTGCCTGATTCAACTATTCCTTATCTATGACTTGAAACGGGTGAAAGAGTTGTGGGATCCACTCAAACTTTTTCGCTGTGGTACTCCTCCTTCCGCATCACTGCCGATCCGGGTTGAGCGTAGGGTATTGTAGCTATAACCATGCGAACGGCTAAACCTGATGGGATCTCTGTTCACTTAATTCATCGTATAATATTTTCTTTTGAACAGAGTTCTATCTTTAACCTTAATTATCTCCTATAATTATAGTTTTGTGGATATTTTTATTTCTTCATAATGTCACATTCTTTCAATGAAAAAATAAAGGTTTTCCTCTCTCTTTTCAAAGGCAGAGAAGATGTGTTTGCCACTCGATAGGAAAAGGATGGCAAAAGTGGATATATGCCTGCTTATGATTTGAATTGGAATGAATTTTCAAAACATAAAGCAAGAGGCGGTACTTTGAAAGATTTTCCAGATAAAAAAGCATTTATAAAGAGTGATTCATAAATGCTTTATTTCCAAGTGGGCCACCAGAACCTGAACCTGGGAACACCTGATTATGAGTTATTAGTTCCACAATTATGGAAATTTGCTAAGCTTACCTTTATGTTTCTGGCTCAGCCAGGTTAGGTGATTTAAAATAAATTTCTAATATAACCCACCCAAAACATTTCTTTTTGTACTCTTATTAGTTGAGTGGGGTATAACTTTTAGTGCCCTTCCATTTAAAAATAATAGATGCAATCCAGGTTAGAATATTTATTTGAATGTTATGTGCAGCGAAATTGTTCTTCAGTCGAAGAGGAAGAATTGATGGGATTACTGGCACAATCTGAAAACAGGGAAGAGGTACAAAAATTATTAGTTTCCATTATAGAAAATACAGATTCGGAAACGAAGATGCCGGAGGAAACGGCGGCATCCATGCTGAAAAATATATTGCAAAAAGATAAAGTTCCTGTGGTTGATTTAAAAGGTGAAAAGACCGTTTTTATGTCGTGGAAAAGGGTAGCTGCTGCAGTGGTGATTTTATTTATTTCGGGAGCAGCTTATTTGGTTGTTTCCAGGCAGAATAAAGGGAAGGTAATGGCTTCAACCGAAGTACCAGGCAAACAAACTACAAAAATTTTGCCGGGAGGAAATCATGCAACACTTACTTTGGCTGATGGAAGCACAATCGAATTGGATAGTGTTCAGAACGGAAATATACAACGGGGAAATGCTACAATAACCAAGCAGGGCGGTTTATTGGTTTATGATGAATCCTCACAACAGGCAAAAGCAGGAACAGCTGTTGTTTATAACACTCTTACCACACCACGCGGAGGACAATATAAACTGATATTAGCAGATGGCAGTAAGGTATGGCTTAATGCTTCATCATCTTTACGCTTTCCTACGGCTTTCACTGGTAAAGAACGAAATGTAGAATTAAAAGGGGAAGCGTATTTTGAAGTAGCCAAAAATAAGGGAAAGCCCTTTCATGTAAATGTAAATGGTATGCAGGTTGAAGTTTTAGGTACACATTTTAATGTTAATGGTTATTCAGATGAAAACTCCATAAAGACAAGTTTACTTGAAGGAAGTGTCAGAATAAAAAGAGGCAGAGTATCCGCCTTATTGAAACCAGGGCAGCAGGGAATATTAGAAAATAATAATGATTTGAATATTAAGAAGGTGAACATGGATGATGTAATTGCCTGGAAAAATGGATTGTTCCAGTTTGATGGGGCAGGTATTAAAACAATTATGCAGGAGATTGGCAGGTGGTATAATGTAGAAATTGTTTATTCAGGAAAGGTTCCGGAAAGAAGTTTTGTGGGAAAGATTAGTAGAGATGCTGCATTACCCGACGTATTGAAAATCCTTGAGCTGAGTAATGTAAAATTTAATGTTGTAGGAAGAAAAATAATTGTACAGTAGGAAGCAGGAACTCGTTGTTTTGTCATCTTACTGTTTAAAGAGGAAATTAAAAAAACAACTGGAAAACGAATTGTTATATATATCCTGATTACAAATTAAGTAAAACAAAAAAGTCAGCAATGTTCGCAGCATCGCTGACCTAAGGCTAAAACTTGTCGTTGAAACAAAATTTTATAACCAAAAATCAAAGCTATGATTTTAAAACCAGGCAACCAAAACGATAACGTTGCCACATCCTTAAAAGCCAAAACATGGATGATTATGAAATTAACAATTGCCTTATTGTTATTTTTTACCTTCCAGGTTAGCGCTAAAACCCTTGCGCAGAGAATCACTATAGTTAAAAATAATATTCATCTTTCAGAGGTATTTAAAGATATTGAACAACAAACAGAGTATCATTTTTTCTATGATAAGGACCTGATAAAAAACACGTACCCAATTGACATTGGTATTAAAAATGCAACTTTAGATCAGGCGTTATCAGTGTGCTTAAAAGGGCAGAATCTGACTTATTCGGTTGTGAAAAATACAGTGGTGATAAGGCCGGAAATAAAAACAAATTACCATCAGGTTCAGCCTACTTTCCCACTTAAGAATCCTACTGTACAACTGTCTATTGAGATTCATGGACGGGTAGTGAACGAGCAGGGAGATCCCCTGCAAGATGCCAGTGTAACGATTAAAGGCACTAATAAAGGTGTTGTCACAAATAGCAACGGAGATTTTACGATTGATGTTCCAGATACTAAGGCAGTGATTATATTTAGTTTTACCGGTTATAAATCGCAAGAAATCAGGGTTGACAACAAATCCACAATAAATGTAATACTGGTAAGAGAGGACAATGCTTTAAATGAAGTTGTTGTTACAGCGTTAGGAATCAAACAGGAGAAAAAGACTCTTACTTATGCTACCCAAAGCGTAAACCCCGAACAGATGACAAAAGCGCGGGAGCTGAATGTAATAAATTCATTAGAGGGGAAAGTCGCCGGTTTAAACATTAGTCAGACCGGAAGTGGAGTTGGCGCACCTTCAAGGGTGACATTGCGTGGAAACCGTTCTATCAATGGGGACAGCCAGCCTTTATATATTATTGATGGTGTACCTGTGCTTGGAGTACCAGAGTTTTTGAACTCTGATGAAATAGCTTCCATTGAAGTATTAAAGGGGTCAAATGCTGCAGCCCTGTATGGAAGTGATGCACAAAACGGAGCAATTATTATTACCACTAAGAAAGGGCGAGAAGGTGTAACAAAGGTGTCACTCAACAACACATTTATGGCGAGCCAGGCCGATCTTAGTATCCCGTTTCAGAACGTTTATGGTCAGGGAATCAACGGAACATATCAGAAAGGTTCAGGTTATTCATGGGGTCCGAAGATGGAAGGACAATCTGTTAGTAACTGGACACTCGATCCTTCCAGGGCAGGCGAGACGTATTCAATGACTCCGCAACCTGATAATGTAAAAGATATTTTTCAAACCGGCTATACCATATCGAACAATTTACAGGCAAGTCTTGGGGGAAAGAATACACAGGCTTTTTTTTCTCTCACTTCTACTGAAGGTAGAGGAATTTTATCCAGTAATAAATTACAACGAAATAATTTAATGGCTCGGGTAACCAGTAGTCTTTCAAAGAAATTTTCACTTGATGTCAAACTAAGTTACACAAGGCAGAAAATTGATAATCCTTTGAGACAGAGTACGGATAATTTTAACCCAATGCAGCAGATATATGATATTCCAAGAAATATCAGAACGCAGGATGCAAAAAAATTTGAATTTCCCGATGCAAATGGGGTTATGCAGCAGGATTTCTGGGCACCCGGATTTTCATCAACAGCTGAAAATCCTTATTGGGTTTTAAATCGTAATCTTTTTGAAGAGGAAGTTGGTAGAATAACTGGCATGGCTTCGCTAACTTATCACATTCTGGACAATTTAGACCTGATGGTTCGCAGCTCATATGACAGAGTTGATGAAACTGATGAGCAAAAGGATTATAACGGAACGTTAGTTAGAGCTTTACATGGACGATACTATGTAACCAAAAGAAATAATTATGAATTTAATAGTGATTTTCTTTTATCCTACAATAAAGACCTTTCCGAAAATTGGGATTTAGATTTACATGCGGGAGGAAATGTCAAGAATCGGCTGTTGAATGAATCCTTAAGTTCCAATACGGGAGATGCACTTTCGATACCAAACTTCTTCTCATTATCTAATACCACGCTGCCTGTAACCAGCTATAATCCCGGAGCTCCGATTAATATACAATCCTTGTATGCATTTGGTAAAATTAGTTGGAAAGATGCCATCTTTTTGGATTTGACGGGTCGTAATGATTGGAGTTCTACGTTACCTGCGAGCAGCCGTTCATATTTTTATCCGTCGGCCGGATTGTCCGTGATTCTTTCAGATTTGATTCCTTCTTTTCCTAAAGTATTCGATTTTGCAAAAATCAGGGCTTCATATGCAAAGGTCGGAAGCAGTGCGCCCCCGTTTATGTTACAACGTACGGCAACATTTTCTGCCGGAGGATCAAACGGCTTTATTGCTTTAGGTAATACTTTGCCCAACAAAAATCTTAAGCCTGAAGAGACGAAGTCTTTTGAAAGTGGGGTTGATGTACGTTTCCTTAAAGGAAGGTTGGGATTAAATTTTACATACTTTAAGACCAATACAGTAAATCAATTGTTCACGATTGCATTACCAGTCGGTTCTGGCGCAGCTTCTTTCTATACCAATGGAGGGAATATTCAAAATAAAGGAGTGGAGGTTGTTTTAAACACCGTGCCTGTACAAACAAAGAATTTCAGATGGACGCTTGATGTCAATTTTTCTCATTTGAAGAATACTGTTGTGAGTATATCTGACGAACGGCCAAAAGTTGTTATTGCATCAAACTTTGCTTCCGATTACGTAATACAGCAGGGACTTCCTTTTGGAGATATTTTTACCATTGGGTTTAAGCGGGATAGTATCGGTAGAGTAATAGTAGGAAGTAATGGTGTCCCACAAGTGGTAAATAGTAAAAATCATGACATTGGCCATTACACTCCTGATTGGACGTCAGGCATCTCAAGTTCTTTTTCATATAAAAGGTTTAATTTATCATTTGTTATTGATCACAGGCAGGGCGGCATCGTTGAATCTTTTACAAGAGCCTCTCTTGATTTTCTCGGAGTATCCAAAGAAACACTTCAGGGAAGAGAAGGCGGGCTAATTTTTGGACAGAATATTTTTAAGAATTATACAGCGGTTACGGAGGATGGCAAGGTAAATACCATCCCGGTTGATGCCCAAACCCTTTGGAGTACCATTGGGAATATAAGTTTGCCCGTTGGTGAAGTATATGCTTTGGATGCAACCAATACGCGTCTGCGGGAACTAATTATTGGTTATACTCTGCCAGAATCTTTCACGAGGAAGTTACATCTATCCGGCGTAGATGTTTCTCTGGTAGGCAGAAATCTATTTTTTATTTCCAGAGCCACTCCGGGCCTTGATCCGGACATTCTAACCGGAACAGGCACTTCTTCTGAAGGCTATTCAACTTATCCACCACCTTCCACCCGTTCTTATGGCATTAACGTGAAAATTAATTTTTAAAAAATTATAAAAGATACTGTTATGAATACCATTAAAATAAAACAAGGGTTATCTAATATATTCCTGCTGATTTTCCTTCTGGCTCTTGGCGGATGTACCAAAAATTTTGATACGATTAATACCCCTAAAAACACTTTGACTGCCGGTCAGATTAATTCCGCAACTATAGGGCAGGCTTTCGCAGATGCCCAGTATTGGGGACTTGTGGGAGATGGCAGTGGATGGGAACTGATGCATGAGTTGCATGCAAATCTATATTCCCAGATTTTTGCTACCACATCTTCAGGTTTTAATACAGATCAATTCCAGGAGACTGCATCATGGGTTGACGCAGGCTGGAGAGCTTTTTATTCAGGCCCAGCAGTCATGATCAAGTTTGTAGAGGATTTTACTCAGGAGAATAATATGCCGGCTGCTAATGCGATCGCAAAAATATATAGTGTTCCAATGTATGAACGAATGACTGACTTTTTCGGCCCGATTCCTTTTTCTCAATTCGGGAATGGTAAAACAACTGTACCATATGATTCCCAGCAGTCTATTTATGAGGCTTTCTTTAAAATACTTGATTCTGCAGTACTCGTTTTGAAACAAAATACCAGTGCGACTTCGTTTGGAACAAACGACATTATTTACCAGGGTAAAATAGATAAGTGGATAACATTTGCTAATTCGTTGAGGTTGAGACTTGCAATGCGAATTGTATATGCCGATCCTTCATTGGCACAACAGGAAGCAGAAAAAGCCGTTGCAGCCGGTGTAATGATGTCTAACAGTGATAATGCTCTTATCCTGACTACCCCTAATAACCTAAATTATTTAACCCGCTGGAGTTATATTAATCCATTTACAATGAGTGCTACCCAGGAGAGCATATTAGTAGGTTTTAATGACCCAAGACTTTTTGCTTTTTGGAATCAGGGGGGCGGCAGGCTTGGAGGTAATATGGGATACAATGGGTTAAGAAATGGATTACCCAGAGTTTTAAAAACCACGTCTGTAAGAAACGGGATGGCCGGCAATTCATTTGTCTCAAATCAATTTTTACCCTTAGCTGATGGAGGCACAAATCCCCGTTGTATTGTTATGACTGCTTCTGAAGTATATTTCCTGAGGGCAGAAGGTGCGTTAAGAGGTTGGAATATGGGAGGAACAGCAGAAGATTTGTATAACAATGGCATTACACAATCATTAAAATATTGGACAAACTCTACAGATCTGGATATCCAGAATTATATAAATAGCACTAATACACCATCGGCTGTTCCTGATGGAATAGTTAATGCTACATTTAACACTCCTCCTGAATCTGATATCACTGTTAAATACCAGGGTACCGCAGGTTTTGAAACTCAGCTAGAGCAAATAATTACTCAAAAATGGATAGATTCCTACTTAACTCCGTGGGAGGCATGGGCAGAGCGCAGGAGGACCGGATATCCCAGGGGATATGCCATAATTGCATCCTTAGATCCGTCTATACCTGTAACTGCCATAATCAGAAGAATGGTTTTTGCTCCAAGTGAGTTTAGTAATAATCAAGTTGAAGCAAATAAAGCAGTTACATTATTGGGAGGACCCGATATAACGATGACCAGGGTTTGGTGGGATAAAAAGCCATTGGCCGACTATCCTGATTTGTCCAGTTCGATTGTTCATTGAATTTAATTTTCTGACTCCAACAGCAATCAATCCCTATTTATTAATTATTGTTTTAAGAAACTGAGAATTCTAATTATTTGTTCATTCACTTTAGTCCTATTATAAAAGCTTTTAAAGTCTAAGTTATTTCTGGGCCGCCAAAGATCAGGTAATACATGGACTAAAGTCGTCAAAGTAAATTCTTTAAAATGATGAAATCAAGGTTCATAATAACCATTATTTTTTTCTTTTTTGGGATACCGGATTTTTGTCTTGCGCAAAAAGTCCAATCAGAAAATAACATTGTCTCTTTGAAGATCAGGCAGGACTTTTTTGATAGAGGTAATCTTATCAAAAATAATTCTTTTGAACTGGCAACCGTTAAAGGGAATGACAGTGTTATTCACAATTTTAGTCTTTTAAACTGGACTGTTATTGGTAAAAATGTGCAATTAACTGATATTACCCGAAGGAGCAGTAACGACTCAGAGGCATATTCCGGAATTCATGCGATAAAAATTGTCAGGTCAAAAGAGGATGTAAAAGAAATAGACAATGAATCTGAAGGTGTATTAACTGATTTTATTGAGGTGATACCTGGTAATTTTGATTTCTATTTTGATATTCGGCTGGAAAATATCATTCCATCACCCTATCCTGAAAGATATCATTCCAGAATCGACAAAGGAATCGATATTCACCTGCAATTTTACGATAAGAATAAAAAACCGATCAATCCGGGATATTATTTTGAATACGTGAATAAAAAAGTAGATAATAGTTTCAAAGGTTTTGCATTCTCTAATTTTTTCTATATTGACAAGTTTGGTTGGGCGAGGGTAAAGGCGAGAACGTGGAATTATCCTTATTCCGAAGGAGATCTGCCGGGTAATTGTAAGTATGTAAAAATCTTTGCAGGTTTGAAAAGTAGTGGTACAATGTGGATCGATAACCTTGATTTTCGTCTCTCGAAGTGGAGTTTCACTCCGATGGAAAGAATGGATTCTTTTTTCCAAAAGAAATATACACTTTCTCAGTTACTGATACCAGCACCCCGCCTTATGGCGAATCAACAAACTGTTGATTTGAAAAATAAGAAAGTTAGCCTGGTTTACGATGGAAAACAATTTCCTGAAATGAATGCGGCCATTACACTGTTACGGGAAAGGTTCTTTAATATCTATCACGATTCAGTGCGGGTAGAAAAAACTGAAAAAGGTGCTGCAAATTCAAAAAAGCTTCAAATTATATTTTTAGATCAGGCAAACAAGGCCAGTACTGAATTCGCTCAATCTTATCATTCCATAGCCGGCAAGGACCAGGGTTATTTCATGCTTAAGAAAGCAAATAAGATTTATATCGGGGCCAATAAACCCACCGGTTATTTTTACGCTGCCAGCAGTTTATGTCAGCTGATCAATTATGAAAATAAAACACTCGATTATGTGGATATTACCGATTATCCGGATTTTACCGGTCGTTCAACGGTACTAATGGGGTTTCAGAATAAGTGGGAAATGCAGCAAAATAAAAAGCTTTCAGATTCGGCATTGAACCAGAGAATACTGGAGCGGAACAAAAACCTTGACAGGCAGTTAAAGGATATTGATTTTTATGTCTTCTATAAGATTAATTTACTTTATGATAATTATTTTTTGAATAGTAAAAGATGGTGGATGCCGGGAGAATTTTATAACACCTATTACTCAAAGATTGGCGACAAGTGTGCACAATATGGTGAGATCATGAATACGGCAGTACAGGTTAATCCTTATTACCACATTGAAATGGAGCAACGGGTGGATACTCTTACTGATTCTTTAAAAAATATTTTTTCGCACGGAACAGATGATGGATTTCAGAAAGTCTTAAACGTATTAAAGCCTGCTTTGGAAGCCGGTGCAAAAACGGTTATGGTATGTGCGGATGATTATATTCCTCATTTAGGATCTCAGCGTGGAGAATACATCTTATTTTCTAAATCGGATATATCGGAATTCACCAATCTTGCATCCGCTCAATATTATTTGCTCAATAAGTTGAACAGATGGCTAAAGGAACACTATGGCGATATTCGTTTGGAATTTGTTCCGCCTCAATACAATAATTTATTTGTTGATTATACCCGCGGGACTGCAGAATCCTATTTTCATGATCTGATGGAACATTTGGATCCGGATATTGTGATTGTCTGGACAGGGAACACGATACGTTCATTATCTTATGATGCTGCGGATATTTTTAGATTTACGGAATTAATACAAAAGAAGCCGATGGTGTGGGACAACTCTCCTTATGCCAGAATGGTGGAATCAAAAAATGGCGGGTACCCGATAAATTACCCTGAAAAATCAGTTTTATGTAATTTGTTTGAGCCATTTGATATTCAATATCCGGAAAATTTCCCGTCCTATATTGATGATCATTATTATTCGAATCTGGGTGGATTTGGGGAAATAAATAAAATCAAGTATCTGACTTTTGCTGATTTTTCATGGAATACGAATGACTACAACCCCGATTTTTCTCTTTATAAAGCACTTGTACATTACGTTGGAAAAACCAACGCCGGGCTTTTACTGAAGTTCAACGATGCTTATTATCAATTTGTATCACGATGGGGCAAATTACGTATGGAACGGGAGCATAACCCATTATATCAATTAGAGGCCGATGAATTAAAATCAGCACAGCAGGATATGTCTGAGATGAAAGCCGCATTTAATGCCCTGCGTGTTATGGATAATAAAGCGCTGTATAACGAGCTGAGAAATGTTATGAACGTAAAAATAGAAGCGTGGAATAAATTAATTCAAACAGCCATTCCTCAGACTTCTTTGAAAAAATAATAAAATATATCTTGATGGAAAAGAAACTAAAAATAACTAACGGCCGGATTCTGACTCCTTTCCGGATTATTTCAAATGGAACCGTAGTTGTAACTGATAATAGGATCACTGACGTAGTGGAAGGAAATGTACACGTTGCCAGAGCAATCGAAATAGATGCACAGGGTCAATATATTTCTCCGGGATTTATCGATATACATGTACACGGTGGTGGGGGAAGCGATTTTATGGATGGGACAGTGGAAGCATTTTTAAAAGTAGCAGAGACTCATGCTCGTTATGGGACTTCCTCCATGTTACCGACCACGCTCACCAGTGAGACCGAAGAGCTTTTTCATACTTTGGAAATTTATAAGGAGGCTAACAAATCAAATCTTCTCGGTGCTCAATTCCTTGGAATCCATCTTGAGGGGCCCTATTTTGCTTTGAATCAGAAGGGAGCACAGGACCCGCGATATATCCGTAATCCAGATCCGAAGGAATATAAGGAGATATTATCCCGTTCATCGGACATCAGACGATGGAGCGCTGCTCCTGAGCTGGAAGGCGCCATTGAATTTGCACGTTACCTTAAGTCTAAGGGAATACTGGTAGCACTTGCTCATACCGATGCTGTCTATGAAGAAGCTTTACTTGGTTTTGAAAATGGATTTACTCTCGCCACTCATTTCTATTCGTGCATGAATGGAGTTACACGCAAAAATGCACTACGCTATGCCGGTGCTATAGAATGTGCTTACTTAGTTGATGAAATGGATGTGGAGGTCATTGCCGATGGAATACACTGTCCGCCGCCCCTATTAAAATTAATATATAAAATAAAAGGAGTCGACCGGACAGCATTGATCACCGATTCTATGAGAGCAGCCGGCATGCCAGAGGGAGAAAGTATTTTAGGCAGTCTGAATAATGGGCTGAGGGTTATTGTTGAAGACGGAGTTGCAAAATTGCCGGACCGGACTTCTTTTGCAGGAAGCGTAGCTACAACGGATCGGCTGGTACGTACTATGGTAAAGATGGCGGATGTCCCTTTACTTGACGCTGTAAAGATGGCTGCAAAAACTCCTGCTTCTATTCTGGGGATTTCTGATCGGAAAGGTTCTTTATTACCTGGGAAAGATGCGGATATTTTGATTTTTAATGATGATATTGAAATACAAACTACCATCATTAATGGAAAGGTTATTTATAGTAAGTAAGCCTGCCTGATTTGTTGAATAAGGTTCATATTTCTGCAGGCATGGGCCGGATCTGTTATCCTAATTCTTCAAAAGGCAAAACAATTAAAATCGAATGCTGAAGCCGGGAAAAGTTATACGAAGTAAAGACAATGAAAAAACATAAAAGATTTTATGATGTACGCTATAAAGTTCAAATAAGTTATTAAACAAAAATTCAATTATGAAAGAACTAAAAGTAGATGATTTGGAAGTCAGAATATATGATACCAGAGTTCAAATGGGGATTGCCGCTGCTCAGGCTGTGGGTGAAAAAATATCTGAAATATTAAAGCATCAGGATTCTATTAATATTGTTTTCGCCGCTGCCCCTTCCCAAAATGAATTTCTGGATTCCCTGAGCAGCAGAGATATTGCGTGGGATCGGATAAATGCTTTCCATATGGATGAATATGTAGGGCTGGATGAGAAAGCGCCGCAGCTATTTGGGAATTATCTTAAAAATAAATTATTTGGTAAGGTCAATTTTAGAGAAGTTTATTATATCAAAGGTGATACAAACGATACGGAGCAGGAATGTAAACGGTATTCTGAACTATTGGAACGTTATCCTACTGACATTGTAATCCTTGGTATAGGAGAAAACACCCATCTGGCATTTAATGATCCTCATGTGGCGGATTTTAATGACCAACAGGTAGTAAAAGTGGTAAGGTTAGATGAAAAAAACAGACAGCAGCAGGTTGACCCTGCAGACAATGTTTGTTTCAAGACGATTAAGGAAGTTCCCACTCATGCGATTACAATAACCATTCCTGCATTATTCAAATCAAGGTATGCATACGCAATAGTGCCTGGAAAAAATAAAGCCGACGCTATCTATCATACATTAACCAGTTCCATTCAGGAGAGATATCCCTCAACAATCCTTAGAAAACATCCCCATGCTATTTTATATATAGATCAGGATAGTGGAAGCTTAATATAAGAATATCAGTGTCATTTATCAGCTATGTTTAAATATTTGCCATTGAAATCATTACCGGTTATTAAGCCATTTTGTTCTGAAAGAAAGTAAGTACTGATTTAGTAATGGCCATTATTTCAAATTAAATGATTATAAAAAGGAAATAAAATCAATTTACCGGATGAAAAAGAGTTTAAAAACAATACGGGGAAGCTCCTTGAGCACGCGGGATACCATTATTCCTATCGCAATCATAGGATTCTTATTTTTTATATTTGGGTTTATATCCTGGTTAAATTCAATTTTGATTCCCTATTTCAGGATAGCCTGTGAGCTCAATAATTTCGAATCGTATCTTGTAACATTTGCTTTTTATATAAGTTATTTGGTGTTTTCCATACCCTCTTCTTATTTATTGAATCGTGCAGGGTATCGTAAGGGCATAATGATTGGCTTTTGGGTTATGGCAGCGGGGGCACTAATTTTTGTTCCTGCCGCCTTCACAAGAGCGTATCAGTTTTTTCTGCTAGGCCTATTTACTATGGGCGCAGGCACGGCACTCTTACAAACGGCAGCAAATCCTTACATTACCATATTGGGGCCAAAGGAAAGGGCTTTACAGCGAATCAGCATCATGGGTATTATGAACAAACTGGCTGGTGTTTTTGCCCCGTTACTTTTTGCTGCTGTGGTATTGAGAGCTACCGATGCTGAGTTATTCAAACAAATACCGTTGATGAGTGAAGTAGCAAGAAATGCTGCATTAGATGAATTAATCAGGCGGGTGATTGTCCCGTATATAATTATGGGAGCGGTGCTTTTTGTTTTAGGTTTATTGATCCGCTATTCCCCCTTGCCCGAAATAACCAACGAGGATGATCATACTGATGTAGTGTTAGTAGCATCAGAGAAAAAGCGGATATTTAAATACCCTCATCTTATTTTGGGTGTAGTTGCCATATTCCTGCACATAGGAGCCCAGGTATTGTCCATTGATACGATTATTAGCTACGCCAACTCAATGAATATAGATTTACTCGAGGCGAAAGTTTTTCCTTCCTACACATTATTTACTATGGTAATTGGTTACGTTATCGGGATTGTATGTATTCCAAGATTTATCAGCCAGCTACGAGGGTTACAAATTTCTGTTGTATTGGGTCTCTTACTAACATTTCTGATTATATATGCACAAAAACAGGTTACTTTTTTAGGGCATACCGCAGACATGTCAATATGGTTTATAGTACTTCTTGGTTTGCCAAACTCTTTAATATGGGGCGGAATATGGCCGCTTGCATTAGATGGATTGGGGCGCTTTACTAAACTTGGAGCTGCCCTTCTGATCATGGGATTAACAGCAAATGCGCTGATGCCACTACTGTATGGATACCTTGCCGATATATATAATCCTCATGATGCTTATTGGGTATTATTCCCTTGTTTTTTGTTTCTGGTGTATTATGCATTCTATGGATATCGTGTAAAAAGATGGTCCTTTTCAAAGAGTCAAAGTACAGTGCATTAAAATTAAATTGGGAATGTAATCATGATGAAGAAATTAATCTTTGTTGTATTGACTATCTGCATCACCATTCTTGAGGTCAGGGGTGATAAAATTAATTCTGAAATTAATTCAGAGAACAGGGCTTCGGTTTTGGATTCTGTGAATACCGCCATTGTACTTGAGCCATTTACCTATTCTCAAAATTTTGAAAGCCGGGATCTTGGTGCATGGGCATCATATCCGCTCTGGCAGGATAACGCCTATGATCAGAACTTTCAGGTAGGCCAGATTATACCGGATAATCCTAACCTGTCTATAGTTGCTAAAGTAACTCCATACTCAAATGTGGACAATTATGCGGGTGCCCAAAAATTGCTTGATATGTACCTTGTACCCGGAGCAAAAGTCAGGTTCAGATATTATTTAAAAACCAACCTGAACGGTGAATTCCTAAAAGTTCGGTTTGCCGCCGGGGAATATGGCAAGATTGATTTCACCATATCAGCACCAGAAACTAATAAGTGGGTGTGGGTGACATTGGGATTTGATGATTTTGTCAGGGAGAACCCCCGCATAGCTGGTAACAATAAATTAAAGATATATGCTTTGGCATTCCTTGCCAAAATTCCAAATGCTGATCCGGCTATGCCGATTTATCTTGGCCTGGACGATATTAACTTTAAGGGCGCACAACCTGTGGCTTTTCAATTTATAACGCCATCGATGGATAAGCTACCGGAATTTAAACCATATATTCCTAAAAAACCTTATTACCAGGGAGATGTATTTAATTTGAGCGGGCGCTGGCCTCTGAAAGCAAATAAAGTAAAAGTTGAAATTTCCAAATATACAGAGCCGGGAACCCTCATTTATAAGGGGAACTTAATCCGGAAGGATAATGAATGGATGTTGAAACCATTGAAACTTTCCTACCCCGAGGGACTTTACATCGGAAAGTTGATTTCCTATAATGGTTCTGTCAGGTTATCTGAAACTGAATTTACTATACATATTGCTCCAAAAGTAATTTCTGGTGAACATCCGCGTCTGCTCTTTAATAATGATAAGAAAAAATGGATGGAGGACAGATTCAAAGAAAAACGTTTTCAGTCCTTATATAATGACATAATAAATAATGCCAAAAGTGAACGTGAAAAAATCCCACTTGGAAGCCTCCAATACGATCTTGATCAATTTCCTGATAAGGATTGGCTTCCCTCCTGGGATGCGTTTGGATTGCATATTTATAATACGGGATCCGCCCTCGAGTTGAATGCACTCGCCTATACTTTTCATAATGATAGTGTGGCAGGAGAATATGCTAAAAACGTGTTGGTTAAACTTTCCGGATGGCCAACCTGGGTATCTCCCTGGCTCATGAGACGGGGGCGCTTCAGCGAACATCGATTGGGCACGTGGTCTCATCAGGTAGCATTGGCCTATGATCTCACTTATAATCTAATGACTCCTGATGAGCGGTCTAAGATTCGTAAAGCGATTATAGAAAAAATAATAAAGGGAGCTTGCCGGACTTATGTTTATGATAATATGGTCACTTCTAATACCTCTAACTGGATTGGTCATATCGTTGGGGGAGCACTGATGAACATGGCTGCTATTTACGGAGATGGCCCTGACACGAAAGACATGGAGCCTTATTTTACAGGTTCTTTGATGAAACTTTATGCCTTTATTACTCATGTTACATGCTCTGAGGGAGGTGCATACGGAGAAGGGTACGGTTATAATAACTATACATTCTCTAATTTTTCTTACAGCCTGCCTTCTCTCTATAATGTTTTCAATATAGATGTTACAACCCCTTTGGTTGGGACGTATAATGAATATATCTGGGGTGGGTTAATTAAAGACAGAAAGTGGTTTGGCTATGGTGATTCGGGTGATAGCATTCTTCCTGCAACCAATTGGGCATTTCTTTTAGGGATGCAAAAAGATCCACGTTTAAGTTGGTATTATAATTATCTTAAGGATGGAGAAACGTTTAAAGATTTGTTATTTGACACCAAAGACATCCCACAAAATAGTCCATTTAACAAAAGCCCGGACAAAGTATTTCCTGAGATTGGAACGACGGTCTTTAAGAGTGGTTGGGAAAAGAATGACTTTTCTTTTGTAATGAGGACTGGTTCTTTTTATAATCACCAGCATCTTGACCAGGGTAGTTTTTATCTGGCAGATAAAGGGGTGACCTTTATTGAAGATCACTCTATGGAGCAATCTACCTATTATGATGATCCGATATATCAGTCCGATTTTATTCAACCTGTATCTCACTCTACAATTCTCATCAATCATAATCCCCAAAGCCAGCGTGTTGGGGATCCTCTGAACTTTGCACCAGGTTTTAATGATCATGCCTTTGTCAGGCAATTTCTGGATGGCAGGGATGCAGCATTCTTCAGCGGTGACATAGGCAGGCTTTACTGGGGTAAGGTAGAATCTCTGACTCGTAATGTTCTTTATATTAAACCAGGAATAGTTCTCATGCTTGATATAGCAAAGCCGGGGAAAAAGGATGTGGATGTTACACTGCTATATCAAACGTCACATTTAAAAGATATTGATCCCGGACATCAGGTTTCTAAAATTACGAAAGGTGGATTTTCTCTAAACATCATGCATCTTGCTCCCCGATTTGTAGAATCAAAAGCTGTGGAAACACCGCACTACCTTAAGACGCTTCTTAGGGAGAAGCCGCTTGTAAAAGAGGGTATGCTTACAGTTACAGCACATACACATGGTACCCCACTCGTGATGGCGAACCTTCTAACAACTACTGCTGACGGTGTTGCTCCTGATGTGTCGGTTAAAAATGGCAATGGATTTGAATCAGGTGAGATATCAGGAAAGAAATTTGTTTTTACCACAATACCAGGAAGTCTTTACCAAACCGAAAATATGGAAACAGATGCTTTGGCTGTTACATGGAGTTCAGAAAGGACATTTGTTGCTATGACCACTATTTTCAAAAAGAATAATAACCTTATTCTAAAATCTGATTTTCCGGTAACTTTTGAATTATCAGGCAATAGCCTGAAATACTATTGTGACAAAGCAGGTGAACTTAAGATTGGAGCGGCATCAAAGCCTTCTTCAATTATGCTTAATGGCGAAATAGTCAAGACTTATTTATATGATAAAGAAAATAGGGTTGTAATTATTAAAGTCCCAAAAGGAGAGGGAGCTATAGTTGTTAAATGATATCAATGATTTGTTTATAAGCAATAGATAATAATTGGTATCCAATGTGTCAGTTTTGTAAGTGGGAATTTCTGAACTCTGAGATGATTTAAGACAAATGAAAAGCAGGGAATCGTTTTTTTTTCGGCAGGTTATTGAATCAGGAAATTAGGCGGCATAAATTAAGCCAACCGTTTAAATCCTGTGTGCAGCCATCCAAAATGGGATGATGAATTCTTCATATCACTAATGTTTAAAGTGGTTCTTAAATGTACCACTGATAAAATAATATTGTGAGATGCAGGAATATGTGGAATGAAAGGAACAAGATGCAACCGCCAAACAAGCAAGCTGGAGAATGAATTTTGAAAGAAATCAAAATTAAAACAAGTAATTAAACAAAAATAAATGGAACAGGAAAATCAAGAATCATTAAAAGGGAAAGTGATAGTAGTGACCGGGGGCACAGGAATTCTGGGTAATTCATTCATAAATGGAATTGCTGAGGCCGGAGGCATAGTAGGTATTTTAGGAAGAAACGAATCCGTTGCCAGAGACCGGGCAGCCCTCCTTATTGATAAAGGAGGTGAGGCAATTGCTTTAATAGCGGATGTACTCAATGAGAAGGAGCTTCATGCGGCAAAAAACCGGGTTCTGGATCAATTTGGTAAGATTGATGGATTAGTTAATGGTGCGGGTGGAATATTACCTGAAGGTGTTTTGATGCCAGATCAAGACCTTTTTAAAATGAACCTGGAAGGGATGAAAAAAGTTATGGATCTGAATACGTGGGGCACCATTATTCCAAGTCAGATATTTGGTGAAGCCATTGCTCAAACAGCAGGGGAAGGAAGCATCGTTAATATTTCATCTATGAATTCAAAGCGAGCGATTACACGGGTTTTGGGATATAATATGGGAAAGGCGGCTGTAGATTGTTATAACCAGTGGTTTGCTGTGGAATTGGCAAACCGTTATGGAGATAAAATCCGGATGAACGCATTGGCCCCCGGATTTTTTCTGACCGAGCAGAATAAAAAACTCTTAATTAATGAGGATGGCAGTTTTACCGATCGGGGAAACCTTATCATTAGGCAAACGCCCTTTAAACGATTTGGAAATCCCGATGAATTAAAAGGAGCCTTAGTTTGGTTGTTAAGCGACCAATCCAGGTTTGTTACAGGTGCGATGATTTGTGTCGATGGTGGATTTTCCATTTATGGAGGTGTTTAAGGTATAATTAATCCATATTTAAGAAAACCAAATATTATCATGGCAAAAAAAGTTGTTACACTCGGAGAAATAATGCTTCGTTTATCCACACCTGACTATAAGAGATTTGTTCAGGCAGATAGTTTTGATGTTACTTATGGCGGCGGTGAAGCCAATGTGGCCGTAGCTCTTTGTAATTATGGACTGCAGGGTGTTTTTGTTTCAATAGTTCCTGAGAATGCTATCGGCCAGTCAGCGATCAATCATTTGCGCCGCTTTGGCGTGGACACACAATTTATGGTTCGCGGAGGAAAAAGATTAGGCATTTATTTTCTGGAAACCGGTGCTTCCATGCGTCCTTCACAAGTCATATACGATCGTGCTGATGCAGCGATTGTCGAAGCTGATGTAATCGATTTCGATTTTGATAAAATATTTGAAAATACATCCTGGTTTCATACGACCGGCATTACACCCGCTTTAGGCGACAAAGCAACTGTACTTACGGAAGCCGCACTGAAAGCCGCACGGGCAAAGGGAATTACTACAAGCATTGATTTGAATTATCGTAAGAAATTATGGAGTAGGGAAAAAGCAAAAGAAGTGATGACGCGGCTTTGCCGGTACGTAGATGTATGCATCGGCAATGAAGACGATGCAGAAACTACGCTCGGTTTTAAAGGCAAAGGAACTGATGTTACCAAAGGACAATTGAACCTTGATAGTTATAAAGATGTTTTTCAGCAGATGAAGGAAAAATTTGGTTTCAAATATATCGCTTCAACGCTGAGAGAGAGTTATAGTGCTTCAGATAACGGATGGAGCGCGCTGGTATATGATGGCAATGAATTTTATCATACCAAAAAATATGAAGTGCGAATCATAGATCGCGTGGGCAGCGGTGATTCATTTGCCAGCGGATTCATTTACGGATTGGTTTCGGGAATGGAAATGAAAGATGCAGCCGAATTTGGCGTAGCCGCATCTGCATTAAAACACACAATCCCCGGCGACATCAATCATGCTACACTCAATGATGTAAAAAATCTGGCCAAAGGCGATGCAAGTGGTAGGGTGCAGAGATGAGGGTAATGAATAGTGAATTTAAAAAAAATCGTAAAAAAGCAAGTTTCATAAACGATGTCTAAAATTGGCAAATCTGATCGTATTTGCCTCAACAAAAAAATAGAATGATAATAGACCACTTGTCGAACGCAGAAAAATACTTTTGTTTACATCCCCTGTTCAAACAGGCATTCGAATACATACAGTCAACGGATCTCAAAGCAATTGAGCCAGGGAAATTTGAGATTAATGAAGACAAGCTTAGGGCAGCCATTTCCAATAAACAAGGCAGGACTGCAGAAGAGGCTTTGACGAAGTTTGAATGCCATGACAGGCATATTGATATACAACTCTGCATTAGCGGTAAAGAAACAATAGCATGGAAAGCCCGAAGTGCCTGCAAACAATTAGAAGGAGGGTATGATACAGAAAAGGATGTTTCTTTTTTTAAAGATAAGCCGGATATGTATTTTCAATTAGAAGACGGACAGTTTGCTGTTTTTTTCCCGGGAGATGTGCATGCCCCTATGATTGGTGAGGAAGAGATTAAGAAATTAGTAGTAAAAGTAAAAATGTAATTTTTCAAATTTAATAATGAATAAATGATGGAAAAGAAATCTGAATTATTAAAGCTGATACCAAAACAAGGTGTGTTACCACTTTATTTTTATAAAGATGAAGAAGTAAGTGTAGAAGTATTAAGAAGTTTATACAATGCCGGCATGAGAGCAGTTGAATATACCAACAGGGGAGAGGCGGCATTGCAGAATTTTAAGAAAATGAGGCGTGTATGTGATCAGGAATTAACCGGAATGTATCTGGGTGTTGGTACGATAAAGAGTGCTGAAATGGCTGAAATTTTCATCAGTGAAGGGGCAGATTTTATTGTTTCTCCAGGATTCGTCGTGGAGGTTGCCGATGTTGCCGATAAAAGCAATATGTTATGGATTCCCGGTTGTATGACTCCGTCAGAAATTATTCAAGCGGAAAATTTAGGTGCTTCAATGATTAAACTTTTTCCCGGGAATCTTCTGGGTCCTGAATTTATGAGTTCAATAAAAGCTCTGTTTCCGGATCTTTTATTTATGCCAACAGGTGGTGTGAATCTGGATAAAGAGAATATTTCTGCATGGTTTAAGGCGGGTGTTTGTGCAGTGGGAATGGGTAGCAAACTCATCAGCAAAAAATTATTGGAACAAAAAGATTATGCAAAGATTGAGGCGTTGGCAAAAGAGGCTCTGAGTATTGTGCAGTCATTAAAATAATTTGGTTGAAAGGATGCAGCTTTCATAATTATGCAGGGTTATATATATGACTAAAATCGGACCTGCTCCCAAAAAGCCACCAGAAAGATGAATTTTTACATAGCCTGACAAAAAATAACGGACTGGCATTAGGGGAACACATACCGAACCGATTGTTTCAAAAATTTTCATATTGTACATTTTAAAAAATAGTTTTAGCCAGGTCACATTGGGGCATTTGTGATATTGTACAAGCCCGCTCGCAACCATTGCTTTGTAGAATAGCTAATACTCCTATCCCTAATTTGGATTTTACATTCTTGATAATCAACGCAATACCAGATATATTAAAAAAAGCATAAGAAATCTTTCTTATAGTTAGGAATCCTTACTATGTTTGTAACGGCAATAATGCCAAACAACAATTTAATTTATTAAGCAAATGGCAAAATCAATTTTCTATCACGCAGGCTGTCCTGTTTGTATCAGCGCAGAGCACGACATTATTAACCTTATTGGCGAGACCAACGTTGAAATTGTTCACATTGGCGAAAACCGTGACCGGATTGCAGAAGCGGAGAAAGCGGGGGTAAAATCTGTCCCCGCTTTGCTTACTCCAAACGGGAATGTGCTTCACCTCAACTTTGGTGCGTCTATGGCCGACGTTAAAGACTAAAGAAATTTCACAACTTGTTATTAGATTAACCATCAAAATTTAAAAAAATGAAACATTTATTTCTCTTTCTCGGAGTTTCCTTGTTCACTGCCAAAGGTTATGCTTGTGAAAAATGCGGAAACTACAACAATGATGATTTCCAAATCAAAAAGGTAACCGTAAAACATTCCTCTGAAATTGCGGCTACCATTTGGGAAATTACCGTAAAAGGAACAGCAGGGAAAACAACACCCACACCGGCAGGCCAGCTCAACGGAGCACCCGTTTTGGGCTATGTATTTCCCACTACATTAAAACCGGCAGACGTTGGATTTGGTAACACTGAAGGTATAGTTGCACTTGCCTTGACATCACACCCGGACTTTGACGACACACCACTTTGGGATGAAAACGCCGACCGCAATTATGGCAATGACGGTATTATCTGGCACCCGCATTGGGTGGTTTTGACTGAAGACAAACGTGTGGAAGGCGGTTTGGCTGTAAAAGAGTTTGATCCTAAAGACACAACAGTTGTAATGCCTCCGACTAATCCCGGAATGCCCATGTATATGGATTCACCTGGCTTTCAGGTTATCACAATGGGAAATACCATTAGGGTGGTTGTTCCCGATTATAGAATGAACAACAAGACTGATTTTTCTTATGATGGTGTTGCAGCCTATATGCAGGTAAATACCGGTGGTGACGGAGGACATGGTAGTGGAGATAAACCTAGGCTTGGCGTTTACAAAGTGTATTCTGTTGCCAGTGGAAATCTGTCTTTACCGTACCAGGTGAAGTAATTTTGTTTGCCTTGCAAAGTTAGGACTCCTATCTTTGCAAGGCTTTTATTTTTATTGTTGGGAAATATTTTGATGATGTGGCAAAGTTTAATTTGGAAACTTTTCAAAGGTGAAAGGTGAATGAAGCAAAATGAGGGACAGGCAACTTAGGAGGATTAATGATACATAATATTCAGTGCGCATGAAATATTCATCATTTAATTTAAGTGAGCAAAACCAAAAAATTGAGAGCCGTATAGTAGTGGCTTTGGAACGAATTGCGGAAGCGTTCCGGGTATTGCTTTGGAATGAAAGCAAAGAAAATTCATTAAGCCCAATCCAAATTCAGATTCTGATTTTTGTCAATTTTCATTCGTCAGAAAAATGCAAAGTAGGCTATCTGGCAAATGAGTTCAATATGACCAAGGCCACCATTAGCGATAGTGTAAAGGTGTTACTTGCCAAAGATCTGGTCAACAAGGAAACCGACCCGGCAGACACAAGAAGTTATTCGCTTTCCCTGACAACCAAAGGAAAAAAAATTGCCAAAAAAGCATCCTTTTTTGCTTCTTCCATTGAGCAACCGCTTGAAAAGCTCACGGAAGACCAAAAAACGATAATGCTCAACGGCTTGCTAAAATTGATTTATGACCTGAATAAATCAGGTGTTATAACCGTTCAGCGAATGTGTTTTAATTGTTCAAATTATCAGTTTGACAAGGGTGTTCATTACTGCAAACTTCTGAAGACCCCGCTCGCAGAAAATGAACTGAGGGTGGATTGCCCGGATCACGAATTACAACTATGAGATTAATCATTGAGAAAATAGCGAATCCTGAAAGCAGAAAAAAATGCAATCCGGCATTTCAAGGACCCCAATGAAATAAAACTTCTTTCAGCAACAAAACAGTTTCAGAATCGAATCTTGAAACGTGAGAAACTTTGCCTGGCGAAAAACAAGGTGCCGAACTTAATTGAAAAGGTTGAAATAGGGTTTACAAATTTGCAGAAGAATATACTGTGGTGACGGATGGTGATGTGATGAATAGAGAAACTCTGCCTCTAATCTGGAATATGGCTTTACATTTTGAACCCATATTTTGAAATGACTTGAAAGTTAAACAGACAGTATTTCTTTTTATTTTCAGTAAGAACTTCTTTTCCTTCCACTATATTCCACATCATCTTAAATTGGTAATCTTTGAGTTTTTTGTTTTTTTGCAGCCGGTTATTTTAGAAATGAATACCGATTGACAGATATGAAATATTGAAAACAGTAATCCAGAAAAAATCCGGTAGAATTTGGGTGCATGGATCACAACTGCCTTGTTATTGAGGAAACTTCCTCCTCAATGAGAACCTTACTACATAATCCTATTAATTTTTTCCTTCCATTCATCTTCAAATACCACCTGAAACTTAAAACTTTTGTCAGGAAATTCGTCAAATAACTCTTTCCATGTCTTTTTTGCTCCTAATTCATTGCAAAGGTCAAATACACTTTTCTTATAGCGTGTGTCATCATTTTCTTTCAGGTGGACACCCTTTGTTTCCAATACATAGACGGTATCATAATCATCTTTTTTTTCTTTGCTGATTTTAGCAGCAACAAAATCAGGGTAGATCTTATTTCGTTGCCAGCCCTGGATATGAAAGTCTTTTCTTGCCCGGTTGCGGTACCACCAAAGCAATTGTTCTTGTTCGTCCAAATAAATTGCAACGGCTTTTTCCGTTTCGTTTAAATCTTCATCGGGGACATAATCAAACAAAGATTTTTGAACAGGTGAATTGTCTGAACGCACCAACTGCCTGTTGCTTTTTACTTTGATATGGGTTGGTATCAAATGATGCCCTTTATCCTGGAGCAGGAAGAAAAATAACTTTTTCTGATCAAGCAGATTTCTGAAAGCTTCTTCTGCCAAACGGTTTTTCTCTTTATCCAAAATCCTTTTCAACTCTTCAATGATAAAAACAAAGTTGGCTGCAATGATTTCCTTATCATATTTCTTTGCAAGTAATCGCAGCGCTTGCCTTCCCAGGTCAAAAGCAATCCAGGGATTAGGTACTATATCGCTTAACTGTCTTGCCAAAAAGGCTTCGTCAATTTCAAGTGTGCCCCGGGTTTCCAGCCTTCCGGTTTCCAGTAATAATTCTTTTTCTTCTTTGCTTAACCCTAAAGTAAGTTCCTGTTCTTTCGTTTGTGTGCCGCTTAATGTTTTATTGGCTATTTCTTTTAAGTCAATTTTATTCCAGTCAATTCCATTCAATATATCTGCTTCGAAAATAACATCCCGCCAGCTTTCTTTTTCCTGTACCACAAATTTGGGCAGGTATATTTTTCCTTCAAATTTTTTAAACCCCGGACGATAAGTTAAGTCCCGTTCCTTTAAATTCGGTACGCCACCGATAGCTTCATCACTTACCAAACGGCCCGCAATATCCCCTAACCCTTCGTTTTCCAATCCATTTTTTATTTCGCCTACCAGGGCTGCCGCATTGGGTTTGTATGTATAAATATAGCATTCGTCCAATTCTTTTACCTGGGTTTTTCGTGCATTGGGTTGCCTCAAAATCCTGCCGACTAATTGCGTTATGCCGGTTGCGGATTGAGGATTGGTAAGAATGGTTAGGATGTATGCAAAAGAGCAATCCCACCCCTCCTGTAAGGCCTGTTTGGTAATGATGTAACGTATTTCACAATCTTTGGCAAAAAGATCAATTCCTTCAATGTCGTCCTTTTCACTGCTTTTTATAGCGATTTGTTTTTCCGGGACGCCACACTTTTTTATCAAAAATTCCTTCGCATCTTCTGCGTGGATAAAATCAGTTCCACGTTGGTCTCTACCAGTGCGTTCCACCTGTATTAAACAAATCGGACGAATGTATTCGCCGGTATTTTGTTCATAATCTTTCGCGTTCTTCTCTAATTGATTTCGTTTTTCAAAAGCGGCAAGCATGGTATCTCTCCAATCTAAACTTGCTTTATTGGTAAGATGAATATCTAACTTTATCATTTCTTCTTCGTGCAGCTCCCGCCCGGTAATTTTTACCAGCTCATTGCTGTTGGGTGGCGGTGTTGCCGATAGTTCAAGAATAAAAGAGGGATTGAAATTCCGGATTGTATTTCTTGCCAGTTGGCCATAGGCTCTGTGCCCTTCATCAATTATCACCAGGGGCCTCAACACTTTCAACGTATTGCCTAAGGAGGTTTTGATTTGGCGTTGAAATATTTCATTCGCTTCACCAAAGTAATCAAGGTTGGGTATATGTTTCAGCAACTCATTTTGTGCCGGGTAGTTATCTTCTGCTGGAAAAAATTCAGTAAAACCGCCCGCATCCCGAAATACTTTCAGTGTTTCTTTGTTTTGCCTGTTTGCAGAAGGGAGCATGAGTAACAAAATCACTAAGTTTTCTTCTACATCCAGACGGTTAAATAGTTCTGTTTTCTCTTTTATCAAAGTTCTGCCGCCGCTTGAAATATCTAAAACCTGGCGGTAAGGGTGTTCCCTGTTTTTGAGGGCCGAAATAGTTTGACGGTATATTTGTGTGGTCGGTACAATCCACAACACAGGTCCTGTTTGTTTTTTGAGATACGACTTTTGAATAAGGTCAATACTATGGCATGCCAGAAATGTTTTACCGCCGCCGGTAGGTACTTTTAAATATATATCAGGTAAAGGCTCCTGTAAACCGTTTGTTTTGTTGTGATAAATAGTTCTGTTTGTTGCCTGTGAAAAAGCCCTTTTCGGAAAATCGTAATCCCTTGCCACGTCGGGGTCAATCTCTAAAGCATTTGTGTATTTGGCTTTAAAGGCGTTCAAAGCACTCAGATAATCTTTGAGTGTGTTTAATACTTTTTCCTGGTAGTTCTTTAGTTTCATTGTTTCGTTTTCTTTTTGGCCTCTTTTTCAATTTTCTTTACATCACTTTCTAATTTTCGTTGCACTTTCTTTACATCTTCCGATGGCGGCAATGTTTCTGGTCTTACACCTCTTTCCAACAGTATTTTTCTTACTGCCTTATTGTTTTCAATATGTTCATTTGAAATGGATTGTTCGCCTTTTAAATCTTTCTCTACTACATTATGGCTGGTTAGTTCTGTAGCAAAGTCTTTTGCTTTTATAGTAAGGGTCGGAAGGAAATCGGCTAAAGGCCTGTTATCAGGTATGGCAAGTTTGCGTTTCATATCGCCGGTAGAAAATCCGCCAAACAATGCTTTATCTCCCTGCGAACGGATGATGGCAAACCCCTTTTCATCTAACCCCCTTTCATAAATAATCCCGGAAAGTTTTTTTTCACTTTTACTCAATTTCCCTCTTGCTGAAACCCTGTCCACATCGAGTAGTCGCTGCTCAATAATTTCCTGTTTTCTTGTCTGCACTGCAAAATAGGTTTGGGCAAAGGCTATTTCACTTTTTCCCGGATCGCCATTTTGCGCTATCAGGTAACAGGCGTACCGGGTAAGGGCAAAATCATCAATTTCTCTTTGTGCACCCTTGGCCAAAGCTATCATTTTGTTGGTTTCAACGAAATGATCAGAAACGACTATTCCGGCATTCTCACAGGCGTTTTTGGCCTTTTCTATTACTTTTAAGAAGTTACGCCAATCAGAATAATGGAATATTTGCTGCAATTCTCTTGCACTCCAGCATTCTATACCTTTATATTCATAACAAATGCTTTCAAACAGCTCAAACAGAGCCTGTATCTGTTCTTTCTTCATATTCAATTCTTATTTTCCGCAACATCTTTTGTATTGTTTTCCGCTGCCACAAGGACAGGGTGCATTTCTTGAAGGCGGCATTTTAAATTTTGTCCTCTCTACCGTTTCGTCCCTTAATAATTTTTCAACATCACTTATATCTTCATTTTTATCAGGCTCTATCCCCACAATAACCTTCCATCCCTTTTGCTCGCACAACCTATATATTTCTATCGCCTTTTTTTCTGTATGTACCCTTACTACGGCTGGGTTGGCCTTTGTGCCTGATTTGCTCACTTCTATATTATTTTTGCATTCTATATATTTCATACGGCAACTGGCAAAAATCAATCCTGTGTTCCAGCAAAGTATAATCGTCCACATACTTTGCCGGGGCAAAAACCAAACGCTGCTTGCCTTTAAATTTTGGAAAATTGCGCACTCCATCCAATGTAAGTGCATTTTGCTTCAGCCAGTCAATATCCGGCTCATACAACATGTACAATTCATAATTTTCTGTTTCACCGATGAAGTTTGTTTTCCGGTTTATTTTCTTTTCATTGAACTCTTGTCCTGTGGCAGTGTAGAAAATATACCGCGCTAATTCTTCATAACCCGGCAGGCTTTTCCCGATTAAAATACTTTCCATTTCAATACTGCCGCCTAATTCAAAATAGCTGAAAGTACCGCCGGTGCCTTTCCTTAGCAATTCACTTTTGGCTGTTTTTACACCTTTGATAACCCTGCGCACTCTTTCGGCTGTAATGGTATTGGCATAATCTTCCTGCTCTACCAAAATAAATTTACGATTACCGCCGTCTTCTTTGTTGAGTTCTAAAACTGCATGTGCTGTTGTTCCTGAACCGGCGAAGCTGTCAAGAATAATATCGTTTGAACTTGTTGAAAGTTTAATAATTCTTTGAAGTAGCCTTACAGGCTTTGGGGTGTCAAATGGAAGTTGAATTTCGCTAAAAATTTCTTTCAGTTCTTGTTTGGATTCTTGATTATGCCCTACCTCTTTATATCCCCAAATTGAAATAGGAACAGCTCCATTTTTTACTTCTGTCAAAAATTTTTTTACAGATGGAACATTGTTTCCACTGTCACCAAACCAAATTCGGTTATCCTCCACAAGTTTTTGAAAATTTTCTTTTGATGTATTCCAACTTCGTCCTTGTGGCGGATTTACAACTCTACCACTCGGCAATGTGATTTCATAATCGTAATCCTTTGAATAAGTCTTTACACTGAAATCAGCAGACTTCCAATCTCCTCTTTTATCATTATCCGGATTAGAATATCGCTCATTCATTTCCGACGTTCGTTCCAGTAAATTTCTTTCCCATCCAAATTTCTGTTCACCATCTATTTTATTCTTTGCGTAACAGACAATAAAATCATGCATGTCCGAAAAATATTTAGCGTCATTTTGAGGGCTGTATTTCTTTTGCCAAATAATATTCTGAATAAAATTTTGCTCTCCAAATATTTCATCTAACAAATTTCTTAGTCGGTGCTGTTCATTATCATCAATAGAAATAAAAATTACCCCATCTTCACTCAGCAATTCACGCAACAACTTTAAGCGTGGCATCATCATGCAAAGCCATTTATCATGGCGTGTCAAATCTTCCTTGTCCACCACATTACCCAACCATTCTTTAATCATCGGGCTGTTTACATTATCGTTATACACCCAATTTTCGTTTCCTGTGTTATAAGGTGGGTCTATGTAAATACATTTTATTTTACCTGCATAAGTGGGCAAAAGGGCTTTTAATGCTTTCAGGTTGTCGCCTTGAATAATCAGGTTATCGTGCAAAGAAACTTTATCCGTAATGCTCAAATCCTTCTTTGGTACCAATTGATGGTACTTCACCGCCAGGTGATGGTTTTGAACGAATGTTTTTCCTTTGAAATTTAAAATAGGCATAGGCCATAAGTGTTAAGTCGTAAGAAATTAGTTGTGAATGTAAAGTTGTAAGGGATAAAGCTGGTAAATAAAATTTGTTACTATTAAGCCAATAAGAACAAGAAGGCAAACTGCCTTATCACTTATACCTTTTACCGTTTTACTTAAACTTTTCGTCTTACGACCATCCAAAGATTTAATCAACCCCCGAATGATTTTAGAAATTTCATCCCCTTTTTCAAGGAGCGATTCTTTTTGTAAGGTTGTGATATATTGTAATTTTTCTGCTAAATGTAACATTGATTTTACCTCACTGCACGAAGAAATTGCAATGTAAAGAAATCGGGAGAAATCAGCATCGCTGCCTCTGTCAAATCCTTCGGCTATGTTATTGGAAACAGAAACAACAGCACGACAAATTTGGTCTCTAAAGCCAAAATCTTTGGAATGTACAAATACAGCATATATCCCGACTGCAAAGGCCTGAGACTTCTGCCAAGCGATAATATCTTCAAATTTTTGTATGGCCATATTCGTTTTTTTAGGTGTAATGGCTATAAGTGATAAGGCTTAAGGCCTGAGTTACTTATTCCTTATGCCTTCTTACTTTTACGCCTATTATATTTTACTTTCTCTTCCGCCACCTGCAATGCTTTCAATGCTACATCTTCATCTTCTACCTCATACACCAACTTATCACTAAGCCAGGCTATCAGTAAGTCATCTTCTTTCACCTTAAAATACTCAGCCAATTTTACCACCTGCTCTCTGGTTGCTTTGCGTTGTTGGCGTTCTATTTTACTTAATATGGCCTGGTCAATATCAAGATATGCGGCAACGGTACGCAAGGGCAATTTCCTGCCCTCTCTCAATTTTCTGATCGTATCGCCTAAGCTGTCCATTTTGAACGATTTTATTTTGACAGATAATGTCAAATATATGGATGCTATTTTATTTAGCAAAATTTAAATTGCTTAAGTTTTCAACGGATGTTGATAATTGTTTTCAGGCCTGGGATAAGAATGTGATTTCAATTCCACCACATTACCTATCTGCTACCCCGATTCAAGAAGATTCTTTGTTAGTATTGAGAAAGAATGCGTTATTCTGGTTCGAAAAGTATATCTCGTAAACTTTGTCCCTTCGGGCTTATTAATAATATTTATGGTCCAAATAACAAGTTCTTTCTGAATATTGAAATTAAATTCATGGGCAAGAGATGGTTTTTCAAATTATTTATGTGCTTCAATGCGCCTATAATTACCCGTTTCCTGTTTACGTCTTTAAAAACAATTGTTTCCAGTTTTGCTGTCTTGCGGTAAAAGGAGTAATCCTTAAGATTGCCAATACTGTTTCTTCTTAATACTTCTTCCAAAACAATTTCAAGCAGCAGATGCCCTTTCTATAGAATCAATTCCACGCCAGTCTTTGAATCAAGATGGGCCCAGCCTGCCCATTCCAGTAAGAAGTCGAGGTCTTTTCTTGAATTCCAGCCATTTTGTTCTGTTTTCAGTTTCATCTTTTCATGTTTGTATAGTCAATAATTAAGAGACCTTTGGTAAAGTGCACAACGCTTACCAACAACACTACCCTCTATCCATCGTGACTTCTCCCGCAATAGAAAATTAAAAAAGATATGTGAATACCGGCTTTATTGACAATTGCATTTGAGGTTGTCTGTTTGCTATTCAGAAAGGTCATTATTAAAGGTATCAACGCTTTTCATAAATTCTGCCTGCTTAAAAAACATAGACGCGAAAGAATATGCCCGTTGAAAATCCTTCTCATTTTTTTCAATAAAAATGATTTTCCCATTTTGCAGATCTGCATAGAAACCATTTTTCTTTAAGGCATTTATTTGAGATATCCATTTATCAAAATCTCATTTCTGATCACATGTCAATTTCCAATTCCCTTCAAATAAACAAAAAGCAATGGCCCATACTGCAAATGGGTTCGCTGCATTTTTTACAGCATCAAAAAAAGAATAGCCTGGCATATACAGATGGAATAGAAAATCAGAGCTACATTCATCCGAAAAAGAATCAAAATATTCTTTTATAAAATTGTGTTTTGGAGGATGCTCTCTGAACATTTGTTTTTTTATTTTCTCATCCAAAGGAAAGCCGGCTTTTTCGGACAGCATGATTACCATATATTTTATTAACTCCTCCATACTTAGAATGAGTAATGAAATCGCTTCGTTGTAAGATTTTGTCTCGGCGAGGATCAATGCTGATTCTTTTAGCGATTGTGCTTTAGTATAAATGACGTCGTACTGTTCTTTATTAATTTTCATGTTTTATTCTTTTCGGCCAAAAGAAATAATAAGATGGCTAAACAAAAAGGACAGTTTTAAAAGCTTGATTCATAATGTATATACTACCCCCTATTTTTTAGACCACTTTTGATCATTTCTTAGTTGGTTTTTCATGCGGCTTTTAAATATAATTCTGAGGGTTTGCATCTGCCGATTCCCTGATGCGCTTTATAGTGGTACTTATCCAGCCATTGCTTAATTCCTGTATACAAACTAATTCCATCTTCTGCAGGAAATAGATGTATATACTGGTATTTAATGCTGCGCCAGAATCGCTCGATATAAACATTATCCAAGGCTCTTCCTTTACCATCCATGCTGATTGTAATCTGTTGTTCTTTCAGATATTCCACATACTGCCTGCAGGTGAATTGAATTCCCTGATCACTCTTTATTATTTCAGCTTTGCCATGTTGTTTGATCGCAGTTTTAACTACTTCCAGACAGTTTGCTGCATCAAGGCTGTTACTCAATCCCCATCCCACAATATAACGGCTGTACACATCTATGATGGCTGTCAGGTACATAAAACCCCGGGCCATCGGTACGTAGGTAATATCTATTTCCCATACCTGGTTACAATGATCTATCTTTAATCCTCTCAACAAATACGGATATACATACTCATTATTCCTCCACCGAGTCAGATGACGGCGAGGGTAGATGGGTCTTATGTTTGCAACACGCATCAGTCTGCGTACACGCTCATATCCTGCTGTTATACCTTTGTCTTTGAGCATAGACTGCATCGTTAATATTCCGGAGGTGGGCTCTTCCAAAATATGTTTATCCATTATTTGCATGATCTCAAGATTTTCAGGGCTTTCACCTTTGGCCTGGTAATAAATACCTGAACGGTTAATATCCAGTAACTCACATTGACGACGTACGCTCAGATTATCGTTCTTATCAATGAGTAATCGCTGGTCTACAGCATTCCCAATTTGTTTAAGCTTTTTTTTTAAAAGTCTCGTTCCATCTGCAGCTCTCCGATTTTTGCATAGAGCTTGCTGATATCAACTTCAGGTTCAGTGGCAGATTCCGGTCGTTTCTGGTCAAATACCTGAGCAGATTTCTCCAGAAATTCCTGCTTCCATTGAGAAATTTGGTTGGGGTGAAGATCATACTTCACCGCCAATCCTGAAAGCGTTTCCCGCTCCCGTAAGGCTTCAATGGCAACTTTTGCCTTGAAGGCTGCATCAAATTTTCTTCGTGTTTGTTTCATAATTTCACTTGTTTAAAGTTATCGTTTTTTCAACTTAACAAGTGGTCTGATTTTGTAGAGGTATTATACTTCTCTTTGGTTTTTTTATCGGACACTTATAGTGGCTGCATTGATTTACATTGATTCACTTGAGATCATTTGCAACCCAATTCAGGATACATTTAAAACGCTGGATATGTTTCCCGACTCCGTTGCCTTTACATGGATCATGGTCTTTGATCGGGTGTGTCCGGATAAAATGTTCAAAATCGGTTGCAAACTCGCCGTCAACCTGTGATAAAAAAATATCACCTGATTCAAATTTATGGGAAAGAAACAGGTGCAAATATTTTATTGTGGTTTTGTAATTTTTAAACCCGCCGTCTTTCAACTTAAATACCCAGATCTTTTTATAGTAATCCAGGAGTTCTCCCATTTTGTGGCCTTTCAACTGTGTTTGAATTCCGAGGTACGCGTCCCTTATGGTTTCGGCAGTGACGAGTTTGTTTTCATCAAGTAACTTCCGGTATTTGTCTTTGATGGAAAACCTTATATTATCAAGATGTTCATTGATTGACCGGGCTTCCATCAGATTGCCTCTTACCCTGTTTTTATTGCTGTCCCAGTAGGAAACCGGGATCTGTTCCTTCACTGAAAATTCCTTCTGTTCACCATTGACAGTGATTCTGGCGTAGATGTCAGCTCTTCTTTTATCTCCTTTGCATTTTCTTATCAGGAGACTAAAGGCAAATGTGTTTTTTTCCATACAAATTTTTTTAAAAAGTTTTGAAATAATTTGATTTCTTTCTCCCCGTTTTATCAGTGTCCGAACATTCAAATCCTTTTCGAATCCACTCAAAATGTATCAGAATAAATGATACAATTGACTGTATTACAAATTGTTACGAGCAAATAGTGAGAGTACAAAGTTTGTGCCCTAAATTCTCACCATTTGCTCACTGAAATATTGATGTATTTTGATTTTATTTGACTTTTTGGAAAAAAAAATCCTTGAAAATGAATGAAATTTACAAGGATTGATAGGTTTTGATTCCTATTTTAGTCGGGGCGGCAAGATTCGAACTTGCGGCCTCCAGCTCCCAAAGCTGGCGCGATAACCGGGCTACGCTACGCCCCGAAAATCAGGGGTTGCAAAAGTAAGGATATGAAGTCAAATTCTGAAAATAAGTTTATCCGCAAATAAATGTCTTTTGAATCTCAGTGGAATTTTTGAGATGTATAAAACCTTTCGAAAAGAAAATGGGAATAATTTTTCAATTTAAAGGTCAATGGTTACTTTTGCAGCCCTTAAATTTGATTAAAAGGAGAGGTGCCTGAGTGGCCGAAAGGGCCGGTTTGCTAAACCGTTGTACGGGCTTAAACCTGTACCGAGGGTTCGAATCCCTCCCTCTCCGCAAACAAAATTAAATACCCCGCCCCGGCGGGGCTTTTTATTGCATAAAATAAATTCCGAACTCGTTCGAGAGTTTATTTTATGCAATAAAAAAAGCACGAAGTGCCTGTTTAATTTTGTTTAGCCTCCCCCCAAACGGGATCACCGCAGGTAATCCCAAACAATAAATTCCGAACTTGTTCGAGAGTTTATTTTTTGCAATAAAAAAAGCACGAAGTGCCTGTTTAATTTTGTTTAGCCTCCCCCAAAACGGGATCACCGCAGGTAATCCCAAACAATAATTCCGAACTTGTTCGGGCGTTTATTTTTTGCAATAAAAAAAGCACGAAGTGCCTGTTTAATTTTGTTTAGCCTCCCCCCTCCAACGGGATCACCGCAGGTAATCCCAAACAATAATTCCGAACTTGTTCGAGAGTTTATTTTTTGCAATAAAAAAAGCACGAAGTGCCTGTATTCTTTGTATTTTATTTTTCTTGAAATAAAAAAAGCACGGAGTGCCAAATCCTCACAAATAATCTGGTTTGATAATTGAAATGTAATTTTAATTATTAAGAAACGACTTTATGGAAAAAATTAAAACCTCAAGGCTCCTCCAATATTTCCTTCAGGGATTGTTGATCCTGGGCCCCTTTGCGCTTACCGTCTATGTAATTTACATCGTATTTGAAAAAATAGATAACATCCTTCGACCCGCTATTAATATTCCCGGACTGGGCTTTCTGATTATTATCGCATTCATTATAATTACCGGATGGCTGAGTAGTTTTTTTGTTTTGAACAGGCTGCTCTCCTTTTTTGATCACATTCTGGAAAGGACTCCCGGCATTAAATTACTCTATTCCTTTCTCCGCGATTTCTTTGAAGCATTTGCCGGCAACAAGAAAAAATTTACCCAAAATGTATTGGCCAATGTGGATTATGCAGATGTTTGGCGTGTGGGTTTCATCACTCAACAGGATATGTTGAATTTTGGGATGAAAGATTATGTGGCTGTGTATTTGCCAATGGCCTATTCTGTGGCGGGAAATGTGTATATTGTTCCGAGACAAAACATCAGATTGATTCCGGGAATCAGCGCTTCCGATGCAATGAAATTTGCTTTGAGTGGTGGTGTATCACAAAAGGAAGAAAATACTGAAGACTCCAATCAACCGGACCAAAATTAAATGTATGAAGAAGATCATCCTGACCCTATTCCTCACTTCGTTTTACAGCTATGTTTATTGCTGGGGATTTTTTGGCCACCGGATGATCAATGAATATGCAGTTTTTTTATTGCCTCCTGAAATGTTGGTTCTGTATAAACCCAACATTGAATTTATCAGAGAGCATGCTGTGGATCCTGACAAACGCAGATATGCTGTAGCTGCCGAAGGGCCGAGACACTTTATTGATATTGACGTTTATGGAAAATATCCTTTTGACAGCCTGCCGAGAAAATACAATGATGCAATAGAAAAGTACGGTAGTGATTTTGTAATTGAAAATGGAATTGTACCCTGGTATGTTCAAACGATGTATTACCGGTTGGTGGATGCGTTTAAGAAAAAAGAATTTTCAAAAATAATGAAGTACAGCGCCGATCTGGGGCATTATGTTTCGGATGCTCATGTGCCGCTTCATGCAAGCAGCAATCATAACGGACAGAAAACAAATCAGAAAGGGATTCATGCTTTCTGGGAGAGCAGGGTTCCGGAATTGCTGGCAAATAAACAATTCGATTTCTTCATTGGCAAAGCAGATTATATCCGGAATCCCGGCAATTATATTTGGGACAGGGTTTTGGAAAGTGCTTTGGCTGCGGATTCTGTACTGAAAGTGGAAGCCGGGATGAATCGGAAATTCAGCAACACCTCTAAATATTCTTTTGAAGAAAGGAATGGAGTTTTTATAAGGCAATACTCCTCTGCTTATACAACGGAATACCACGAAAGGTTGAATAATATGGTGGAACGACGGATGCGGATGGCTATTTTTTCTGTGGCTTCCTTCTGGTATTCTGCATGGATAGACGCCGGCCAGCCAGACTTGCACGAGTTTGCCAATAAGAAATTTTCGGACGATGATTTGAAAGATTTTGAATCTCTCAATCAGGCATGGATCAAGGGGAAAGAATTGGGAAGGGAGCACGAGGATTAGCAAAAAGAAATTGAGAACTGTTTTTTCTTTTCAGGGAATAAATATTTTCACCAATGGAAAAAATTGACAATCTGCGTTAAAGGAAAATTGTAATTTGCCCCGGTATGCTTCAGCAACTTTTTATCAGGAATTATGCAATCATTGATTCCATAAAAATCAATTTTACCGGGAGCCTGAATATTATTACCGGTGAAACCGGCGCAGGGAAAAGCATACTTATGGGCGCACTCGGATTGATATTGGGCGACAGGGCCGATACCTCTGTATTGCTTGAAAAAAATGAGAAATGTGTGGTGGAAGGCCAATTTGAGAATAATCCTGAAGAAGTAAGTGGTTTTTTGAAGCAAAATGATCTTGATGAAGATACTTTGCTCATTATCCGCAGAGAGATTTCCCCGTCTGGTAAATCGCGCGCATTCATTAATGATACCCCCGTCACTTTAAATCAATTGAAAGATCTGGCTGCCATGCTGGTGGACATGCACCGGCAGTTTGAAATTCAAAATCTCAATAAAAGTGATTTTCAGTTGCAGGTATTGGATTCTCTTGCAGGAAATGTGACTTTGATTTCCGATTATAAATCCTGTTTTGAGCGGTTTAGAAATACTTCGGTTCAATTGGAAAAATTGGTAGAGGAGCAAACTGCGGAGAATAAAGAGTATGATTACACGAAATTTTTATTTGAAGAATTGAATCATGCTGATTTTAAGGAAAATGAAATCGAGCAGGCTGAGAGTGAATTAAAAATGATGGAACATGCAGAAGGAATCAAAGAAAATTTATCCCGTGTAACCCATATTCTGACAGAGGGTGAAGAACCGGTAATTCAGCAATTGAAGTCAGTGCTGAACGGATTGGAAAGCATCAAAAGTTATGTTCCGGAACTTGATTCTCTCACAGAACGTTTGAAATCTTCATGGATAGAACTAAAAGATATTTCAGATGAACTGGAATCAGTAAATGACAAAGTTTCCTTCAGCGAAGCGGAGATGAGCAGATTGAACGAGAGAATGGATCTCGCTTACACATTACTCAAAAAACACGGAGCAAAGACGACGGAGGAATTGTTGAAGATCAGGCATCAGCTTGAAAAAAAACTGGAGAGATCCGGTGATTTATCAAATGAAATTGAACATCTGAAAAAACAAAATGAAGTTCTCGAATCCGAATTAGTAAAAATCGCTTCTCAGCTTTCTCAAAAACGGCGTGCACAATTGCCTTCGTTTTCAAAGAAAGTAAATCAATTGCTTCGCAATGTGGGGATGCCCAATGCATCTTTTAAAGTGAATGTAATGGATTTGGAAATTCCGGGAACTGATGGTATGGACAAAGTGGAGTTTTTGTTTAATGCGAATAAAACAGATTTTCAACCCATCGCCAAAGTGGCGAGTGGAGGGGAATTGAGCAGGTTGATGCTTATCATCAAATCATTGGTAGCTGGCAGTATGCAAATGCCCACATTGATTTTTGATGAGATAGATTCCGGTATCAGTGGCGAAGCAGCCAAACAAGTGGGGAATATCATCAAAGACCTTTCACGGCAGCATCAGATTTTACTGATTACCCATCAGGCACAGATTGCAGCAAAGGCCTACACCCATTTTTTTGTATTCAAGGAGAACAGGGACGGACGTATCCTTACAGGTATCAGGTTACTGAACAAGGAAGAACGTATCAAAGCAATTGCCACCATGCTCAGCGGAGATAAACCGACGCCGGCAGCATTTGAGAATGCCCGTGAAATGATGAACTAAATCCATTCCGATAAAATATTTTACTTTCGGCCAATTAATTATTATCCGATATGAGTTACAATCTTTTGAAAGGGAAAAAGGGAATTATTTTCGGCGCTCTCGACGAAAAATCCATTGCATGGATTACCGCCATCCGTTGTCACGAAGAAGGAGCTTCCATTGTGCTGACAAATGCACCGGTGGCTATGAGAATGGGCGCCATCAATAAACTGGCAGAACAGATAAATGCACCGGTCATTCCATGTGATGTGACCAGCGATGACGACATGAACAACCTCATCATGAAATCTATGGAGCACTTTGGCGGCAAATTTGATTTCATCCTTCACAGTGTGGGTATGAGCCTGAATATGCGCAAAGGAAAATCTTACACGGAACTGAATTACGGATTTACTCAAAAAACATTTGATATTTCATCGGTGAGTCTTCACCGTTTGCTGGCAACAACGTGGAAACACAATGCGCTTAATGAATGGTCTTCCATTGTTGCATTAACCTACATTGCCGCACAGAGAGTTTTTCCCGGATACAGCGAAATGGCTGATGCCAAAGCATTGCTCGAAAGCATTGCGCGCAGTTTCGGCTATCACTACGCTTTGAAAAATAAAGTAAGGGTAAATACAGTTTCTCAATCTCCCACACGTACGACCGCAGGAACGGGGGTAAAAGGTTTTGAGGGGTTTATCCGATACGCAGAAAAAATGAGCCCGTTGGGGAATGCAACTGCAGCGGATTGTGCCAATTACATCACAACATTATTCAGCGATCTCACCAAATATGTTACCATGCAAAACCTCTATCATGATGGTGGGTTCTCTTCAACGGGAGTCTCCAATCAGGTAATTGACCAGATGGAAATTGACCTTCCCAAATAGAATTTCTGACAAGTTATAAAAATGAAAAAACCGCCCTTCTGAGGCGGCTTTTTCATTTAATTTCATTTGATGATGAAACCTAATATTCATCCTCATTAAAGAAGAAGTCTTCCTGACTTGGGTAATCGGGCCATATATCTTCAAGTCCCTCATAAATCTCTCCACCCTCATCATCCAGTTCCTGGAGGTTTTCCACTACTTCAATAGGTGCACCGCTTCTGATGCTGTAATCTATGAGTTCGTCTTTGGTAGCTGGCCAGGGGGCTTCTTCAAGGTGTGAGGCTAGTTCAAGCGTCCAAAACATATAAAGACATTTTCTTGTTTAACAAAATTTTTCCTGCTCTCAAATTTTCCGCAAATGTAAAAGTTATATCCGTATAACCAAACTTACTTTTAAGAACAGAAAATCATCCTAATGATGTCCTATATAAGCAGAATGTTACAAATGAAATCCTAATTTTCTGCAGAATGATCCCTTCCTTTATTTTCCTTTATTTTTGGTTATATGTTAAATGCAACTGGCCTGTACAAAAGCTATGGTTCCCTGCAGGTTTTAAAGGGAGTGGATATCCGGATCAGTAAAGGAGAAGTGGTTTGTATTGCCGGCAGTTCAGGCGCAGGGAAAAGCACGCTGCTGCATATTCTCGGTACGCTGGATACGGCTGACAAAGGAAAAATATTTTTGAATGATATTGAAATCACGCAATTCAATAAAAAGAAACTGGCGTCTTACCGGAATAAATACATTGGTTTTGTTTTTCAGTTTCATCATTTATTACCCGAATTTACCGCACTTGAAAATGTGTGCATCCCGGGATGGATTTCGGGCGCCCCAACAAACCAGGTAAAATCGAAGGCAGAAGAATTGCTCACTTTGCTCAACCTGAAAGACAGAATGGAACACAAACCTTCTGAACTTTCCGGAGGGGAGCAACAACGGGTGGCTGTGGCAAGGGCGCTCATTAATTCGCCGAGTATCATTCTGGCAGATGAGCCAACGGGGAACCTGGATTCTCAAAATGCGATGGAACTGCACCAACTCTTCATCGATTTGCGCGACCGTTATGAGCAGACTTTTCTCATCGTTACCCACAACGAACAACTGGCTGGCATGAGCGACCGTTTACTACACATGAAAGACGGGATTATCTCCTAAATTTTTAATTAAAATGAAAGGCTTCATTACAGTTTTATTGCTGATTTGCAGCAATACGTTTATGACCCTCGCATGGTATGGGCATCTGAAACTAAAAGTAACCGGTAAACTTGCCGGCGTCAGTCTTGTGCTCGTTATCCTGATGAGCTGGGGAATTGCATTATTTGAATACATGTTTCAGGTTCCTGCAAACAGGATTGGTTTTAATGAAAACGGCGGCCCATTCTCGCTTTGGCAGTTGAAGGTCATTCAGGAAGTAGTTACCCTTACGGTGTTTACGGGATTTATGTTTTTATTTTTCAAAAACCAACCTTTGCGCTGGAATCACCTGGCTGCTTTTGTTCTGCTCATTGGGGCAGTTTATCTCATGTTCAGGGAATAGTTTTCTAACGTATTTATTAGTTATTTTGCAATCCAAAATTTATAATTATGCTAAAGGATAAAATACTCATTATCGGAGCTTGCGGACAAATAGGTGTGGAACTGACATTGGCCCTCAGAAAAATATATGGGAACAATCACGTGGTGGCTGCTGATCTGCGCGAGGAGAATCCATTGTTAAAAGGGACAGGCCCTTATGTAACCCTCGATGTGTTGAATAAGGAAATGTTGCATGTGATGGTAATCCGTCAAAATATTACACAGATTTATTTGCTGGCGGCCATACTTTCGGCGACCGGTGAAAAAAATCCTCTTCTTGCCTGGTCTTTAAATACCCAGAGCCTTTTGAATGTACTGGAAATAGCAGAAATTGAAAAGGTAAAAAAAGTGTATTGGCCCAGCAGCATCGCTGTTTTTGGCCCATCAAGCCCCAAGGTAAAATGTCCGCAGAAAACCATTCTGGAACCGACAACCGCTTATGGCATCAGCAAGTTTGCGGGAGAATTCTGGTGCAATTATTTTTTCCATCGTTACAAAGTAGATGTGAGAAGCATTCGCTATCCGGGATTGATCAGTTATAAAAGTCAGCCCGGCGGAGGTACCACTGATTATGCAGTTGAAATTTATTACGATGCACTGGAAGAAAAAAAATACAATTGCTTTTTAAAAGAAGATACCTACCTCCCCATGATGTATATGCCCGATGCCATCAGGGCAACTATTGAATTGATGGAAGCGCCTGCTGAAAGAATAAGTGTTCGTACATCATACAATATTCATGGCATGAGTTTTTCACCAAAAGAAATAGCTGCTGAAATTAAAAAACACATTCCCGGATTTAAGATCACTTATAATCCGGATTACCGCCAACCTATTGCGGATAGCTGGCCGCAAAGTATTGACGACAGCGTTGCACGTGAAGATTGGAAATGGAAACCGGAATACAATCTCGAATCTATGAGCAGCGATATGCTGAAAAATATCCGATTGAAGAAAGTCGAAAGATAGGCGAAGGATAAGGTTTCAACCGTTCATTCAGGATGTTCAAATTTTGGTAATTATACTAAAAAAATAAGTCGTCAGGAAATAAAAATTTATAAAAGACGTTGTGCACTTTTCCTTTTATAATTAAGAATAAATATTCTATTATTGCGGTTTATTTTATTTTATAACAATCAAAAAAACAATCAAAAAATGAAAAAGGTTATTCTTTTACTTGCCGTAGTAACTTTTATTGGGTTCTCGGCAAAAGCTCAAACAAGTGCAACATTCGGGTTTAAAGCCGGGATGACTGGAAGCAACATGAAATTCTCAGGTAGTGGTATGTCCATTTCCATGACAACCAAAGTTGGTTTTTATGCCGGAGCAATGGCTGATATTGGTATTTCTGAAAATTTCGGAATTCAGCCTGAACTTTATTATTCCATGATGGGCGCCAAATCTGGTAATGATCCGGAGTTTGGAAATGGAAAAGTAGATTTAAGTTATGGAAACCTTCCAATCCTCTTTAAGTATAAGAGTGAAGGATTTTCAGCATTCCTTGGCCCTCAGATCGGAGTACTTTTTTCTGCCAAAGACAAAGAAAGTGGTGGTCCGACAGTGGATATAAAAAATCAATTCAAATCAACTGACTTCTCCGGAATCATTGGAGCAGGATATACGCTTACAAATGGATTTGGGTTTGATGCGCGTTATCAATTAGGCTTCACCAACGTAGGCAAGGGAAGTGATTTACAGGGAGTAACAGTGAAGAATAATGGATTTATGGTGGGTGTCCATTATTTTTTCAATAAAGGAGCGAAGTAAGACGTTAATATGTTTTAATGAGCCGTTTCAAGATCTGAAACGGCTTTTTTTATTCAATAGCTTCGTAAATATGAAAAAACATTTTCTTCTTTTTCTGATGTTGATATGTACTTTATTCTTGTTTTACGCACTATATATATTCTTCATATATAAATATCAGATGGTCTGTATTTACTTTTGAGTATAGTACCAAAAACGGGTGACCCATGCATATTTTTCAATTAATTTTAGGCATGTTCGTCCGAAAGAAAAAGAACAAGTCGG
>JAFKGR010000020.1 GCA_017307735.1 Chitinophagaceae bacterium
AACATAAATCAATTTTTTCAAGTCAAAAATGTGCACAAAAATCAGAATCTTCAAAGCCGCAAAAAAAATGTGCATAACTATTTGAAATTATAAAAAAGACTAAAAAACATATATACCGCTTATTGTATGTTTGGGTGCTGAATAGTTACTTAAAATCATAGTCCGGTGAATAAAAAGTTAATATGAGAAATGCACCAAACATCCTATTCTTTGCGCCAAAAGTGCAATGGAACGGAGCTGGTAAAATCTACCTTCACTAATTCAAAAATATAATTCACCTTCTCTCATCGTTAACTAAAAAAATTAAACAAATGAAAAAGTTAATCACTGCCCTGATTGCATTTTTCTTATTGCAAACGGCTTTCGCCACCAATCTTCCTCCGACCTGGATGATCGACAAATTTAAATTTAACTACCCCAATTCCGTTGATGTCAGATGGACAGAGACGCCGGATCATTACGAGGTCAGGTTTACAGAGAACAGCGCCAACTGTTGGTTGATATTAAACAAAACTGATGCAAGTGTATATGCCCTCGTGCGGTATTACGAAGAACCGGAACTCAATCCGAAAATAGACAAAGAATTGCATTCATTTGTCCATCATGCCACAGTTAAGTATGTAACTGAAGTTAACATGGACAACAAAACCGGATACGAGGTATTTATGATAGGAAAAAAATATAGTTATATAATCGAAATCAATGGAGATAATTCACTTTCCATCAAGAATATGTTTAAAAATTCGTAATGGCAACATTTTAAAACCTCTTTCGGAATAGTATGATTCCGGAAGAGGTTTTTTATTTATATCCTGCCAATTCCAAACCTTGCTTCCAAAACTTCCAACCGGATAATTTATTCGAAAATTCAATGAATCCGTTTTGTTATACTTAGAATCTGATCCTGAGAAAAATATTTGGATAACAAAAAAACGAATAATCTGATATTCATTTACGCAAATGAAGGTTGGCAATAACTACAGAAAATAGGACGCGCTCCCTTCGCAGATCAAATTCATCATACTTCATAATTCCGGCTTTGTTATCTTAGTCCTTCAGATAAATTCAATATTCCCTATGCCAAAAAATAATTACAAGCATACACCTTTAAATCAATCTTTTTATTTTAAAGCCGGTGATGGCCATGAACTGAATGTTGAACTTTGCGGGAATCCTCATGGAATACCAGTTGTCTTTTTGCATGGCGGCCCCGGGAGTTGCATCAATGAAAAATGCAGATGGTTTTTCGATCCCAAAAAATATTACATTGTCTTATTCGACCAACGTGGAACGGGAAAAAGTAAACCTTTCCTCAGCCTTGAAAACAATACTACTTTCTCAAATGCCGGGGATATGGAATCCCTGCGCATTCATTTGGGTATAAAAAAATGGATAATTTTCGGAGGGAGTTATGGATCAACGCTGGGGTTGCTTTATGCTACTCTGCATCCTCAGCAAACTATACATTTAGTTCTCAGGGGTATTTTTCTCGGCCGGAAGGAGGATGTGGACTGGCTATTTCAGGAAGGAGCAGGTAATTTTTATCCGGAAGAATTCAATAAATTCAGGAGTTTCATCCAGCCTGACAGGCAAAACGATCTTGTAAATGCTTATTACGAAATCATGACCGGAAAGAATGAAGCAAAAAAAAAGGAAGCCTGCAAACATTGGTCTGACTGGGAAAATGGGCTTTTGAGAATTAAAAACGGGCCGCTCAATCCGGAAATTCAATTAACCGATTTATCCGGCGCTCTTTTAGAAGCCCATTATTTTGTAAACAAAATGTTTTGGAACGACAACAATTTCCTGATTAACCATGTCAACGGGTTGGCGAATATCCCCATTGATATTTTTCACGGCCGGTTCGATATTGATTGCAGATTAAAAGGCGCTTATGACCTGAAAATTGCATGCCCACACGCTGATTTGCACATTGTGCAGGAAGGAAGCCATTATCCTTACGATTCGCCCATGTTCGATTTATTGGTCGACAAGATGGATGAACTGGCTGACCGTTATGCAAAAAATTAATGACTTTGGTTGTAAAGGGGTTTGTGAAATAAATTATCCGTCCATTTATTTAACTCCTCTAAATTCAAAAAGCTCCCCGCAATTCAGATTGTGGGAAGCCTTTTTAAATAACCATTTACAGGATCGCCGACGGAAATTTATTTGTGCAGATTGATAATACCTAATTTTGTAGTTTTACCTGTGGTAACTGAAACATTGTTGATCGTAGTATCCTGATAACCGTTTGATGCATTGACAAACACACTATAAGTTCCGCCTGGTAAACCCTTCACCATAAAGGCTCCGCCACGTCCGGGCAACGCATACAAAGTATCACCTGCATTTTGAACACTGATTACAGGCATTGCATCCTGAGGCATTACCACACCCGCCACGCTTCCTGTATTGCTGACCGCATACGCACGCAGGAACGGACGTAAATAAAACTGACCATCGTGAACATTGATAACGGAACGGCCTGCGTCAAAATCAATCCAGATTTTATAATGATCGGTTGTGACTTCCTGAAAATTTTCTCCAAATACACGAACATAAACTGAATTCCAGCCGGGCATCAGATTGAGTGGATAGGTAACGCCATCCTTTACCAAACTATTTCCGGTACTTCCCAAAGTAATCTTGAAAGCAATGATTTTTCCCTTTGTGATATTGGTGCTTGACAACAATGTATCTGCACCGTTGGCCAAACTCAAAAGGTTATAAACACCTGGAGTAAAATTAAGTGTATCCCAAAAAGAATTATGATCTGACTCGTCCTCATTTCCCCAGTTAGACCGCCAATTCTTCCACTCATGGTGGTGCTCTCCGTCGTTATCGTTGTTATCGTTGTTACCCCACCATTTTTGTGTGGTATCAATTTTTACAGCTATGCTTTGAATATTTACAAAAACACTATCAAAATAACCCGGGCCGTCAGTCAACATAACGGTAAGATTATTCTGATTGGGTTTTAAACCTCCTGTAGTACTTAAATCACTTTTATTACAGGAAATAACAGTGAATACCAATAGGGCAGAAACAGCGCCTATCAGCCATTTCGGAGAAAACGTTTTCATAATAGTAGAATGTTTTTTAGATGTTAAACGACTTCTTTTTTCTAAATCCATTTAATTTAAAAAATAAAAAGCCATGAATAAAAGGCAAAAATGATGCCCGACGAAAAATCAATATTTATCTAAGGGGAACTGTTCAAAATTTTAAGAAGGAAAAGAAAAATTTGTTCTTAACACATTTGAGGAAACAGAATTATGTAAAAATATGATTCTCTTAAAGTTAAAATCCCGACCTATTGAGATTCGTTAATATGGTCTTATTATTTCATAGAATATTAAATAAAATTTTCCAGGTAAATGCCACCGTCTTGTCCGGTATTCATTTTCAGAAATAACCACTTCTCTTTTAAAATCAGCTATCCTGAATTTTTTAAATTTGGTAACTTAATCGCTTCAAATGATCGCTTGTGAAAAAATGTTTCTTATTGTTTCTGATTTTTCCTCTCACCTGCGAGCCAAAAAATTCAAACTTCTAATGTTTAGAATATTCAATCCTTTATCAAAACTACAACTCAACTAAATAAATTTGTACAGATGTTTTTTTGAAAAAAAAATCACTGCCACTCCTAAATCACATTTTAAATGTCCGATTCCGCAGCAAACAAAACCTCCCAAAAATATTCAGTCAGCAAACCTTTTATTTCTGCTGAAATGAATCTTCCTGAGATTACTATAAAGGCAGTCATACTTGGAATTGTACTTGCAGCCATTATGGCTGGGGCCAATGCTTATCTCGGGCTTTTTGCGGGGATGACCGTCTCAGCTTCTATTCCGGCGGCAGTCATTTCGATGGGAGTGCTCAAATTATTTCGAAAGTCAAATATCCTTGAAAATAATGTTGTTCAAACATGTGCTTCTGCCGGAGAAGCTTTGGCAGCCGGAGTAATTTTCACATTGCCCGCACTCATTTTATTGGGAACCTGGGCGAGATTTAATTACGTACAAACATCACTGATAGCAGGGTTCGGAGGAATCCTTGGTGTCTTGTTCACAGTACCCTTGAGAAGGGCGCTCATCATCGAACAATCTCTTCAATTTCCGGAAGGAGTGGCTTGTGCTGAAGTATTAAAAACAGGAGAAAAAGGTGGGGAGGGAATTAAATATGTGGGATGGGCCGCACTGTTTGCTATTGCTTTCAAATTTTGCCAGACAGGTTTGCGATGGATTGCAGAAACTGCAGAAGGGGCTCATTATTTATTCGGAAAAAAAATTATGGCCTATGCAAGTACAAACCTTTCTCCGGCCCTGGTCGGAGTAGGATACATTGTCGGATTTAATATAGCCATCCTCGTATTTATCGGAGGCGCTATGAACTGGTGGGTTGCCATTCCAATTATTTCAGCACTCCACGGAGGTGCACCTGCCGGAGTTTCTGCCGTGGATTATGCAAATCAAATCTGGTCAGATCAAACCCGGTTTATTGGAGTGGGCGCAATGGTAATCGGAGGTTTGTGGGCATTGGTTCAAATGAGAAAAAGTGTTTTCAGCGGATTCCGTTCGGGACTTACTGCTTACAGGGACAAAGCTCACCGCAGTTCTATCAGCCGGCTGGAAAAAGATCTGCCAATGAAATGGGTTATCGTTGCTGTGGTGATTGCTATTATCCCCCTGTTTTTTCTTTATCATTATTTGATTGGTGAAATCGGCATGGCTATTACGATGGCAATTATCATGGTATTGGGCGGGTTTTTATTTTCTGCTGTTTCGGGCTACATGACAGGTCTTGTAGGTTCTTCCAACAATCCCGTTTCGGGGGTTACTATTGCTACTATTTTATTTGCTTCGCTGCTGTTGCTTCTTTTATTTGGAGGTGGCGGAGATGTAAAAGGTGCGGCGGCAGCTATTTTGATTGGTGGTGTAGTGGCTTGTGCAGTAGCCATTGCAGGTGATAATTTGCACGACCTGAAGACCGGACAAATTCTTGGCGCTACGCCATGGAGACTGCAATTAATGCTCATTATCGGAACCATCGTTTCGGCGCTGATTATGGCTCCCGTTCTGAATTTATTATTGGAAGCTTATGGCATTGGCCCGGCCACAGCCGCGCATCCTGAATCGTTGACTGCACCACAATCTACTTTGATGGCTGCTGTTTCAAAAGGAGTTTTTCAGGGTGGACTGCCCTGGACTATGATCATCATCGGAATGGTCATCGCTGTTTTAATCATTATGCTGGATTTAAGATTAGAGAAAAAAGGTTCAAATTTCAGGACGCCTGTATTGGCGCTGGCCATTGGCATTTATCTTCCTTTTGAATTGGGCGTACCCATTTTTGCCGGAGGAATCATTTCAACCCTGGCAAAGAAAAAAATCAATCGTATAAAAACGAACATGAAAGAAAATCAGATAGCGAAAATTGAGCAGCGTGGCTTGCTTATTTCATCAGGGTTAATAACAGGCGAAGCCCTCGTTGGAATCCTGATGGCTATTCCCATCGTGATATCAGGAAAAGCAGATGTCCTGGCTTTCCTCGGTGTGAAAGATTTAATGCTGCCGGGCATCCTGATTCTGTTTATTTTACTTTTTGCCATTTATAAATTCAGTACCGGTACCAAAGAGAATAAATGAACGGAGTTTATAGTTTAGAAATAAATTCAGAATAAAATAACGTATGCATCCTGCATGATATTTGAAACTTGAATTTTGAATCCTGAAAAATTAAAATAAGATACTGAAGCCCATACCGCGTACAATTTCCTCCGAATTTCTCTCCCATCCATTACCCTAACTTCGCTTTGATGGAAATTCAGTCTTCAAAAGGTTTTCGCCTGATCGAAAAATGGCTCAGTAAAAAAGGACTTTCAGCTTTTCCTTTTCAGGAAGAAACCTGGGCTAAAATATTAAACGGATATTCAGGACTTGTGAATGCACCAACCGGATGTGGCAAAACTTTCAGTGTATTTCTGGGAGCGCTGATTCAATTCATTAATGAACATCCAAATGAATTACACAAAAAAAATAATGGGCTGCAACTTTTGTGGATCACTCCGCTCCGTGCCCTGGCAAAAGATCTGGGAAGGGCTATGGAAGCCGTTCTATCTGAAACCGGCATCGAATGGGGAGTGGGCATCCGCAATGGAGATACCTCTGCTGAAGAAAGAAAACAGCAAAAGAAACAAGTACCCGAAGTCCTTATTATCACCCCGGAAAGCCTTCATCTTTTGCTGGCACAAAAAAACTATTCAGAAACTTTCAAATCTCTCCGCATCATTGCCGCAGATGAGTGGCACGAATTGCTCGGGAGCAAAAGAGGAGTACAGGTCGAGCTTGCTATCAGCAGAATCCTCGGGTGCAGAAAAAAATCAGAAAACCAAAAGCTCCTTCAAATCTGGGGCATCAGTGCAACCATCGGTAATCTGAAACAGGCAAAGGAAGTTTTGTTAAGGCCGTTACACATTCTCTCTGAAAGACCTTTAGCTACAATAGTTACGGCTCAAATAGCCAAAAAAATAAATATCCAATCTCTCATTCCGGAAGAAATTGAAACCTATCCATGGGCTGGCCATCTCGGATTAAAAATGATTAACGATGTCATTGATGTTATAATGAAAAGTAAAACCACACTTCTCTTCATCAATACCCGTGGCATGTCTGAAAGATGGTATCATGCTTTGGTTGAGCATTGTCCCGAACTGGCAGGTTTGATTGCACTTCATCACGGAAGTATCGAACCCGAAATCAGGAATTGGGTGGAGGAAAACCTGCACACCGGAAAACTGAAAGTAGTTGTGTGTACTTCAAGTCTCGATCTGGGAGTTGATTTTCGCCCGGTCGAGACCGTTATACAAGTCGGATCTCCCAAAGGTGTGGCACGTTTTTTACAAAGGGCCGGCAGAAGCGGACACAGCCCCGGTGAAACAAGCAAAATCTATTTTGTTCCGACACATTCACTTGAGTTGGCAGAAGCGGCTGCTTTGAAAGAAGCCAATGAATTAAAAATTATCGAAAGTAAAGAACCCCGAATCAATTGCTATGATGTATTGTTGCAATATCTCACAACCCTTGCCGTATCTGACGGATTTGATGCCAATGAGATTTTTGATGAAATAAAATGTACCAATTGTTATTCTGAGATTTCGAGAGAAGAATTCGATCAGTGCCTCGTCTTTTTAACCAGTGGCGGCCCCTCTCTCACAGAATATGAAGACTTCAGAAAAGCGGAAATCATTGACGGGAAATTTAAAATTACCAATCGAAAAATTGCCATGCGCCACCGGATGCACATCGGAACCATCGTCAGTGAACCCATGATGAAAGTGAAATTCATTGGTGGAGGTTATATCGGTGTCATTGAAGAATATTTTATTTCAAGATTGAATGCAGGAGATTCTTTTACTTTGGCAGGTCATAATCTCGAGTTTGTCATGATTAAAGACATGACCGCTCTCGTGAGAAAATCTAAATCAAAAAAATCAATTGTGCCAAGCTGGCTGGGAGGCAGAATGCCACTTTCCGCCGATTTAGGGCACTTGTTAAGAAAAAAGATTTCAGAATCACAAAAAGGGAATCCTGATAATCAGGAAGAATTGAATGTGCTGAATCCGCTTTTTCAATTGCAATCGTTTCTCTCACACATACCGGCAGAAAATGAATTACTGATTGAACAAATTGAAACAGATGACGGGTTTCATCTGTTTGTATTTCCTTTTGAAGGCAGGTTGGTTCACGAAGCGCTTGCTGCTCTTGTAGCCTTCCGGTTGAGCCAAATCATTCCCATTACCTTTTCATTTGCCATGAATGATTACGGCTTTGAATTATTGAGCGATCAGCCCATTCCGCTTGATGACGGTAATGCATACACTGTTTTTTCACCAAAGAATTTGTTGCAGGATATCCAGCACAGCATGAAGAGTGCAGAAATGGCAAGAAGAAAGTTCAGGGATATTGCCGTCATTGGCGGATTGATTTTTCAGGGATACCCCGGCGAACATAAAAAAGCAAGGCACCTGCAATCTTCAGCCGGATTGTTATTTAATGTTTTTGCAGAATACGATCCTGAAAATTTATTGTTACGTCAGGCATACCGGGAAGTAATGGAGCAACAAATGGAAGAAGCGCGATTGAGAGATTTAATGAACAGGATTCAAAAGAGCAAAATCATCATCACCTTTCCTCAAAAACTGACCCCTTTTAGTTTTCCAATCAAAGTGGACAGCATGAGAGAAAATCTGACTTCAGAAAAACTTGAAGACAGGGTGAGGAAAATGCAGTTGGAATTGAGGTGAACCCATTTCGGCTAAAGGAGTCGATGACTGAGGCTCCTGAAGCCATCGGAAAAAATTATCCTATGAGGTGCCACAATGAGTTCACTAAAATGCCCGAAGAGGAATTAGTATGATAGGCAATATTTTTGATGTTATCATATCTCAATTTTACCTGAATCCACAACCTTCCATTACCCTACCTTTGTCTGAAACAAAAACACCATTTCACCATTGCGATTTATCTGGAAAGGGCAAACCCTCTGGCTTTCAGAGAGGCGCTGTATTTTCTGGGAGGAACAGAAAATGCTGATCTTCTCGGATCCTCATTTTGGTAAAGCTGCCCATTTCCGTAAATCAGGAATTCAAATCCCACAAAAAGTTTCAAAGGATAATTTGTTTACCCTCTTTGAACTGATTGAATTCTTTCACCCTGAAAAAATTTTGATTACCGGCGACCTGTTTCATAGTTCGGAAAACAAAGAAACGGACATATTCCTGCAATGGAGAAAACAAATAAATCATTTGCCCGTCATCCTCGTAAAGGGCAACCACGACATACTGGGAAATCCATTTTATCAGGAAGCGAACATAGAAATCAAAGAAGCTTTTTGGTGTGTTGAAAATTTCTGTTTTACTCACGACATCGAATCGGTATCCTCTACAAACTATATCTTTTCAGGACATATTCACCCTGCTGTGCGCGTGGTATCCGGAAGCAAACAATCTTTAAAGTTGCCGTGTTTCTATTTCGGAAGGAAATTTGCTATCCTGCCCGCTTTCGGAAGATTTACCGGAACCGCAGTGATACAACCAACAAAAGGAGAACCGGTATTCGGCATCACAAAAAATGAAGTGATCAGATTGCAATGAGCAAAAATTCCGATTGAAAGCCGCAGGTTAAAAAATTATATTTAACCATCATTCAGCCAGCTAAAAAAAGATGGTTAAGATTCATGATTCCATCAATTGAAACCAAAACCACAATAACTGAAATATCTCAAGGCTAACCAGCGATAGGTAACTGCAACGCCCGCATGTTTTAAGAACTTTTAAAATCTGATTGCCCACGTCGGATATGCTCTAAAAAAAATTCGGCGACGGCCATCAACCTTTTATTATCCGCCAGGCTGTCTCCTTAATATACTTCCCCCACGCTTGTAAAGTTTCCGGATCAGGTATCAGATCTTTTGAAGTAACAGGGCCACGTCCCTCCGTATAATTACACGGGTAACCAATTACTTTCAATCCCTGACCCTCAAATAACTTTTGTGCGCGCGGCAAATGAAATGCAGAAGTGATCAAAACATAAGGCGGACGGGCATTCAGTGAATCAAGAATATTTTTAGAATTGACTGCATTCTCTTTTGTGTCTCTGGATTTATCTTCAACAAAAATCACAGAATCCGGGATACCCATTTTTTCCATCTCAATTTTTGCCCACGACCCTTCTCTGAATTCTTTGTCATTCTTTTTTGAATTGCCACCGGAAATTAAAATATGATCCACCACGCCGGAGTGATACAATTTCATCGCCTGCAAAAACCGGTCGGAAGCGGTATTAAAATATCCATCACCCTTTTCATCCACACTTGCAAATCCACCGGCGACCACAGCAAAGCTGTAATGTGTATTTGCGGGTAACTTCACAGGCTGGGGTTGCCACCAGCGTGCATAAAGAATATAAAGCGCCGGACAAGAAAAAACTAAAAATATAATCACCGATGCCCAGATAAAAATTTTCTTCCATTTTCCTTTCCTGATTATCAGAGAAAGAACCAGAAAAATCAGAAGCCAGTTGAGAGGGGAAAACATTTTTGAGTTTAGAGGTTTAGGATTTCATGTTTCGTGTTCCGTATTTCGTGTTTCGTGTTTCGTGTTCTGTGTTCCGTGTTTCGTTTTTCGTGTTCCAAGTTCCAAGTTCCAAAGCCAGTTCGGAGTGGTGGATCGGGGTCAAAAAACCAACAACACTTCATAAATTATAATTCATTGCCGGCACTCATTCTTTCCGGCAAAAAATCTTTTCTGTTTCAATTCTTCAATCAGCTACAGCAAACAAGTACTTTAATTTTGAATCTCCATCACGATAGATAGCGGAACTAACTTTGCTCACAGTCCCCTCCTCTTTACCTCGGTTTTAATAAAATCAAGTTCCCTTCCTGTCTGTCCGCTGAGTGATGAATTCTCTTCAGCCCTGCGCATCAAATAAGGGATCACATCTTTAATCGGTCCAAAAGGTAAATACTTACTCGAATTATATCCTGCTTTGGCAAGATTAAATGTAATGTTATCACTCATTCCATACAACTGCGAAAAATAAACCGTCGAAATATTGTGTGGCAATCCATATTTTTCAATGAGGCCGGCGGCAAGCTGATTGCTCTCTTCATTGTGCGAACCCACAAGAGTACACATCTGATTTGCCGGATCCAGACAATAACGGATGGCATCATTGTATTCTTTGTCAGTGGCTGCTTTATCGGCGTTGATAGGCGAAGGATAACCTTTTTCTGCTGCACGTTCTCTCTCCTTTTCCATGTAGGCACCGCGCACCAGTTTGAATGAACATTTGAAACCGGCTGACATCGCAAAAGAATTTACATCTTTAATATACTGAACCCTATCATGACGGTAAAGTTGCGCGGTATTATACACAATTCCCTTTTCTTTATTGAACTCCTGCATCATTCGGGTAATGAGAGCATCCACCGGATGTTGAATCCAGGTTTCTTCTGCGTCTATCAATACTCTTACATTTCTCTGCGTTGCGACTTTACAAATTTCATGTACTCTGTCACATACTTTTTTCCATTCTTCTTTTTCACTTTCGGTCAAAGTTTCTAAATTCAAATTTCCCCTGACCACATCTTCATATTTCGCTGCCTCATCCAGTTTCTGAAGTAGTGCAAACCTCGCCAATCCGGTCATCTTAACACTCATAAATGGAATATTGGCCTGGTCGGCAGCAAAATTGATCACACGAATAAATTCCTCCCGTGCATGATCATAACTATCCTCACCTTCTTTTCCTTCCACTCCGTAATCAAGAATAACCTGCACATTGAATTGCGAAAGATGTTTGGCTACACCGGCCGTCTGTTCCAATGTTTCTCCACCCACAAATTGTTTGAAAATCGTTTTTCTGATCATTCCCTTCAGAGGTACCCCCCAATTCAATGCTTTAGGTGTAGCCCACATTCCCAATTTTACAAGCCATCCTTTGGACATTGAAGAAAAAAGAAAACGGGCATCTTTAAGGTCTTTGTTCGATTTGTAAGCAAAAGCAGTTTCGGTGTCATTAAATGTTAGTTGCATCAACAAAATATTTGGGTGTAAATGTAATTTTCTTTGTTTGAATTTTTCTCTCTTTCTGAATTTAAAAAATGAACAAACTCTTTTCTGAATATCCTGACTAAAATTTATCAACAGAAAATATGAACTCGAAATCTGAGGGTTATTTAAAAAAAAGTATAGCAGTGACAAAGCTGCTATACCTTTTGTAGTTTTTCAGGAATTAATTTAGCCTGCTGAAAAAAGATGTTTTTAATATTGAATCGGCTGGCCAGGCTTCGGAATTGAATTTTTGATGAATGCGCGCAGGTCATCATTTCCTTCTTTGCAGTCCTGGTCGCGCACATACAACATGTGGCCACTCTTGAAAGCCTTGAATTCAATGCGATCTTTGAATGCTGATCTCGGATCCAGTTTCCATAAAGACATCTCGGCACCTAATACATCGCAGGCGCCATCGTAATATCCCTGCTGATTCAAAAGATGCAGCCCCGGGTTTTCTTCCATCGCTTCCCTCAATTGGTCGCCTACATTAAATCCGCGCCCGAAAGAATTGCCCTGAGAACCTTGCTGCCAGGGTTGTACAGGTCCGAATACATAGTATCTCAAATCTGTTTTGAAATTCAGGTCCTTCCTGTAATAATCATTGATAGCAGGGGTGAATGCATGATCCCATGCGGACAATTCAGGATTGTAATCCGGTCTTTCTCCTGCATTTTCTTTGTCAATTCCCACATACCTCATATCCAGTCTTCCGATTGTTTTTCCTTCTTTGCGAAGCAACTCCTTCCAGAAGTTTGAAGAAGAGACAATCAGGTTGTGATCTAAAATATATTGTTCAGGCATCCCGGAATAACGGGCAACCTGTTGGGCAATGCCTTCTTTCTGAGCCTGGCTCAACGATCCTCCGCGGGTAACAGCAGGCAGATATTGATTGAGGGTAAAATCAACCACCTTAGGATACAAATCCCTTAAATCCTGGCTCTGCAAATCAGCCGGTAATTTTTTGTGATACCATGCAGCCGCCAGGTACGAAGGCAATTTGAATACCGCAGAAGCATCGGAAGAAAAACTCGGATTCAAGCCAATCCCGCAATTTCCCTGAAGGATGACACCATTGAGAAAAATATTTTGTGTGGATTGAAGTACTCCTGCCAATCCCGCTGCGCGGGTTGTGCCATAGCTTTCACCAATAACAAACTTTGGTGAAGTCCAGCGTTCATACCGGCTCAGGAATAAAGCTATCCAGTCGGCGATGTAGTCAATATCCTGTTTTACCCCAAAAAAATCTTCTTTGGTTCCATCGTTGAGAATTCGCGAATAACCGGTATTGATAGGGTTGATATAAACCAGATCCGTTGCATCCAAAACCGAATAGGGATTGTCGACAACTCCATAAGGCTGAACAGGCCAGCCTTCCGGACTGATCTTCAAACGCTTTGGCCCGGTATAACCAATGTTCATCCAGAGAGATCCTGTACCCGGGCCTCCGTTGAATGAAAACATAATGGGACGGGTATCCATATCCTTCGTATCCGTTCTTCTGAAGTAAGTATATTGGATATATCCACGGGGCTTTGTTACATTTCCCGGAATATCATCTTTGTGTTCTACATAAACAGGCAGGGTCCCAACGATTGCTTCATAAGGAACCGCTTTCCCGTTAATGGTAATGGAGTGGGTGGTCACCACAGAAGTATCAAACGGAAGAAACGACCCCCCTGGTCTTTCATTGCCGGCAGCCCGCTTCATGGCCGGATTTTCCTTTGCAGCGCCCTGTGTTCCCGGCCTTCGTTGTGCGTTCACACTGAGCACAGGACTCACAAAAAAGAGGCACATAGCTGCAATCAAAGTGTAGTTTTTCTTTTTCATCTTTACTTATTTAAAATGGATAAAATATTTTCTCAATGATAATTGCGGTTCAAAAAAATTTTTCTCAGTATTAGTTTGTTGATCCATTCAAACAGTCATGATCAACCGAAAAAACTGATATCTCAAAGATAATTTTAATTCCAAACCTCCTGAAAGGAATATCCGGAACATCGGTTTCAGCACAAATTTTTTCTTTATAATCTTTCTTCACCATTATGTTGCGAAAAAATTTACCAGAACAAAATCTTCACCTCAAAGGTCGATTGCTATTCCTCCGAATCAATACCATTCGTACAGAAATCAAACCATCCAAAAAAACATGGAAGCTGTTGTCACAATGGATAAAAGTCTTTTATATATAAAATTCACACGTGGTTTTCTTCCGGGCAAAAGAATTAATTTTATCAACGAGAAGAATTATATCTGCATTTTTGTTTATGAAAATATTTTATTATTTGCTTTACTTCTCTGAAAATCCCTTTTCAAAATCATTTAAATGAAAGGTCATGAAATCCAAATTTCTAATATTGTCATTTCTGATTCCATGTTTTGTAAATGCCCAGTCGGATTTCGGCCCGAAAGAGGAAGCAGATTACAGAAACTTTGCAAGCACACTCGCTTCAGACAGCTTCATGGGGCGAAAACCCTTTACCAAGGGAGAAGATATTACAACGAATTACATCAGGGATGAATTTCAGTCTATGGGATTAAAACCGGGTAACCATGACAGTTATTTTCAAAATGTACCGATGGTAGAAATCAAAGGCCGTTTTAAAGATGACAAAGTAACTCTCACAGGAAAAAACGGGAGCATCGATCTGGAACCGATGACAGAAGTTGTTGGAGGAACAAGGAGAGTGGTTGCTGAGCAAAAGATTGAAAATGCGCCTTTGGTATTTGTGGGGTTTGGTATTGATGCGCCGGAATATCATTGGAACGATTTTGCAGGAATTGATGTAAAAGGAAAAATACTGATCGTAATGGTGAACGATCCGGGATTTTACAATCCAAAACTGTTTCGTGGAAAGAACATGACCTATTACGGAAGGTGGACATACAAATTTGAAGAAGCCGCACGCAAAGGAGCAGCCGGCGTATTGATTATTCACGATACCAAACCTGCATCTTACGGATGGGGAGTTGTAAAATCAAGCTGGGGAAGTTCAAAATTATTTTTGCAAACAGCCAATGGCAATATGAATTTTTGTGCACTGGAAGGATGGATTTCAGGAGATGCAACCAGCAAGCTGTTTGAACTTGCCGGTATTAAAAATGCTTCAGCACTTATTGAGCGGGCAAAACATCCGGGATTTAAAGCCGTTTCCATTCCACTTAAATTATCTGCAACAATCATCAATCAAATCAAAAAATCGAATTCAAAAAATGTCGTAGGCCTGCTTCCCGGTACAAGCAGAAAAAATGAATACCTCATTTTCTCTGCACACTGGGATCATTTTGGCGTCGGAGAACCCATCAATGGAGACAGTATTTATAACGGGGCTGCAGACAATGCAAGCGGTGTAGCCGGAATGATGACACTCGCCAAAAAATTTAAAGAAGGCAAACCCAATGAACGATCCATTCTGTTCATTGCATTGACAGGAGAAGAAGCCGGTTTACTGGGTTCTGAATATTATGCCACGCATCCCATCTATCCATTGAAGAAAACAGTTGCAGATATCAATTTTGATGTTTTGCAACCTTTCGGAAAAATGAAAGATATTTTTCTGATTGGCAAAGGACAATCGGCAATCGATAATTATTTGGAAGCGGAGGCAAAGAAAGAAGGCAGGATTGTAAGATCTGTTCCCGATCCGAGCAACGGTTGGTATTACCGTTCGGATCATTTCAACTTTGCAAAGGTGGGAATCCCCACTTTATATACAGGCACAGGAGTGGAATCTGTCGAGCATGGCGAAGTATGGGGCAAGGCTCAGGAAGCGGATTACAATACCAATCGCTATCACAAACCGCAAGACAATTATTATCCTTCGTGGGATGTATCCGGCACCATGGCCGATCTGAACCTGATTTATGAAACGGCCAGAAAACTTGCAAATACAAATGATTTCCCTAAATGGGATGAGGGTACGATGTACAAAAAGATCCGTGATGCACAGAAATAACCAAAATCATTTTTAAACTAAGAAATTCTTTTCTCATTAAACCAAAACCAGCAAAATGAAAAAATTATGTTTCCTTCTGTTTGCACTTTTCATAGGTTCCCAATCCTTTTCCCAGAAAACCTATATCTGGTGCGGCACTTTAATTGATGGCATTTCAAATGCCCCTCAAAAGAATATGACCATCGTAATTGAGAACAACAAAATTACGGCGGTTCAAAAGGGCTTTTCCAATGGCAATTCATCAGATAAAGTCATCGATTTAAAAAATAAGACAGTTACTCCGGGATGGATTGATACACATGTGCACCTTGCTCACGAAACAAATCCAAATGGTTATCTGGAAAGATTCACACTCAATGATGCGGACTATGCCTACCGCAGTGTGGTTCACGCGCAGAAAACTTTGATGGCAGGATTTACAACTGTGAGAGATGCGGGCGGAGAAATTGTTTTGTCTCTTAAAAAAGCGATCAACCAGGGTCTGATTGAAGGACCGCGTATTTATGCAGCAGGTACTCCGATAGGTTCAACCGGTTCACATGGTGATCCGACAAACGGATACCGATTAGACCTGATGGGCGATCCCGGTCCAAAAGTGGGTGTAGCCAACGGAGTGGATGAATGCATCAAAGCTGTACGCCAGAGATACAAAGAAGGTTCTGATGTTATCAAAGTCATGGCTACAGGAGGAGTTCTCGATGTCTCAAATAACGGGAGTGCTCCACAGTTTAATGAGGATGAATTGAAAGCTATCATCAATACGGCACATGATTATGGATTAAAAGTTATGGCACATGCACACGGAGCAGAAGGTATCAAAAGAGCTTTGCGTGCGGGAATTACGTCGATTGAACATGGAACACTGATGGATGACGAATGCATTGCACTTTTCAAACAAACCGGTGCGTGGTATGTTCCTACCATCATTGCCGGAAAGTCGGTAGCTGATTCTGCAAAGAAGCCGGGATATTATCCACCGCAGGTTGCAAAGAAAGCTCTGGAGATTGGCCCAAAACTACAAACTACGTTTGCCAAAGCTTACAAAGCCGGTGTAAAAATTGCCTTTGGTACCGATGCAGGAGTTTATCAGCACGGGAAAAACTGGCTGGAATTTACTTACATGACAGAAGCCGGTATGCCTCCGATGGAAGCCATCAAAGCAGCTACGATTCATGCCGCCGAGCTGATTGGTGTAGATAATCAATTGGGAAGTATTGAGCCGGGAAAAATTGCCGACATTGTTGCTGTGGATGGAGATCCGCTAACAGATTCACAGGCTTTTGGCAAGGTTGCCTTTGTTATGAAAGAAGGGGTTGTTTTTAAAAACAGGTAATAAAAAAGTCCGATCTCTTTTAAAATATCTTTTCGGGAAAGAAGGAGACATTTATTCTTTTTCAAAAAAAATACTAAAATTTAAAAGGCTGTCCTGAAATTAAAAGCAAACCAGCCCTGGTAGTTTTTTCAATATACCTGTTCCACAAATCAGAATTTATTTGGAAACTGTTTAGCAATACCTAAGGTCAGGTCATCAGACATCATCAACATGTGAGCGAGTGCCTGTTGGTATGTCTGAATAGCGTTATCATAATCATTCTGAAGTAACAAAACAGCATAAGCGGTAGTCTGATCAATGTGTGTTTTCATCATATCACGCATTTCATCCTGTTTCCAATTGGGATTGGCTGATGCAAGAAAATCTGCGATGTCCTGAGCATTTTTGTACCATGCAGACAAGGCATCGTTCAACGCAGTCTGATCGTTATTTTTTGCAGCAGTAAGCACGGGAACCGCATCATCGATATGGTCAATCAGTAAATGAGCCAGGCTATCGCCTGCAGTTTGCCCATAATAAATCGCAATTTCATCACCTATATCTCTTTGATTCTTCAGGAGCCTTGTCATGTTGGCATTTATTTCATCCGGATTATGAAAGAACGCATCAACAGTTGCATATGTCCATTGCATGTGATCTTCCCACAATTCTCTCATACTTTTACTCAATGCCTGCACCTTGGGATTGTTGCTCATATCCATAGGCGGGGTAATGTCATCTTTTTTACATCCCTGAATTGCAAGAAGAGGCAGAATTGAGAAAACCACAAAAAAGGCTTTCTTCCTCAAGGCTCCCGTTTTCCGGAGCTTAGTAAACGTGATCATTCCTTTAATATTTAATGGTTAAATAGCGCAATGGAGTACCAGAAATATGAAAAGGTTACAAGAGAATTAATTTTTTTTCTCTCACCAAAGTTCCATTTAGATATACCTTCCTATACATGATAGTATATTCGGAATTAAAATATCCCCCTATATAAAAAAATTGAAAAAAACCTCACTCCTCTCCTTCCAATCCCCATTGGTCCATAATTCTTTTGTAATCGGCTTCAGGAAGCCTTACATAATCATAATGCCCTGCCAGCCTTTTCTGGCGCATGGCTTCATAGAGTGTGATGGCACAGGCAACAGAAATATTCAGGGACTTAATAATACCCACCTGGGGTATGATGAAAAAACCATCCATATATTTCATCACATCTTCACTGATTCCGAGCGTCTCATTTCCGAAAACAAGAGCCATAGGTTTTGAAAAATCTAAATCGTAAAGATCCCGGGAGCCCTCACCAAGGTGTCCTGCAAAAATATTCTTGTATTTCTCTTTTACGGAAGAAAAGCAATCGGATGCATTGGTAAACTGGTGGACGGTGAGCCATTTGGATGCTGTTGATGAACTGCGGAATCCCCATTTCTTGCGGGGAGCAACGGTACTGTTGAGAATGTAAATATCCTGAATACCCACCGCATCACAGGTACGCATAACCGCAGATACATTGTGCGGATCGAAAACATTTTCAAGTACAACTGTGATATCATTTTGACGTTTCGACAAAACATCAGTCAACCGCTTCCTTCGTTCGGGAGTCATAACAAAAAATTTTATTGAAATATTTTACGAAGCCGCTGCTTCGACCGTTTCGTATTCATTCTCGAGTCCGCGGAAATCCACCGGAACCAGCTTGCTGACTCCCGGCTCCTGCATCGTGACACCATAGATAACATCCACAGATGCCATTGTCATTTTGTTATGAGTAATAATGATAAACTGTGATTCGTGGCTGAACTTCCTGATCATCTGGGTAAATTTCTGCACATTCAAATCATCCAGCGGTGCATCCACTTCGTCAAGGATACAGAAAGGAGCCGGTTTGATAAGATAAATCGCAAACAACAAAGCTGTTGCTGTCAGGGTTTTCTCTCCACCACTCAATTGCGTAATGCTGGTAGGCCGCTTTCCTCTCGGTTTAGCCATAATGTCCACACCGGTCTCAGCCAGGTTTTCAGGATTTTCAAGAATCAAATCCGCTGTATCATCTTCAGTGAACAAAGCCTGGAAAACACTTTTGAAATTATCTCTTACCTTATTGAAAGTATCGAGGAATTTCTGATTGGCCGTTGATTCCACTTCTTCTATGGTTTGCAAAAGAGATTGCTTAGCATCCACCAAATCTCCTTTTTGCTCGGTGATGAAATCAAAGCGCTTCTTCATTTCCGTGAATGCCTCAATGGCCATAGGATTTACTTCACCCAGATTTTCCAGACGTTTTTTATATCTTTCATTTTGCTCCTGAAGTTCTTCTTTTGATTTCTCCGAAGTCCGTGATTCATCCAGAATTTCATCCAGATTCACTTTAAATTCAACCATCAGCCTTTCTTTCATTCCGGCCAGTTGCAACTTAAGTTCATTCAACTTGTCTTTTACAGAATTAACCGCAAGCTCTGATTGTTCTTTGGAACGTTGAAGTTGACGCAACTGATTTTCTTTCTCTGCCAACTCGTTTCTGAAAATATGAAATTGAGATTCTGCTTCATTCAAAATCCTTTCTTCATCTTCTTTCTGATGCATCAAATCTGATAATTCTTTATGCAGCAACTGAAGTTGGGAATCGGTTTCCAGCATTTGATTTCGTGTTTCCTCCAATTGAGTGCGGCTGTTCCCGGCCTGTGCTGCAAGGTCTTGCAGTTGACGGTTTTTAAATTCCAATTCCTGTTTCAAAGCCTGCACTTTGCTCTGTTGCCTTGTCAATTGCAGATCGGCTTCATGAAAAAATCTGTTTGAAGTATTAAACCTTTCTTCCGAAACAGAAAAGTCGGATTGAACCTGTTCCAAAACTTTTTCCTGTGAAGCGGTCTGAATCAGCAATTGTTCCAGTTTGCTCCGGGTATCGTTAATTCCTGACTGGGCCTGGCTAAGTTGCCGGTTTAAATCTTCGATCCTTTTTTCAGCCAGTTCGCCCTGTTGTTGTTGTGATTCCAGTTTGTTCTTTACCGCATTCACTTCATTTGTAACTGATATCAGTTCTCTCTGAAGTTCCTGAATTTGCTTATCCTTCAGCATACCATTCAACTCGATGACACGCCGGGATTTTTCGGTGATGAGTGAATCAAGCGATTGGGTTTTCTTTTTCTGTTCTGCGATTTGAGAAGCGAGTTTTTCCAGGTTTTTTGCACGACCGATTTTCTTCCCTTCAAACAAACCCACACTTCCACCCGAAAGTGAATAATCACCTTTCACCATCCTGCCGGATTTTTCCAAAACTATTCCTGAAGCCTTCAGGAAAGAATCTTCATCTTCGGCAATACCTACATTGCTTAACAAATATTGAGCAAGCGGTTTATATTTTTCATCTACTTCAACTACGTCCAGGGCAGAAATCAATCCTTCATTTGTGTTTTTCTCCTCCTCACTTTTTTGAGGAAGTTCGTTCAAAATAAAAAACTTTGCCTTACCCTTTTTGTTGTTTTCAAGAAGAGTTATGGATTGCATTGCTTCAGTGCTGTCGGAAACAATATAATAATTCAGATAATTGTCAAGTAAATTTTCTACAGCGGCCCTGTATTCTTCTTTTACATAAAGAACATCGGAAAGCAGGGGTGCATCTTTTAACCAGGAAGCCTGATTATGCAAAAACTTTACGCTCTCAGGATATCCTTCCATTTTATCGACCAGGCTTTTCAGAAGGTCATGCTCATTTTGCTTTGCATCGAGGATCCTGTTTTCAGCATTCAGTTCATTTCTTTGATTTTCCAATGCAGACTGAGATTCCAAAATCTCCTGTTTCAGCGATTCATTCTGATTCCTCAGATCCTCCAGTTCTTTTGTCTTTGCATCCAGAAGATGCTGTTTTTCCCCAAGACTTTTTTCTAATTGAGAGCAAAGGTTTATTCTCTGTTCTTTTTCATCTTTGAGCAATGTAATACCTCTCTCAAGATTTGAAATGGAGGTATCGGCTACAGCTACAATCTTTTCTGCATCAAACCGGCTGCGTTGCAATTGCAGCAATTCATTGCGGCTTTCTTCAAGGCCTTTCCTCTTGTTTTCAAAATCAATCCGTTTCTCTTCGAGGGAATCTTTGTGTTTCTGGACTTCCATTATCTGCGAATCAAGTTTATTCCTTTCTTCTTCCAATTGATTATTCGTAAAAGAAATGCTTTCGTTGATTCCTTTGAGTTGCCCCTCTGCTTTCAAAATAAAATCGTTCAGGCTTTGTTGTTTTTCTTTGAGATAGTTCATTCTCTGAGCGCTCAAATCTTCCTGCCCTTTTGCTGCATGCAGCTTGCTTGTAATTTCATTGAATGAAGTTTGCAAAGTATGCAATGCATTTTCTTTCCCGATAAAATCGACTTTGTCTTTTTCAATTTCAGCTTCTTTGCCTGCAATACCAGCTTCTAACTGTGTTTTCTTATCAGTTTCCGAATGTTGGGTTTGTGTCAATTCCTGATAGGTCAGATTAAAACCTTCGAGCGCCGCCTTGGCCAGTTCAATACTTGTTTCTTTATATTTCAGTTTTATTTCGAAATATTTCTCAGCTTTTTTTGCCTGATTTTCTAAAGATTTTAATTGATTGTTGATTTCAAATAACAAATCTTCTATCCTGGCGAGGTCATGTTCGGTAGATTCCAGTTTCAGGCGGGCTTCTCTTTTTCTCGTTTTATAAATCGTAATCCCCGCTGCCTGTTCCAGCATCCTGCGGCGGCTGTTGTCTTTATCTTTGATGATATCATCCACCATTCCCAATTCAATGATGGCATAACTGTCGGTGCTGATACCGGTATCCATAAACAGGTTGTGAATATCCTTTAACCGGCAACTCACATCATTCAACCTGTATTCACTATCCCCGTTTCTGAAATATTTTCGTGTAACTGTAACCGTATTGAATTCAGTGGGCAGAAGATTTCGGGTATTTTCAAAAGTCAGGCTCACCTCCGCCAGCCCACTTGCACTTCTGTTTTTGGAACCATTGAAAACAAGGCTGTCAAGGTTTTCACTCCTTAGCTGGCTGATCTTTTGTTCGCCGATTACCCAGCGGATGCTATCAATGATATTACTTTTGCCGCAACCATTTGGACCGATAATTCCGGTAATATCCTGATCGAAGCTCAGAATGGTTTTATCGGCAAAACTTTTAAACCCTTTAATTTCAAGACTCTTTAATCTCACAGATTCAATTTTTTTTTATATAATACAGGCAGTCGGCCTTTAGCGGCAAATATAGATTTAAAAGTACTTGAAATGCCGTTCTGCACTCTAATACACTGCTAAATTATGCACACCTTTTTCACAGAAAAATACCGGGTAAGTACCTCGTAATTTTCACAATAAAGGTTCATTTGGTGAAATTAGAAAAAGCGGAACCGATCAGGTATTTTTTTGCCCTGATACATCAGTGAGATAGAAAGGAAATCATAAAAAAGGCCGAATAATCCAAATACAACAAAAAGATTTTTCTCATAATATGAGGAAATATATCTTTGAAAGATCCATCTTAAATCATTAAAATCTGGAAAATGAAAAAAATTCTGGTGCCGGTAGATTTCTCTGAAACAGCAGAAAATGCTGCGAACTTTGCTACCAATTTCCTAAAAGACAAAGCTCCTGACGCTCATCTCATTCTCTATCATGTTTACAGTTCAATAAATCTTCCTTCCATTTCTCCCAAAGATGAAGGTTCGCGCCAGAGAGTGAGTGAACATGCACTGGAAGGCCTGGCCAAAGACCTTACAGGAAACGGTTCTATCTTTATTTCCTGTGTAGCAGAGGCTGGTGGTTTTATTGAAAGCATCAGTGATTATGTGCTGGCAAATAAGATTGATCTGATCATCATGGGTATTACAGGCAGCAGCCGGATAGCCCAGGTTTTTATGGGTACTAACACGCTCAACGTGGTGAAAAGTGTGAATTGCCCGGTAATGATCATTCCTCCCGAAGCAAAATACAATGGATTGCACAAGGCTGTTTTCACTTCCGATTTTAAGGATGTTGCCAGAACCCATCCCTTTGAATCAATCAAAAAGATTCTCAACATGTTTAACCCGGAGCTCGATATTGTCAATGTGGATGAAGACCATTATGTTGAACTAACCAATGAATACAAGATTGAAAAAAAATCCATGGAAGACAATCTTGGAGAATTCCATCCCCAATACGCTTTCCTTCGTTCGTTCGATTTCCTTGATGGGATCAGCACTTTCGTCGAAAGCAGGGGAATCGATGTAATTATTACGTTGCCACGCAAACACGGATTGATGAGCCAGCTATTCAAAACAAGTCACACAAAAAAACTGGCCTATCACAGCAGTATCCCCATCATTGCCATACCGCAATGACAGTCATAGAACTTTTTGATTTTGGCAATATGCCTTAACTTGCCATTTTTACTGCCAATATCAGGTAAATTAGTTTTTTCATTTGAGTACTGACCTTTTAGTCTTCTCAAATTATTTCTTGCCTTGTTGTCAAAGGTTTTTGAAAAAACAACCTGGTTCTCCCGGCGGGAAATATTGAAAATAGTTTTATGAAGAATATCAAAATCATCGAAGTTCCAAGCGAGATTGGTGCAGGAACCAGAGGTGCAAGCCTGGGTATAGAAGCCATCAAAGTTGCAGCCCTGGATTTTATGAGCAATTTTTTTGTCAATTTCCCTACAGAAAGAGTTGAGACAGAAAATAATCTCCTGTTCGAACCTATTTTTTCTCCTTACGCCAAAAGATTGCACGGCATTGTAAACATGGCCGAAAAAATCTCAAAATCGGTAAGCACCTGTATCAAAAATCAATTTTTCCCAATTGTAGTCAGTGGCGATCACAGTAACGCGATTGGCACTATTGCAGGAATTAAAATGGCCCTGCCAAAAAGTAAATTGGGAGTGATCTGGATAGATGCCCATGCCGACATGCATACACCTTATACCACACCATCAGGAAATGTACATGGTATGCCGCTGGCTGCAAGTATCAGCGAAGACAATCTCGAATCCAAGGTGCACGAACTGGATGAGAAAACCACCAAACAATGGGAACAGCTAAAAAATCTCGGGAAGATTAATCCAAAAGTTTCCGGAGAAGACATTGTATTTATTTCTCTGCGGGATTTTGAAAAAGAAGAAAAATTTCTTATCGACAAATATGGAATGAAGGTCATTACAACAAGTGAGGTAAGAAGAAAAGGAGTCGAAAATGTAGTGAGAAGTACATTTCGTTATCTGAATGACTGCACGCATATTTATGTAAGTTTTGATGTTGACAGCCTTGATTCAGGAATCAGCAAAGGCACCGGAACACCCGTAAGTAACGGATTGCGCGAAAGAGAGGCCGATGACCTGGTCAGCAAGCTGATGCAGAACAGAAAGATTTGCTGCTTTGAAGTGACCGAAGTAAATCCCACACTTGACAAGGAAAACCTGATGGCAGAAATAGCTTTTAATATTTTGCAAAGAAGTGTCAACGTACTTATGTTGAGTTGATACACCATTTGCTGTTCTTCATTAAACATCAGGAGGTTGATCTTTAGTATAGGTAAAAATCCTTGCGCCTGATTGAATAATCTTTTTAGCTGAGATTGTTGAATTAATTGTCAACGATTCCCTTTCTGTGATGATTAAGCAGCTTCATTTGCCTGAAAAAGGGTATATTGACCTCTCTCAGTAATCAAAACATTTACTTATGAAATCTTTTACCTTTCTTTTGCTATCTATATTTAGTTTAACCATGGCCTCAAATAAAGCAAAAAGCCAATCGTTGGATTCTATCTTTCCCGTTCGGGGATTGTGTATTGCAGCGCCTGCTCCCGCCAAAGTAGATTCCTTCATCACTTTTATCAAAGAAGAACTTGCGCCAAGACATATTAATACATTGATCCTGCGGGTGGATTTCAATTACAAATTTATTTCACATCCGGAATTGATCGATACCATGCCTCTTTCAAGAGCTAACGTAAAAAAACTGGTAAAAGAATGTAAGAAATACCACATCAGGCTCATCCCGCAAATCAATTTGTTGGGGCATCAATCGTGGCAAAGCCATCTCGGGAAATTGCTTGCTGTTTATCCTGAGTTTGATGAAACACCCTGGATATCCATTCCTGAAAAATATCAGTGGCCAAACAGAGATGAACTATATTGTAAAAGCTATTGCCCGCTTCACCCAAAAGTTCATGATGTTGTATTTGCGCTGATAGATGAAATCTGCGAAGTTTTTGAATCAGACGCATTTCACGCGGGAATGGACGAAGTGTTTTATATCGGAACGGATTTGTGCCCAAGATGCCAGGGACACGATAAGGCAGAATTGTTTGCCGGAGAGGTCAGAAAATTACGCGACCACCTGGCTGAAACCGGCCGTGAGCTTTGGATTTGGGGAGACAGGTTGCTCGAAGGAAAAGTGTCCGGAATGGGCATGTGGGAAGCGAGTTACAACAACACCCACCGCGCTATCAACATGATTCCGAAAGATGTTTTTATCTGTGACTGGCATTATGAGCGTCCGGATAAAACTCCTGTAATTTTTGCTACAAAAGGATTTCGCGTGGCTACTGCACCCTGGCGTATCCCACAAGTTACCTCACGGCAGGTGGAAGATATGGCCACATTCAGAAATGAAGCAACTCCACAGGTGAAGAATAATTATAGCGGATTGATTCAAACCGTCTGGTCACACGCCATCATGTTCATCAGAGAGGCCAATCAATTCAAATCAGGAAATGGCGATACGACCGGACAATGGGCTTCTTTTGTCGCTATGACCCAGAAAATGGATGAGATTGCAAAAAACAATTCAATGACTAAATAAGTTTCAGGGAGATTTAATATCAGTTAAGATTTGAGTGGAAGATTGTTGAGCTTTTCTAAAAAAATTCAACTGTTTATTTTTAAGGTGAACCTCAGGAAATATTTAATTCTTGAGAATCATCCCTGCCAATGTCTAAAACTTCGATACGCCAACTTAAACCCAATACATGGTATATTTGCAGCCCTTAAAATTAAAAATTTAAAAGATCGGAAATGCCACTCAAAGCAGGAATTGTAGGGTTGCCCAATGTGGGAAAATCAACTTTGTTTAATGCAGTCAGCAACAGCGCCAAAGCACAGGCAAGTAATTACAGGTTTTGCACCATTGATCCCAATGTCGGACTGGTAAATGTGCCGGATGAAAGGCTCGACAAGCTTGCAGCGCTTGTAAACCCCGAAAGAATTGTACCGACACAAATTGAAATCGTCGATATAGCCGGGTTGGTAAAAGGTGCGAGCAAAGGTGAAGGTTTGGGAAATAAATTTCTTGCCAACATTCGTGAAGTAGATGCCATCATCCATGTGATCCGTTGCTTTGAAGATGCCAACATCCTCAGAGATGAAGGCCCGATTGATCCTATTTCTGATAAAGAGATTATTGAAACAGAACTTCAACTGAAGGATTTGGAAACCATTGATAAGAAAGTTTCCAAAATGGAAAAATTGGTCAAATCAGGGGATACCAAACTCAAACCGGAATATGATGTATTGCTGAAAGCAAAAGAACATTTGTCTCACGGAAAAAATATATTATCCCTTGCCGCAAACAAAGAAGAACAGGCATTGCTGAAAGAAAATTTCTTTTTAACCAACAAGCCCATTCTTTATGTGGCTAACGTTGACGAAGCATCCATGCACAGTGGAAATAAATTTTCAAAACTATTGGAAGATGCAGTGAAAAAAGAAGGCGCCGGAATCATCGTCATGTCAAATAATATCGAAGCCCAGATTGCCGAATTTGAAGATCCCGAAGAAAGAGCCGTTTTCATGGAAGAATATAAAATGACAGAGCCTGCTCTTGATCGTCTGATACACAGTGCTTATAATCTCCTCAACCTTTCTACCTATTTTACAGCAGGTCCGATGGAAGTACGGGCATGGACCATCAGCAAAGGATGGAAAGCGCCTCAGGCCGCAGGAGTCATCCACTCAGATTTTGAAAAGGGATTTATAAAAGCAGAAGTCATCAGTTACGATGACTTCATCAGGTATGGTTCTGAAACAGCTTGCCGTGAAAACGGTAAATTAAGAATCGAGGGTAAAGATTATACTGTTCAGGATGGTGATATCATGCACTTCAGATTTAACGTCTGAGACCAGATTCGCCAGTTACATCCAATCATTTAGCAGCACCTACTTCAAATATGTGTTGCATCCCCTGCTGAAAATGATAAGCGCTATAACAATAACTACTGCAAATATGATCGGGAAAATCCATCCCTTATTCTTTTTTTGTACAGAATCTGTCTGAACAGTTTCTACAACATGTTTATCATCTACACTGCCTTCTGACATGCCAAAAAGTGATCCTGCTTCTTTTATCCCCTCCGGAAGTTCACTCTTTGCTTTGTCTTTCAATCCGGTTATATAGCTATCCAATTGATCTGGAGTCAGGTTATTTTTACTCGCATGATCTCCCAGGTTTTTGAGCATTACCGACATTCCCAGCAGCATCAGCGGTCCGGCACTTTCATTTTTTATGCCGGAATATTTTGCAACGGCATGGTTAACTGCATTTTCATGTTTACCCAAAAGTTCAGAAATAATACCATTCTCAGCCAATTCATTGTGCAGGCTCGCCAGGTCCGGTTTTGGAGGCAGATAACTGACTGCACTTTTTGCCATGCTAAACACTGAACTCATCCCACCTTTGTCATTCTCAACGCGCTGAATGGCTGAAGCTGCTCCCAGGGGAATAATTGCAGAAAGCGCCTTGTCAACTGAACTGCTTTCTTCGTTTAAGGAAACCCCAATTTGTTGTTTAAACTCGGTCGTAAAATAATTTCTGACCTCTTTAAAAAAATCTGAATCCATTTTAGAAACTATTTAATGATTAATTAGTTGAATGTTTTAGTACACCTTTCAAATACATATTGATTTTAACACAAATGTAGTGCCCAATGCTACGCTTTGATAAAAAAAATTCCACTGGTAATGTTGAGAAATGAATAAAAACAAAACACCCGGCTTATCGCCGGGCATTTCTATCAAAGAAAAATTTCAAGTTTATTGCGGAAGCAATACCTTGTCAATTACATAATAGACACCATTGACAGCAGTGTTGTTCATGGAAACCGCATTTGCTGGTGCACCACTATATGGCTGGCCTCCCGGCGGGAAAGTTCCCATGCCTGTAAACGTAACTTTGAAAAAAGGAAATGAAGGGCTAACCATTGCGGAACTTACAAGAATACCCGGATGAATACTAACTGATGAATTTACCATTGTCGGATAAAATGTAGGTGTTAAAGCAAAATTATTGCTGAATACCCTGATACTCGGTTGATATGCACCGGAACTATTTGAGGCAAGTAAATGATATGCCAGAATTCCTCTCACCGTTGACGCAGTCAGAACACTAAACAAATCTGGATTGCTAAATACAGCCGGTGATGAGGCTATGTTTATAGCCTGTGTCATTGCAGTAGTTGAATCCAATCCCAATCCGGAAAGGTAAGCAAAAACAGATCCTGTGATCAGTTGCTGAAAGGCTGCGTTATTGGGCACCAGGACTGTCATATTTGTTACAGCATATCCGAGCAGAAAATCAAAACTATTCAATCCGGTTTGGCCGCTGTCACCTCTTGCAATAGCCGCTTTAAAATAAGACAAATTAGGGTCGCTGTAAATCGCGTCTTTTAAAACTTTAGTTGGTGGGGCCACGATTGCAGCAGTCTTATGAAGTACTCCATTGATATAAGCAATATCCGGAGAAACCACCGGAATATTATTTATCCAAAATCCGTTTACCGTAGATGGGAAAGTTGTCATTTCAAGCTTGACGGGTGTCCCCGGCAATGTGCCGATATTCAATGACGTGGGCAATTGCATATTCGGAAATGCAGAATTTATTCCGGATTTGGAATATTGAATTCCGGGAACGATGGAATATTGTACAATTCCGCCAAGAGTGGCAACTGGCAATGAATTGACAACGGCAAGGGAGGGAATTCCCGAATTGCGGAATGCATTATTATCAGGAGCAAATACAGTAATCACACTGTTGGGATTACTTAACAGAGAGATCATTCCCGACTTGGTTGCTGCAGCGAGATAAAAGCTAAATGATGTATCTGAAGTGATACCCTGACCGATGGTCTGTGTGGCACCCGGATTGGCTGTAGTATAATTTATCGGTTGAGGTTGAGGCAATGATTTATTGCATGAACTTACAAAAGCAATCATCATTGCCGCAAGCATTAAATTACCGAAACGCAGGGAACAAATATTAGTATGTTTCATAATTTTCATTTTAATGATTATTAGAAAATGTTATAACCTACACCAACATAATACAATCCACCAATCGTCGCATTTCCAAATCCGTTCCGATAATATTGATTGAGAATATTGGTACCGCCTATTTTCAACAGAATTTTCTCTTTCGGCAATTTGTAACTGAATTGAGCATCCAGTGTGTTAAATGCCGGGATATCTCCTGTTGCAAAATCACTTTCATAAAACACTTTGTCCTGCCATCTGTAAACGATATTGAATGCATATCTGTGTTCGAATCCAAATCCTGTATTTGAAAATGACAACCCTGCCCTCACTTTCGGTGCATTGAAATCTGCCAGGAATCCTTCGGGAACATTTTTCAAATCATCCCCCGATGTGGTGGCACCGATAGTGAAGTTCTTTGGCAACATATAAGTCAGGCTCAATCCGAAACCGTAGGTCTTCACATCTTCCGAAACGTTTTGAGGTATTGCATAAGTGGTAACCAAAGCCGGATTGCTCAGGTTAGCCTGCACCGTGGCAGGATTTGTAAATACACTCGGATCTCCATTTACAGATTGGGCATACACCGGCCGTGTAATGAAATCTTTATAAATTCCATAATATCCGTAAAGGTCAATCAGCAAACGTTTTTCTGCCAACAATCCTTTATATCCTCCTTCAAAAGAATTTACTGTTTCAGCCTTGAACTTACTCAATTTGACCGGCGTAGCATGCCCACTCAACAAGGCATTGTCCACCAAATACACCGGATTGGTATCAAGGTGATAAAATTTGGTAAAGCTTTCCACGCCGCCAATCAGTGCTGTTCCTCCTCCAACACGAAGGTTGATATACTGTTGCTGTGTACTTCCAAAACGATAGGCTTGCTGGTATGAAAAACGCAGGTTGTTGTCCTGGGCAACTTTAATCACCAAAGACACTCTCGGTGTAAACCTGCCGGAAAAATTTTCATTTTTATCATATCTGCCACTTGCAATCAACGTAAGCCTGTCATTAGCAAATTTTCTGGTGGCCTGAATGTAGGCGCCAAATTCATTAATAGGTATTGTACCCGTTGAATCTGCAAACAATGTCCCTTCTGAATTCAGAACAAATCTTTTGTAATCACCTCCAATCAATATGTTGGCAACAGAAGCCGTATGCTGTGAAAGATCGTATTGCCCTTCTGCCACATACAAATCTGTTCTGTCAACAAACAATCCTCCGCCTTTTGAAATTGGGATACTTCTCACTTTATTAAAAAGAGATTTGAACTGATCAGAACCCGGATCGGGCCTTCCCTGATCTGCAATCCCGCGTGCTGTATTATTTGCATCAATATATGATTGTCCGGCGATAATTGCATTCAGGAATGCCATTCCATATTGAGCATACCAGCCGTTTGATCCGCCACTGGGTTTCCACAATTCATTTGTCAATCGTGTGGTAACTGTTGCATTAAATGATTGTCCGGCATTTTCCTGGGTTGTATAAGCTCTGAGGAACCAATTCGGATTTATGAGTTCTGCTTTGTATTGTCCGATTTTCAAATTCAGCAAAGAATATCTGTCGCTTCCGGTATAAACCGTATTACCTGTTCCGAAATAACCAACCAGGTTAAAAGCTGTTTTTTGGGTCACTTTATAACTGATCATTCCACTCATCTTCGCATTCAGCGTATTCGGATTTAAAATATCACTTTCTTTATAACCTGTTCTCGAAACCGGTATGGATGTGGGGAGCGAATTAATATAAGGAGCGTAAAAAGGAGCTGCAGCAGCCAATGGTTTCAACACGTTTGACATGATATCGGCGGTTGTTTCATCTCCATAAACATTGACACCGTCATAATTCGGATCTGTACTTCTGGTTCCGGGAATCAATTTACCTGTCGTACCGGTACGGCTGTAATTACGGTAGTCGTTGGCCACCCAGTCTTTCGCCTGAATCAACTCACCGGTAATTTTGAAAGCGAATCTGTCGCTCACTTTCTTTGCCCACCTGAAGCTCCAGTCATAATAAGCAGACGGGCGCCTGTCGGGATTATTTACATTCATTAATCCATTCTTCATGTCAAAAGAAAATCCCTGAAACTTAAATGGATCTTTACTGGTAATTATCAAAGCTCCGTTCATACCTCCCGGCCCATAAAGTGCAGAAGATGCTCCGGGCAATAATTCAACCCTGTCAACATCCAGTTGTGTAACACCGATTACACTTCCCACAGAGAAGTTAAGACCGGGCGCCTGGTTGTCCATTCCATCCATAATCTGATTTAATCTCAGATTTCCACTTCCATTAAAACCTCTTGTACTCGGAGAAGAAAATGTCAGGGATGCATTTACCATATCCACTCCAGGTAAATTCCCGACCATATCATAATAGGAAGGTGTCGCGCTGTTGGCAATTTGCTTCTCATTAATTGTTTCAATGGTAACAGGCGACTCCATGATCCTTGACGGCATACGCGTTGCTGATACAACAATATCCTGACCGAGAATCGAAGCGGGTGTCAGTACCACGTCAATTTTCTGAGCCGCACTGCTGACCACTCTTTTTTGTGGTTCAAATCCGATAGAAGAAAAATTCAAAGTAACCGGAAATGATTGCTGGACTTTTAAAGTAAAATTTCCATTATCATCTGTAAATGTTCCTTCACCAGATCCACTTACAGTAACGGATACTGCCGGTACCGGCAATGCTGTACTTGCATTTGTGACAGTTCCATGTATTATCTGCTGAGAGAATACAGGGGAAATTATTAAGCACAAAATGAAAGAAAGAATAGTTAATAATCCTTTTCTCATAACTTAAATTTTTGGTGAGTTCATGGCAATATAGGTTGTTTATCAAATAAAAAGCACATTTTGTTTATATTTTTTTAACCAAATATGTACAATCAGGCGTGAGTTAGTTTTTATCTACCGCCCTGATTATTTAATTGTCGATATTTGCTGTCACACTATATTTAAAATTAATGCATACAGAATCTATTATTAATCAGGTTGGTGCCTACCATGGCAAGGTCAGGGACGTTTATTTTCTGAAGAATAACTTAGTGGTGATGATAGCAAGTAACCGCATCAGTGCCTTCGATGTCATTCTTCCCAAACCCATCCCTTACAAAGGACAGATATTAACTCAGATTGCAACTTTCATGTTGCAGTTAACCAAGGATGTTTGCCCGAATTGGCTATTGGATCAGCCGGCGCCTAACGTCTCACTCGGATTAAGTTGCCAACCGGTCAAACTGGAAATGGTTATCCGCGGGAACCTGTCAGGCCATGCGTGGCGTACCTATCAGGAAGGTGGAAGGATTTTATGCGGAGTAAACCTGCCGGAAGGTTTAAAAGAAAATGATTTTTTACCCAATCCCATCATTACGCCGAGCACCAAAGCTGCAGAAGGGCATGATGAAGATATCAGTCGCGAAGAAATTCTTTCGAGAAATATAATTTCGGAAGAAGATTATGTCGTTCTTGAAAAATACACGTATGCACTTTTTGAAAAGGGAAAAGAATATGCCGCTTCACGTGGATTGATCCTGGCCGATACCAAATATGAATTTGGAAAGTACAACGGGAAAATTTATCTGATTGATGAAGTACATACGCCTGATAGTTCACGGTATTTTTATGCAGATGGCTTCGAAGAAAATCAGCAAAAAGGGACAAGGCAAAAACAACTCAGCAAAGAATTTGTAAGGGAATGGCTGGTGGAAAATAATTTTATGGGTAAGAAAGGGCAACAGGTTCCTGAAATGCCTGACGAAAGAATTCAGTCTATCCATAAACGTTATGTTGAACTTTACGAAACTCTTTTGGGCAAAACTTTTGTTCCTGAAGATGTTTCAGAATCAGAAACCATTGAAAGGATTAATCAGGCTATTCAAAGATTTTCCAAATAAAAAAATGAGGTTGCTTTAAAACAGGCAACCTCATCTTCATTTTCAGTTCTCTTTGGGATTATACAACTTCATCCTGCACTTTCTCATTTCTGAATACAACCGTTCCGTCAAATACATCCACCACCACAGGTTTGGTTTTATCTATACTCCCTTCAATTAACTTTTTACTCAGTTTATTGACAATTTGTTTTTGAATCAGCCGTTTTAATGGTCTTGCGCCAAACTGAGGATCAAATCCATTATCCACGAGATAATCCAGTGTATATTCTGTAAACTCAAGATTTACTCCGTTCCGCGTCAACTGTTGTTTCAATTCATTTAGCTGAATCCGGATAATTTCCCTGATCTCCGGTTTGAGAAGGGGCTGGAACATAATTATTTCATCAATCCTGTTCAAAAATTCAGGTTGCAATGTATCGCGAAGAAGTGTCATCACCTCAGCCTTTGTACTTTCCACGATTTCTTCGCGGTTCTTGCTGGTGATATTATTAAAATTATTCTGGATAATGCTGCTTCCAAGATTGCTCGTCATAATTATGATGGTATTCTTGAAGTTCACCGTCCTGCCTTTGTTATCCGTCAATCTGCCATCATCAAGTACCTGCAACAAAATATTGAATACATCCGGATGGGCTTTTTCAATTTCATCCAGTAAAATCACACTGTAAGGTTTACGTCTGACAGCTTCCGTCAATTGACCGCCTTCTTCATATCCCACATATCCGGGAGGTGCACCTACCAGCCTGCTGACACTGTGTTTTTCCTGATATTCACTCATATCAATCCGGGTCATCATGCTGTCGTCATCAAAAAGATATTCCGCAAGTGCTTTCGCCAGTTCAGTTTTACCCACTCCCGTCGGACCCATAAAAATGAAAGAGCCAATCGGTTTATCAGGATCATGCAATCCGGCGCTGCTCCGGCGTACGGCATCAGCCACAGCTTCAATGGCTTCATCCTGGCCCACTACCCTCTTATGCAACTCGTCTTCCAAATGCAAAAGTTTGTCTTTCTCGGTTTGCATCATCTTGGCAACCGGTATTCCGGTCGACCTTGAAACACTTTCTGCTATATCTTCCGCATCGACATCTTCCTTAAGCAATCTCCGGTCGCTGCTCTGAGCCAGTTCTTCTGAATAATTTTCAATTAATTTTTCCTGTTCCTTCAACTTACCATAACGGATCTCGGCCACCTTCCCATAATCGCCCTCGCGTTCGGCCCGTTCGGCAGCTTGTTTCAAATTTTCCATTTCAGCTTTGGCATTCTGAACCTTTTCCACCAATTCTTTTTCTTGTTGCCATTTAGCTTTGAAGGTATCGCGCTCCACAGCTAAGTTGGAAATTTCTGTATTCAACTGCTTCAATTCTTCTTCATCATTTTCTCTTTTGAGTGCTTCACGTTCAATTTCAAGTTGCCTTACCTGACGTTCGAGTTTATCCAGTTCTTCCGGCATGCTGTTCATTTCAAGCCGCAACTTTGCTGCACTTTCGTCTATCAAATCAATTGCTTTATCCGGCAAGAACCGGTCTGTAATATATCTGTGAGAAAGTTCAACTGCAGCAATGATAGCTTCATCCTTAATTCTTACATGATGGTAGGTTTCATAGCGGTCTTTCAATCCTCTCAGGATTGAAATGGCATCTTCCACATTGGGTTCGTCAATCATTACACGCTGAAACCTCCTTTCAAGTGCTTTATCTTTTTCGAAAAATTTCTGATATTCATTCAGTGTTGTTGCACCAATAGCTCTCAAATCACCTCGTGCCAATGCAGGTTTCAAAATATTAGCCGCATCCATAGCTCCTTCACCACCTCCGGCGCCCACCAAGGTATGGATTTCATCAATGAACAAAACAATTTCACCTCCGCTGTCAGAAACTTCTTTGATGACGGATTTCAATCTTTCCTCAAATTCGCCTTTGTATTTTGCACCCGCAATCAGCAGGCCCATATCCAGGGCAAAAATCACTTTCGACTTCAGGTTTTCCGGAACATCTCCGCTGATAATTCTTCCGGCAAGGCCTTCGACAATAGCGGTTTTTCCGACACCTGGTTCACCTACCAAAATCGGATTATTCTTTGTTCTCCTGCTCAGGATATGCAAGGTCCTGCGGATTTCTTCATCTCTTCCGATTACCGGATCCAGTTTATTATTTCGTGCAAGTTCATTCAGGTTTCTTGCATATTTGTTCAATGCATTAAACTGCATATCGGAGGTTTGCGTATTTCCTGTTGCACCTTTTTTAAGATCCTTTATTGCGATAATTAAATCTTTTTCATTTAACCCCGCATCTTTCAAAATGGAGGCAGAATCATCATTTCCCTGAAGGATGCCTAACAGCAAATGTTCAACGCTGACGAATTCATCTCCGAAAGTTTTCAAAGAAGCCGTCGCCCGAAGTATTGCATTGTTCATATCCCTGCTGATCATCTGCGCCGGTTCTCCGTTCCCCATTTTGGGTAGCTTATTGATTACTTCATCCAGCTTGGTCTCTACAAACTTGATATTGATATTGTTCTTTTTCAATAAATAACCTATCGGACTGTCTTCGTCTTCGACCAAAACCTTTAATAAATGGCTTGTCTCAATGTTCGGGTTCTGTTGGTTAAAAGCCATTTGCTGCGCTTTCTGCAACACCTCCTGTGATTTGATTGTCAGATTGTTCGGATTCATAAAATAAATTTGAAAAACTCAAAAAAGCACCTCAAAGATTAATCCAAGATAACAGGAGGATAAGTTAAAGAAATTTTGTCGCAATTCTTTTAAAGATTATGACGCAAATTCAGGTCAGCAAAGTATTTCCTGAAATTTTTTCATATCTTTTTAATCCGGGCCTCGTATCTGTCAACCCTACTTATTAACTTTACCATCAACCTTTTCGGCATGAAACCATTTTCTATTTTATTTTTTGTGATGTTGATGGGTATTGCACCGGGGAGCAGGGCTGGTATTGGCACACCCGATTTACCTTCGGACACCGTACATCTGAAAAAGCTGATGAAACAAATGGGCGACTACAATATATTTGAAATTCCCGGTTCGCTGCCTCATTCAACTGTTCAGACTGAAAGGTCAGAAAAAATGGCAAAGGAACTTTCACCATACGATCTGATGAAAATTTGTATGGAAAACTCAAATCCCATTGTCAGGTTATATGCATTCATGAACCTTGCCAACCGTATGGATAATATTCCGATTGAAATTGTTCAAAAATTTAATAACGACAGTACCCTGATTAACTTCAAAAATCCGAGAGGTGAAATAAAAAAAGTACCCCTTTATCAAATAGCCAACGGTTTCCTGAAATAAATTACAGGATAGCACTCAAACAAAACCATTTGCATGTATAAAATTTTCCTTCATCATCAGTTACTCGAATTCTGGCGTGGCCGGAATAAAGCATCGGGAATCATCACCAAAGTACTGATGATTTTTATTATTCTTTATTTTCTTCTCGTAGCCATAGGATTGGGGTTTTTTATGAAGAGTTTTCTTACCAAACTTTTTCCGGGAAAAGATCCTGTCCTGGTTTTTAACGGTTTTATCCTTTATTATTTCCTTGCAGATTTTTTGATGAGAGTGCAATTGCAGGAATTACCCACTTTGAGTGTGAAGCCCTATCTCACGGTCAATCTTTCCAAAAAAACCATTATTAAATTTCTAAATCTCAGATCGTTTTTTACATTTTTTAATTTATTGCCCATTTTTATTTTCTTACCGTTTGTATTTATTTCCATTGCACCCATTTCAGGATCACTTAGTGCAATGGCCTACACCCTGATCGTTCTTTCACTGGCAATATTTAATAATTTTCTGATTTTATACATAAAACGAAAAGCCGGAAGCAACGGATTCATCATTCTGTTTGGCGTTGCAGCTATGCTGATACTTGCCGCACTCGATTATTTCAATATAATTTCAATCTCTCACATTTCCGGTTTATTATTCTCTTATATCAGCCACCACCCTCTCTGGTCTTTAATATTTATTTTACTTCCTGTCTCAATCGTAGGTATCAATTCAAAATACCTAAGAAATAATCTTTACCTGGAGGAAATATCAAAAAAAGAAGTAGCCAAAGTGTCCACGGATTATCCTTTTTTAAACCGGTTTGGACATACAGGGCGATTGGTTGCGCTGGAATTGAAACTCATTCTCCGCCACAAGAGAAGCAAGTCTGCTTTGACCATGAGTTTTCTTTTTGTTTTATACGGTTTACTTTTTTATAAAAAACAATTGATCGATAAAAACTCTTTCGGAAGTCTTCTTTTCGCTGCCATTTTTATGACCGGGATTTTTCAGATCGTTTATGGACAGTTTATGTATGCATGGCAAAGCAGCCACTTTGATGGGCTGTTGACTTCTCCTGTTACAGCGAAAGATTTTCTGAGAGCAAAATTTCTGATGTTTACACTGGCGGCAACACTGGTTACCATGGTCACCTTTTTTTATGGATTCATCAGTTGGAAATTAATCCTGCTCCATTTGTGTGTTTATCTGTACAATATCGGATTCGGCACCGTCATCGTTTTATACTTTGCATGCTACAATCGAAAGAGGCTCGATTTGACCAAAGCCGCAAGCTTCAATTGGCAGGGAGTTGGAGCAAGTCAATGGTTGTTGGGAATCCCATTATTGCTTATGCCATTTTTAATTTATCTCCCTTTTGGAATTTATGATTTGCCTTTCTGGGGAATTATTTCGATTGGATTGTTTGGCCTGATTACCCTCGCTATGCGGGAAATATGGCTGAATCTTTTGACCAGATTATTTATTAAACAACGATACAAAATAGCGGAAGGATTCCGCGAACACTGACAACATGCTTATAGAAATTAAAAACCTCAAAAAAATATACAATCAAAAAACGGTTGTGGACATTCCGTCGTTATCTATTAATGAAGGTGAGTTGATTGGACTCGTAGGAAATAACGGAGCCGGCAAGACCACTCTTTTCAGGTTATTTCTGAATTTAATCAGAGCCGACGATGGAGTTGTATTGTCCAAAGGAAATGATGTTTCCAAAGATGACAATTGGAAATCTTACACCGGATCTTATCTCGATGAAGGATTCCTGATTGATTACCTGACACCCGAAGAGTATTTTCAATTCATTGCAGAAATCAATAACATTTCTCAATCAACTCTTGTTGAAAGAATCAAACCTTTCAAAGAAATATTCAATGATGAAGTTCTCAATAAAGGCAAATACATCCGTGACCTGAGCAAGGGAAATAAAAACAAAGTCGGTATTGCAGCGGCTATGCTGATTCAACCCGAATTACTGATTCTTGATGAACCCTTTGCAAACCTGGATCCCACCACCCAAATACGCCTGAAAAAACTGATTTCAGAAATCAAAGCAAGGGATGTTACCATCATCATCAGCAGCCACGACCTCAACCACGTTACAGAGGTATGTGATCGCATTATTCTTCTCGAAAAAGGAATCGTTATCAAAGATTCTGAAAAGACAGAAGGTACATTGAAGGAATTGGAAAATTATTTTACGGTATAAGCAAAACAATTGGCCTTATTTTCTTTAAATAATCAACTTCCTTTTTTACTTTTTAAATTGCAGCAACACGCTTGAGATTTTGGCAATACCTCTTCGCATCGACAACATCCAATTGACAGGATACAAAAATTATTCTGAAGCTGCATTTCAGTTTAATGAACGGCTTATCGGCATTTGTGGAAATAATGGCAAGGGCAAAACCAATTTGCTGGATGCTATTTATTACCTGTGTTTTACAAAAAGTTATTTTACCAGATTGGAAAATCTCAACATTCAATTTCAAAAAGAGGGATTCAGGCTGGAAGGTGTTTTCTATTCCAACGATACAACTTCCAACAAAGTGGTTTGTATTTACAGGCCCGGAAAGGGAAAAGAAATTTATCATAACGAATTGGCCTATGAAAAGTTTTCAAAACACATCGGCAAATTCCCTGCGGTTCTTATCGCTCCCAACGACAGTGCACTGATCACCGGCGGCAGTGAAGAAAGAAGAAAATACCTGGATACACTTCTTTCTCAAATCGACAATGACTACCTGAATCAACTGATTGTTTATACAAAATTACTGACCGAACGGAATGCTTTATTAAAATCAGAAGAAGCAAAATTTGAAACGGAAAATTTAGTTTTGCAAAGCATTGATGAACGGTTGATTCCAGTTGCAGAAACCCTGCACAGGTACCGGACAGCATTTTGCAAAAAACTTTTTCCCCGGATTTCTGCATTTTATAATCAGATTTCCGGTTCTGACGAAACCATCCAAATCCGTTATGAGAGCCAACTTTCTGAAAACCTTATCCGCAATCTTTTAAAGAAAAATCTTCACAGAGATCGGCTGCTGCAACGAACTACCGCAGGCATTCATAAAGACGATATTTTATTTGAATTCAATTCGAACCCGTTTAAAAATATTGCTTCGCAAGGCCAGAGAAAAAGCCTTTTGTTTGCCTGTCGCCTGGCAGAATTGGAAATTCTCAAAAATGAAATTGGAATCAATCCATTGTTGCTCCTCGATGATGTTTTTGAAAAACTGGATAAAAAAAGAATCAGGAATTTATTGGAATATATCTGCAACCAGAATAAAAGCCAGGTTTTTATTACCGACACAGATTCTTCGCGGTTGAAAGAGGCCATTTCTGAATTGGGAAAAATTATTCAGATTATCCAATTGGATTAACTGGTGTACCTTTAATTCATGGAAATTTCATTAGGAGAAGCCATTTCTCAATTTCTCGACAAAAGCAGGTTGAAAGGAGGTATTCAATCCCTACAGATAAAAGATATCTGGGAAAATATCATGGGTAAAACGATCAGCAATTATACAAAGGATTTAAAAATTGTCAAGAGCACCTTATACATTGAAACAGATGTGGCCCCCCTCAAAAATGAACTACTTTATCAAAAGGAAAAAATTATTGAAAGGGTTAACGAACATTTTGGTAAAAAAGTGATTGAAGACGTAGTGATAAAGTAAATTCTAAAAATCTTTATTACGCTACATATATCGAATCGGATTTCTTCTGCTAAAACGGATATAGTTTTTGATGTTAAGCCAAAAGGCGAGAAAGAGATAAAAAATTACAGGTGACCCAAGTGTCAGAAAAGAAATATAGATAAAATAACGGCGGATAACTGATGTTGCTACGCCCATCCGTTCGCCAATGGCAGTACAAACACCGAAAACCTGCCATTCAATAAAACCTTTGAACCTGTTCATATTTAAATTTTATTGTTCAATTTTTTGAAGCCCGTCTTCAGGAAACGCCATTTTCCTCATCTCACAATCATCCTTAACGGCGGATAAAAATAATTTATTTTCCTTAATACGAAAATCGTAGGCAGCCTCGGTATCGTAATAGCACGGGCTAATTCCAAATAATTTAACGTAATAAATAGTGTCGCCGCTGACCCTGTATTTCATGGATTCCAGCACATCCCCGTTTTCGCTTAAAAGATTCATACTGTCTTTCGAAAAAACCAGGATACATTCCGCCGGGTCAGGCACATTAAAAGTTCCTTTCCATCGGGTATCGTTAAACTGGCCATAAGACAATGCAGAGGCAGCCATCAAAAGAAAAAATAAAAGGAGTTTCATTTTAAAAATTTAGATGAAAAATAAGCACTATGAAATTAATCAGAAAATTAATTTTAATCCTGAACTGTTTTTCTGAGTATCGCATTTCCAATGGTGCATTCCAGGCAACGCTTTTCATCGCAATAATTATTTTTCAAATGAATCAATGCCTGAGAGTCTGATGCATTTTCGTTTTTTACGTTCAGAGATTCGAACCCCCGTGTTATTTTATTTTTTTCGGGTGATAATCCCTCCAGCCAGTTCAAAGCCTTTTCTTTAAAACTCTCATCTCTATTATAAACACCATAGGCAAACATGATGGGGCAAATGGTGTTAATGATCATATTTTCCATCATTTGCCGGCCTAATGTTTTTTCTTTTTTTTCTTCACTGCTCTCATCGTCGAGACGGTAATGATAAAGCCAATAATCATTGGGCGATACTTTCAGAAGTTCAAAAAGTTCTTTCACATTATCCAGATCTTTCACATAGCTAAAGAGATGATTGCTTTTAATGATGAGCGAAGAAAGTTGTGCAAGACGAATCGTCGGGAAATTTGCAGGCCTCATCCGGCCAAAGAAAAGTGAGCCATCCACTTCAGTGAGGTCATACTTTTTTTTGTAAAAACGATATTCCTTTTGAAGTAACAAAGGGTATTTCCCGACAAAGTTTTCATTGAGTTGGTCTGCCTGGCCGAGGAGCATTGCCTCAATAGTGATTTGCTGATCCTTGTGGCGTGCAAGAATTTTTTGAGGAATGGTTTCTGCTATTTTTTGAAAAATTTCTCCATTGATTTTACCTCCAAAATTCGATGCTGTCATTCTCCACATAGTCTCATCCCAATGAACCCGGGTTTGTCCGAGTATTTCAAAAACCTTTTTTGTTTTGTATTCCAGTCTTTCAGCAGATAATCTGGATTTCCATGCGGTCCATTTAATTTCAGGCACCTGATCCAAAAACTTTTCGCACGCGATAAAAAACCCATTTTGTTTTTTTTCATTATCCAAAAGCTGTCTGTACCTCTCCAACAGAAGTTTTGCTACCCTGCTTTTCAATTCGAACGTTGGTAAAATTTGTCCGTTTATGTCATAGACATCTTCATCATGTTCCCAAACGACATGAAGAATGACATTCTTATAATTTACATCTTTCTGATGATTGTGCTGATTCCACTGTTTCGAAAAAACATGCAGCTCCACATTTCCCACCCAAACCGTATCATTGATCTGAATTCTTGCATCCAAAAAATCCGGCCCCTGGTCAAAGTTTTGTTTTCCCTGATAAAGAATTTTCAGCGAATCACCTTCGACTGTTTTCAGTTCATGATTGTTGTAATATCTGAACTTCCAAATATACTGCAGCAAGTCTTCTTTCATACGCAGCCGATTGTGGTCAGGAAGATACAAATTAAATCTGCATTCCGGAAAATAATCTCTTCTCACATTTTCATTACATCATTCCATAAAATCAAATAGCAAAACGAAATAACTGAAATCACAGTTTATTCCGGAAAAGAAAAAGGCGCTCAAGAGAGCGCCATAAACTGAAAAACCTTCCCACTTTAAAACTTTCTTGCTGGCCTGTCTGCCGATTTCTTTTCCAAAGTCCTTTCCTGCCGTATTGCCTGTCTTGTTTCCTGCCTCATTACCCTGGGTTCAGAAATCCTCTGTGGTTGCCTTTGTGGCTGTCTTTCCATTCTCTCAACTTGTTTTTCTTCCTGATTATTCTGAGGCTTCATTTGCCTTTGCGGAACAGGCCCCATTTGCCTCAATTCCGGATTATTTCTCCTCCAATTATTATAGGAACCATCATCTGCAGGTGTAAATTCTCTTTTCGGAAGATTGTTGCCGGGCTGAACCTGGACAGGGTTCCCGGGAATTTGAGCTGAACGGTTGCTTTGAGGTTCCATCTGTCTTTGTGGAACAGACTGCATCGGCCTTACTTCAGGATTATTTCTCTGTGAATTATTATAAACACCATCGTTGGCCGGAGTAAATTCTCTTCGCGGCAGATTGTTGCTCCGCTGAACCTGTTCCGGATTCACCGGAGTTTGCAATGAACGATTATTTTGAGTTTCCTGAAATTCCCTCTTGTTTGCATCAGTTGGATTTACAGCACTTCTGTCCACTGTTTGTTGCGACTGATTTCTTCCTGAACCCATATCAATTCCATTGTTTTGGAATTCATTTCCATTATTTTGCTGAGGCCTGTTGAATTCTCTTATTGGAGCAGTGGCTACATTCGCTGGTCTGATGTTTGAATTATCCGATTGCCTTACTGCCGGCCTGTACATGGCGATCTGATTTCTTGTCAATTCCGGATTTCCCGGCGTATTCCTATCCACAATTCTGACCGGAGCTATTCTTTGATTTGTTTGTCTTTCCACATCCATTACCCTCGGCCCGGAATAATACCTGTTGCGCGAATCACCATAATAATTATTGATGATAGTTGTATTATTTATGATGGTCTTATTATAAGAACGATTCACAAAATAATGGCCCATTCTTGGGCTGTTAATATATCTTGATGGTACAAAGAACCAGTTTGCAGCCGGGATGGCGCCAAAGGAAATATTAATAGACATTCCTACACCCAATGGAGCCCAGCCATAATATCCTCCCCCACCTCTCCAGGCCACCCAGGCAGGTGCCCATTGATAACCGGGAACCCAGAGCCATCCATAGGCCGGTTCAAACATCCATCTTCCATAGTGGAATGGTGCCCAACCCCAATTGTAACCTGAAACCCACGTCCAGCCAACCTGCGTATAAATCCAATGCCCATTTGAATAATAAGGACGGAATCCGGTTTCATAAGGTGCCCAAACGTAACCATATCCCGGATAATTAAACCAATTTCCGTAGGGGCTTAATTCATCATAAAATTGCTGATAGGTTACTCCGTCTGATGGAGGCTCATAATAAGACTGGGCAAAATTCTTATTCGTTGTGCACGATGTCAGGATTGCCAGAAATCCTGCAATCAATATGATGTATGTTTTTTTCATTGTATTCTGCATTTGCTTCTTTAAGACGCTAAAATCATGGCAGAGTTCAGGTAATCAAAGTGATTTAACGGTTTATTAACCGGCAGTTTTTTCAGTAAAAACTGATTAAAAAACTGCTTTCAAAAATGATTAGGAAAAAAGATTTTTTAAGGTAGATTTGCAGCCCCTGCGGAGGTGGCGAAATTGGTAGACGCACTACTTTGAGGTGGTAGCGCCTTTAATCGGGCGTGGGAGTTCGAATCTCCTCTTCCGCACCAACCATAAAGCCCGCGAATCTTTCCGGGCTTTTATATTTTCCTTATTTATTCAGGGTTTGCTTTAAACCTTTCTGATGAAGTTAAAAATTGCAGACCTTTGCGACCTCTTTTTTAAACCTTTTTTAAATGCAGATACAAGTATTGAAGTCAAAAATCCATCGGGCTGTTATTACAGAAGCCAACATTGATTATATCGGCAGCCTGACACTGGATGGTGATTTGATGGACGCAGCAGGGATGATGGAAAATGAAAAAGTTCAGATTGTCAATGTAAACAATGGTGAAAGGCTCGAGACTTATTTAATAAGAGGAGTGCCTGGCAGCGGCGTTTGTTGTTTAAATGGCCCTGCTGCCCGCAGGGGTATGGTGGGTGATATTGTCATCATCATTTCCTACGGAATTCTAACCATAGAAGAAGCTCAGCAATATTCTCCCAGGATCGTTTATCCCAAAGCAGGAAATAAACTTTAGACCTGATTCGATCAATTCTTACAGCGGATCAACATCTGCTACAATAGAAACATTCCGGAATTCCCTGATGGATTTTAAAAGATCTATCTGGTTTCTGATTACGGCTTTTTGCTGCTGAAGTTTATGCCTGTCGGGAGGAAGTTTAAGAGTTATATCTCTGAGATACTGATTCCTGATTCTTCCAATAACCGGAACAGCCGGGCCGAGTACATTCTTAAAATTTGCCTTTAATTGGGAGGCGAGCGATTCAGCAGCTTCGGCTGCCACATCAGCTTTCTTATGTTTTAAAGTGATTTGCAAGAGCCTGCTGAAAGGCGGATAAAAAAACAAGTCGCGATAATGAAGTTCACTTTCGAAAAACGATTCATAATTGTGATGTTTTACCCAGAGCAATACCGGATGTTCGGTTTGGGTTGCCTGAATCAGAACGGACGCATCACCGGCCTTTCTGCCTGCCCGCCCACTTACCTGCTCCATCAGTTGAAAAGCACGTTCATTTACTCTGAAATCTGCAAAATTGAGCAATCCATCCGCATCCAAAATCCCGATCAGCATTACATTTTCAAAATCAAGGCCCTTCACCACCATTTGAGTTCCTACCAAAATATCTATCCTTTGGTCTTCAAATAACCGGATCAATTGGTCATGTGCATATTTCCCTCTCACGGCATCCACATCCATCCGCGCAATTTTTTCTGTGGGGAAATGCTCAACCAATTCCTCTTCCACTTTTTCAGTACCGAAATTTTTTTCAAGCCAGTTGGTACTTCCGCACGCGGGGCATTGCACCATTCGGGAATACACCGTTCCGCAATAATGGCAATGCAATTTGTTGGAAGATTTGTGAAGGGTAAGACTCACATCACACTGCGTACATTTTGGAATGTAACCACAAGTACCACAAATCAGAAAGGGGCTATATCCCCTTCTGTTCTGAAACAAAATGACCTGTTTGTGAGATTCAAGTGTGGTTTTCATTGCAGAAAGTAAAGCCGGCGAAAGCATCACTTTTCTTTTGCCCGGGTTCATTACCGTTTTAAGGTCGATAATTTTTATTTCCGGTAAAACAGCTTGGCCATACCGCTCATTCAACCTGACCAATGTATATTTCTCTTTTTTGACATTATAAAAACTCTCAAGCGATGGGGTGGCCGTTCCCAAAATAACATTTGCCTTAAACAATGAAGCATAGTAAATAGCCGTGTCACGTGCATTGTACCTCGGGGCCGGATCCTGCTGTTTGAAGGATGAATCCTGCTCTTCATCAATAATCACAAGATTCAATTCGGTGAAGGGTAGAAAGAGCGCCGACCTTGCACCCACCACCACATTCACTTCTTTATTTTTTACTTTATTCCAAATCTCAATTCGTTCCTTAGGGCTAAACTTCGAATGATAAATGGCCACATATCCGCCAAAATCTTTTTGAAGTTTTCTGATTATCTGTGAAGTAAGACTGATCTCCGGTAGAAGGTAAAGCGCTTGTTTTCCTTCTGAAATTATTTTTTCAATTTGCTTCATGTACAACATGGTCTTACCGCTTCCGGTAACCCCATACAACAAACAAATTTTCTTTTGTTGAAAAGCTAATTCAATTTCCTTGTGTGCTTGTTGTTGCGATTCACTTAAAACAAAAGAGGAATGATTTATTTTTTGAAGAGCCGGCAACCTGTCGACCGGTTTCTTTTGCACATACAACACGTTTTTATCTGTCAACCCTTTCAGTTGTGCAACAGAAGCACCGGCTTTTTTAAGAAGTTCTTTTTGCGAAACCTCACCTTTTGTTTTTGAAAAATGGAGAAATGAAAGCAATAATTCCAATTGTTTGGGCGCCCTTGAAAGTGTATCCATAAGTTCATTCATGGATTGATCATTATCCAGTCCGGGATTCAGATAAACAAAATTTTCTATCTTTTCTTTATACACAGAATCCAATTCTTCAAATACAAAACATACTTTTTTATCGGAAAGTTTCCTGACCAATGGAAATACCTGAATCCGGTTCGATAAATCTTTTACCTCTGATAATTTCAATTCTTTTTTTAAAAACAATGCTTCGGCAATGATATATTCCTCATCATTCAGGTCAGAAAAATCATCTCCATATTCTTCATTGAAATAAATAATAGATTCACTGCTCAATTTAAGGTGCGACGGAAGTGCGGCATTCATCACTTCACCTTCACTGCACATATAATATTCACTCATCCAGTTCCACAACTGCAACTGCTGTTCAAAAACGATCGGCTCGGTATCTATGACACTCAAAATATCCTTTGTCGGGAAAGAAGGTTTTTCAACAAAACGTTTAATAATACCCGAATACTTTTTTTGTTTACCAAATACAACCTCAACCCTGCACCCGACCATTACCTCGTTTTGTAAATTTTCAGGAATAGAATAAGTATAGGTAAATGGTAAGGCAAGCGGAAGAATTATTTCTGCATATTCTCTTCTTTCATCCGCAAAACCCATTTCGATATCATTCATTCCTGCAAATTTAAATCACATTCAAAGTGTCATTGATAAATATAATACAAAGGACATGAAACAAATTTTTAAGGAGACCTGAATATTCCGAAAGAAGGGAAGGAAAGCCATTCTTTCCGAGAATGTCAAATCTTTTCATGAAATCATTTTTCAGAAAATTCAAATATAAACAGGATCAAAAGGCAAAAGGAATCTTTTAATTGACCCATGAGGGATTGAGTTTTTTCAAACCTTCTTCCATAATTTCCTTTATTCTGATTTTTAACTCTTCCATACTTTCATTTTCTTTCATCGTCACCGGATTAAGGCGAATGGCCCTGCATTTCCCGGGAGTCAAAGAGAAAATGCTTTTATAATTCATCCGGTCATAAGTATCAGGAAAAAGAATGGGAACTATGGGCTTTTTCATTTCAGCTGCAATACGAAATGCGCCATCATAAAATTTTTTCAGAGGCTCATGGGTCATATTGAATGTTCCTTCAGGACAAATAAAAATTGAAACATTTTTCTCCAGAAGCTCTTTCAACTCATTCACACTTTGCTTTCTGTTCATCGGATCATCTCTGAATACTGAAACTGTTCCCATTGTATAAATAAATCCAAAAACGGGAATGCGCCCCATTTCTGCTTTCCCGAGCATCCTCACTGAATGATTTCCTGTTGCCAGCAACATCATTGGAATATCCAGATAGGAAATGTGATTGCAAACAAAAATATAAGGCTGGTCTCTCTCTAATTTTTTAGTTGATGAAAAGCGGTAACGGATACCCGTAAAAAAGAAAAATATTCTTGCCCACCATTTTGAAGCAGAAATTACCAGATTGCCGTCGAAAGGGAACCGCAAGAAAAATGCAACGATAAAAAATGGCAGGAGGGCAAACATCCAGATTAAAAAAATAAGAAAGGCATAAGTGCTGAATATGCCTGTGGCCAGTCTTTTGATCATTTTTCTTTCAGCTGATTATTTCTTTGCTGAAGTCTTTTTCTTACCTGCAGCCTTCGTGGTTTTCCTTTTTGTCGTTTTCTTGCCGGCGAATATAGCAGGGTCCTGTTTTGTAATCAGGGCTTTGACTTCTTCAAGTTTCAATTTAGCCAATTCTTCCGGCAAATATTTTTCACCGTTTTCTTTCGATGGTATTTTAACAATCTTCTTTCCAACCTTAAATATCGGACCCCATCTTGCATTCTCAATGCTAATCTTTTCTTCGGCCCATTGCTGAATAAACCTTGTTGATTCTTTCTCAACCTTCTTTTGGATCAGTTCTTCGATGGATTGCTGATCCAGATTCTCAAAATCATAAGCGCGCGGTACATTCACAAATAAATCATTCCATTTCAGGTAGGGACCAAATCTTCCTTTTCCTTTTGTGACGGGCAATCCCTGATAAGTTGCAACGGGCGCAACTTCTTTTTGTTTTCCCCTGATCAGTTCTTCCGCGCCATTCAAATCCATGTTCATTGGATCAGCACCTTTCGGAAGTGAAACAAACATTTCTCCCCATTTTACGTAAGGACCAAAACGGCCTACATTCACCGAAACTTCCTTTCCTTCAAACTCTCCCAAAACCGCGGGCAGTTTGAATAAATCCAATGCCTCATCCAGGGAAATGGTTTCTATGCTTTGATTCGGTTTTAATCTTGCAAACCGGGGTTTCTCCTCATCTTCTGCTGTTCCAATCTGAACCATCGGGCCATATCTGCCCATCCTTGCAAAAACCGGTTTCCCTGTCTTTGGTTCCGCACCTAATTCCCTTTCTCCCTTGGCACGTTCAGCAGTTTCCAGGGCATGTTCAACGGAAAGATGAAACGGCTGATAAAAATCAGCAACCATTTTGTTCCATTGAACCCTTCCTTCGGCAATTTTATCAAATTCCTCTTCAATATTGGCCGTAAAAGAATAATCCATCACACGGTCAAAATATTGGTTCAGAAAATCCGTGACTACAAACCCGAGATCGGTGGGAAATAATTTTGCTTTTTCTGCACCTGTATTTTCAGATGATTTTACTTTTACTATTTTACCCGATTTATCAAGGGTAATAATTCTAAATTCTCTGCGGATACCTTCTTTGTTTCCCTTCACCACATAATTTCTTTTCATGATAGTACTGATGGTTGGGGCATAAGTACTCGGCCTTCCGATTCCCAATTCCTCCAGTTTCTTTACCAGGCTTGCTTCTGTATATCTCGGAGCATGTTTGGTAAATTTTTCTGTAGCAGTCATATTTATAAAATCAACCTGTTGACCTGCTTTAAGAGAGGGCAGGCGGCTTTCCATTCCGGCTATCGCTTTTTCCTCATCATCTTCGTCGCTGCTTTCATAATACACTTTTAGGAAACCATCGAATACCAATACCTCACCGGTCGCAACCAATCCGGCCTTATTTGTAGATATTTCAATGTTGGCAACTGTCCGTTCGATTTCTGCATCACTCATCTGACAGGCAATGGTTCTCTTCCAAATCAAATCATAAAGCTTCCCTGTTTCAGGATCTGAAACCTGCTCCGTATCCATGTCTGTCGGGCGGATGGCTTCATGGGCTTCCTGAGCGCTTTCGCTCCTCGTTTTATAATTTCTGAGTTGATGATATTTCTCTCCGTAATTTTTATAAATAGCTTCTCTGATTTGCGATTTTGCAGTCTGGCTCAGATTTACGCTGTCGGTACGCATATAAGTAATCTTACCACTTTCGTACAGCTTCTGGGCAATCCGCATGGTTTTGCTTACCCCATATCCTAATTTTCTGCTTGCTTCCTGTTGAAGTGTGGAAGTTGTAAAAGGAGCAGCAGGAGTTCTTTTTCCGGGTTTTACAACAATATCCTTTACTGTGTAATCAGCTCCTTTGCAGGATTCAAGAAAACCCGAAGCGCTTTGTTCATTATGTGTACTATTATCGAAAGCGCTAAAAACAAGGTTCTTATTTCCGCTATCGGGTGCTGAAAGCCGTGCTTCAATTTTAAAACTTCCTTCGGGAATAAATTGATTGATCTCTCTTTCACGTTCCACAATCAACCTGACGGCCACACTCTGAACACGCCCGGCACTAAGCCCTCCGCGCATTCCGACTTTTCTCCACAAAACCGGTGAAAGTTCAAATCCCACCAATCGATCCAAAACCCTGCGGGCCTGCTGGCTATTTACCAGATTCATATCAATCGATCGCGGATTCTGCACAGCAGAAGTAATGGCGGGTTTGGTTATTTCGTGAAAAACAATTCTCGGGGTTTTATCAACATCGAGGCCAAGCACTTCGGCCAGATGCCAGCTTATGCTTTCTCCCTCCCTGTCCTCATCTGACCCGAGCCAGACTTTTTCCACCTGGGCGCTTGTTTGTTTTAATTCTTTGACCACCTTTTGCTTCTCTGCCGGAATGATATACCGGGGTTTAAAATTGTTTTTGATATCAATACCCATATCATCTTTTTCAAGATCGCGGATATGCCCAAAACAACTCTTTACCACAAAATCACCACCTAATATTTTTTCGATGGTCTTTGCTTTTGCAGGCGATTCTACTATCAATAAATTCTTCTTTGCCATAACATTTCATAAACGCTACTTTACTATTTTTAATTTGAAAAAAAAGTTGTAGCAAGGCTGCAATATTAATTTAAAATTCAAAAATCAAATTTTAAAGACCTGAAAGCTATATGCCAAAATACCATTTTGATTAGAAATAATTTAATCAACTTTCGTAAAGTTGTTTGGCTAACTAATTAACTTTATTGTTCATTAACTCAACAATTTATAAAGAAGTCAGGGCGTTTTATCAGATATGACAAAGACGTCTTTGAGAGGCTTAATTATTAATTTGTATGCATAAGATTGTATTGATTGGATCGGGTAATGCAGCAACTGTTCTTGGCAGGCTAATGAAAAAGCAGGGACATGAGATTGTTCAGGTTGTAAGTCGTAACCTGGAAAATGCAAGGATTTTGGCAAATGAACTGGGCGCTTATTCTGAGCCGCTCACTGCGCCTTCCTTTGCAGAGGCAGATATATATATTATTTCAGTACTGGATCAGGCCATAGGAAGTATGGAAAAATATGAGGCTTTGCGCGGAAAATTTGTTGTGCATACGGCAGGAAGTGTTTCTATAAATGCACTCGCAAATATATCAGACAGGTATGGAGTTTTATATCCTTTGCAAACCCTGAGCAAATTTGTAGATCATATCCCTGAAATACCCTTTATGGTGGATGGGAATAATGCTGATACCATCGATACGCTCATACAATTTGCAAGGACACTCTCGTCAAAAGTCAGTTATGCCAACGACAACCAGAGAATGGGATACCACATTGCTGCCGTCTTTGCAACCAATTTCTCAAATCACATGTTTGCACTGGCAGAAATTTATTGCCAAAGGGAAAATATAGATTTCAAAATGATGCATCCCCTTATCGAAGAAATTTGTACGAAAGTAAAATTGTATTCTCCCTATCTGACACAGACCGGGCCAGCTATGCGTGATGATTCGTTTACGATGGGCAAACACCTGGAAATGCTCAGCCGGTATCCTGAGTTAAAATACATGTACATCAAGCTCACGGAAAATATTATTAAAATTCACGGAAAGCGATAATCCGTCTTTTCCTTCAATAGTTGTTAGTTTTGCCATTATTCTATGGCAATGTCAGATCCAGAAAAAGTTTCCTGCCTGCACAAGTTGAAAGATATACACACTTTCGTTTTCGATATGGATGGGGTACTCACCAATGGAAAATTATTCATATCAAATAGTGAAGAATGGTTCAGGACAATGAGTGTAAAGGATGGTTACGCCTTGCAATTGGCAATCAAAAAGGGATACCGGATCCTGGTTCTTTCGGGCAGTGATGCTCCTTCAGTAAAGAAAAGAATGGAGAAGCTTGGAGTCAACAATGTTTTTTTTAAAGTGAAGGACAAGAAAACTTTTCTTGAAAACTTTTTCAAAGAAAATAATATTTTCCCTGAGAATGTCCTTTACATGGGCGACGATATCCCCGATGCCGAAGCAATGGCGTACTGCGGAATTGCAGCATGTCCTGCCGACTCTGTTTCCGAAATCATTGACATATCTGAGTATATCTCGCCATCCATGGGAGGCGAAGGTTGCGTCAGAGATGTAATAGAAAAGGTTATGAAGATCCATGGGAAATGGAACCACAATTCGGAAATCACCTCTACCTAAATTTTCACAGATATGAAACGGGTAGTACATTTTTTTCAATTGATCAGATGGTCCAATCTCTTGTTCATTGCGATTACCCAATTATTATTTTACTTCAGCATTTTCAATTTTTCTTACGCTTTTTTTGGAATTGCTCCCGAAAAGGGAAAATTAGATCTTGAAACTTTTTATCCGATTCTATTTGCATCTCTCTGCATTGCCGCAGCAGGCTACATTATCAACGATTATTTTGATGTTGAAATAGACAGGATCAATAAATCAGGCAAAGTTTTAATAGGCAAGGTTTTTAATAATCAAATTGCGCTTTGGTTATATGCGCTTTTAACTTTGGCAGGATTAATTTTTACCGTGTTGGCAGCGTTTCACTTAAATAATTTTTTCATTTTTATTTTTAATTCGCTTGCTGTTTTGCTGCTCTTTTTATATTCCAGAATATTCAAAAGAAAATTTCTTACAGGAAATATCGTAGTATCTGCACTTACCGCATGGACCCTATTTATTTTCCCGGTTGCAGAATACAACCCCGGCTCCCTCAACAATCAGCCATTCCAATTGATTCTGAAATTTGCTTTAATCTACGGACTTTTTGCATTTATCATTTCGCTCATCCGGGAAGTTATAAAAGACATGGAAGATACGGAGGGAGATAAAAATTACGATTGCACAACACTTCCGATTGTCATGGGAATTAAGGCAGCCAAAGCTTACAGCACTTTATTAATTCTGATACTATCCATATTATTGTCATTCCTCATCGGTTATATTTCACAAAACGGATGGTGGAACCTGGCAATTTACGGTGTGTTTTTTATATTATTTCCGCTAATATTTATTTTGAAAAAATTGCAGTCTGCCACTACCTCAAAGGATTTTGGTTTTTTAAGTAAATCCGTAAAATTCATTATGCTGACCGGTATTTTATCCATGACTTTCTTTTTATTTTTCAAATGAACCAACTAATCTTAGCATCCGCTTCTGCACGACGGGCACAATTATTACAACTTGCCGGACTCTCATTTAAAGTAGTCGCATCGCACGTTTCTGAAGAATTTGACAACCATATTTCGCCTGAAAAAGTTGTTGAAAACCTTGCAGAAAGAAAAGCCGATGCCGTTTTTCAGCAGAATCAGAAAATCAACTCCGGTTTTATTTTAGCAGCCGATACCATTGTAGTGATTGAAAATGAAATTCTCAATAAACCCTCCGGTTATGAAGAAGGGGTTCAGATGTTGAAAAAATTGTCCGGAAAAACACACAAGGTCATCACCGGTGTTTGTATCATTCATAAAAGTCAAAAAGAAATTTTTTCAGAAACGACATTCGTAGAGTTTTATCCGCTCTCAGATTCTCAGATTGATTATTACATCAAAAAATACAAACCTTTTGACAAAGCGGGTGGTTATGCAATTCAGGAATGGATCGGAGTCACAGGTATAAAATCCATCCGGGGGGATTATTACAATGTCATGGGATTGCCGGTAGGGAGAATAATTCAAAAACTTCAACAGATGAATTTCCCATTTCCTTTTTCAATTTGAGAACGTATTTCTTAGTTATCCGGGAATATTTTTTTAAGGATGCCTGCCATTTTCCTCACTTCATCCTCAGAAACCGAAGTGTATTCGAGATTTTCATTCATCTCCGGATTTGTATAATTCATTTCAGATTTTCTTTTCATGGAAGCTGAACTGTGGATTTCTGTCACACCGGTTTCTTCCAATATTCTTTGCATATTGCCTGCCCTCACTCCGGAGCCAGGCATTATAATGATCTCACCATTTGCTTTTTTCAGCAATATTTTAATCATCTCCAACCCCTCCTCCACTGTGGGTTTGAGCCCTGACGTAAGGATGCGTTCACAACCGGTTGAAATTACATCCCCAATTGATTTCACCGGATCGCTAACTCTGTCAAAGGCTCTGTGAAAAGTAGCTCCCAACGGATAAGCGAATTCAACTAACTGAGCACACCGGTCTTTATCTATACTTCCATCTTTATTTAATATTCCAATAACCACTCCGTCAGCCCCCAGCTTTTTAATACAATCTATTTCATAAAGCATCATTTCAAATTCTTCGGGCGAATAAAGAAAATCCCCGCCTCTCGGCCTTACCATTACATAGAGAGGAATATGGAGGATTTTCCTTGCAGATTTTATAAGTCCAAAGGATGGAGAAGTTCCTCCCTCACCTGGTGATGTACAAAGTTCTATTCTGCCTGCACCCGCTTCCTGAGCAGCAATACAACTTTCTATGTTAAACCCGATAATTTCTAAAACATGATTCATTTAATCAAGATTTAAACTCAATTCAAAAACTCTTGAATCCACTATTATGTACTTGCCCCGTATCTAAATCCGGGAATTTGAAGTCCGCCACTGCGAACAAACTCTCATCAAACCCGAAACCTGAAACCCTAAACTCTCAAACTCTAAACCACCAAACTCACCTATGTTACCCCATAATCATAAATATAATCCGCCGGAATAATCTTTTCCTCATTATTGCTCTTCACCGAAATCACAAAACCCTTCTGCACGGCAAAAGCTCCATAGTTTCCCATTTTATCGAGAGCCAGAAATCCTACCTGAAACCCTTTTGCTCTTTCCGGGTCGCGATTCACGATCCGCTCCACTGCTTTTCGGCATGCCATCCCGGGCGAATAACCCATGCGCATAAATTCTACCACCAAATGAGTACCGCAAACGCGGATAACTTCTTCTCCCAATCCGCTGGAAGTGGCAGCCCCCACTTCATTATCTACAAACAATCCTGCGCCGATAATCGGACTGTCTCCTACTCTTCCGTGCATCTTGAATCCCATTCCACTCGTAGTCACTGCTCCGCTCATATTCCCGTCTGCTCCCATTGCCACAATGCCCATGGTATCATGGTTGGGAGTGCCGTCATCAAGATAAGCCGGGGCAAAAGGCCCGTTTCCTGCATCCTTATTCTCAATATTGATTTCCGGTTTGTACTGACTCTTTTTCAACCATTCCTCGTACGCTTTCTTTGCAGGTTCAGACAAAGTTTGTGGCTCCAGTGCAAATCCGTTTTTTAATGCAAATTCCTGGGCTCCTTTGCCGACAATCAACACGTGAGGTGTGAGTTCCATCACTTTTCGTGCTACCGAAACCGGATGCTTTATACGTTGAATGGCAGCTACCGCACCGCAGTTGGCATGTTCATCCATAATGGAACTATCGAGCGATACAATCCCGTCTCTGTCAGGGTTTGCACCGAGGCCAACACAGCAATTCTGCTGATCTTCCATCCATCTGGCGCCACTTTCTACAGCATCCAGCGCCCGACCGTTATTGCCCAGAATCTTCCACGCTTCCTGGTTTACCCTTTTCCCGTCTGCCCATGTGGATACGATGATGGGTTTTACCGGAGTTTTGTTTCTGACTGATTTTACTGTAAATGCCGGTACCGACAAAGAACTGAGTTGGATGAATCTTCTTCTTTTCATAATTCAAAAGTAACAGAAAAAATCTCGTTGTTTGACCAAATTATTTAGTAATCATTTTGCTAATAGTATTAGCTTTGTCCCCAGAAAATCATCCGGACATGTACCTCAATTGTAAAACATATTTCAGTTTCCGCTACGGCTCCATCTCCACATCACAACTGGTAAAGGCAGCCTCAGATTTGGGCATCACTTCCATGGCTATTACCAATATCAATAATACCTGTGATGTGTGGGATTTCGTTAAGGGTTGCAACGCCGCAGGCATCAAACCGGTAGCAGGAGTTGAAATCCGCAATGGAGATGATTGCCTGTATGTCTTAATCGCCGCCAACAACCGCGGATTGGCCTGCATCAACCGTTTCCTCTCTGAACACCTGTTGTGCAAACAGCCTTTTCCCGATTTTTCAGCAGTTACCCCGGGTATATTTGAAAACACCGGCGATGGGTATATTATTTATCCGCCCGGCAAGAAAAAACCAGAATTGCTTTCAGAAAACGAACGCATCGGCATTCGCCCTTCAGAAGTGCACAAACTTTTGCAATTACCGGTAGAAAAATATTCTTCACGATTCGTGGTGCTTCAGCCCGTTACTTTTCTCAACCGCCAGGGATACAATATACACAGGCTGTTGCGCTCCATAGACCAAAACACGTTGCTCTCTAAACTGTCTGCCAATACCGTTTGCAAAGAAGATGAAATCCTGCTGCCACCGTCTGAAATACTCAAAGTATTCCGGAACTATCCGCAGATCATTGTCAATACCTATCAATTGATTGATTCATGCCACATCGGGATGGATTTCAGAACAGACAAAAACAAAAAAGTATTCAGCGCTTCGCCCGAAGACGACCGCATTTTGCTTGAAAAACTGACAGAGGACGGCTTTTCATTCCGTTACGGAAATAATGACATCGCCCGCAAACGCGTAAGAAAGGAACTGGACATTATCAACAAACTCGGATTCAATGCTTATTTTCTGATTACGTGGGATATCATCCGCTATGCTCAGTCGCGCGGTTTCTATTATGTGGGCAGGGGGAGCGGTGCAAATTCCATTGTAGCTTACTGCCTGCAGATTACTGATGTGGACCCGATAGAACTGGATTTGTATTTTGAGCGGTTTTTAAATCCTTACCGTACCTCGCCCCCAGACTTTGACCTGGACTTTTCATGGCTTGACAGAGATGAAGTGATTGATTACGTTTTCAAACGTTACGGGAAAAACTATGTGGCATTACTGGGCATGTACACCACTTTTCAATACCGGGCAGTCGTTCGCGAATTGGGAAAAGTGTTCGGCCTTCCCAAAGAAGAACTGGACAATCTGGCCATGAAACGCGAACCAGAAGACCATATTCACGAATTGATTGTAAAATACGGAGCGCTGATACAGGATTTCCCCAACCACCTGTCTATCCACCCGGGAGGGATTCTTATTTCTGAAAAACCAATCTCAAATTATGGAGCATTGTTTATGCCACCCAAAGGATTCCCTACCATACAAATGGACATGTTTGTGGCAGAAGACATCGGATTCTCCAAGCTGGATGTACTCAGTCAGCGCGGATTGGGGCACATCAAAGAATGTCTGCGGCTGGTGAAGCAAAACAAGGGAGTCGATGTAAATATTCATGCCTTTCAAAAATTCAAAAACGATCCGCGCGTACGCGGGCAAATCAGGAATGTACATACCATCGGATGTTTTTATATTGAATCGCCTGCCATGAGGCAACTGCTTCAAAAATTAAAATGTGATGATTACCTGACCCTGGTAGCGGCCAGTTCCATTATCCGGCCGGGTGTTGCCAGCAGCGGCATGATGCGTGCATACATAGAGCGGTATCATTCTCCTGACAAAACCAAATACATCCATCCGGTGATGAAGGAACTGCTGAAAGAAACATACGGGGTCATGGTTTTTCAGGAAGATGTGATTAAGGTCGCCCATCATTTTGCGGGGTTGGATATGGGAGAAGCCGATATACTGCGCCGGGCCATGAGCGGAAAGTACCGCGGGAACGAAGAAATGCTGCGAATCAGAAATAAATTCTTTGAAAATTGTAAGCAACGAAATTACCCGGACGACATCACCGCAGAAGTGTGGAGGCAAATTGAAAGTTTTGCAGGCTACAGCTTTTCAAAAGCACATTCGGCCTCATTTGCAGTGGAAAGTTTTCAAAGCCTCTATCTGAAGACTTATTTTCCCAAAGAATTTATGGTAGCCGTCATCAATAACTTCGGAGGATTTTACAGTACAGAATTATATTTTCTGGAACTGAGAAAAACAGGCGCCAATATCCATCTCCCCTGTGTGAACGAAAGTGAATATTTTACGACCATCAGAGGCAATGATGTTTATACCGGATTCATTCACCTGAAATCGCTTGAAGAGGAAACCGTTGGCAGAATCATCGCCGAACGGAGCAGGGCTGGCAGATTCCTGCATCTGCAGGATTTCATAGAACGTACCGGCACATCACCGGAACAACTGAATATCCTTATCCGCAGCGGCGCTTTTCGTTTTACGGGCAAATCAAAAAAGACCTTGTTGTGGGAGGCCAATTTCCTTCAGAAAAAAGAACGTGTCCCCGTTTATGCCGGTCCGCCGTTGATCCACGAGAGGCCATTACATTTTGTACTGCCGGTATTGCCCGACAACCGGATGGACGATATGCTCGACCAGGTTGAACTTCTTGACTTCCCTCTCTGCAATCCGTTTGAAATGGCCGATACTAACGTGAATGAATACACGAATGCACGCGATTTGCCAAAATACGCCGGCCATAAAGTTACGGTAGTTGGTTATTTCATAGATTACAAACGCGTCACAACCATCAGCAAAAGCCGCATGGCATTCGGAACTTTCTTAGACAAAAACCTGGATTGGATTGATACCGTTCACTTCCCTGATTCGCTGCGCAGGTATCCGCTCAATGGAAGGGGATTTTACAAGATGACCGGCAAGGTGGTGGAAGACTTCGGAGTATTCAGCATCGAAGTGGATTACATGGAGAAGATAGGTTACAGAAAAAGAGAATTTGCTAATCTTTAAAGCCAATTCCGGAATGAATCATTCCGCGGATATGTTCATCCGATTCTTTGCTGATAAAATGCCTGCCGATGAGAAGCACCACAAAACTCAATACAGCACAGGCACACATGAAAAAAGCCATTGGAATAGCTGTATCATTATCCATAATACCAACCAATGAGGTTACAAAAGCGCCAACACCAAGTTGCACAGCGCCCATCAACGCAGAGGCTGAACCGGCATTTCTGGTAAATGGCGACAGCGCAAGCGCCGAAGTATTTGGAAAGGCAAAACCCTGGGTTCCCAAAAAAATCCAAATAATACCTATTGTACTGTAAAGCCCAAGCCAGTTAAACCAGGTACCGGCCAAAAGTGCTACTCCGGTAACAACCTGGCAAGCCAATGCAACCATTGTAATTTTTTCACTGGAATATTTTCTCAAAAGAAGAGTATTCAACTGGCTGCATCCGATAAGCCCCAAAGAAATAAATGCAAAAATTCTCCCATACTCCCGTTCATTGACTCCATAAATACCCATGAAGACGTGAGGAGAACCGGCCAAATAAGAATACAATCCGGATGAAGCAATCGCTCCGGACAAAGCATAAGTATAAAACACCGGGACTTTGGAAACATTCAGGAACCCTCTGAAAATGGGAGCAGGTTTCAAAGAGATGCTCTTGTCAGGTTTCATCCCTTGAGGTAACCACGTATAAGAGAAAAGAAAAGTAATGGCTGCAATAATTGTCAGCACAACAAAAATATAATGCCATCCCAGCCAGGAAGAAATGTATCCTCCTACCGTGGGTGCCACAATCGGCGATACAGCCACTACCAGCATCAGCAAAGAAAACACTTTGGCATTTTCTTTTACAGGAAATATATCCCGTACCAACGCCCTGGCCGCAACCATCCCCGCACAACTACCCAGTGCCTGAACAAATCTTGCAAAAATTAAGGTATTTGCATCGCCCACGAATACACACCAGACTGAACTCAGAAAATAAATAGCAAGGCCGATATACAGCGGAATTTTTCTGCCGTATCTGTCCAGCAACGGGCCATAAATCAATTGCCCGACTGAAATACCTACAAAAAAACTGGAAAGAGAAAGCCCGATATGCCCAACAGTTGTATGCAGACTCTTCGCAATATCAGGAAAGCCGGGAAGGTACATATCTATTGAGAACGGGCCGATAGCCGACAATAATCCCAACGTAAAAATCACCCTGAAACTATTCCTGATTTTCATAAATAGTTGAAAGAACTTTCAATTTTTTGAATTGCCGGCAAAAATAGATACAATCGGTTAATTTATATTACCGTGAACCTCATTTGTTATTTTTGAAAAATGCAAGACAAAAAATTCGATCCATCTCTCTTCATAAAAAACGCAGAAATAGAAAGCCTGAATGAAATGCAGGTGGCTACTTTGCAATCCGTACCCGCAAATCAGGAAATCATTCTTTCCGCACCTACAGGATCCGGAAAAACAATTGCTTTTTTATTGCTGCTATTGAAATTGATCCCAAAAGATCACAGAGGGACATTCGCTCTCATTATATCGCCCACGCGCGAACTGGCTTTGCAGATAGACAATGTCTTTCATTCATTAAAAACCGGATTTAAAATAACTGTTTGCTATGGCGGGCACAAAAGGGAAATTGAAGAAAATAATTTAGCTGAAGCGCCGGCGGTAATTGTAGGTACACCGGGAAGATTGGGAGATCATATTCGCAGAGGGAACATCAAAACAGACACTATTCGATTACTTGTCCTGGATGAATTTGATAAAAGCCTCGAACTTGGATTTACCGAAGAGATGAAATTCATAATAGAAAACCTCACTTCGGTTCAATTCAAAATTCTCATCTCGGCTACCCCTGATTCAGACCTGCCTGATTTTCTCAAAATGACATCGCCCAAAATCCTTGACTTCTCAGGATTTATGGAACATCAAATTGATTATTTCAAAATCCCATTTCGCGGTACAGATAAAAATCAAAAACTACACAATTTGTTATGCCAGATCGGAAACAGGAAAGCCATCATTTTTGTGAACGAAAAAAATACAATTACTCAACTAAAACATCTGCTGAAAGAAGAGGGTTTTGTCGTGGCGGATTACCACGGATCAATGGAGCAGCGTGACAGAGAAATCTCACTGGCAAAATTCAGAAACGGAAGTGTCAATTTTCTGGTTACCACCGACCTCGCCAGCCGCGGACTGGATATCACCAATGTACGTTATATTGTTCATTACGATTTGCCGGAAACTTCTCAAATATTCCTGCATCGCAATGGGAGGACAGCAAGGATGGAATCGAGTGGTGATATTATTCTGTTGATTGACCAGACAAAAGAATCCCCTGATTTTTTACCTCCTGTTTTAAAAGAGTTCCGGTTTAAAGAGAATTTATCAATACCTCCAAAATCAGAATGGGGAACCATTTTCATTTCAGCAGGGAAAAAGAATAAAATCAACAAAATAGACATTGCAGGGTTTCTCATGCAAAAGGCGGGATTAAAAAAGGAAGATGTGGGATTAATCGAGGTAAAAGATTTCTATTCTTTTGCAGCCATCCGCCGCTCTTCAATGAACTATCTTCTTGGTTTGGGTAAGGACCAAAAAATTAAGAATCAGAAGTTGGTTATTGCCGCTGCCAAATAATTTTGGAATCATCAATCCAAAAATCCGGTATCATTTAATCTTTCTCAAAAGTTTTTTTCATCGCCTGCATCATCCCTTTGGTACTCCAGAAACTGGGAACAATCATTCGCCTGACAGTAAACAAAGGATCTCTTGGATCTCTTTTTCCGGAGAGCGAAAATGCCATTTTAAAACCGGCTTTTTTCAATAATCCGATTGCATCCTGATTCCACACTCCAAATGGATAGGCAAAATAAGTTGCCTTCTTTCCAATGATTCCTTCAATGGTGTTTCTCGGTTTCACAAGTTGTATTTCATAATCAGTGCTGTCATACTTCCTGGCATCTTTGTGATTCCATGTATGGGATTCAATTGCGTGGCCATTTAGAGAAAGGGTTTTTATTTGTTCTTTCGTCATGTAATTGGGCCTGTTTATTGAAACCGTCATAATGAAAAACACACCTTTAAAACCATATTTGTCCATTTCCTTTGCTGCAATCGAAAACTGCTCTTCATCCGTATCATCAAATGTGAGCATGACAGATTTGGCCGGAAGCGGATCTCCAAAGGCAAGATAGTTATAGAGTTGACCGGGTAAAACAGTTGTGTATCCACTGTCATGCAACACTTTCATTTGTTCAGCAAACTGGGCAGGTGAAACTGAATAAGTTTTCATCATTTCTCCCCACCCGGGTTGTGGTACTTTGATATGGTGGTAACAGAGTATCGGTATCTGAGGCCTTGCCAGGATCGCTTCCGAAGGTGCGATTTTTCTTGGCTGTTCCAAACGGGCATTCGAAATACCCACTTCCGGAACAGACCTGGGTACTACCTTAAACAATGCGTTGTCATTGCCGGAACATGAAAATAAAAAAGCCGAAGCACACAGAAGTACCGGCAAAAATAATTGCCTTTTCATAAGCGGATTAAAAATTATTGATACTGAATATATACGGGTTGCGGAATGAATTTCAGAAGTTCTTTGGGTGTATAAAACTGATCTGCGCCTGTTTTTGTATCGTTCTTGTAGAAAAGTTTGAACCCGGTGAATTCTACCGGTTCCCTGTAAATATAACGGAGCCAGGTAGAACGTTTCAAATGTTTTGGCCCCCAACCATCCATATCTACTACAATCTGTACCTCGGGTACTTTTTTAATATTCTGGTAATTAGTCAGCATCCCCTGTGTAAAACGATGAAGTACAAGAATCTTCGGAGGCAAATTATTTTTACGCACAAGTGACGCGAGGTGCTCTATCACCCAATTAATATCTGCAGCATCAAAAGTCCCGATCTTTTTTCCCGGAACATGTCCTCCTTTCATTGAAAACTCAGGATCGATTCCTAAATGGACGGTGGGCATTTTCAGAAAAGAATCCAAAACCGGCACTTCTTCCTGTACCGTACTTTGCCCTACCTGTATATCGAGAAATGTCAGACCTTTTATTTCATGCGACCAGCTAATAATTTTATCTATTTGGCTGAATGGCATTCTCAGACGGTGTTTATTACCCGGCCCGGGAGATGCCTGGGCGGTTACAGCGATATAATGCAGGGCAGGAATCACTTTCAGCGTGGTATCTGCTCTTTGCCAGCTTTGAGCCTCACCCAAAAGTTTTTTTATCATTTGATCTTTGGGCAGCTCACCAAGTATTCCCATTTTGGTGGAATAGAGATTTCCATAAAATGCGACAATCCTGTGGAAAGGCAAAATAGCGCCGGGTAGCGGAATCGGCATCTTTGCCGGCCATTTACCGGTAGTATCCCCGTTGGCCAGCTTCTTATTAAGTTTTAGAAACAAGGCAGTGTCAATTGCCGGTTTGAGTTGTTCTTTCACAACCGCGGATTCTTCTTTGGAAGGCAATTGTTTCAGGTTGTTGCTAATAGCCGATTCGCCGGAATTGCAGGAAATTATCAGAGCCGGGAATACCAGCGGCAGGAATTGAAGGTAACGGGTAGTCATGTGGTACGAAGATAAAAGGATTTGGATGTAGGGAAACTCAAATTTAAAAGTTTTTAAAATTATTATTCTTTAACGGATAAAACTCTTTGATATTTTAATTTTTCAGTCAACAATGCCTGCCACGATTTATGGTGTTAAAAAGAAGAAAAAATTAATACTTGTATGAATAAAATAAATAAAGTAGCTTTGTATCAATCCCTATTCTAAGTAAGACTACCCCACAGAAAGTACGATTTTTCAAGATCCTTTCAATAACCGTATTGTTTACTAATTAAACTTAAGATCATGAAAAAAGGCTACTCTACAGAACTTCAGGATACTTTTGTTGCCATCGGAATCATCTTGGGGTTCTTCATTGTTTTGGCTGCAATTGCATTCCTAATCGGATTATGATAAAATAGCTTCAATTTATTTATCAGGCATGGGGAATACCCATGCTTTTTTTATTTTTTAAACTTCCGGTTTACCAAATTCGTTTTATAAAAAAACCCGCAGGAAGCGGGATTTTTTATAAATTCAATTATCGGGCAATATTATGGAAGTTTTATCATGGTCTTCGTCTGAACCTGGCCATCTATAATAACCTTGTAGTAATATGTACCTGCCGGAATATTTCCCGGAATCCATTCTATCTGACAGGTACCTGCCGGTTTATTGCTATTTTCCAACACCGCGATTTGCTTACCGCTTAAACTATAGACAACAACGCTCAGTTTGGATGCCTTACCCAAATCCACCCTGATTTTTGTCTGGCTAATTACCGGATTGGGAACGTTCTGGTAAACCCGGTTTACCAATGATTCAAACATGGCTTTCACGACATCCGAATAGGTGAACGATCCGATTTCACTTACAATCTTCAGGCGATACAGATTCATTCCCGGTTGAGGATTATTGTCATCAAAACTGTATTGGTTTTGCATGGAACTTCTTTGAGAAGTCACACTTCCAAGAGTGATCCAATTCTTCTCATCCCACCGCTGCACATCATATTCTACGATATTGGCCTCCTGTGAGGTACTCCATTGTATGACAACTTTATTTCCCCTTGGAATCGCATTCAAACTGGTCAATGTCACCGGAACTGCTGCACCAGGAGAATATGCCAAAGCGAATTCACTGAAATTATCCAAATTCGAGGCTGTATAAATATTTCCTGCTCTGGTGGTATTTAACGGTATCCAGTTACCTTCAAAATCGGCTCTTTTAACAATGCAAATCTGATCCGGGTTCGTGATATTGAAGCCTGTAAGGCTGGTAATATCCAATGAAATATTATAATTAGCCCTCGTAATAGAATTTCCGGAGTATGCTATTGTATAATATTCCGGGAATGGGTTTTGTTCTAAACTCGTAATTGTTGAACCATCCGGGAATTTAGCATTTGTGCTGAAATCATACACATTATCTGTCGGATAATCACTGTGGCCTTCCATTCTTATTGAATCGGCCACGGGAAGTGTGTTGAATTTCACCTTCGAATTAAATGGACCTGTGATGGTTTGCCCGGCTGCGGTAACCATAGTAGCGCCATACAAAGAAGCCGGCTGACTGGTGATACTTACGTTATCAATCCAAACATTATTCCCGAGATCGGTGGACACTTTGAATGCCAGCATTATATTCGGATTACCTGCATAGGCCGAAAGATCCACAATTTCATGCCTCCAATCTGCTGCTAATTGAGGCACATAAGAAAAATTCGGATCAGGATCTATTGTTACTAATTTGGAAGATGTAGAATTCGATTTCGAGTAAACGGGAGCCGGGCTGAAAGTAACACCCCCATCCGTAGAAACCAAAACCCGCAACCAGTCATTGGGTGAATTGTGCCCTAAGCCGGCTGCCACATAAAAATGAAGCAATGGTTTATTACTTCCGCTAATATTACTAAAGTTAAATAACGGTGATCTGAGAATTATACTGTCACCCGCTGATTGGTATGTATTCGCAAAAGCAGTTTTATTATTATTTCCATCAGGATTTATTACCTGAGGATTCACACCATTATCAGCATTGACAGAAACAATCTGAAAATCCATGTTTCCTGTTGACGCCCAATCGCCCTGATTCTCAAAATCCTGAAAATAGGGGAAACCAATAATTGGAGTTTGTACTTCAATTTCATAAGCCAGGGTATCATTTCCCCTATTTACTTCAGAGGAATAATCGGTAAATACTTTTACAATATATTTTCCCGGCACATTCGGAGTGAATGCATTTGCGCCGTTAAAATCCACAATAGTAGTGTTTCCCGGAGCAATTGCAGAAGTCGTAGAAACCGTAACAGGGGCACCGCCATTCACCGTATAGCTCACCGGGATTCCGGAAGGCAGATTACCGGTTCCGAAGTTTTTAATGGTATCTGAAATATTGAATGGCGAGCCGGTTGCTATCACCGAATTCCCAATATTGGTATTCAGGCTGCCTGCATCAATAGTAAGAGGGCTGCCTGCCGTTACATCATCAAGGTAAATGCCGTTTCCCTGATTTTGAACATCCCTGAAAGCAATATAAATATTTTGCCCAGCATACGACGCCAGGGAAATTGTTTTATTCTGGTAAAGGACAGATGGACTAGCGAGTGAAATCGAATTTAACAAAGTGAAACTTGAAATATTATTATCGGTTGTACTGACATAGATTTCAAGATTCTCAAAATAAGGCGCTGATATCAGGTCATTAAAAATAGAGGCATAATAAAAACTCAGGTTATCGGAAGATTGAATATTATACACCTTAGGGGAGATCAACCAATTGTCACCCTGCCCTCCGTTGGCTCCATTAATTAGTTCGGGGTTAACTACTGCTTCTCCGGTTCCTGTCCATGGAAACTCCGAAGATGTTGACCAGCTATTTGACCCCAGTACATGGACACTTTGCCAGCCTGCCGGCGGGAAAAAACTTCCATTAAACCCCTGGATTAATTGCTGGGAGAAAACAGGAAATGAGATTAAAACAAGCGCACCAATAAATGAGGAACGTATAAATTTCTTCATATAACAAGCAATTTTATATTATTGAGAATCAACTTAAAAAGATTTATTGACTTCAGAGTTGGTTTTTCGGGATGGGGGATCCTAAGCAAAAACGGTAATTTAAAGGATGGAATAGTGGTCGTAAAATTATAATTAATTATCTAAAAACAAAACATTTTTGGTCTTTGCGCATATTCAACCTGACAATTATACTTTCAATACCTCATTAAAGTTATATATCGGGCAGAATTATGAAGAAGGTTCTCTGAAATAATTTTTATAACTCAGGATTCCTGAATCCCCCAATATTTACCCATTCACAACATACCGGTAAATAACATCTGCTAAAAAGATTTCCCATTTGAATCATTAGAATTAATTCTATTGTATCCCCATCTCAAATGTATATTTGCAGCCCTACAAATGAAAAAGAAGAAAGTTTCAGATAGCAAAGTCGTCATGACAGAAATTGTATTGCCAAATGATACCAATACTTTTGGGAATCTCATGGGTGGCCGCCTGATGTATTGGATGGATATAGCTGCTGCGTTGTCTGCATCGAGGCACTGCAACAGCCTGGTGGTTACAGCCTCAGTGGATAACATATCCTTCCTGAATCCGGTAAAATTGGGAAATGCAGTTCATATAGAAGCCAAAGTTACCCGAGCATTCAATACAAGTATGGAAATACATATGAAAGTCTGGGGTGAAGATCTGGTACAGCAATTTAAATATGAAAGTAATCAGGCCTACTATACTTTTGTCGCCCTTGATCCCAATGGAAAGCCAATGCCTGTGCCGCCGATTCTTCCTGAAACCACTGAAGAAAAGGAACTTTTCAATACTGCTCTCCGGCGCCGTCAGCTAAGGCTTATTTTAGCCGGAAAGATGAAAATAGAAGACGCTAAAGAACTCAAAGCATTGTTCAATAGTAAATAAGTTATTGAGTAAATCAGGCCTGAAGAGGATCGGCAAATCTTTCACTCTGCTCAATTGAGTCCATCACAACCTGCATTATTTCATCGAGAGATTCATTCCCGCTAAACCTGAGAGGTTCTTTAAAAGTTACTCTGAGCTTAACTCCTCTTGCCTTTAAATTCAATCCCTTTTTACCAAAAGCTTTGGAAAAGCCATCAATGACTACCGGGATAACGGTGGGATTGCTTTTTTTTATCAGATAGGCTGTCCCTTTTCTGCAGGGTGCAAAAGGTTTTGTTGTGCCCTGGGGAAAAGTAATTACCCAGTTTTCTGCAAGGGCTTTGGAAATGTTTCTTGTATCAGAGGGGTTCAGACCTTTTCTGGAATCGTGCGCTTCAGGGTTCCATGTTCTTTTTACGGTTATGGCTCCTGCCCACGAAAAAAAACGGGACAGCAAACTGCTTTTCATTGTTTTTCCGGCAGCCACATAATTAACTCTGGTAAATGGATTCAATAAATAAATTGGAAACCCGAGCCGGTTGAATCTCTTCCATTTCACTGCACAGAAAATATGAAGAAATGTAATTACATCAGCAAAATATGTTTGATGGTTACTAACAAACAAAACATTCCTCGCAGGCAAATTCCTGAGATTCTCCCCTCCGGTTATTTTTAATTTATTTATAACCGCTATGCCCGGATAACTGAAAACCCCAACAATAAAATAAACTATTGATCTGGCTATCCTGGTCTTTTTCATTCGATCTAAAAAAGACATTTTAACTTTTATATTTGAGAAGGCCTGTACAAAATGACGCAAAAAGTATCAATAATATCCTGAACGGGCATAGTTTTCCCATAAATATCTTTTGGAAGGCAAATATTTCCTATTTATAAAAATTGTGATGCAAGTTTTACTACCTTTGCACTCCTTTTTTAGGAAAGGATTTTTTTTAACCTAAATGCTGATCAGCAGAACCCCGCAACCACGGAGTACAGCAACAAAAAAAATATCTGCCAGATTTTAATGGAAAATAACGACCAGGAAACAACAGGGGCTGAAAAAGAACATTCCGTAGAGGCAATGCCCCAGGGTGGAATCGAAGGTGTACCCTTCCCTGATTTCCCCGAAACAGAATCAGCTTCTGCTGCTCTGGAACCTCAACCTTCAGCAGTGGAAGTTCAGCAAGCTGCACTTCAATCTGCTCATGACGACTTTGACTGGGACATTGACAAAAGAAATGTCACGGTTTACAGCAAGGAAGAACGTCAGAAATACGATGATGTTTATGACAAGACTTTTAAGCAAATCAATGACAGCGAACTCGTCAATGGAACCATCGTAGGAATGACCAAAACTGATGTGGTAATCAACATCGGATTCAAAAGTGACGGATTGGTTGCTCTGAATGAATTCAGGGATACACCCGATCTCAAAGTTGGAGATGAAATAGAGGTGATGGTTGTAGAAAAGGAAGACAAGGACGGAAATCTTCATCTCAGCCGCAAACAGGCACGCACTGTACGTGCATGGGAAAAGATTGTGGACATGCACAAATCCGGCGAAATTGTTACCGGGCTTATTACGAGCAAGACCAAAGGCGGCCTTATTGTGGATGTATTCGGCATGGAAACATTCTTGCCGGGTTCCCAAATCGATGTAAAACCTGTAACTGATTATGATCAGTTCGTTGGAAAGACGATGGAATTCAAGGTTGTAAAAATCAACGATGCCATCAAGAATGCTGTGGTAAGTCACAAAGCGCTTATCGAAAGCGATATCGAACAACAAAGAGCGGAAATCATCGGGAAACTCGAAAAAGGACAAGTACTGGAAGGCACTATCAAGAACATTACAGACTTCGGTGCATTCCTCGATCTTGGCGGACTGGACGGATTGCTATACATCACAGATATCAGTTGGGGACGTATCAACCACCCATCAGAAGTGTTGCATCTTGACCAGAAACTGAATGTGGTTGTTCTCGACTTTGATGATGATAAAAAACGTATCAGCCTGGGCTTGAAACAACTGACACCACATCCGTGGGATACCCTTCCGGAGAATATTAAGGAAGGTGAAATTGTGAAAGGAAAGGTTGTAAATATAGAAGACTATGGTGCATTTCTGGAAATCCTTCCGGGCGTAGAAGGACTGGTTCACGTGAGTGAAATCACATGGGCAAATACCCCGATCAATGCAAAAGAATTCTTCAAACTGGGTGATGAATACGAAGCCAAGATCGTAACCCTCAGCAAGGAAGACCGCAAGATGAGCCTCAGCATCAAACAAATGACTGAAGATCCGTGGGATAGCATTGAAACTAAATTCCCTGAAGGAAGCAAGCACAAAGGAATCGTGAAAAACATCACTCCTTATGGTGTGTTTGTTGAACTGGCTGTCGGAATCGGTGGTATGATTCATATCAGCGACCTGAGCTGGTTAAAACGTTTCAATAACCCGAGTGAATACACGAAAGTCGGTGAAGAAATAGAAGTTATCATTCTCAGCATTGACAAAGAAAACCGCAAACTTCAGTTGGGCCACAAACAAATTGAAGAAGATCCCTGGAATTCGCTGGAAGAAACATTCCCTGTGGGAAGCATCCACGAAGGAGTTGTAACAAGGCGTGACGAAAAAGGCGCAATCGTTCAGTTACCTTACGGACTGGAAGGTTTTGCTCCCAACAGACACCTGAAACGTGAAGATGGCAAATCAATTACAATTGATGAAACCGCCCAGTTTATGGTAATCGAATTCGACAGAAATGAAAAGAAAATCATCCTGAGCCACACACGCGTCTGGGAAAGAGAAAAATCTGACGAGAAACATGCTGTTTTGAAAGAGAAGAGAGCGGAAGAAGCTTCAACGAAGAGAGCAGTCAAAAGCATTCAGAACAAAATCGAGAAAACCACACTCGGAGATCTGGGAGTTCTCGCCGATCTGAAAAAGAAGCTGGACAATGACGCTTCAGAAGGAACACCTTCAGCCAAATCATCAGATGGAGCGGAAACAAAATCTTCAGAAAGTAAAGAGGAAAGCGGAGAAGAAAAATAATATTTTCACTTCGATCTTAAGTATAATCTGATTTTATTCAAAGGTTGCCTGTATGCGGGCAACCTTTTTCATATACCCAACTGAATAAAAAGGAACATAATTTAATCCGGCCAATCCTCAATTCTATTAGACACGTGCCAAAAGATTCCATTCCCTGAACTCAGGAAATTGCTGTTGTTACGGAAGATACTTATGATGCAGATTGTAATGGAAACCGGGAATAGAAAGAGTATATTTTTAACCCGTGCACACCTCCGGGCATTCGTTTTCCACCGGTGTTGTTACCCATAAAACGCCATTCCCCCGGAAATATTTCATCCCTGTTTTCTTCGCCCTTTCTCCGCACCTTGTCCGTACCATTCCGTATGGCCGGGCGGAGATGGTACGGCACAGGTATAGCGCAGGTATAGGAAAATACCGGACAAGAAATTCTCGGATTACTGAATTTCCATTTTGTCCTTTTTCATACAAGATTCAGTAGCGCTACGCAAAGATTCCGTATCGCTACGCGATGAAATCGCCGTTGGATATTCTGGTTCATACTGCCCCCATAGTCTTTTTTCTAATAGCGGAGAGCCTGCGTTTCTGAATAAAATATATAATTGGCGTTACGAATAACAAGAAGGGATAAAGAAGTATAAAAATGATAAAATTCACTTCGTAGTACGACAGTCCCGTGATATTGGCGAGGTTAATTATAAAATCAGTACAATAAGCATAAAGATCTTCGAATAGATGAATGAATTCCATAGTTTTCACTTTGAAAGTTTGCGAATTTCGTCTTGTATGTTGAGTGATTTAATAATGAAATACAAAATCGTAAACGGAAATAAAAACACAAGAAAAATAATGTTTGCAGCACCATAGTTCCCGGTTGATGCGAGCACGTTAATAACACCAAAATAAAGCACGTCTGTAAATGGGTAAAACGGTTTTAGATATTTAACGTGATGATTTTTACAAAAAACCGTATTATTATGACAGGCCCAGGAACATTTGTCTGAAATATACACGGCTGAATTTATAGCAGTAATGCCGTGAGATATATAGGGTTTTTCTTTGATTTTTGGGCGTACACCTTCATTTATTAACGCCATAAACAAAAAAGGTGAAAGTAAAATCAATATGTTTCGTACAAGTCTTTTCATTATATTCTTATGTTGCCGTTTTACAGAGTGCGGTTATGTTTATTATGACTAACATAAAGACCTGGCCAAATATTCAACTTGAAATTAATCCAGGATATTCAGGGATCAGTTCAAATTTCTGAATTTGTTTTCGTATTCTTTTCGTAATTCCGAGTTTTCTTTTTTAATCAGGGTAAAGCTATTGAGTAGGCGGATTATAGCTTTGTCCCTTTACTACCATCCCGTATTGACGGGACAGGTTATTCCACACTATCACAGCCAGCTTTATTGTCAGTACTGTAACATCGGTAGCTCTTCCTTTTTTAAAATTGATTTCTTTGAAAAAATCAATCAGCCATCCTTCTTTCAACCGGCCTGGTGAAGTTCTTACTTTCAAGCCCTGCCTTCAATAAGGCTTTTTGCATGATGTGTTGTATAGTGCGCACACTGTACTTTTTACCAGGCCGCAATCCGTTAAAGAGATATTCTTTGGGTTTGTAAATGAGATAATAGGCTCTAAGCTCCATGAGTACCTGCTGCGACATGATGGTATAACAGTCTTTACAACCTTTGCCCTGAACTATTTTGATGCGCATATTCTTTGAGTCAATATCGGCTATTTTGCAATTGGCTATCTCACTTACCCGCATACCGGAACTGTACAGCAACATCAGAATAGTGCGGTGCTTAATGTTTTGCATGCCATCAATGAGCTTCATCACTACTTCTGTTGACATTACAGAAGGAAGTGTAGTGGAAGGCGGCGGATAAATAACGGTAGGAATTACATAAGGACGTTTTGCTACATGGCGCATAAAAAAGGAAATGCTTTGGGCAGCCATCCTGCATTTTACATGGCTGCAAAGGAGCGTTTTACTCAAGTATAGTAGATAACCCATAAGCATATCTTCTGTAAAATCCACGGGGTCAACATCAGGGTAATACAAAAAAATAAAGCGAAGCTCTGCCAGGTAATTGCGAATGGTGGGTGAACTGTAATGACCGATAGATAAATATTGATTAGTTTTTTCCAATGCCGCAACGGCTTACGGACTTAATGATTTTTTTTCCATGACTTAATAGTTTTCTTGATTAAAAAATAAACTACAAGTTAGGAAAGAATCAAAAACTCAGCGCCTGTAGGCGATGTTGGTTCAACACGTTAATTTATATTTATAAGACGTTACTCATCAAAAAAAATTGTACTTGTAAACTCTCTTAGTTTTATACTTTTTCAATTGTTGTTAGTACAATCCGGTTTTTGGTTTTTTGGAAGAGCTTCATTTTATTCATATTTCAAGCGCCAGGATACCCCTGCCAAAATTTTAAAGAATCAAAATTCATCCACCACAGTTAGCTTCTTCATAAAAGAGAAACCTCAAAAGCACTTCAAGGTAAAAATAATTGTAACTATTCAGCACCCAAACATACAATAAGCGGTATATATGTTTTTTAGTCTTTTTTATAATTTCAAATAGTTATGCACATTTTTTTTGCGGCTTTGAAGATTCTGATTTTTGTGCACATTTTTGACTTGAAAAAATTGA
>JAFKGR010000021.1 GCA_017307735.1 Chitinophagaceae bacterium
TGGGACAGGTTGGTGAGATACTATGATGATTTATTTCCTTCAAAAGAGGGTCGGCCTCCAATCAGTGGCAGAGTTATTTTGGGTGCAGTGATCATCAAACATCTCGGTGATCTGTCCGACAGGGAAACCATCGCCCAGATTCAGGAAAACATGTTCATGCAATATTTTCTGGGTTACAGCAGCTTTACCAATGAAGAACCTTTTTCTGATACACTTTTTGTAGAAATCAGAAAACGGCTGAGCCTGGAACTTTTAGGCAAAATAAATGAAACGATTGCCTTGTATTGCATGGATATTGTTGCAGCAAGAACAGAGGAACAAAAGAAATCAGAAGATAAAAATCAACCCACCAGTTCCAAAGATGATATTGAACCGGACAAAACAAATGAAAGCCTGAATCAGGAGGCAACAGTTGCATCCGAAAAAGAATTGCCGATCAAATTTTATTGCAGCCGTGAAAACCGTAAACAGCTCAAGCTGCTGGATATAAAATTGATTGCCAAACCGCTCGGGCGTCCTTCGGCGCTGGCAGTGCAAAATCACATAAGGCCGGGCGAGCGCAATCCAATTGAAGGAAAATTTGGCCAGGGTAAAACGGCGTACGGGTTGAATAAGATACGGGCCAGATTATCCGATACCAGTACTTCATGGATTGCTGCGATAGCATTAGTGCTAAACCTCGTTAAATTAGCGGGGCAGGCACTTATACGCCTGACAGATTTAAAAAGAAATCAAATTGTAAATTCAGGAAGGTACTTTGTTATCCCCTTTTTGCAATATGATGGTGAAGCTGAGTTATTGAGCAAACCCTAATTACAATAATTCTGATAAAAATTAAAATTGATAATCATAGCAGAAGCTTGCCTTCAATAGTCAGTTGACCTAATGCCGAAATAATATTTCATCAATATCGATGAAACTGATTGCGGATGAAGTAAGGCTGGTATAATTGGTCGGTTCAGGGGAATCTGACCGGTAGAAAATCCCTTAAAGATCTCATTCTTAATTTTAGATGGAGCATATTCAAGGCAATTGTGATTTTCAGATTGAATCCAAATAATTAGTGCTAATTGAACAATTAAATTGGATTCATTTATCTTTTTTTTAAGATTCGTGTTAATTTGTCGTTAATACGAATTGTGGTAATAAGGCTAAAAAAATTTCTTAATGCTCAGGAATTGGGGGTTTTTCAACAAAAGCGCAGGAATTCTGAAAAGAAGTTATAGCCCAGGCGGGATGAAGCTTTAGATGCCATAAATACCGGGATCGGGAAGAATGACTTCCGGAAAAAAACTTTGCTATGAAAAAAAATAACGATATTGTTTCAATAAAAGGGCCCCGTAAAGAATTACAGGGCCGATATTAACACTTGTATATAACAAAAAACTTATTTTAAACTTCCCTGTTCGAGTCATCCGGTTTCTATCCGGTTTCACCCACACAGAAAAGGATTTTTTTACAATTTCATTTTCAACCGCCGGGCTATCAAATCCCCTACTTCGGTTCCACATTGATTTGCATATTCGCAGGAATATTGGTAGTGAATACCTCCATAAAACCTGGCCTTGTTATTTTCCAAAGCTGCATCTCTAAACGATTTATAACTACGGTTTGCGATTCCAAATTCCAATTCGGTAGAATCTGTATAAGCGAAATTGTCGCCGAAAACACTTGTAAGCACTTCGGCGGCGGCGGCTGATCCTGTAGAATGTCCACAGGTATATTCAGGAAATGGAGGGGTTTGTAAATGAGGCCTCCAGTCCGCATCAAAATATTTGTTTATCACCGTTTCCGGACGTACCGTATTATACTTGTATTTTACAGCCCAGCATTCAATAAAAGAATCATAGAGAGCAATACTTGTAATCGCGCATGCATAAACTGTGGTTCCAAAATCTGCATTTGCTTTTTTTGCCGCAATTCCCGCAATACTCATCCAATGTCCCGGAGGTGAAAACTTTTTACTTCCAAACATTACGTGCCCGGATACATTCAGTTTAAATGGATTGTCATCCCAAAAATCAGCAATATGTTTTTGTTCAGGGGTCAGATTTTCCACCACGTGTTTGCTCAGCATCACTTCTTTATAATAATTGCTCGTGGTATCTTTCACATCAAATTTGTATGGCGGCGGGGGCATAAACTGGTTGGCACTGTCTAAAACCAAGGGGCGAATAAGATCCCAGTGAGGCTCGAGCGCCGAAGTATAAGCAGGAGGTGTTGGTATCCATCTGGAAGGATCATCATTTACAGTATATTTTTCCATACTTCTGGTTTCTGCATAATTGTCACCTTTACTCCAGGCTTGAATTGCAGAAGATATTGTATCTGCAAATGCGATCGAATTATTGAATACATCAGAAGGCATTCCGTGGTCCTTCGCCAGCTTTTTCAGACTGTCCACATACTTATCCATACTTCCTTCGGGAAAGGTCACTATACTACCCAGCTTGCAAAATGAAAGCAGCGAAGCAAATTCATAATTTATTCTGTCTTTATTTTTTCCCGGAGCTGGCAATGGCTCCAGTTCGCGCAATTGCCCCGCCAAAGACTTATATTTATCCGGGTAACCGGCAGCTATAACTTCATAAGCAGCCACATTTGCATACAAATAATTCCTTGATGCTACAATCGGGCTAAAATTATTTCCCATTACAACCCCATTCAATTCGTATTCTGTGTAAGTAAATAAGAGAGGGTTGCTGAAAACCTTTTTGTAGTCATTCTTTTTATTACAACTCATACACCATACCATCAGTATGGCACAAACAAGAAACACTTTTTTCATGTTCTGATAAAACTTATAAATACATTATTGGAAAACGCCGCTAACATACAACAACAGCAGACTATCCTGCAACAAAACCAGTGAATCGGAAAATGATTGTAGGTTAAGTAAAGCAGGAATTAAATAAGGCTGCCCTCGGGAGGCTGGTCAAGAGAAAAATGTAGTGGAATAGGCAACGCACTCAGTACATTCTGAGGCTGCCTCTTAGAAGTATTCAAATCCGGACTCCCGATCTGGTATTCGGGTACGAAATCATCGAAAGGACTAAAAATATTTTTAAATGAAATGGAACTGTTGTCCTGGTTATTAGAATTTGTGGTCTGAGAAAAACCGTTTGCTATCTTAAACAGGTCATTCATCACCACTTCCAAATGCATTTTCTGTGTATGGGGAATACACATTAAATAGAGAGTATCGTTTTCAATCTTGCGCTTTACATATTTATAGATAGCGCCACCCACTTGTACCTCTCCATCCACACGCTCGTAATCACTCCTTGAAGTTTGGTAGGCTACATTTACCGGAATTTTAAATTCTATCAGTTGGGAATCATCATACTGGTTTTTATCCAACCTTGCCTCCAGCTTGGTACCCGCCTGATCCTGCATAAATTGAAATACAATGACGTATCCGAAAATATCGAACAGGAAAAGCCCAATCAACAATATTGAAATCAATTTTTTCAATCGTACCAATTCAATAAGCGGTACAATATAAGTAATATGAAGTTCAAAATAAAAAAAATTCTATATGGAATTCCCGTAAATAACCCTGATATATCAACAGCTCTATATTTTTACTATCATTGCAGGCACAATTTTTAGAAATGGGGAAGGTAATTTCAGGGGTAGTCATCCTACTTTGTTTAGTTTTGATTAGTGTTTATTATTTGATACCCAATCCGCTCACTTTCTCAGATGCCGTTTTTGTAAAATGCAATGAAAGTGGAGCGGCAAGATTCGTAATCTCTGAAAACAAGTGGCCGCAGTGGTGGCCAGAAAAAAATTCGTTGGCAAAGGCCCACAACCCACTGGAATTTTCGTACAAAGGAAATACCTATCTGATCGGGAATAAATCACATAGTGCGGTTGAGATCGGCATCATTAATAAAACAGATACAATTTTTACCAAATTAAATGTATTTAATACCGGAGGCGATTCGGTTCTCCTTTTCTGGCAGGGGAGAATCCATTCAGGGTATAATCCAATAACTAAATTAATAACCTACCGGAAAGCAATGGAGACCAAAAATGATATACATGCACTCCTGCAAAGACTTTCGGTATTTCTAAAAAATCCGGACAATATTTATGGGTTTCATTTCTTTGTCACCATGTCGAAAGATTCTACCCTCGTTGCTACAAAAATGAATTCAGCAAGCTATCCTACTACAGAAGAAATATATAGTTTAATCGGAAAACTGAGAAAATATATTGCAGATAATCAGACCAAAGAAAACAGTTATCCGATGTTGAATGTAAAAGATCTCGAAACTGGTGGTTATGAAACCACAGTAGCTCTTCCTGTAAATAAAGAATTACCAGGGAAAGGGGAAATATTTTTCAGCAGATTCATCCCATGGAAAGGAATAACGGCAGAAGTAAAAGGAGGGGTCCAAACCGTGAATGAAGCGCTCCGGCAAATGTCATATTACATTACAGACCATCAATTAGTTCAAATGGCCATCCCACATCAATCATTAATTACCGACAGGCTTCTGGAACCTGACACTTCCAAATGGTCAACGAAAATTTACATTCCGATTCCCTGAGAGAATCCTTTTCAATAAATAATCTCTTGCGAATAACCGGTTATGTTCTGATTTTCCGGTTCAATTATTTACCGGATTTCATGAATTCAATAATCATTGCTGAATCATTATTTCGTGCCAGAATGAAGGCTTCTTTTTTCCCGATTCGTATTCTTTGAATGTGGCGAACCTGCCCTTTTACCTGCAATCCGTTCAGGCTTTCAGCTTCAAATTTATGATGCCCTCTGTTTAACAGTATGGTTCCAAAATCCGCATCATTCCTGCCCATTTGAATATTGTTTTCAAAATAATTTCCAAAAAGTAAAATATCCGGCAAACCGTCTCCATTGGCATCCACCACAACAGCATCCCGGTAAGGGGATAGTTGGGCCTGCCATGGCATGGCTTGTACCGTAAAATTTAATTTACCATTGTTAATCAGAATGGCGTTGCGAAAATAATTCGCAGTCAGCGTGTCCGCATTTTTTAATTTCTCTCTGGTAAAGATCTGTTCCAGAGAAGCCTTTGCGAAATCACGTGCATATAAAAATTGTTTTTTGATGACCGGAATTTGTTTTTCTATTTCGCCTTTATTAGCAAATTCAATTTCTTTATCATCCAGATAATATGTCAGGATCTGTTCCTTCTTTCCATTTCCGTCAAAATCATTGTAGTACATCCTTACAGGCTCCTCAAAGGAGGCCTTCAAACGGCTGTTTAATCCTAAATTTCCTGCTACCAAATCCACCTGTCCATCGTTGTCCATGTCCACCGGTAAAACAAAATTCCACCAACCTTTCTTGTCGGTTAATATTTTTTGGGTAAATGATTTTCCCTTATTTAAAAATGCCACAATTCCGCCCCATTCAAGCGTCACAATTAAATCCTTTTTCCCGTTTTTATCCAAATCATACCACAAGCCTGAAGTCACAAGGCCAATGTTTGATAATCCCGGGGCCACTTGATTGGTAACATCTCTGAACCTTCCTGTTCCGTCATTTTCCAGTAAATACGATTGTGGGATTTGTCCATAATTCCAGGGAACAGATCTTCCACCAATAAATAAGTCTATAGATCCATCACCATTGAAATCGCACGGGACCACACAGGAAGCATTTACAAACAAATTTTTGAAGGTATCCATTCGTCTATGGAACAAACCCTTGCCATCATTAAGATATACCCTCGGCGAAAGAAAAGGGTCATTACCATAATATTCATTTCCTCCGCTGGCAATGATGAGATCGGGAAAGCCGTCGTTGTTTACATCAGCAAAAGTTGCACCTACATCCTCATAGGTGCTGTCCAAATCAAGATCCGGTTGATCTGTTTTTTTAAATTTACCAGAACCGAGTTGGACAAATACAGCGGGTTTGCTTCTTTTTGAGGCGCCAATAAAAACATCATCAAGACCGTCATGATTGATGTCTGCTACAGCAAGTGCAGGGCCTTCTGTCGAAACCATGTGTGGAATCAGTGGCTCGCGATTAAATTCCTGAAAAGGATTTTCAACATGGCTGAAGAACAGGCCTGTTTGATCTGTAATATCCTTTACTTGCCAGGTCGGATTTTTCCAACGAGTGGTAATGGTTTTGTAATCGAATTTTGGAAGTCCGTTTTTCCATGCTATGTTTAAGAGAGAATTCATTTTATAATTCTCGATTCTTTCATAAGAATTATCCGGCCAAACAAGCAATATGGAATCCGCATGCGTCCTCGATAGTCCTATATGAACAGGAATTTGCATACTCGACATAAACCCATGAACAGGGAAGTTTTCGTATGTCCGGATTCCTCCATCTGCAAAAACAATAATCTTTGCCCCAATGGCATTGATATTTTTTTTATTCCCTTTCAGTTTAATATCCAGCCACGATTGAGATTTATTTTCATTGGTTGTATTCCGGTATAAATAAGCCGGGTTATCGATATTATTTACGACAATATCCAAATCGCCATCATTATCCAAATCGGCATACACAGCCCCATTTGAGTAAGAGGGGAAATCCCCTTCTACTTCCTCATTTACATCCTGAAATGAAACATTCCCCGTATTTTTAAAAAACCGATTGGGAATCTTAGTCTGAGGGAATTTATTCAATAGCACCATATCATTTCCTCCCGGCTGATTCGTGCGCAATTGAGCCTGTATAGCATCATCGGAAATAAAATTGATATAATCAATATCGTTTAGCCTCTTGGAAATTCCATTAGAAACAAAAAGGTCTTTCAGGCCATCATTGTCAAAGTCCATAAATAGCGGCGCCCACGACCAGTCGGTAGCTGCCACTCCGGAGTATAAACCCACTTCGCTGAACATGCCGTTACGCCTGTTCCACTGAAGGTTATTTCTGGTGTATTGATAATTATATCCGTATTCCAATTTGTGGTAGAACAGATCATAATCATCTTCGCCCAGAGAACTCTTTAAAATTTTTGGATCCGATGGAAGCATATCCATGGAAATGATTTCCGGATAGCCGTCATTATCCAAATCTCCCACATCCACACCCATACTGAATTGGCTGGTATGCATCATTTCATTGGTCAGGTCTTCTTTAAATTTGCCATTGTGCTGGTTCAGATACAGGTAATCATTTTCATGGAAGTCATTGCCCACATAAATATCAGGCCATCCGTCCAGGTTGATATCGTAAACACAAATACCCAATCCATATCCAAGCACTGAACTGTTGATGCCTGTCCGGGATGTTACATCGGTAAATGTGTTGTCTCCATTGTTACGAAATATACGATCACCTGAATAAGGACTTTTTGCGTGCAACAGTGTATCTCTTATTCCAAACGTACCATTCTGGTGAACACTGTGATTCATCAGATACATATCCAGATCCCCATCACCATCATAATCAAAAAAAACTGCCTGGGTACTGAATCCAGAAAAATCTAATCCATATTGTTTCGCTTCATCTTTGTACCGGGGAATTCCATTTTTACTGATCCCCTGACAAATAAGCAATTGGTTACGGCTTCGCAATGTTTCATAATGCCCTACCCGGCAAATGTAAATGTCCAAAAGGCCGTCATTATTGATGTCCACCACCGATACTCCCGTCGACCAGCCTCCGTCATTTGGTATTTGTGCCTCCCGGGTTACGTCATCAAATTTCAAATTCCCTCTGTTAAGATACAATCTGTTTTGCCCCTGATTGGCCGCGAAAAACAGATCAATTTTTCCATCATTGTTGAAATCTCCAGCTCCGATTCCTGCCCCGTTATAAAAATATAAATATTTAAAAATATTAAATGCCTGTGTGGGTGTAAGTTTATTTTCAAAATGCAGCCCGGTTTCGTCATCTCCCATCATCTTAAAAACAGGCGTTACTCTTTTTTTCACATTACAGCCGGATAAAAAAGCTATAAAAAAAACAAGGACAAAACCTTTCATAGAAAAGAAGTTTTCCTTTCTGTTCAGCCTGAGCAGGTATTGGAGCTTTTTATGGAAAAAAGATGGGGGGGTGAATAACATATTTCATTTTGAAGAGGAATTGTGGGACAAACGGCTTTCATTATTCTTAAGCCGGAAAAGCTCGGGGAAATTATTATTAAGTAAAAACAATACATATCTTCCGTACCTGTTGTCGATGCCAACCAGATCTCTTACCTGCCCCAAAACATGTAATCCTGATTTTTTCTGACTTACCCAATAAAAATTACCTTTGCCATTATTTATCAGCACATCTCCAAAGCTGGCATCCAGGCGTTCAAGCTGGGGAACAAAATCAAATAAATTCCCTCCTGTTACAATATCTATTTTTCCATCATGATTGATATCGATGGGATACACTGCATTTACGGAAGAAAGCTGAACCATCAAAGGAAGTTGCTGAATTGAGAAGTTCCCATTCCCGAGATTTATTGCAACAATAGACGAGGTAAAATTGAATTTTTTTACAATGCTTGTTTGTATCAGTTTGTCCGTGAACAATTCCTGCATAGAACTCCTTGCATAATCTTCATGCCTCAGATTTTTCTTTTTTATAGAGGGGATCTCATCTTCCATCTCATGCTTTAAAAACACAGGCATATCCCGGCCATCAACCGTATAGGTGAGTATTTTATCCAGATTATTATTTTGGTTGAAATCGTTTATCCATAACTTAACGGGACGGGAAGAATCAGGCCTCAAATAAAAATTCTCTCCAATATTACCCAAAATTAAATCCGGTTTCCCATCCCCGTTAACATCCGCGGATGTTACAGTTTGCCACCATCCGGATAAAGCATTCAAATTTGATTTTATTTCTACAAAGCGGCCGCTCCGAAAAGAAAAAATATGCGGAGCCATCCATTCTCCCACAATAACCAATTCTTTATTTCCATCACCGTCCAAATCTGTCCAGGTTGCCCCTGTAACCATCCCGATACCGGCAATATCCGGATTCTCCGTTCTGGCTATATCTTTAAAATGCCCCTCGCCATCATTTACAAAAAGAAAACTCGAAGGATTCATCCCATATTCCCTGGGATAGTTTCTGCCACCGACAAACAAATCGTCCGAGCCATCCTTATTAAAATCATAAGCAATTATTACACCTGTGTTCACCCCGGTTTGCGGAAAGGCCCCGGCATCCAGAGTAAAATTTCCTTTTCCGTCATTTTTAAACAGCCGTAGCTGCATCTGACGGCTCAGGGGTGGATCGCTGTTGCCGCCAGCCCCTACAATCAAATCCAGGTCTCCATCTTTATCGGCATCAAAAAAGAGAACGGCTGCATCTTCAAAATCGCCAAATTGATTAAAGGCTGGTTCTGATTTTTTTTCAAAAGTACCAAACGAGGTTTGAATATAAATCTGCCCCGGATGGCCCTTGGTTCCTCCTATATAGATATCCTGTAGCCCGTTGCCGTTGACATCGCCAACTGCAGATTTTGGCCCCAGTTTCGAAAGCATTTCAGGAATATTCCTTTCATAATAAAAATCTATATTATCATCTTCAATGTGCTTCTCAAAATTGGCGGAAACCCTCTCAAAAAGGGGATTTGACTCAGGGTAAACTTTATTTCCACTGAAATAATCCTGTCCCTTTGGTGGTTGCTGAATTACCAAAACAGTATCCAGAGGAGGATTAACAAACATAGAAAATGTCCGGTCGGGCCAGATGATAACCATGGAATCTATTTTTGTAGAGTTGCCCAATCCTATTATCTGTTTGTAATCGACCGACGATTGAAATCCCCGGCTTGGAATTACTTCGCGACTAAGCACCTGACCTTTTAAAAATACCTTGATATTGCTGCCTATCGCAAAAGTATTTTTTTCGGTTCCTTTTAAGAACACACCAATAAACTTATTCTTGTTTATAGCTCTTGAATTGTTTTTGTAAACAAAGGCAGGCCCGTTTTCATTATTAATTACCAGATCCAGGGTGCCGTCATTGTTTAAATCACCATAGGCGGCACCATTTGAAAACGACGGCTGGGTAAAACCCCACGAGCTGCTTACATCTTCAAACTTTAAATTCCCACCATTTCTAAATGCCTTATTTGCCAACGGCGTTCTGGGTATTTTCTTCAGCACCTCATCCACATTTTTTTTCTTACCCGTTAATATCATTTTCTGGTAAACTTCATCTGCAAAAAAATCCATGAAATCTAAATTGGTGACATCCCGGTTTATTCCATTACAAACATAAATATCGTTGTAGCCGTCGTTATCCGCATCAAACATCAGCGCACCCCAGCTCCAATCAGTGGCTTGAACACCGCTGTAATTGGCTATTTCAACAAATTTCCCGTCACCATTATTCAGTTGCAGGCAATTTCTTGGATATTGATATGAGAAACCGGATTTCAATTTGCTGTTAAAAAGATCAATATTGTCAAAAGACCCCATGGTTTTCAACCGAAAATCATTCTCCGGGAACATGTCAGTGGTAAAAATATCCGGATACCCATCATTGTTGATATCGGCAACATCTGCCCCCATACTCGACATGCTCATGTGTTGAATCCAATCGTCTGTCTCATCTTTAAAGGTTCCGTTTTTCTGATTTATATAGAGATAATCTCTTTCATAGGAATCATTGGAAACGTAAATATCCGGCCAACCATCTCCGTCTATATCTGCCACCGACACTCCTAATCCAAAACTTATCAGGCTGGTGTGGATGCCCGCTTCCTGTGTAACCTCTGTAAAATGGCCGTTGTCATTTCTATACAAGTGGTTTCCGCCCCCTTTTAAAAACGGAGCTACATTCCATAAAGAATCGGGAAGGTCTCTGCGATTTGCGTTGTTCAAAGTATTTACCGGAATCGGGCTGTTATTAATCATAAAACAATCTAGATCCCCATCCCCATCATAATCAAAAAAGGAAACCTGGGTGGTATATCCTACGATATCCAATCCATATTTTGCGGCAGACTCCGTAAAAGTCACGTTATGATTATTGATATAAAGTTTGTTCCTGCGATTCCCATTAGACATGTTACCGGAATTGCAGATGTAGATGTCCAGCCATCCGTCATTATTAATATCAACAAGTTCGACACCGGTGCTCCACATACTATCCTGTTTCATCCCTGATCTGGCGGTAACATCTTCAAATTTAAAATTACCTTTATTCAGGTATAATTTATTTTCTCCCATGTTGGAAGTAAGTAAAACATCAGGTAAGCCATCATTATTCAAATCACCAATGGCAACTCCGCCGCCGTTGTAGAAATTGCGGAAAAGAAATCCATTATTAATTTCCTGATCTTCCACATGGTTATTGAAGTCAATTCCTGAGTTATTAACCAATTCAAAAAGGGGCTGGGTTTTGTTATACTGGCAGGATATAAAAACTACGGAGAGGAGAAGGCCGGCAGGTATGAAACGATTCATCGGAGGGTTTTGAAGTGCCTTTAAAAAGCACAATTTAAATTACTGCCGGAACTTCATCAAAAAAAACAATTCAAAATGAAATGAGCTTATAATGCATTTCCGGCCAAAAAACACTCTCTGGCGACAGTTGGTATTATCGCAAATTATAAAGCAAAAAAGACCGGAGATTCCGGTCTTTTGTAAGCTATTTAGAAATCATTAAATCCTTAAAAAATTAATATCCCGGGTTTTGAGACAGGTTTGGATTTGCTGCAAGCGCCTGACTTGGTACGGGAAATAATAAATACTTGGGGTCATCGGAAGGCTTATACTGCCAGATTTTGTTGTAAACTCCAAACCGTTGCAAGTCCATTCTTCTACGACCTTCCCAATAAAACTCTCTGCCCCATTCGGCAAGCAGGGTATTGACATCATACAGGTTTGAAGGATTTACTAATGTGAGGTTTGGCAATGGGGCAGCCTTTCTTGCGGATCTCAAATCATTAACCATTGTCAGCGCTGAGGCATCACCCGCATTAATTCTCAGTTTGGCTTCGGCGACCATCAAAACAACTTCCGGATACCTGATGAGCATATAATTGTTGTTTGCAGGTCCGCCATAAAAGTTGTAATCAGGAACATATTTAATAACTCTAATTCCGGTGACTTCAAGGTTTGCCCCATTCTCTTTCATGTCGGGTGCAATAACGGGATCAAAGGCAAGTGGATTCCCTTTTCTGTCTTTTTGATTTACACTATCTTCATCAATCTGCTGGCCAATGAGGAATCCTGGCCTTATTCCCGAGGTCTCGGTAGATGTTATATTACTCGAATCTCTGCCTCCAAGCCTTGAATCAAGCAAAGTATCCTTGTTGTTTCCGGCCCCTACTCCGGTAAAGAAGCCGTTAACTCTGTTGGCATCTGAAGTTCCCGTAGTTGCTCCAAAACTGTTATAAAAATCACTTATTGTAGAAAATCCATTCCATCCTGCATTAGGTGCGAGTTTGTTCCAGCTATTGTAGTGGAGTGTCATATTCCAACGGGTTTCTACCGGTAAATGGCCCGCACTTGCACCCCCGGTATTCACATATTGAAATATGGCTTCCTTTGAAGAGTGGTTATTGGGAGAAAAATTATCAAAATAATTCCGCTCGTATGAATAAGAACCTTTACTCATAATGGCTGTTCCAATTGTGACCACCTGTGCCATATCTGCCGGATCAAAAGTTGGATTTGCCCTGTTTACAAAAGTTCCTTTTTGCATTAAAGCTCGCATCAGCAATACATTGGCAGCATCCTTATTAAAGATATTATTATTGGTTCCAGAAAAATCCGGCAAGTCTGGAAGCGCAGCTGTGATCTCGCTAATAATAAAAGAGGCGGCCTCAACTCCAGATTTTACCTCAGGTGCAAGTAACAAATTATCTCCGGGATTTCTTACAGGATACTGTCCGTATAAATCCAACAGGTAGAACAATGCATAAGCTCTAAGAACTTTTGCCTGGGCTGCCTGACCCGCATCCGGGCCAAAAGACAATACGTTGGTTGCATCAAAATTCAGTTTATTCAATGCATTAAAAACGTTTAATACCTGAGAATGATCGGCATCCCATTTATGGCTGTGCAATACACGCCAAACGCCGTTATCATCCCAGTCGCCTCCCCTTGTTGGTACCAGAGATTCATCTGCCGTATTCTCTTCCAGCGAGTAAAGCATATCCTGCCCCCCCCAGATACCAGCCATGTCAGAATAGGCACCATTCAACAAAAGCTGAGCGCCTGCAACGCCCAGGGAAGATGCTGCCTGAGATGTTGTTAAGGTACTGTTTAGTTTGCTATCAAGTTTAGAACATCCCAAGCCTGATATCAAGGCGAAAAACATTAAAATGATATATTTAATATTACTGTAGGTTTTCATATTAAAAATGTATTAATTTTTTTATAAGGAAAAGTTTACTCCAAACGTAATGGCTCTTGGGGTCGGATAAGGCAGATAAGAAATGGATCTGGACGGATAACCATTGTTGGATTTATCAATATTCACTTCCGGATCTCCTCCGCTGAATTTAGTCAACACGAACAGGTTAGTACCAGACACATAAACACTTATATTTTTAAAATACTGGCCGGCACTTCCAATATCATAACGAATCGTAGCATTTCTCAACTTCCAATAGTTACCGCTTTCAAGGAAACGTGTACTTGCACCCACCGGACTGGAAGGCTTTTCCGCAGATTCATACGCTTTTCTATCAATATTTCTTCCATTGGCAATTCCAGAAATATTCGTAACTGAAGTCGCTGTATTATTATAAATCAGATAATTGAATGAGCCACCAAAATTCAGATTCAGGGTCAATTTATCAAATCTCAGCACAGTACCAAATCCTGCCATGATCTTGGGATTGGGATTTCCAGCGGGTTCAGGGTTATCTCCAATAATCTGATTTCCATCCTGATCAAAACCTTTGAATGGTTTAAGATACCATTCATTAACCGGGAATCCATTTTCAATAACCTGAGATAATGCTCCGGAAACTCCTTGTCCGGTTATCTGCCCGGTAATAATTTGAAGAGGTAGCCCTGTTTCAGAATTGTTGAATTTACTAATATCGTTTTTGTTATACGCCAGATTACCGGTTACATCCCATGAGAAATTATCCTTTTGCAATATGGTTGCCCCCAATGCCACTTCAAAACCTTTGTTTGCCAAAATTGCATTAGGCAGGTTTACCCAAGCTGTTGCTGACGGTGCAGGTTGAATTGCCACTGTTGAAAAAAGAATATCTGAGGTCCTTTTGCTATAATAATCCAAAGAACCAAATATCCTGCCTTTGGCAAAAGCAAAGTCTAATCCAATATCAATCTGCTTTGTACGCTCCCATTTCAGATCAGGGTTTTTTACGTTGATCTGGCCAACCACATTGAATGGCCCCATAGCGACCTGTTCAACTCCGGAGCCAGCCGGAAATTCCTGGTTACCTGTAATCCCCCATGATGCTCTCAAGCCAAGGCTGTTCACAAATTCAATATCTTTCATAAAATCCTCATTGGAAATTTGCCATTTTGCAGCAACTGACGGGAAATAACCATATTTATTGTTAGTTCCAAATTTATTGGATCCATCTGCCCTGAAAGTACCTGTCAGATAATATTTACTTTCATAGTTGAGAGTGGCCCGACCAAAAAACGATTGCAGTTCTGAACTTGGGTTCTTGTTACTGTTGAAGGGGTTTTGAACCTGGGCATCACCCATAAAATCAGTGTATTTATAAGGTACCCTGTTATTATAATCTGTATTAAAATTAAACCCCTGCGCGTAAATACTGTTATTGGAAAAATCAGTCTTGAAATATTCATATCCCACCAATGCATTAATACTCAATTTGCTATTGATATTTCCATTGTAATTTAAAGTATGATCAAATGTCTCGGAGTTCAACAGGGCGTTTGCAACCTGGGCATTTCCAACCCCTGAAATTTGTGGAAATCCCGGAATCCACCCTTCAATATTTTGATCGCGACTACCGGTTTCGTGGTTGATACCGTAAAGGAATTTATACTGCAAGTTCGGCAGAATGCTATAAGAAGCAGAAATATGTCCGAGAAAAGCATTTACACTCGTTTGATCATCATAGGCTTCAATCATTCCCAACGGGTTATTAGAACCGCTACTTGGAAAATTATAAGCTCCATTGGTCATTAACGGGAAAGTAGGGTTCCACCATAATGCTGCTGAAATTATATTTCCTCCTGACCCGGATGAATTGGCAACAGGCGAAAGTTGTTCTCCAAAGTTGCCGACAATAGCTGAAAATTCGATATTCAGTTTTTTATCTATAAAACTGTACTGTCCATTAAAAGTTCCTATGTATTTGTCCAACCTTGATTTCTTTAAAAATCCCATATTCTTCGAACCCAGGAAAGACGTTCTGAAACTTCCATTGTCGTTACCCCCGCTTAATGCAAGGCTATAATTCTGAGATAGCTTATTTTCAGTAATTGCACTGAGAGCATCTGTACTAACTCCTCCATCCAATGTGCTCGGCAAACTGTATTTTGCCAGTGCTGTCTTATACTCGCCGGTTGTTAACACATCAAACTTTCTCATGTACCCGGCAAACACACCGACACTTGCTCCTACATCGACTCTCATCGGCCCGCGTGCACCCTTTTTGGTAGTAATAAAAATTACTCCATTGGCGCCCCTTGACCCGTAGATAGCAGTACCTGATGCATCCTTTTGAACATCCACTTGCTGGATAGAATTCGGATCAATAAAAATCAAGGGATCCGAACTTGGTGTAGAACCAAAGGTGTTCCCAATATTGGGCCTGGCTGTACCACCATCCAAAGGAACTCCATCAACTACATACAATGGATTGTTTCCAGCACGGATAGAAGAAGTACCCCGTATCTGAACTGTTTGGGCAACACCAGGTTGGCCACTGGTACTCGTTACTTCGAGACCCGGGACTTTGTTTTGAAGCAATTGATCAGGGGAATTAATTACTCCCTGGTTAAAATTCTTTACGGTAATGGAAGACACTGCACCCGTAAGGTCTTTTTTCTGGGCAGTTCCATATCCAATACTGACTACCACATTTTCCAATGTTTCACCTGCACCTGCCAATACCAATACTATTGTTACACTTGTCTTACCGGTAATGCTTACCGTTTGGGTAGAATATCCAACAAAACTGATTTGTAGCGCTTTGGCATTACCAGGAACATTTATTGAAAAAGTTCCGTCAGTATTTGTGGTTACCCCAATTTTACTTCCCTCAACTACAACCGACGCACCGGCCAAAGGGGTGCCCGTATTTGAAGTAACAGTTCCTGTAATTACTCTTTGCTGGGCTGAAGCTTGCAGAAAGCAAAGTAGAATAAGAATCCCGCTGAGCAGAATTGCTTTTTTCATATACAAGTATTAAATAAGTGTTAATAAAAATTGATGCACAATTTAGATAATCCATTGATATAACCAAAAAAATATTTTATTTTCTTTAACGATATCTGTTAAAGGGTGCCCCCGTTATCATACCTGATTTCAGGCAATTCTATTAAATTCAGGTTGACTTATAAATCATAACCGTAATTTAGCTTTTTAACTTTTCATACACACTCGAATGAAAAAAAAAATTCTTTTTGCCGGGCTCATCCTGACTTCCTTCCTTCCCGTAAACCGTATTTATCCCCAAAATATTGATCCGTGGAAAATCACCGCAATGCCTGTGGACCCAACAAACTATTATGGAGTTACTGTTGCAAATGGTCAGATAGGTATTATCAGCAGTCCGGAAATATTTAAGGTCAAAGAGGTAGTGCTGGCAGGGGCTTACGATTTGTATGGGCGCGGGATGGTGAGTAACTTCCTGAAAAATTTTAATCTTTTGGATATGTACCTCGCTGTGGATGGCAAAAGATTGAAAAATGGCGATGTCAGCAATTTGAAACAAGTGCTCGATATGCGACACGGCAGTTTTACAACCACCTTTGATTACAAGGATATCGCCTCCTTTTCTTATACTTATTATGCATTGCGTCAGCTACCGTTTTGTGTTTTAATGGATATTCACGTATCCGCTAAAAAAACAATCTCAATAGAAGCAGCAAGTGTAATGGAAACTCCGGATGCCCTGAAAGATGTTGAAAATTACTTCAATCAAATTGACAGGCCTCATGCACTGATCAGCCTTCTGACGTCTTCTGCCAAAAGTCCTACCGGAAAGTTGCTGATGAGCGCAAGCAATTCTTTTGTTTTTGATGAGCCCTTGAAAAATCAACCGGAAATAATTCATGAAATGTGGGACAATAATATGCACCTGATGAAATTCACAAAAAAACTTTCCCAATCAGAAAATTACAGGTTTGGTATTGTTGGCGCCACTCTTTCTTCAGCAAATTATTCCGACCCGCTAAATGAATCGCAACGGCTGGCCATTTTTGCAAGGCTTCAGGGATTGGACACCTTAATTGCAATGCACAACAAAACCTGGGACAACCTGTGGAGCAGCGATATTATTATTACAGGAGATCCTCAAAGCCAACAGGACATACACAATATGATGTATCACCTTTATTCTTTTGTAAGAGAGGGAAGTGATAATAGCATGTCTCCCATGGGTCTCAGCGGGCTTGGATACAATGGACATGTTTTTTGGGATTCAGAAATCTGGATGTATCCGGCCATATTACTTCTCAATCCGGCGCTGGCAAAAAGTATGATAGAATATCGTTTCAACAAATTAGAAGAAGCCAAACGCAACGCTTATGCACAGGGATACAAAGGGGCCATGTATCCGTGGGAAAGTGCAGCCAGCGGAGCTGAAGAGACTCCGGTGTGGGCGCTGAGCGGGCCTTTTGAGCATCACATTACCGCAGATGTGGCACTGGCAGCATGGAACTATTATTGTGTAACCCAGGACAAAAATTGGTTGAGAGAAAAAGGATGGGCTATTTTAAAAGCCACAGCAGATTTCTGGACCAGCCGCGTAGAACGCAATGGCCGGGGGCATTTTGACATCAACAATGTTGTTGCTGCAGATGAATGGGCTGAAAATGTCGATAATGATGCTTTTACCAATGCTGCGGCCAGGGCAAATTTAATTTGTGCATCAGAGGCAGCGAAAATATTGGGTGAAAATGCAGATCCTGATTGGAAGAATGTGGCTGATAACATTCCCATATTAAAAATGGCAGATGGAGTGACGAAAGAACATGCAACCTATAATGGAGAAGGAATCAAACAGGCAGATGTCAATCTGCTTGCCTATCCGTTGCATGAGATTACAGATCCTGCACAAATAAAAAAAGATTTGGATTATTACTCCTCGCGCGTCCCCAATGAAGGTACCCCGGCAATGACACAGGCAATTTTCGCATTGCTTTATTCAAGGCTTGGAGATAAAGAAAAAGCATGGCATTTTTTTACCGACGCCTACAGACCCAACCTGCTTCCTCCTTTTAACGTAATCGCTGAAACCAAAGGAGGTACCAATCCCTATTTTGCCACGGGAGCCGGGGGTGTGTTGCAGGCCGTACTTAATGGTTTTGGAGGGCTGGAAATTACCCCTGAAGGTATCAAGACTGTAAAATCAACTTTGCCAAAAGGATGGAAAACCCTGATATTAAAAGGTATAGGCCCCGGCAAAAAAACATTTATAATTAAATAAATACCTTTTCTCTTTCTCATCCAATTATTCGCGTATATACAATACCGTTATGTATAAAACCAGAATTAAAATTTCACTTTTTCTCAATTATTTTGTGTTTGCCATCTTGTTAAACAGTGTTGGGACTGTTATCCTTCAGGTGCAAAATAATTTTGACATTTCAAAAGGGTCTGCCAGCACACTCGAAGCCTTTAAAGATCTGAGCATTGCCATTACCTCTTTTTTGATTGCTTCGCAGGTGGCAAAAATCGGATATAAACGAACTATGTTAATTGCCCTTGGCCTTGTGTCAGTGGTTTGCCTTGCTCTGCCCGAATTGAGAAACTTCACCGGCACAAAGTTACTTTTCGCCAGTGCCGGTATTGGGTTTGCATTGGTCAAAGTAACCGTTTATTCAACGATAACCTTAGTTACAAACGACAAAAAAGAACATTTGAGTCTCATGAATTTTCTTGAGTCCTTTTTTATGGTTGGAATCCTTTGCGGATATTTTCTATTCGGATATTTCGTAGATGATAGCCATCCCAGATACACCGGATGGTTCAATGTATATTATATTCTGGGAGGCCTGGCGCTCCTTGCCTTCCTGTTACTATTGTCAACAAGGATAGACGAATCGTCAATCCAAAATGCCGAAAAAGGAAAAAGTTCGACAGAAGATTTTGCCAACATGCTTAGACTTATTCTTACTCCGCTTGTACTTGTTTTCATCTTTAGCGCCTTTTTTTACGTGTTGATTGAACAGAGTATAATGAGCTGGTTGCCTACATTCAACAAAGATGTATTAAAACTATCTACCAGCCTGAGTATTCAAATGGCCAGCATCCTTTCGGTATCCATTGCTCTTGGCAGGTTCCTGGCGGGGATGGTATTAAAAAAAATCGACTGGCTTTATGTTTTATTATTTTGCCTCGCTGCTGCTGCAGCAGTAGTACTGATAACCGTTCCACTCACCAAAAATATTTCAGGCATACCAATAAATAGTCTGGCAGACGTTCCGTTGGTTGCATTTCTTTTTCCCTTAATAGGTTTATTTCTGGCACCCATTTATCCGGCTATCAATTCCGTAATACTTAGCAATCTGCCTGCCCATAAACATCCGGCCATGTCTGGGCTGATCGTCGTTTTCTCCGCATTGGGAGGCACAACCGGTTCCATCATCACAGGTCATATCTTCGGTGCCTATGGCGGCCAAACGGCCTTTTATCTTTCTTTAGTTCCTATAAGTGTAATGGTAGTGCTTCTCCTCCTTTTTAAAAAATTGCAATCCGTGAAAAAAACAATTTCAGACCAAAGTACCCTAACATAAAAAAGAATGATTATGGCTGAAAAAGAAATATTTCTACTCGACCCTTTGTTTTATGATGTGCAGATGCAACAAATATTTTCCGACAGCAAAACATTTGTTGACTGTATTTCCAAAATACCAACTGCAGTGATATTGAAAAAATATCTGGCAGCAAAGAATAAACCGGGATTTGATTTAAAAACATTCGTTTTGAAATATTTTTATACCCCTGAAAAGCCAAAAACCGGGATCGCATCCGATTTGCAGAAAAGCACTTACCGGCATATCATTCATCTCTGGCCGGTACTTACCCGCCAACCCGATTCGGAAAACGGATCTCTCATTCCGTTGCCCCATCCATACATCATACCCGGCGGGCGATTTCGAGAGATCTATTACTGGGATTCTTATTTTACCATGCTTGGTTTAAAAGAAAGTGGTTATGTATCGATGATCGAAAACATGATTGACAATTTCTCCCATCTTATTAAAGTTTTCGGATTTATCCCGAACGGAAACAGAACATATTATTTAGGCAGAAGCCAGCCTCCTATTTATTCGTTGATGGTACAATTGCTTGCTCAATTGAAAGGAGATATTGTGCTGACCAAATATTTGCCATACCTCGTCAAAGAATACAATTTTTGGACGAGAGGAAATACTCTTCTTACTAGAAACACGAAACAGGCATCACATTCTGTGAGATTAAATGATGGTGAAATTCTGAATCGATACTTTGATGAATTTGCAACAGCCCGCCCCGAATCTTACAGAGAGGATACTGCGTTGTCAAAACAAATTTCCGGTGATGCCCATAACCTCTTCAGAAATTTAAGAGCGGGCGCTGAAAGTGGGTGGGACTTCAGCAGCCGTTGGTTTGAAGACTCCAAAAGTCTTAAATCCATAAACACGACCAATCTGGTTGCCGTAGATTTAAATTGTCTGCTCTACCACCTTGAAAATAAAATTGCCGACGGTTTCAAATTAAAAAACAATAAGGCTAAAAATCAATTTTATCTTTCGAGGGCAGATCAGAGAAAAAAAGCAATTCAAAAATATTGTTGGAACAAAAAAGAAGGATTCTATTTTGATTATGATATCAAAAATGAAAAACAAACAAAAGCAATGGCTCTATCCGGAATAATGCCACTTTATTTCAGCGTTGCCAACCAGGAGCAAGCCGATTCCTGCGCCAGAATAATCAAAAAAAAGTTTCTGAAACCCGGAGGGGTCGTAACCACTTTGAAGAATACCGGCCAGCAATGGGACGCACCTAACGGATGGGCGCCCCTCCAATGGATTACCATAAGAGGCTTGGAAAATTATGGATACCATTCCCTGGCAAAAGAAATTGCGCACAGATGGATCTCGCTAAACGACAAAGTATATAAGGCCACCGGCAAAATGATGGAGAAATATAATGTAGAAAACCTTAACCTCTTGGCAGGTGGTGGAGAGTATCCCTCACAAGATGGTTTTGGCTGGACCAATGGCATTTATCTGGCACTTCACAGGAAATATAGGAACATTCGCCAGACAAAAAAAGCAAGTAAAAAATGATACTATATCAAGTTGTCCGATAATACATCTCATTTCATAACGCACAATATTTTTTTCGGATTGATATAAAAATTGGTATTTTCACTTTATTAACATGATGGGTTCCAGTCGCTATTCTAAATTTTACCTTACAGCATTTTCGATTAAAATGTAACTGAAATGGCAGATAATATTTATGACGCAATTGTAATCGGTTCCGGAATTTCGGGCGGATGGGCAGCAAAGGAGTTGACCGAAAAAGGACTGAAGACAATTATGCTTGAAAGAGGCAAAAATATTGAACACGTAAAAGATTATGTCAATGCACAGAAAGGTCCCTGGGAATTCCCTCACCGGGGCGGGCGTACACAAAAAATGATACAAACCCACCCGGTACTCAAAAGGGATTACCCGCTCAACGAAATGAACATGGATTGGTGGGCCGATGAAGAAAAATGTCCTTACACCGAAATCAAACGGATGGATTGGTTTCGCGGATATCAGGTGGGCGGGCGTTCACTTCTCTGGGGCAGGCAAAGCTACCGCTGGAGCGATTTCGATTATGAAGCCAACGCCAAAGACGGTATTGCCATCGACTGGCCTGTGCGTTACAGAGACATTGAGCCATGGTACACCTACGTAGAAAAATTTGCCGGCATCAGCGGATCAAAGGAAAATCTGCCTCAATTACCTGATGGATATTTTATGCCGCCGATGGAATTGAATATTGTCGAAAAAGATGTGGCCGCAAGAATAAAAGAGCATTACAAAAATCAAAGACATCTCATTATAGGAAGAACCGCAAACATCACCCAGCCTCTTGGCAACAGAGTCAATTGCCAATATCGAAACAAATGCTGGCTGGGATGCCCCTATGGCGCTTACTTCAGCACCCAGTCGTCCACATTACCGGCAGCAGTGGCCACTGGAAAATTAACCGTAAGGCCTTTCAGTATTGTAACTCAAATTCTTTATGACAAAGATTCGAAACGTGCGACCGGAGTAGAAGTCCTGGATGCTGAAACCAAGAAAACTTTCCGGTACTATTCAAAAATTGTATTTCTCAATGCATCCACTTTCAATAGTGCATGGATATTGATGAATTCTGCTACCGACATCTGGCCCGACGGTCTGGGAAGCAGCAGTGGTGAACTTGGGCACAATATTATGGATCATCATCTGGGAGTCGGAGCCTCAGGCCGGGTAGAAGGTTATGAAGACAAATACTATTTCGGAAGAAGGCCCAATGGATTTTACATTCCCAGGTTCAGAAACATTTTAGGCGACAAACGGAATTATCTCAGGGGCTTCGGATACCAGGGGGCGGCCAGCCGTGAAAACTGGTCAAGGGGAGTAGCGGAACTCAGTATTGGTGGAGCCTTCAAAGATGCACTTTGTGAACCCGGAGAATGGACCATCGGAATGGGGGGATTTGGAGAAATGCTTCCCTATCACGAAAATAAAATGACTCTTGATAAAGAACACCTGGATGCATGGGGATTGAACACCATTGCTTTTGATGCCGAGTGGAAAGAAAATGAAAGAAAGATGAGAGTTGACATACAAAACGATGCAGCCGAAATGCTCGAAAACTCAGGCATTAAGGATGTGAAAGGTTTTGATGGCGACGGAACCATTGGCCGCGGCATCCATGAAATGGGTACAGCCAGAATGGGCCATGATCCCAAAACTTCGGTATTGAATAAATGGAATCAGGTGTGGGATGCACCCAATGTGTTTGTCACCGACGGATCTTTCATGGTGTCATCATCCTGTGTAAACCCGTCACTTTCCTACATGGCTTTCACGGCAAGAGCCGCCGACCATGCCGTCAGTGAATTGAAAAAAAGAAACCTCTAAAACCAAAGTTCATGTCAGAGAAAAAAAACAAATTTTCACGCAGGAATTTTTTAAAAAATACAGCACTGGCAACTGCCGGATTCATGATCGTTCCGCGGCACGTATTGGGAGGCAAAGGCTATACTGCCCCCAGCGACAAGTTACTCATTGCAGCCATCGGAGCCGGTGGTAAAGGACAGGATGATATCAACCATTTTTACAAAAGCGGTAAAGCCGAAATTGCATTCCTCTGCGACGTTGACGATCGAATGGCAGCCACCAGCAGAAAGAATTTTCCAAAAGCAAAATATTACAAAGACTGGCGTGAACTACTTGACAAGGAACACAAAAATTTTGATGCCTGTTCTGTATCCACGCCCGATCACACACATGCAGTTGCCGCAATGGCGGCCATGCAATTGGGTAAACACGTATATGTTCAAAAACCGCTGACACACGACGTGTATGAAGCACGTGCACTCACAGAAGCAGCAAAGCGATATAAGGTGGTCACCCAAATGGGGAATCAGGGGTCCAGTGGCGATGGCGTTCGCCAATTGAAGGAATGGTACGATGCCGGATTAATCGGAGATGTACACACTGTATGGTGCTTTACTGACAGACCAGTATGGCCTCAGGGCATTCCCTGGCCGGCTGAATCGGCGCCGGTTCCGGACGGGCTCGATTGGAACCTTTGGCTGGGCACCGCTCCATACAGGGATTATGTAAAAAAATTAGTACCCTTCAACTGGCGCGGCTGGTGGGATTTCGGAACAGGAGCACTTGGAGATATGGGATGCCATATTGTTGAACCGCCTTTTGATGTGCTGGGGCTGGGATATATCGATTCGGTTCAGGCAAGTGTGGGAAGTGTATATGTCGACGAATTTCAAAGAGGATATTTCCCGCAAAGCTGCCCGCCTTCAAGCCATGTAACAATGAAATTCCCCAAAGGCAAACGGACCAATGGCCCGGTAACCGTACACTGGATGGATGGTGGTATTCAACCTACACGGCCTGCTGAATTAGGCCCCAACGAAGTTTTTGGCGATGGCGGAAATGGTGTTTTATTTGAAGGTACCAAAGGAAAAATGATGTGTGCCACTTATGCCGAAAATCCACAGCTTTTGCCAACGTCGAGAACAAATGAAGTACACGTTCCTCAAAAATATCCGAGAGTGCCCGGTGGTGCCGACGGACATTATGCCCAATGGGTAGAAGCAGCCATCAAGGGTTACGGGAATATGGAAGTTGATTCGCCATTCGAAATTGCAGGCCCACTGACAGAAGCACTGTTAATGGCCAACCTCGCCATTCGTGGTTTTGATATCCGGGTGCCCAAACAAACCGGCAACGGTTACAATTATCCCGGACGTTATCTGGAATTATTATGGGATGCAAAGAACATGCGGGTAACTAATTTTGACCTTGCCAATCAATTCGTAAAAAGAGAATATCGCGAAGGATTTAGTTTAAACTTTACTATATAATTAAAATGGACAGAAGAGACGCCATCAAATCAATTTCTATCCTGCTCGGCGGCACCGTAATAGGCAGTACCTATTTTTTGAGCGGATGCAAAGCCAATGAAAAAACCTCTCTGGTCTTTTCCCCTGAGGATACTTCCTTTCTTGACGAAATAGCAGAAACCATTTTGCCCGAAACCAATACACCCGGAGCAAAAGCTGCCAGAGTAGGAGCGTTTATGATTGTAATGGTAAATGATTGCTACGAAAAAGAAGACCAGGAAATTTTTCACAAAGGGATGAAACTGTTGAAAGATGCAGCCAGAAAAAAATTTGATTCTCCATTTATGAAACTGACTCCTGTTCAAAAAACAGAATTGCTATCTGCCCTCGACAAAGAACAAACAACATATCAGAAAAACAAAAAGCCTGAAGACCGCTCGCATTATTTCCGAATGATGAAAGAGCTTACTTTGTTGGGTTACTTCACTTCGGAAACCGGATGTACCAAAGCATTGAGATATGTGGAAACTCCGGGAAGCTACAATGGTGATTTATCATATAAAAAAGGCGATCGTGCCTGGGCACTTTAAAAACAAACTAATTATGTCGTTAAACAGAAGAAATTTTATCAGGACTACAGCAGCGGCTGCTGTAGCGGCATCTCTGCCCAATTCTTTGATGGCTTGTGCAGATGAGTCAGGAGCCAAGCTCAAGGAATTCGGATTACAACTTTACACCATCCGCGATGTGTTGCCCAAAGATCCGGCAGGCACACTGAAACAGGTGGCCGGTATGGGTTACAAACAGGTGGAAAGTTTTGAAGGTGCAGAAGGTATGTTCTGGGGAATGACCAATGTAGAATTTAAAAAACTGATGGATGACCTCGGCATGAAAATTATTTCGAGCCATACCAACATCCGCAAAGATTTTGAAAAAAAAGCTGCTGACGCCGCAGCCATCGGCATGAAATACCTGATTGATCCGTGGGAAGGACCGCAGAAATCGATTGACGATTTCAAAAAAATTGCCGACACATTTAACGATCGCGGTAAAATTTGCCGGAAAAACGGAATCCGCTTTGGTTATCACAACCACGACTATCCATTTGTTCCCGTCGATGGGCAACTTCCATTGGATGTCATGATTCAAAATACAGATCCCGAACTGGTAGATTTCGAAATGGATATTTACTGGGTTGTCACAGCCGGCCAGGATCCCATCCATTGGCTCAACAAATATCCCGGGCGTTTCAAACTTTCACACATCAAAGACAGAAAGAAAAATGAACCTCTCTCCGACAAAGGAGAAACCTGCATATTGGGAACCGGAGAAATAGACTTCAAAAAAATTCTCAAAGACGGCTCCGAAAAAGGTTTCAAATACTACATCGTAGAGCAAGAGCAGTATGATTCAAAAGGCAGTATGAATGCTGCAAAAATGGATGCAGATTATTTGAAGAAGTTTAGGTTTTGAAATACAAGTTGTAATCTCATTTCATTCCTGCTTCAAAAAACATTATTAACGGAGATGCCACCAATTATTGCATTCCGGGAACAACGAAGCCAATCATTTTTTCGGAATGGACACTTATTGGAAAAAAAATTCAGCGGAAAGATTACGTCTTTGAATCTTTAGCCAAAGGCTCTTATCAAACCACCCTTTTTGATGAGAACGGCAGGCCGCAGTCTTTTGACAACTTCATAAAGGAATACAAACCCATTGATCTTCTTAAATTAGGCAACAATGACGGAGAATGAACTCTCATACAAAATAATAGGGGCTGCAATGGAAATACATAAAACGTTAGGTCCCGGATTGCTGGAATCTGCTTATGAAGCTGCCCTTTCCTTTGATTTGAGAGAAATGGGTTTTGACATAAAAACTCAATTGCCCATGCCGTTAATTTACAAAGAGGTGAAACAGGATGTAGGATACAGATTGGATTTGCTGGTGGATGATAAAGTGATTGTTGAAATTAAATCGGTGGAAAATCTGGCGCCGGTTCATTTCGCGCAGACATTAACTTATCTAAAGCTGGCAGATAAAAGATTAGCCTTGCTAATAAATTTTAATACCCAATTATTAAAGGATGGAATACACAGGATTGTCAATAATTTATAGGAGTCTTCACGAGGAAGGATTTCATGCGGAGCACGCAAGTTTCACGCAAAGAACGCAGAGGTGTACGCAGAGAACGCGAAGGTCAATTCTTTGCGCCCTTTGCGTGGAAGTTCTTTGCGCTCTTTGCGTGAAAACAGGATAATAACACCGGCAAAAGGTTTGATTTCTATTAACCGTTGATTTGCCTAATTTTAAAGGCTAACGATGTTTTATTAAAGAATACAAACCTGTTGATTTTCTTAAATTAGGCGAAGATGAATAAACTGGTTCCATATAATGATTTGGTAAAAGATATCGGCCATTTATTGCAAAAAGCGAGAGAACAAGCTGCCCAAACGGTGAATACCTTATTGGTCAATACCTATTGGCATATCGGTCAGCACATTATAGAATACGAACAGCATGGGAAAGAAAAGGCAGCTTATGGCGCCGAACTTTTGGATAAATTATCAAAAGACCTCACATCGGCTTATGGCAAAGGTTTCAGCCGGTCCGACCTTTTTCAAATCAGAAATCTTTACCTAAAATTCCAAAAATCCAGACACTGTCTGGACAATTGACCTGGAGCCATTATGTGGAGATATTAAAAGCTGACAATGATCTTGAAATAAGTTTCTATACACGACAATGCGAAAAAGAGAACTGGAGTGTTAGAGAACTAAAACGGCAAATGAAAAGCATGCTTTTTCACCGTCTTGCCCTGAGTACTGATAAAAAAGGAGTATTGGAAATAGCTGAAAAGGGATTGGAGATTCAGCGACCGGAAGACATCTTAAAAGACCCCTACATTTTTGAGTTCTTAGGAATTCCACAAAGTCAACAATATTTAGAGGGAGAATTGGAAGAAAAACTAATTCAAAACATAGAAACATTTCTGTTGGAACTGGGAAAGGGCTTTGCATTTATTGCCCGTCAATACAGGGTGCCGGTTGGCAACCGGAGATTTTCGGTTGACCTGGTATTTTATCATCGTATTCTTAAATGCTTTGTATTGATAGACCTGAAACGGGGCGAAATAGACCACGGTGATATCGGGCAAATGAATTTGTATCTCAATTATTTTTCCAAAGAAGAAAATGTGGAGGGCGATAATCCACCCATAGGTATTGTATTAGGTGCGTATAAAGACCAGATATTGGTAGAATATGCAACGGAAAATATCAGTAACCAACTTTTCGTTAGCAGATACCAGCTCTATCTTCCTGATGAAAAGGAACTGGCCCATGAATTAGAAAAACTACTGCATGACTCAGATAACGCAATATAACCCCGATGTGCTCTCCTGCTTAGCCACCCTGAGCAACGACGAGGTATTCAGCGTAATCTCAGTAATCCATAATAAAATAAAAAAATAGAATGATAACTGAGACATGTTGCTTGACACGAGATGCCGGGAATCCCAAAAATTCGGATGAGAGTTAAAATAAAAAATACTCACCCCCAATAACAAATCGCCACTAAAACAATCTAAAATGAAAGCAAACAACTCCCGTATTTACAAAATGGCATTTGCAAGCGTGTATCCGCATTACATCGCCAAAGCTGAAAGAAAAGGACGCACCAAAGCTGAGGTGGACGAAATCATTTTCTGGCTGACAGGATATAATGAAAAGCAATTGCAAAAAATACTGGAGAACAAAACCAATTTTGAAACTTTCTTTTCGCAGGCGCCCGCCATCAATCCCAATGCTTCTAAGATAACGGGTGTCATTTGCGGATACCGCGTGGAAGAAATAGAGGAAGAACTGATGCAGCAGATTCGCTATCTTGATAAATTGGTTGATGAATTGGCCAAAGGAAAAACAATGGAAAAAATATTGAGAAAGTAAAAAATATCAATCTGTAAAGAAATGAACTATTGCATTTCAAGAAATTAGAGATCGTAACCTATCGATAAATTCTCCTTTCCCAAAGGATATTCCGGCTTACAGAAAATAATTTTCAATCGTGTTTTAAACTTTCAGTTTTTCTGGAAAGAAAATTGCCACTCATTCTCACACATTTTAAAAACCGGATTTCATGAAAAAAGAGAATACACTTGTAGAAGAACTTACTCAACTTCTGCGCAATGGCAATGCACATGCTTCAATGGATGATGCACTGAAGGGAATTTCTTTTGAAATGGTTTCGAAAAAAGTGAGGAGCCTTCCTTACAACATCTGGCAACTGGCCGAACACCTGCGCATCGCGCAATGGGATTTGGTGGAATTCAGCAAGAGCAATGACCATCAGTCTCCGGATTGGCCCTCGGGTTATTGGCCTGGCGAAAAATGCCCGTCTGAAAAGGAATGGAAAAAGTGCCTGAAAAGTATCCGCGACGACCGCGAAGAAATGATTTCTCTTTTGCAAAAAGCAGGAGACAAATTGTTTGAACCTTTCCCCTGGGGAAGCGGCCAGTCGTTATTAAGAGAAGTGTTGGTGTTGGCTGATCACAACAGCTATCATACTGCGGAGATTATTGTTTTGAGAAGGCTGCTCGGGATTTGGGGAAAATGATTGAGTTTAGTATTTAGTGTTTAGAGTGTGATGATGCCTGAAAAATGTTGACCGTTTTAGTCGTTGTGTTTAACTGGTTTTTAATGATAGATTTTATTTCGCGGGCTGGGGCTTCTGAAACCCGTTCACCCGGCATTCCCAATACCTCTTCAAATGCAGCAGCCGGTTTCAACATTTTCTTCCGTGCCAAAATTGGGTAAAAGAAATCCATATTTGATTTTTTATTAAAGCCGCCTTCGGTACTTTTATTCCTGAAAAGAAAATCTTACCATCAACATGGAATTATTCAGGAGAATCACATTCGCTACTTTTTTACTTCTCCCGCTCAGCAATTACGCACAGTCAACGGATTCTCTGCCGGTTCAAAAATCTGTTATTTTTCAAAAAATAAAAGACACCGCCCACAATCAGCTCATCATCCTGTACAAAAACAAAGAAATGACTTTTGATTCAAGAGGTGCGCTTTATTTTGTACGGTATCTGCCCAATGATATGTGGCAATTGGCAAAATCACCTTTTGAAAAATCCAATCTGAAAGGCTTGATTGCAGTAGCAGCTTCCACAGCCATATTGATCCCGTTTGATCAATCACTTCTCAAAAATGTGCAGGACGCTTCAAAAAAAATCAATCTTTCAGAAGACAACCATTACGGGGTGGCATGGGGAATCGGCAAAACAAAAATTATCAAATATCCGCGCAATTTTAATGCTGCACTGTACCAGTTGGGCGAAGGCGGAACCAGTTTGGTTCTGGCCGGCGGATTGTGGGTTTATGGGAAAATACAAAAAGATTACCGGGCTGTTCAGACAGCGGGCGACTTGGCTGAAACCTTTATTGTGATGGGTGTGGGCACCCAGATTCTGAAACGGATTTCAGGGAGAGAAAGCCCTTTTATGGCGACAAAAAAGAATGGTGCATGGCGCCCTTTCCCATCATTCAAAGAATATGCAGACCATACTTCCAAATATGATGCTTTCCCTTCGGGGCACCTGGCTACCATGATGGCAACTGTGACAACTCTTGCCCTCGATTATCCCGAAAAGAAATGGATAAGGCCTGTGGGCTATTCACTAATGGCACTGACAAGCTGGGCCATGGTAAATTCAGAAGTGCACTGGATCAGCGACTACCCTCTTGCACTGGCAATCGGATATCTGTCCGGAAAAATTTCTACAATGCGGCATATTAAAAAGCCATCCGTTATCAATACGGATCTTTAATTTCCCCGCTCTTTTAACCTCAATTAAAATCCCATCCTCGCACGGAATTTGAGGTTTATGGTGACCGGTCTTGATTTTTCAAACAAGATCACGTCTGTTTATTTTTAAAAAATTATATATATGGCAAAAGAGAACAAGTACACTGAAGAGCTTAGTGCCGCTATGGAAAAAGCCAATCCCGTGCTATCATTTGATGACGCATTCAAAGGAATTCCTTACAATAAAATTCACGAAAGACCCAATGGGCTTCCTTACAGTATCTGGGAATTGGCTACACACCTGTGCATTGCACAACACACTTATTTGCACACTGCAAAAGATCCCAACTTTAAATCGCCCAAATGGCCCGATGAATTCTGGCCCACAGAAAAAAATCCTTCGGAAAAAGAATGGAACCAATGCCTGAAAGACATCCATGACGACAATGAAGAATGGACTAAACTGGTCAGGGAAAAAGGAGACAAATTATTCGAACCATTGGCACATGCGGGTGGTGTTTCCACTTTCGATCTGGCATTGAAATCAGCCCGGCACAGCAGTTATCACGCAGGTGAAGTTGTTGTTGTGAGAAGGTTGCTGGGAATTTGGAAAAAGTGAGTGAGTGTAGGGTTTAGAGTGTAAGGATTAGATGTTACATTAATATTGGAGGTTCCCGCGAAGGCTGAGGCGCTGCATTGAGCTGGCCGAAATGTTCCCGAAGCCCGCTATTGACATTCTTCCTAAACTTTTGGTTCTTTTTCCTTGTTTATCGTCAAAAGGATAATAACTTTAAGACCTGCCTAAAATACTAATTGTAGCATGTCTGAAAAGTTAGCTGATAAAATTATTTTCACTTTATCTGAAGTTTTGCAGAGTGTGCAGAAAACCATTTCAGCGCGCTATACTTCTTCATTCTGGGTAAAAGCAGAAATGAATAAGCTCAACTTCTACAAACATTCCGGACATTGCTATCCTGAGCTGGTGGAAAAAACAGATGGAAAGATTGTTGCCGAAATCAGAGCGGTCCTTTGGAATTCGGATTATCTGCGAATCAACCGCAAATTTCAAAGTGTTTTAAAAGATTCTTTGAAAGACGGCATCAAAATTTTATTCAATGCCCGGATTCAGTTTGATCCGAAATATGGATTAAGCCTGATGATTCAGGATATCGATCCCTCGTTCACACTTGGTGATCTGGAACGTGAAAAACAAGAGACCATTCAGCGCCTGATGACCGAAGGTCTTTTCAACAAGAACAAACAAATTCAGGTTCCGTTATTGCCTCAGCGTATCGCTGTCATTTCTGTTGAAACGAGCAAAGGATATTCTGATTTTCTGAATATTGTTGATAAGAACGGATGGAATTATAAATTCTTCCACATGTTGTTCCCCTCGCTTCTGCAGGGAGACCGGGCAGCAGCATCCATGATCAACCAGCTAAAGCGGATTAAGAAAGTCACAAATTTTTTTGATGTCGTTGCCATCATCCGTGGTGGTGGCGGAGAAGTCGGGCTTACCTGTTACAATGATTATGAACTGGCGAAAACGATTTGTGAATTCCCTATCCCCGTTATCACCGGTATCGGTCACTCTACCAATACCACTGTGTCGGAAATGGTGGCCCATACCAATGCCATTACCCCTACAAAACTGGGAGAATGGCTTCTTCAAAAGTTTCATGATTTTTCTGTACCTGTTCAAAAAGCAGAAGATGTCATCAAAACTGTTTCAGAAAACATTTTATCGGAACAGCATTTTGCTTTCGCATCATTAATCCGTCTGTTCAAATCCGTTAGCAGTAACATTCTTGTTCGTCACAATAATCAACTCAGGGACAATTCGAAAAACATTACACAACAGGTTTCATTTTACGTATTGCAGCAAAAGGAAAATTTAAAAAATGCAAAGCAGCAAATACATTCCTCATCTTCCTATTTGTTTGAACAATCAGTGGAGGGATTGCGATCGATACGGCAAAGTATTTCCCTGCATTCCTCTTTCTTTGTCAGACAATCAAAAACTGCATTGGAAAATGTTGAAAAAAACGTGAACAATCTCCATCCTGACAATGTGTTGAAGAGAGGGTACAGCATCACCCGCGTAAAAGGAAAATCAATTTCAGGGATAAAAAATCTTAAAGCAGGAGATGTAATCGAAACAATCATTTATGATGGTAATATTTCAAGCACCGTCAACACCATTAAATCAAAAAATGAAAAATTATGAGCAAACCCAATTACCAGGAAGCCTTTGACGAACTGCAGCAAATTGTATCGGAAATGGAAGGCGGGCAAATCACCGTAGATGAATTATCAAAGAAAGTAGCACGAGCTGCACAGTTGATTCGCATTTGCAATTCAAAACTCACGCAGGCAGAACAAAATGTTCAGGAAATCCTGGATACGATTGACAAACAGGAAATCATGGATGAACCTGAAACATCAGAAGAGAGCGAAAGCGAAGAAGAAAATAATGAACGGGAAAATAATGAGAACATTCAGATGGGAGAGGAGGATGAATTTGCAGATGAATGATACAAATTAAAAAAACCATAAGATTTCAGAAATCTTACGGGTTTTATTATAACTATCGCAAAATAAAACTATCCATTAATCACTTCGGCCATTCTCTTGCCAATATCGGCCGGGCTTTGAATAACATGGATTCCGCATTCCCCTAAAATCTTCATTTTGGCAGCAGCCGTATCTGAGGCGCCGCCAACAATGGCTCCTGCATGTCCCATCCGGCGTCCGGGAGGTGCGGTTTGACCGGCAATAAATCCGACAACAGGTTTCTGGTTGTGGTCTTTCACCCAGCGGGCTGCATCGGCTTCCATATTTCCACCGATTTCTCCAATCATTACAATACCATCTGTTTCGGAATCATTCATAAACATCTGAATAGCGTCCAGTGTAGTGGTGCCAATAATCGGATCACCACCGATACCGATGGCGGTAGAAATTCCCAAACCTGCTTTTACTATCTGGTCAGCGGCCTCGTAGGTCAAAGTACCCGACTTGGAAACAATTCCGATTTTTCCTTTTTTGAAAATAAACCCCGGCATGATTCCTACTTTACATTCATCGGGTGTAATAATTCCCGGGCAATTCGGGCCGATCAGTCTCGATTGGGACGAGGAAATGTAATTCTTCACCCTTACCATATCCTGAACCGGAATCCCTTCGGTGATGCACACGATTAAAGCGATACCTGATTCAGCGGATTCCATAATGGCATCAGCGGCAAAAGCCGGTGGTACAAAAATGATACTCACATTGGCATTGGTGGCTCTGACAGCAGCATCCACCGTGTCAAAAACCGGACGGTCAAGATGTGTGGTCCCACCTTTTTTCGGTGTCACACCACCAACCACATTTGTTCCGTATTCAATCATCTGAGAAGCGTGAAATGTGCCTTCTGTTCCTGTAAATCCCTGTACCAAAACACGGGAATTCTTGTTCACTAAAATCGACATGCAATCAAAATTTTCAGCGCAAAGATAAGAAAGTAATAGATGGATGGGAGGAATTACCCCTACACCTCATTTCGTGCAAAGCATCAGAAAGGGATGAGAATGTTTGTCCGGAAACTTCGTAAGAAGGAAAGGCGTATCCATCCGTCCGGAATATCAGATTACGACATCCGTTATCCCAAAATCTCCTTTCACATTTTTTCAACATTAAGGCTTCCTTTTATCACAAAATCGCGGAACAACTTATCTTGCACACATGCAAGTCTATCTTGATCTGCTTCAAAATATCCTGGATAATGGCGCGGATAAATCCGACCGTACGGGTACGGGTACACGAAGCTTATTCGGTTATCAGATGCGCTTTGATCTTAAAAAAGGATTTCCTCTGGTCACGACCAAAAAAGTCCATTTAAAAAGCATTATCTATGAGCTGATTTGGTTTCTGAGAGGAGATACCAACATCCATTATCTGAAAGAACACGGAGTGGGTATCTGGGATGAATGGGCTGATGAGAAGGGAGATCTCGGACCGGTCTATGGCAAACAATGGCGAAGCTGGGAAGGAGCCAATCACAAGGCAATAGATCAAATCAGTGAAGTCATCAATCAACTCAAAACCAATCCGGACAGCCGGCGCATGATTGTGAGTGCATGGAATGTAGCTGATCTCCCGGATATGGCGCTGATGCCCTGCCATTGCCTGTTCCAGTTTTATACAGCTCCATTGCCAAATGGGAAAAGGACTTTGTCGTGTCAGCTTTATCAACGCAGTGCGGATTCATTTCTCGGTGTGCCTTTCAACATCGCTTCTTATGCCTTATTGACGATGATGATGGCTCAGGTATGCGACATGGAACCGGGAAGTTTTGTACACACATTCGGAGATGTGCACCTTTATAAAAATCATTTTGAACAAGCCAAACTCCAGTTGACCCGAAAACCATTCCCACTTCCCTCGATGAAACTGAATCCGGAAGTGAAAAATATTTTTGATTTCAAATTTGAAGATTTTACTTTGGAAAATTATCAGTGCCACCCCGGAATAAAAGCGCCGGTAGCCGTTTAAAAAACTTCAAAAAGAATTATCATCAGAATCATTTCCCACATAGTAGCTGCTTCGCAAAATAATGTCATCGGTATCAGGGGCGGTATGCCCTGGCATTTGCCGGATGATTTCTGCCATTTCAAAAATCTGACCTGGGCCATGCCCATCATCATGGGAAGAAGAACGTATGAATCCATGAAAGGAATTCTGCCGGGAAGAATCAATATCATCGTCACATCCAACAAAGAATGGCGGGTGTCAGATGCTTTTGTGGTTCACGATATTTCGTCGGCGCTTGAAAAAGCCAGAGAAGCCGATACCAAAGAAATCTTTGTCATTGGCGGAGGAAAAATTTTCAACGAAACTATGCATCTTGCCAATCGAATCTATCTGACGCGTGTACACGTAACCCTTGAAGGAGATACTGTTTATCCCCAACCGGAGCCGGAACAATGGGAACTTGTTTTCTCACAGGATCATCCTGCAGATGCCAGACATGCTTATTCGTTTACCTTTGAAACATGGGAACGAAAGCACAGGTGATGTATTCCCGAACCGAATTAGCCAAAAAATATCTTTCATACTTACTGCACGCACACAACGGCAAGGGACATGGTGTGCATTCTCCGTTTGTGTTTGATTTCATCATTCATGTATTAAATGACAAAAAAAAACCTCCGGAAGCAAAGATGATCGAACAATACAGGAAGGAACTTTTGGCAAATAAACATTTTATTGAAGTTGAAGATTTCGGTGCGGGGAGCGCTCTGTTCAATCGGAAAAAAAGAAGAATATCATCCATTGCCGGAACTTCGTTGAAAAAGCCGAAATACGCACAATTGCTCTGCAGAATTGCAAAATATTACCATTGTCAAAACATTCTTGAAATGGGCACTTCTCTGGGAACAACGACTGCTTATTTTGCAATTTGCAATCCCGATGCAAATATTGTTACCCTGGAAGGTTCTAATTCCATAGCGGGAATTGCGGAAAACTTTTTCCGGATAAAAAACCTTAAGAATATCCGCCTCATCAGAGGTGATTTCAAAAATACATTACCTGAATTCTTAAACCATAATCCAAAGATTGATTTGGCTTTTATCGATGGCAATCACAAAAAAGAACCCACCCTGAGGTATTTCAATTTGCTTTTAGAAAAAAACCACGAGCATTCCATCTTCATCTTTGACGATATCCACTGGAGCGCCGGGATGGAGGAAGCCTGGGAAACCATCCACTCAGATTCAAGAGTGACCCTGTCCATCGACCTGTTTTTTCTCGGGATTGTCTTTTTTAAAAAAGAATTTATGGTAAAACAAGACTTTACAATTCGTTTCTAAAGCTGCATTGCATTAGCTTTGCCGTTATATGACGATTGGAGCTTTAAAGGAACCTGCAGGAGAAAGAAGAGTGGCGATCTTGCCCGAGCATTTTTCATTAATTAAAAAACTTGATTGTGAACTATTGGTTGAGCAGGGAGCAGGCGAAAATTCCTATTCTTCCGATAAAGATTATACGGATGCCGGAGCCAAAATAAGTTCACGTGAAGAAGTCATTGCAAACGCTGACATCCTTGTTTGTATCAATCTGCCGGAAGAGAAGGAATTCCCTTCTTTGAAAGATAAAGTTCTTGTCGGCACTTTTCATCCTGTTTATCACAAAGAAATTTTTGAAAAAATTGCCTCATCGGGCGTTTCAGTATTTAGTCTCGATATGTTGCCACGCAGTACCCGTGCACAAAGTATGGATGTGCTCAGCAGCCAGGCTAATATTGCAGGATACAAATCTATCATTGTGGCCGCAGGGATTTACCCAAAATATTTTCCCATGCTGATGACGGCGGCGGGAAGTATTGCTCCGGCCAAAGTTTTAATTCTGGGTGCGGGAGTTGCCGGCCTGCAGGCCATCGCAACAGCAAGAAGGCTGGGTGGTGTGGTAGAAGTTTTTGATACACGGCCGGCGGTGAAAGAAGAAGTACAAAGCCTGGGAGCCAGATTCGTGGAAGTGGAAGGTGCTGCCGATGACAGCAAGGCCGGCGGTTATGCTGTTGAACAAACGGAAGATTTCAAACAAAGGCAAAAAGAAAGAATTACCGTTGCAGTAAAGAAAGCAGATATCGTTGTTACAACTGCACAGATCTTTGGAAAGAAAGCTCCAACTCTTATAACTAAAGAAATGGTTGAAAGCATGAAATCCGGATCAGTCATCATCGACATTGCCTCTTCAACCGGAGGAAATACAGAACTGACCAAAGACAATGAAACCGTCGTTTACAATGGCGTAACCATTGTTGGCAATTCAAATCTGCCTTCTACCATGCCTTACGATTCCAGCAAGCTATATGGAAAAAATATGATTCATTTTCTGGAGCTGATGTGGAATAAGGAAAGACAGTTTAACCTGAATTTTGAAGACGATTTAATCAAATCCTCATGTATAACTTACAAGGGAAGTATTTACAATGAGCGGATAAAATAAAAATAATGGAAGCGATCAGCTCTTTTTTACAACAAAACCTGGATATGATTTATGTGGTCATCCTCATGATCTTTTTAGGTTTCGAAATTATCAACAGGGTGCCGAGCGTGTTGCATACGCCCCTGATGAGTGGCGCCAACGCCATTCACGGTGTAGTTATCATCGGAGCAATCATCATCATGGGTAAGGCCGAAAGTGATAATTACCTCGCGCTGATACTTGGGTTTATTGCGGTGGTATTGGGAACACTGAACGTAGTTGGCGGTTTTGTAGTTACGGACAGAATGCTGGAAATGTTTAAAAAGAAAAATCAGAAATCATAAGCAGATAAAAAGAAACCTATGAGTATTAGTATTTTGGCTATCTGCTACATCATTGCATCGGTAACGTATATTTTAGGTTTGAAGATGTTGTCACATCCGGCAACAGCAAGAAAGGGGAATCTCATTGCAGCAGGAGGAATGACGCTTGCGATAGCAGCCACAATTTTTCTTTATACAAATGATGGCAAACCACTTGGAAATTTCGGCTGGATTTTCACAGCCATGACGATAGGACTCGTACTTGGCTGGCTCATTGCCAAAAAGGTGAAGATGACCGCGATGCCCGAGTTGGTAAGTTTCTTCAACGGCATGGGTGGTGCATGCGCTGCACTGATTGCGATTGTGGAATTTGATTACATGTACAGAGCCAATCTGAACACACCGGATGTGGCTTTTTCAAGTGTGGCTCATTTCGGGCATTACCTCGCCATCATCGCCGGTTCTATTATCGGAAGCACTTCATTTTCCGGCAGTATGATTGCCTGGGGAAAACTGAATGGCAGTATCAAAGATGTATCTTTCAAAGGCCAGCATTTCCTCAATCTGATTGTACTGGTGTTGGTGTTTGGGTTCGCTGTTTATACCTGGTTCAGTCCTGCAGGACACGCAAATATTCCTTTTTTTATCACGGTATTTCTCGCACTTGTTTACGGAGTAGCTTTTGTACAGCCCATCGGAGGTGCAGATATGCCGGTCGTTATCTCATTGCTTAACTCATTCACCGGTGTGGCTGCCGCATGTGACGGATTTTTATACAACAACAAAGCCATGCTTACCGGCGGAATTCTGGTAGGTGCCGCCGGTTCTTTGCTGACCATTCTGATGTGTCGTGCAATGAACAGAAGTTTGAAGAATGTGTTGATTGGCTCCTTTGGGGGAACCAAGGCATCAGCAAAAGCCGGACCGGCTACGCAAAAGGCCATTAAAGAAATTTCGTTGAGCGATGCCGCCATGGTTTTGGCCTATGCAAAAAAAGTAATGATCGTACCGGGCTATGGATTGGCTGTAGCACAGGCACAGCACAGCGTACACGATCTGGAGAAATTGCTTGTTGAAAGAGGTGTGGATGTTAGATATGCCATACATCCGGTGGCAGGACGCATGCCGGGGCACATGAATGTTTTGTTGGCAGAAGCTGATGTGGATTATGATAAACTTCTGGAAATGGAGACAGCCAATGATGAATTTAAAACTACAGATGTAGTTCTCGTCTTGGGCGCAAATGATGTGGTCAATCCCGCTGCGAAAAACGATCCCGGTTCGCCCATTTACGGAATGCCGGTTTTAAATGTAGAAGAAGCCAACATGGTGATTGTGAACAAACGAAGTATGAAACCCGGTTATGCGGGAATAGAAAACGAACTCTTTTATTCAAGAAAAACATCCATGCTCTTTGGCGACGCCAAAAAAGTTTTGCAGGAATTGATTTCGCAGATCAAGGAGATATAGAAAAGTTTTGCCCGAAAAATAGTATTCAGATCAAGAATGAGTTTTTTTTAAACAGAAATACCCATCTCCACATCAAAACTCTAACATAAAAGCACCCCGGATAAATCCCTGCAAAAGTATTACCGGCATCTACATTCTGCATACTGCTGCAATGAAGCAACAAATTTTTTAAGCTCAATAAATATTCAAAAACGTTAACTTCATTGGCCGGAAAGTGTTCTGGCTTTCATTTTGTCCTAACCCATAAAAAAATTACACCGGTAATAAGATTGTATCATGGGCACAGAAGACAGTACAGAAAAAAATAAAAATCAAAGAACCGGCCCAAAGAAACTCTCTTCTGATGCAGCCCGCAGGCTAAGCGACTTCACCATGCCGCGGTCGGTCATCAGGCTGATTCCGCTGGCTATTATCACAGGCATTCTCGGAGCGCTGATAGCCATCGTTCTGATGGATCTGATAGCCATCATCACCAACTTCCTTTATTATCAAAAGTTTGATCTCACCCTTATTTCTCCCAGAAATAATACTATCGGTTGGTGGGCTGTTCCCATTCCTATCGTAGGTGGACTGATTGTGGGATTTATGGCACGCTATGGATCAGAAAAAATCAGGGGACACGGTATTCCTGAAGCAATGGAAACCATTCTTGTGGGTGGAAGTAAAGTGGAACCCAAACTAACCGTTCTCAAACCCATTGCCAGCGCATTCAGCATCGGTACGGGCGGACCATTCGGAGCAGAAGGCCCTATTATTCTGACGGGCGGTGCATTAGGATCTGTCCTTGCTCAGTTTCTGAATCTTACCTCCATTGAACGAAGAAGTCTTTTGGTAGCGGGCGCTTCCGCCGGCATGAGCGCTGTATTCGGCACGCCTATAGCCGCTGCGCTTTTAGGGGTGGAACTGCTTTTGTTTGAATGGAAACCCCGGTCCTTCGTCCCCGTGGCAATAGCCAGCATTGTAGCCGATATGGTACGCCATTTCTTTGTGTCCATGCAATGGATGAAGGCTGAACCTCTGTTTCCCGTTAATAAGATATTGCCACTTTCCGGCGCAGGCCTCGGAGATGCAGTTATTCTTGGATTGATCTGCGGGATTATGGCATGGGTATTAACAAAAGCTGTTTACGGCGCCGAAGATGCCTTCAGGAAATTGCCTTTTCACTGGATGTGGTGGCCTGCCATCGGAGGAGTCATTGTCGGGCTTGGCGGAATGATTCAACCGGCTGCGTTGGGTGTGGGATATGATACCATTGGCGATTTACTGACAAAAAATATCGGGCTTACGACACTGATCAGCATTTTTGTTGTGAAGCTGGTTATCTGGGCCTTTGCTCTGGGTTCAGGGACAAGCGGGGGAATACTCGCTCCGATTCTTATTTTGGGAGGAGCGCTCGGGGGGATGATGGGATTGGTTTTTCCGGGAAATTCACCCGAGGAGTGGGCGTTGTTAGGGATGGCTGGCGCGCTGGCGGGGGTAATGCGATCACCTTTTACTTCCATCGTTTTTGTAATCGAACTTACCCATAATACGGATCTTTTCCTGCCGCTGCTGATAACAGTTACTCTTGCTCATTTTATCAGTGTTCTCACATTGAAGAGATCTATTTTGACCGAAAAGGTTGCCCGGCGCGGGTTTCATGTTTTGAGGGAATATGCCGTAGAACCCTTGCAGGTACTCTTTGTCGAAGATGTGATGTCAACCAACATCCTCACCATCAACCAGGGTGCGCCGCTTTCCACAGTACATTCATTGGTTATTAATAATTCAAACATGAGAAGTCAACGGCTGATACCTGTATTGACGGATGACGGGAAGATTGTGGGAGCCGTATCTTGGCAGGGTATCATGGAAAGATTTTTGAAAGGAGAACTATCCGGAAATGTGGATGATATCATGATAAAGGATATTATCACCGCCAGGCCCGAAGAAACACTTCGAACGATTGCCGACCGGATGGCTGAAAAACAAATCGGAGTGCTGCCAGTAGTGGACGAGTCGGGCAAACCATGTGGCATGCTCACCCAATTTGACCTTCTCATTGGCCGCGATTATATGCTACAAGAAGAGCGCAAACGGGAACGGGTATTAAAGATCTGGTCTATTCACAAATTCGGATATCTGAACAACATCAGCCACCTCTTTACACTTTCAAACAATGAGAGTCATCCTGAAAAAAAAATAAAAAAATCCGGGAAGGGTGATGCAAAAATTGAATGAGTGAAACAAAACAACTCATTGAGCAGCAAAATAACGCAGCCTAAGCAGAAGGGTCAAAGCAAATACCCCAACGAAAAACCAAATCCGTAATTTCTGAGTTCATTAATTGTTTTTGCTCCCTCAATCTTTGGGGCAAGATTGATCAATCCCATTTGACCGGTTAACTGCAGAGATACATGCCTGGAAATTTCATATCCCACCAATACATTTCCGCCAAAGTCTAACGGTTTGCCATACACTAAAGTAGATCCGTAAATCACCGAGTTGAAATCTTCAATACTCGATTCATTTTTAAACGCCAGATCACCTTCCATCCCAAGATAAAAATCACGGTCGGGGTTGGGAGAAATTTTCCATTTGCCGCCCAATCCATATCCAAGATAGGGTCCCACACCCAACAATAAGTTTCTATTCCCGAGTGGAAGTTTGTATATCACGTTTAAAGGCATTTCAAGATAATATGCATGGGTCTCCAGGTCTGGCCATCCGGAATTTTTATATCCTTTCATGGTAAACAAAAGATTTGGGTGGAAGTACAGATGACCTTTAATCGGCATTTCCATGAAAACACCTCCATGAAAACCGCGTACCATACCCGATTTGACAAGGCGGTCCGGATTTGTGAGGATATGATTATATACCCCCGAGGATTGAAATCCGCCTTTTACTCCGTAACGGACTTGTGCAATTGATGCAGAAGAAAAAATCAGAAAAAATATTACCAGGTTGTTTATGACAAGTCTTCTCATTGCAACAATAGTTTAAGAGTTTCAGTAATTAAAATGGGAAATTCAAACATAGGTTATAATTCACGAAAAAAAAGTTAAACGAGGCTAAAGTATTAATGATGTGTTCAATTCAATTATCAATTCTCTTCTCTGATTTCGGCTATTAGTATTCTGATGTGCCGAATGGCCTAAAACCTTAGTAGGAAAGTTTGTTTTTATTACATCCACCTTATTACTTTCAATGATGGGAAGGCACTGCATTGGTGCAGGTAAAAAGATTGATTTATTGTGATTATTTTTCTACCAAGGTTATTGAAGAATAATGTAAAAAACCAGGTCATCGGAGAAAATTATTTCCTGAGTTCGGCAAATTATTAATCAGCCCCGATTCTCCGTAAATAACGTCTTCATTGATTCTTCTTTTTCCCTCCGCATTTGGCGGAGAAGAAAAATAATTTCTTTGGGCACCTGTCTGAGTTGGCCCCGGGCAATCCGATTAATTCTACAATTCAAATATTTCAGGCTATGTAAGTCTCTCTGTTTTAGAGTATTTACTTTTAGCGTGAATTTTGTTATCAAATTCCCATTCATCAAAAAAAATTACAGTTCATGGTTAATAATAAAACCTGGAAACTTGGCGGTTCATTGGAAATTAACCGATTTGGTTATGGAGCCATGCGGATTACAGGTGAAGGTATTATCGGCGCACCGAAAGATGAAGCCGAAGCCATTCGCGTACTCAGAAAAGCCGTAGAGATGGGAGTCAATTTTATTGATACAGCAGATAGCTACGGCCCATACATTTCGGAAGAACTGATCGCAAAAGCGCTGTATCCTTATCCTAAAGATTTAGTGATAGCCACCAAGGGAGGACAGTTGCGTCCGGGTCCGGATCAATGGGTTCCCGATGGCCAGCCCATTCACATTAAAGAAGCATTGGAAGGAAGCCTGAAAAGACTCAAAACAGACCGGATCGACTTGTACCAACTTCATCGCCGCGACATGAATGTTCCTTTTGAAGACACACTCGGAGTGTTGAAAGAAGCGCAGGACAAAGGATTGATACGGTATTTCGGATTATCTGAGTTGGATGTGGAAAGTGTCAGGCAGGCTCAGAAATATATCGATGTAGTTTCATTGCAAAATAAATTCAGCCTCGATTACAGAAAATGGGAACCTGAACTAAAATTCTGTGCAGAAAATAATATCGCTTTTATTCCGTGGAATCCGCTGAATGCCGGAAGGCTTGTAGTCAATGAAACGATTGAAAGAATTGCGAACAAATATAAAATCACAAAACCACAGCTCTCACTGAAGTGGCTTTTCAATTATTCAAACAATATTTTGCTCATACCAGGTACTTCCAAAGTAAGCCATCTTGAAGAGAACCTTGCTGTTCGGGATATGGAATTTGATCCTGCAGATTTTGAGGCTATCACAAAAGCTTCTTTGGAAATTCCCAAAAAAGCTCGTTCACCAAGGAAACCATATTTCGCAGAACGACAGGCTCGTTAATCCAAATTTTGCAGTTGGCTGCAAAACGGGAAATAACAACCACATCTCACTTGTGTATATCCTCTGGTATAAAAATTAAAACGTCCGGCATCTGCCGGACGTTTTAATGAGAATTATAAAACCTTTTTTATAATACTGTGTAAGTATAATATCCCGGGTTTTCAAGATAAAGATAAATCTTGTGAGTGCCGGCAGGTACTGCAAAATTCTTGGTATCGTCTCCGATGTTTGCTCCGCCTTCTACCAGCTTTCCGGTTCCGTCATTATCACCATAGTTTAAATCCCATCCACCATTTGCCCTGAATTTAAACTGGTCGCCGGCCACCGTCGTGATGGTTGCTTCCCATCTTTTTGACCCGGAATTGTAGGTCATAGGTACATCTGTTCCCCATCCGCTTCCGGCAAAACTTCCAATCACGCCCCATGTGTTGGTGGGCGTAATGGAGTAAGTATTATTTTGTGTATTTGCCTTAAGATGAAAATACCCGCCTGCTCCCGGAAACAGGAGGTTTCCCCCGGATGGACTGAGTGTCCCGCCTCCTCCATCTCCCAACGCATTACTCCAATCCGGCTGCAGAGTAAATTTAAACAGGTATGTTCCTCCGGTGGGTACATTTACATACCCATCGTAGCTTCCGTCATTATTTGGAGAACCGATTTGCGGCGCTGTTGCAGGCGCCCATTCCTGATAATCTCCGGGAACCCACAATAATCCATATTGGCTTACATTGGTTACCTTAAATATTCCATGCTGGAAATCTACAAAGATTGTGTACATACCTGTAGTCGCCGGCCCCGGAATGTTTGATGACAAATCGGCGCCGAAATCTCCGCCCCCGGAAAGGCCGGGAAGGTTGCCATCTGCTACACTATATTTATGGTCCCAGTTCCCATTCACCGGAAGCAGCAGGTATTGCTTTCCTCCGTTCATGAAGAAAGTGCCCTGATAAGTTACCGAATCAATCATGGTAAACTTCTGCGAAACCGGCACCGGATTGTCCCATCCTCCGGCTGTTGCATCGCCAACAAGAAACAACTCTCTTGACGCAGGAGGCGTAACCTTTGGCGGAACCAGATAGGGTGTATAAGTAAATGCAACTACGTTGGAAACGACCTGGTCATTGTTATTGGGATAGGAGGAGATTACTCTCGCTTCCACCGATTGTGCCTTGTTGAATGTCCATAAGTGAGCCACCGCATAAGCATTCAGTTCTTTGGCTATAAAACTGGTGTCGGTTTTGCCGGTCACCGTTCTTGTCAGCGGATCTTTAAATCCGTTTCCGGCAGCGTCTATCTGCACTATATACTTAGTTGTTGAAGTGTCCAACGGGTATGCGGGGTTCGTCCATTTGAGTGTAAGCGCCACATTGTTTGAATCCGTTGTTGCAGGTGCAATGGCATTTGAGGAGGCGGTCAGGGTTACAGCCTTCCCCTCCGGATAAAACGGAAGGTCTTTTGCTTTTTCACAGCTACTCAGCAGTAGTAAGCCGGCTGAAATGATGAGTGAAGCAGATCCTAATAACTTTTTCATGTTGCTGTTTTAATTCGTTAAAGCTTAGTCACAGAATAGGTTCCCAGTTTGAAATCAACAACGATTTTATACTGGCCGGGAGCCGATGGCCCCGGAAAATTATCAGAAAAATCAAAACCAAACTTACCTCCGGTCACCGGTTGATCTTTGATTTTCGAGCACGCATATTTGTGGCTCCAGCTACCCCAAACCGGAACAAAGAGATATTGGTCTTTGTCAGTCGTATTATCTCCGCCGGACAAATTCACGGTAATTGAGAAAGTTGTCAGATCATCCCGGTTGAATTGCTGATTTTGAGAAGCAAATGTCCCCCCGTTTTGCCAGCCTCCTAATAAAGGATCACCGCCAACAATATACAATTCACCGGAAGTAGGAAGAGCTACCAACACATCGAGAAAAGGAACTGCCTGGAAGGTAAGCACGTTGGAATAAAGGGCTACACTATTGGTACCGAGGAAACTCTTCAACCTCACTTCAAAGGTGACAACCTGGTCAAATGGAAGATTCATCTGAAGCAAAATCTTATTCAACTGATCCTGGGTAATGGTTGCACTAAGGTCTGAAGAAAACGAAATTTCCTGTCGCAGTGAACTTGAAAAATTGGCCCCAACCGTATCAATTTGCAAAGTGTAATTTACATTTTGGGAACTGACTCCGGTATTGAATTTATAGTCGGGATTTGTCCAACTGAAATTCAATGCCACATTTCCTCTGGTTCCCGCTGCAAGATTGATTACCGTGCTCTGGGATTGAGTGGCAGTGAGCGTTGGTGCATTCCCGCCAAGGAAAACCACCTCATTCTCTACTTTCTTGCATGAAGAAATCAGAAGCAGGCCTGCTGCAGCTATCAGTAAATTTTTAAATGAATATTTCATAGCAATCATTTTCATTTTAAATTAATATCCGGGGTTTTGAACGAGATTGGGATTCGCAGCCAGATCCTTTGCAGGGATCGGATACAAATTCCTGAAGTCCTGAACTCCTGTACCGCTTTTCACACCACCTTTCCATGGCCACAAATAGGTTCCTGTAGTAAACAATCCATAGCGGATCAAATCTGTTCTTCTGTAACCTTCCCAATAAAGTTCTCTTGCTCTTTCATCAAGAATAAACTGCAGGGTGAGATCGGCAGCAGATATATCTCCCTGGGTGCCGCCGTAGGCCCTTTCTCTCAAAAGATTCATGTAACCGAGTGCTGTTGTCTTATCACCTGTTGAGCTTCCTCTCAGCACAGCTTCGGCATAAATGAAATACATTTCAGGCAACCTGAAAATCGGCATATCAATATCAGAAAAATCAAGGCTCGATCCGGCATTCCCGGCTCTTGTGATATTCTTGAATTTGGTTACAGCAAAACCATCGGTAAACTGCGATTGTGCATTGATATCGATGTTTTGCCCATTGGTATAAAATTCAGAACGGTGGTCGAGGCCTCCGGTGTAATCAGGAAATAAATTCGGAAGATTTTTAGTCGTCCTGATTCCTGCCCATCCGCCGCCTACTCCATAATCGGTAGCCACCATACTTCCGCCCACTGCTGCATGAGTAAGAAATGTGGTGCCGCCATAACCCTGGCTTTTCAATCCGTCATAATTCAGTGTCCATAAAAACTCATCGGTATCCAGATTGTTATCTGCCAAAAACAACCAGTCATAATTTGGTATTAAGGAATAGCCTGCATTAATTACTTTAGCTGCATTCGTGGCGGCATCTGTATAACGATCCTGCCCGGTATAAACCTGTGCATTCAGATACATCCTTGCAAGCAAAGCCCAAACAGAAGCCTGATCAACCCTTCCATACTGGTTTGATTTGGGTGCAGCCAACTCCGGTCCAATTTCGTTGAGTTCTTTTTCTATATAATTGAAAAGATCAGACCGGGAAATTTGTTTGGGTACAGTTCCGATGGGATCTGCATCTGTGATGAATGGCGGATTTCCATAAAGATCCATCAAGACCCAATATTGATAAGCCCTGAGAAACCTTGCCTCTGCGCGGAATTGTTTGACCTGATCTGCATCAGTTCCCTTTATTCCCCTGCTGCTGATCTTTTCATCAGAAGATTGCCTGATAAACTCATTGTCGAGTGTTATCTGGTACATACATCTGTAATACAACCCTGTCAAAAACGGATTGGATGATCCCCAGTTCATATTATGAAAGTCCTGAACACCAGCATCTCCCCATGCAACTACAGCTTCATCGGTGCTCAATTCCTGGGCATTCCAATAAAGGCGGAAAAAGTCCGAAGTTCCCGGATCAATTCCCTGAATATCCCCGCTGCCGGGGCCATTGTTTCCTGTCATGGCGATGCTTCCGTACAGCTTGGCAAATGCATCCTGATAGCCTTGCATGGTACTATAGACGGCATCGGCCGTTTCTCCGTGTGTCGGCAATCTGTTCAGGTCTTTATTACACCCGAATAAAAAGATACCAAGGGAAACTGCGCTTAAAAAATATCCAATTCTCTTTTTCATTTAAATACCTTTTAAAAAAAGTTTAGAAACTTAGGTTTGCACTTAAACTAAATACTCTCGGACGCGGGTATAAATTATTATCCACACCCGACTGGACCTCTGGATCCACTCCTATGTATTTTGTAATTGTAAACACATTTTGAATATTGGCATTTAGGGTGAGGCTGGATCTGCTGCGAAATACTTTATCAAATGTATAGCTGACATAAATGTTGTCCATCTTGATAAAGGAAGCATTCTGTACATAATAATCGGAGAAGAAATACTGATCTCCCTGTCCGGAAACCAGATTGGAGGCAATTCCGTTTGCCAGATAATTCAGCGGATTCAAAATATTCCTCAAATTGCTGGATGACGAAATGTTGTTATTATATACATAATTCCCAACGCTTGCCCGCATTACAAATCCGGCATTTATTTTCTTATTGATATTTACATTGGTACTTGCACCAAAGAAAAAACGCGGATCCACCTGTTCGTATGGATATAAATCACTTGCGTTTACAATTCCGTCTCTGTTGATGTCGTCGAACAAACCGTCTATCGGCATTCCTGATGCATCATAAACCTGTTTGAAAACATAGAAGGCTCCACGCGGGCTGCCCACCGAATTAATCAAAATGGTATTTCCTGTTCCGCCGCTGATTCCATAAAACTGATTTCCAACAAAGTTTGGACTCTTCACTGCAGTCAGATTTGTAATCCTGTTTCTGTTGTAAGTTCCATTCAACGCCAGATCCCAAACGATGTTTTTAGTTTTCACCGGTTGGAGATTCAAAGTAACTTCAATACCCTTGTTATTCATAGTACCCACATTGGCAATGATCTGATTGGAGAAATTACTTCCGGCAGGCTGATCAATCATGTTAAGCAGGTTAGTGGTTTTTTTGTAATAGGCATCCACCGAACCACTGATCCTGTTGTCAAGAAACCCGAAGTCAACTCCCACATTTGTAGTTGCCGTTCTTTCCCATGTACGCTGGGGATAATATCCGCCGGGAGCATACATCGGATAAAATGTATTTCCGAGTTGATACATGGTTTGTCCGTCGCTGATTCCATAAAACGACTGATAGTCATAATATCCGATCCCCGACTGCTGCCCGGTTTCACCATAACCTACTCTAAGTTTCATTGTGGTGATCGTTTGGCTGTTCTCAAGGAAACTTTCATTTTTCATATTCCATGCCGCAGCGCCCGATGGAAATACACCCCATCTTTCACCGGCCGCAAACCGCGATGAACCATCTGTACGGATGGTACCGGTCAGCAGAAATTTGTTTTTGATATTTATGTTTGCCCTTCCGTAATACGAAATAAGCGTGTGGCGGGGAGAATCTACAGCAAATGTAGGTGTGGTAATAACAAAACCATCCACTGTTTTATCGGGGAAATTGTGGTTGATGGTCAGGAAATCCTGATAGGCATAACCACCCACTACATCTACTTTGGTATCTATCCCTTTAATGTCTTTGGTATAATCCAAATAAGCTTCCAGTAATTTATCCTGCCTGTTTTGTTGATATTGATTATCCACACCGCCATGCTGCCTGTCCGGCGATCTCAGATAAGCCTGCGCTGCATTGGCGGGAACGAAGATGGTTCCTGTGCCTTTTGCATAATCATATCCTAAGTTCAAAAAGGCGTGCAGGTCGGGAAGGAAATGAACCTTATAATCAAACAATGCATTACCGATGCTTCTTCTTACTGTGCTGTTGTCGTGGCGATCCATCAACAAACCAACAGGATTCAAAGGAGCAAGCGCCCTCAACCCTGTTGCAGAACTGGGGTCAAGCCATTCCCAATATCCATCATAGTTGTTATTATCAGAACGCACAGGTTTGGTTGGATCAAAGAAAACGGCTGCTGAAATAGCTCCCTGATTTGCAAAACGGGAGTTGGTAATACTTCCTTTCAGGTTCAGGTTGATCTTCAAATGATCATTCAACAATGTTGGCGTCAAATTGATTAACCCACTATAACGGTCAAGCTTACCTGTTTTTAAAACTCCCTGCTGATTTAAATATCCGACAGATATGCGATAGGGTAAATTTTTTAACCCGCCGCTTACACTAAAATTGTTGTCCGTTGTTATAGCTGTCTGGTAAATTTCTTTTTGCCAGTCTGTATTGGCTGTTCCCAACAAAGCTGCCTGTTGTGGTGTGCCGGATTGGTTTACTATTTTTCTGAACATATCCGGCTGAATCACATCCACCCCTCTCGCAATATCAGAAGAAGATAATGTGGAGCTGAGATTGAACCTGGGTTTGGCCCCTGCTCTTCCCGACTTGGTAGTAATTATTATGACACCGTTGGAAGCGCGGCTACCATAAATGGCAGTTGCTGATGCATCCTTTAAAATGGTGAAGCTCGCAATATCATTGGGGTTAATAAGGCTTAGTGGATTGGGTGATCCTGAAATTCCGTCATCGCTTAATGGAACCCCATCAACCACAATTAAAGGATCATTAGATGCATTCAGAGATGCACCACCGCGGATCCGGATGGTACTCCCTGCTCCCGGTGCACCGCCATTGCTCACTATCTGGACGCCCGCTACCTTGCCGGAAATCAATTGTTCCGGTGTGGTAATCTGGCCCGATTGAAAATCATCGGAAGAAATCTGAGTGACAGCTCCCGTCAAATCTTTTTTCTGCGTGGTACCATATCCAATATTGATAACCACCGCCTGCAACGTTTGTACAGACTGAACGAGAGCAACGACAATATTCGTTTGCCCGCTCACTGGAACCGATTGTGAAATATAATTTACTGAGGTAAATACCAGCGTTGCATTTGAGGCTGCATTAATTGAAAAATCTCCGTTTGCATCCGTCTGCGTGGCCACCGTTGAACCGGAGACAACTACCGTCACACCCTGAATCGGGCTTCCGGAAGTGGCATCGATTACATGGCCGGTAACCTTGTTTTGTGCATGGGCCGCAAAAGCGCCAAACAACAAAAATGCAATCAGGAAAACAGGCCTGAATGTCTTTTGAATAGTACCCTTTCTCATAACAAACAAATGAAATGATTTAATGATTTTATTTTACAATTTCCTTTTCTCTCTGTACTCCCAGTTGTGTAATAAGTACACAATTTAGGGGATTTTTTTCTACTCTTAACAATTTATTTCAAAAAAAATTTAACTGCTGATGTTCCGAGGTATCCAATGTGACCATTACTATGAGCGCTTTACAACTCATTTCGCTGCTTCGGAATCAAAATATTTTTCCTTTTCGCAAATCATAACAATTAAAAATCGATTCCGGCCCAAACCTTCTTTTTCTTCTCATATTTTTCAAAATCAAATTTGTACAACTTCCCCGGCCGGTGATGCACATTGTGTTCTTCCTCGCCCACATCAATGAGGAAATTCATACTGAAAAATTTCTTTCTGAAATTGCGGCGATCCAGTTTCCTGTTCAAAATGGCTTCATACAAATTCTGTAATTCTCTCAATGAAAACTTTTTCGGCAGCAGATTAAATCCAAGAGGATGTTCCTGCACTCTTTTTTGCAACCACTTGTAGCAGGTCAGGAAAATATCTTTATGATCAAATCCCATTTCGCTATCCACCAGGCTTCCCACATCCTGCCAGTGCAGTTCATTGTCCATAATCCGCAATTTGTGGCTCTGCACATTTATCAATGAACAATAGGCAACCGTTACCACTCTTCCCGCCGGATGGCGGTTCAACTTGCCAAAAGTTTTTACCTGTTTAAGAAAGACATCGTCCATCCCGGTTCTTTGTTTCAACACCCGGTAAGCTGCTGCATCCAGGTCTTCGTCAGGACTGACCAAATCGCCCAGCAACGTCCACTTACCCTGGTATTTTTTCAAATCCGATTTGATAAGCAGTACTTTCAGTTTGTTTTCATCAAATCCAAAGATGACACAGTCAACAGAAAGCGCAACCTTATTGATGCTTTGCACTTCCGACAACAGCCCCTTCAGTGTTTTTTGCTGTTGGGGCTTTGTTTCATTTACTTCTGATCCCATTCTCAAAAGAGTTAATATTTAATTACTTTTTGAATATCCGTATTATTATTCATTTCCACTTTCACAAAATATACACCGCCGGATAAACGGTCAGTTTGATTGATCTGTAATTCGTTCTGGCCCGGAACCACATTCACCCATTCTGAAATCAATTGTTTTCCCTGGATTCCGGTTATGGAAACAAACGCTTTTCCTGCCAGCGAAGACTGCACATTCAACTTCAAATAATTTTGGAACGGATTCACCAAAACCTTCACTGCAAAATCTTTTACATTTTGTTTGACTGTCCGTACTTCGCTGTACGAAATTGAACCGTCAATATCCACGATCCTGAGTTTGTAATATACCACGCCGGCAGAAACCAGATCATTATCCACATAATTGTAAGATTGACTTCCATTGGCCTGCACTTCACCGATACTTTCAAATGACACACCATCCTCACTCCTCAATATTTCATATCTCGCCACATTTTTTTCTGTAGCTACAGTCCAAGTCAGCAAATTTTGTCCATTCCGGCGTATCGCTGAAAAGTTTACCATTACAACCGGCGTTACATTCAGGTTTGTATAGATATGGAATTCGCCAGGTTTCAGGAAGAAAGATTGCGGCGCGCCGGTAGCATCTACAGTTGTTCCATTCAGATAGTCATACCATTTGCCCGCAGATGGAAATGTAACAGATCCATTAATTCCCGTCACATCAAAATTTCCGATTGCAACCAGTTTGGAAGTTGAGGACGGAGGATTTAAAATGATCCATTTAAATGAACCGGAAAAATTCTGTTGGGAGCTATTGGACACAAAAAGATTCGAGAATGCCGGATCTTTTCTCAGCTTAATCAGATAGCTGAAAGTATTATAAACCTCTCTCCTCCTTTGATCCTGAAAATAATCCCAGCGGATGGGTTTGGGATCGGTTCGGCAATTTGAATTGATAGTGCCATCCTGGCAATAATTAATGGAATAATCATATCCCAATTCTCCAAACTGCCAAAGCATTTTCGGGCCGGGGATGGTAAATAAAAACGCTGCCGCCAATTGCTGGCGCTGTAATGCAGTGTCCAATACCTTTATATTATATGCAGGAGTTCCTGTGAAAGAATTTCCAAACTGGAGGTTTTTGTACATCAGCCTTTCTTCGTCGTGGCTTTCTGCATAGGTATCCAGATAAGGATTGCTCCAGCCTCTCTGATTGGCTATTCCCCAACTGAAATCCCAATCGGTACTGTATCCCATAGATGCCTGTTGGTAATTGTAGGATTCATTCCCCCATAAAAGCATTCCATAATTGCTAAGTACAGTTTCTTCAGAATTATCTGCAAAGTGTTCAAGAATGGAATACGCCCCCGGACTATGGTTTTGAATGGTATCATAATAGCCTTCCAGAATATTAATTCTGCTTTGATCATAATTTCCCCATGCCGCCACATTGCAGTTGTTTCCCGTGTTATCGCAGGTTTGTGTTTGTGTAAATCCTTTACTCAAATCAAACCGGAAACCATCTATTTTATATTGATTCAGCCAATGGCTCAAAATGCGTCCCACGATGTAATGTGTCTGCGGGCTTTCATGATTCATGTCATAACCCACGGTGTATGCATGTTTGGTTACAGGATTATACCATGGATTATTTATTGCGGGCCTGTTGTTGGTGGCATCAAAATACAACCTTACCAAAGGAGAATTTCCTGTACTGTGATTGAGCGCAATATCCATGATCACTGCCATTCCATTTTTGTGGCAACTGTCAATAAATTCTTTCAGTGTGTTTTCAGGTCCATAATATTTGTCCGGTGCAAAATAAAAATCAGGATTATATCCCCAGCTTATATTGCCATCAAATTCATTGAACGGTAAAAGTTCAATTGCATTCACTCCAAGATTTTTCAAATAGTTCAATGTATCTCGCAACGTGTTCCAGTTGTGGTTGGCCACAAAATCCCTGACCAAAAGTTCATAGATAATGAGATTTCTTTTATCAGGTCGTGCAAAGTTGGATACAGCCCAATTGTACTGCGGCTGATTGGTCTGTAGGATGCCCACAATTTGGGTTGTCAACCCTGTCGGATAAGGTTTCAGGTTCGGATACGTTGATGAAGAAATAAATTGGTCGTTATCCGGGTCCAGTATTTTTTCAGAATATGGATCCGCTATCCGCAATGTACCGTTTACCAGGTATTGAAAACTGTATTCTGTGCCAGGGGTCAACCCTGAAATCGTAATCCACCACCGATTGCCATCCGGTGTTTTGTTCATTTGATAGGAAGATTGTTCTGTCCAGTTATTTCCCGGCAAATCTCCGATTACGGCCACTCTTCCTTCTCCGGGTGCATATAATACAAGTGTGACAGTTGTACTATTTATATAGTTGATTCCATCTCTTGCTCCTGCCGGCAGATCAGCCACATTCACACTTCCTGAAACAAAAAAATTAATTGTATCCCGTGCATCTGTTACACCGTCATTTGCCTCGGCCACAATCTGAGTATTACCCGAACTAACAAGAGTTGGGGTAGCAGAAATAGTGGTAGCTCCGGTTGCTGTCTGAATAACTGTTCCATTCAGATAGAGCGTCATGGCAGAAGAATTGCTCGCTATGGCAGTAATCGGGATGTTATCTCCAATGGTTTTTGTGATCGGTTCAGGAATTGGTACGAAGGTCGGCTGTAGTGGAGGTGCCGTAAAGGTTACTGCATTAGCCGAAGTATAAACCGGGACATACATATCTGAACCATCTGTATTGGCCTGCTTAAGGGTTCCGCTGCCATCTCTGAAAAGAATAGCTATCTTCTGAATTTTTTCTGTTGGATCTGTAACGCTGAAATAACTTCTCAGGTTGCTGGAAATTGTAAACGACCATTTGTTGTTTCCGAGAGAAGCAGCCTGAAAGACAGGGTTGATAGTTCCCCATGTTGTCAAAACATGTTTCCAGTCACCGGGCCCTGTGCTTTTGTTAGTTATGACACCTATGTGTACATACACATCACCGGTATAGTTGAGCAGGCCTTTGTTTCCTTTGGTTGCATCTACGGTAATAACAAGATTGCTGGTGCTTTCAGTTGGGAAGGAAGGAGCCCACGTCAACTCCTGACCGATTCCGGTAAAACTGATAAATATAAAAACCAGGAAGAATAGACTTTTTTTCATGCTGTCAGGTTTTGAGTGTGTAAATTACACACATTATTTTAATAAACCTGATTTCAGAAAGAAAAGTCCAAAAAAATATTTAAGCGGGCAACCCGGTCGGATGGGTAATACTATTCAGCTTTTTCCTGTCGCCGACAATCCAGATAATATCACCCCATTCAAAAACAGTATCGGATTCAGGATTTAAAATTCGCTGGTTTTTTCGTTCTATCCCTACAACGAGACCATTGGTTTTTTCGCGGATTTGCGACCCGCGGATAGACTCACCCCTTAATTTATTTTTCTCGTCAATGACCATTTTAAATAAAACCACATCATCAAGATTGCTTTCAACTATTTCAGAAGATTCAACACGTTCAAATTCGGTCATAAAGGAATTCATCTGGTCATCCGTTGCAATGACGCCAATGTGATCAAAAGGTAAAAGCCGGTCGTGCCTTTTGGGCGCATAAATAATTTTGGATCCCCTTTTTATGTAGGCAATATTAATTCCGTATTTTTCTCTCCAACCCAATTCCAATAAATGCCTGCCAATATACAATGCATGCGGATTTACCTCCAGATCCACCAGGTGTGCATCCCAACTGCTCAGGCCTGATGCATAAGAAAATAGTTCGGGCCTGGATTTTTCTTCGGCAATTTCCCTTTGGTTCAGGTTTGCGAGAAAACGGGTTTCGATCCTCTTATAAAATCTTTTGATACGTTTTGAAAATAAAACAAGAATGACGGTGATTACTGGCACGGCAATCAGCATTCCAATAAAAGTTGCAAACAGCCGGTCCATCCAAAATCCAATAAAAAGAATTGCCAGAACAACCCTGATAATTTCCACCATCAGAAGCGGGCCTTTGTTATATTTTTCCTGAAGCCATAATTCTTTATAGGCGGTGGAATCGGGCCTGCGGGCAACAAATGCCCAAAGAAAGGGAGATGCAATACCCAGTGAAACTATTAAAGTGATCAGGCTACCTATGAATCCGTTTCCAATATTTGCATTCAGAAAAGGAAGGAAAACACGTACTGATAAAAGCATCAATCCAAATAAAATAATACCATTTGTAATTAAAATTTTGATATACCCCATCAATACCACTTTCCATTTGCTTTCGGCCTGAATATTTTGTGCGCTTGCTGCATAATTGGCCAGCCTTCTTTTTATAAAATCAGGCAATCTTTTCTCTACATAGTTATAAACAGGTTCCGAAAATTTTATCAGGTACGGCGTTGTAAAAGTGGTGATGGCCGAAACTCCTACGGCCACCGGAAAAAGAAAATCACTTATAACCCCAAGGCTCATTCCAAGCGTCGCAACAATAAATGCAAATTCGCCAATCTGTGCCATGCTCATTCCAACCTGAATAGATTGTTTGAGAGGCAGACCCGATATCAACGCCCCCAGAAAGGAACTAAACAGTTTTCCTGTCAGCGTTAGTCCGGTAATAATCAATACCGGCCATTTATACTGAACAATGGTTTCAGGCGAAATCAACATACCCACTGAAACAAAAAAGATACTGGCAAATAAATCTCTTACCGGATTAAAAATCTTTTCAATTTTTTCGGCCGCTGTAGTTTCGGCGAGAATAGATCCCATAATGAAAGCACCCAACTCGGCCGAAAACCCGGCAGACACTGCCAATACCACCATTCCAAGACACAGGCCCACAGAAAGCACAAGCAGTGCTTCATCATCCAGCAGTTTTTTAGCTCGCTTCATGAAAGAGGGAATCAAAAATATCCCCGTGATAAACCAAAGACCGAGAAAGAATAACAGCTTGGCAATTGTCAGCAGCATTTCGGCGCCCGCAAACTGACGAGTTACCGCCACCGTCGATAACAACACCATCAGCATTACCACCACAATATCTTCAACTATCAATACCCCCACCACTATACGGGCGAACTGTTTGGTTTTTACTCCCAGATCATCAAAAGCTTTGATGATAATGGTGGTTGAAGAACTCGCCAGCATCCCTCCCAAAAAAATACTATCCATAAACGACCAGCCCATCCAACGGCCAACATAATATCCTGCGATAACGATGAAGGTGATTTCTACAAATGCCGTAATAGAAGCGGCTCCGCCGACGCGGATTAATTTTTTGAAACTGAATTCAAGTCCCAGGCTGAACAAAAGGAAAATAACCCCGATATGGGCAAGCGTTTCGACATTTTCTGTATCTGCCACCGAAGGTGTCAGCGATATATTCGGCCCCACCAGAAAACCTGCAATAATATACCCCAGGACAACAGGTTGGCGCAACCGGCGAAAAAGCAACGTAACAAATGCTGCTACCACCAATATCAGCGCTAAATCCTTAATTAATCCGGGGAGTTGCTCCATACCTCTGCTTTGGAAAGTTCCAAGTTAACTTCTGATGGAGATATAAAAAAACGATTTTTTTTATTGTCCCAACAATCGCCTAAATATTCTGAGCTGCTGCTTCATCCACAAACCAAAGTATATCTCCATTTGATGGATGAATGATTTGTGCAGGATAATTCAAAGGATTGTGTTCCCCTTTTATTACATTATGCAACGCATCGGCTTTGTCATCTCCCTGTACCAGAAATGCAATAACTTTTGATTTATTGACAACCTTCGGAAGCAAGGTGATTCTCTTCATTCTGTCATCAGGCTTTATTGCTTCACGCACCCAATCCTTCGGTTCATTTATCAGATCCGAACCGGGGAAAAGAGAAAGCGTATGTGCATCCGGGCCCATACCCAGCAATGCGAAATCAAAAGTAAATGGCTTTCCTTCAAAACGGTATTTTAGTAAATCTGAATACTTCATAGCCTCTGATGCGGCAAAATCTTCAGTCTCTATTTCAAAAATATTTTTGGGAGGAACGGACAGCGGATTCAACAGCGTTTCGTAAGCCATCCTTGCATTGTTGCGTGTATCGTCAAAAGGTACATACCTTTCATCTCCCCAGAAAAAATCTACCCGAGACCAGTCCACCGTTTTATCATACACTGTGGCGAGAATCTGATATAATTTTTTGGGTGTATTTCCCCCCGACAGGCAGAAAGAATATCTTTCCTGCGATTTCAACACCAGATTGATATTACCGGCAATCCATTGTGAAATCCCCTTTGCCAGGGAATCCGGATCTTTATAAATATGAAAACTCATTATTTAGGAATATTGTGAAATCCAGTTGTGTCCGTCTCTTGCTATCAAAGCTTCTGCATCTTCCGGCCCCCATGAGTCAGGGCTATAATTGGGGAAGTCAAGCAATTTACGGTTTTGCCATGCATTGATGATCGGCATTACAATTTCCCAGGCTGCTTCCACCTGGTCTGCACGCATGAAAAGTGTTGCATCTCCATCCATCACATCGTACAACAACGTTTCGTAGGCTTCAGGTTCTTCACCGTTGTAGGCATTTTTGTAATTAAACACCATATCTACCGGGCTGAGCACAACACTCTGTCCGGGACGTTTTGCCTGAAACCGAAGCATGATATCCCTTTCCGGAGAAATGCCGATGGCCAGCCTGTTTGGCCGCCATGTTTCAATGGCTTCTTTCGGGAAGGCGTAGCTTGGCGCCCTTCTTAATTGGATGGTTATCTCCGTCGACTTTACGCGCATCCTTTTGCCGGTTCTCACGTAAAACGGAACACCCTGCCATCTCCAATTGTCCACAAAGAATTTTACAGCAGCAAAAGTTTCTGTATTCGATTGGGCATCCACTCCTTTTTCCTGTCTGTACCCCGGCACCTGTTTTCCCTTCACCCATCCCGGGCCATATTGCCCGCGTGCTGCATATTCCTGAACCTGGTCAAAAGAAATCCTGCGGATGGCTTTCAAAACATCCACTTTTTTATTTCTGATTTCATTGGAATTAAAAGATACGGGAGGTTCCATGGCAATCATACAAAGAAGCTGAAGAATATGGTTTTGAATCATATCGCGCAAGGCGCCTGCATTTTCGTAATAACTGCCTCTCGCTTCCACGCCCACTGTTTCCGATGCGGTAATCTGAATATGTTCGATATAATTTCTGTTCCAGATCGGTTCAAACATTGCGTTGGCAAAGCGAAGTGCCAGGATATTCTGAACAGTTTCTTTTCCGAGGTAATGATCGATTCTGAAAATCTGATCTTCCTCAAAGTATTGCAGCAGCATGTGGTTCATTTCGCGCGCACTTTCCAAATCGTGTCCAAAAGGTTTTTCAACCACAATTCTTGCGGTTTTGGTATCATGGCAGAATGCAAGCCCGCTCAGGTGTTTTACAATAACGGGAACCAGTTGCGGAGCTACGGCCATATAAAATACAATGTTGGGATGAACGCCATATTTTTTTTCCTGTTCACTCACCACTGAAGCCAGTTTTTCAAAATGGGTCTTTTCATTAATATCCATTTTGATATAATCCAGATGGGTAGAAAAATTTTTCCAGCTTTCCGCATCTGCTTTTTTTCTTGAAAACTGGTCAATGCCTTCTTTCAGATGTTTCTTGTAATCCGTATCCGTAAATTCTGAACGGCCTATTCCCACAATCCTGAACTGGTCGGGCATGGCAGCATCGAGAAATAAATTGTAAAGAGCCGGAGTCAGCTTTCTGTAATTCAGGTCTCCGCTTCCTCCGAATATAAACAATATGGCCGGGGCCAGCTTTTTATAATCTAACATGAATCTTTATTTATGTCTTTTCAATTTTTTTGTTATGCTTTTGCCGGTTCCCAGATGGTATGAAAAGTTCCTTCCCTGTCAATTCTCTGATAGGTGTGGGCGCCGAAGAAATCTCTCTGCGCCTGCACCAGATTGGTGGGCAATGATTTTCTTCTGTAAGCATTAAAATAGCAAAATGCCGACATCAGCCCGGGAGCCGTATAATTATTTTCTGCAACAAGAGAAATCACTTTTTGCAGGGCAGGTAATTTTTGTTTAAGAGAAGTGGCAATATCCTCTTCGAGCAATAAATTTCTCAGTTGTGGATCTTCTTTGTAAAAATCAGCAAAGACATCCAGAAATCCGGAACGGATTATACAACCTCCTCTCCACGACTTTACCACTTCTTCCAACGGAATATCCATTTGTAATTCTTCAGATGCTTTTGTCAGCATGGCAAGCCCCTGTGCATAGCTGATAACCATCCCGAAATACAAGGCTTCCCTGACAAAGTTTTCAAGATCCCTTCTGTCGGTATTGATCTGATTCAACTGTGTCAGATATAATTTATCAGCTTCATGGCGTTCATCTTTCAGCGAAGAAAGGTTACGCATCATTACGGCTGTATCGATAGATGGAATTGGCATCGGGAGATCCAGGCCTGACTGAGATGTCCATTTCCCTGTACCTTTTGCTCCGGCTTTATCGGAAATAAAATCCACAAGTTCCTTATCAGAATCTCCATCTTTTACGTCAAATATTTTCCCGGTAATCTCGATGAGAAAAGATTTCATTTCTCCTGTATCCCACTTTTTAAAAATGGAACCCAGTTCTTTGTTGCTTAATCCCAAACCATGTTTCAGAATGTCATACGCTTCAGAAATCAATTGCATAATCGCATATTCAATACCGTTATGAACCATTTTTACATAATGGCCGGCAGCGCCTTTTCCCATGTAGCCGACACAGGGCTCGCCTTTCACTTTGGCTGCAATGGATTTAAGAATTTCAGAAACTTCATTATAGGCTTCTTTATCTCCACCCGGCATAATGCTTGGGCCGAAACGCGCGCCTTCTTCACCACCTGAGATGCCGATGCCCATAAAATGGATACCGCTGTCCTTCAATGCTTCAATCCTTGCCTGAGTATCGGTATAATGCGAATTGCCTCCGTCAATCAGGATATCTCCTTTGCTTAAAAGAGGTTTAATCTGGCTGATGACACTATCCACCGCTTTGCCTGCGGGAACCAGCATCATTATTTTCCTCGGCGCCTTCAGGCAGTTTATAAGGTCTTTCAACGAATTGACACCTTTCAGTCTCTGCCCGCTTTTTGCAGATGCTTCAAATGCTTTTGTTTTGTCAACACTCAAATCAAATCCGGCCACTCCATAACCGTGGTCAGCCATATTCAGCAGCAAATTGCTACCCATCACTCCGAGACCAACCATTCCGAAATCATATAATTCTTCTGCCATAATTATTTTATATTAGTTCATTCATTAAAAAAGTAAAAATTCATACTTCACTGATACAGTTAAACCTTTTACGGATGATAGAACTCTTGTGCGGAAATTTATTCTTCACCCGATTTTGAAACTTAGTACCTACATTTTTAATGCCACTTTTGCATCAGGCCTGTTTGAGATAGTTGTCGAGGTAGTATTTTGTCCAGTTGTAATTCTCATCGTCAAAACAGCAAAAAATGACGGCAAGCGGGTATTCGTTTTCCAATAAAAAATCTATGGTTGTGTGGACAGCAATGGCTGCTGCTTCATCTTTGGGATACTTATATGCGCCGGTGCTGATGTTGGGAAAAGCAATTCTCCTGAGCATGTATTTTCTCGAAATGAGAAGGGAGTTTCTGTAACAGTTGGTCAGGTCCTGTGCTTCATTATTTTTTCCTCCCTGCCAAACCGGTCCTACTGCATGAATGACAAACCTGGCCTGAAGATTTCCGGCGGCAGTTATGACAGCCTGTCCGGTAGGGCACGGGCCATCTTCTTCGATAATCATGCTGCATTCCCTGATAATGTCCGGTCCGCCGGCGCGATGTATGGCGCCATCCACACCTCCGCCTCCCATCAGTGAACTGTTGGCGGCATTGACAATAGCTCCGACCTTAAACCTGAGTTGTGTGATATCTCCTTTTTCAATCCAAATCCTGTCTGACAGGTCTTCTTTTTGTTCCATGTTTTATCTGTGTTGAGTATATTTTAATGCAGGAATCCTGTTCCTTAAATATTCGATTTCATCTTCGGTCAGCGGATTTTGTTGCAGTGCACCCACCGCCTCTTCCAACTGTTTTTTGGTATGCATGCCCACCACCACTGTTGTCACGGCAGAATGATGTAGAACATATTGAATTGCGGTCTGTGCAGGCGATCTTTTTCCATCAGAAATATGGTGAACCGCTTCGGCGGCATTTGCCACGCTGGTTTCCGTGTGATCGAGATAGGGTTTTGCAGGTTTATCAATCAATAATCCTGTACCCACACTTCCTCTTACCAAAACGCCGATATTATTTTTGTGAAGAAGATCGAGTGTGGTTTCTTCAGGCCTTCTGTCGAGCAGGCTGTACTGCGTCATTACCGAAATCAGTTTACCATAATTTACATGTACCCGAATTACGTTTGGGCGGATGGAAGACAAACCATAATAACGGATCTTGCCCTGCTTCAACAAAATTTCAAAGGCTTCAATAGATTCCATGATGTCGTCCTGAATGGTGCCGCCGTGCAGCATAAAAAGATCGAGATAATCCGTATCGAGTCTTTTCAGGCTTGCTTCGGCACATTTTAAAATGTATTCTTTTCGGGGATTCCAATCCCATTTGCTTCCATCTGCACGCCATTGGTTGCCCGCTTTGGAACCGATAATGACTTTGTCTCTTCTTCCTTTGAATGCTTTGCCAAGCATTTCTTCATTTCCACCTTTGTCGTAGAGGTCAGCCGTATCAAAATAATTAATTCCATTGTCGAGTGCGAGGTCGATCATATTTAAAAAATCCTTCTGTTCAGGATGAAGACTCATGCAACCGAAACCAATACGGCTTACATTCAAATCCGATTTACCCAATTGTTTATATTCCATCTTTCAACATTTTTAAAAGATCCCCTCGTCGTCAAAAAATCAAAGATTATAATCATTGAGAGAATTCTGAACCTAAAAAGGGAATTTTTCTTTGGTTTCTCCGCCGGGAACCTGTCATTTGCAATACCATCAAAGTTAAAAAATTGGCCGCAAGAGATCCGGTAATTGAATTTTCGCCGCAGCGAAAACATCCGGTTTTGAAAAACTATTCCCTGATATATTTTTCTACAACTGTTGCCAATTCTCCGGATTTGTCATCGAAATGATGCCCTCCCGGAAGAGTCACCTCCACCGAATTGGGAACAGTAATTCTTTTTGCATCCAACCCTTCGCCATCGCTGCTGCTGATGGTTACTATTTTATATCCGTGCAACCTGTTCACTTCGGGAAGAACTTCAATACTCCTTTTCTTTCCTGCTCCAAACATGTCGAGCACATGAATTTCAAAATCGGTACTGCCCGACGATTCCACAATAAATGAAACCTGTACCCTGTCGCGAAGGCTGGCGGGTAGCCGGTTTAACACAAATGGCAAAACGTCTGCACCAAATGAATATCCGATAAGAACAATCTGCTGATCAGCCCGTCCTTCCATCTTTCTCAATAAAAAATCCGAAATGTCACCCGTTGTTTGTTCAGGTGTTTTCCTTTTCCAGAAATACGATTTGGCATCCAGCGCTACCACATCAAATCCATTTTGATTCAATCTTTTGCAGAAGCCATCCGAGAATTTATTGAATCCCCCATCACCTGTGATATAAAAAATCAGCGGTTTGTTTCTTACGGAGGTATTCCATTCCCGTGTAGAAAAACTTTGTGCATTCAGGTACAGGGTAAATGCGGAAAGGATGACGAGAAGCCCGACTCTTTTTTCCATATTCGTTTTTTAAGGTTGCATTACTTTATTGAGCGCCGCAGGCAATTGAAGCAAATCATAATCATTGTCGTAAACCAGGTATTTGTCTTCCCAAATTGACGTGAATTTTTCTTTGAAATCCCTCAATCCCTGGTAATGCCTGAAACGCTTCAGCTTGCCGGCTGCATATTTTAAAATCTGTTCTGCAGGATTCTGCGGCTGTGAAATCCCTGTCAGAGGCGCCAGCCCCAGATTGATATATTGAAAATTATTTTCTTTTGCGTATTCCACCAGTTTAATGATCAGGGCATCCATACATCCGCCGGGGGCATCTTCCGTTTTACGAATAAGGTCGTAAGTACATTCTTCCGGGGCGAAGTCGGGAATTATATTTAAAAATGCCACTAATTTTCCTTCCTGATCCCGGCAGGTAATCACATTTTGTTTTGCAATTTCTTTTTCATCAAACATCCCCTGCGAAAAAACCTGTTCTTCTTTGTCAAACTGGACGAGCCATTCGTCAGAAACATTTTTCAGATTATTTATCAAATCCGGGGCCAGCGGGGGCCGGTTGATTTCGGTAACAAATCCTTTTTTGTGAAGGCTGTTGATTGCATTCCTCAGCGATTTATTATTCCTTCCTTCAAGGCTGAAATTTTTTACATCCAATATCCCTTCCTGCCCAATTACTACTTTCTTTTTTCTGAGCTGATCAAACCACAAAATACTGTCCTGCCCGACACGGTAAAAAGCGACTTTCAATCCCATCTTCCTGCATTGTTCATAAAATTCTACCAGTACATTGGCTTTGTTGTCTTCTGCACAAACGGGCTCTTCGAGCACAATCGCAAATCCGTTTGCCACGCGGTAAGCTATAAAAGCGTCATACAGATCAGAGAAAAAAAGAAGTTTGTCTTTTGAAATTTTAAAATAATCGACCGGCGATTTACCATATTCTGTCAAAAGGCCGAGCGCCCTTGTACGGGCAGGGCTGCTTACCGTTTGTGACTTGAAATGCGGAAGGATAATTGCAAACAGGAGAAATCCCCAGCTCATAAATCCCAACATTTGAAAAAGCCATAAAAACTGATGCCCAAACGGCGTATGGGGAACAAGCGTATCATTTCCGCCCAACAGAAAAAATTGAAATGAAAACAGCAGGGATTGCTTCCAGGTAAAATCAATTCCAAATGCTCTCGGATTGATAAAATAAAAACTTACAAACCCAAAAATCAATACCGAAAGAAACACAATGACGACTGAATACAATCCAAAACGAATCAGCCTCAGATTGCTCCTGGCCGGATACTGGCTCCTGCTGATCCACAGGAGAATGATGGTAACCGTTGCAAAAATGGCTTCTTCATAGTCCAATGCTTTGGTAAGGTTTCCGACAAGCGACAATACAGAAAGAAGGATCGCAAGCCGCCACGCATTTTTCAATCCCTTAAACATATAGGCAGATGTGATCAGAAGAACCAACCCTACAAAAAGAACCAATGCATTGGAAGCATTGATAGCATCGAGCGGCATAAATTCTTTCAATAATTTCATCCTGTGATGGATTGGCGGAGTGACCACCGATATTACATTGACTATTCCGAGCGTAAAAATCAGCAGCGCCGGAGCCACTCTCACAAACAACTGGCGGCCTCTCCAGGCAAAGGCAAGAAGTCCGAAAGCCATCGGCAGCCAGAATTCAAACACACGATACAGCACCGTGACAGAGAGCGCCTGGATGGTAGAAAAACCATTCACTTCAAGAATATAAACCAGCGACATTTCCACAGCGCCAAGGCCTCTGAGGAAAGGAGATATTACCATCAGCAATACCGAAATAACATAACCGACAGCAGCCATGGAAAGAGAAGCCGGCAAACCCAAAGCCATCATGGCAATGTAAACATGGGCCATTCCTGTCAGCTCCACACCGGTGGAATAGGCAATGGTCACGAAATATTTTTTCCACGTCACATTGGCTGCAAATAATTCGTCAACGACCGTCAATGCTTTTGGAAATTTTTTCTCAATTAATCTGTAAACAAAGCCTCTTTGTTTCAGAGACCGGGCAACCCAAAAAGTACCTGCCAGGATCAGCAACACCAAAAGAATGGCCACCCAGGCGCTGTTAAACTGGTGTTGGTGTGAAAAGGCCAGTAAAATAACAACCGGCAATCCGACAAGAACAACCGTAAACAACCCGGCAAAACCATACAAGCCACTTGCCTGGTTAATCTGAGTTTTATTGAAACCCCGCTTTCGCAATTGGGAAGGGGTATATGCGAGAGAACTGACGCCGCCCGCCGGCAGAAATATGCTGAGAAAATTCCTTTTCAGAAAAAGCTCTAATGCATCAATCCATTTCAGCCGCAACCCGATGGCGGCAAAACTGCTGACATACATTCCGCTCTGGAGAAAAATGTAAAGGATGGTAACCACCACACCGGCGATCAGCCAGTTGTAATTGGCATTTTCAATGTTGGGAATAATATCGCCCAATTCCCTGCGCTCACTTCTGAAAAAGATAAATGCAAGCAGGATCATTAATCCGGCCAGTATCTCTTTCCAATACAACCTGGGAGAGAGCAGGAATTTTCGGGTATTTATGGAAGAAAGGCTCAGCGAATTTTTTTATAAAGGTAAATCCGGCTGAATGCAAAAGAGAAACCAACCCTAAATATTATCAAAATATAAAATAGTTGCGGGGCTGCTGTTCTCTCTGCTGTCAGACAAAGGAAAAAATATACAGACTTAAAATTTCACCCTAAAAATTCGATATGAAAACCGGATTTGTAAAAATATCCTTAATCCCGGAATTATCTATTCCGGATGAATCACACATTACAAAAAAACATTAGATTTAAGCCATGAGAAAGGTTGTACTAAAACCACTACAGCACAAGGGGATGAATTGTATCGGAATATATTTCGAAAGAGATCCCGCCATACAAAAGATTATCCGTAAAGTCAGTGGTGTATTCTGGAGCAGGACCCACACCTGCTGGTATGTGGAGGCCTGCGAAAAAAATTATGCGGAACTCAGGGAAGCGCTCAATGACCAGGCAAGTGTCGGGGAAAGTGACGATTTATACAAATTTGTAAATCATAAAAACAAACCTTCGGCAACGACCGTCGTACCTCCGCCGGAATTTGCAAAAAAAAATGTAAAAGCCGGATACAGCATTTCCCTGCCATCGGGGAAAATTTACGAAATCAATTCAGGAGTCCTGCAGCAATTTGAGCGGGAGATAGTTCTGAAAGGATATTCACAAAGTACTTATCGCACGTATGTGAATGAGTTTCGCCAGTTTCTTGTAGCCATCAAAAATAATCCGGCTGAAGAATTTACCCCTGAACGTCTCAAGGATTATCTGCAATACTGTTTTGAAAAACTGCACCTGAGTGAGAATACGCTGCACAGCAGGATAAACGCTCTCAAATTTTATTATGAACAGGTGCTGAAAAAGAACAAGTTTTTCTGGGCCATACCACGTCCTAAAAAGCCGCGGCTTTTGCCCAAACTTTTAGGTGAAGATGAATTGAGGAGATTGTTTAATGCCCTTGAAAACAAAAAACACAAGGCCATGCTTTTCACCGTTTACAGCGCTGGATTAAGGGTAAGTGAAATTGTAAACATGAAACTCAGCCATATCGACAGCGACAGAATGCAGATTTTTGTAGCCAGGGCCAAAGGCAAGAAAGACCGCTATGTAAATCTGAGTCCTGTCCTGCTGGACATTCTGCGCAGTTATATCAGAGATTACCAACCCCGTCCAAAAGTCTATCTGTTTGAGTCTGAGCAAACCCAATTGCCCTATCCCACCCGAACAGTCCAGCAGATTTTCTCCAATGCCAAAAAGAAGGCGGGAATAAAAAAGGAGGTGGGCATTCACAGCCTCAGGCACAGCTTTGCCACCCACCTGCTGGAAAAAGGCACAGACATCAAATACATCAAAGATTTATTAGGTCACTTCAACATCAAGACGACGGAAATATATCTGCATGTGAGCCGGGAAAACCTGGTGAATATTTCCAGTCCGTTTGACGACCTGTGGAAGAAAGGAAATATTTTGTGGTAAAAATAATAATCCTCCAAAAATAAAAACGACAATGCGGGGAATCAACAAAGTCATCTTGCTGGGAAATGCGGGAAAAGATCCGGAATTCAAAACACTGAACGATGGGACAACCGTGGCCCGGTTCAGCCTTGCCACAACAGACTATTTTACGCTGAAAAACGGAGAGGCCGGTTCAAAAACAGAATGGCATACCATAGTTGCCTGGAAGAGCCTGGCGAATCTCATTCAGAAATATGTACGAAAAGGCAGCCTGCTGTATATAGAAGGCAAACTGAGCTACCGGCAATATGAGGACAAAGACGGGAGGAAAATGAATATTACGGAGATAGTTGTCGAAAATATTGTGTTGCTTGACAAAAAGAATACCGGGGTAGAAGAGTGAAAAAGAGGATACAGGCAGGTACGTTTCAGGTTCGGAAAAGTCGAACACATTATAAATATATTTAACATGGATTGTCCTAACGACAATACAAAAAGTATAACGGAAAACTATTGGGAATCAATGGTAATAATTTTTGTATAATTGTGTAGAATAACATAAATGAAAATGTTAAATGCCATGCCTACCAATTCGCCATTTCAAGTAGTACATCAGCGTGACACTTACAATCTGTCTTGCACCAACAGGAAAGATTTTTCCCTTGCAAATCCTTTACCCTGTCCCTCATTAATCTGAATCTTTTATAAATTGGTTCTTCAACCGGCCACGCATTCAAATCCATCATCATAGACCTGAATATTTTCACAACTTCATCAACAGTATGACCGCCACCGCCCATGAATAAAACCCACGGCGACAAAATCTTTCTTCTATGGCTCGCATCAACATAAATCATATCGCCTATAAGTCTGAATGGATTCCCCCACATAGTCGGACGTCCAACATACACAATAGGAAGCTCATTAGGGGAAACTTGCTTATGTTGACGAGACCTTTGTATTCTAACCGGCACGGCATTTAACAAGCCGTTTGGCAAAAGCGGGGCAGACGTACTATTTTTCAACATTTGTAATTCTATTTAGCATTAGTAAGTAAATTGAGCTGACGAACATTTATTTCCCGCCTTCGCCAAGCGGGCAGAACGTTAGCAGCAACCCTGCCGGCGGACATTTCGCTATTGGTCGGACAATTTAAACCTCAACAAAACCCACCGCACATTTTGGCACATTTGCAAGCACACAAAATCTTGACACAAAGCCAACTTGCAAAAGAGTCAAAATTTCTCCCTAACAATCCTTAATCAGCACCTAATAGACACTAAGGAAAACAACTTCATCAACTTGCGCAACAACTCATTTTCTTTACATCAACTGTAAAGGACATAGCTGCCAATTTCACGCCTTCACTTAAAGTAAGGTAAGGATGGAACATACCAATGATTTCTTTTAATGGTATTCGGTATTTTATCATCAGACTTAATTGCATTAATAGCTCACCACCTTCCGGAGCTACAATTCTTGCACCTAATAGTAAATCATTTTCAGGATTTCTAACCAGCTTGATAAAACCTCTTGTATCTAATGCAACAATGCTTCTTGGTATATCTTTTAAGTGAAAAACAGTTACTTGGTGCGGGATGCCTTTTTCTTCTGCTTCTCTTTCGTCAATTCCTACACCTGCTACTTGCGGGTCTGTAAATACAACCCAAGGCACAACTGAAAAATCTACTGCTTTATGATGTGCCTTAAAAGCATTAACAACAGCTTTGCCACCTTCGTATGCAGCCGTATAAACAAACGGTGGATTAGTTGTAACATCACCAATGGCAAGAATATCTTCGGCACTTGTTCTAAGCAACTCATCAACTTTTATCAATCCCCTTTCAGTAGTTTCAATACCCAACTTTTCTAACCCTAAATCTGCTGTATTTCCTTTGGTTCCCGTTGCCACTAAAATATCTGAACTTTCTATTACTTCTGTTTCACCCGTTAAAGTAGTGTAGGAAATTCTTATGTTATCGCCTTCTTTCCAAACCTTATTTAGAGTTGAACCTGTGTGTATGGTTATTCCTTCGGCAGTAAGATGTTTTTCTAATTCATCAGAAACATCTTTTGCTTCTTTTGAAAGAATGCTTTTGGAACGCTGTATAATTGTAACCTTAGTTCCCATGCGATGGTATGCCTGTGCAATTTCCAAAGCAATATAACCTGCCCCTAATATTATTAGTGATTGAGGTTGTTCTTCTAATTCAAACAGTGTTGTACTGGTTAAATACGGAACATCATTGATGCCATTGATTTCAGGTATTAACGTGGTAGCCCCGGTAGCAATGATTATTTTATACCCTTCATACAATTCGCCATTCACTTCAATTATATTCTTATCTGCAAATTTTGCTTTACCTTCTATCACTTTCAGATGGGGTAAGCCCGGCAACAAATCCATGTATTTACTTTGTTGCATATCATCCACCAAAGCTGTTTTCTGCTTAATGATTTCAGCAAAGTTTATTTTGGGCTTAGCAGTAGTAACGCCATTAAAGTTAGAAGTGGAAGCATGATGAATACTTTCTGCTGCCCTTATTAAAAATTTAGAAGGAACACAACCAACATTTACACAAGTGCCACCAAACGGCAGACCGCCATTAATCATTAACGTCGTTTTTTTCATGCTGTCGGCATGAATAGCTGCTGCAAATGCTGCCGAGCCGCCACCTATAATTATTAAGTCATACTTTTTATCTGTATCAACATTGCAACAATCCATAATCTTGTATTTAATCGTTTAAAATAATTAGAAGTGAATGCGGCTATTAGCTTTGCTTTGCTGTAGTCTTTTCTGAAACAGTAACCGCTTTGTAGCCTAATTTTTCAATGGCTTTGATAATGTCTGCCACTGTTGTTTTAGAAGGATTGTATTTAACCGTAGCCAAATCACCGGGATACTCTACTTTTTGTTCCATCACGCCATCAAGTGCTTTAAGGGCAGTGGCTACATGATTAGAGCAACCGGCGCACGTCATGCCTGTGATTTTTAATTTAATTGTTTTGGGTTCATCCTTCGTTATTGACTTAACAGATGTTTGTGCATCAGCTTTATATGCGCCGAAACCACCAACGTGCACAGCAGTAAATAAAAAAGTACCTAAAGCAATAAAAAGTGTTTTCATGTTTTATTTATTTAAAAGTTGATAATTGATTACTTTATATCCTGTTTGTGCAATGGCATTTTGTAATTGTTCTATAGATGCCTTTGACTTATCAAACTTGATGGTAGCAGTTCCTTTGGCGTAAGAAGTTTTTGTTTCAATTACGCCGTCAACTTTTGATAATTCACTGTTGACAGCACCTTCGCAGCTTTCACAGGTCATGCCTTTCAAATTGAAATTAATGGTTTGAACGTTGTTGCTTTCAACAATAACTACATTATTCTTTTCCTGTTTTGGATAAAATATTTTCCCGTAATAAGGAAAAGCCATCAGAAGTATAGCAGCAACAGTAATGATAGAAAGAAATGTTTTTGATGCTAAGAAACTTTTCTTTTCTACAGCACAACTGCCATCGGCACAATTGTCATTTGCCTTTGGTTTTAAAGCCCTATACCATGCGAAGCCTAAAGCAGCTATTCCTATTGCTATTAAATATGGTCGTGCAGGCTCTAACCATGAAAAGGCAGATGCAATGCCACTTGCACCTGCAAGTATCGCCAATAGTGGTGTAATACAACAAAGTGAGGCTGCTATGGCAGCAAATATGCCTACGCCTGTAACAGCTTTAGATGCAGTTTCTTGTTTCATGCTTTTTGCTTTTTCCTGTTAGCAATAGTAATATGTTCAAACAAAGGCTTGATGATTTCCAAATGTTCTGCCTTTAATGAATAATAAATAGTTTGACCCGCCCGGCGGCATTGTAAAATGTTGGCATCTTTTAATTTGCGTAAGTGCTGTGAAACTGCCGGAATGGTCATGTCTAAAATATCAGCTATATCACAAACACATAATTCGTTTTCTTCTTCAAGAAGGTAAAGTATTTTCATTCGTACTTCATTTCCTGCAAGACTTAATACGGTACTCAACCTGCTGAATGATATTTTCGCCTTCTGTAGTTTCTTTTTACACTCACCAATCAATATCTGGTCGGCATATGGACGTATACAAATTGTATTCATAATGCAAATGTAAGTGTTTAAGCAATTGCTTAAATATATAAAATCAAAAACAACCCTAAATTATTACCAACACACAAAGGCACACACATTTGCAAGCACACAAGGCAAGACACAAAGCCAACTTGCAAAAGAGTGTGCTTTTTCCCTACTGTGGCAGTGTTTACTACCTGTTGGACACATGCATCAGTGGACACAACTGAGAAGGGTATGCTGCTAACAGGCGGTTTGGCAATATGGCGGGGCGACGAATATATTCTCAACTTTTTGTTCGCTAATCGGCTTCAGTTCCAGCCGACGAATAACGCCAAGCTATAGTTCTTATCATCATCTTTTGTAACTTTATTCAGCAGCAGTTACGGGCTGACGATTTTCAAATACCGCCACATCGCCAAGCCGTAGCCGTTGTGTGCAATATGACGACACCCCATTATAAATGATACTAACAAAAACAATTGGACTAATTCTTATCGCTATAATTGTGGTTATGATATTTAAGAGGAAGTCAAAAAAAACTTTAATCATAGGACTTTCAATTATAGTATTAGCTAT
>JAFKGR010000002.1 GCA_017307735.1 Chitinophagaceae bacterium
TGACGATGATATTGCTCAATCCTGCGGGTCCGGATATATAGTAAATTTCGCTGGTTACACCACCTTTGGTTACCAGTTCCATATCACCCCAATAGAGTTTGGTTTCTATAGTGGACCCGTTTTGTTTGAGTTCCGATTTGATGCGTTGCCTGTCGCTGCCGTATGTGTAGGTAAGCTGGTAGTTATTTTCTGTTATAGTAGCCGTTTTTAAAAAGGAAGTATAGCTGATATTCCTTTCGCTGGTACCAATGACAACAGAAGGATTGGCCCCATTGCTGATGGAAGTAAGGTACTTGAGCTGGTGTATTTTATTGGCATCGTAACTATAATTGCCGATATCGGTTTTCTGGGTTATTTTACCCTGGGCGCCTGCATCATAACTCATGGCAAACTGCTGTACGCCGTTTACTTTGGCGCTGGTAAGCCGGTCGTATGTATCGTAGATAAAATTTTCAGTAATGTTTCTGATATTGTCTTTCCGGCTAAGCAAATTTAATGTATAGGGTTGATATTGTAGACTCAAATCCAATACACCACCAGTGTTAAACCGGGTAATAGCTTCTTTGCTGAAATCGTACTCTGTATTAGAATATTTATTTTGGATTAAATACCCGGTACGAACGCCACGGCTGTTCATACTCATGGTTACATAAAGGTATTGTGAGCTACCGCCCTCCTCATACTTGGTAAAAAGGAAAACGTCATCATCATTATACTGATTTCTAATCGTAAACCCTGCAGGGTAGGTGGTGGTGGCTAAGTTGCCTTTGGCATCGTAGGTATAGCTTTTGGTAAGCGTGGTAGCTGCGTAAACCAAACTTTCCGAACTCAGCCTTTGCAGGTTGTCGTACTGATAATTTCGAACATCGCCGCTGAAACCGGTTATCTGGGTGATGTTGTCGTTGCTCTTTTGCGTGGCAGCATCATAGTAATAGGTATAGGTAGTGGTACCCTGGGGACCGGTTTCCGTGGTCACCCTGCCGAAGACATCATAGACAATATTCTGTACCTGGCCTTTGGCATCGGTCTGCTTTTTTACGCGGCCAAGGGCATCGTATTCGTAGCTGACGGCTCCGGCATTGATATCGGTGGTACCGGTTTTTCGTCCATAATTATCAAAGACGTTTGTTACGAAGGTTTTGCCATTGCCGGCGGCGGTGAGTTGATTGCCCCAACTGTCGTAGGTAAACTGCATTTCCTGTCCGTTGTCGCTGCTGCTGACGACTGCACCGCTGGCATCGGTGGTTTTGCTGGTCCACTGGCCGGCGGCATTGGTAGTCTTGACGGTAAAGGCAGTATTGCCTGTTCGTGTATAGGTGGTGGTTACGGAACCGGTATTGTTGGTGGCGGTGGTGAGCCTGCCGTACGAATCGTAGCTGTAATATTTAGTATTGATGGGTTCACTTGTGTAATAAGGAACAGTTTCCTGCACCAATTGCCCGTAGGTATTGTATGTTTTGGTACTGGTTAGCCAATTGTTGGAATAGGCTCTTTCTTCTGTTTTAATATCCCTGCCCAATATATCCGAATAAACCTTTAAAGGCTTTGTGCCATCGGTTCTCCGGGTGAGGGTGCTGTACCTGAAATTACCGGAAGTTTCCCATGACTTTGTGGTAACTATCGAATTGCCGTCGGGCAGGTTTGTTTGTATCAATTCACCAAAGGTATTGTACTGGTAAGTGGTGGTAAGGCCGTCGGTAGTGGTCTGGCTCAATGGCTGCTGCCACCGCTCATCGTAGGTAGCGGTTTCCTTTTTCGTAATGCCGCTGCCGGTTACATTCTTTTCCAATACAAAAAGGCCCTTGCTGTCATATACATACTGTACCACCGGGGTGGAAGCACCGGGCGCTGAAGTAGTTACCTGTGTAGGCAGCCCCAGGGTATTATAGGTATTGGTGACAGTGGTAGCGAGGGCGGTACCGGCAAAGTCTGTTGCAGATTGTATCAATCCATTGGCAGTATAAGTATAATTGGTGGTTTTGCTGATTTGAGGCTGGCCGGTTCTTGTTTTTTGCGCCACTACCGAGGTAGGGAAACCGGGGTAAGGAGCGCCTGCGTAGGTTGCATAAATGGTATTGGTAACAGCGGTCTCTATGACGGGGCTGATATTAAAATCATCGGAAACCCCGGTATTAACCGTGCTGGCGGTGATGTTGCCGTAATCGTCGTAAGTGTTGAGGGTTTCCTGAGCCTCATTGGTGAGCCAGTTTTTGGTGTGTACCCGGTCGGTTTTGACAAAGAACCGCCGGTTGGTATAATAGCTTTGCGACACGTATTTGAAGGTATAGAAGTAACGGGTACGGGCGTAGATACTTTCTCCTTCCAGATGAGTTTGCGTCACATCCGGCAGCATCATGGAGTAATCTAAGTTCACTATATTCCAGGTGCGGTTCATCACATTCATGTCGTTGAGTACATCTGTGCGTTTAAAGCCTAAAAATCCCCTGCCCGAAGGATGTAAAATTAAATCCTGTGATCCGCGAAAGCAAATAGTTAATTCCGGTTCCTCATTTACCTTCTTAGCCTCAGCAGAGATGTTCCATAGCAATATTATAAAGTGAACTGCGGCTAAAAAAACCTATTATGTGAAATGTCGTTTTGCCGATGTGAAATGATGATTTAAAGAACAGTTCTCATTTCTAAAAGCTATTAGTAATCAGCTATAGTATAAATCTCCGGACATTCAAGATCCGTAATTAAATTACCTGTTGGTTTTGAAAAAGTGAACAATTACTAAAACCAGCGTATCACTGATCTGCACTGAACGGATATATAATCTCATTGTCATTTACTGCAAATACATCACTAAACCAGAATTGCTCAAAATCTGATTTGCTGTTATAGGCTTTTTTTATTTTTGAAATATAATTCTTTAATGCTTTGTTTGAAGGGTTGAATTGGATAAAGGCTCTGGGATAATCTTTTTGAGGGATTAAAAAAAACAGAGAAGAGTCAAAACCCGAAAGATTCAGTTTTCTTAATTTGGACATACTAAAACCGACTCTGTCAAAAACGACAATTCGTTTATAACGTTTATCATTGGACAGAAGGAGACTGTCTGATGTTTTCTTTAATTTTTTTACACAAGGCAGACACCAGAGGCCGGTAACATAAACTATTGTATTATTATTTCGTGAAATTACCTGCAAATCTTCTACCGGCAGATCGATCTGAGAATATCCGTCTCCCGCCAGGAGCATTAACAAAGCAACAATTATAATACTGATTTTTTTCATTCCGCTTTATAAAGATAGTGTTCTTTTAATGAGGTGAAATCATTTTAAAAAATTAGTTTTGGCTCAGCCATTCCCAATCAATTTGATTTTGAAATTCCATTACTATCTGCCCATTATCATCAATTATTCTGACAGGTTGGATTCTTTTTCTGCTCAAATTCCCTGGTACAGACGGCTCTAAATCATCTCCGGAACAATCAAAAATCCCGCATCTGAATCCTATCCCTCCGTTACATTCTTTTTTCCTGCTTGCTATGGTAATACAAACCTTAGCCGGTTTATAGGATAAGGCTTGCCTGCTATTGTTATTCAAATGCAGGTCACCCGCGATAGATGACCATTCTGTTTTACTAAAAATAATTTGCGACTTACCATTTTCATTTTTTGTTACAGATTTAATTCCTTCATCAGTTACTAAGTCGAACGATTTCTCAGCATTGGAATGAGTACTTTTCTGGCACGATAAAATTAAAAACAGGAATAGCAGAAATGGTAAGCAGGAAAGTGACTTTTTCATAATTAAAAAATTAAAATTTAAAGTTTAATATTTACACTCAGTTTATCCGCAGTTGGAATAATGGATTAAAAAATATGAATCCGTCCGCCCCCACAATATCTTAAACTCTCATCACCACACACATGACATTTTTGATGTCTGTACAAATGAGTAATGTTTCTGTTGACCTCAGTTCCGTTGGTCCCGTTCTATTGCAATACTAACCTGATCATTACAATGGAAAAAACCTATTATGCGAAATGCCGTTTTGCCGATGTGAAATGACGATTTAGAGAGGAGTGAGAGGAGTGAGAGAGTGAGAGGGGTGAGAGAGTGAGAGGAGTGAATAAGATTGATGTAGATTAAAGAGAGATTGGTTGTGATTTAAAGTGATGAACGATGAGTGGTGAGATTTAAAGTTCAACAACGCCGATAGCTCACGATCACAGCCTACAGGGAGAAAGTTAAGGTTCAGGAATTAGAAAACCGGGCTGACAGGAAGAAATCAAATCGCGATTTACCTTACCTTGAGAAGGTCCTCCCTTCCAGCCTTTCCATCAATTTTTCTTTATAGCTCTTGCTGACAGGAATTTTCTTAGTGCAACCTTTTAAAATTATTGTATTTGACTCAATCATCTGAATCCTGGATTCCGGTACCAAATAAGATTTATGAACCCGGATAAAATTTGAATCGTGTAAATAATCTTCAATGTCTTTCAATGAAGAATATACCAGAACAGGCTTGCTCATTTTGTAGATTGCAATATAATTGCTTCTCGCTTCTATGAAATCAATATCGCGTATATCAACCCTGATCATTCTCCGGTTTTGATCGGCTCTCACGAAAATATAATCATCCGGCACTCTTTTGATTATTTCTTTCTTCAGGTTTAGCCGGCCCACAGCTCTTTCAAACCTGGCAAACGAAATAGGTTTCATTAAATAATCAACGGCATTCAGTTCATAACTCTCCACCGCAAATTCGGAGAAGGCCGTACAAAAGATCACTTTCGTTTTGTCACCGAGGATATTCATCACTTCGATGCCCGTCAGCTCATCCATATTAATGTCGAGAAATATAACATCCACTTTTTGACCCTGCACAAACTTAACGGCATCCAAAGGGTTTGTGAAGGAGCCCGATAGCTTCAGTTCCCCAATCCGGCCGATATATTTTTCCAAAAGCTGAATTGCCGGCCGTTCGTCATCCACTACAATACAACTGGTCATTATCAGTTCTTTATTTTAAGCTCGAAATTATAAAATCCTTCTTCGTTTCTCGCATTCATCTCATACCTGTCTTTAAATGCCACGTCCAGCCTTTTGGTCAGGTTTGATATCCCGATGTTGAAGGAAGAAAGCTGAATGCCGTTCGTCTTTTTCTTATTGCTGCAACAGAAATGAACTTCATTGCTTTTCAATTCCACATTTATTCTTAGAGGATGATCAGGGTCTTTAAGATCGCCGTATTTAAACGCATTTTCTACAATAGTAATGAAGGCCATAGGTGGTACCATCTGTCCCTCAATATTTCCTTTGACCCGGTAAATAATATTCTTTGTTTTGTCAAATCGCTGATTATTGATATCAATTAACGTTTGCAATTGCTCCAATTCCTTTTGTACCATCACTTTGCCGCTTTCGTATTCAAGAGATTCCAATGAATAGCGCATAATGGAAGACAGTCTCAGAATATTTTCAGCAAGGTCTGTAGAATAATTCACGGCTTCCGAATACAACATATTAAGCGTATTGTGCAGGAAGTGCGGATTGATTTGAGCGCGCAAATAGGCGTATTCATATTCGAGCTTTTCCTGCCTCGCCTTTAGCTCCTGCTGTTTTAGCCCGGCATTTTCCAGCTCATGCTGTACTTTTTGTATTTCCAGTTTATGCTTCTCAGCAAAAAGCCCGCTTAGTTTTTTGTCTTTTTTTAAAGACAGCGATACATAATAATAAAGAAGGGCCAGAGCGAAATACTTGAAATATCCCATCATGGCCTCCTGAAGAAAGAAACCGAATTCTTTACTGGAATACACAACTATTCCCATTTTCGGAAGAATCAGGTAAATGTAGGCATATCCGATAACCGACATAAACAGAAAAACTCCGAAAAAGATTATTATATTCCAAAGTATTCCCTTTTTTGAATACAAGTTGAGAAGAAATAAAACGATATAAAATGTGAAGCAAAAAGGAATCAGGTAGAATAATACATTTTTTATCGATGCCTGGGGTCTGATCAATACATTGGCCACATAAAGATAACATCCATACGCTAACCAGGCCAACAGGTGGATTATAACCGTTCGGGCCCTTTTATCAATATGAATCTTTTGCAATTTCATTAAATTTAATCAGCGTAAATCAAAACCTGCTTTCTGTAAAGTTGGCTGAACAGGTCTTTGTCCAATCTGCCGGTATTGAGCTTTCCTTCGGATACCCCTTTGAAAAAACCATAGATATCCCGATTTATCGGATAAGCAATAAAATCCTTTTTATTAAAAAGATAAAACCCGTTTTCCCACCTGTAAACGCCAAATAAACGGTGATTAAATATAAATTGTTTTGTCGAATGATCGATCGGCAATTTAACTTTCGCCTCCTCCGATTTTGAATCCCCGCTTTTCATGACTTTATAAAGATATAACCACGCTTCCCATTGATCAGTGTTTGTTTCAACATAGATTGATAACAAGTTATAAAGTTTCTGTGTACAATCTTGTGCATATTCAATTCTTGCTTTTTGTGTTTCAGGAAAAATTAATTGATGAAAGTGAAAAACATTTTGATCAATACTTTTGCGATAACTTATAATAGGTAGAATTGGAGTTTTAGACAGATGTGATAAGAAAGCAACCCCCGTTCTGGCAAATATTTTACCTGCCAGGAAATCAATGTAACAGTTATTGCTATTATCTCTGGTAAGCCCGGTGCCCGTATTGCCGTCGATATAAAAAAGAATACTGTACCCCTGCTTTATTAATCGCAGAATACAGATTCCTGCATTTGGAGATTCCGCATCTACAATTTGAAGGTCTCTGTTCCGGGGGTATTTTTCACTGAATCTCTGTAAAAAATCATTTCCTTCCGATTGGACAATTTGTTTTGAAATGACGAGACAATAAGGAATATTTTTTTGTGCTATAAAATGATTGATCAGCCGGTAGGATCCGAAATGCCATGCGCAAAATATGCACGGGTTATTTTGGATATAATTTTCTGTTTCTTTTGAGAAATTTACCAATGAAATATTGTTCAAAACAGAAGAATAATCCTGTTCCGCTTTATTCAGCCTTGCATTCAACAGAATATTCTCAAAAATGGGACGATGCCTGACAAAAGGAATTTCCGGAAGGAAATTGAGTAACTCCGCGCTTACAAAATTAAATCGCCATTCTGTTTCTTTGTCCCTGGTTATGGAATAACTGTCTTGCAGGAATTGATTTTTTCTGTCAGAATATTCTTTGTTAATAGAATTCATAGTAAAAGTTCGATTGGCAGGCAATTGTTTAAAATTAAGAGCCACCCGAAAGAGTCGCTCTTTGTTTTTCATACTTCGAAGCATGACCCTACAGGAAACAGGTCTGTCAACTGTTCAATCAAAATGGGGTGATCGAATAAATTTTCAAATGTCAACATAATCGTGAATTTTAGGTTATCAAATAAAAAATTAAAATCAAACCTCAAGTTTTTCTCTCTCTTATTAAAACCGATTATGTGTATATACTGTTTATCTATGTGAAATCTCTTTCTGCCAGTGTAACCTTTCTGATCTTTGGATTAGTCTGTTGAAATACCTGCCAGAAAGAATCATTGGAAATTTCAGTTGTTTGTATCTTCCGAAGCAAATTGATTCACAAGATCAAATTTGAAGTAATTCCTATTATATAAAATACATTGCATTTTTTATAAGATTCCCTTTATCTGTAATCTTGAATAATTTGATTTAAATTTCTTTCTTTTGCCAAAATCAAAAAGTCAATGTCTGATAAAGATTTGTTTGAATATAATGAAGAATCCATAAAAAGCCTGGACTGGAAAGACCATATTCGCTTGCGGCCCGGGATGTATATTGGTAAACTGGGAGACGGGAGCAGTGCGGATGACGGCGTTTATGTATTGCTGAAAGAAGTGCTTGACAACTGTATCGATGAACATACCATGGGCTATGGGAAACAGGTAAATGTGCAGATTGAAAATAAAACAGTAACTGTCCGCGATTTCGGAAGAGGGATTCCGTTGGGGAAGGTGGTGGATGTGGTGAGTAAGATAAATACGGGAGCAAAATACGACAGCAAAGTATTTCAAAAAAGCGTCGGATTGAATGGGGTGGGAACCAAAGCTGTGAATGCCCTCAGCCAGTTTTTTAAAGTGACTTCTGTCAGGGACGGAAGAGAAAAAACAGCGGAATTTGAAAGAGGCGAATTGGTGAATAACAAAAAGGAAGCAAAGACGAATGAACAAAATGGCACCGAAGTAACTTTTATTCCTGATGAAAAGATTTTTAAGAATTACAAATATCTGGATGAATATGTGGAGAACCTGCTTTGGAATTATTGTTATCTGAATGCCGGACTTGTCATCATTTTTAATGGAAAAAAGTTTGTCAGCAAAAATGGATTGCTCGATTTGTTGCAACATAAGACCAATGAGGATGAACTTCGTTATCCGATTATTCATTTAAGAGGCGATGATATTGAGGTTGCCATTTCTCACAACAACCAGTATGGAGAAGAATATTACAGTTTTGTAAACGGACAATTCACCACGCAGGGCGGAACACATTTGTCCGGATTCAAAGAGGCTTATGTGAAAACCATCAGGGACTTTTTCAAGAAGGATTACGATTACAATGATATTCGCGGCAGTATTTGTGCAGCCATCAGTTTGCGTGTGCAGGAGCCTGTTTTTGAGAGCCAGACCAAAACCAAATTGGGAAGCACCCTGATGTATGCCAAAGGCCCGGCTGTAAAGACTTTTATCTCTGATTTCTTGGGTAAAGAACTTGATAACTTCCTGCATAAAAATACCGAAACAGCAGATGCCCTTAAAAGAAGAATTGAACAAAATGAGAGGGAAAGAAAAGACCTGGCGGGAATCAAAAAGCTTGCCGGAGAAAGGGCAAAGAAAGCCAACCTGCACAACAAAAAACTGAGGGATTGCAGATTTCATCTCAACGAAATGTCAGATGGGAAAACCAAGAATGAAGAGAATGAAAAACGGATGGAATCCACCTTGTTTATTACAGAAGGCGACAGCGCCAGCGGAAGTATTACCAAGAGCCGCAATGTGGAAACCCAGGCTGTATTCAGTCTGCGCGGAAAACCATTAAATTCTTTCGGACTTACTAAGAAAGTAGTTTATGAAAATGAAGAGTTTAATTTATTGCAGCATGCATTGAATATCGAGAGCAGCTATGAAGATCTTCGCTATAATAAAATTGTGATTGCCACCGATGCTGATGTGGATGGAATGCATATCCGGCTTTTGCTGATGACCTTCTTTTTGCAGTTCTTCCCGGATCTGGTAAAAAGCGGGCACGTCTATATTTTGGAAACACCGTTATTCCGTGTACGGACAACGCCGGGAAAAGGAAAGGGAAAACAGGAAACCATTTATTGTTACAATGAATCCGAAAAACAAAAGGCCATTGAAAAGCTGGGTGGAAGGCCTGAAATCACACGGTTCAAGGGTTTGGGAGAAATATCGCCGGAAGAATTTGGGAAATTTATCGGGGAAGATATAAGATTGCAACCGGTAACGATATTGCGTGAAATGCATTTGCAGCAGATGCTGGAATATTACATGGGAAAAAATACCCCCGAACGTCAGGAATTTATCATAGACAATCTTAAAGTGGAAATGGACGTAGTGGAAGAAGAGGAAGTTCAATAAAATTGTAAGGAGAATGTATATTGTATTTAGCGAGGAAGATGCGAATAAATTAAAAGAGAGTTTTGAACTGGATTCATCTTTTGGATCAGAAGTAATTGTGCTGAATGATGATTTCTCTGTCGGCCCATTGAAAGATGAAGGGGAGAACGGAGTAAAAAGAAATGAATGGATTGCGAATATGATTTTGAAACCTGTGGAGGAAACTCAGGAAGATGAAATAAAAATAGTTTCGGATTATCTGGACGAACATCCCGAAGAAAATGCTTTGATGTGGATAGGCCCCAACAGCCGGGATGTGTCGGGCTACTATTTGATGGTGAGCAACCTGAAAAAATTTGGACAGAGAATTTCGGCTATCTGGTTAAATAACCTGCCATTTATAAATGAAAAAGGACAAATCTTTTATCCGAAATATTTACATGAAATCCCGGCCAAAGAATTTTTGAAAGCAAAAAAACTTGCACAGCCCATTTCCGCTTCCACCTATGAAACAGATCCTGATGAATGGCAAAAGGCCATTTCAGAAAATAAAATGGTCCGGTTGCTGGAGGGCGCCAAAAAACTGGTTGGAAAAGATGCTGGTGTTTTTGACAGCGAATTGATTTCACAGTTGAATTTTGTATGGCAAAAATCCGGCAGGATAGTGCAGGGTGTTCAATCCAAATTAAAATACACCATCTCTGATTCATTTTTGTATTGGAGATTGAGAGAATTAATTAAAGAAAACAGGCTGGAAGCCCAGGGAGACTGGGTATCAGGTGAACGCTTTGATGTCCGGAAATCCGGAGGCGCGCCTGCCGCAGAAAATGAATCACAGTTAAATGGATAAGTTTTTAATTATTGGCCTGGGAAATCCCGGAAAAGAATATGAACACACCCATCATAATATTGGGTTCGATGTGGTGGATGCATTTGTGAAAACAAATAATGCTGTGTTTTCACCGGGGAGGCTTGCCGATGTTGCCGAAGTGAGTATTAAAGGGAGAAAGTTTATTTGTATCAAGCCGGCCACGTTTATGAACCTGAGCGGCAGGGCTGTAAAATACTGGATGGACAAAGAGAAAGTTCCGCTTGAACGGTTGTTGGTTATTGTGGATGATCTGGCTCTTCCGTTGAGCAGGCTGCGGTTGAGAAGAGGGGGGAGCGATGCAGGGCACAACGGATTGAAGGATATTATTGCAGCTCTGGGTACCACCGAATACCCGAGATTGCGATTTGGAATAGGCCATAATTACCAGAGAGGAAAACAAATTGATTTTGTTCTGGCTGGATGGAAAGAAGATGAATTGCCTATTGTGAAGAAAAAAATTGAGAAATGTTCAGACATTATCAGGGATTGGGCTTTTATCGGGATTGAGAAAACCATGAATGAAACAAATAATTTAAAATTTTTATAAATATCAATTTGTACTGTTTTTCAATTTGTTTTCCATATTTTCGTGATGCCTTTGAAAAACCCGTTTAATCTGCTTTAAAGTATGAAAATATTTTGTATTGGAAGAAATTACGTGGAACACGCAAAGGAATTAGGCAATAGTTTACCTGAGGAACCTGTAGTTTTTATGAAGCCAAAGAGTGCTTTACTTCAATCCCACACTCCATTTTATTATCCTGAGTTTACCAATGAACTTCATTACGAAGTGGAACTGGTCATACGGATTTCAAAAAACGGAAAATACATTCAGCGCAAACATGCATCTGACTATTATAATGCTGTTTCTGTGGGGATTGATTTTACTGCCCGTGATATTCAAAATGAATTGAAAGAAAAAGGATTGCCCTGGGAAAAGGCAAAAGCTTTTGACAACTCAGCGGTCGTGGGCACTATGATTGAACTTAAACCGGATATCGATTTGAAGAAAGTTGAATTTTCTTTAAAGAAGAATGGTGAATTGGTTCAAAGCGGGAAATCGGAATTGATGATTTTTTCTGTCGATGACATTGTAACCCATCTTTCCAAATATTTTTCGTTAAACATCGGAGATTTCGTTTTCACCGGAACACCCGCAGGCGTGGGAGAATGCGTGGTTGGCGATAAACTGGAAGGTTACTTTGGCGACCAAAAGGTGCTGGAAGTAGAGGTGAAATAATCATTTTACCGGAAAGTTTTATTTTCCATTCTTGTCAGGGTGCAGAAATCATTCTATGATTTCAAACTCCGTATTTCCTCTTGATTTCTCTTTGGGTTTCCCTGGTTTTGATGCTTTCCCGTTTATCGTATGATTTTTTTCCTTTTCCCAATCCGATTTCAACTTTGGCAAATCCGTTGGATGCAATGAATATCTTGAGTGGAATAATGGTATATCCTTTCTCTTTCATCTTCGATTCAATCTTTTTTAATTCAGGTTTCCTTAGCAGCAGTTTTCTTTCCCTGTCCGGCTCATGGTTGTAAACCCCGCCGTGGCTGTATTCGGCAATGTGAAGGCTGCGAAGAAACAGTTCACCCTTGAAGATGATACAAAAACTGTCATTGAAGCTAACCTTTCCTTCGCGGATAGATTTAATTTCGGTGCCACTTAATACGATCCCTGCAGTATATTTTTGAAGAATACTGTATTCAAAATATGCCTTTCTGTTGCTGATCTCCATAGTCAGGTTTTTTTAAAACCCAAATAAGGTAAGCAATTGTACCATTTTGGATTTCAGTTCTTTTCTGCAAAGAATAAAATCCAGGAATCCGTGATCAAACAAAAATTCACTTCTCTGAAATCCGGCCGGTAAATCTTTTTTGATTGTTTCCTTAATGACTCGTGGCCCGGCAAAACCAATAAGGGCGCCGGGTTCGGCCATATTAATATCTCCCAGCATTGCAAAAGAAGCTGTGGTTCCTCCAAAAGTCGGATCCGTACAAAGTGAAAAATAGGGAATCTTTGCTTCGGATAACAGAACAAGGCTCCCGGAAGTTTTTGCCAGTTGCATCAGTGAAAAGGCGCTTTCCATCATTCTGGCGCCACCACTTTTGCTGATTATCAAAAGTGGAATGCGGTGCTCAATGCAATAATGGACTGCACGGGCAATTTTTTCGCCCATTACACTGCCAAGGCTTCCACCGATAAACTCGAAATCCATGCATGCCACCACCAGGTCTTTTTCGTTTGCCTTACCATGCGCCACCGTGATGGAATCGTGAATGTTTGTTTTGGAATAGGCTTCCTCCAGTCTTTTCGAATAGGGTTTTAAATCTACAAAAGGAAGAAAATCTTTTGATTTGATATTGCCAAAAAGTTCGTGATAACTGTCTTTATCGAAGATTATTTCGAAATATTCCTTACTACCTATCCGGTGATGATACTGGCACTGAGGGCAAACGAATAAGTTTTCCTGCAATTCGGTTACCGTACATGTATATCTGCATTGCGGGCATTTTATCCAGAGCCCGTCAGGAGTTTCTTTCTTGTCCCTCGTGGAAGTGGTGATATTTTTTTTCATTCTGTGAAACCAGCTCGACTTCTCCTTATCTCCATTTCCCTCGCCGGTCAAACTGCTACTCGAATCTCCTTCCAATTTCATAAACAAATTTTTATTTTATGAATTTAAAGATACCCAATTACCCAGGGCTATGCGATGGTTATTGACTTATCCAGATATACATCCTGGGTAGCCTGAATCAGTTTCACACCGTCGCTGAATGGTTTTTGGAAAGCCTTTCTTCCCATGATGAGGCCCATTCCGCCGGCTCTTTTGTTGATGACTGCGGTTTCAATAGCTTCTACGAAATCTTTTTCACCCTTGCTTGCTCCACCACTGTTAATTAATCCGATTTTTCCGCTATAACAGTTTAATACCTGATAGCGGCAAAGATCAATTGGGTTATCGCTGGTGAGATCTGTGTAAACCTTAGGAGATGTCATGCCAAATTTCACTGCATTGTAACCGCCATTATTGGTTGGCAATTTTTGCTTGATGATGTCAGCTTCAAGAGATACTCCCAAATGATTTGCCTGTCCGGTAAGGTCGGCACTGGTGTGGTAATCTATTCCGTCCACTTTGAAAGCGTTGTTGCGGGTATAGCACCATAAGATGGTACACAATCCCAATTCGTGCGCTTGTGCAAATGCATCGCTGACTTCCAAAAGCTGGCGATCACTTTCTTTGCTACCCCAATAAACGGTAGCGCCAACAGCAACGGCTCCCATGTTGTAGGCGGTTTTCACCCTGCCAAACATTACCTGATCAAACTTGTTTGGATAAGTTAATAACTCATTATGGTTGAGTTTTGCAACGAAAGGGATTTTGTGTGCATATTTTCTGGCAAGGCTTCCCAATACACCAATTGTGGAAGCGACACCATTACAACCGGCTTCAATTGCCAGCTTTACAATATTTTCCGGATCAAAATAAATGGGATTTGGTGCGAAAGATGCACCGGCGCTGTGTTCAATTCCCTGGTCAACGGGAAAAATACTGCAATATCCTGTACCTGCCAGTCTCCCGTGATTCATGAGTTGGTGCATAGCTCCCAATACCCTGTTATTCCTGTCGTTTTGACTAAACACTTTGTCGAGGTAGTCGGGAGAGGGTAGGGTGAGCATAGATTTGTCCACCTTGCATTTGTGATTTAAAAGTGACTCTGCCTTGCTGCCGAGGATCTCTTCAATTTTTTTTGAGGCCATGAACTTAAATTTTTAAAATTTTGTATCTGCAAACCTACAAGAATTTCCTTATTTCTGTATTCCTGCGATGTTATAAATCACAGATGCAGAAAATAATATATGAATGGATTTACGAAAGTTTTTATGGATATCTGTAAAATCGTGTATTTGTTTCGGTAGTTATCAGTTTTTGAAGGATGGGATCTTTCAAAATGTCAATATAGTAATGCCATTTTCCATTGATTTTAATTTTGTCAAAAATAAGCCGGACGCCATGGCTGTAATCAACATACCAGGATGCATGCCCTGTGTAAAGGGGTTGGATGGGAATTCCATTAAGATGATGCCAACCGTAAATAGCAACTTTCCCCGGTTTCTCTTCCAATTCTGAAGTAATGACAATATCTTTTTTGATACCGGCAATCAAACCTTTTCTTAATCTTCTCTGGCCTTCAATAATCAGGTTATGCTGATACATGGTAACAGAACTGTCTCTGAAAGCATACATCGGTACAGGTTCCAGCCGTACTTTTGCATGTTGATAAATGTAATCCACAATCAATTTTGTTGGAAGAAAACAATGGAATGAGTCTGCGATTTCCTGAGCAGTTTCAGGAGTGAGAGGGATTCGGGCAAAATTTTTATTGGTTCCTGCGGACAGATAATCCGGCAACACATAAATCTTTATCCTGAACTTTTGATTATTTATTGAAGTATCGATTTTAATAACTGAAAATTTCTTCATGAAGTCCGGCACATTCCCCGACAGAATCAGATTTTTTGCTATTGACTCCCGATCAATTCGTGATTTGCCAAGAACATTTTTATAAAAAATATCACCCGTTTCATGAACAGATAATTTTTTTTGAAAGACAATTTTCGGAGAAGAACATCCCGCAACAAAAAACAGAATCAGAATTTTTATGATCAGAGCAAATCTGTGCATGAGTATAAATGAATGGGCAAATTAAATCAATTCAACCGGGTACCCATTTTTCAAATCAATCATTAGCCGTTACCTTCGCTAAAATTTCAAAAGAGATGGATTTACATGAATATCAGGCAAAGGAATTGATGAAAAAATTCGATGTCCCCATTCAGGATGGGATTACATGCAGCACGGTTGCCGAGGCTGAAGAGGCTTACAGATTTATAAACAGCCAGTATGGGAGCAAGTTTGCCGTGGTAAAGGCACAGATACATGCGGGTGGCAGAGGAAAAGGATTGATCAGAGGTACACAGCAACATGGAGTTGCAGTTGGGAAGAGTGCTGATGAAGTAAAAAAAATTGCGCAGGCTATTTTAGGTGGCACATTGGTAACCAAGCAAACCGGTGAACACGGAAAAGTTGTCAGCAAAGTTTTGGTAGCCCAGGATGTTTATTATGACGGGCCGGAACCCGTAAAAGAGTTTTACCTGTCTGCTCTTGTAGATCGTTCAAATGGTAAAAATGTGATTATGTACAGCACAGAAGGAGGGATGAATATTGAAGATGTGGCAAAAGATACTCCCGAAAAAATATTTAAGGAATGGGTTTATCCGGGTGGAAATCTGGAACCTTTTCAGGCAAGAAAAATTGCTTTCAACATGGGCTTAAAAGGCAATGCATTTAAGAATTGTGTAAAGTTCGTTTCGAATTTATACAGGGCATTTGTTTCATTGGATTGCAGCATGCTTGAAATTAATCCGATGTTCAAAACCAGTGACGACAAAATTATCGCCGTCGATTGCAAAATGAAAATTGATGACAATGCACTTTTGAGACATCCTGAAATTGCTGCAATGCGCGATCTCACCGAGCAGGATCCCACTGAAGTTGAAGCCGGCAGATACAATCTGAACTTTGTAAAACTGGATGGCAATGTGGGGTGTATGGTAAATGGCGCAGGTTTGGCTATGGCCACGATGGATATGATTAAATTAAGCGGCGGGCAACCTGCCAATTTCCTTGATGTAGGTGGCACGGCAAATGCAGAAACCGTTGAAGCCGGTTTCAGAATTATTTTGAAAGACCCCAAAGTGAAAGCAATCCTGATCAATATTTTCGGCGGAATCGTTCGATGCGATCGTGTAGCCCAGGGTGTTATTGATGCTTATCAAAGTATCGGTAATATTGAAATTCCAATCATTGTAAGGCTTCAGGGAACCAATGCGGAAGTTGCAAAAGACCTCATTGATAAAAGTGGTTTGAAAGTGGAATCTGCGATTCTTTTAAGTGAAGCTGCCGAATTGGTAAATAAGGCTGTGGCCTGAGAAAAAATTCTGCAGTTTAAGAAATAAAATGTTGTAGCTCCGAAATGATTTTGCTCCTGTCAGGAAATTGTTTCGGAGTTTTCAGTTTTACGGATTGCCTTCTCCCACAATACGGTTTGATTTTTTTTGAGATAACGGTTTAGCCCGATATAAAGTGACAGGTTCATAAAAGAAAAATAATAGGGTATATAGAACAATCGTGATTTCTTATTTTTCAGAGCCTGGAGATACCCTGCGAATGCTGCCAGATAAAAAATACACTGTAGGTAAAAAATAATCCCATAATAAACTGAGCCACTTTTCCAATAGATAAACCAGTTCAGGAAAAAAATAACCGGCAGGAGGAACGGGCATACAGCCCATCTCAATACCCGATGAGAAATATACTGGAAAGATAGTTTGGGGTATTTTAAAATATTTAAGAGGGAACCAAGGATCACAATTGATTGAAATCCCCCGGCACCGATCCTTATTTTTCTTTTTTGTTCTTCCTTCATGTTAAGTGAACCGGATTCAACGGCGAAGGCTTTGGGCTCATAAGCGACACGAAACCCTTTTTGCGCAATGCGAAGAGAAATGATAAAATCATCGAGGAGTACATTTTCCGGAACGGGATCGAATAAGGTTTTTCTTATAGAAAACAATTCACCTGCGGCCCCCACAACCGAATAGAAGTCGGAGTCAAGTTTTTTTAGTAAGGATTCATATTTCCAGTAAAGCCCTTCACCTGCAACTGAGACAGAACCCTCGTTTCCGGAATCACGGATAACTTTCTCACCAGCTACTGCGCCGACACGGGGATCTTGATAATGATTCATGATTTCCATTATGCAATCAGCATTCAACGCTGTATTGGCATCGCAAAATATGATGAAATCAGTTTGCACAAATTGAATTGCGCGATTGATGGCTGCAACTTTTCCTCGTCTCTCAGGTTGATAAAGCAATTGAATTTGCGGATACTGTTTGATTATTTCGTTGCTGTTATCCGTGGATCCATCCGTTACAAAAAGAAAATGAAGTTTATCTTTTGGATAATTTAATTGAAGGCTGTTTTCAATCTTCTGCCTGATTACAGAAGATTCATTGTAGGAAGCTACCAATAAGGTAACGGGAGGTTGAAATTTTGCAAAAGCAATCTTTGGGGTATGAAAGAAAAGTCTTTTTATGGTAAGAATAAACCACAGAATTGCACCATATAGCAGATAACTATAGATTACAATAAAAACAGAAATCCAGAAGATAATTTTTAAAATCAGCATCAGTCGGAGAAATCTAATTGTTCAAGCGGATGAAATTAAAGTAATTTTTTTCTCGATTTGGAAAAACAAAATTTAGCCGTATTTTTACCCCCAGGTTATCCTACCTAAAGCCCCATCTTAATACCCTTACCGAATTTCCGTTCAAATCCTAATCCCAGAAATTACCTCTGAAAAAAGGTTATTTATTTGAACTGTCCCATAAACTCTTTTAATGAAAAGTTTATTTTATGCTGCCGTACTATTCTGTTCGGTATTAATGAGTCAATCTGTTTTTTCACAAGCCGGGGTATTGGATCCCGGGGATTCTGATGTCATCTTCACAGACCAGACGGTGCCGGCGCCTCCCTACAATCAGATTAGTAAATGGGGCCACACAGTCCGGCTCACCTGGAATCCTTACAGTTACGGATACAAATCGTATATATTCCGGGGAATGGCTTTCAGGTTGAAATTTCCCAAAAGTTATCAGCCCGGTGTGAATGACGGGAAAAAATATCCTTTGTATCTCTTTTTACACGGGCTGGGAGAATGGGCAGACATACATGATAATGAACAGCAATTGGTACATGGGGGACAAACCCATGCTCAGCATGTGGATAATGGCGATTTTGACGGGTTTCTTCTTTACCCGCAAAGTAGTTCAGGTTGGCTGACTCCATATGAAACAACTGTTCTGGCCTTGCTCGATTCCATGGTTAAATATGTAAAGGTTGATCAGGACAGGATCATCATTGGAGGATTGTCTTCCGGTGGGCAGGCCACGTGGCAATATGTTACGGATCATCCTGAAAGATGGGCGGCGACTACTCCAATCAGTGCAAAGAATACTGAGTACAATGATTTAAGTTGGGTACCTTCTGTATTAAGTATTCCGGCATGGGTTGCAAATGGCGGGCAAGACCATGCACCTACACCGGATCAGATTACTGCTATTGTGGACGCATACAATGCCCTGGGCGGTGATATTAAACAGTCTTTTTATCCAACGCTGGGACATGGGGTTTGGAATAATTTCTGGGCCGAGCCCGGATATTTCCAATACCTCGCAGTTGCACACAAAGCTGAGCCTGTTGTGAAATTTGGCAGAACGGAATTTTGCCCTGGTGATAGTGTCAGGGCAGTAATGATTTTGCAACCAGGTTTTTATCAATACGAGTGGCAAAAGGATGGAGTGGACATTCCCGGAGGTACTCTCGATTCTCTGGTAATTACCTCTTTCGGTTCATACAGAGCCAGATTTAAACGTACCTCTACTTCAGATTGGTCGGATTGGTCACCCCGGCCGATAGTAATTTCTTTGAAAGGGGCTACTATTACTCCTCCCATTCAGGTTGATGGATTGCATTCAAAAGTATTGCCGGCACCGGATGGCTCAACTACTGTCCCATTATTTGTACCCCAGGGATATGCCTCTTATGATTGGAGAGATATAGCCAATAATGACCTGGTAAGTTCTACTAATACATATTCCGCACCGGTTGGGAGTTATAAAGTGAAGGTGACTGAACAATATGGATGCAGCAGCAGTTATTCTGATCCGTTTAATGTTGTCAATGCTGCGGGTTCAAATGCACCAGACAAAGCAACATCTGCAACCGCTGTTACCCTGGGCAAATCTTCTATTGATTTGTATTGGAGTGAGAATCCAAATCCGAAATATAATGAAATAGGATTTGAGATTTACCGTTCCACTGTGTCGGGTGCCAATTATGCGCTTGTCGGAATTGTGCCTGCCGATACCCTTCAGTTTATTGATCAGGGATTGATGCCCAACGTGAAATATTTTTATGTTGTAAGAGCCGTGAATGACAATGGTGCAGCTCCGCTGAGTAATGAAGCAAGCGCTACCACACTCGTCGATAATACTCCTCCTACATCTCCGTTGGGGCTTTCAGTGGTTTCCGTATCGCGCCATTCGGTTAGCCTTGAATGGGGCGAATCGTCAGATGATGTTGGAATCAAGGATTATGAATTGTATATAAATGGTCAGAAGGCCTATACCACAACAGACAATTCCTTTACCGTAAATAACCTTGATTCTTTTACTACTTATGCTTTTTATGTAAAAGCAGTCGACGTGGCAGGAAATGTTTCTGTTCCAAGTAACCAGGTGGTCGGATTTACGAAAACCAAAGGACTTGATTATGCTGTTTATCAGGGAACATGGACAGTACTTCCCAATTTTTCTGCCCTGACTCCTGATTATACCGGACATAGCAACAATGTAGATCTTGGTGTAAGCCCATATAGCATCAATTATGGAATGTTATGGCAGGGATGGATCTATATTCCTAAGACCGGAACTTATACTTTTTATATAGACTCAGATGACGGAAGTGCCCTGTATTTAGATAACTGGTATGGTGCGGGAGTAACTCCGTCTATTTCAAACGATGGGTTGCATTCCATAAAATCGGTTAGTAAAAACTTTAGCCTTACCCAGGGAATGCATAAAATTGGCCTTACCTATTTTCAGGCCGGGGGAGGTGCGACCATGATACTCTCCTGGAAGAACAGCAATGCAGGTTTTTCAAATAAAACAGCCATACCTGATCTTTATTTTGAAGACAGTAACAGCGCCCCTTCTAATATTCCGGCAATGCCTTCAAATCTTTTCGCAACCGCTCAATCGTATAATAGGGTTAATCTGAACTGGTCAGATAACAGCAATAATGAAACGGGATTTGAAGTTTATCGCAAAGGACCCGGAGATCCTACGTTCAGGATGATATCCCTGATTGGAGCCAATGCAACTTCTTATTCTGATACAACAACGACAGGCAATACAACTTATGCCTATGCTTTGCAATCAGTAAATTTAAATGGTTCTTCAGGGTTTAACCCCAATGATATGAGTGGGGTTGCTTATAATTATTATGAGGGTACGTGGGATAGCCTTCCGGATTTTAGTAAACTGACACCTGTTTCCTCAGGTTATGAGAATAATTTTTCAATTGGACCCAGGCTGAGCGATGATTACTTTGCATTTAAATTTAGCGGTACAATTAATATTCCGGTATCCGGTAGCTATACATTTTACACCAAATCTGATGATGGAAGTAAATTGTATATAGACAATTTCAACTCCGCCGGACAGGTTGTAAATAACAACTTCCTGCAGGGTGCAACAGAAAGATCAGGAACTATAACACTGACTGCCGGTCCCCATCCGATTTATGTTACCTATTTTGAGAAGACGGGTGATCAGGTATTGACGGTTAGCTGGGCAGGCCCGGGAATTCCAAAACAGTTAATTCCGGATTCTGTGTTGAGTAACAAGAGGACGGTAGTTACTACTCCGCTACCTCCTGCCATACCTGATGCTCCTTCTAACCTTCAGGTAACCGCCACTTCTACCACGACTCTTGGAATTTCGTTTAAGGACAGCTCTACCCAAACCGGATTTGAAATTTACAGATCACTTGGAAATGCCAATGATTTCAGGTTATTCAAATCGATAACCACAACAGATACCTCAATTGCTCTTCAGGATTCTACTTTGTATCCTAATACGACGGCATATTACAAGGTGAGGGCTGCGGGAGTTAGCGGATTCTCCGATTATTCCATTGTGGCATCTGCAAAAACACTTAATACCAATCCTGTTATCACCCAGTTGGGAACCCGTTCAATTTATTATGCGGGAACCTCGTACATTGCGTTGAGTGCCGTAGATACGGATGGTGATTCACTAACATTTTCATTTAATAATCTCCCCTCCTTTGGACAGTTTACAAATACCGTAAATGGAAAGGGAAATCTTGTGTTCACCACACAGACCACTGATGCCGGCAGTTATTCTATTCTGGTGAAAGTGAATGATGGTAATGGAGGTTTGGATTCCACGATGCTCACGCTGTTGGTTACCAGCAACAGGCCTCCGGTAGTTGGACGAATTCAAAGTTTAACCTTGAATGAAGGTTCGGTTGCTGTAAGAAACATTACGGCTGTGGACCCTGACAGGTTTACCAAAATCAGGTATGAAATTTCCGGAGCGCCTTCATTCATTTCTCAAAGATCGACACCCGGATCAATTTCTGTGATAGCTTCTCCGGGTTATGCGGATGCAGGTGTTTATAACTTCTGGGTTATTGCCAGAGATGGAAATGGCGGAGTGGATTCTTCCCAAATAGTTGTTACGGTGATCAATGTAGCACCTCCCATACAGAGGATTTACGTAAATATTTTAAATGCCGGCTCAACTCCCGTGCCCGTTTCACCCTGGAATAATATGACCTCTGTTTCAATGAATAACCTGACGGATGATAAGGGTATTTCAACCAACATTGGGCTGACATTCAATACCACTTCCTGGAATACATCTGCTCTTGGTGGCGGCACAGGCAATGATGGCGGTATTTATCCCGATGCTGTAATTCGTGATAACTATTATTTCGGAAGTTTTAATATTCCTGATACCATACCGTTTACCGTTTCGGGATTAGTTCCATCCGGACTGTACAATTTAAAATTGTTTTCTGCAAGTACCTATAGCCAGGGTTCTACTGTTTTTCAAACAAATGGACAAACTCAATCCGTCAATGCCTATAACAATGTACAAAGTGTTGCCGGTTTCAACCAGATTCCGGCCGATTCTGCGGGCAATATTCATGTGAAAATGTACAAGTCACCGGGAACAACCATGGGATACCTAAATGCACTGGTGATTGAAAAGCCCTTCGATGATGGAACCAAACCAGCGGCACCCCGGAACTTCAGCGCCATTTCTTTACCCAATGGAAATGTATTTTTACAGTGGACCGATATTGCCTATAACGAGGATGGTTACATGATTTTAAGATCTGATTCTGAAAACGGATCCTTTTCAGTTCTTAATCCGGGACAACAAAATATTGATAGCACTACTTATGTGGACAGCTCCACTTTTGGGAATACACTTTATTATTATAAGATTGTTGCGATTAACAGATATGGATTGTCTGATACAGTGGGGACGCCCTCTGTGATGACTTACAACAAGCGTCCGGTAATGCAGTCTGTCAATGATGCATTTGTAAAAGAAAACACCACTACCTCGATAAACGTAAATGCAACGGATGATCCCGGGGAAACCATTTCTCTTTCAGTTTATGGCCTTCCTTCTTTTGCAACAATGCAGATCACCGGCAATGGCAAAGCAACAATTCAAATTGCTCCCAAATCAGGCGATGAAGGGTTCTACAAGAATATTGTGATGAAGGCAACAGATCAATATGGAGGCGTTGTTTCAAAAAGTTTCTCTATTGTGGTATCACCGGATCAGTTGAGGACGGTTTTAATAAACTTTGGCCCCACCACCGGAACACCGGAACCGGCGCCCTGGAATAATTATCTGAATTATCCTGCAGGTGGTTATACCATAAGCAATCTTACAGATGAACAGAATAACAATACCGGTTTCAACTTTAAGTTTACCACACAGCTTAATGGCTATGCACAATCAGGAATGATGGACGGGGGCGATGGAATATATCCTGATAACGTGATGAAATCTTCTGTTTCAATTAGCACAGGAAGCACATACAACATGCAAATTGGAGGACTTGATCCGTCTAAGAAATACAATGTTGTGTTTTTCAGCAGCCTTAATTCCGGCGACGGAGATACAGCAACTTTCACATCGGGAGGCCAGTCCGTAAGCATCAATGGAAGTTATAACACGAAGAGAACAGTTCAATTGAATGGATTAGGCCCGGCTGCGGGTGGAACAATTGACGTTTCCTTTTCGAAGCCTTCAACTTCAACTTACTTCTTTCTGAATGCGATTTCTATTCAGGAATATACAGGAAATCCAATTCTCAGGCCGGGGAATCTCTATGCACTTCCCAACCTCTCAACAAGTTCGGTTAAATTGGTTTGGAGCGACCGGAGCAGCAATGAATCGGGTTTTGAAATCTGGCGTTCTACTGGTAGAAATGGCACTTATAGCCTGGTTACAACAACAGCATCCAACGTAACTCAATACATTGATAGTTCAGCTTCGCTTGTACCCGGGAAAAATTATTATTACAAGGTGAGAACCAAGTCAGGAACGGGTTATAGTGATTTCAGTAACATTTCGAGAATTGGCCTCGCAAGTAATTTCGTGGAATTGAATCTGAATGCAGATGCGATTTACAATCAACCCTTGCCATGGAATAATACAAATAACGGGAGCTCAGGTGCTGGGTTCACATTATCAAATCTGGTAAATACCAATCTGCTGAACACAGGAATCACCTTTGCTATTACACAAACATTTAACGGTAGAGGTTATGCAGGAATGGGTATTCCCGGAATTCTGCCTTACAATGTAATGTATTCAAATTATTGGACTGATGCAGGGCAGGTATCATCGGCTGAATTTATAAACCTTGACCAGAGGAAAACTTACAGGATTGGAATTTTTAACAGTGTGGACAAATCTTCCGGAATTTATGATGGGATTTATACTGTCAATGGTATTACCAAATCTATTGATGGCCGTTTGAACAGCACCAAAATGCTCTACATAGATAATGTGAAGCCGGATGACAATGGTGCAATTAATATTTCGGTTATCCCTGATCCCTACGCATCTTATACTTTCACAAGTGCGTTCATTCTGGAAGGTTATGATACCCCGGCTGAAGACAGTGCTGGTTCTGGATCTATCGTGCGCACCGGTGTTCAGTCGAACGCTGTATCTTTAATTCCTGAAGCAACTGTGGCGGCTGTTCAGACTGTACCACAGGCGCTTCATCTTTCGGCATATCCTAACCCGTTCGTTAATCACTTAATAGCCGAAATAGATATCCCGGCTGGTGTTCCAAAGGTCACTTTGTCTTTGTTTGATATTGAGTCCAGGTTAATCTGGAAGCAGGATGTTCAGGGAATTCCGGGTAAAAGGATTGTAGTTATACCGGTCGGTGGCAAATTAGCACCGGGCCTATACATGTTGAAAATGGATGATGGCAAAAACATCCAGACTTTGAAACTTGTAAAAACAAATTGATGAATTTGTAAAATGAAATGAAAAAATCTGGTATTTGTGTACCAGATTTTTTTTGAAGTTTAACTTTGAATACCCCAAAATATTTTCTCTATGGATTTGATGTATTTTTTGAAGATTTTACTCAGGAGAAAGTGGATTATTACCGGCCTGACTTTTTTGGCTGTTCTTACCGCTTTCATACTGAAACTTTTTCAAAAACCCCTGTACGAATCAAAGGCACAATATTCTACCGGTTTTACCATTGACCGGGTTAAGATTGCCGAAGGCAGCCCGGTAGCCGATCTTTTTGCCGCAGACACCAAGTTTGAAAATGTAATCGAGACCTTCAAATCACCGCGTGTCATTGGCATGATCTCATACCGGCTTTTGCTGCATGATCTGGAAAACCCGGGTGGCGCCTGGCACAAGCTTTCGGAAGATGAAAAGAATAGTAAAATTTACAAAAGCCTGAATACAGATACCATCATTAATGTCCTCAACAATAAGATTGAGGCCAATGAGTTGTTGCGTTCTGATTTGCCAAGGGAAAGAGACATTATCGAATATCTCAAACTTTATAAATATGATTATTTCAGTATTCTCGATCATCTTTTTATAAACAGGGTATCGACGACGGATTTTCTGGATATTGTTTACAGAGCTGAAAATCCTTATTTGTCTGCCTGGCTGGTGAATGCAATGGGAAATGAGTTTTTGAATTATTACAAAACACTCAATTTGCAAAGGACCTCAGAAAATGTAAACAGCATCAGGGATCTTGAAAGGCGGCAACAGCAGAAAATTGATTCTTTGAATAATAAACTCCTCGCGGTGAAAATCAGCCAGGGGAGCATCGATCCTGCAAGCCTCAGTGCGAGTGCAATGGAAACTGTAAAAGATCTCGAGGGTAAACTGGCGGATGAAAAGAGTACCTATGAATTGAATAATAACCGCATTGTTTATCTGACGCAGACATTGAATTCGCTAAAAAACCGGGCCGGAGCCACAAACACGAGCAATTCAGAGCTTATGAATTTGATTGATCAAAAAAACAAGCTGGAAGCTCAGCTCATCGCCAAGGGCGGGTCTGACGCGTTGATTGAACAGGAATTAAAATCATTGCGTGTAAAAATTAATGCAGCCAGCCCAGGTAGCGGATTAACCAGTAAAAATGCAGATAAAATTGCTGACATACAAAATCAGATTGATGAAGCAACAGCCATGAAAAATGCGGCTTCTGCAACGATGAATGATTATACTTCGCGAATCGCTTACTACAAAGGGCTGACTACGCTGAACCCCGGAAGCGGAGTAAGGATGGAAGTCATTCAGAGCCAGCTTGATATTGAACAAAAACAATTGGCAAATCTCAAGGAAAAATTGAATCAGGCAGAGGGACTGGCCAGTGATGACCCAACAACCAATTTTACCCAAACCCTGGTTGGGCAGCCAGCCGTAGAACCGGAACCTAAGAAGACCATCACTACGATGGGAATATCCGGTATGTCCATGTTTTTTTTCACGTGTTTTGCATTTCTTTTTGTAGAAGTTTTTAATTCTTCCATTAAAACACCCTATGGTTTTGAAAAAGCCTGTGATCTTCCCCTTGGATCTGTTATTAATAATTTAAAAAGCAAAAAGATTAAATTGAATGATGCCATTTTGAATGAGCAAAAACTGAAACCAGATATTGAAAGCTTTAAGAATAATATCCGAAAGCTAAGGTTTGATTTGATGGAGAGCAACGGTCACGTATTTCTGTTTACGAGTACAACTTCAGGTGTGGGCAAATCATTTCTGATAGAAGCTTTGGCGTTGAGTTTTGTTTTAATCAGGAAGAAAGTATTGATCATTGATTTTAATCTTCACAATAATTCATTGACCAGAAAGTTTAATGTGGAATCGACAGTACAACAATTAAATCATAAGGTCAATTTTGATTCTCCGAATGTGTTCAGGAAATTTATTTCTGTATCCCAAATCGATAATGTCGATATTATCGGATGTAATGAAACATCCTCTTCCCCCTCTGAAATTCTTTATCAATTTGATTTTTCAGATTTTTTGAGGAAAATGAAGGAATGGTACGATTATGTACTGATAGAAACTTCTTCACTCGATTATACCGATGCAAAAGAATTGATCAGATATACGGATAAGGTAGTTCCTGTTTTTTCTGCTGACCAGACGATAAATCAGGGAGACAATTTAAAGATTGAATATTTGAAAGAGATCGGGAATAAATGCACCGGCGCCATTTTGAATAATGTCCTGACAGGCAATCTTAATTTTTAAATTTTGGATCAGGTAAAAAAAAGACAGTCGTGGGTGGATTATGCGAGAGGGGTCGCCATCCTTTTAGTTGCTTACCGTCATGTTTTTGAAGGTATCAAGAGTTCGGGGATCTCTGTTGAAAATTACATGTACCTGGAGCATTTCAATATTGGTTTCTTCAGTTTCAGGATGCCTTTGTTTTTCATTGTGTCAGGCATTTTTCTTTCTGCCAGTTTTTCAAAAAGGGGTTTGAGAAAATATGTTGAAAACAAGGCAAAGATTATTTTATGGCCCTATTTTCTCTGGGGAATTTTACAAATCACCCTACAGATAATATTCTCCGGATACGTAAACAGAACCAAAACGGTTTACTCTTATTTGTATTTATTATACCAGCCGGTAGAGATAGAACAATTCTGGTATTTATATGCGTTGTTCAATGTGAGCGTGCTCTATGTGTTCCTGAAATATGTAGTCCGTTTAAAAACTTGGCACCAGGTGATTCTGGCCGCTGCCATGTATTTCGGGTGTTCTTATTTCAATCGTCAGAGTATCAATCTTGGATTCCTTTTAGATATTTTCCACAACTATATATTCATTCTGATTGGCGATATGATCCATACCTGGATCAGAGATCCAAAGAGGATAAAAATGCTTCAGGAATGGAAAACCTTTTTCATTCTGATTATTCCATTTGCTGCCACACAGGGTTATTTTCTCTACCGGAATATTAATTCAACGGTCAATAAGTACCGCTTTGTTGAATATTATGAACCAACTATATTTTTAGTAATTGCCCTGACCGGCTGTGCTTTCGTTATCTGTTGTTGTTTTTTATTGCAGCGGTATAATAAGCAAAACTGGCTGAGGGTCTTGGGACGAAATTCATTATACATTTATGTTTCTCATGTAATAATTTTTGCCGCATTCCGTGTTCTCCTGACAAGAATATTTCATATTTATAATGTTCCATTTCTTTTAATTGTTTGTATCGCTATTGGAGTGACAATTCCCGTATTTCTTTTCAGATTGTCGGAGAGGCTTGGAATGGAATGGATTTTCACCCTGGAAAAGCCCGGTAAGACTCAATATGAAAAAAATAACATTGCCGTTTCGGAGGCAAGAATAGCAAATTAAAAATGGAGGATAAGAAATATAATGAATGGATTAAGCCCGGAATTTTCAACGGGCTGCAAAAGGTTTCGATTCCTCTGTTTGGAGTGTTAAGTACGGCGCTGCTGGCACATGAAGTACTTTCCAAACATGATATGGGTGTATGGGTAAATTTCCTGACGATAACAACTTTTGCCGAAATGTTCAGGGATGGGATTGTCAGAAGCGCTTTGATCAGGTACATCAATTTTTCAGAAAAAAAAGATCATGTGGAAATTATGTCTTCAGCCTTTTTTCTGAATGTATTGATTTCGTTGCTGGCCGCAATTCTGCTTTTTACTTTTTCACATCATATTGAAGGTTTTCTGAAATCGCCCGGATTGTCTTATATGCTGCGTATCTATGCTTTCACCCTGATATTTCTTGTTTTTTTTTCACACATAGAGTGGTTGATGTATGCACATTCTTCATTTAAAAATTTATTTCTCACCTATCTGGTAAGGCAGGGTGGGACGCTGCTGGCCATTTTTGTTTATTATTTAATTTTTGGAATGGCAACTGTTAAAACGCTTGTATTTATTTATACCGGAGGCATTGCAGCAGGAATGATAACAGGTTTTTTGCTGATGCGAAGTTTATTCAGCCTCAGATTTGTCATGAGTGGAAAATGGATTTCAACTTTATGGAATTTTGGAAAATTTGTTTTTGGAACCAATATCGGTTCACTGATTTTCAGAAGCGCCGATCAGTTTTTATTGTCAAATATCACCGGTAGTGCAGGGCTGGTTGCGTCTCAGAATATTTCCATAAGAATTGTGAATGTGGCCGACATTCCCTCACAAACCATTGGTGATATTTTATTTCCCAAAAGCAGCAATCCTGATTTGTTGAAAAGGCCCGGCCAGATAAAATATTATTACGAAAAGGCTGTCGGTAGCGCACTTTCAATTGTGTTACCTTTTATTGTTGTTGTTCTTTTGTTTCCAAAATATATTATCCTTATTCTCGCCGGACGTCAATATTTTGATGCGATCCCCTATTTGCAGGTAGTTTCATTTACGGCTATTTTTCTGGCGTACATCAAACAGTGGGGAGTGATTATTGACAGTACCGGAAGGCCACAGATCAACTTTATTGTACTGGTAATTTTATCTGCACTGCAGATAACCTTCTGTTATTTCTTTATTTCAAGATACAGTTTGATGGGAGCAGCTTATGCTTTGTTATCAACCAATGTGATTGGATTTATTATTACTCAATCCCTGCTGCACCGGTATTTTAAAATCAATTTTCTCAATTGTTTTAAATATTGTTTCCTTTTTTATCCTGAGATTTTTTCATTATTATATGAAAAATTTCTCCGGCCAAAATTTGTCAAACAATGACAGGAAAAGATATTGTGATGTTCAGCCTGCAATCCTGGGATATGGATATCGGCGGTAATTTTAAAGATATCGCCAAAGTGATTGCTTTAAAAAACCGCGTGATTTATGTGAACCGTCCGCTCGATGTTATTACAAGAATCCAGGACAGAAAAAGCGTTCAGACGCAGGCAAGGCTGAGATCAATCCGTGGCGTTGAAAATTCAGTCACAGAGGTTGAAAAGAATTTATGGGTTCTGAATATTCCTGAACTATTGTATTCGATAAACTTTTTACCAAAAGGATTTTTTTATACCTGGTTGAATAAAAAAAATAACCGGATGGTGGCAAAGGGAATTCGCGATGCAATGAAAAAATTGGAATTTAAGAATGAGGTGTTGCTCATCGACAATGATTTTTTTAATGGCCGCTATTTAAAGGAGTATCTTAACCCGGAAGTTTTTATTTATTACCTGAGAGATTACCTGAGATTTCATAAATATTTTCAGAAGCACGGAAGCAGGGCGGAACCTGAGATTATTTCAAAAGCAGATGCGGTAATTACGGATTCGGTTTATCTCGATAATTATGCGAGACAATACAACAGGCGATGTTTTTATATACCCAAAGGGTGTAGTGACGAGTTCAGAAAATTGGATCATAGTGAGCCTGATGACCTGAAGGAAATACCGCATCCGAGGGTAGGGTATTTGGGTGCATTGACTTCAAAGAGGATTGATGTTGATTTATTGGAAAAAATTGCGAAGGCGCTACCGGAATACAATTTTGTTTTTATAGGTCCGGAAGATGAAGTATTTAAGAAATCGGTTCTTCACCAAATGTCAAATGTATTTTTTCCTGGATTTAAAGAACAATCATTAGCTCCGGCTTATATTCAGCATTTTGACGTCTGTACAAATATTCAGGTGATTAATGAAACGACCATAGGAAATCATCCAAGAAAAATTCTTGAATATTTATCAGCCGGAAAGCCTGTAGTAGCAACCAAAACGGATGCGATGATGGAATATGAGAATCTCGTATTTTTATGTGATACGGAAAGCGGGTATATCGATGGAATTAAATGTGCGGTTGCTGAATCCGGTGATGAAAGAAAGAGGGAGGCAAGAATTTTGAGAGGAAATGAATATACCTGGGAAGCAACCACAGAAAAGTTTTACAAGGTTATCGAGGGAGTATATGAAAACAAAAAAAGTTAGGAAACTAAAGAGTTCAATTAATGAAATCAGGAGCGATTCCCTGGCGGAAGTATTGGCTTTGCTTTACGTGACGATTTTAATTCTCGCCATGTTTCTGAAAATTTTATTCGGTTAAAGGATGATCAAAACATTGGCAAATTCGCGGGGTGGCTGGTTAAAGAAAGAGTTTTTCTCAAAGGGCATGGTATCACCGGCAGGCATAGGTTTATTGTCTTTTGTGGCGGTCGTATTTGCAATTCTTTTTTTTACAGGTTATAAGCTGATTCCGTTTTTAGCTGTCGGCGGATTGATTGGTCTCATAGTTTTATACCTCTGTTTTTTCAAGCCATACGTAGGTTTTTTCATTGTAACGCTCATAGCTTTTTTTGCTTTTTATCCAAAACATATTTTGAATATTGACCCTCCTTTCAGCACCCTCGTGGAGGTATTGATGTGGATAGTATTTCTTGGATCGACAAGAGAGGTTCCTCCCAAAGGGATCAAAAATTCTTTACTGAGTACACCGGTTGCCAAGGTGTTCATCCTTTATACGGCTTACCATCTGATTGAATTTTTTAATCCGGATATGTACAGCAAGGCCGGATATATTTTTGTAATGCGGAAATTTTTTATGTTTATCATCATTTACATTTCTGCATACCGGCTCATCAATACGCCATCACGATTCAGATTTTTTTTAAAGTTCTGGATAGTCATGGCATTTATAGCAGCGTTGTATGGTTGCTATCAGCATTGGTTTGGTTACCTGCCCCCTGAAATGAGTTATTTGAGAAGACACCCCAAAGAATATGACCTGATGTTTCAAAGCGGGCAAATGAGGATCTTTTCTTTTTTATCCGATGTGGTTTCGTTTGGAGTCTTGGCGGGAACGATGTGTGTGGTTTCAGTGGTACTTGCAATTAATGAGAAAAGAAAAAAGGAAAAATACATTTTGTTCCTAATGGCATTCATCATGTTTTTGGGAATGTCCTATTCCGGAACCAGAACAACTACAATTATAGTTCCGGTAGGGATTTCAATTTATTTATTAATGACAATTAAAAACAGGACAACATTGATTACCCTTTTTGCAACGGTACTTGCTATTTTGTTTGTCCTCTTTGCACCCATTTACACTCCTTCCATTCAGCGGATGCGGAGTACTTTTGATCCTGAAAATGCTTCGTTGAATGTAAGAGATGAAAATCGCCATTATATCCAGCCCTATATTTACGCGCACCCCATCGGTGGGGGGTTGGCTACAGCCGGAGTTGCAGGAAGACAGTATAACCCAACGCATCCTTTGGCCGGTTTCCCGCCGGACAGCGGTTTCCTGCAAATGGCTTTGGAAATCGGGTGGATAGGCCTGGGGTTGACTGTGATATTTTACCTGACCATTTTGTATCAGGGTGTTTACCATTATTTCAGAATTCGAAATCCTGAGTATAAAGTTTATGCAGTAGCTCTTGTAGGTTTCCTGTTGAGTATAATGGTGACTCAATATTCTCAGGTATCGATTGGGCAGATACCTGGTATCATTCTTTTCATGTCTGCCATTGGAATGTCCAAAAGGCTTTTTGAATTTGATGAAGCAGAACATCAGAAAAATCAAATTATATTGCGAACATAAAAGATTTATTAAATGCGAATCGTCGTTTTGATTATTTTTTTATTGGGTTCAATGCCCGTCGTTGCCCAACGTATTAACCAGGTTCCGGATACACTCAGGAAACCTGAAACAGGAAACCAGGATAAAACTGCAAAAATCGTTCAGGATAACGAAATTAATAACGTGACTGCCGAAGATGTCATCAAGAAAAAACTTGTCAGCATCGCCCTGAAAAATCCGATTTTTCAAATTGATGATGCCAATATCGCAATTGCAGAAGCCAACCGGAGAAAAGCCGGAACAGCTTTGCTTGGTACTGTGGGCCTGGGTGGCAACATCAATGAATTTGTCATTAATAATTCGCCGACGGCTAACTTTTACCCAAAATATAATTTCGGTTTAAATCTTCCTTTCGACATTTTTTCAAAAATAAAGAACGAAAAAAAGGTGACCGAGCAAACCATTCTGATTGCGGAGGGTACCAAAAAACAACATGAACAGGAAATTACTGCTGAAACACTGACGAGGTATGAAAACTATAAAGAAAAGGCAGATCTTGTTACACTTCAGAATATTTCATTGGCCAATAATCTATCAGATTATCAACTGGCACAAAAAAACTTTGAAGACGGTACAATCACTATTGAAGCGCTTAACCGTATCTATCAAAACTACATGGGAGAGAGGAGTAAACTTGTCACCGCAAAAAAGGATTTGAATGTTGCCGTTATCGAGCTTGAAGAAATGCTCGGCATGCCATTAGCAAAAGCTGTTCCGGGGTTGATTACCAGGTGATACGAATATTTAACAGTTTGTTTGTCAACTTAAACTATTCTAAATCAGCTTATGTGGATAACTATTTCCACAGTGTACTGCTTTCATTTGGGATGTGGATAAATCATAAGTTTTTTAACTGAAAAATTTATTTGCTTTGCCGAAATATTCTGTAAGAATATTCGTTTTCAAAATATCCAAACCTAAGAAAAACAGATCCCTGATTCGTTTTTGTTTTTCAACGTTAAATGGATTTGCCGCAAAAAAGTGCGGCATGGTTAAACGCAAGATTTTTGAATACCTGATCCTATTAAAACCGAATAATGAGGGAGTTCTCTTTACGTTTATCTTTTCTGGTTTTGCTAACTACTGTGGCTGTAAAGGTTTCCTTTTCTCAGCAGTTCCAGACAAAACTTTCAGGTTGGAATGCCTATGTCCATTTACCGGGAGATTATGATCAAAACCCCACAAAATATTATCCATTAATTGTTTTTGTTCCCGGTCTGGGAGAGGTGGGTACCGATCCATCCTTATTATTGGTTTACGGCCCCAATAAATTTGTGGCAGATGGAAACCCAATGGAATTCATGGTAAATGGAGTTTTGGAAAAACCGATTCTCATTTCAATTCAACCGCCAAATGCCTGGTCGCCGGCAACAGGAATGAAACCCGTTTTAGATCAAATCATCCAGACCTGGAGAGTTGATACAAACAGGATCAACCTTACCGGATTATCTATGGGGGGCTGGGAAGTGGAAGGCTTCGTCAGCTTTTACGACATCAATTGGACAAAAGAAATTGCATCCATAGTTTCCATGTCAAGAGTGGAACCGGGGAACGCAGGTTATGATACTTTAAAAACTTTTGCTTTAAACGGAGGTAAGATTTGGGGCTTTGAAGGCACACTGGATCAGCGCTATATGGCGCGTGCGAGAGATGTGGTAAACCGTGTAGTGCCCGGAGCATACCGATATTATCAATATGACGGCGGACATTGCTGTTGGAATACCTGGTATGATCCCAATTGGAAAGATCCCTCAGACGGAGAAAGTATTTACACCTGGATGTTGAAGCAGAGAAGGGGAGGTGTGACGAGCACTGTCAACCAACCACCGGTTGTAAATGCCGGAAAAGATACCACGATCACAGCTCCTGCAAATTCGATTAACCTGAGCGGTTTCGCCTCTGATCCGGATGGTTCTATTTCAAAGATATTATGGTCGCAGGACTCCGGTCCAAATACTGCAATAATACAATCGCCCAATTCATTAAATACGGATATCAGAAATCTGGTGGCCGGTACCTATGTTTTTTCATTAAAGGCGACTGATAATCTTGGGCTTGCGTCTTCGGCAACTATGAAGGTGTCCCTGACTGCAACACAGGATAGTTTGCCCGTAGCCAATGCCGGATCAGACCAGATAATTACTTTGCCCCTGGACAGTGTCCAATTATCCGGGAGCGGCACTACATCATCAGGTTCAATTACAAAATATGCATGGTACCAGGTTTCTGGGCCATCGTCTGCGTATATATTGAATGATTCATCGGCTACTACATGGGTTCAAAATCTTATTGCGGGCCAATATACTTTTGCCTTTATTGTTACCAATGATGCAGGATTAAAAGACACATCGACAGTAAAGGTGACGGTAAACAATGCTTCAGCTCCGGCAGTAAACATAAATGGAGGAAATAATCTGAATATTTCGGTTGACAGTACAACCCTCACCGGAGTGGCAAGCCCTTCGAATGGTTTGACAATAACTTCCTATTTATGGGAAGAGGTATCCGGAGGAACAGCTACCATTGTTACTCCGTCAGATAGTGCAACACATTTAACCGGATTGTCAAATGGAACCTACACTTTTAAACTCACAGTAAAACAAAGTGATGGACAGACTGCCAGTAGTACCATTAATCTGACGGTAACTTTAGGTTTTACAGGTACTACAACAGATTGCGGATGTACCTGGGTTTTTGATCCGGCGACGAGCGACAGTTCCCTGTATTGGGTTAATAATGGAAGAATAAAAGCAGGTGATGTAATCTGTTTAAAAACGGGGAGATTCAACCATGTAAGCTTTGATGGATTGATTGGCGCTCCCGGCAATCCGATTACCATTAAAAACTGTGGAGGGCCGGTTATTATCGGCAGCGATTTTACTTATATGTTCAGAGTAATGAACAGCAAGTACCTCCATATTACAGGAACCGGCGATCCCAATACATTTTATGGAATTAAGACCCAGCCATTTTTTACAAATCTGACCAGTGCAGCATATTCATTTAATGGTGTATTATCTGATATTGAAATTGATCATGTCTGGGGCGACTCTACGAGGGTATGGGGAATACAGTTAAAAACAACACCCGTTGACTATGATTCATTGACATGGCATCCTTATGGGGTTATCAATAATATCAAGATTCACGATTGTAAAATGTCAAATACCGGTGTTGAAGGATATTATATTGGTTATACCGATTATGATGTGCCGGTAAAAACCGCAAGTGGTACCACCATTAATGTAGATGCACCACGTATCGTAAACCTGGAATTCCATGATAACATTTCTTTGAATACCGGATGGGATGGGATGCAATTTGCAGCAGTGGATAATTTTGTTGCCTACAATAACTATATCCATAATTATGGAATGACAAATACCAGCGGCCAGATGGATGGTTTTATTCTGGGTGGCAGAACATGGGGAAGGATGTACAATAATTATATTGATTCGGGCGGATCTACCGGAATTCATCTGATGGGCTTCAACCAGAATGCACCACCCACCTTAATCTATAACAATCTTGTCATTAATGCCGGATGGGATGGAATCTGGACGGATGACAGGCCGGGTAGCAACGACAGATATCCCAATCAGAAATACTATATTTTCAACAACACCATTGTAAATCCTGCGCGTTACGGAGCAAATTTTTATAGCAGCAATGGTACGGTAAGTTCAGGCAACAGGTTTCAAAATAATTTAATCGTGAATCCGGCAAACAATTTTATCAATGAAGATAAAACAATGGCTGTTCCGGGGATGATAGATACAACACACAACTTTGGAATCAAGTCTTTGGCAAGTGCAGGTTTCATTCCCGGTACATGGAAACTTTCCCCGTTTTCGCCTGCATATAATATAACCGGTGTAGATGCCAGTGCATTTTTTACTACAGATTACGATTACATGAACAGAAATGGTGTGTATGACATGGGAGCCTATATCAACGCTCCCGATACCATCACAGTTTTGACGGCTTATGCAGGTCAGGACATCCAGATTATGCTTCCAAAAAATTCAATCACATTAACAGGAGTGGGTATAGACCCCGATGGAGATACCCTGACTTATCAATGGACACAAATTTCCGGACCTTCATCCGCAACGATTGTGACTCCCGGAGTTGCTTCCACTGATATAAATAATTTAATTGCCGGAGTTTATAATTTTCAATTTCAGGTTTCAAATAGCAAGGGGCAATCAGCCCTGGATTCAGTGCTCGTAACAGTAATCACACCGCCAAATCAACCTCCGGTGGCTTATGCCGGCACGGATAAAAGCATAACTCTTCCTGCAAGTTCGGTAAACCTCGCAGGTTCAGGAACAGACCCCGATGGAAAAGTGGTCTCTTTTTTTTGGGCAAAAATCAGTGGCCCTTCTTCTTTTAATATTGTTTCGCCAAATTCTGCAGCAACCACCGTGAATGGCCTTGTAGAGGGAGTTTACCAGTTTCAACTTACAGTAACAGATGACAAAGGCGCTACAGGAACGGATATTGTTCAGGTTACCGTAAAAAGTGTTCCGAATAAAGCACCTACCGCCAATGCAGGTTCAAACCAGGTGATTACTCTGCCGGTAAATACAGTAACATTAAATGGCAGTGGCAACGATTCAGATGGTACGATTGCTTCTTATCTATGGACGAAAGTCAGTGGCCCCTCTTCCTTTAATATTGTCAATCCAAATTCCGCAAAAACAGATGTAAACGGACTTGTATCCGGGATTTATCAATTTCAATTAACCGTAACCGATGATAAGGGCGCCACTGGTACAGCATTCGTACAAGTAACGGTAAATGTTGCACCGAATAAAATCCCAACAGCGAATGCCGGTGCGGATCAAACGATCACATTGCCGCTTGATTCAGTTTATCTGAAAGGAAGTGGTAACGATTCAGACGGAACTATTGTTTCTTACAAATGGACAAAGATCAATGGCCCATCGTCATTTATTATTATCAATTCTGCATCTTCCGGTACCGGAGTAACCGGGTTGGTACAGGGAGTGTATGAATTTGAATTGACTGTGACCGACGATAAAGGAGCAACAGCTACCGACAATGTAAAGATTACTGTGAATGCCGCACAAAACCAAACACCGCAGGCAAATGCAGGACCTGATATGACAATTACATTGCCCACCAGTCAGGTATCGTTAAAAGGCAGTGGAACAGATCCGGATGGCCAGGTGGTTTCCTACCTGTGGAGTAAGATCAGCGGCCCATCATCTTTTACCATAGTTTCTCCTTCCAATCCGGCAACTGATGTAACAGGTTTGGTACAGGGCGTTTATACATTTCAATTGAAAGTGACAGATGATAAAGGTGCTTCTTCTACAGATATTATGAAAGTCACGGTACAAGCTGCACCGAATAATGCCCCGGTTGCAAATGCCGGCCCGGATCAGACAATTACATTACCTGTAAATACAATCTCCCTTGTTGGCAGCGGAAGTGATTCAGACGGATCAATTGTTTCTTATCAATGGATAAAAACAAGTGGCCCGAATACATTCAATATTGTAAACTCAACATCACCGGTGACTGATGTAACCGGACTTGTAGAAGGCATCTATCAATTCCAGCTTACAATAAAAGATAACCTTGGAGCTACTGCAACGGATATTGTACAAATTACTGTGAAAGCTGCTCCCAACAAAGCTCCTGTGGCAAATGCAGGCCCGGATATAACCATTTCAATGCCGGTAAATTCTGTTTCACTTTCAGGAAGCGGAAGCGATGCAGATGGTAAAATTGTTTCTTATCAATGGATAAAGATCAGCGGCCCTTCATCCTACAATATTGTAAACCCAGCCTCTCCTAAAACGGATGTGACCGGTTTAGTGGCCGGTGTATATCAATTCCAGTTAAAAGTAACTGATGATAAAGGGGCAACTGGTGCCGACAATGTGAATGTAACGGTCAATGCATCTTCGAATGACCTTCCGGTTGCAAATGCAGGTCCCGACCGGTCTGTTATTTTGCCTGCAGACAATATAATTCTTGATGGTAGCAGCAGCGATGCAGGCGGGACAATTACAAAATATTTGTGGTCGCAGGTTTCAGGCCCTTCATCCGCAGCCATTAGTTCTCCGGGCAACAGTAGCACTCAGGTAAGTAATTTGGTGGCCGGAACGTATTTGTTTGAGTTTGCTGTGACAGACAACAGAGGCGCAATTGGAAAAGATACCATGCAACTCACTGTGCTTGCCGGCAGGGAATCAACTACCACTACTTTGGAATATAGTTTTAATGTTTACCCTAATCCGGTAATAAGCAGGGCCACAGTAGAAATAACAGATGCAAAGACAAACGAAAGATTATTGATGGTAATTACCGATGCGCAGGGACGGATTATTCAGCAAGAAGAAGTTTATATGGGGGGAGTTTCCGTGATCAGGCACCAGATAGATTTGACCGGAAAGGCTAAAGGAGTTTACATTGTAGCCTTGATGGTGAACGGCCAGGTGAGGGCTTCCAGACAGATAATCAAATTGTAATTATCATTCTTTTTTGTTGGATACTTATTCTACTACAATATTAGTTTATATTGAAAGGCAAAGATATTCTTCCAAAATAAACCTTCAAAAAGGCAGCCCAATCTGAAATAGAATTATGTGGAATCGATTGCCAGGTGAGGTATAAGATGCCTGAACAGAGCTGCCATGATCATAATGCTGACGCCATGTATTGAATTCTGACGGGAATCGATCCTGATTGAACCTAAATTTTACAGTTGACTGCAAAATCCCTGTTGAAGTAGTCAGATCATCAATGCAGATTCTTGAAATTATATATTTTCATATCACCTCCCAGAATCTCCTGTTTGGAATTCTGAAATTTATCACTGGAAATGCTCTCGTTCAGATTTGCTTTTGGATAGGTGATATTCGCCATATCCAGCAGTGTTTCAAACACGTCACCCGAACTAATGGGACTGTTCAAATGATTGTGAAGCTCTTTAGTTTTTTGTGGATAGGCAGAATTATAATCCGGGGATGTCCAGATGAAAAATGGAATATGAGCCACATATTTGGTGGGTTCTGAAGGCGGATGCAGAAAACGCATTCTCGAATCATCATAAAGATTTTCACCATGGTCGGATAAATACATTAAATAGGAAACTGCATTCTCCTGTTTAATTAATGAAATCAGGCTGTCTAAAATCATATCAGTGTACAGGATACTGTTATCATAACTGTTGACCATGATTTCTTTATTATCAGGATTCATTGCATTAATGGGTTCTCCGTTTCCTGAAGGCCTGAATACATTGAATTCCGGCGGATACCTTTTTGAATAATCAAAATGGCTTCCCATTGTGTGAAGGATAAAAAATATTTTCTTCGAATGATCATTTTTCAATACGCTGTCGAATGCATCTACCACTTTGATGTCATATACGCTTTGTGAACTTGATCTTGAAGGTGCAAGGTTGATCACATTCTTCAGCTCATTCACATGCATGCGTATGTTAAAATAATCTTCCTGATTGGAAATCCAATAGGTCTGAAACCCGCTCTCGGCAAAAGCTCCGCTGATTCCTTTTTCAGAATAATGTTGTTCAAAATCGTAAGGCTTTGCCCTGGTAATAATCAGCGGTACCGATAGTTCTGTCATACAACCAACAGTACTTACATCAGAAAAACTCAAAAGATTTTTTCTTTTTTCCAGAAGCGGAGATGTATTTCGTTTATATCCGTTCAGCCCCCAGTTTTGATATCTTGCTGTTTCTCCAATTACCAATACATAGATTTCCCTGTCTTTTAGTGTGTCTTCCTTCTTTGCCTGAAAAGTATAGTTTTTAATCAGCACTTCATGGTCAACCCGTTTTATCTTTTCAGAATATTTCAGGGCACTGTACAAAATATCTGTCGGATAATACGACACAAGTCCGGCTTTTGTATTGACTGCAAGATTTTGAAATCCGGTACCTGAAATGATACCGGTCATGAACATGACTATTCCGAGAATGCTAATAAAGATCCCTGTTTTCCGGGAAATCTTTTTGACGGATTTCTTTACAAGGAAGATATATAGCCCGACATACACAATAAAAAACAGTATGAAGGGAATTATCAATTTGCCAAATAATTCTATTGCTTCTCTGAAAGTAGTATTTATAACAAGGATCAGAAAATCTGTATTCATCTCTATACCAAAAAAAACCGGAGAGATCAGTGCAAACGGCGCCAATAAAATCCATCCGATCAGGAGATACAGATAAAGCCTGAGGTTTTTATGAAAGATCCCAAAAGGTAAAAGAAGAAGACCGCCTTGTATAAGAATGCATAATATAAAACGCGAAGGTAATTTCTCTATAACGTAGGCTACCAGGCTCGGACTGAGGAGAAGTAACAGAAGCAAAAAATAAATGAAAAAATATTTTATCCTGGGTTTCATTCTTTGGACAGGAAAATTAACTGTATTAAATACTATGACAAAAAAGATGGTGCAATTTAGTTATTTGAAATTCACCCCGGTTCAAATTAACTAATTGAAAAAAGTTTCATTGAATTCTTCCCATCTTTTCACAAATTATCAAACGAATTATGAATGGTACAAATTGTTGGCGTCCGATTTGAAAATACTCAACGCATGAAACCCGTAACTGAGAAGCGCAGATTTATTTCTCAGAATCAGGAATGTTACAAATCCCTGGTCATCCACAAATCGCATCCATTGTGGCCGCTATGTCCCAACGGATGTGAAATGAATTTGAATCCGGTTTTTTCGTAAAGAGGAATCGCTTTTGTTAATTCATGTAATGTTTCAAGGTACATTTTTGAATATCCGAGTTCTTTTGCGGTTTCCATGCATTTGTTCAAAAGCATTTTTCCCAGGCCTTTTCCCCTGAACTTTGATGAGAGGTACATTTTTACCAGTTCACAGGTATCTGTTGGTAAACCGGCCGTTGGAAATACTCCACCTCCGCCGGCAATTTCTCCGTTTACTTCGATTATAAAATAACGGGAACGATCCTCTTTAAAAAGACCGCTAATGTGATCGGTGGTCGGATCAAAAAAAACGGTACCTGCTTTATTCGCGTTGAAATCTTTGAGAGACTGGCGGACGATGGCTGCAATTACCGGATCATCCGCAGGTCTGATTTCTCTCAAAGTAATCTCATCATTCAATTCTATAGTTTTTTAGTTTTTAAATCTTTTCTGTCGTACTGGCAACATTCTTCCAGCTTGTAATAGGCATCATCAGATGCTTTCGCATTCTCTGTATCATACCCTTTTGCTGCGATCTGATTTTCAATTTTCTGCCGGTTTGTTTTTGCCGGATCAAATTTCAGGTTCAACATTTTGGTTTGCTTATTCCACATTGCAAAGGTAGCGCCTGCATTCATTGCACTCTTTTCAATATTTTTTTTACACGAACCACAGTTCCCATTCACCATTACGGAGTCTGATATTTCTGAGGATTGGGCATTCGCGAATAACGCAAAGCAAAAAGCCGCAATCAGCAGCCCTGTTGATTTAATAGTTTTTTTCATCTTTTTGATTTTTTGATTAAAGATAAAAATAGGGGATATATATGTGTGGGGTGAGAATCCGTAAAGGAAAATATATAAAAAAAGATTAATTCACCATGTTCCAGCGAATGCCAAATCTGAACAACAGTCCGGGCGCAGGATAGTTGGGCGCGTAGAAACTGTTTTTCGTAAATTCAAATCCCTGCGTAAAGTTGGCGGTATTCAGGTTTTCAAGTTTAATGAAGGCGCTGAACTTTTTGATCCTGAAATCAAAATAATAACTCACCATGGGACGGTTGCTGATGGTGACTGAATCTTGTGGAAAAAATCTTCCCAATACGGGAGAATAATTATCTGCCTTGTAAGGTGAATTATAAATGATATCCAATCCAGTACTCAGATTGAGGTTCTTAAAAAAGTTTCCCTCAAACGCAATTCTCTGCCGCGTGTAAAACAGGGGAACATGGATTGGGTTTTTTCCTGCGGTCAGTTGTAAAATGAAATTGCTGTACAGGGTAAAGAATTTCGAAAGTTTGTTTTTGGTATCCAGTGTGCCCTGTGTCAGATTGATAAATCCCGAATATTGTTCCTTATCAAAATAATTTGTGAGATAGGCATAATTTGCAATTGAAATATTTCTTGCCATTAATTGAAATCTCGAATTATTTGCCATGACACCAAGGATGGTGATATTTTCTTTTTTATTTAGCGATGAAGAATCCAGATTAAATGAAGAGGGTGATTGAAAAACAAATGAAGGTGTCCTGCTTATGTTTTCACCGAATAAACGAACCAATCCCCATTTCTGATTGATCATTCTTTGGATAGAGGCGAATGCTTTGTAATTTCCTGCATCCATCCCGGCTGCATATAATTCCCCGCTGAGTACCATATCCCATTTCTGATTCCGCGTCTTGTTTTTGTATGTTCCATGGAGTACAGAATTAAAATAATTATTTACCAACGGAGGTAGTGGATTTACAATTAAAATAGAAGTGGGAATGTAAACGCGTGTAAAAGATCCCTGAAGATTTTCCAATCTGATACCGGCTTCGAGGTATTGGAGTTGATTTTTGGTTTCGGGAAACTGCCTGATAGAAAAATCATTGCTGATAACATGCCATTGATCACTGAATGTAAGATCGGAGGCAGTTGGATTGATATTTAAATTATAGAATTCTGCAAAATAAACTGAATCTGTTTGGGCGGTTTGAAAGTTGGGCATCCCGTCCTGAAATGTATTGGTTGTTTTGATGTATTGAAAGGTATGTTGAAATCTCAGTTTAGGGTAAAACAAATATTCTTTGGTGCTGTCATTAATCATGATAGAATCCTTCTTGCCGAGATCATACCTGTGGCTAAGGTAAAAGTTGACATCGCTGTATCTGTTGCCCGCAGCTATTTTGGAAACAAAGAAAGCGGGAGGAGCCGAGGTATTATTTCCGAGCATAACAGGAATGGATGTACGGCGTTTGAAAACTGGGTTGGTCAACAGGCTTAAATCTGTAATGCCACCGTTTTCTCCGGAAATAATTTTATTACCTAAAATATAAAACTGAAGCGCATATCTTTTTCTTCTTCCCACATAACTTGAAAAGAATCTGTAATTGTTGTGCTTTACATTTTGATTTTGAAATACACCAGGATTGGAGATCATCCTATATTCAAAACCTGCATTCCAGTTGGGTTTGATGTTTTGTGTATGGAGGAGCCTGATGACCTGTTCCGTATTTGAACTTTGATAAAAATTGATTTGTGTGAATGGTTTTGTTGTTTGAAAAAACCGGGTATTTTGTTGTGTAAATCTGTAAACATCATAAGCATGGAACCCCGGATCCCAACCTGGTTTGGTGTTGGGCTCAAAAAGAATGGGGAATGCAGCATTTCCATTTCCTCCGATAGAATAAAATCCGGCGGGTAAAGAGAAATTTTTATTAAAATCATCAATGGAGATGTCGACGAAATGATTGGAAACTGAATCGAATTCTGTATAAAAAATGGTGATGCTGTCTTTCGCGTCGTCTCTGTGTTCAAATGCAATGGTATCCTTATTGGCAGACTGGCTGTTGGGGTTCTGGCTTAAATTCGGAATCCCGCCCTGCCCCTGGCCGATAGGCCTGATGGGCCGTTTGGGTACCTGAGCCGTTGCTTCAGAAAGGATAAAAACAGAGCATGCGATTAAGCACAAACGCCCCGGGAATATCTTTTTATTTGAATACATGAAGTATTATAACTGTCTGACCATTTCCTTGAAGATCAGTGTTAGTTTAGGTTCTGCTTCGCTCGCTGCTTTCAACACCTCCTCATGGGTAATGATATTTTCTTCATGACGGATACCCACATCCGAAATGACGCTGATGCCAAACACCGACATGCCCATGTGATTTGCGATGATGACTTCCTGAACTGTACTCATTCCCACGGCATCGCCACCAAGCACTCTGATCATTTTGTATTCGGCTCTTGTTTCAAACGTAGGCCCTGTAACTCCCACGTAAACTCCCTCTCTCAAAGAGATGTTATTTTTCTTTGCTATTTCTTTGGAAAGATTGATCAACTTTTTTTTATAAGGCTCACTCATATCGGGAAACCTGGGACCCAAATCAGGATCGTTTCTTCCGACCAGCGGATTGGGAGCAAATAAGCTGATATGATCTGTAATGACCATAAGATCACCCACTATGTAATCGAGGTTCGTGGCGCCTGCGGCATTGCTGACCAACAGATTTTTTACTCCCAAAAACTTCATTACCTGAACGGGAAATACCACATCCTGAATTTCGTAGCCTTCATAAAAATGAAATCTTCCGGCCATGGCTACAACAGGTTTATCATCTATGCGGCCAAAAATTAATTTGCCCTGATGGCCTTCAACTGTGCTTACCGGAAAGTGGGGTATATCTGCGTAGGGTATTTCAATTTCAGCTTTTATTTCGGCGGCAAAACTTCCCAATCCACTTCCTAAAATTACGCCGGTTGGCGGGCGCATTGAAGTCTTTGTTTGAATAAACTGAATCGCTTCGTAGATCTTTTTAACCATAAACTTTTGATTGCCGCCAAAGATACTATTTAGAGTAGTAGTACAATTGGCACGCTGTTTTTTACTTTCTTAAAATTTTCCAATATCCATGTGAAAAAGAAAATAATTCAATCGCCGGTGACATATTTTGGTAATTTAGCCCATTAACATATATAAGATGCGTTGGTTATTTTTTATTGCTTTTGCTCTTTTCTTTTTAAAATCCCCTGCTCAAAATCCTTCTCCGTTCTCTTCCACGGAGATCTATCAAAAAATTAAAAAGCTCAATGTATTAGGGAGTGTTTTATACGTTGCAGCTCATCCGGATGATGAAAATACCCGGTTGCTTGCCTATCTCAGCAACGGCAAATTGTACAAAACTGCCTATCTGAGCCTGACTCGTGGCGACGGCGGGCAGAATCTCATTGGAGATGAACAGGGAATTGCATTGGGGCTGATCCGTACTCAGGAATTGCTTGCTGCCCGAAGAATTGACGGTGCTGAACAATTTTTTTCCAGGGCTTTCGATTTTGGGTATTCAAAAGGTCCCGGTGAAACATTGCAATTCTGGAACAAAGAAAAAATTTTAAGTGATGTGGTTTGGATTATACGAAAATTCAGGCCGGATATCATCATCACCAGATTTCCGACTACCGGAGAAGGCGGTCACGGAAATCATACCGCCTCTGCAATTCTTGCCCAGGAAGCATTTGCCGATGCTGCGGATACAACTAAATTTCCGGAACAATTTAAATATGGAGTTACTACGTGGAAACCCCTGAGATTGCTTTGGAATACTTTTAGATTTGGATCCGTTAATACGGAAAGCAATTCGCAATTCAAAATAAACACCGGAGGTTACAATGCATTACTGGGCGAAAGCTATGGCGAAATTGCAGCGCGAAGCCGCAGCCAGCACAAAACCCAGGGATTTGGTGTGCCTTCGTCAAGAGGCGAACAAATTGATTATTTTAAAACCATTTTGGGCACGGCTCCTAAGGAGACATTGATGGATGGCGTGAATACTACCTGGTCAAGAACCGGAGCTTCCGGAATCAGTCAACTCATTTCTGAAATTCAAAATAATTATTTGCCGGAACATCCTGAGAGATCAGTTGCAACTCTTTTAAATCTTTATCAAAAGATTTCTGAATTGCCCGATGGTTATTGGAAAACGGAAAAACTGAAAGAAGTAAAATCTCTGATCCGCGATTGCTCTGGGCTTTTCATGGAGGCATACACGAGAATTCATTTTGTTTATCCCGGTCAAAAGTTTCAACTTACATTCAGCGCTGATGACAGGCTGGGGATACCGGTTAAAATTGAATCCGTTCAATTCATGGATAACAATGAAACACTTTTGGAAACATTACCTCTGGATGAAACTGTCAATAAAACTTTTAACCGGACAATCCCGGAAAATACTCCGGTTTCACAGCCGTATTGGCTGAAGTATCCGATGAACAAAGGTTCTTACAATGTATATGACCAAAGGCTGATTGGCAAACCCGAAAATGATCCGTTGGCCATAAACGTCTTACTTGATTTCAGTGGAATAAAAATTCCTTTCGAACTTCCCGTCAGATACAAAACCAATGACCCCGTAAAAGGTGAGGTTTACCAACCATTGTTCGTTGTTCCAAAGGTTGAAGTTTCCTCTGCTCCTGATATTGCTTTGTCGATAAATAAAAATCCCGTGGAGATACAGGATCATGTTGTAAAGAATGATACTTCCGTGACATCTGTAAAAACAAGGGCGATTTACCCTTCCGAAGTGATGACAAAAAACTCAGGTGGAGTAAAAAAATATTTTAATGGCAAAACTACAAATACCGTTGATTCGGTTCGTTTCCAGGCAACGGCTGATGGACAGACCTACGACAGATACAAAGTGCTGATCAGTTATTCACATATCCCGGATATTGTTTACTTCCCCGAAGCTTTGACAAAACTGGTATCGGTAGATTTGAAAACTTCCGGAAAGACTGCAGGATATATTCCCGGCGCAGGAGACAAGATCCCGGAAGCATTGCAGCAGATGGGATATACAGTGGCCACACTTTCCCCGGCGGATTTTACAAAAGAAAAACTTTCCCGATTTGATGTCATCGTCTCAGGTGTCAGGGCATACAACATTCATGGATGGCTCAATGATGTATATCCGCAACTGATGGATTATGTAAAAAACGGGGGAGTGCTTTTTGTTCAATACAATACCAACAACAACATTGGCCCTGTCAAAGCAAAGATTGGCCCATATCCATTTGATATTTCAAGAACAAGGATCACCGACGAAGACGCGAAAGTCAATTTTCTGAATCCTGCTGACAGGTTATTGAATTATCCGAATAAGATTACCGGAAATGATTTTGACAATTGGATTCAGGAACGTAGTACCTATCACGCCGCAAATTATTCCGGACATTATATACCTGTCCTTTCCATGCATGATCCGGGAGAGAGCCTTCAGGAAGGAAGCCTTATTTATGATAATTACGGGAAGGGAAGGTTTGTGTATTGCGGCCTTGTCATGTTCAGGGAATTACCTGCCGGTGTACCGGGTGCATACCGGTTGTTTGCAAACCTTATCGCCAAACCCCAGCCATGAACCGGAAACAGGAAGACCATACAAACTGGCCGGTTTGGTACATTGTCGTCATTGTATTTCTGGTAATTCAGATCCTGTTGTATATCTATCTGACTGATCATTTTCATTAAATAATCAAACTAACAGTTATGAGTACCCGCGATTGGATAGTTTTGGTTATTACTTTGGTTTTTATCATTGCCTATGGCATATACAAAAGCCGTACTTCGAAAAACCTTGAAGGATATTTCTTGAGCAACCGCGATATGCCCTGGTACCTGGTGTTGCTGGGTATCATGGGTACACAGGCGAGCGCCATCACCTTTCTGAGCGCACCCGGACAAGCCTACACAGACGGGATGCGCTTTGTACAATACTATTTTGGTTTACCCCTGGCCATGGTTATTATCTGTATTGTGTTTGTACCGGTTTTTAACCGAATGAAAGTTTTTACCGCCTACGAGTTTTTAGAATCCCGGTTCGATTTAAAGACGAGAACATTTACCTCATTTCTATTTCAGGTATCGCGTGGATTGTCGACAGGAGTCAGTATTTACGCGCCTTCCCTGATTTTAAGTTCGTTGCTGGGTTGGAATATTTATTATACCAATATCATTATGGGCGGTATGCTGATTATTTACACTGTGAGCGGAGGGGCAAGGGCGGTGGCACATACCCAAAAATTGCAATTGCTGATTGTGCTCGGCGGGATGGCATTGACAGGTTATTTCGTTGTGAAGATGATGCCCGAAAATATCCATTTTGCAGATGCATTGAAAATTGGCGGTAAAAACGGGAAAATGAATATCATTACTTCCGGATTTGAAAATGGTTCTTTCAACTGGAAGGATAAATACAATATGTGGAGCGGATTAATCGGTGGTTTATTTCTTGCTCTTTCTTATTTCGGAACAGACCACAGCCAGGTGGGAAGATACATTACTGCAAAAAGCACCAAAGAAAGCAAGAGGGGTCTGTTGATGAATGGAATTGTGAAAGTGCCCATGCAATTCATGATTCTGTTGATTGGCGTTCTCGTGTTTGCATTTTATCATTTTCAAAAACCACCATTACATTTCAATAAAACCCAGGTGGAGCTGGCGAAAGTAACTCCGTACGAACCTCAGCTTTTGTCGTTGGAAAAAAAGTATGCAGCGCTTTCCTATGGCCAATCTGATGAACAGCAACAGATACGAAACGAGTATGTAGCAACCATTCAAAAAGCATTGCCCGGACAGGATGTCAATGATGCGAACTATATTTTTCTGAGATTCGTTCTCGATTATCTTCCTCACGGATTGGTGGGTTTGTTGATTGCAATCATTTTTCTGGCTGCATGGGGAAGCATTGCTGCCGCACTCAATTCGCTGGCGGCGTGTACCGTGGTGGATATCCACAAAAAATATTTTAATAAAAAGATGACCGCGAAGATGGATTACAGGATCTCAAAAATTTACACCTTCCTTTGGGGAATTTTCTGCATCCTCGTTGCACAATTTGCAAGTAATGTGGGCAATAGTCTTATCGAAACCGTTAATATACTTGGTTCTTTGTTTTATGGAGTTATCCTCGGAATTTTTCTTGTCGCTTTCTGGCTGAAATTTATCAAAGGCAATGCGCTTTTTTACGGGGCTATTATTTCTGAAATCATTGTGATCGTAGTTTATAAAATGGATATCATCAGTTTTCTCTGGTTGAATGTGATTGGAGCCTTGCTGGTAATTGTAATCGGTTCCGTCCTGCAACGTATCTTTGTAAAAGATTATGTTACTATTCAACAGAAAAGTCAAGAAAAATAATTACACTGATTATGAAACATTTTTTTATTGCATTAATTGTTATTTTTTGTATCTCTTTTGCAAATGCACAGGGGCAGTCAGGTACATTGGAATATAACGGCGCAAAATATCCGAGCGAATCCTTTGTGTATAATGTACCGGCAAATGATATGACAACAATCATTCAGGATAAAATGAAAGCCGCCGGCTACACCGCTGAAAAATCAAAAGGTTTTCTTGTTTACAGAAATGTAAAGATGAATGAATTTGGCGGAGAGAATTCGCATGATATAATTTTTAAAGTGGAACAAAAAAGCAGGAAGGAAAAAGGTTCGTCAATTGTAAATATGATTACTGCTTTGCCGGGAGAAATTCCTGCAGAGAAAGTGAAGGATGGAGGTAAGTCATTAGCAAATATCACACCTGCACCTGGCGCAGGTGAATTCTTTGGAAGCCTGCAACCGGCAGTTGTTCAGCAGGCACATAACCTGTCTGTTCTTGCAAAACAAAAAGAGGTGGACAATGCCCAGAAGAAACTAACGAAGTTGCAAAAAGAACAATCTTCATTGGAAAAGAAAATCAAGGATCTTCAGGACAAGCTGAGTACAAACGCCAAAGAACAACAGGCGCAAACCGCAGAATTGCAATCGCTGAAAAGTGCATTGGAAGTTATTAAAAACAATCAGCCGCAACAATAACAGAGAATTGTCTTCAGATATGGAGAATGATCTTGGCCAGTTCTATGGTTGCAGGATCACCTGTGTATTTGCCTTTGTCATCTGAAAGTTTGACAACATGATTCCATTCGCCATGGTCGGGACGGGCTTCAGTCATTTTAACCACGATGTTTAATGGCGGCAGGCCTACATCATTGGTAAAGTTGGTTCCAATACCAAATGAAGCTTTGATTTTTCCTTTGCAGAATCCGGCAATCTTTTTCACTTTGTCATAGTCGAGCGAATCTGAAAAAATGATTGTCTTTGAAACGGGATCAATTCCCAGGCTCTTGTAATGTTCAATCACCTTTGTGGCAAATTGAATCGGATCACCGCTGTCATGGCGTACACCATCAAAAAGTTTACTGAATTTCTTATCGAAAGCCCGGAAGAAAACTTCTGAAGTGTAGGTGTCTGAAAGTGCAATTCCCAAATCGCCGCGGTAAACCTGTACCCAGTTTTCAAGTGCCAGTGGATTGCTCATTTTAAATCCGTATTTGGCAGCATGAAACATAAACCATTCGTGTGCATGCGTACCAATGGGTTTTGTTCCAAGGAGCATCGCCAGATGCACATTGCTGGTTCCGGTAAAACAACCGGTACCATTTTTTCTCATGGAATCCACTACAATCTTTTGCACTTCATAGCTATGCCTTCTGCGCGTACCAAAATCCGCAATGGTTATCCCGAGCGATTTGTATTTCTCAATTTTTGTTTTTGCTGTTTGGGCTACTTCTTCATCACTGGTTCTTTTTCCAAATTGTGCAATGACTTCCGGCTGCCGGTAATACAATTCACAGATCAGGTACATGATGGGAACTTCCCACAAAATTGTCCGGTACCAATAACCTTCAATTTCTACCGACAATTCCCCGCCTTCCTGTTTTACGGTTACTTCATCAGCATCATATCTGAATCCCTGTAAAAAATCAAGAAAAGTGGGAGTGAGGTACGGACAATTGCGCGAAAGGAATTTTTTTTCTTCAACCGTGAGTTTCAGGTCTTCAAATTTTTTGATCTCAGCTTTCAATAATTCTCCAAATCCCGGAGGGAATTTATGATTGCCCCTGTTGATAAAAGCATATTTGGCTCTGGCTTTGGGATACAAATTCACTACCGCATTTTGCATGGTGAATTTATAAAAATCATTATCCAGAATCGATTCAATCTTCATTCCAAACAGTTTTAGTTAAAGGGTGTAAAAGTAAAACAGAATGTTGATATCCGCTTTGGGAACAGTGATCCGGTGCATTAATCACACTGTCACATTTATTACCAAAGCAATCATGATGGTATTGTACGCAAATGAAATGAGACTGTGAAAAAGAACCAATCTGCGAATAGCCTTTGATGTTATTGGTACATCTGATACCTGGAATGTCATCCCCAACACAAATGAAAAATAGGCAAAGTCAAGATATTCCGGACGTTTGTCATTTGGAAATTGAAGGCCTCCTGCATGGTTGGTTGGGTTGTCCACATCATTGCCATAATAAATGTGCGCATACCTTAAAGTAAAGAGTGTATGAACCAGAATCCATGACAATACCATTCCAAAAATAGCAACGGGAACCTGCCAGTTGCTTATACCATGATTGGAATCGCGCAGGGTTATCATCAGAATAATTGCAGTTATACTTGCAGTGGTTGCAATCAGAACAAGAATGAAAACTATCGTAGGCCGGGGATCCTGAAGGCGCGTCTGGGAACGGATCTCTGTGGAATTGGTAACTCCAAAAGTTATCCAGAAAATAACTATCATAGACAGGCTGAATAAATCCCAGCCAATCATAATGCGTGTTAACCCGTCGGTATGAAAGGCCAGTAAAAAAGCAATCAGTCCGATGATAATGCAGACGACAAGTTTTTCTATTGAATGAATTTTCTCAAACCAATTCAATCCTTTCTTATCCATGTTTTGTTCAGGTTATCCCCGGTACAAGGTAAATCTATTTGAGAAATAGTGTATCGGCTATCCTTACCGGTGAGGGCAATTAATTTGATTCGGAAAATCAATTAATCTGTTGTTAGCCGGAAACAGGCTAATTCAAATTTTGACGCATTTGAATTTAATGATGTATTCAATTATAAATTCTTTTCTGTGATTCAGGGAAAACAAAACATTTTAAAACGCTCGTTCCGTACAAGACTTTCTAATGTAGATTCCTCTCTACGTTCGGAATGACACTACAAATCTGTCATTCCTGCGAACGAAAGGAGGAGGAATCTCAGGAGACGTTCCTTACGGAACGAACTTTCATAATTCAATCACCTTTCCAATCAATAGGCTGTTCCTATGGAACAAAGAATATAACTTTTGATGGGTAATCAAAAAAATAATTGGCACAGGATCCTCTTTTTACCAATTTTTGAATTACCCTAAACTTTGCAGCTACGAATGCACGAATGAAAAAATATTATTTGTGTATTCGTGGCTATCTTATTATACCACATAGCTCAATAAAATTGGCCTAAACGGCTATCACATTCCCGGTTTTCGGGACAGGCAGTATAATACTAATGATATATGGGCTATATTAAAATTCACTTTGGTATTAAATCATTTTCGCAAAGGCTTTCTAAGCCGGGGTTACCGGGATGCTTTCCCCAACTCCTTATGCACTTTGCAGCAGCTTTTGGGGCTACTGCAAAATCCCGGATTACCCCTTTTTGGTTATTTTTTTATAAAAGAGGAAATTTGCACAACTATGTGGTTACAAAACAGGGTTTCTCAAAAAGAGCTTAAGAAAAAGCTGATGGAAGAAAACTTTAAACGGACTACCATTAGCTTTTATAAATATTTTCCGATTGAAGATGCCCAGGCATTCCGGGACGAATTCTATCAAAGATTGAATGAATTGAAAGTATTCGGTCGGATCTATGTGGCAGCCGAAGGAATCAATGCACAGTTAAGTGTGCCGGAATTTGAAATGGGGAAATTTAAATCATACCTGGAATCAATTCCTGAATTAAAAGATGTACTTCTTGATATTGCCGTGGATGATGATGGCAAAAGTTTTTGGGTACTGAAAGTGAAAGTCCGTAAAAAAATTGTGGCAGACGGAATTGAAGACCCTGCATTTGATATGCGCAACAAAGGCAAATATTTGAATGCGGAACAATTCAATCAACTTACCAATGATCCGGAAACCATCGTAGTGGATATGCGTAACCACTATGAATACGAAGTAGGGCATTTTCAAAATGCGATTGAAGTCCCGTCAGAAACTTTCAGGGAACAATTGCCGATGGCTGCTGATATGCTCGGCGATGAAAAAGAGAAAAATATCATCATGTATTGCACCGGCGGCATTCGTTGTGAAAAAGCCAGCGCTTACCTCAAATACAGGGGTTTTCAACATGTCTATCATCTGAGAGGCGGAATTATAAATTATGCGAATACCATAAAGAAACTGGAACTCCCGAATAAATTCATTGGTAAAAATTTCGTCTTTGATAAAAGGCTGGGGGAGAAGATCGGCGATGAAGTTATCAGCCATTGTCACCAGTGTGGCAAACCCTGTGACAAACATGTCAATTGTGCCAATGAGGCCTGCCACCTTCTGTTTATCCAATGCGATGAATGTGCTGAGAAATATGAAGGATGCTGTTCTTTGGATTGTCAGGAAACAATTCATCTCCCTATCGAAAAACAAAGGGAACAACGCAAAGGACTTAAGAACGGAAGAAAAATATTCAATAACAAATCCCGTGCACGGATGGATGCACTCCGTGTGTCCTAACCGGAACTAAAGATTTCGTTCTGCCTACGGGATGTTATTGCTGAAGCTTGAAGCCTGCGGTCAGAGTGATATAACTCCCTTTATTATTCAGAAAAGCAGGGTTGTTCGGTTTGTCCTGTAGAACATAAGGATAGTCCACATCTTTCTGATGTGCGTACGTATAAGCAAGATCCAAAAAGAATCCCCTGTTTCTGTAACCCACGCCACCGGATGCTTTCATCGTATTGGCGCTCTCAGTCTGATAGGGATTGCCATAATATGCGCCACCGAATCTTACCATAAAAAGATTGAATTTTAATTCGGTACCGATCCTCGCATTAATAGCTTTCCCGTACATCTGATCCATCAGGGTGTTGATGGAAGAATAATAAGTCTTGTAGCTTTCATCGTTGGAAGCGGAATGAAAAGCGGCTTTGCTGTAGTCGACATATTCTACATCTGCCGTGACGAACCCTTTTTGTTGCTGAACTTCCTCGCCGGTACTGATAAAATAAGTTCCGCTCAAAATGGCCCGCAAAGGTGTGGTCATGTTGTATCTTGAGCGAAGGAGCTGTCCGTCATTTAAATTGGTACTGCTCATCTGATGCGGCCCCTGATCGCCATATCCTTTCATATCTGCAACGATGGTCATGTTGTATAAATCGGTGAGCTGATAAAAAGTCGGCGTATAAAAAGCCAGTCCAATCCTGACTTTTGGTTCAGGAGAATAAATAACTCCGAATTTTCCGTTCACACCGACACCAGTGGTTTTGAGCGATTCAATTGCATTGAAGAAATTAAAATTGGGCATTGTGGATGTCGGATCGCTTTCCCCGTATATTGAGTTGCGCTCATATCTCAATATGGGAAGAGATAACGAACCTCCGAAATACCATTTGTCCAAAAGGTTCACGCCAACCCCGAGTGAAGCATCAGTGATACCGCCACTTGTCTGCATGCTCATGGATTGCAATAAGCCATTTCCAAGATTCGGATTGGCAAAGGTTTGGTACCCCGCAACCTGCCCGTTAGCTCCTGAAACTGTATCAATCAAAAAAGTATTAAAAGCCTGACTGGCTCCAAAGGGAAAATTTTGAGCGGCATCATTCGCGTTGGTTACGTTGTTACTGATCAATTCCTCCAGGTATTGCTCCGCATAAGAAGATTGATTATTATAGGCGCTGTACGAAATTGAATTATTGAAATCGGCAACACGGTTTATTCCAAAACCTACCGTTACGTTTCTCACATTTCCACGGTTGCCTGAGGTAGGCATAATAAATCCGGTTGTGCTTAAGGTAAACTTACTTTTTGTGGCATTTGAATTTTCTCCCAGATAGTTTGCATTGTTGCTGTTTGCCCTTACCATCGGGGTCACAACAAATTCGCTTGTTCTGTAAAAACCCAATCCGGCCGGGTTTAAAAAAAGAGAAGTGAATTCGCCTCCCAATGAAGCGCCGGCTCCTCCGAGAGCCTGGTTCCTTGCAGTGCCGCCTTGTCCTGTAAGGTATGAATAACGAAGGGCATCAGCAGGTTCCTGCCCAAATGCCAGGCCTGATATCAAGCATAAAAATAAACCGGTAAAAAATATTCTTCGCATAGGTTACAATAATACTCAAAAAAAACGTGCGAACGATTATTGTGAATTTTCAAAATAACCATTCGCACGTTTTTACAATTTCTTTATCTAAAACTTCCTGATAGGGCTTGTGCTTCCACCATTCGATGTTGGCGGAGGGGTACTGGGTACAACCCTTTCAGGAACGGATCTTTCAAATTGCCTTACCGGAGGATTATTGAATTCTCTTTGGGGAGTGAATCTTTCGTTTGAACGTGCAGGTTGTTCAAAATTATTCCTTCTTACAGGATTGTTTTCCTGTCTTGGCACATTAAACCTTCTGATTTCTCTTCTGGTATTGCTTCTGTTATTGTTGTTATTTATGTCACCGTTATTCATCCGCGGGGCCGGAATATTTCTTTCGATAATTCCATTGTTGCCGGTGTTGTTTACCGTACTGAACCTGCGAACCGGTGCAATGGACGGACTCACGTTTGGAGAAGTATTTCTGACTCCGTTATATGGTCTTAGGAAATTTGTGGACGAAGTGATCCTCGGGCCATTGTTTGTCACATATCCTGTTTTTCCATAGAAGCCCGGATAAGAGTACATGTAATGGCCACCATAGCCGTAGTAAGGTGAATTCCAATAACCAAAAGGATAAGTTCCATAACCGTAAGGAGAATATCCGAACGGAGAATATGCATAACCAAAAGGCGAGTAACCCAATCCGAAACTGAAGCCAAACGGATTAAATAAACTGAAGTAGCTGCTGTATCCAAACCCAAGCCCGTACATCATTGGATTATAAAAGGGGGAACTGTAAAAAGAATAGGGATAGCCATAACCGCCAGGGTAAAGGAACGGATAATAAGGAACACCTCCGATTCCCATGTTATAATTATAATTATCGGATTGCTGAATATCATTCCGGTCAGCATAATTTGTATTATCCCCCATTTCCGGTGTATAATAAACATCATCTGTGGTCTGCATGGTTCTGTACGAAGAACCGCAGCTTATCAGCAGCAGGGGGAAAGCCGCAATCAATATTATATAGTATAATGTTTTCATGTTAATAGTTTTTGGGTTGTGGTTAGTAGTTCCTATACTTTTGCTTTTTTTAACTACGTAAATTTAAGAATTTTATTTTGCTTTTTATTCACACGCATAGAAATTCAGTGTTAAATAATCACAAACCTACCGCGTAAAAAGCAGATAAATTGCAAACCGGAATATTTAAACTATGAGTAAAGAGATAACGAGCCGAGAAAAAGATTATGCACAATGGTATAATGATTTGGTATTAAAAGCAGGCATGGCGGAATACAGCGCCGTAAGAGGTTGCATGATCATCAAACCCTACGGATATGCCCTTTGGGAAAAAATGAGAGACCAACTGGACTTCATGTTTAAAGAGACGGGGCATTCCAATGCTTATTTTCCTCTTTTCATTCCAAAAAGTTTTTTAAGCCGCGAAGCTGCACACGTGGAAGGATTTGCCAAAGAATGTGCTGTAGTGACCCACTACCGCTTAAAGAATGATCCGGACGGGAAAGGAATCATAGTTGATCCCGAGGCCAGACTGGAGGAAGAATTAATTGTCAGGCCCACTTCGGAAACCATTATCTGGAATACCTATAAAAACTGGATTCAAAGTTATCGTGATTTGCCGCTGCTCATCAACCAATGGGCCAATGTAGTAAGATGGGAAATGAGAACAAGGTTGTTTTTGCGCACATCTGAATTTCTGTGGCAGGAAGGGCATACAGCGCATGCCACTGCCGGAGAGGCCATTGAAGAAACGAAAAGGATGTTGAATGTGTATGCCACATTTGCTGAAGAATGGATGGCCATGCCGGTTATCAAAGGAGTAAAAAGCGCTAATGAACGTTTTGCAGGAGCTGTGGATACCTACACAATTGAAGCGTTGATGCAGGATGGAAAGGCCCTGCAATCGGGCACCTCTCATTTTCTCGGTCAAAATTTTGCCAAAGCCTTTGACGTAAAGTTTAGTGATAAGGACAACAAACTCGATTATGTATGGGCTACAAGCTGGGGAGCCAGTACACGCCTGATCGGTGCGCTCATCATGGCACACAGCGATGACGACGGTTTGGTTTTGCCTCCAAAACTTGCTCCCATCCAGGTAGTGATTGTTCCTGTTTATAAGACTGGCGAAGAAAAAGAAAAGCTCGATAAAAAGATTGCAGAGATTACGGAAAACCTGAAGGCGCTTAAGATATCTTACAAATATGATGATGATGACAAACGCAGGCCCGGATGGAAGTTTGCCGAATACGAAATGAAAGGGGTGCCTGTCAGAATGGTTCTCGGTACACGCGATCTGGAAAACAACGTCATTGAAGTAACGCGAAGGGATACACGTAAAAAAGAATCTGTTTCTCTGGATGGCATTGCCAATGTGATAAAGGACTTGCTGGATGACATTCAATCTTCAATTTTTAATAAAGCCAAAGAATTCAGAGATACCCATATCACCAGAGTGGATAGCTGGAAAGAATTTGAAACCCTGCTGGATACGAAAACTGGGTTTCTGTCTGCACATTGGGATGGCACCACCGAAACCGAGGAAAAAATAAAGGAACTGACCAAAGCGACAATACGCTGCATTCCGTTGGATAATGAGCATGAACAGGGGAAATGTATTCTTACCGGCAAACCGAGCACTCAACGTGTTTTGTTTGCAAGGGCATACTGAGTTTGTATTTAATAAAAAATGAATTTCACGGGAGGAGAAGATTAATTACTTCTGCCGGATAGATAATTTGGCATTTGCCCAACGGCTCTGTCATCCCCGGAATAAATGAATCTGAATTTCCAAAACATCACTCAACTGCAGGAAAACTATTGCTCATATTCAGGAAAAGATGTTCATGCAACATTTTCCGGGTTACGGCAGGTTTAACCTTAAAGAACCCGGAGGATACATAGAATTTGGGTAGTAATGTTCCTGTCGCAAACCCTACATTATTCGTTGCTAATTCGGAGATAATTGGGAACCCAGTACCGAATAACATTTGCCTCATCACCCTTTTGATTCACTTATGCCAGATACCAAAAGGGCTGGCCGGAGCGTTAGCATATCAGATCATCTCAAAAACGTTTGATTATGGCAAGAATACCTTACGGCATCCTCGGTGAATTTACAGGCAATGCAGGAAATGTATCCGGTTATATGCGCATGGGAACCAACTTTATCCCAGCGGTTTCTTTGACAGGACATTTCCGCAAAAAATAAACACGGCCACCGGCTATAACAAAGCCACCAGCGCACTGATGCGAAAAGCAATCACAGGAGTTTATCCGGACATATCACTGTCGTGGCCCGATGTGCAAATATCCGGAGGCGGCATGCCTTCCGTACCGGTCGCGGCAGCAACGGGAGGGGCAGACAGTATCCTGTTTACGTGGGATGATAATGCAGGAACAGGCACGGCACGGAGTTCAGATATTGCCGTATTGGTTGCTTATTTCCCCGCCGTAAAGCAGGCGGTATTTGAGATCAACAGTCGGCGCAGGGGCGATGGAATCGCCAAACTGAAAACCCATGGTTATACCGGTGAGGTACACACATGGATAGGCTTCATCAGTGAAGATGGAAAAGATGCCGCCGACAGTGTGTATGCGGGGTGGCTGACTGTTTAATGAGTTCGAAAGATCGTCTTACGACCGTAGAAAAAACAAAGGCTGCGTACTTAAATTTGTTCAGGCCGGCAGCGGTGCACAGCAGGTGGGCAATGACCAGCAATTTAGACTGCTCACTGCCACTTCAAACATCAGCAGGAACGGTTATCTTTATGTTTTCGTAAGTAATGAAACACCGAACATAGATATGTATTTTGATAATCTGCAGGTGACTCATATTCGCGGACCAATACTGGAAGAGACGCATTATTATCCGTTCGGGTTGGCAATGGCGGGGATAAGTTCTAAGGCACTAAACGGTGCGCCCGCCAATAAATATAAATTTGGAGGCAAAGAACTGCAATCAAATGAGTTCAGCGATAACAGTGGTTTAGAACTTTACGATTTTGGTGCAAGGATGCAGGATCCACAATTGGGGAGATGGCGGACGATAGACCCGTTAGGTGAAGATTATAACGGATGGACACCGTATAACTATGCAGCAAATAATCCTTTAAAGTTTATTGACCCAAATGGAAAGGGAATAGAATCCGCATCGGTTATTGCAGATAATATAAACATAAACACAAAAACTAAGGAAGTAACAATAATTAAGACAGACGACCCCTTTGACTTGGTTAGTATTGATGGGGCCAAACCTTTTGTGGTTTCACAAAAAGGGAAAACTGAACAGGATTTTAAAGATAAGGGTTACAGTATTATGCATCCCTATGCAGTTGGAATGAGGGTTTCAGATGTTGCATCTGCTTTTTTCCTCGGAGGTAGACTATTCGGGTTATTAAAATCGTTTTTCACTAAAGATAAAAATATAAAAACAACCCCCCAAACTACCAAACCTCCAATTCCAAAAGCAGAAGATTTACCATGGGGTAAGGGGAAGAGCCCTGGCCCAAATTGGACTTGGAAAGGTAGAGGCACACCTGAAAGTGGTCAAGGTAATTGGGTAGAAAATACAACAAACCAAAAACTTCACCCTGATTTGGATCACGCTGAGCCAAAAGGTCCTCATTGGGGATTGACTCAACCAGATGGAACAAAAGTAGATATATTTCCAGATGGACGGGTAGAACCAAACATAAATAATTAATACTTTAAAAATATGATTGTTGATAACCAAACAAAAATTGAGTGGAATGAATTAGGATTTTACTATGAATTTGATAATGCTTTTAATCAATGGCGTTTTTTTGGGAGCAAGCACGGTTTAGAAAAGTTATCGGAACGAATTTATGAGTATGCACAAAAACCGGGTAACCTTGGCATTTCAGAACATATGCATATTGGTCCTTATAATTATTTAAAAGTTATGACATGGGAGGAACCAATCATAACCAAAGATTATATTGCCGGTACGTTATCCGATTTGATTAACCTTAGCCAAATGATAAGTAATGAAATTCGCTTAACTAATGTTGGAAACATATTCAAAATAAGAACTCAATATTCGCCCAAAAGTACTGCCAGCTTATTATTTTTTATTATGGAAGATGACTTTCCCCCGTCTTTTATTGAATTTGACTAATATTCCTGCTATTCGTAGAAAAATTAAAAAAAAAGTACTACTGTCTGTGAGTTTTGTAAACTAGCGCAGGTACCTCCACTGGCGCATTCTGTAACGAAAAATCAAATATTTTTGAGTTGTTAAGCTGCAAATTTTTGAGTGCCTATCCAGCCGGTACCTCTGTTTACAACTGCGCAATGTTTACCAATAATGTTGTAAATTTAAGTATGAAAATGGGTAATGGAATTGATCCTAACTTAGCTTACGATGCCAATGGCAACATCAAAGCCACCATGACTCAGACAGGATTAAAGATCAATGCAAGCAGCGAAATAGATAACCTGACTTACACCTATCAGAGTAATTCAAACAAACTCTCTATAGTAACCGATGCCGCCAATGAAAAAGACAGCAAGCTGGGCGACTTTATCCCGATAGCTATCGGGAGGCCCGCCACCAAGGGCAGTACTGATTACAGCTACGATGCTAATGGTAATCTTATTTCAGATGCGAACAAAAAAATTACGAGCATTACCTACAACTTTTTAAATCTTCCTTCAGTAATCACCGTTACCGGTAATGGTTCGGCAGGCTCACCATCCGGAACGATCGGCTATGTATATGATGCTGCAGTAAACAAGCTGAAAAAAGTAACAGTGGATAATACCATTGCGCCAACAAAAACCACCGCTACACTTTACATCGGCGGCGCGGTATATGAAAATGAATAAACAGCCTGGCACGTTACCCCGGCCTGAATTACGGCGCATGAAGAAAATGAATGTAGTGCAGCGCCGGCTGAGAGCCGCAGGGAAACACTGTTTGAATCCCGCACCGGCGGGATGAGTTTGTTTCCCTGAGCGGAACGTAATTCATTTTTAGCAGCCGTAATTTCAGCCTTGATTTTTTGGTTCTTTTGCATCAAGGCAAAAGAACAAGAGAAAAACAAAGTGCATGATGTAACTTGTAGCTCATTCAAGAATTGATTACATTTATTTAATAGCTAATTTGGTTTTGAAGTCAGAATGTTTTTATGCTCTGCCCGCTCCGGATGTATTCTTCATTTAGTTGCGGCCATCTGTTGTTCCCTGTCCATATATAATTGTTTGTGGCAAAACTATTCTAATGTCAATGGCCGCGCAATATGCGGTTGGCCGGGCGGATACAAATTTTGGATACTGATTGCAGTAGTTATAATGCGCTTCTCTGAATTGACATTTGTTGCAGGATTTCTTTGCATGAAAGCCAGAAAAAAGGACTATCTGTTTGGTTCTGCTATCCGTAATAAAGCTGGTAAGGATAGCGATCCCGATAGTTTAGTAGAGTTAGATCACGGAGAGTATATAGGGATGAAATTTTTTCTTATCGCGGCAAGTTACAGACACTTTTTAAAACCAAAGTAGATTTGGTATGTGTAGAGGGACTTTCAAAATATGTAAAACCCTTTGCAGATAATGACAAGATCATTAAATTATGAAGGGGAATATAAAAGAAATGTGTATCTTTAAGAATCAATATTTATCATTTATGAATACAGAATTAGAGAAAGAACGGATTATTAAGAAACTGTTGAAGGTAGAGGATGAATGGCTGCTGAAGGCAATGAAAAAGCTTCTCGATATTGATACAGAAGATGTAAGCGATGAACACCAAATAATCCTCAATGAACGATTGGCTTCTTACGAGGCTGATCCCAATTATGTATTAGATTGGGAGAAATTGAAAGAGGAATTACAAATTAAAAAAGGCTGAATGTATAAAATTGTTTTGTTGCCATTAGCAGCAGACGATATAAGAGCAGCCACGCAATGGTACGCAGAAAAAGGTTCTAATTTAGGTGAAAGGTTCAAAAATGAAGTGTCTTCGCAAATTGATAATCTGAAGGATGATGTAATAGAGCGTGCCCCTGTTTATCAAGAGTTGAGCCGAGTCTTTATAAAGAAATTTCCTTACGTTATTTATTATCAAAAACAATCTTCTGCCGGAGTAATAATAGTTTTTGCAGTTTTACATCAGAAACAAAATAGAGATACATTGAGTAAAAGGGTTAAACCCGGAATGTAAAGCAAAACATTTCTTTCCTAAGGTGCGGAATTAGACCTCTCAGGATTTGGGAAACCTTATAATTTTTAACGATGCCTGATGCAGCCATCATTGTAATTTCTTTCCTTCAAAACCTTCAATAACAGAATTCTTTAGTATCCCCCCGGCCAATCATATATCTGAACTTCAAAATAATTTTCTGCACCGGGACGGTTGTTTAAATTTCCGTTACCTCTTTATAATTCCGGGAATATAATTCTCCAGTTCTGTGACCCTGGTACCCACCGGTTCAGGCTGTATCCACAATAATATTTTTAATTGCCTTAAACCCAAATTTTGCAGTTGACTGCAAAACGACTAAGAAAGCCTAATGCTCAATTATACCGAAAGGATATCCGTAATAGTCCAATAAAATTGGCCTAAACGGCTATTAAATTCCCGGCTTTCGGGACAGGCAGCATAATACTAATGATTTATGGGCTATATTAAAATTCACTTTGGTATTAGTTTTTTGAGGAGGTCGTTTTTTTCATTCCGTTTCGTTTTCCGTTTCTAAATCCAGGGCATCCGTGGTCATATCCGGCAAAATGTTTTGCGCCTCCGAAGCCGGCAGCGATTGCACATCTTTCAGTTTTCTCTGGATGGCCTTGGTGCGCGTGCCCACCACATTATCCAACTGGCCCAATCCGGTCTGGATATTCTTTTGTGCTTTTTCCAGCATGCCGCCAAATTTTTCAAATTCTGTTTTAACCGCGCCCAATACCTTCCATACTTCGCTGCTGCGTTTTTGAAGCGCCAGTGTGCGGAAGCCCATTTGCAAACTGTTTAGAATGGCCACCAGGGTAGTGGGGCCCGCCACGGTAATATTAAATTCATTGCGCAGTTGATCCACCAAAGCGCTGCGTCTGATAACCTCGGCATAAATACTTTCAAAAGGCAAAAACAGGATGGCAAAGTCGGTAGTGTTGGGCGGGTCAATGTATTTATCGCGTATGTCTTTCGCCATTTTTTTAATGGTATTCTCCAGATTTTTGGTGGCGGCTTCAATCTCATCCGGAAGGGCATTTTCATAGGCGGCCAAAAGGTGTTCATAGGTGTCTTTCGGGAATTTGGCGTCAATGGGCAAATACACGAAGTTATTTTCATCTTCACTTTTTCCCGGCAGCTTGATGGCAAATTCCACAGGGTCGTTGCTTCCTGCTTTGGTGATGACATTGGCGTCGTATTGCGTGGGAGCCAGAATTTGCTCTAACAGCATGGCCAGTTGTACCTCACCCACACCTCCTCTTAGTTTTACATTGCTGAGTACTTTTTTCAATCCGCCTACGTCGGAGGCGATGGTCTGCATTTCACCCAAACCCTTCTGCACTTCAATAAGCTGTTTGCCGACGGTTTCAAAACTTTGTCCCAGACGTTCGCTCAGGGTTTTTTCCAGTTTTTCTTCTACGGTAATGCGGATGGTTTCCAATTTTTTTTCCGTACCCTGTACCAATTCATTCTGCTTGTCTTCCAATTGTGCAAATTTTTCGCGCTGCAGGTCGTTAAATGATTTTACATTTTTGTCAAAGGCATCCTGAAAGTCTTTGAATGATTTTATCATTGCTTCCCGGATCAGGTTGTTATCGGTTTTTGCCTGTTCATTCAATATCCGGAGTTTATTTTCAACCTGCTTTTCAATTTTTTCTAACTGATTGATATTGGTTTCCGAAAAAGTTTTAAAATTATTCCCGGTTTTTTCTATCAAGGCAGTTACTTTTTGTTCAAGTGTGGTATTGAGTTTTTCAAGAGCATCTATATTTTGTTTATTCAACTGACGAATGGATTCTGCAGTTTCAATTCTGAAATCGGTAATAGATTTGTTGATCTCTTCGCGGTTTGCCTTTGCGATACCGGCGCTTTCTTCGCGGTTGTTTCTGAAGTCGTCTTTCAGGTTCGTTTCTAATTTTGCCAGGCTGGATTGCAGTTCGCTCACTTTTACCAGCAGTTGTGGTGAATTGCCCGGACCTTTTTTGTTAAAAGCAATTATTAAGACTATTGCGACAAGCAGCAGTACGCCAATGATAATTAACAGGAGGGTTTGCATTTTTGTTGGTATTCTCTTTTTAGTTTATTTTTTGTAAAGCAATCTGTATTGGTGGTTCGGCCAGTTTTTACCGCTACAATAATGAATTGTAAGGTATTGCCAAATGTATCAAAAAATCCGGTACAGGATTCTGCAATTTAGTTGTAATTGCAAAGATTGCAAATGGTAAAAAGATTGCAAGCTGTCCGCTTTGTTTAAAATATAATACCGGAAGGATATCCGTAATAGTCAGATTAACTCAAATTATGCAGTTCACTGCAAAACGACTATGAATGCCTAAAGTTCAATTATACCGAAAGGAGTTACCGGAACCTTTCCTCAACTCCTTACGCACTTTGCAGTAGCCTTTGATGCTACTGCAAAATCCCGGATAAATACTGGTAAAGTAGGTAATAAGCCCGGCCTGTCAACTCCTTTTAGTGGTTTGTTTTTGAAGGCAATCTTAATCATATCTTAATATCGTTGTAACACCTCCGTAATATTTGGTTTTCACTTTTGCAGTGAAATTAAAAAATCATCTATGCGAACTTCTCTAAACCGGCTAACAGCACTGAGATGGGCTAAATCTTCCTGTTGTTTATTATTTCTTTTCACTTTGTATTCTTTCCCGGCTTTCAGTCAGCATGGCGCCATCAGGGGGAGTATGATAGATTCCAAAACAATGGCGCCACTGGAAGGAGCGACCATCGTAGTAGAGGGCACTAACGGGGTGGCAATCGCTGATTCCGGTGGAAATTTCATCATTCTTAATATTACTCCGGGTGTTTACCGGGTAACCGGTTCTAACCTGTCGTATGAATCCTTTACTAAAGATGGAGTCGTCATCGCTGCCGGCGATACGACCCAGTTAGAAATCACACTTCAGCCGCTGGGTGTCAGTCTTGATGAGATACAAATAGTGGCACGTCGCAACAGGGAATCAGAAACTACTCTGCTGGCCGAACAGCGCAATTCCCTGCTGGCGGTTCAGAACGTCGGCGCAAGTGAACTGTCGCGAAAAGGGATCGGCGATGCGCTTACAGCCGTGGCCAAAGTGTCGGGAATCTCAAATCAGGAAGGGGTGAAAAACGTTTTTGTGCGGGGACTGGGCGACCGGTACAATGTCACCCTGTTAAATGGTATGCCTATTCCCTCTGAAGATCCGGAATATAAAAATATTGCTTTGTCGTTCTTTGGTACGGATATCATTCAAAGCATCGGCGTACATAAGGTTTTTTCTGCAGAGACAAGTGGAGATGTGGGAGGTGCGGTCATCAATATATCTTCTAAAGAGCTGTATAATAATTCGCAACTTGAATTGGAAATTTCACAGGGTGTCAATCTTCAGGCAAATAAAAATAATTTTTACCGCCCCGGCGGAACCGATCTTCTGGGCTTTGCAAATACGAAACAGCCCGTATCAGGGAAATTTGATTTCTCCAACAGTTTAGACCCTTCCGTAGTCAACCTGCCCATCGATCAAAGCTATAGAATATGGGGCGGGAAGCGATTTGAAGCGGGTAAAAATCCATTGTCGCTTTTTGGTGTGCTCACCCACTCAACCGATTATTCGTTTACCGAGGAAATCGTTCGGAATATGACTACCAACGGAACGATATACCAGGATCAGAAAGGAAAGAGGTATTCACAAAAAATGAATCAACTGGCATTAATTAACGCCAACTACAAGATAAACGGATTACATTCTGTAGCATACAATTTTATGGTGCTCCACGCTACAAACCAGTACGTAGGAGAATATATCGGCATGCATTCCGAAAAACACCAGGACGGCTACAATTATATGGGATATCTGAGGCGTCAGCAGATAAACGACAATCGTCTGTTTACACATCAGTTATTAACCAATTGGAAATTGTCGGAAAAATGGGCGCTTACAGCAGATGCTTCATTAAACACATTGAAAGGCCTTGAACCCGACCGGCGCGAGAATTATCTTTCTATGAAAACCGACGGTTCTTATGGTCTTACCGGAAGTAACCGGCAGAAAAGATTTTTCTCGGACCTCAATGCGAATGAGTATAACGGAAGACTGATGTTTGATTACAAACTGAGTGATGGCGGAAGCGACAATTCTAAAATTTCGTTTGGATATAACGTGCATATATCCGACAATGCGTTTAAATCGACAGAATATAACTTCTCCGCTGTCCCCGGCCAATCTTTCTCTCTGAATCATATCGTACTTGACGATGTGTACAATACATCCAATTTTGAAAAAGGTATGTTTTCCCTGGCACAGGGATTTGCCAATAAATACAATGTAACGACTAAGATACATGCTGGCTTTGCTGAGAGTTCTTACCAGATAACAGAAGCGCTCAGCGGAAATATAGGATTCCGGTTAGACTTCGTTGACATGAAGGTGGTGTATGATGTTCCCGGCCGGCTGGATCAAAACAGTATCAAAAACCCTTTTTATTTGCCGAGTGTAAATCTGAGGTATGAATTTGACAGCAAGAACGCTTTGCGTCTGGGAGCGAGCAAGACATACACCTTGCCCCAGTCTAAAGAAATATCTCCCTATCAGTATGCTGATATTGGTTTTGCAAGCGAAGGCAACCCCAACATAAAGCCGTCTGACAATTATAATATAGACCTGAAGTGGGATAATTACCCAGGCCGGTCGGAGCTGTTGTCGGTAGGCGTCTTTTACAAGCAAATCAAAAACCCGATTGACCGGGTGGACAAAGGGAATTCAGCGGGATTGCTTACCTATGACAATATCGGTGATATGGCCAGTGTAGCCGGTATTGAATTAGAAGTGAGAAAAAATTTGGTGAACAATGAAAATGCAGCCCATTCAGGTTCAAATAAATTTTCGGTAGGCTTCAATGCATCCTATATCCATACGTCTGTACTATTGAAGTTGGCGAACACTCCCGAACGGAAATCCGGGTTAGAAGGTGCATCGCCCTTCCTTGCCAACGCAGATATCACCCATTACTATTCAAACAATAAAAGAAGCCTGACATCTTCATTGGTCTTCAGTTATTTCAGCGACCGCATTTACACAAATGGCACCGTCGGATACGGGGATATTATGGAACAGGGGGCCGGCACACTTGATTTTGTGTCGTCATTTAAATTCAGCAGAAATCTCAGTCTGAAGTTCAGGGCCGGCAATCTGCTGGATCCTTATTACCGTCTTACCCGGAAACCAACCGGATCCAATGAAAACATTGTGTTGAATGAATTCAGGAAAGGTGTAAACCTGAGTATAGGAGCCCGTTTTAATCTGTAAATACAAAAAGTAAAAAATGAATTTGAAAATTTTTAAACACACAAACAAAAACAACATGAAAAAGACAACTAAATTTCTAAACCTGAGTGCAATTGCAATGGTACTGTTCTCAGTTGTGCTGGTATCCTGTAAAAAGGACAACGGAGGTGGCATCACGCCTCCTGTAATAACTTCCGAAAACTTAAACGGTCCTGTAACAGGCACCAGAAACCTGGATGCAGCCATAACTTATACAATCACAGGCCCGGTGGTAGTTCAAAGCGGCGCTACTCTGAACATCCCTGCCGGTACGATGATAAAGGCAAATAAGGGATTCAACAACTACATCCTGGTGTTGCAGGGCGGTAAAATCAACGTGAATGGCACCGCTGATAAGCCGGTTACCATGACCGCAGATATCCCTAATGCTGAGGCGGGGCACTGGGGTGGACTTATAATCAATGGTAAAGCTCCCTTGTCGGGCGGCACCACCGGAACCACGGAGGTCAGCTCAGAGCATCAGTATGGCGGCAACATCGCAAACGATAATTCCGGCTCCATCACCTACCTGACCATCGCTTATTCGGGTGCGCGCTCAAGTGCGGATGTAGAGCACAACGGACTTACGCTGAACGGCGTTGGAAACGGCACAAGAATAGAAAATGTTTATATTCTCAATGGTGCAGATGACGGCGTGGAATTTTTCGGGGGAACAGTAAACGTCAAAAATCTTCTGGTGGTGAACCCCGATGATGATATGTTTGATTTTACACAAGGATACACGGGAACATTGGAAAATGCCTATGGAATCTGGGAAACGGGCTATACCAGTACCGAATCAGATCCGAGAGGAATAGAAGCAGATGGTAACTTAGATGGAAAGTTTCCTGAACAGACCGGACAGTCGGATTTTGCAGTCAAAAATGTCACCTTCGATCTGAGGCTTGCGCCCGCTACCGACGGCGATATACAAAACGTGACCAACAAAATGCAGGACGTCATAAAAATGAGAAGGGGAGCCAAAGCCGCCATTACCAACGCACTGGTTAAAGGCACGGGTACAGCTATAGACCTGATTGATTTTACCGATGGAAAAGGGACCGGCAACGCAGAATCGTCTGTTAGCCTGACAAGCTCCCTTGCCGCCGCTCAGATTTTAGGCAAACAAATTAACCCCCAAACGGGCTTCCCCAATGGAAAGGTTGAGCCGGGAAACACCGGATGTACTACGGGGGTTTTTGCCTGGACAAAATATAATTTCTAATCATGCCAACTCCTGAAACGGGCGGATGAATGTGGGCAGACCCGCTCTGCTTCAAAATCCAGATAACATTTGTTAGAATCCCATAGATGCGCGGCAGAGCCTGACTTTCAGAAGTGGCTCTGTCGCTTTTTTTGCTTATAATTCTTAACCCACATGTAATCGTTTCTTAACCTGTTGGTAATAACTTCTTTCTTGTTTTGCATATATGAATATGAATACAAAAAGAAATATAGATGTGCTGGTATTGAGCGATGTGCATTTGTGTACTTTTGGCTGCAATGCAAAGCAACTTCTCAAGTACCTGAAAAGCATCCGGCCAAAGACAGTTGTTTTAAACGGCGATATTATTGATATATGGCAGTTTAAAAAGAGATACTGGCCGGACAGCCACATGAAGATAATCAAGCATATAATGGGTTGGGTGGGCGACGGCGTACCTGTGTATTATGTTACCGGGAACCATGATGAAATGCTGCGAAAATTCACCGGACTGAAAATGGGATCACTGCAAATCGTAAACAAAGTTGTACTGGAATTAGATAGCGGGCAAACAGCCTGGATATTCCATGGCGATGTTTTTGATGTCGTCATGAAGCATTCCAGGTGGGTAGCCAAATTAGGCGCGATAGGTTATGATATGTTGATTCGTATTAACCGGTTTGTAAATTTTATCTCTGAACACATTTTCAAAAAAGGAAAATTATCCCTTTCCAAAAAGATCAAAAACAGCGTAAAAGGTGCCGTCAAGCATATCAATAATTTTGAAAACACCGCAGCGGAGATCGGGATTTCCAATCATTACGACTTTGTGGTGTGCGGGCACATTCACCAACCCGAGATACGGAAAATATCCAACGAACACGGTTCCATTATGTATCTGAATTCAGGCGATTGGATTGAAAATCTGACCGCCCTTGAATACAACAACGGCGAATGGGAAATATACCGGTATAATGAATCGGAACCGGAAGAAATGGATAATGAATTGGAAGAAACCATACTCTCAAACAACCAGCTTTTTGAAAATATGCTTACAGACTTTATTCAAATCAGAAGAAGTCGTGAGGATGTTGCGGACGGAACTGCAATTGCATTTTTTTTTCAGGAATATCTCATAAATAAAAAAAATTGGTGTAAAGTTGTGTTCCAAAATTGACACCCTATGTCACAAGATGATCTTCTTTCGCAGGATCTGCAGATAAATCCGAGAGTATCCTTTTTTTTGAAGGAAACCTCAAAGTGGGCAAAATTTCTGTCCATTGTAGGTTTTATAACCACAGGGCTGCTTGTGCTGATGGCTGTTTTTTTCCGGTCGCTGATCAACCAACTCAAATCGGCTGAATTATCCGAACTGAGGTCAACTACAGGACTTACAGGCATCACCGCCAATTTTCTTATCATGGCGCTTTGTGTTTTTGTCCCTTCTTTATTCCTGTTGAAATTTTCGTCCAAAATGAAGGAAGCGCTTGACCAAACCAATCAATTGTCGTTTGAAGAATCACTGGAAAACCTGAAATCACTTTTCAAATTTTATGGTATCCTCACGATCATCATTCTTGTTTTATATTCACTCGGTGTGATTGGATTTTTGATTGGAATCAGCTCTATGTCCTAAGTGAGTTTTAAAAAGCAATATTTTGATCGCGGTCATTATTTCACGGTTATGTTTTTGAGATCGAAAGAAAAAGGCTTGAAAAAGATCATCATTTTCCAAGCCTTCTTTATAAATTGACCCCAAATTTTGCAGATGACTGCAAAACGGCTAAGAAAGCCTAATGCCCAAATAAATCATTTTCGCAAAGGCTTTCTAAGTCGGGGTTACCGGGATGCTTCCCTCAGCCCCTTACGCACTTTGCAGTAGCCTCAAAGGCTACTGCAAAATCCCGGTTGAACAGACTTTATTTTTTCTCCAGCATCCTGCTTGCCCGTTCGCTGACCATTCCGTTAAATCTCAATTCATGCAATGCCCTGGTTTGTACTTGTAACTTCAATTGCGAATTTTGTTGCATCCTCTCAAATGGCGGGAGCATTCTTCCGTAAGATCCGGTAGAAATAAAGGAGAAAATACTCTGCAGATTGGCATCGCTGGGATCTCCCCATGGAATACCCACATAATCCGTTGCAAGTTTATCGGGAATTAATCCGTTAAAATATCCACCCTGGTTATTTGCATTTCTTGTTTCGAAATTGATAGCATACAAATCGGCCAAATCTGTTTTTACCCCGCTTTTGAAAATGGAAATGGTAAACTGGAAAAACCCGACCGGCTTTCCGTAGGTGGTGTCACCAACCAGTTTCACATTCATATAAGGTTTCAGATTGTTGATGGTAAGTTCACTTGCCGAAGCTGTGTTCCGGCCACCGATAAAGAAAACATTGTCGAGGTTAAGGCTTCCACCGCCGCCAAAGAGAACTTTATCATCCAACCCGATCGCCGAAGCACTGGCAGTCAGTTTATCATTGTACAGATAATTGTACATAACCTTTCCACTCACTGAGGATGGAGCAATGAGGCTGTCCAGGTATTCTGAAGTGTTCACCGACCCGCCGCCATTGTATCTCAGATCAACAATAAGATCTGAAATATTGGAAGAGGAGAATTTGCTGAACACTCGGTCTATTTCCTGTTTGGTCAGTGTGGAAGTATTATTGTATGTGATGTTTGAAAAAGTATAAAAAACAAAGTATCCTACATTCTTTCCGTTAATGTTATAAACTGTATCAAACAGGATAGGGTTTACATCGTATTGTGCTTTTGAAAGTGTGGTCGTAAAGGTTGTGCCGTCAGATCTTTTGAAAGTAAATGTGGCAGACGGGTCATTAAAAACTGCATTGATGATGCTGTTTACGTTGGGGCCATTCGGCCCGTCATACACCACAGGGTTGCCATTGATGGTGGTTATGGTCATACCTCTTTGAACACCGGCCAATCCTGCAGGTGAATTTTTATCGGTATATAAAACTACCAGAATAATATTCTTATTTGCGTCGTAGGCAAAGGATACGTCCATTCCGAGATCTCCGGCGACACCTTGCTGAATTTGACCTGCCACCTGGCCGTTATCGAGGAAGCTGTACCTGTCGTATGGTTTTCCGTTGGGTTGTTTGGCAAAGGTTTTCATGTAATTTAAAAGTGAAGGCGCATCAGGATAAGTGCTGCTGAGCGGATTGACGCCATGAACCTCTGAGTACCAATAGTACGTAGGATAATCTGGTTGTTGGGCTCTGCCTCCCAAATCAAAATTCACCATCATATAATTATACATCAGCAATTTTAGCGAATCAGCATCTGATAATTGTGTACCGGAGGGATTAGGCGGAGGGGTGGGTCCGTTGTCTTTTTGTTTTTTACAGGAAACAAATAAAACAGATAAAAATATTACTGGTAACAGCGCCAGAAATGGCTTAGGGAACGGGTGCTTTTTCATTTTAGTTTTTAAAAATTAAAAATATAAGGATGTGTTTCAATCTTAGCAGGTACTAATTTAAAAGTTTTGTAACAACATTGGTTCAACGTACTTTTTTCATCTGTTGATTTCACAAATAATTAAAACTTTTTGTTAAACATAGAAAAGATTTTTGATCACGAAGAAACTTTTTTAAAGGTACGCTAATTGGCCAGTTGTTTAAATAACGGTATTTGAAGAATGAAAATTTTATTCCTGGATAGTTCTTCGCATGTCAAAAATTGGTAATACACACATTTACTTCCAAATGAGATTTCTAATTAACTGCATGCATCTCTTTTTTAAGTACTTTTGGCTCTCAAAATTTTAACCGGTTTTTCATGAAGACGTCAAGCATAATTATCCTGGTGTTGATTGCTGCAGCAATCGGAGGGCTATTGATGTACTCTGTGGATTTCAGCACTTATGATACGATTACTTCTGCAAAGCAAAAGCAGGGGGAATATGTTCATTTAATTGCGAAGCTGGATAAGGATAAACCTATTCAATATGATGCACTGAAAGACCCGAATTATCTTTCTTTTTATGCTGTGGATAGTTTGGGCAGTGTAACAAAAGTTATTTATCACAATCCGAAGCCTGCCGATCTGGAAAGAAGTGAAAGGGTAGTACTCAAAGGAAGAATGGAAGGCGACGTTTTTCAATGTGATGATATATTGCTCAAATGCCCGTCAAAATACAAAGACGACAAATCGCAACTGGAAAAGACCGTAACTCAATATTAATATCCATCAATGCATTACCTCAATGAACACTTGTTGCCCGGTCAGACAGGGCACTTTTTCGTATTGCTGGCTTTTGTTTGTTCCATCTTAGCAACCATTGCTTTTTTCAAATCTTATAAAGCCTCTTCGGAATTGGAGAAAAAGTCATGGCTGAATTTTGCCAGGACAATTTTTTTCATCGAGTTTGCTTCTTTGCTGGCGGTATTCGCGTTTATATATTTTATTTGTTCCAATCACCTCTACGAATATCTCTATGCATACAAGCACTCTTCCAAAGAACTTGAGCCGAAATATTTGCTGGCCTGTATCTGGGAAGGGCAGGAGGGGAGTTTCCTGCTCTGGTCTATGTGGCATTGTGTATTGGGAACGATTGTTATCCTGACCGAAAAGAAAAGGCAGGCGCTGGTTATGAGTGCTGTGAATGCAGCCCAGGTTTTCCTGATCCTGATGCTTCTCGGTATTTATGTTTTTGATGCCAAAATCGGCAGCAGCCCCTTTAGCCTTACAAGAAATGAATTGAACGGCCCGATTTTTAATCAGGCAAATTATCTGACATTCATTCAGGATGGCGTCGGGTTAAATGTACTGCTCCGCAATTATTGGATGGTCATCCATCCTCCGGTATTATTCCTCGGATTTGCAAGCACCATCATTCCTGCGGGATATGCATTTTCTTCATTGGTCAGCAAAGACTGGGGCGGATGGATCAAGCCTGTTATCCCCTGGGCTTTGTTCAGCGGCCTTGCACTCGGTACGGGCATTATGATGGGTGGGAAATGGGCTTATGAGTCTCTTTCGTTTGGTGGTTTCTGGGCATGGGACCCGGTAGAAAATTCATCGCTTGTTCCCTGGTTAATCATGATCGCTGCAATGCACTGCATGGTTATTTACAAATCCACAGGCAGGGCATTGAGGGCATCTTATCTTTTTACATTGCTTGCTTATTTCTTTGTTCTCTATTCAACTTTTCTTACGAGGACAGGCATACTTGGCGACACTTCAGTGCACAGTTTTACGGAAGCGGGAATAACCATGAATGTATTGATTGGTTTATACATGTTCGGACTGACTGTTCCGCTTTTTTTCCTCTTTCTTAAGAATTACAAATACATTCCGGCGATTCAAAAAGAAGAGAATTTAGCATCCCGTGAATTCTGGATGTTTATTGGCTCCCTGCTGCTTTTCCTGAGCGCTGTGTTCATTATATCCATTACGTCTTTGCCGGTTTACAACAGGATTCTCCATACAAACCTGGCTGATCCGCCGGACAGGGAATTTGTTTACAATAAGGTTTTGGTATTGGTAATTATTTTGATCGGATTGATGACCGGATTTGCCCAGTTTCTGAAATACAGGGATACCACCAAAAAGTACTTCAATCAAAAAGTGATGTGGCCGGCCATCGGAGCTGTTGCCGTTTCAGTGTTGCTGGCAATTGTATATCCAATTACCTATGACAGCAAAGGCCCGGGATTTTTAATTGCGATCTACCTTGCATTGTTTGCCTGTATTTTTTCTGTCATTGCAAATGCAACCTATGTTTTCAAAGTTTTGCACGGAAAAATGAAAACTGCCGGCAGCGCTATTGCACATTTCGGATTTGCGTTAATGATTGGAGGAATGCTGATTACTTCTTCCAATAAACTTACCATCAGCGACAACAGCAAAACAGGTTTGTTTATTCCATTCGACAAAGATCCCTCGGGCAGAGGCACAGAGGATCCGATGGAAAACCTGACTCTTCTGAAAGGTATCCCGACAGAAATGGGAATATATATCGTTACCTATTACGCCGACAGCGCTTCGAAAAATGAAAAGACAAGAACCTATTATAAACTTCATTTTGAAAGCAAAGACAGCCTTGGAAAGAACCGGGAGAACTTTGTATTGCAACCCGACAGTTATAGGATGAAAGACAATAATCTGACAAGTAATCCTGATACACGGCATTATTTCACACATGATGTGTTTACCTATGTTTCCACGATTTCAAATCCTGATCATAATAAAAAGGATACAACCAGTTTCACAACACATGAAATGGCCATTGGAGACACAACCTTTTATTCAAATGGATACATCGTTTTAAATAAGGTTGAAAAAAATCCGGATAATGAGCGCTTTCATTTTTCCCCGGATGATACGGCGCTGGTAGCAGATGTTACCGCGTATAGCAACAAAGGCACGAGTTATAAATTATATCCCGGGCTGAAGGTGCATAACATGAGCATAGATTTACTTGATGATACTTCAATTACGCAGAACCTGTATGTTCGGTTCAGCGGAATTGCCAAAGGCGATAAGTTTAAAATCGGAGTGAAAGAAAATAATGCGCTGGCCGATTTCATTGCAGTAAAGACTTATATATTTCCTTATATAAATCTTGTCTGGGCAGGATTAATAATTATGGCAGGAGGCCTGCTTGTGTCTCTTCTTCACAGATCCAAAGCATCGAAAGGCCTTTCAACGGTTGCGATGATTTTGGTGTTTAGCGCCCTGATCTTTTTGTTCCTTTTTGCACATGGATAAAATGAAATTGAGGTATGATTGCTGATGAAAACCTTTCGGCTTTGCATTGTTAACAATTCACCCATTGGGGATTTAAAGACAATAAGATAACTTTATTCTCCGAATGAAATGGGAATTTACGATAAGGTTTGTCATTTTATTGGTTGTATGTTGTGCATTAAATATCATGACAGGGAAAGCCCAGGCCAGATATGGCATTCATGATACACTTATTGTCCCGGCAGTAATTTATAACGGAGATACCATTCCGGCGCAGGTTTTAGCCGGAGTTTATGTTTGGCAAAGGGGGAAGGTCAGCGCCAGATGGACGCGGTTGAGGAATGCGGTATATGTCACTTATCCCTATGCTTACAAAGCGGGAATTGTTTTCAACGACATCGAAAGGCATATTACCAATCTGCAGGACAAAAAACAGGTTTCAAAATATATCAACAGCCGCGAGAAAGAATTGAAAAAAGAATTTGCAGATCCGCTCAAAAACCTCTCCATCTACCAGGGAAAAATTTTGATGAAGCTTATCAACAGGGAGACCGGCGGTACCAACTGCTATGATATAATCAAAGAATTAAAAGGCGGTTTTACAGCACGTTTTTGGCAAACAGTGGCTTTCGTTTTTGGAAGCAGCCTCAAACAACCTTATGATGCATACGGCCAGGATGCAGATATCGAAGTTATTGTTCAGGAAGTCCGACGTATGTACGGGTATCCAAGTTAAATTGCTGCAATTCATAATTCTCCTTTTCTTTCAGCACGTACCTTTGCAAAAATTATTTTTAAAAAATGAAATTAGATGTATTAGCCATCGGCGTACACCCTGATGATGTGGAGTTAAGTTGTTCAGGGGTTTTGTTGATGGAAAAGGCCAGAGGAAAAAAAACAGGAATCGTCGATTTGACACATGGCGAGTTGGGCACACGGGGATCTGCTGAAACAAGAGATAAGGAATCCTCCGATTCGGCTAAAATATTGGGAGTGGAAATAAGAGAAAACCTGGGTATGGCAGATGGTTTCTTTGAAATAAATCAGGAAAACAAAATGAAGGCGATCCGTGCGATCCGCAGGTATCAGCCCAATGTCATTCTTTGCAATTCCATAGATGACAGGCACCCCGACCATGGCAGGGCAGCAAAACTGGTTGAAGATGCAGCTTTCCTTTCCGGACTCAGAAAAATTGAAACCACCGACGAAGGAAAGACACAACAGGCATGGAGGCCCGCCTATGTTTTGCATTACCTTCAGGATTATTATTATACGCCCTCTTTTGTGGTAGATATCTCAGATGTCATTGATCAAAAGGTAGAAGCCATCAAATGCTACAAGAGCCAGTTCTTTTCTGATGATTATAAAAATAATGAGCCTCAGACTTATATTTCCACACCACAGTTTTTGAATACCATTATCGGCAGATCGGCTGAATTCGGACATTTGATCGGGGTAAAACATGCCGAAGCCTTTGTAACCAGAAAAATGGTTGGTTTGAACAATCTGGATTCTCTCATTCAAAAGACCACGTAGGATATTTCATTCCGGCCGTATTTTAAATAAAAAATATATCAGGAAATTGTCAGACAGATAGAATTTCCTGTTATCATAAATCCGGTTTGTCACTTTTCAAAGGTAACTCCACTCTAATTCTCAGATTTATTTATGAGAACCTGCCTCATTTAGAGAAAAGGTTACTAATTTTAAGGCTTATGACATTTGAATACAAGGAATGGGTGCCAAAAGGATTTGACAATAACTCGAGAATATGGATTTATCAATCTGACCGGGCATTTACTAACGAAGAGGCTGTGCTGGTTAAAGACGAATTACAGGAATTCAGTAGCCAATGGCACAGTCATGGAAATTCAATTAATAGTTATGCGCATTTATTTTTCAACAGATTTGTTGTTCTGATGGCTGACGAGCGTGAAGTGGTTGTCGGCGGATGCAGCATGGACAGCGCTGTACAATTTATCAGGCAACTGGAAGATCAATTTAAGGTTTCACTTCTCAACCGGCAAAACCTTGCATTTATTCAAGACGGGAATATTCTCACGATACCGTTATCTAATTTAAAGGAGCAACTTGACAACCAGTTCGTTACAAAGGATACCTTATACTTTAATAATACCATTCTTACAATCGGTGATTTCCTGAAAAGCTGGATTATACCTTTGAAAGAAAGCTGGCTTGCCAGCAGGATTTCGATGAAAATCTGCGATTGCCCTAAACAAGATTAATTGAACTTTTGATAATAGCTTTTTGTTGCGAGGGAAAACATTTCTTTATCACCACTACTATCTCCGAAACAGTAGATTTCTGCATAATGGCTCAGATCGTAATCCCGTTTTATTCTCGAAGCTTTTTCTGGCCCGTTGCAATTCAGGCCTTTCAATTTTCCGGTTATTTTGCCACTTTGAATATCCATTTCCGAAGATATGAAAGCTAAGTTTTGGCTCTCACACCAATATTTAACCCAGTCAGATGCAGAAGCTGTTACAACCACCACTTCGACGTTCTCATTTTTAAATTCATTTATTTTATCGACAGCTTCCCGGCGGATCAAAGAGGGTAATTTGCCAACTGAAAAGGTTTTGCATATTTCCTCAAATTGGTTAGCATCCATTCCACCCCAGAAATGGGTCAGGAATCTTTCTTTGGCTCTCTGTCTCGTCAAAAAACCCATTTTTAACCCAAGTAAATAGAAACCGGCAATGACTAATCCAAGAAAGTACTTTTTCTTTCCGAAATGGAACTTTATCAATTCCAGCATAGAATCAGCTTTTGTAATGGTTCCGTCAAAATCAAAGAATGCAATCTTCTGCAACATACTCATTCAAAGATAGTTATATCCTTTACATACAATATTAAATAAAAACTGATAATCCATAAAACAATGGTTGCCTGTATAAACCTGTCGCGATAAAGAATTTTTACCGGCGACTCGGAATCACTTTGTACATAGATGAGTTGAAGGTAACGGAAAATTCCGGCCAGCACAAAAAGACAGGTGTAATAGAGGCGGTAGGTTCCCAACCGTTGAACCACTTCACCCGACATGGTGTACATAAAATAAGCAACTATAATTACCGCGCAGATCAGCGAAAGGGCAATGTTGATAAATTCCAGATTATAACCTTTAACGGCTGCTCTCATGTCTTTCCCGGATTTCAGTTTCAAAAGCACATCGTCTCTTCGCTTTGCCAAAGCCAAAAACAAGGCCAGCAAAAAGACCATAATGACCAACCACTCACTCAATGGGATCATGGTAATCACGGAGCCACCTTTCACCCTCAGTACAAAACCGATGGCAATGATGAAAATATCGAGGATGGGAATTTGTTTCAGGCCTGCCGAATAGGCAATATTGAGAACAAGGTAAATTGAAAGTACAAAGAAAAACTTATCCCGGATAAACCAGGCAAAAACGAGGCCGGCGACCATAAGTACCGATGCAATAACCAATGCCAGCGTTTTATTTACAGCGCCGGAAGCCAGTGGCCTTTTAGATTTTACCGGATGGTTTTTATCATCTTCGATATCCCGGTAATCATTGAAGATATAAATGCTGCTCGCCACCAGGCAGAAGCAGATGAAACCCTCCGCGGCCTTTAGCAATAATTCTGTCTGGAATAATTGTCCTGAAAAAAATAACGGTAGAAAAAGAAAGGCATTTTTAGCCCAATCCTTTGGCCTTAAAAGTAAAATGTAATTTTTCATTGACCGCAATTTTTATGAAGACGATTTATAACGCTGAACGAGTTCTTTCTCTGCAAGCCACAACATCATCGGTAAAAAGATCAGGATGATCGGAACCAAAAATAATCTTGTTTGATAGGCCACAACAGAAATATAATGGACCAAAAACCAGATTGGAACCATGAAAATAAACCATTGCCGGAGTATTAATGGAAACGATTTGAATTTGTATAAAATGATAAAAGGGATTACACCGAATGTTCCGAGCAGTTCCATATAGGCTTTGAATCCGACAGCGCTGAATAAATTTAATTTCAGCATGGGCAACCCGGCCGGTACCTTCCACTCCTGCGGAGGCTGGTATCCGTAATAAATCCGCAATCCTGTAAAAATGGAAATGAAAATGATATAAAGAATTATGGTGAAAATCCAGGTCGGTTTATCCGGCCAGACAATCTCTTTCAGATTAAATTTCCTGAAGGAGAAATTTGAAAAGCCCATTTGAGAAACAAAATAAAGAGCCGGAATCATTAGCCCGGTCTCACGGTTAAGTGCGGCAAGAGGTGTGATCAGATACAACCAGTTTCGATTCCATTTATACAAAATCAGATTTGCCGTGATTAAATAAAAAATGACATCGAGATAAGTATTAAAAGCCAGATCTGCGGCCGTGACCGAATTGCCCAATGCCAAAGCGAGAAAGTTGATCCCCAAAAAAATAAGCCATTTCCCTTTGATGAAATAACTCCATAATATCCAGGCGAGGTAAAAGATGAATAGGTGTTCAACAAACCGGAACAAAACAAAAATGAGCATGTATTTCATTACGCCCGGAGTCTGCATTAAGGAAACAAATTTGTCAGTTTCGAGATTGGTTCCGGAAGTATTCTGAATGGAGAAATGAAATTTATTTTCAATCGGGAAAACCTTATCCACTGTATGGTCATAAGCCCACACAATACCTTCAATAGTGAACGGGCACAATACCCGGTATTGCCACGGATTGAAAAATTCTGAATGTCCGGCGATGAGTGCTTTCTGGCGTTCATAGGTCAGCAATCCATTGCTGTAATAGAAGCTACGGTAAATTGGTAATACCGATAAGAGTGCAAAGCAAAAACAAATAAAGAGCCTTCGCCCCTTAGTTTTTTTGGACCACAATGGTATAGTGGGGGTAAACATACATTCGTCGTTTATAATTTTCCAGAATCTTCATGTCATTTTGTTCCAGCAAAGATTTAACATCTTGCATCTTCCATTCATTTCCGATTTCACCGGCAAAAATCAAATCATGCATTTTATTAAAGAGAACCAGCGGGCTTGATTTGTTGATGTCTTTTAAAACCAGTCTTGCTCCCGGTTTCATTAGTGTACACAAATCTGTAAGGAATTGTTTTTGATTTTCTTTCGGCACGTGATGAAGAACATCAATCAGGTAAATTAAATCGCAGTCTTTTAAAGATCCAGGAAAATGAATGCCATCAAACGTTTCAAATTCTGATTTTACCCGGTTGTTTTTTGAAAACAGCTTATGGGCATTGGCGATCAAATGTTGCGAAATTTCTATTCCATAAAGACTTTTGGGGTTATCGGCAAATTGGCTGAGTAATAACAGAAACTGACCACTGCCACAACCCACATCTCCGACTTTGTCGCCAGGCTTTACCTTTTGGATCAAATCGATAAACGGGCAGATATAAGTTCTATACCTGATTTTTAAAGTATCAAAAAAACCACCGGAAAATCTGGTCTCTTTCAAAAATGAAACAATATCCCGGTTTTGCAATTGATGGGGAGCCATAGCTTCAAACAAACAAAGTAAATATTATGATCTAATAATACCAAAAGAACCGGAATATCCGGCGAATTTTTGATAAAAATTCTGCTTACAAACTTTTAATTTCCTTTCAGATGTCATAAACGAATTTCCTGATTGAAAAGTGCAGAAACCAGATTAAACCTCAAAATAATCTGATTTTGTTAACGAATCAACCTCTTTACCGGCAGGAGAAACATCTTATGAAATTTCTTTCTTCCTGTTTCCAATAGTTTCATTTGAAATAATCGGCCGTGCCCAGAAACCCACGCTCAGGATATAACCCATAGTGAGGTAGATAACAAACAATCCGGTTCTCAATCCAAAATGATCGCCCAGCCAACCGACGAGCAAAGGGAAGATGGCACCACCGATAACGCCGGTCAGCAAAATCCCGGCAAAGGCGCCCTGATTGCTTTCAAGAGAATTCAATGCAAGGGAAAAAATGACCGGATACATCACAGATGCAAAAAAACCCACGCCTCCAAAAGCCCAGAAAGAAACTTCTGCTGAAGAAAACAATCCGAAACTCAGGCTGATGAGAGCAAGAATAGTGAAGATGATCAAGACTTTCCGGCTGTCAATAAGTTTTAATAATATCAAACCCAACACACCACCGGCCGTCATCAATCCCCAGAAATAAGCCACAGCTTTAGCTCCCATGGTCTGCGGATCAAATTGATGATATTCAAATAAGAATTGAGAAATCCAGTTGGACACACCCTGCTCTGTACCCACATAACACAAAATGCCAATGAAATATAGCCATACGGCCCGCTTTTTAAGGAGGTCAAGATGAACTTTTAAAGGCCCGGCTTCTTCTTCACTGGTTAGAATAACTTTTGGGAACCTGGATACCCAGATTACCACGACCATTAAAAGACAAATGATGGTAAATACCCAATACAAAGAAATCCAGGGCAGGTTAGAAGGAACAATATTGGATAAAGTCTCCAAAAGAAAATTTTTATTTACTTCTCCCGGTCTAAGATTCAAAACCAGATAAGAATAGACAAGCGGGCTTAAAAATGAAGCTGCGCCGAAGATTAATTGAGCGAGAACAGAATTGAATGCATAATGTTCCTCACCACCGGCTGTTCTCAACAGAGGATTGATAACAACCTGCAACATGGCCACTCCACAACCAATCAGAAAAAGAGAAACCGTAGCCGTCAGGTAATTTGGAAACAAAGCCAGCAATAGTGCACCGATACAAGCCACGATGAATGCCCAGATCATAATCTTCTTTTCCTTGTACTTTTCATTGAGCATTCCGGTGGGAATGGACATAACGCCATAGGCAATGAAAAAAGCAAACGGAAGGATGGCTACCAGTGTCAGGTTAAGATGAAATCCTTTGATAATATCAGGAACAAGAGGCCCTATGATATTTGTCAAAAAAGAAATCACAAAGAAGGTAAGCATTATGAGGAATACGATGTAATAATTCCTTTTGCCCGTACTTTTATTTCCTTCCATTCCGTAAATAGTTTAGGGTGATTATTTTATTTGATATTCCATCCTGAAATGGTTATTTCCGGTTGTTCCCCATCCAAATCTTTCGTGTGTACATAACCGTTAATTACTCTTTCTTCTCCCGGCAAAAGGGTAATAAAATTATCATTCCAGAAAACAGGAAGTACAGACGCATCGGTCTTTTTCTTTTTCAGATCGAGATAAATCATAAAGGCTAAATGTCTGGAAGGATTTTTTATCCTGATGGTGGCTGTTGTATTTCCACCTTCTTCTTTGACAGATCGCGAAACCTGTAATGCAACATCCGGCAGGGTTTGAAGCATTGTCAAATCACCAAACTGTGTTTCCGGAGTGACAAAGGGTGTGGATTTCGGTTCATCCAAAATATCTGCCTGAGTGGAAAGCACATAAAAATTTGAACTTATCAACTGATGTGCTTTGCTGAATAATTTCAGATCGACAAAGTATGTTTTACTGAGCTGCAGGTCGTCGGGTATTTTGAAAATGTTTTCAGTGCCCTGTACAGGTATTTCTGCGACAGGAATATTTTTCTTCACCACGGGTTTTAAATCAAAATTCAAAACCTGTATTTCTGCTGTTAACCCTGATACTCCTTTTAGTTCATTACTCAATACGCCTATTGAATTGTTCTTGTAATTATAGAATATATGCAATGGCTCATTGGCTTTTTGCGCCCCGTAAAAAGCACCGGTAGGTTGCAGATAATAATCGAATAATTGCCACCAGAGTTTGGGCCACGATGCATTGTACATCCACTGAATAATTCCTGTTGTCTTAAACCTGTTGGCTTCAAAGGCCTCATACATCGCACGCATGCCATCGTAGTTGAGGTATTGGGCTTTTCTGGAATAATCTGCCAGGTTAACCGGATCTCCCAATCTTTCTTTGATGGCGCGGTTGTAAAAAGTCATGTTGTAAAAATGCCCCCTTGCAGAATGGAAAAGCCATGAAGTGCTGATGGGCCAGAGAGAATCGGCGGGAATCATTTTTTTCAAACTTTCAATAACTGGAACCTGTGGGCCGGGGCCGGTTTCAGTATTGAATCCATAAGCTCCGCCGTGCGTTGAATCGATGTACCAGTAAACAGGAGGTACATAATCATAAGGCCCGCGCATTTTGACGCCTGATGGACCTGTAATAGCGCTCACTACGCCGCCTGCAGAGGACAGAGACGGGCGGGTTGTATCATATTCTTTTAATGTGGCTAAATATCTTTTTTCCAAATCGGGCCTCGGCCATTTATCACTTCCATACAACCAGACGAAAATACTCGGATGATTTCTCAACCATTTTACCTGGTCTTCAAAAGAACCAACGGCAACGTCATTTTGTTCGGGTGTAAAGAACGCATTGTATTTATCCATTTTGGGTGTACCGAGGTATGCATTCCATTCCCACTGGCAACTCAATCCTGCCATAATGAGAATCCCTTTTTCATCACACAGGTTAAAAATATACTGGCTGTTTCCCCAGAAACCTTCCATACGGATCGTATTGAGATTCATGTGAACAGCATAATCAATTTCTGCTTTTGTGTATTCCGGCGTAACATTCATCAGCATTGGATCAGTCCATCCACCTCCTTTGATCAAAATCTTTCTTCCATTCAATTTGTACCCGCGATGTCCGTCAGCCGTGAAATAATCATTGATTTGCCTGATACCGAAACGGACGTTTGCGAAATCTGATTCACCTTTTTTTTCTTCAAACTGTAAGCTCAGATGATAAAGATTGGGTTTGCCCCAGGTATGTACCCACCAAAGGCGCGGATTGTTCATTTTTAATTGTGCATATTTTTCCGGATCAAAAACAATCAGTTTTGATTCATGTGGTTTTAATGTTATTTTTTGAGAAAAATGAATCTCGTTGCCGATAGCACCTTTTAGTGTACCCACCACCGTTTGATCTGAATGATTGTTCAAAACAGAACTAATGGTAAGCTCTGCATGTTTTAAAGAAGCTGTATCCACTTTGGATTGTACAAAAGGCAAATCAACAGACACAGGTCCCGAAACTAATAATTCCACATTGCGCCACATCCCCATATTTCTGTCAGGAGGTTCAGGATTCCAGTCCACAAATCCGAGCGTTAAATCGCCCGGGTAGGGACGGGTAATTTCCACAGCGAGTGCATTTTCACCGTCGTGAACATAATTGCTGACATCCAGAACAAATTGCCTGAATCCGCCGGCAATTGAATCGGAAGATGCTATTTGCCTGCCATTGATCCAGACATCTGCTTTATAATTAATCCCATTAAAACGAAGGCGTACCACCTGATTAGCAGATTTTTTATTGAGCCGGAATGTGGTGCGAAACCACCATGGAACATTAAAAAGGCTGTCGGGGATTTCGGACAGGTTGCGGTTAAAAAAGATATCTTTAAATACACCATCCGAAACCAATGCACCTAAAACAGTTCCCGGCACCTGGGCTTTATACCACCCGGCTGATGAAAACTCCGGTGTTGAAATTTCTTTGGCTGTGGCTGAAACATTGGAAGACGATTGCATTTTCCAATTACCCTTTAATTCTTTTTTGTAGGGTTCCCACGATGAAGATTGTGAATTAGCTGACATCGCAATGATGATTAATGAGCAAAAGAATAATAAAATTTTTTTAACGCTGGGCATTGAGTCAAATTGGTTTAAGCGATATATGGAATGGAAAAAAATCAGAAAAAATTTCCTGATTCATGGTTTCAGGTACCGCTATTGAAATGATAAAATTGACATATCAAATATACTCAGAGTTCAAATTTCTTTTGGAAGAATATTGATTAACCGGTATTACGGTAACGTTTGCAGTCGTAATAGTTCGTTTTTTCCGGTAAAAAAGTTGCTTTTATTTCAATAAAAAAAATCTCAACATGATAAAAACCTTAATTTAGGCAACTCAATTTTTTTAATCTCCTCTTATGCACCTCGAACTAATTGATTACCTCGTCATAGCACTTTATTTTCTTTTTGTAATTGGCGTGGGTTTCATATTGAGAAAAAAAATTAAAACCGGAAGTGATTTTCTGATGAGTGGAAGGAGCATTCCGTTGTGGATTACTTCACTCGCTTTTATCTCTGCCAATCTGGGTGCACAGGAAGTTTTGGGAATGGCAGCCAACGGCGCCAAATACGGTTTATATACTGCACATTTTTATTGGATGGGAGCTATCGTGGCCATGGTATTTCTGGGTGTTTTTATGATGCCGTTTTATTATGGAAGCCGGGCGAGGAGTGTACCTGAATATCTGAAATTGCGGTTTGATGAAAAGACGAGGACTTTCAACGCATTCACTTTTGCAGCGATGACGGTTTTTTCCTCCGGTATTTCGTTGTATGCACTCGCTATGCTGATGCAGGTAATTTTGGGATGGAGTTTTGATGTGTCGGTATGGATGGCTGCGGGCGTCGTACTTGTTTATACTTTTCTCGGCGGACTTACCAGTGCTGTTTATAATGAGGTGCTTCAGTTTTTTTTAATTGTTCTGGGAATTGCACCTCTGGTTTTTATCGGGCTTGAGAAAATAGGAGGGTGGCAGGGTATCATGCAAAATGTGGACAATGCCAAGATGCACCTTTGGGTGGGAATGACTGATGCATCCAAAAATCCGATGGGCGTTGATTTCATCGGGCTTGTCTTCGGATTGGGGTTTGTATTGTCTTTTGGGTATTGGTGTACAGATTTTTTAGTTGTACAAAGAGCGATGATTTCGCGCAATATCCACGACGCAAGACTGACACCCATCATTGCAGCTTTCCCAAAAATCTTTATGCCGTTAATTGTAATCCTTCCGGGCATAATGATTCTTGCCATGCAAAATAAATTTCCGGGATTTGATTTGCCTAAAAATCCGGATGGATTTCCAAATTACAACATGGTATTGCCCACCATGCTCAAGCAACTTTATCCCAATGGTATTTTGGGAGTCGGGATCACTGCACTAATAGCTTCGTTTATGAGCGGAATGGCGGGCAATGTGACCGCGTTCAACACCGTCTGGACTTATGACATTTACCAAACGCATATTCGAAGGAATGCAAGTGACCACCATTATTTAAATGTCGGAAAAGTTACAACGGTTGCGGGTATCCTGATTTCGATTGCAACAGCCTATGTAGCGCGGGGATTCAATAGTATTATGGATTTATTGCAACTGGTATTCAGCTTTGTGAATGCCCCCTTATTTGCAACTTTTTTTCTCGGAATGTTTTGGAAACGTACAACCGGCCATGGCGCTTTCTGGGGATTGCTCGCAGGCACAGCAGGTGCAGCAATTACTCAAGGTTTGACCGTTGCCGAAGGAAAAGGCGGTTGGATTGCAAATATTCATGAGTTTCATTCGGCCACCAGCCAGGCTTTCAATATTGCATGGATATCTTTTCTCATTTGTTTTAGTGTCACGCTGATTGTGAGTGTTGTAACGAAACCCAGACCAGACAAAGAACTGACCGGACTGGTTTATAGTCTGACACCGAAAGAAAAAGACCGAAACAAAGTCTGGTACAAAAATCCGTTCTGGTTGGGAATGCTTGCTTTGTTAATTACCTTAATCTTTAATATCATTTTTTACTAAATAAGATGAATAAATTTTTTGATTTACGGTTTGTCATCGGTACATTTTTTCTGGTTCTCGGATTAATGCTGGTGATTTACGGGCTTGCTGTTCTGGGGCAATCTCATTCAGATGTCAATATTATTTGTGGAATTATCTTTATCATCTTTTCTGCTTTTATGATTGTTTTTTCATTGAAAAAAAACGATAAATCAAAGGAATTACACGGTTAGGTTTTCCGCCAATTCAAAATAATATTCTATCCCTTTTTCGGATGAGGTTGTTTTCATTCTTATAACCTTTGAATGTTTGCAAAAGGAAGAATTATCTCTATCTTCCCTCAGGTCAAAACTGATTTATCATGATCCTGTGCATTTGCCCGAATCCTTCTGTTGACAAATATGTCTGGCTGAAAACTTTTGTTGAAAGAGAACCTAATCGAGCAACAAAGGAAAAAAATTTTCCCGGAGGAAAAGGAATTCATGTGGCGTTTGGATTGAAAGAATTGGGTCACGAAGTGAAAATATTGGGATTTTGGGGAGGACCTACCGGAGCCTGGATTCAAGAACAATGCAGAAAATCCGGAATCACTTGTGCAGGGCCGGAAACAGAATTGTGGACGAGAACCTGTATCACTTTTAAATCAGATGGCCAAGTAAATGATACCGAACTTTTGGGTACAGGTCCGGAAATTGATTTGAAACTTTTTTCATCTTTTGTGAAAACATATAAGGAACTAATTTCCGATGCAGAGTGTGTTACAATGAGCGGTTCCTGGCCAAAAGGTGCGCCGGATAATGGTTACGCTCAATTGATAGAAATAGCCAATCAGCATCGAAAAAAAGTATTTCTTGATTGTGCAGGTCACCAACTTATAAATGCATTTTCTCAAAAACCATTTACTATTCATCTGAATGAAAAAGAGGCAAAGGAATTGAAACCCGCAGCAACAATGGAGGAGTCTGTTCTGACTTTGACTAATGATTGTCAATTCGCTGCTGTAACTGCGGGAGCCAGAGGGCTTTTCTATTCCGATGGAAAACAAATAATCCACGCAAAGATTGAATTGAAAAATATTCACAGCACGGTTGGAAGTGGCGATAGTTTGCTTGCAGGATTAACTTCGGCCTATTGTAAAAATCTTAACCTTGAAGAGACTTCCCGTTTGGGAGCGGCTTGCGGAGCAGCTAATTGTTTGCGTGAAGATTTGGGGGTTTTCTATAAAACAGATGTGGACAAACTTTTGGGAAAGGTGGACCTTCGGAAAATAAATCCATAAAAGAAAATCGTCGTTGCGATGAGTCTTCTTTAAAAACAAAAGGATCTCAAAAACTGAAATCCTTTTGCTAACCTTAAAAACAATTTACAAACAAAGGCGATTACTTAGTCCTGGCCAGAGAAATATTCTTTTTGAACAGGAAATAGTAACTACCAAAAAACAAAGCTGAGAATATCACAGTAGATAAAATGCTCCACGGATAAAACGGAAGCCCGTCTGCCATACACATCATCAAACCATCCCAGGTTTTGGGCCTTGCCAAACCTGCCATTGGAGAAGCGCTTACCCAAACAAGAAAATTAGAAATGAGAAAATATGCTGTTGGCGCAGAAACAGATGCCAAAGCAATTTTTTTAAGATCAAATTCCTTAATCATAAATCCGAATACCGTAAGTCCTCCAAACAAAAGATAATTGACCAATTGTCCTTCATAGAAACCCGGTATTGCAGATAATCCATAAACAAATAAAACCTGAAACAACACGTCAGAAACGAACATTGATAAAACAGGCAATAAGAAAGAAAATTTCTTTTCTTTAATAATCGCCCCGCCAAAAATAGCCATGGCAATCTGAGGTGCAAATCCATAAGGCCTTCCGGGCATTACTCTGTAAAGAGAAGCTGCCCCGATTAAAATGAGAAAACTAACAATCAACTGTTTTGAAATCTTCATACCAATTTTTCTTTTGGGCAAATTTAATAAATATACTCCGGCAGCTAATCAATATTTTTCATCCGGTTTTATCAAATCAGGAAATTGTTTTTGAAATCTCCTGATTCTCGGAATGGATTCTGCGAGTACATAAGGGTTATTGGGATGACGTTTGACAAAATTCTGATGATAGGCTTCGGCATCCCAAAACTTTGTAAATGGTTCTGACTGCACGGTTATGGGCTTGTTATATTTTCCCGATGCTCTTAATTGGGAAATGTAACCTTCAATCATTTTCTTTTCGGATGGATTCCGGTAAAAAACGATGGATCGGTATTGTTCTCCGGTGTCAGGCCCCTGTCCGTCCACCTGCGTGGGATCCTGCGATGCAAAATAAATTTTTAAGAGGGTAGGGAAGTCGATTTTTGAAGAATCGTAATAGACGTTCACCATTTCGGCATGACATGTTGGACCGCTTCCCAGATCATAATAGGTCGGATTGGGTTTGGTTCCTCCGGCATAACCTGATACAGCTTCCCTGACACCTTTTACGCTTTCAAAAATGGCTTCTTCACACCAAAAACATCCAGCACCAAAGGTCGCCTGACTCAGATTTTTATCGGGAAAGTTTATCGTTTCAGAAACGGGACCGGACTGCTGGCCACAAGATGCCATAGCAAAACAGCATGTCACCACTAAAGAAAATAAAGATTTCAATTCTATATTTTTATCCAAGATACCCGATTTTGAAATTCCCTGTTGTTAAAAAAAATTAGACTACCAGCAAATTGCATCCGCGAACGAGGCTCGTATCGCTTCTGCCCAAAACTTCAAATTCTCCGTTTTTATATAGCCTTCCTATGTCTTCTGTAGCAATAAAACTGCAACTGTATAAATTGGCAAGATCGATGACATTGATTAAACCTGAAACCGGTTTCTCGTCAGGAAATAAAATGGAAAACGGATCATTGATATCGCGGATCATAATCTTCATCCAATTAGGATAATTGAAAATTCCACCGCCCTTCGAATAAGCTTGTGACAATAATTCCGTCATACCGTATTCTGAATGAATTTTTTGTACGCCCAGCTTATCGCACAAAAAATGATGTACTTCTTCTCGGGTAATTTCTTTCCGCTTTCCCTTCATACCGCCGGTTTCCATAATTATCGTATGATTCAGCTTCATTTGAAATTCAGATGCAAAATCCAGGAGCGCATACGTTACTCCGATAAGTAAAGTGGATTGGCCTTTCAGTTCATTATAGACAAGTGTTCTGTAAAGATTATCGAACTCACTCAGATAAAATCCACTTTTGGGATTTCCGCTCCTGCGAATCAGGGTATCAACCATGCTGACCAGGCTGCTGTTTTTTCTTTCAAGATATCCCGGTAAAAGGCCGAGAATGCAATAGTTTGAAATGTCTCCATAGAAAGTTTCAAAACCCCTGACAAAACTTTCTTCATATAAACTCCATTTTTTTACGAAATGTTTGCTGGTATTTTCTCCGGTAGTACCGCTGCTTTCAAAAATAATTTCCGGTTCAAATACGCCAGATTTGATCTCGTGTGTTTTGAAAAAGGAGATCGGCAGGAAGGGAATTGCTTTCAAGTTGTTAATTGTGTCAGGAATTATTTTTAACTGATCCACAAATTCTTTATAAATCTTATTTTGACTATATTGAAATCTGAAAACATCCAGTGCATTTTGTTGAAAGTTGTAGTAAGAGGAATCGAAAATGCCGGATTCAAGAGATGATATTTCAGTATGCTGTTTCAGTTTAATAACTAATTTTACAATTAAACCACAAAGATGAGGAACTCTATTATTATAATGTTGTTTGCTTTTATAATTGCAGGCTGTGGCAAAAGTAAATTTGAATCAAAACCCGTATTGGAATTCAAGGATGTGAACACTACTGAGCTGCACAGGCAACAGTTGATCCGGTTCACTTTGGGATTTACTGATAAAGACGGTGATATCAGTGACTCCGTTTTTATTCAGAAAATCGTTGCAGATTGCCCGGCTACCTCCTTTAATCAGTGGTTCCCTATGCCTTCGGTTCCTCCAACCAGCGATATGAAAGGCCAAATTGTTCTTACCCTGGGATATAACGTGTCTGGCTATTCGGACATTCTGGGGCCGCAATGCCAGCAGGACGATAAAGCCATTTTCAGATTTGTTTTGAAAGATGAGAAAGGGAATGTCAGTGATACGGTAAGTTCTCCCATCATTACCATCTTTCAATAAAGTTGCTATTTAAAAAGGAATTAAATTCAGATTTTTCGGTTTATCCGAAAAACTAATTTAAAGGCAATTGCTGTTTCACCCAAACTGAACTTTCATTTCATCTGCTTTCAACAAAATTTTCATTGATACAACCCGTGATTAAAATCCGAAAAATATTTTTTCATTTTTGATCACGTGCCACCCGTACTATTTAAAACTATAAATTTGTTAAAATAGTTTTATCAAATTATGCCAAAAAACAAAAATCCTTTTTTACTGAATCCGGAATTAATTCAATTTCTAAAAGATTACATCAACACACCTTCACCCGTTGGCTCAGAATCAGGCGGACAAAGGGTTTGGCTGAATTACATCAAAAACATTGTGGACGAAACGTTTACTGATCCCTATGGTACGGCAGTGGGTGTAATAAACCCCGGCAAACCTTTTAAGGTAGTCATTGAAGCCCATGCGGATGAAATCAGTTGGTTTGTCAATTATATTAATCCCGACGGATTTATTTACCTCAAAAGAAACGGAGGAACCGATCCTATTATCGCACCTTCCCAAAGGGTAATTATCCATGGCAATAAAGGTCCGGTAAAAGCTGTCTTTGGATGGCCGGCCATTCATACACGCATGGGAAGAGATGACAAGGAATACCAGCCCAAAATGGAAAATTTGTTTTTGGATTGCGGAGCCAGATGTCTCGGAGAAGTGGAAAAACTTGGAATTCATGTCGGATCCCTGGTTACGCACGTTGATACTTTTGATGAACTGGCCTTTGATAATTTTATCGCACGGGCTTTCGATAACAGAATTGGCGGTTTTATGAATGCTCAGGTAGCGCGCCATCTGAAGTCCAATAAGAAATCGCTTCCTTATTCTCTTTACATCGTTAATTCTGTTCAGGAAGAAATCGGGTTGCGCGGTGCTGAAATGATTGCACGCCGCATAAAACCGGATGTGGCGATTGTTACCGATGTTACCCACGATACAGGTACGCCTTTGATAAATAAACAAATTGAGGGCGAATGCAAATGTGGCAAAGGGCCTGTTCTCACTTTCGGGCCGGCGGTACATAACAAATTATTACAGTTCATAGAAAAAACAGCGGTGAAAAATAAAATAGACTATCAGTTGCATGCAGTGAGCCGCAGTACCGGAACCGATACCGAATCTTTTGCCTATGCAAACGATGGCTGCCCGTCTGCATTAATTTCAATTCCGCTCAGATATATGCACACCACTGTTGAAATGATTCACAGGGCCGATATTGAAAAAACAATCCAGCTCATGTATGAAAGTGTGTTGGCTCTTTCTCCCAAAACAAACCTAAGCTACTTCGAATAACATAAGTTTAAAATCCAATAACTTTATAAAAAAGCTGAATCCATAAGAATTGATCCGGATTACAGTTGAAAAGTCTTTGTTGCTTTTTTAAAGAGATCAGGAGGGGTTTAATGAAAGAGTTGACCGCTGAATTATGAAAGAGAAATTAATAGAAGCTTACCGTCTCATGTGCCAGGCCGTAGCCATGACAAATACCTATGAATCCAATCGTCAGATCTGTAAATATGTTCACTCCACGTCGAGGGGGCACGAGGCAGTACAGCTTGCCATGGCTATGCAATTATTTCCATGCGATTTTATCAGCCCTTACTACAGAGACGAAAGTATTTTGTTGGGACTCGGATTTTCTCCCTACACATTAATGTTACAATTACTTGCGAAGGGTGACGATATTTTCACCGGCGGAAGAGAATATTATTCCCATCCGAATTACCGAGGAGAAGATAAGCCCACCATCATTCATCAAAGCAGTGCCACAGGAATGCAGGCTATCCCGGCTACAGGAGTAGCTCAGGGAATCCAATATCTGAAAAACATACAATCTCCTTTACTGAAAAAAGGGCCTGACGGGGAAAACCCGATTTCTGTTTGTTCATTGGGTGATGCCAGTGTCACCGAAGGTGAAGTAAGCGAAGCATTCCAGTTTGCGGTATTGAAAAAATTACCCATTTTATACCTCGTTCAGGATAATGACTGGGGAATCAGTGTCACAGCCCAGGAAGCAAGGAGCATGAATGCTTTTGAATTTGCTGAAGGTTTTAAAGGAATGAACAGAGTAAGTTTTGATGGCAGTGATTTCAGGAATTCTTACAAAATGCTTCGAAGGGTAGTGCAGGAAATACGGCAGGGGAGTGGCCCCTACCTTGTCCGCGCCAGGGTGCCGTTGTTGGGGCATCATACCAGCGGCGTCAGGAAAGAGTTTTACCGCAGTGAAGAAGATCTGGCAAAGCATGCTGCCCATGATCCTTTTCCAAAAATTAAAAATGATTTATTGCTGGAAGGAGTTTCAGAGGAAGAACTTGAAAGTATCCGGATGCAAGCTGAACAGGAAGTTTTGAACGACTTTGAAAGAGCAAAAAATGCTGCAGAGCCCGATATCAGCAAAGTGGAAGATTTTATTTTTGCTCCGACTCCTGTTACAAGAGAGAAAGGAAATCGTACTCCTGAAGGAAAAGATAAAATTATCATGGTTGATGCTGCTCTCCACGCTATCAGGGAAATTATGGAGAGGCATCCTGAGGCTATTTTGTTTGGTCAGGATGTGGGAGAAAGACTGGGTGGCGTATTCAGAGAAACAGCATCGCTCGGAAAAGAATTCGGTGTTGACAGGGTTTTCAATACTGCTATTCAGGAAGCATATATAATCGGGAGTACGACAGGGCTGAGCGCTACCGGAGTGAGACCCATCGTGGAAGTTCAATTTGCAGATTATATTTATCCGGGGATTAATCAACTGGTTACCGAGATTTCCAAAAGTTGTTATTTGAGTTGTGGAAAGTTTCCGATATCTGCCGTGATCAGGGTTCCGACGGGCGCTTACGGCGGAGGGGGGCCTTATCACAGCGGTTCCGTTGAATCTACGCTTCTTTCCATTAAGGGGATTAAAATTGCTTACCCTTCAAACGCTGCTGACATGAAGGGATTGATGAAAGCCGCATTTTATGATCCCAATCCTGTGATTATGCTTGAACACAAAGGGTTGTATTGGAGTAAGGTGCCGGGTACGGAGGGAGCAAAGACCATTGAACCTGATGCAGATTATATTGTGCCTTTCGGAAAAGGGAGAATTGTGTTGGAAGCGGATTTGAAAAATATTGAAAATGGAGAAAGTGCCTGCGTTATCACTTATGGAATGGGGGTCTATTGGGCATTGCAGGCAGCCGGGAAATTGGCAGGCAAAATTGAAATCATAGATGTTAGGAGCCTTTTTCCCCTAGACGAAGAACTCATTTTCGAAACGGTTTCCAGACATGGCAAATGCCTTGTTCTTACAGAATCTCAGCAAACGAATTCTTTTGCTGAATCATTGGCGGCCAGAATTACCACAAATTGTTTCCAACATCTGGATGCTCCGGTTCAGGTACTTGGCGCACTGGATGTTCCAGCAGTTCCTATGAATGAAAATCTTGAAAAAGCAATGTTGCCCTCAGGAGATAAAGTTTACAAAAAACTTAAAGAATTACTTAGATATTAAATCAGGATCAACAGTATAGCAAAATGTTCAATCAATGATGAGTAGAGCTTTTTTCAATGTTTGAGCTTATTTTATTAACCAGTTGACAAGCTTCAAAAGGTTTTTGAAGGAAGTCATCTGCATTGCAAAATTTCATGACCTCTTCTTTATTGGTATGGGCAGAAAATAAGATGACAGGAATTTCCTTAGTTTCGGGTTGCGCTTTCAGGCATTTACATACTTCAATACCATCCACCCCCGACAGGAATACATCAAGTAATATCGCTTGTGGATTGAACTTTTTTGCTTTAGACACAACTTCCTCACCGCGTAAAGTAGAGATTACGTCAAATCCATTTTTCTTTAGTATTCTCTCCACGACGCAGAGGATATCGCTATCGTCGTCAACTATTAAAACCTTTTTCATCATCCATCAGACGGATTAAAATTGTAACTTCTTACTTCAATAACTAAACCAATTTTTTATTCATTGCTTTAACATATTAAGACTTACTCATATAACTGAAAGTCAGAATTTAAAACTTAACTTTGATCTCATATAATTAATTGATAATCAGTATGTGTAAACTACTAATCGGATTCATACTTTTCGCAATGCAATTACCGGATGGCCTTTATGCCCAACAAAAACATAATATGAGAACGCTGAAGAAGGAAATCATTGAAGAATTTTCTTCCCAAAAAGAGGATTTTGCACTGGCATTTTATGATTTGCAATCAGGAAAACATTTATATATCAACCAAAACCAGGTTTTCCACGCTGCCAGCACCATGAAGGTTCCTGTAATGATTGAAGTTTTTAAACAGGATCACGAAGGCAAGTTCAATCTTAATGATTCTCTCAAAGTGGAAAATCATTTTAAAAGTATTGTGGACAACAGTGTGTATCAATTGGATTCGCTTGATGACAGTTATTCGCCTTTGTATCATAAAACCGGACAAAAAAAATCTATTTACGACCTGACTTATCTGATGATAATCCACAGCAGCAATCTGGCAACAAATATTGTAATAGATCTGGTCGGAGCAAAAAATGTAATGAAAACAATTCAGAAAATGGGTGTAAAAAAAATGAAGGTTCTGAGAGGTGTGGAAGATCAGAAAGCATTTGATCTTGGATTGAATAATGTAACATCTGCCCGCGATCTGATGTTGTTGCTCAAAGAAATTGCCTTGGGGAAAGCTGTAAGCAGGCCGGCTTCGGATTCAATGATTCATATTTTACTCGATCAGAAATTCAATGAAATTATTCCTGCACTTTTACCACAGGATGTCAGGGTCGCACATAAAACCGGAAATATTACCGGTGTTGATCATGATGCGGGAATTGTTTTTTTGCCTGATGGCAGAAAATATATTCTTGTGTTGCTTTCAAAAAACCTACAGGATGAAAAATCGTCTATCTCAGCTATGGCAAGGGTTTCCAGGCTTGTATATGATTTTGAGATGCACGGGAAATCAAAATAATATAAGTTATATAATTTATATTATGTTAAGTAGGATTTTTTAAATAAAGATTGTACTACTATGCCGATCCATCTTAAAACAATTTGAGAATCTCCCCTATATTTTTTAAAGTCCCGGTTTCATATTCTTTTCTCATTAAAAGAAAAGCCCTGTTTCAATTTAAGATGGATTAAAATTTTTAACGGGAAATATCAGGGTTGAGAGAAATATATTTTTTCCGCGATTCTCCGTTGCAGAAAATGCCGGATCTTAAAGAAATGATCAATGAATGACATTTGCCGTTTCCACTGCCTCTACAACATCAAAATTCCTCATGGCATTGATCAGTTTAAAATGAGTGAAATTTTGAAGATCTTCAATTCTGACTGGCTTCTGGAAAATAATTTTTTGTGTCAGGAGTCTTTCTCTCGCTGTTCCCTTTAGCAGCGGTTGTGAGGGCGTAATCCAGCTTTCCCCATCAAAAAAGACAATGTTACAATACAAAGTATCCGTCACATATTTGTTTTTGATGATCAGGATATCATTGCACTCCTCTCTTTTATCAAATAGCAGGTTTAGTTTTGCACGATCACAATATTTCAGGTTGTATTCAATGGCATTATCTTCAACCAACTTCAGAGTGGTTATTTTTTTGATTTGGTATTTTTCAAATTCCCTTTTAAAAGAAGCATCGTTATAACGAATTCTCAGCTTCACCAAACCCTCTCTGAATTCAGCAGGAATTTGCACATTATCTAAAATATCTGATTTGGCTTCATACCCATAAAGTTCTTTGTAGGAATTCCGGTATCTGCGCCGATGCCACTCAGCGTTTAATAGCTGGCCGTCCTTAATGCAAATAGATTCAAAAAGCGGGTACATAAATTTTTTGTATTAATTCATTATACTCATCATCGGCCAGGCTTTCGGAAGTAATACCACCTCCGCTTCTGAAAAAATATTTTCCGCCTTTACATTCAATAAACCTTATAGCTACTGCTGTATCCAGACTATTACCATCAAAAATACCGAAGATACCGGTGTAATTTCCACGTGGTGATAATTCATTCTCTTTGATAATTTCCATGGTTTTCTTTTTAGGCGCACCACTGACAGAACCTGCCGGCAATAATTTTAATATCATATCTCCCAACTTCCTGTGCCAATCGGAAGGAAGTGTCCCTTTTATTTCTGAACTTGTTTGCAGTATTTCACCTTTATCCGTCCTGATTTTTTCAACATACCGGAACTTTTCCACCGTGATATTGTTGGCAACCATTGCCAGATCATTGCGCATTAAATCCACGATGGTATTATGTTCCCACTCTTCTTTTTGATTTGAAAGTAAAACACTTTCTGCGTTCCCGACGGTTGCATCTATTGTCCCTTTCATTGGGTAGGTAAAAATTTCATTACCTGAAATCCTGATAAAACATTCCGGGGAAAACACCACAAATTTATGATCAACAAAAAGTTTGTAGGGAGCTTTGGAAATATGAAAAATTTCTTCCAGGGTGAGATTTATTTTGATTTCTGCAGGAAAGGTCAGATTCAATAAATAAGTATTTCCTTTATTCAATTCGTCTTTTACATTGGTAAATTTTTCTTCGAAAATCTTCTTTGAAACAGGCGAATAGTCCAACTGTATCTCTTTATTGATTTGCTTATTTGGAAGGTTCGATTTACCCCTGATATCGTAAAAAACACCCTGTTTGCAGCATTGATCCAGCCTAAAAATTACAGGCCTTTCACATTCAAAATCTATCACAAACAAAAAGGGCTGGCCTGTCACTGCATATTCAGAAAGCTGCGTTTTAAATGCCGTTAAAATTTTATCAGCATCTCCGGAAATACTTTGCAATTTTCTTGTTTATTTATTCTATTAAAACTGCTTTGTAGAAAAGATTGAATAGGAAATATTCTCCTCCACACCGTGCTAAGTTAAACCAATACCGTCAGGCTTTTTTGGTTCCGATTTTATATCCGATAGTGGCAAAATAAAGGATAAACAAATAACACGGAACCAATATCCAGAATGCCTGTTGCAATCCTATTTTTTCTCCCAGTGTGGCCCAGAGTTTAGGTAATACAGCACCTCCGGCGATCCCAACAATTAACAATGCGGAACCCGTTTTGGTAAACCGCCCCAAATCATGAATAGCCAAAGGCCAGATTGCCGGCCAAACCAAAGCATTGGCCAATCCCAATAATGCGATGAACAAAATGGAAGTATATCCTGACGTAAAAATAGCGAGCAGAGTAAAGATGACTCCAAGAATTGCCGATCCCTTCAGTGCGGTTGTTTGCGACATTAATTTTGGAATGGCAGCTATTCCGATCAGGTAGCCAACAAGCATCCCTATCATGGTATATGAAGTAAAATGCTTGGCAATATCCAGACTGATACCAAGTGATTTCCCATAAATCTGTATAATATCTCCCGCCATAACTTCTACTCCCACATATAAAAACAAAGCGACAAAGCCGATCCATAAATAAGGAAAACTGAAAATGCTTTTTCCATCGTCAATAGTGGTATCTGAATTGTCCGCTTCCCCTTCCGCTTTTATTTCGGGAAGATTAGAAAGATTTACAAATACTGCAAGAGCAATCAATACTGCGGCAATGACAATGTATGGAACTATAACCCTCGCAGCCAATGCATCCAGCTCGACCGCCTTTTGAATTTCGTCGAGCCCTTTCAATCTTGTAATCAACGCTTCGGAATCTTTCAGCAGGAATGCTCCCATGATCAAAGGAGCCAGCGCGCCAGCCCCTTTATTACAAATTCCCATGATGCTTATTCGTTTCGCGGCACTTTCTATCGGGCCGAGAATGGTAATGTAAGGATTAGAAGCTGTTTGCAATAAAGCCAATCCCGTACCTATTACAAACAGACCACTCAAAAACAAACCATAGGTTCTGGTTTTTGCCGCAGGAATAAAGATCAGCGCACCGATTGCCATAAAGATCAATCCCAATACCATCCCTTTTTTATACCCTGTTTTCTTCAAAACCCAGGATGAAGGGAAAGCCATGACAGCATACGAAATATAAAAAGCAAAAGTTACGAGTACTGCCTCCGAAGTTTTTAGTTCACATGCAATCTGAAGGTAAGAGATCAACGTGCTGTTTAACCACGTTACGAATCCGAAAATAAAAAACAGGATTCCTATTACGATAATTTGGCGTGTGTAATTCGGTTCGCGATTAACCAGGTTTTGTGTTGCCATTGAAATTTTCAGTTAGTTTATTAATTGAATAGTGATGATGAAAGGTTCTGCGTAAAATTAATACTCCTCTGAATGAAATCATCCAAACAAAAAAAGAGGCTGTCTTTTGTTTCGACAACCTCTCTCCTGTTATTAAATTTTTATTTTATGCCCGGCTATCAAATTTTTTATCGGCGGCATCATACATATCCTGGTATTTTTTCAGGTTTACATTATCTCCAAGGCTCTGATAAATATTTTGCATCAGGTTTACAATGGATTTGTAGCGCGACTTATCTGATTTTTTCCCGTTTGCATCCAGCATATCCAATGCTTTTGTAGCGTATGGAATCGCTTTATTCCAGTCGTCTTTGGCTTCATTATTCAAATTCAATTTGGCGGTTGCGTCTTTCACTTTTAATGCGCTGTCACGGGTATCGATTCCCTGGTTGTAGAAAACCTGTGAGTACAGCCAGTTTGAATTCACATCATTCGGATCAATGGCAAGAGATTTGTCTAACTGATCAACCATGGTGGCTTTCCATTTGGCCCTGTCAGAAACAACAGCTGCTTCATCGCTGGTATTGTAGATATAACCAAAGATTTCGTTTGCATAGCTGAAACGATATTTCAAACTGTCGGGATGTGCATCAACCAAATTCTGATAAACCCCAAACAATTTCATTTTATCATTGTTTTCTCTGTAATAATCCATCAGAACCAGGTAAAAGAAGGGTTCTTTCGGATAAACTTCGGCGCCGAGTTTGGCATACTTTAGCATGTTTGCTTCATCCTTGGATTCTTTATAATGTTGTTCGAGCCATTCATACGGAAGCTTAAATCCTTCGTCATTGGCTCCTACCGGACCGGCAATTTTGTTGTCGGCTAATTTTTTAAAATATTCAATTGCTGTGGCATCATCCTTGGCATTGATTGCCGCCTTACCAATATTTAAAACAAGAGTTGTATCTACTTTGCCGATTTTGGCCCATTCATTTTTTGAGATATACTGACCCACATTATCAGCGTTTATAAAGTTGTCCATCGCATTCTTGAAAAACGATTTGTCGCCGGTGGAAGCTGCTTTATTAAAATCATCCACAGCGGCCTGATAATATCCGGTGTACATATCGAATACCGGTTTGTAATTATCTTTCATTACGGCCAGCTTTACTTTCATGTTGGACGAATCAGCCAATGCCTGCTGAAATGCCTGGAAAGCTTCGGCCCGTGCATCACCATTTACCAAACTGTGAAGTGCTGCGCTGTCAGCAATACCTTCATAAATTTTACTTTTTAAATAAATTGCCTCTCCGTCTTTCGGATTTTTTTCGAGATAAGCTTCAACTTCCGTTTTTGCATTGGCAAAATCTTTACTGTCGAAATATTTAGTTGCTTTCTTCAGACTTTGCGAAAAGCCAACAGAAACAAACATGGAAAAAACTACAGGTAATAGGATTCTTTTCATTTGTTTATTATTCTTTTGTTTTACAAATTTATATTATCAGTTTAATTCTCCGTCAACCGAATTTTCATTTTCATCGCTTTTTCCTGTTCCCTCTTCATTGGATTGTGGATTTTCATTGTTTCCAGATGCATCAGGGGTTTCGGAGGTTGCATCGGTTGTTTCTTCTTCTGAAATATTATCATTCGATTCACTTTCATCAATCTTTGTAATAGCCGCAATCTCATCTCCGTCATCCAGTCTGATAAGTTTCACACCCTGTGTTGCCCTTCCTGCTTCTCTTACAGAACTTACCGATGTACGAATGGTAACGCCGGATTTGCATATGATCATGACATCCTGATTTTCTGTTACACTGAGAAGGCCAATCAATTCACCGGTCTTTTCCGTAATGTTAATGGTTTTCACTCCTTTTCCGCCGCGGTTGGTAACTCTGTATTCTGCAACTTTCGTCCTTTTCCCAAATCCTTTTGCACTCAAAACAAGTACTGTGTGTTCTTCATCATCCTTGTGAATACAGATGACGCCTATTACTTCGTCTTTTTCGGAATCCACACTGATGCCCGTTACGCCTATCGCTCCTCGTCCTGTCGGCCTTACTTTTTCTTCAGGGAAACGGATCGCTCTCCCGCTTTTCACAGCCATCATTATTTCATGATTCCCGTCAGTCAGGCATGCATCAAGAAGCTGATCACCTTCGTTAATTGTAATGGCATTTACCCCGCTGAGCCTAGGCCTGCTGAAATCTTCCAGCCTTGTTTTCTTAATGATGCCTTTGCGGGTACACAAAACGATGAAATGGTTTTCAACATATTCTTTGTTGTTGAGATCGCGGATTGCAATGACAGTTCTTATTTTATCGCCCGGAGTAAGTGAGAGCATATTCTGAACAGCTCTGCCTTTACTTTGTTTATCTCCTTCCGCGATTTCATACACTTTTATCCAATAGCACCGGCCCATTTCAGTAAAGAATAAAAGTGTATCGTGCGTGCTTGTTGTAAACAATTGTTCTATGTAATCTTCATCCCTGATTTGTGCGCCCCGTGCACCCCGGCCGCCTCTCCTTTGCTGGCGGTATTCTTTGGCCGACGTACGTTTGATATAACCCATGTGTGAGATGGTAACCACCATATCTTCCTCCTCAATCAAATCTTCAATGCTGATATCATCGGCGAGATATACAATTTCAGATTTCCTGTCATCACCAAATTTTTCCTTCACCTCAGTTAATTCGTCTTTGATAATCTGGAATTGCATGGTTTCGCTTCCCAATATTTCTTTCAGATGCCTGATGGTTTCCATTACTTCTCTGTGTTCCTCTCTGATTTTGTCACGTTCCATTCCCGTCAGTCTCTGCAATCTCAATTCAAGAACAGCTTTTGCCTGAATTTCACTCATGCCAAAGTTGTTCATCAAACCATCTCTTGCGATATCCGGCGTTGCAGAATTCCGGATCAAAGTAATGACTTCATCCAGGTGGTCAAGTGCAATGAGAAAACCCTCCAAAATATGTGCACGTTCTTCCGCTTTCTTCAATTCAAACTTGGTGCGGCGGATGATTACCTCGTGCCTGAAATCCACAAATTCCTTAACTAAATCACGAATGCTCATCAATCTGGGACGGCCTTTCACCAACGCAACATTGTTGATTCCAAAAGAAGTCTGCAGTTCTGAAAATTTATAAAGCTGATTGATGACTACCTGTGCAATGGCATCACGCTTCAGTTCAACTACAATCCTTGTTCCTTCTTTATTGTTGCTTTCATTGTTGATATCTGAAACTCCTTCGATCGTTTTATCCTGGATGAGATGGCCTATTTTTTCAGTAAGCGCATCCCTGTTAACCTGATACGGAACAGAAGTAATAATAATGCTTTCTCTTCCATTCGCATTCGTTTCCACGGTGACGTTTCCTCTGACCACTACCCTGCCGCGGCCTGTCCGCATGGCTTCTTTGATTCCGTCGTAACCATAAATGATTCCACCGGTAGGAAAATCGGGCGCTTTCACAAACTTCATCAATTCATCAGGTGTAATTTCCCTGTTATCAATGTAGGCAAAACATCCATCCACAACTTCTCTCAGATTATGGGGCATCATATTCGTTGCCATTCCTACAGCGATACCGCTCGCCCCATTCAACAACAACTGAGGAATACGTGTAGGCAATACCGTTGGTTCTTTGGTACTGTCATCGTAGTTTGGCTGCCAGTCGATGGTATCTTTCTCAATGTCCTGAAGCATTGTTTCGGCAATGCGTTCCAAACGGACCTCCGTATAACGCATAGCAGCCGGTTCATCACCATCCTGGCTGCCAAAGTTCCCGTGGCCGTCCACCAGCTTGTAACGCATACTCCAGTCCTGCGCCATTCGGACAATGGTTCCGTAAATGGAAGAGTCGCCATGCGGATGGTATTTCCCCATAACGTCCCCGACTATACGTGCTGATTTTTTGTGAGGTTTATTAAACGTATTCCCTGACTCAAACATACCGTAAAGAATACGGCGGTGTACTGGTTTAAGCCCGTCCCGTGCATCTGGCAAAGCACGTCCGACGATCACGCTCATTGAATAATCAATGTAAGCGGTTTTCATTTGCTCTTCAACATTTACCGGAATAATCCTTCCTCTGTTGCCACTGTCCTCCGGTAAATCTTCTCCGTTATTTTCCATAAAATTTTAGTATGAGCAAATATACCTTTATTCGGGCGGTTTTCCTTTTAAAATCAATACTTTTAGGAATACTTTTTTTCACAATATCAGCAGGCCATGTGGATAAAATTTTCACCGGTTTTCAATAATGTTTATTGGCGTTTTTAAAACTGTTGATTCTCATTAAAAAACGGTTCAGGATATAAGCTGTTTACATTTTTTACTTCATTTTAAATTCATCCTCAAAAGTCAATTTTTGATTACTCTTGTTTTTCTGACTCGAAGTTTCCTGCTTTATTGAAAAGATTGATCCGTTAAGAATCGTGTTGAATAATTTGCTGAAAGTAACCGGTCGCGGAATCCAGGTTCAAAAAAGGATATTCTTCTTTCAATTCCTCAACCTTTTTCAATTGCTGACGGGCAAAACGAATATGTTCGTCTGTGCCCGGAAACTTTGGCTGGTGATGCATAGATTCGAAAATTTCTTCTACCCTGTACAAAATTTTTATTGATTCAGCATCGATGGCATATTCAATGAATTTTTCAAGAACAAATGAAATCGCAGAAGCGTTCGGATGTGCAAAATCTTCTTTGAAGAAACGGTAATCCCGCAATACATCATTCACCAATTCGTACGAAGGAAAATAACTACCCAAACCTTCATCTATGATTGCATTCACAGCAGAAATAACTTCTGCCTTGCTTCGATTATTCTCTACCACTCCATCCCGTAAATGTCTTACCGGGCTGATGGTAAAAATGATCTGAATATTATTGTTGAATTTTCTGACCTCCGTTAAAGCGTTGGAGAGAGACGTTTTAATTTCTTTGGCGAAGACCAGCTTTTTTTCAAAGATTGAAGCCGGCATTTTATGACAATTAGCTACAATCTTTCCATTTTTTTTTAAGAAATAGCCATAAGAAGTAGCGGGAGTAATGAAAAGAAATTGTGCTTCTTTCAGAAACGTATGAGCTTTCTGTATTTCCCTGTTCATATTTTCTAAAACGGCATCCTTGTTGGTCCCACTAAAGGAAGAATGATGATGCCAGCTATGATAAATACCCGTCTCTTCAAATAAATCTTCGGGTGTAAATAAATGATTTTTAACTATGCGGATTAAAACTTCAGAAATTACCAATGGGTGATAAATGATCCCTGTCGGATTTTGGAGAATATCAAATTTTAATTGCTCAAGTCTTGCTCCGATTTCAGTGCTGAAGCAGGAACCCATCATCAATAATTTATCCTTATAGGTGATTTTATGGACAAGTGGTTTTATTGCGAAAGGAAGAAAGAATTCCATTAAATAAAAATTTGGGAAGCTGTTTCTTCTGCCATGCCAAGAGCCTCCATATTGATACCATCCATGTATCCTTCTTTATTGAAATACCTGACCATCCAACCGGTATCCATGTTTCCAACCAATGCATTTCCTGACATGGGACATCCTCCATATCCCAGAATGGCTCCGTCAAATCTGCGGCATCCCTGGTTCAGCGCAGCATCCAGTTTTGCTTTTCGGTTTTCTCCGGTAGAGTGCAGGTGAAGCCCGATTTCGTGATCGGGGAATTCGGGAATGACGGCCTTACACAAATCTTCTACCTGGCCTGGTGTTGCAAGACCGACGGTATCGGCAAGGCTGATAATATGAACACCCATTTTTGCTATGGCCTCTGCAGTTTTGATTACAATGGCTTCGCTGTATTTATCCCCGTATGGATTGCCGAATGCCATAGATAAATACACAACCAGAGTTTTATTTTCGTGTACACATAGCTGTTGTATCTCTTTTACTCTTTCATAAGATTCTTCAATGGTGGAATTTGCATTCCTCATTTGAAAAGTGGGAGATACGGAAAACGGATATCCGAGGTAAGTAATGTTTACATGTCTGGCGGCATCCTGGGCTCCGCGGTAATTTGCAATGATGGCAAGAAGTTTTGTCTGGGAGACCTCGTTTACCAGATTGTTTGCAACTTCTTCGGTGTCTGCCATCTGCGGAATAGCTTCGTGTGAAACGAAGCTTCCAAAATCAATCGTATCAAATCCGATTTTCATCAATTGCCTGATGTAGCGGATTTTGTTCTCTGTTGAAATCAGGTTATCCCAACCCTGCATGGCATCTCTCGGACATTCAATTATTTTTATTCGATCTGTAGTCATATAATTATTCAGAATCGTTGTTTCATTACCTCATATAAAATCATGGCTGTAGCTGCAGAAACATTCAATGATTCAAAGTTATTCTTCATGGGAATATAAAAAATATTGTCTGCATTTTTATATAAATCCTGCCGGATTCCTTCATCCTCGCTTCCCATAATAATTGCAGCCGGAGATTTCAGGTCGAGATCAAACAAAGAATTTTTACCGGTCATTTCACTTGCTAAAATTTGAATTCCATTCAATTTACACAATTCTATTGCATCTTCCAATTGCTTTACCCGGCAAACCGTCAGTAACTCAAGCGCACCTGCCGAAGCATGAATGGCATCATCATTCAGAATTCCAACACCCTTGTGAGGAATTACCAATGCATGCACTCCGCAACAATAGGCTGTACGCGCTATCCCGCCAATGTTTCTGATATCAGTGATCCCGTCGAGAATGAGAATCAGCGGAACTTCGCCTTTTTCAACTACCCAGGAAATCACATTTTGCAAATCCTGATAATGAATTTTAGATTTCAAGGCAATACAACCCTCCTGAAAGTCCACATTAAAACTTTTCAGTTTCTCCGCAGGTACTTTGTGAACGGGAACATCTTTTAAGGCTGCAACCTCTTTTATCGAATCAAAATTCCCCTGGTTTAAAATATAAATCCGTTCGAGTTCTGTTCCTTTATTCAGTGCATTTAATATATCCGCCTTTCCTGAAATTAAAAATTTCTTTCGTGGCCTTTGTTGCTTTTTGTATTTGAAATTGTTCACGATGTAAAGATATATTGATAATTGCCCATAAATAAAACAGACCCCGAAAAGAGGTCTGCGTTAAAAAAATAATTCTATGCTTATTTGATATTTAGTGCATGCTTTATTTTATTTACATAGTCCAGTTTTTCCCATGTAAATAATTCTACCTTCATTTTTTTTGAAGGCCCATTTGGCAATTTAAAAGTCTTGGTAACTACTTCATTTTTTCTTCCCATGTGTCCATAGGAAGCTGTTTCTTCATAAATCGGATTGCGGAGTTTCAACCGTTGCTCAATGAAGTAAGGCCTCATATCAAAAAGATCAAGCATCAAATTTGCAATTTCTCCATCCGTAGTTTTCACTTTGGAAGTGCCAAACGTATTTACAAACATGCTTGTCGGACGTGCGATCCCGATCGCATAAGAAACCTGAACCAAAACTTCATCACATACTCCTGCTGCTACCAGGTTCTTTGCGATGTGGCGGCATGCATAAGCTGCACTCCTGTCCACTTTACTCGGATCTTTTCCGCTGAATGCGCCGCCGCCGTGAGCTCCCCTGCCTCCATACGTATCTACAATAATTTTTCTGCCTGTCAATCCGGTATCGCCATGTGGCCCGCCAATTACAAATTTTCCGGTAGGGTTAATGTGATATTTGATATTGTTGTTGAAAAAATGAGCGTATTTGGGATATCTCTTTTTCATTCTCGGAATCAGAATAGTGCGGATATCATCAGAGATTTTTTTCAACATCTTTGCTTCGGCATCAAACTCGTCGTGCTGTGTGGAAATAACAATGGCAACAATTTTTTGAGGTTTATTGTCTTCTGAATACTCAATGGTAACCTGGCTTTTGGCATCGGGCCTGAGATATTTCATTTGTTTTCCTTCGCGGCGGATAGATGCAAGTTCAATCAATAAATTATGGGCAATATCCAAAGGAAGTGGCATGAAATTTTCAGTTTCGTTAGTGGCGTATCCAAACATCATTCCCTGGTCGCCTGCTCCCTGCTCCTCTTTCTTTTTCCTTTCTACTCCCTGGTTGATGTCTGAAGATTGCTCGTGGATAGCTGATAATATTCCACATGAATCGGCTTCGAACATGTATTCACTTTTGGTATAACCGATTTTTCGGATTACCTCTCGTGCGATTTCCTGAACATCGAGGTAGGCCGTTGATTTGACTTCACCGGCGAGTACCACTTGCCCGGTCGTAACCAGGGTCTCACATGCTATTTTGCTTTTTGGATCAAAAGCAAGAAAATTATCAACGAGTGCATCGCTGATTTGGTCAGCCACCTTATCGGGGTGTCCTTCGCTCACAGATTCAGATGTAAAAAAGTAGGACATTCAAGTTTAAATTATAGTGGCGCAAATGTATATATTGCATGCGAAGATGCAAAACGGTAAATCGAACAAATGTTTTGTCATTTGTTAATTCCGCTTATCAATTAGTAATCCCAAAACGGAAATTTCTTTCAAATCCTTTTCTTCGATTGTTTACTTTTATTCAAAATGAAAATCTATGAAAATTAAATTACTGTTTGTTGCATTTCTGTTTTTAAGCTCTCAGGTCTTTGCTCAATCACTTTACACACCGCGCAATGTAGAAAAGGCAATTGAAGCGGGAACCCGCTCTGTCAATGGTTCTCCGGGAAAAAATTACTGGCAGAATAAAGGGGTGTATGATATGCAGATCAGTGTGAACCCTGTTAATGCTTTGGTATCGGGCGAAGAAACTATTGCCTATTCAAATAATTCGCCGGACACTCTTCCTTTTCTTGTTATCAGGTTTGTCAATAATGTTCACAAACCGAATAGCCCGAGAGGTAGTTATGTTTCAGACAACTTTTTTACCAACGGAATGACCATAGATTCTTTTGCGGTAAATGGCCAGGCAATTGCTGTGAACGCTGAAAATTGGGGAACTACCGGGGATGTTCGGTTGAACAGTCCGCTCCTGCCCCATTCCAAAGCGGATGTGTATATTAAATGGCATTATAATTTGTCAAAGCAGGACGGGCGTGAAGGCCAGATTGATTATTCAACTTTTTATGTAGCTTATTCCTATCCCAGAATTTCTGTTTATGATGATTACAATGGATGGGATATGATTCCTCATACGCTACGGCAGGAATTCTATAACGATTTTAATGACTATACTTTTTCTGTAAAAGTTCCTAAAAATTTTATCGTATGGGCCACCGGTGATTTGCTGAATCCTGACGAGGTATTACAACCATCGTTTTCTTCCAGACTAAAAGAATCTTATACATCCGATTCTGTTTTTCACATTGCAACCCTGGATGATTTGCTATCCGACAGAGTTACCAGACAAAATGCATGGAATACCTGGAAATTCAAAGCAACACATATTACAGATGTTTGCTTTGCACTTAGTGATCACTATGTGTGGGATGCATCAAGTGTGGTTGTTGATAAAAATGGCAGAAGAGTAAGTTTGCAGGCTGCTTATAACAACAATGCCAGTGATTTTAAACAATCCGTAAAATGGCAACAAAATTCTATGAAGTTTTTTTCCAATAATTGGCCGGGCGTACCCTATCCTTTTTCAAAAATGACAGCATTCCAGGGACATGCAGACATGGAATATCCCATGATGGTAAATGATGGAACAACTTCCAATTTCAGATTCTCACAGCTTGTGCAGGATCATGAAATCGCCCATACCTATTTCCCGTTTTACATGGGAACCAATGAAACCCGCTATGCATTTATGGATGAAGGCTGGGCTACCACTTTTGAATATCTGATAGGAATAGAAGAATTTGGTAAAAAGGCCGCCGATGATTTCTACAAAGCTTTCAGGGTTAGCCGATACATACACGACCCATCTACCGAAGAAGACCAGCCCATTATTACCATGTCTTCTCAGGAATCAGGAATGGGATACGGCAGTAACTCTTATGGAAAAGCTTCCCTGAGTTATCTCGCTTTGATAGATTTGCTTGGCGATGATCTGTTCAAAAAAGCATTGCATTATTATATGGATCAGTGGCATGGCAAACATCCGATTCCATGGGATTATTTTAATGCGATGAATACAGGTTCCGGAAAAAATTTAAATTGGTTTTTCAATAATTGGTTTTTCACCAACAATTATATTGATCTGAAGCTGAATAAAGTTGCAAAGGAAGGAAATGAATTCAATTTAAATATTCAAAATGTGGGAGGTTTTGCTATTCCGTTTGATGTGGTAATAAAGAAAAAAGATGGCAGTGAAACCCGAATTCATAAAACACCTTCAGTCTGGGAGCAAAATCAAAAAGTAATCAGCCTGAAAGTTCCATTTGTCAAAGGAGCAACATCCATTTTACTGGATGGGAATATTTTTATGGATTATACTCCGGCCGATAACGAAAAAAATCTTTGATTTAAGGATTTTATTATAAAGGATTTTAATTGTCAAAAACCGATCTGTTTCAGGTCGGTTTTTATTTTTTAGGAAACTGTGTATTTTGATTTGACCTAATCTGCAAAATGGAGAATCTCGTTAAGCAGGATTAAATTTTAATCAGCTAACGGAGTTTTTAATTACAGAAAATCTGTTAATGATTTCCAATTCAGTTACCGAATTGGTTTCTATAATTTACTGTAAACAACTCGTAAACGTATATGCGTAGGGGTTACATTGGTTCCGTTCAGTTTGACTCCTCCCTCTCCGATATTATTTGTATTAAAGGAAAACAGGGAAATCGGATTGTCGCATGTATCCACATAAGCTGCCGTTGTATTCTGAATATAAAAAGGCGCTGAAAGCTTAATAACTGCGTTGGTTGCACCACGTGTAACGATGCTTTGGATATATCGCGAAACGTCAAAATTATATTGAGCAACCAATTGGCCGCTGTTGTTTGTAATAGTTTTTGGCCTTCCGCCAAAATGAGAAAAACCGGATTGTAACTCAGTCATCGTGAAATCACATGGTACAAGTTTATATTGACCCGGGTTTGACGGATCTGCTATTTCAATAAACAATTGTCGCGGAACAGAAAACGGGGTTGCTGAAGGTTCATAAACCTGTTCGGCAATGATTTGTGCCTGATTGATTACACTGTTCGGAAAACCGTTAAGCCCGGGAATTTTTAGAAGTGCATAAGAACCTGGCGTACTTTGTATGTATAAAATGCTGTCGCCTGTTGAAGGTTGAGATAAGAATTGAGTAATTTCAGATGAATTGCGATCAACATGTACATAATTTGCCTGGGCGGAATTCCCATTGAACGTGAGATTGAGAATGGTGGAATCCTTCACTGTATCTTTCGAAGACCTTGTATAGACAGCCAGCCGCGTTGCAGAAGAATTCAGATTAAAATAATTCAGGGCCTGTCCTCCTGCCGACTGGTCAGCAATAATTGCAAATCCCTTAAAGAATAGTTTGAAAGCAGAATCGGAGCTGATATTCGGAATATTATTTATCAACGATAAACCCCAGCTATTGCTGATGGGAATCCTCAATTCATTCGCATCATTCTCCTTGAAAGCGTGGATGCTGTCATCCAGATTTTTTGGAATAAAGGTTTTTTCGCCGAGTAACTGAGACTCATGAGATAATAAATCGCAGGTCTTGTAAGGTTTGGTAAAATCCATGGGATCTGATACTTCGTACACGCTTACATGTTGCGGAACAGTTGAATCTCCATAACTATGGCTATATCGAAGAATCAGAACTACAGAATCTACTACCATCGTCTGATCATCATGGGCCGGGAGTGTGTATGGATAAGAAAATGGTTTTAATTCCAGATACATATTGGCCTGTGATCCGCCAAACAACGGATTGTTGCTGATAATTCCAAGTGCCTGTAGGTCATTTCTGCTTACAGAATCACATTCAGATGAATTGTCATAATTGGTACCGATAATATTAAACGAGGTATCAAATGTGTTTATATTATCAACACCCGGGATTAATTCCGAACCAACAGATGTTGTGTCAATTTTTGTACATGCAGAAAAAAGAATTGCTGCGAGCAGCGTAAAAAAAGTCGCCCTTAAAACACCATTATACACACTTGCAAATTTGAAAATTATAAACAGAAACTATTTGTCGGCAAGATCACGATACAATTGTAAATAGTCTGTTAAATCAGATTCTTCCTGATAACGCAGCACTTTCTTGCCCCGCACTTTTGAAAATTCATCAACAAGTTTTTTATCCACTTTAGCCGCTCCAAAAGTGATTGCATCTGCATAATGAGCACCACCTCTGAAAAGATCTGTATTGGATCCTTTGCTGAAAAGTTCAAGATCCTTATCCTTGATATTCGGATGGATAGCTGCCAGTGTTTTAAACTCGGGGCCTAACTTTTCTTTAAACGTAGTCTGCCCAATTGTATAGACTATTTTGCAATTCCCGAAAACCGGTTCCTTTTTGTATGCTGTTTTGATGAACATGGGAATCAGAGAAGTCATCCATCCGCTTGCATGAACGATGTCGGGTGGCCATCCGAATTTTTTGACGGTTTCAAGAGCCCCTTTGCAGAAAAGAACTGTGCGGAGAGCATTGTCCTCAAACCATTTGCCTTCCTGGTTATGAAAAAGGGACTTCCGCTTGAATAGTTCTTCATTGTCGAGAAAGTAAACCTGCAGCCTGGCATTGGGCAGTGATGCCACTTTAATTACCAATGGATAATCATCCCCGCCAACAACTACATTGATACCTGATAAACGAACTACTTCGTGTAAACGATGCCGCCTTTCATTGATCATGCCAAACCTGGGCATAATACAACGGACTTCCATTCCGGAATCATTACTTTTAATAGCAAGTTTATTAACGGTCTCTGCAAATTCTGTTACCTCAAGGTATGGGGACATTTCATTTGCGATAAATAAAATTCTTTTTTTTGTGGACATTAAGAGCCGGTTTGTCTTTTCAAGAAATTTTTTAGAGCCGCAAAAGTACCATTTTTTTTGCTTTTTATCAGTTAATGTACATTTACCTTCTATTTGCAACCCATGATAATTTTCAAAACGACAGAAAACCTTAGGGAATATTTAAAGGATAAACCTGCTTCACAAGGTGTTGTCGGATTCGTTCCCACTATGGGCGCTTTACATCGCGGGCACCTTTCTCTCGTTAATCTTTGCAGGCAACAAAATACCCTGACCGTTGTCAGCATTTTCGTGAATCCTCTTCAGTTTAATCAGAAAAGTGATTTTGATAATTATCCGTCAACCATCGAAAAAGACATGGAGATGCTCATTGGTGCCGGTGTTGATGTATTGTTTTTGCCTTCAGAAAAGGAAATGTATCCAGACGAAAACAAAAAAGTGACTTATGATCTTGGATACCTTGATCAGATTTTGGAAGGCGCCCAACGTCCGGGACATTTCCAGGGAGTTGCAAGAGTGGTTGACTTGTTGCTGCAGATTGTTCAACCGGATAATCTGTATTTAGGACAGAAAGATTTTCAGCAAATCAAGGTAATTCAAAGAATGATTAAACTGAAAGGGCATCATACCAAAGTTGTAGAGGCGCCGCTCGTCAGAGAAGAAAGTGGATTGGCAATGAGTAGCCGCAATGAACGGCTTTCCGGAACGGGAAGAAAAAAAGCCGCTATAATCTATAAGAACCTAAAAACTATCAAAGAAGAAATTAATGAGTTTCCGTTCAGCAGCCTTAGAAAAAAAGCCATAGACGACCTGAGAAAAAATGGATTTAAAGTCGATTATATCGAACTTGCAACTCAAAAAGACCTTAAGTTATTGAATGACTTTGATAATAAAATTCCTTCAAGAGTGCTCGTTGCCGCATGGATTGAGAGTGTCAGGTTAATTGATAACATACCTATTCCATAAAATAATGGGAATACGTGGCAAGACTATTTTCAACCAACTTACCTTATGAATTATGAATCACATTATTGAAATAACAACACTGCGGGAATAGAAAAGAAATCTCTTTCTGAACGAAATATTACTTCAAATAATTAAAGGGAAATATTTCGTTACAGGATAGACATATTTGTAAACTATTTCTGCAGCCAACAACAAATCATTATGGAATCATTAGTAAAAAAAAGAAGGAATGACAGGATTTTAAAACGAGAAATTCATTTTCTTGAAGGGCCACAAACAAGGCAGTATGAATTCAAATACCTTTTAAGTGTGATGAGTGAATTCATCAAAGGGTTCAGGGCATTGCATTTCATAGGTCCATGTGTCACCATCTTTGGCTCGGCACGATTCAAAGAAGACCACCCTATTTACAAGGAAACCAGAAATCTCGCCTCAGCTATTGCAAAACTCGGATTTACTATTATGACCGGCGGAGGTCCGGGATTGATGGAAGCTGCCAACCGAGGCGCCAAAGAAGTTGGTGGGAAGAGTGTGGGTTGTAACATTGTTTTGCCACGTGAACAAAGCCACAATGCCTATCTCGATAAATGGGTTAATATTAAATATTTTTTTGTAAGAAAAATTCTTTTGATCAAATACAGTTATGCTTTTGTAGTGATGCCCGGTGGATTTGGGACACTTGATGAATTCTATGAAGCTATAACACTTATACAGACACGAAAAATTGAAATGTTTCCGATTATTATTTATGACAAAGAGTTTTACCAGAAAGTAATCGAACATCACAGAAACATGATAGCTGCCGGCACTATCAGCCCGGATGATGAAAGGCTGTTTATTGTTACCGATTCGGTGGATGAAGCCATCAGGTACATAAAAGAAAAAAGCATAGCGGCTTTCGGATTGAAATATATGAAACCTAAGAAACCGTTGTGGGCGCTCTTCGAAAGAAAATAGGATAGTACTAAAGTTTGTATTTGAATTCGAGCATTTTCAGAGCCGTAAGTGCAGCTTCCCTGCCTTTGTGACCCTGCGGCCCGCCTAAGCGATCGTCGGCCTGCTTTTGATTATTGACAGTGAGAACTCCGAAAACGGTAGGTACCGGTAATTGAAGATTGAGGGCAAGAATCCCATCTGTCACAGCTTTGCTGATAAAATCAAAGTGCGGCGTCTCCCCTCTCATCACACAACCTAATGCAATAAAACATTGGGGTTTTTCAAACCTTTGAGAAAAGTTTTGCCAGATAGATTTAATGCCAAATGCCAATTCGAAACAGCCGGGAACCTGAAAAATCTTGTAATTATTGAATCCGTTTTCTTTCAGCACAGAGACACAGCCATCGAGCAATCTGCTGACCACATCAGGATTCCATTGCGTATGTACAATAACAATACAGGCATCTTTGGGTAGGATGCCTGTATTTATAAGATTTAAATTTTGACCCTGTGAAGCCATTACATTACTACAATTTTAATTAGTGAGATCTCCGAGCCTTGCAAGATACCTGTCGGCCGAAGCTCCCTTTTCAGTCATGGGATAATCTGATTTCAGTTTCTTAAACAAAGCTATCGCTTCATTTTTATTTCCTGTCATTTGTGCAAAGGCAGCAGCCCTGAACAAAAATTCAGAAGATGTGAAATCATCTTTTGTATTCACGTTGGCAGCTTTTTTATAATAATTCAGTGCATCATCATTCTTCTTTAGTTCTGCGGAAGCATCGCCGAGCATGCCGTAAGCATGGCTTTCAATCTGGGTGGCGCCGTTTGCATCAAATTTTTTCAAATGATCAATGGCCTTATCAAATTGTCCTAAGCTGAGATAGCAGGCGCCGGCATAATACTGGCAAAGATTGGCTGCAGCCGAACCGCCGTATTGATTGATAATCTTCAATGCACCGGGATTCATCCCGTCTCCATTCAGGACTTTGCCTGCGAGTTGAATTTTGGCAGAATCATCTGAATTGTCATTTGCAAATTCTGAAAAATATTTCTGCGTTACAAAGACCAGGTCATTTGCTTTTTTATTTTTTGGTGCCTGAATTGAATATTTATAAAATATCCATCCGGCCAGCGCAAGAATGATGATAGAACCGATGTAGATAACAGGTTTATTGTTTTTCATCCAGAAGACACGAGCCTCTTCAACAATATCTACCCCTTGTTTTGGCGTCGATTTATGAGCCATTGATGTTGGTTTTAAAAATAAAAATCAAGAATTGTATTAATCGATAATGAAAGGATAATCACTTTCAGCATAAACATCTTTGAGAATTTCGTCGTCATCGGGCCATGGACTTTCATCGGCAAACTTAACAGCAGCCTCAATTTCGGCCTTTACTTTTTCATTGATTTTCTCAAATTCCTCTTCAGTGACATTCCATTCTTTCTGCATTTTTTCTTTGGTTGTCTCCAGGGGATCCCTTTGCTTGTATTCCTCCATTTCCTCTTTTGACCTGTATTTTGCGGGATCGCTCATGCTATGGCCTTTGAATCTGTATGTCATTACTTCAAGTAAAGTTGGTCCTCCTTTTTCACGGGCCCTTTTCACGGCTTTTTCTACTCCTTTGTGCACGGATTCCGGTGTCATTCCATCCACCTTTTCAGAAGGCATATCATAAGCACAGGCAAGTTTGTAAATTTCCTTCACGTTGGATGTACGCTGTACGGATGTTCCCATTGCATAGTTATTGTTCTCACAAATAAATACGACGGGCAATGACCATAACATAGCCAGATTAAATACTTCGTGCAGGATTCCCTGTCTTGCAGCGCCATCTCCAAAGAAACACAAAACTACATTGTTCGTTTCTCTGTACTGCTCTGCCAAAGCAAGGCCGGCGCCGGTTCCAATCTGTGCGCCCACAATTCCGTGGCCGCCGAAAAATTTCTCCTTTACGCCGAAGAAGTGCATACTTCCGCCTTTTCCTTTACTGCATCCTGTGACCTTGCCATAAAGCTCGGCCATGCAGGAATCGGGCGATACGCCTTTGGCAATTGCCAGGCCGTGATCTCTGTACGCCGTAACGAAAATATCATCAGGATTTGTTGCCGACATACAACCTGCTGCAACTGCTTCCTGGCCAATATAAAGATGAAGGAAACCTCTTATTTTTTGCATACCATACATCTGACCTGCTTTCTCTTCAAATCTTCTGATCAACAGCATCAGCTCGTACCAATACAAATAAGTTTCTTTAGAAAACTTGTTAGCCAAACTTTTAAAATTTTTAGGTCGCAAAGATAGTATAAAAATGAAAATGAGAATCTTACTAAATCAGCATTTTGACAGGCATTTCTTTTGGCTGATTATTAAGGTATCCAAAAGGCCGTCATTGTGCACATTCAGAATATGCACAATGATAATGCCTGCAATAGTTACATTATTTTAATCCTTAGAATAAGCGCTATGGTTTTATGGCAGCTTCCTGCCTTCTCACAATAGATTCTTCCCCGATGAGTTGATTTACCACATCGACAGTTTCAGAAATATAAATGTCGTTGCTTATCCCTTTAATAAATAATTGTTGGGTTTTCTGCTGATCAGAATCGCTTTTTATTTGATTCAGGTCAGAAGCGAGACTGGTTACATCAAGGGGTTTGGCTGGCTTCGTATATTTTTCCAAATCTTTGGCCATCAATCTTGTTTTTACCATCATCTTTTTATACTCGTCAATTTGAAGGGGTACTTCTTCATTATTCAATTTCTCCATCTCAATTGCGATTTGCTGAATCCCCTCAAATTTCGGATTTGATTTGACCTGATCTGAAACCTGAGCCACAATATTACGGAAACTGAATCCCGGTTCCCATACTGCATATTTGGCCCTTGATATGGTATCCCATCCCAAAGCATCTGGTGTATCTCTCTCTCTGACTTTGGCTTTATCATCCGGATCCGGCAGAAAAATGTCCGGTGTAACCCCTTTCAATTGGGTGGCTCCTCCATTGATTCTGTAGAACTTTCTGAAAGTAAGTTTTAAATCTCCAAGCCCGTCAGAAGGTTTGCTGAAAAACATGCTTTCACTCTGAGGATCCAGAGGTACATTTGTTTGCACTGTACCTTTTCCATAAGTGCTGCTTCCGATAATAATTCCACGGTGGTAATCCTGAATAGCGGCAGCAAAAATTTCAGATGCAGACGCACTCGTTTCATCAACCATTACTGCCAGGGGGCCTGTATAAAGCGGATCTTTTTCCGGAGAATCCAAGACTTTTGCTTTTTCATCGCGCCCTTTCACCTGAACAACCGGTCCACTTTTTACAAATAAACCAACCATTTCCACAACATCCTGAAGTGATCCGCCGCCATTTCCACGCAAATCAATAACAATTCCGTCAACACCTGCATTCTTGAGCTTTTCCACTTCTTTGGCAACGTCAGCAGAAGCGTGCCGGGGATTTTTCGGATTCTGGAAATCTGCATAAAACTCGGGCAATCTGATATATCCGATTTTGTGCTTTCCGTCAATGATTGCACTTTTTGCATAAGTATCGGTCAGGTCAATCTGGTCACGCAATAAACTAACAACCTTGACTGATCCATCTGTTTTCTTAACCGTTAACCTTACTTCGGAACCACGCGTTGAACCACGAATTAATTTTACTGCGTCGGTGACAGCATACGAGGTAACATCAACGGGTGGCTGATTACCCTGCCCGACTTTGATTATAACATCGTTTACATGTAATTGCCCGGATTTCCATGCAGGCATACCGGGAATAAGGCTCGCAATTTTTATTTGTCCGTTTTCATCTTTTAACTGAGCGCCGATTCCATAAAATGTTCCGCTGAGCATTTCATCGAAAGTCCTTTTATCTACCGGGGCAAAATAAGTAGTGTGCGGATCCATTGTACTTGTTATGCTATTCACAAAACCGGAAAAAAGTTCATCAATGGTGAAATGGGTTTTTGTTGTTTCCAAATACCTGTCCATGAGTTTAGAAACTTTGGAAACGGCTTCTTTGAGAAGTTCACTGTCAGTTTTCTTCTCACCTGTTTTGCTGCTGTCTCTCTCCTGTTGCAAATCCACATAACGGATCAAAACCTGGTATTTCATTTTCTTCCTTGCATAGTCAAATCTTTCCTGCGGCGTTGCCGGATAATCCCTTTCAGCCCCGTCGGTTTGCAGGTATTCCACCTTTGAAAAATTCATTGGTTCGGCCAGAGCCTTCTTGTAAAGGGCGGCCAGCTCATCAAATCTTTTGAGAAAAGTCTGGCTGATAGCCTGAAAAGATTTCAATGGCGCTCCATGGATCTCATCATCTATCCTGTCTCCATAATTTTTCTTGAAAAACGCAATGTCCTGTGCCGTAAAAATGATCTTGTCGGGGTCAAGTGCGTTTTCATAATTCTTCAAAACTTCCTGGGAAAATGCATTGTCAATTTTCTTGGGTTGGTAATGCCCTTGTTCAAGAACGATTCCCACATTTCTTAAAATCTTTTCATACTTGTCATTCGGATCATCAGGCCTCTTATCATTGTTTCCTCTTACAGCATAGGTCGCAAACAATCCGCCCAAAATCAATAACAGTAATACCGGAATAAATTTTCTGCTCATAATAAATTCTGTTATAGCTTCAAAAGCTTTCATAAGTAAAATTACCCGAAAATAGATTTTTACCTGAGAAGGCTTTTTTTATTAACAAAGGTTTGGTAAAATAATCAGAACGATTAAATCGCCTTCCTATTGTAATTTTCCCTTCTCATTCGGAGAAATCTTTCGGGTGCTGTTTTTTCTTTTTTAAAAATATTTTGTTATCAAACCATGCACCGGTTACGGAATCAATTCCCAGACATGACTTTCCCAGGATTTCAGCGTAAAATCTTTGAGTAGTACAATTTCTCCTGTCAGCACATCTTTCATTTTTGTAAATCCCCTGATTAGTTCATTGTACTCTGCAAGGTTAATCTCCACCGGCTCTTTGGCCGTGTTTAAAGCTATCATGATTGTGTGGTTATGATCGTATCTGAAATAAATATATTCTCCTTTCGAGGATGTGAATTGCATCATCTTTCCCGTCTTAATTGCCGGGGCATTTTTTCTAAAATTGGCCAGGGTACTTACAAGATTCCATATACTGTCTTCACCCGGTGTCCGGCCGGAACTCAGGAATTTATTTTCCGGATCCCCGTTCCATCCTCCCGGAAAATCAAGTCGTACATATCCATCATTCGGGTAGGTAAATCCTTTCATTCCTATCTCATCGCCATAATACAACTGAGGAATTCCGCGACAGGTGAATAACCATACCAGCGCGGCCTTGTACTTTTCAAAGTTAGCGCCGATAATACTGTAATACCGGCTGAGATCATGGTTGTCCAGAAATATCACATTGTTCATCGGATTGCTGTAAACAAAATCATTGGAAAGTGTATTGTACATTTCATTGATTCCATCGGTCCAACCGAAATCTTTAGTTCCTGCGTCAATGATTGCCCATAGAGTTTGAAAATCTGTCACTCCGGGCAAATTACTTTTGAAAGGAGTGTCATAAATATTTTTTGCAAAATAACTTTGATTGATTACTCCGTGAACATAAGTTTCACCAAACATAAAAATCTTTGGATATTCTTCGACCAATGCCTGGTTGCACTTATTCATAAAATTCAGATCATTGTAAGCGTAGGTGTCAATCCTCCATGCATCAATTCCAAATTCTTCCACAGTCCAGATCGCATGTTGACTTAAATAATTGGCCACGTAAGGATTTTCCTGATTCAGATCGGGCATAGAAGGCACAAACCAGCCATCCTGCATTTTTTTTCTTTCGAGTTTGCTTCCGTGAGGATCAAAAATTGTTTGTTCTTTGTAGGTAGTGTTTGTGTATTCAGGCCATTGATGCAGCCAGTCTTTCATCGGCGGATCCAAAACCGTAAAATGATAACTTCCTACATGATTATACACTACATCCTGAATGATTTTTATTCCTCTTTTATGTGCAGCATCAATTAACGAATGATAGGCGGATTCACCACCCAACCTTGGATCTATTTTGTATTGGTTGGTAAATGCATACCCGTGCTCCGTTCGGTTGGGCATGTCATTTTCAATTACCGGATTTAACCACAGAGCTGTGACTCCAAGAGATTGCAAATAATCCAGATGATTCTGAACTCCTTTTAAATCGCCACCATGCCGGAGAAAAACGGAGTCCCTGTTCAGGCTCTGGTCGCGCATGCCTTTTACGCGGTTGTTGGTTGTATCTCCATCGCTAAACCGGTCGGGCATGATCAGATAAATAAAATCGGAAGATGAAACGCCTTGCGCAAATGATGTTCCGTTACCTGTTCTTCTTGCTTTTAATTCAAAAGGAATTTTGATTTGTTTCTTTTTCTGATAGGCTGTCAAATTAAATTTTCCCACCGGGGCATCTTTTGAAATTATGATATCCACAAACAAGTAATTTTTCCCTTCTACTTTGTGAATCTTTTGAATGGCAACTCCTTTCCGGCGAACAATTACCGTATCCGAATTTCCTATTCCTGTGCCATGAAGCATGAGTTGAATTTTATTGTGCTTCAGGCCCGGCCACCAGTTTCCCGGATAACAATCTATTTTTTGCGCGCTTAGATTATAGAATAAAAAAGAAAGGCCAACAATCAGGAAGAATATCTTGTAAATTGGTAAAAAGATTTTTTTCATGATACAGATTTTAAGACTTTATTCAACGGGTGATTGTACTACCTTGCTTGTAATTCCCCGTGGGCGATCGTCCACAAAGAGATTGGTAAATCCTGCAATCACCATACAAATCCCGCCAATTACCAAAGCATAAATGGCATGATCGTGGAAAAAATATTTTACTGCGGGTCCAACTGATACAGATGCAATCAATTGTGGGATTACAATAAAAAAGTTGAATACACCCATATAAAATCCCATCTTGTTTTCGGGCAATGCACCGGCCAGGATTGCATAAGGGATTGTCAGTGTGGAAGCCCATGCAATGCCAACTAAAACCATAGGTAATAACAAGAGCTGGTGATCTTTAATAAAAATCAGCAGAATTAATCCGGTTCCGCCAAGGATCAGGCTCAACAAATGAGTCATGACTCTTGAAATCCGGCGGGCAATAATGGGCAGCAGAAAAGCAAACAGGAAGGAAACTCCGTTATAAACCGTGAACATGACACCCACCCAATTACCGGCATCCTGAAATGCCTTGCTGCTTGCATCCGTTGTTCCGTAAACATTTTCACCTATGGCCGCGGTTGTGTAGAGCCACATACAATAAAATCCAATCCATGTGAAAAATTGAACAACTGCCAGTTCTTTCATCGTCTTTGGCATTTGAAACATTCCTTTGGTAATTGCAATAATCCCTTTGGCAAAACCTTTATTTTTGAGTTTTTCCTCTTCCCATTTTTTTATATCCTCCGGCGGAAATTCTTTGGTGCTAATGACTGTCCATAATACCGAAAGGAAAAAGACAATTGCCCCTGCATGAAAAGAATATCTTACGGCATCCGGAATCCTTCCAGCGGATGCCACATTGCTGACGCCGAAATAATTTGTGAGGATATAAGGAAGAAGAGATGCAATAACCGCGCCCAGGCCAATGAAGAATGTCTGAGTGGCAAATCCGAGTGTCCGTTGTGAATCGGGCAACTTGTCCCCAACAAAAGCCCTGAATGGTTCCATTGAAATATTGATACTCGCATCGAGCATCCAGAGGAGCAGGGCCGCCATCCAAAGTTCAGTGGAAGCGGGCATCAGAAAAAGGCCAATACTCGCAAGTACAGCGCCTGCAAAAAAGAACGGCCGCCTTCTGCCCCACCGCCGGCTCCAGGTTCGATCGCTCATATATCCAATAATCGGTTGAACAAGTAGCCCGGTCAATGGAGCGGCTATCCACAAATAACCAATCTTATCAATATCAGCGCCGAGGGTTTGAAAGATTCTGGATACATTGGCATTTTGCAATGCAAAGCCAAATTGAATACCAAAGAAGCCAAAGCTCATGTTGACAATCTGCCCGAAGCTCAGGCGCGGCAATTTCGCCATAGTGCAATTTTTATTTGATCTGTGTTTATCTGAAAAATTGGAGAAACTATACCTCTTTCTAAAAAAATCATTTTAAAATTTATCAACTTAATTTTTCGGGTAAGCCATGTTGTTAGACACAATTCCCTTTTTAATTCAATTCCCATTTTTACCTCACATGCGCGTTCGCTAAAAAATCAAATCCCCGATATTCATTTCTGCATGTTCATCAGAAAATAATCTCCTTTTCTTTCTATCCAATTTCAAAGCCATTGTTCAATATGGCTCCTTTCTTAATTACAACAATTCCATCTTTAACTGTATAAAGTGCATTGTCCTGGTCAGGCAATTGAGAACCTCCATGGATTTTAACGTCATTTCCTATTCGTGCATTTTTATCAATAATTGCATTTTCGATATAACAATTGTCGCCTATCCCAAGAGATGGAATCCCTCTTTCAAGATCATATTCCATATCTTCCAGGGTTTCATAATAATCTGTCCCCATTGCATAACATCTGAACATTCTTGTTCCATATCCGATTCTCGTCCTGATTCCGATAACACAATTTTCTACTTGTTTGGCGTGTACAATACATCCTTCACTCACGATGGCATTTAGAAAAGAAGTCGAACTGATTTTAGCCGGTGGCAACATGCGTGCCCTTGAAAATACGCGATTGTCATTGTCAAAAAGATTGAATGGAGGCAACTCCTGTGTCAGTGCCAGGTTGGCTTCAAAAAATGAAGATATATTTCCGATGTCGGTCCAATAACCTGAATATTGGTAGCTGAAAACATGGTAATTACTGATACAGGATGGAATCACTTCTTTACCGAAATCCTTTGCTTCTGCATTTTCAACGTTCAGCAAATCCATCAATACCTTCTTTTTGAAAAGATAAATACCCATACTTGCCAGATAAACCCTTCCCTCTTTTTTCAAAGTATCGCCGGTTTCACTCTCCCACTGCGGAAGCTGATCGGCAGATGGTTTTTCAATAAAGGAAACGACCTTATTATTCTTGTCTGATTTGAGAATACCGAAACCAGTCGCATCTTTACCATCTACAGGAATAGTTGCAATGGTAATATCCGCATTATTTTTTTCGTGGGTGCGAAACATATTCCCAAAATCCATTTGATAAAGCTGGTCGCCCGACAAAATTAAGATATGATCGAACTGATAATTTTCCAGATGCCTGAGAGATTGCCGCACAGCATCAGCCGTTCCCTGAAACCACTGGGGATTGTCAGGTGTTTGTTCTGCTGCCAGAATATCGGCAAACCCGCTGCTGAATACACTAAACTGGTAAGTGTTTTTGATATGCTTGTTCAGAGAGGCAGAATTGTATTGAGTCAAAACAAATATTCTGTTGATGTTGCTGTTGATGCAATTGGAAATAGGGATGTCCACCAATCTGTATTTACCTGCCAGCGGCACAGCGGGTTTGCTGCGGCTCGCCGTAAGAGGATACAATCTTGTACCTGCCCCACCCCCGAGAATAACTGCAATCAGTGATTTGCTTATCCACATATTTGAACTCATTTTTTTAGGACAATTTAATTCTAAATCTTTTCAATACAAATTTTTTCATGCATTGTATAAGTTGATATAAATCTGGGAGCTGCTTTCCCAACTGTGATCTATTTGCATGATTTGAGGAATGATATTTTTCATTTTCACTTTGTCTTCATAAAGAAGCAATGCCCTGTAAACAGCATGGGAGATATCTCCCACAGAAGTATCATTGAAACATACTCCAAAACCATTCGGTTCTCCATAATCAGTAACCGTATCACGGAGTCCGCCCGTCCTTCTGACGATGGGTATTGTACCATATCTCAAAGCATACATCTGGTTCAATCCACAAGGTTCAACCCTGCTGGGCATTAAAAGGAAATCGGCCCCGGCATACATGATATGACTAAGTTCTTCGTTGTAGCCAATAAGCGAATTGTAGAATCCGAAATAACGGCTTTTCATCTCTTCTAACTGACTTTCTACAAACGAAGACCCGCTGCCCAGGACCAGGAAATTCATTCTGCCTTCCATATAACGGATACAATCGGAGATGGCTTGTGGTAAAAGATCCGCAGCTTTTTCACCAACCATCCTGCCAATAAATATGATTAATGGTTTCTCAATATCCAGGTTAAAACGATCGCACAAAATTTTCTTATTCTTAAGTTTGTTTTCTATGTAATTGGATGGATTGAAATGATACTCGAGATAATTGTCTGTTTCGGGGTCCCAGATTTCCGTATCTATCCCGTTTAAAATGCCAAAACATTTTCCTCTTTCATATTCAAAAAGATTTTCCAGCCCGTTCGCATGATATCGTATTTCTTCAAGATAGCCGTGGCTGACGGTATTGACTTTATTGGCACATTTGATGCCTGCCCCCAATGAATTAATTGAATGGTTCCAATCCAATAATCCCCATTTATAAGTATCCCACGGAGGTAGAAAAACAGCCTGATCCCATCTCATCCATCCCTGGTATTGGGCATTATGAATAGTGAGTACAGTTTTAATTTCCGAAAGGAAATTGTACTGGAAACAATGCTGCATGATAAAAGGAATCAGCGCCGAATGGTGGTCGTGTACATGTACTACCGACGGCCTGTGTTGCCAGTGGCTTAGCCAATCTACCACTGCAACCTGAAATGAAACATAACGATATATATCATCATCGTATCCATAAACACGTTCCCTGTCCAACAACCCCCAGATATCTACCATATAAAGGTCGAATCCCAGGCGGTTTGTTTTTTCTTTAATAATGGTATAATCAATAGCTTTTCCTGCAATCCGGATGGTTCCCTTATGAACTACTTCAAAAGAATTTTCATAAAGAAAATGAGTTCTGTGCATCGGCATGACCACTTTGGCAATGTGGCCAAGCTTTTGCTGGTACTTAGGCAAAGCGCCAACGACATCTCCAAGTCCCCCCACTTTAGCCACCGGATAACATTCAGCGCTTACATGTAAAATTTCCATAGAATGAAAGTAAGGGATTTGCATCACTTTCTCATTTCCTGCGGTAATTTGTAAACAAATATTTTGGTGCTTTAAAATTTGTATTACTTTCATTCAAAAAAAATTACTTCCGATGGCCACACCTGTTATGAATGTAAATCCGTCTAAAGGAAATACATCAGGAAAAATTCAACCGACAAATTATCCGGCTCTAACCACTCTGATTACAGTATTTTTCTTTTGGGGGTTTATCGCTGCAGGTAACAGTGTTTTCATTCCCTTCTGTAAACATTATTTTCATTTAGACCAGTTCCAGAGCCAATTAATCGATTTCTCATTTTATCTCGCCTACTATGTGGGTGCATTACTTCTTTTTGCTTATGGTTCCCTCGGCGGAAAGGATTTGGTTGCCAAATGGGGCTACAAAAAAAGCATTGTTTACGGATTACTTTTCTCCGCTCTGGGAGCTTTGGTAATGATTATAGCAGTCAATGCAAACGGATTTGCCGGGATGCTGGCGGGTTTATTTGTAGTCGCTTTGGGATTCTCTCTTCAACAAACAGCAGCCCAACCGTTCGCAATTTTATTGGGTGACCCTTCAACAGGGGCGAGCCGTGTAAATCTGGGTGGTGGCGTAAACTCTTTTGGAACGATGATTGGGCCACTCATCGTGGCATTTGCTTTGTTTGGTACCACTGCGGCCATCACCGATGAGAAGATTGCTTCTCTGAGTCTTGGAAAAGTGATTATTTTATACACCTGCGTCGGAATATTATTTCTCCTTGCTGCTGCTCTTTTTTATTTCAGCAAAAAAGTACCGGCCGGAGTTTCTTCTGAAAAAACAGAAAAAGAAACCAAAACACTTTATACCCTTTTGGTCATGACGGGATTACTGATCATCATGTTCGTTCCTGTTTTCAGCAGTTATAATACAGATACTCAAAAGTCCATTGAAAATACAGAAAGCATTGTATCCGCTGAATATACAAGAATCGATAGTATTGTAAAGTCCTCTTCCAATACCCAAAGTTTAAAATCGCAGGATTTCCTTCGAAATAAATCGAATGCGGAAGTTGCAAGCCAGATGTCCAAACTTCAGGCGGTAAATCCTGAAACAGCCACACAAGTGTCACAGATAAAGGCAGGAATTGATCAGCAAACCGCAGATATGAATAAAATCAGGCTTCCGCTTGAAAGTTACAGAATGAAATGGTTGTTTGGAGTCATTGCAATCGTTGTTTTAAGTCTGGTATTTGCCAACTACAGTGCAAAAAAGAAACCGGAGGGATGGGGCGCAATGAGGTATCCGCAATTGGTTCTCGGGATGCTTGCGCTTTTCCTTTATGTAGGTACAGAAGTTACCATTGTGAGCAACCTCAGTGAATTAATTAATAAACCGGAGTTTGGTGGTTTTTCCACATCGGAGGCGGCTTTGTTTATTTCTATGTATTGGGGAAGTTTGATGATTGGGCGTTGGGTTGGATCTATTACTGCTTTTGAATTCAAACCTTCTACAAAAACAATGTTGAAATTCCTTGTTCCTCTCATCGCATTTCTCATTGTTCTTGGGGTCAATGCATTGTCGGGGTACAGGGTACACCTGATGTATTATTATATCTTTTGTGTGGCAGTGCAGACAGGGGCTTTCTTCGTAAGTAAAGACAAACCTGCAAGGATGTTGATGATCTTTGGTCTGCTTGGGATGATTGCAATGGCCATCGGATTGCTCAATACAGGAATGGTGGCAGTGTATGCTTTCATCAGTGGTGGTTTGTTCTGCAGTATTATGTGGCCGGCAATATTCACTTTGGCAATAACCGGATTGGGGAAATATACTTCCCAGGCATCTGCATTTCTGATTATGATGATCCTCGGCGGCGGTGTGATACCACCCATTCAGGGAAAACTTGCAGATTTGTTACAAAGCGGCACCGATAAAATCGGGTATGGAATTCATACTTCTTATTGGGTACCTTTGTTATGCTATGCATATATCACCTTTTATGCGATTATCGTAAAAGGTATTTTAAAAAGGCAGGGAATCAATTATGAAGATTAAAAAGAAAAACACTTTCTGCATCAATCCTCCCGTCGAAGAAAATAAATATTGAGATTAAGGAACTAAAACAGACTATATAATGGCGAAGAAAGAAGTATTTACAGACCCGGCAAATAAAAAAGAATATGCAATTGGAATTGATATCGGAGGAACCAATACAAAATACGGAATTGTAAACCACCGTGGTGAGATCCTGAGCAGCGGTGCTATTTCTTCAAAAGAATATGAGGATATACACGATTTTATAGATGCACTATATAATGGACTTGTACCAGAAATCAAAGCCGTTGGCGGAATGCAATACATCAAAGGAATCGGGATGGGCGCACCCAACGGAAATTTTTACACGGGAACCATAGAATATGCCCCAAACCTTCAGTGGAAAGGAATTATTCCTATGGCAAGTTATTTCAATGAAAAGTTCAAAAAACCGTGTACACTCACCAACGATGCAAATGCAGCGGCTATGGGTGAACTTATGTACGGTGCAGCCCGCGGTATGAAAGACTTCATCATGATAACTTTAGGAACCGGCGTCGGCAGCGGAATTGTAGCCAACGGCCAGATGATATACGGGCATGATGGTTTTGCCGGTGAGTTGGGCCATACCACCATCATTCCCGGCGGAAGAATGCACTGGGCCACAGGGATGAAAGGTTCGCTGGAAGCCTATGCTTCAGCCACAGGAATTGCTATTACTGCAAAAGAATTGCTGGACGAAAAAATAAATGAAAAAAGCTTATTGAGGGATATCCCTCACGACCAGATCACTTCTAAATCTGTTTATGATGCTGCCATTAAAGGAGATGCCCTGGCGAAAAGTGTTTTTGAATATACCGGTGAAATTCTCGGAACTGCGCTGGCCAATTTTGTGATGTTTTCTTCACCCGAGGCCATTATTCTGTTTGGAGGTGTCATCAAAGCCGGAGATCTGTTAATGGATCCCGTCCGGAGAAATATGGAAGCAAATCTTCTACCGATTTTTCAGAATAAGGTTAAACTCATCTTCAGCGAGCTCAAAGAATCTGATGCGGCTATTTTGGGAGCCAGCGCTTTGGTTTGGGAAAGAAAAGATGAAAGCCCCGCAGATGTGCTGGAAGCGGTTAAATAAAAAAAACTTCTGCTGAATACAGAAGTTTGAAAGAGATTAAATCTAAGGGTCGGATTTCTCAGGATTTGGATTTGTGCCTTTTCGGGCAAGTCTTCACAGGAATATTTCTGGATCTTTCAGGGAATTGGATAAAAATAGAAGTTGACTGATATCAGATCTTGTTTGGACTTTAATAGGATATTATGTTACTGGCTTTTTTAAGGATTCTGGATTATTTGATCAATGTTTTAAACATCAATCAACTTCTGGTACAAAGATAGATGCGCCTGCCCTCCATGCCAATAGCATTAGTGACCATTTTTGCGGCAAACAATTTTACCGCTGGCATCGGAAACCTTCTATGGATTTACAACGTAGTTCTACGACATTCCCTCTTCTTCTGCAACTTTCAGTTTATCAGTACCATCCCTGTTTAAAAGGATTTTGATCAGGAATACAATGGCTGTTATCGCGAAAATTCCACCAATTACCCAATTGATAATCGACTGGCTGGCGTTTAATTTCTGTGCGATCATTTTACCGCCAAAAATAAATACCAGGTTCCCTGCGAATGTCCCGATCCCGATCCCAATGATATATAAATTGTAATAAGACGCACGGGGAACCAAAATTTTTTTTACAAATAATACAGTGCTCCATCCAAACCAAAAAGGAATCTGCATCGGATTAATCGCGCTCAACATTCCACCCAGCAAAAACCGGTTGATGTTATTATTCAGCATCACATTTTTTTCGTGGTGAGGTTGCACGGCGGCAATGAAACTTCCGATGGCCAACGCAAGAACTATTCCCAGCGAAATCCATTCCATCCAGCGGAATAATTTTTTTTGTTTTCTGATCCAATTAATCCCTACCAAAGAAAACCTTACGTACAACATCTCGACGGTTAATGAACCGAGAGAAAACAAAATTCCATTCAGAATATTTTCCTGGACACTTATCTGCATCGCAGCCACATTCAGGGTTCCCAGAGGAAGCGATCCCAAAAAGCTGATCAACAACCCCCAAAAGAAAACCCTGACAATCTTCATAAAAATTATTTCTTTAGTGCTGTTACCTGCAAAGAAACTTTGACAATATTACTAAGAACAACACTATTTTCCCCGACCTGAAAATCCAGCCGGTTAATCTCAAAATCGCCGGAAAATGTGTAACCATTATTTGACTTTTCAACTTTGAAAGGAAATGAAACAGCTTTGGTAATATTTTTTATTGTCAGATTTCCGGTAAAATAATAATATCCTTCACCGGTTTTATTTGTCTTTTCAATTTTGGTTGAAGCCATCCGGATGACAGGATATTTTTCCGATTCAAAATAATCTTTTTTCAGGCTTTTGTCGCGCAATTCATTATCGGTATCAATGGTTGATGATTTGATCGTTACATTAAATGAACTTTTTGAAACATTGGCGGGATCAAAAAATATCTCTCCGTTCAATCCGGTGAAATCGCCACCGGTATTAATTCCAAAGTTTTTAATTACAAAATGAACTTTGCTCCCTGAATCAACAGGTAAATATTCAGCAGGTTCAACAATCTGAAAAGCAAAAAGAGAAATGAGAAAAAAAATTGACTTCATTATAAATTGTTTCAGGGGATAATCAGATCTATTTGTTGGGCTATCCTGACTTGCTTTTTGGCATTGCGAAGAAAATGCAATCCTTTAAAAAACGGCCAGTACGGTATTCCCCGCATGTGATTATAACGGCTGATAGTAAATAACTTTTTCCAATGCATCATAATTTCCAGGTAAGCCTCTTTTAATGTATAACCGGTATCATAAAAATGATTGGGCTCAGCGCCGCAACCATTGTATTCGAGGATATAAAAGTTTTTGCCTTTTTTCAGGTCTTCAATACTTTGACACATGATGTCATATCTGCCATAAAAAAAATCGTCGATTGATAGGCTGATTTTATCCAGCATCATCGTCAGATTTTCATCAATTTCATTTTTTAAATCAATGAAATGCGCTCCCCTGTTGTGATTTCCTGCATGGCTTAACTTAATAATTTCTCCTTCGGGAATTATTTTTTCAAAACTGTCTCCGAACTTTTTCTTCAGCATTTCAATCTGCTTTTTTGCCTTCGGATTTTCAAGTATTAATTCTTTCAAAGTATGGACACCATCTCCCGAAACGCGCAGGGAAACTTTTTGCAGGAATCCGGTAATCTTACCTTTCTTTTCCCATGGATACCTGTAATAAAAAAGGCTAACCTCCATGGGCAGTGAGACGTATTTCTGAATTATATATTCTTCGGGAACATGGTCGTGATAAAATTTAAGCTGGCTTTCATTGTCTATTTTACGAACAAGAATGCCCTTCTCTCCTACCTCAGGTTTCACAATTACAGGAAAAGACAATCCATGTTCTTTCATTGATTGCAAAATCCGGCTGACCGTTTGGCCAGGTTTTACATTAAAATGTTCAGGGCAAAAAGTTGCAGGAAGCAACTCGTGCATTTCTTTTTTAGGTTCACCTTCCATTCCGCCAAAAGTAATTTTGGGATTACTTGGAGTGAAAAACCAGACCGAACCCGAGCGGATGATGTAATAAAGCCAGACGGGAGCCAGTGGCGCGTATAAAATTTGAAATGGCCATTGTTCCCAGTTTGTTATTTTTTTTATCAGTCTCAAAAAATAAATGTAATTCTTTTTTATTATGGATTGAGGTGCACAAAAGTAAACCTTCAACTGAAATGCATGGAATGTATCAGTTACTTTATTGTATTTTAGCAAAAATAAAACAGTATGAAAATCCCCACAATGGCTGAACTCAGGGCAGAAGGCAAGACCGCAGATGTTTTATTCTTTGTTGGCTGTGCCGGAAGCTTTGATCAGAGAGCGCAAAAGATCACGATAGCATTCACGAAAATTCTTCATAAAGTAGGTATCAATTATGCAATTTTAGGCAAAGAAGAGGTTTGCAATGGCGACCCTGCACGGCGTGCAGGCAATGAATTCCTTTTTCAAATGATGGCCCACCAGCTCATTGATACATTGAATGGCTATGGTGTAAAAAAAATTGTTACAACCTGTCCTCACTGCTTTAATACCCTGAAAAATGAATACCCTGCATTGGGCGGACATTACGAAGTAATGCATCATGCCACTTTTTTGCAGGGCCTGATTGATGAAGGAAAAATCAGGATGAAAGAAAAGGGCACTTTCAAAGGGAAGAAGATAACTTATCACGACAGTTGTTATCTCGGACGCGCCAATAATATTTATGAAGCTCCGCGGGCTGTGCTGAAAGCCCTTGATGTTGAACTGGTGGAAATGAAGCGATGCGGAAGCCGTAGTTTTTGCTGTGGAGCAGGCGGGGCACAGGTGTTTAAGGAAGAAGAGCATGGCAAAGTGCGTGTCAATGTCAACCGTACACGCGAAGCGCTTGATACCGGTGCATGTGTATTGGCATCTAATTGTCCGTATTGTATGACGATGCTGATTGATGGTGTGAAAGGAAACAATGGCGAAGAACAGATGGATGTGCTTGACATTGCGGAAATGGTTGCAGAAAGTATGGAGTAATAGTAATTATTGAATGAATATTTTTGATTTATGACGGAGGAAAAGAGTCTCAATTTTGTTGAAGAAATTATTGAAGAAGATTTAAAGAGTGGAAAATATACTGCGATAAAAACGCGCTTTCCGCCGGAGCCAAACGGCTATCTGCACATCGGCCATGCAAAAAGTATTTGCCTGAACTTCGGACTGGCATTAAAATATGGCGGTGAAACCAATCTGAGGTTTGATGATACCAATCCAACCACGGAAGAAACAGAATATGTGGACAGCATTAAAAATGACATCAGGTGGCTTGGATTTTCCTGGGCAAAAGAGTTATATGCAAGCAATTATTTTGATCAGCTTTACGAATTTGCCGTCAGGCTAATTCAGAAGGGACTTGCGTATGTGGACGACAGCAGTTCAGAAAAAATTGCCTCTGAAAAAGGAACGCCCGCCACGCCGGGAGTAGAAAATGAATACCGATCAAGAACCATAGAAGAAAATCTCCGTCTCTTTGAAGAAATGAAAAATGGTAAATACGCTGATGGGGAAAAAGTTCTTCGGGCAAAAATTGACATGGCCTCTCCTGTAATGCAAATGAGAGATCCCGTGATGTACCGGATAAAACATGCACACCACCACCGCACAGGAGACAAATGGTGTATCTATCCTTTGTACGATTTTGCCCATGGTCAAAGCGACAGTATTGAAAATATTACCCACAGCATCTGCACGCTTGAATTTGTGCCACACAGGCCTTTGTATAACTGGTTTATTGAGAAATTAGAAATTTTCCCTTCACACCAGTACGAATTTGCAAGGCTCAATATGACCTATACAGTCATGAGTAAACGAAAAATGCTGAAGCTGGTGGAGGAAGGATATGTTTCCGGATGGGATGATCCGAGGATGCCGACAATTTCAGGCATCCGCAGAAAAGGATATACGCCATCATCCATCCGGACATTTTGTGATAAAATCGGAGTGGCAAAGCGGGACAATCTCATCGACATCAGCCTTCTCGAATCCTGCATCAGGGAAGAACTGAATGTAACTGCCGAAAGAAAAATGGTGGTGTTGAACCCTGTGAAACTGATAATAGATAATTATGATGAGGAAAAATCAGAACTGCTGGAAACGGAATCATTGCCGAATGATCCTGATAAAAAGAGAGAAGTTTCTTTCTCTAAAACTTTGTGGATAGAGCAGGAAGATTTTATGGAAAATCCGGTTAAGAAATGGTTTCGACTGGCGCCCGGACAAATGGTAAGATTGAAAAGCGCTTACATTATCAAATGCGAATCATTTGACAAGGATGAAAATGGAAATATTACAGAAATCCATGCAACCTATATTCCCGAAAGCAAAAGCGGGCATGATGAAAGCGGACTGAAGGTGAAAGGAACCATTCATTGGGTGGATGCAAAAAATGCACTCGAAGTGGAGGTGAGGTTGTACGACAGGTTATTTACATCCGAGAATCCTGCACAGGAAGAGAATTTCCTGGACTTTATCAATCCGGATTCCCTTCAGATTAAAAAGGCTTATGCAGAATCAGGAATAAAAAATGCCGAACCCGGAAATCATTTTCAGTTTGTAAGAATTGGATATTTCTGCCTGGATCCCGATTCCACAAATGACAACCTGATATTCAACCGGACTGCAACATTGAAAGAAGGTTTTAAAGTAAAACAACACTGAATCGGAGGAACGGCTGATCACGAAACTGTGAGAGCCAGTATTCTGTCGTCTGGCTTATATTCGGGCAGGACTGATCAGGGGATGATGCTAAGACCCATTATTGATGCACCAGAAGTAATGATGGAAATAGAATTGATGACGTGCCTGAATGAAGAATGTTCCAGCCCATGCACACATCCGGATATTCGTTTTCCACCGGTGTTGTTGTTCTCAAAACGCTGCTTTTCCGAAAATATTTCCCTTGTGTTTTCTTCGCCCTTTCTCCGCCCCTTGTCCGTACCATTCCGTGTATCCTGGCGGAGATGGTACGGCACAGGTATAGCGCAGGTATAGGAAAATACCTGAGAAGAAATTCACGGATTTCTGATTTTTTATTTTGTCCTTTTTCATACAAGATTCAGTAGCGCTACGCAAAGATTCCGTAGCGTTACGCTATAAAATCAGCCGTACACATTCTTCCCTTGCAGGAGAATAAATTCAAAATATTTTATGGCTGCGCTCCTTTCAAAACGACCGGCACGGGAAATGCACTCAGTTTTCCGAATCGGGGGCAGCAGGGTATTCCCGGTTTTCTGTTAGCGGCAGAAAGATATTCCACCAGATGATGGATAAAATATATTGACGAAGTGTTTTTAGGGATGAAAGCAGCAATCCTCTTTGTACAGGATAACGGCAGAGGTATATCATTGTAATAAAAAACCGGCGTAAAAGATGGTTAAGTGAAAAATATTATCACTACTTTTAAATCAACAAAATCTCTGAAAGCCGTAAGCCAACAAGAAACAGTGCTTTGGAGACTGAAATTTAATTTTTAAAATAAACATAAAGAAAAGAACCGGTTGATACTTTGTACTTCAGGGGGCTTTGCGGATACTTTTCTGAATGTTGTAAGCAACCCTGTTGGAACATTCCGACAGTTTGTAGATAGCAAGAGGAAAGAATACAACGAACATGGAGTTTCTCATTTATAATAGTCATTTAACCGATAAAAATAAAAGTCCGCCTTTTTTTGTGCAACGTATTACGCTGTTATATTGTCATTCAATAAAAGCTATGATTATGAAGACCTATTTTATCTTAACCGTCCTTATCTTCTTTTTAGCACTTTTCAGTTCCAGTAGTTGCAAAAAAACCAAGGAATGCCTTGCAACCTCAAAAGGAAGAATAATTGGCTATGACCCTTGCCGGTATTATACACCCATAAATAAAATAAAAGATGCGGGTTTTGTTATTGAAATTGATAATGGAGTAACTAAGGATACAGTTGTTAGTTATAACATTTCCGATGACCTTTTTCAATTTCCTTATATAGATGGCAACACAGCAACTAACGGTCAATTTTTATATACCCCCGATACTCAGGATAAATTCAAAATTAAATTTAATTACAGGTTCGCTCTTGAAAATGAAAAAACAGCAGTTATTTGCTTAGCAAATATTTGGACTGGCCCTTTTTATGCCGCAGTTAAAGGAAAAGAGATTTTTATAACCTGTATATCACAACAATAAAACAATTAATTATGAGAAAAATATTATTTTCCTTAACAGCTGTTTTGGCTTTTAGCTTAGTATTCATTTTGATTACAGCAGAAAAACCTCCTGAAAATAGAAAATTTTATTACGCATTCAATGAAAAGATTTTTATTGATGAAATTCCTAACAAGTTTGCAGTAAAATTTAAGGACAAACAAAAAGCAAATGCTCTCAAATTATATTTGATTGAAAAGGTAGGCAATGAGAAAAAAATTCAATCTCAAAATGAAACAACACTTATTGTAGACTTAAATAGCACTGGTAAAAACATCAACGAACTACTGAATAGTAAAATGCTGGATATTGAAATTATTAAACCTGCCTACAAATATCAAAAACAGGAAATGTATTATACAAATGAAATATTAGTGGAGCCTCTTGAAGGAATAAATATTAGTGATGTAATCAGAAAAAACGGATTAGAAAATTACGGCAAAGTAAAAGAAGGAAAATTTTACAGTATTGTTGAAATTTCTCCAATTTTTGATGCCTGTGAAATAGCTAATAAGATACAAGAAAGCGGCTTAGTTAAATATAGTCACCCGAATTTTATGATGCCAATTGAGAAGCACCAAGTAATTCCAAATGACACATATTTCAATAATCAATATTATTTGAGAAATACAGGCCAGGTATTCAATCCGGTGGAAAACCATTTTGGGTTAGCAAATGCTGACATCAATGCCCCATTTGCATGGAATACTACTTTAGGAAATAATGCCATTATTGTTGCCGTAATTGATGCAGGCGTTACTCCAAATCATCCTGACCTGCCGAACGTAAGACAAGTAAGGCTAAATGGTTCAAATTTTGTTTCAGGGGAAAATGCGAATGACCCAACGCCAGGTTTGCATCACAATCATGGGAACGCCTGTTCTGGCATTATTGCTGGCACACAAAATAATAATGAGGGAGTAACTGGTATAGCGCCGAATGTAAGAATTATGCCGATTAAAATTTTCGGCGGAGACGGGATTAATCCGGGAAATAACGCGGACAATAATGGCGTAGCGGCAGCCATTGATTTTGCATGGCAGAATGGAGCTCATGTTATTTCAAATAGCTGGGGATATGGCTCAGATAATCCTAATTTTGTTCCTGCCATTGTTGCGGCTATTAATAGGGCGGTTACCCAAGGCAGAGGAAATCTTGGCAGTGTTGTGGTATTTTCAGCTAGCAATTCTGCAAATCATTCTTTGGGAAATAACGGTCAGATTCGTTTCCCAAGCAATGTCCTGATAAATGGCGTTCTTACTGTGGGAGCATCTGACAGAGACGATGAACAGTCTGATTATAGCCCAACAAGCAATGCAGCAAATCCAAATAATCAAATGATTGATATTGTTGCACCGTCACATAGAGCATATCCACCTGCATTTGGTGGCATTCCGGGAGAAGGCTTTGAAGTATGGACAATTGATATACCCGGTGTAAATGGATATAATCAATGGAACGACCCCAATTTCCCAATAACTGCACCAGCCTTTGGTGAAGTATTACCAACAGCTGGCGTAAATAATTTATCCTATACTGGTAGAATGGGTGGCACATCTGCTTCATGCCCACAAGTAGCCGCAGTCGCAGCACTTGTTTTATCGTTAAATAATAATTTGACACAGCAGCAGGTGTTTGATATTATAACACAAAGTGCAGATGATGTTGGTGGCTATGCATATACTGCTGGATGGTGTCCCGAACTAGGAAATGGACGATTAAATGCATGTGCTGCACTGAGTAGAATACCCGGTAGGTTCACAATAACTGGAACTGACTTTTTATGCACGAGTTCAACCTATTCAATAAATAATTTACCTCAAGGGAGCATCGTCAATTGGGGGAGTTCAAATAATAATATTGCAACTATTTCTCCTACTGGTTTGGCTACCAAAGTAGGCAATGGAACTGTAACATTTACTGCTACAATCAATATTCCTAACAGATGCGGGGGGCAAATAATACTTACAAAACCAAATGTTGTTGTCGGTACTCCAGTTCCTTTAGGAATAAATGGCCCTAGTCATGACTTATGCTACGATGGCAGGACCTCCGAAATAGCTTGGTTTTATGTTGTCAATCCAATCAATTCATTAACCTACTATTGGCAAATTGACGGGCAAGGAGCCGGTATTGGAAGCAGTATTAGGGTTGATGCTTTCAGATGGGATGTTGGAAATCATCAAATTCGAGTTAGAAGCTATTCATCAGCTTGCGGTTATAGTGCATGGTACACAAGTTCCTTCATTGTAATAGATTGTAGTAGCAATAGGTTTACTGTATCTCCCAATCCATCAAGCGACAATATTAATATTTCAGTAAATAATTCAATGAAGTATGTTTCAAAACAAATAGAAGTGCGAGAAGTAGAGTTAATTGACAAAATGGGAAGTACCAGATACAAGAAACAATTCGGTAATGGTCTAACCTCTGCAAATATTTCTGTAAGTAATTTACCTAACGATATTTATACTTTAAGAATCTTCGATGGAGAGGTCTGGCATTCTTATAAAATAAGCATTCAACATTAAGGAATTTTCAAACAGTTTTACATGGGGTAACATCATTTGTTGCCCCGTTTTATTTAGACAATGAGAAGGGTATGCTTACAACAAATAAGATTCTGTGTTAAAAACCAAAAGATTTTATATAATTTTATGTTTTAGGCGGCTTTAAGTTAGCCTGTTTAGGAGGCAATATTTATTTGCCTCCTAATTTTTTTCCATCACTTCTTCTGGTACTTCGGTAATTTGTTTTTGTAAATAATCCATGTCATATTTTTCCTGTTTTTTGTAAAGGGTGTACATTAGTTCTAAAAGTTTTCTTTGTATGGCTACTGCGGCTTTCATTTTTATGCCATGCACTGACACTAGCCTTGCAAAAATGGATTTAAACCTTTCATCGTGCCGGATAGCTGCTAATGCTGGCATGTGCAGGGCTTTTCGTAGATGTTTATTACCCTTCTTGGATATTTTGGGTTTGCCCTTTACGGAGGTACCCGACTGCTTTTCTTTTACATCCAAACCTGCATAGCTGCTGAGTTGTTTTTTGTTCCTTATCAAATCAAAACCATTTGTTTCTGCCAAAACAGAAGCTGCCGTTAATAAGCCTACACCCGGAATGGATGTTAATAATTCAACAGATGCCTAAATTTTTTCGTTTGATTTGATTAATCCATTTATTTCAGAGACAACCTCTGCAATTTGTTTATCAAAAAGGAATATTTGTTTTTTGAGCCTGTTGACAGTGCTTTTGAGTGGTGCTTCCTCTGTCTGTTCTGCGTGAAGCTGGTTTTTGGCCACGGTGCGGCTTTGAACAATCTGGTCCCGCTCTCTTGCTAATTGTCGCATTTGTTTATACACAGGATCGGGAGGGTTCCAACTGTTCAGTTTCCTTTCCAAGCCAAATAAGGCTATGGCTTCGCTGGCGGTTTTATCGGTGACCGTTTTTACATCCAATGTGCGAAAGTAGTTGCTGATTTTGTTAGGCAATACAATGCTTACTGATTGGTCATTTAAATAGAGATAATAGGCCAGTTTTTCATGATACACCTCTGTGGCCTCCATTAGATAACCTACACCCGTAGCTTCTTCTGTTAACTTCTTTACCCATTGCAACAGTAATTCAAAACCTTTCGGATTGTTGGTGAATGTTTTATGAGAAAGCAGTTTTGTACTTAAGTCATCATACATCTGGCCAAGAGCTACCACCAGTTCTTTTTGAGCCACATCAATACCACATACCTGTCTTACAATTTGTTTCATTACTAATTAATTTAAAAAATGAAAAAGTGAAAAATCTCCCTTCGTTTTGTCTCCTGACTGGATATCCTGGTTATAAAGCATCGCCTTATCCCTTACATTCTGTTCAAACTCGAAGAGATAAAAAAGAAAGAGGCAATATCTTAGTTAGAATATACTCACTGAGTTATTTGCTTTCGTAGTGCTCTCATTCTTTTTCACTTTTTTTAAAAATCAAATCTATTGGTATCTTCACCCATAATCTCACAGAACTTATAAAAAAAAACAAACATAGGAGATTCGTTGGGTACGAAGCACCGGCAATGAAACCGTTTGTTGAACGCTTGCCGCCCATACCCGGAGATACGGACATATTCTTTTTGCTAAACATTTTACCAAAGTAAAGAAATCCGGGTTAAATTTGTACGGCCATGATACTACAAGATCAACGCCATATTGCCCACATGGATCTTGATTCCTTTTATGTATCCGTTGAACGCCTTCGCAACCGGAAGCTGGAAGGGAAACCTGTGCTGATCGGTGGTACGGGCGACCGTGCAGTAGTGGCTTCATGCAGTTATGAAGCCAGAAAATTTGGTGTTCAAAGCGCCATGCCCATGAAGATTGCGCGCCGACTCTGCCCGCACGCCATCATCGTCCGCGGCGATATGGAATTGTACAGTAAGTATTCTTCCCAGGTCACCGAAGTGATCAATGATTCTGTGCCTCTTTTTGAAAAATCATCCATTGATGAGTTTTACATGGACATGACGGGAATGGAGCGGTTTTTTGGTTGTGTGAAATACATTCACGAATTAAAAAATAAAATCGGGCGCGAATGTGGATTACCGATATCGTATGCAGTCTCAGCCAATAAATTAATCAGCAAGGTAGCTACCAACGAGGTGAAACCTAACGGGCAGATAGAAATTCAATTTGGACAGGAAAAATCATTCCTCGCTCCGCTGAGTGTTGCCAAAATACCCGGCATCGGAAAACAGACCGCCTTTCTTTTGATAAAAATGGGCGTGGAAACTGTGAAAACATTGAGTGAGATACCGGGAGAAATGCTGGAAAATCTGTTGGGAAAAAACGGTGCCGAACTCTGGCGCCGGGCCAACGGAATTGATGATTCGCCGGTCGTCCCCTATCACGAACAAAAATCCATTTCTACTGAAAATACTTTTTCACAAGACACCATCGATTTAGATTTTTTGCACAGAGAGATCGTTCGAATGACGGAAAAAATAGGATTCGAACTTCGCAGCCAAAATAAACTTACCGGATGCATTACAATTAAATTGCGTTACTCCAACTTTGAAACATTTACCAAGCAGGAAACCATCGTTTACACCAATGCCGATCATATCCTGATTGACAAGGCAATGCACCTCTTTGAAAAATTATATGACCGGCGCATGCTTATCCGGCTTGTGGGAGTGCGTTTCAGCCATCTGATTCCCGGTAATTACCAAATCAGCCTTTTTGAGGATACCCAGGAGACCATTCATCTCTATCAGTCTATCGATAGCATCAAACGCAGGTTCGGAGAAAATCTGATAATGAAGGCATCGGGATTGCACCCTTCATCAAAAGAAGGAGAAGGCAAATAGAAAAATTATCTGTGATCGGGAGACAGGTAATCGGCTTCCACAAAGGGATCCTCATGCTTTTGTACTCTGTTGCGGTAGTTTTTGAATAAGCTAAGCCACCTCAGACGCAATACGCCGAAGATGCCTTCCCTGACGATATCTTTATTCATCTTGGAAACACCAAATTCCCGGTCGTGGAATGTAATCGGAACTTCTTTGATTACAAATCCGATTTTCCAGGCGGCAAATTTCATTTCTATCTGGAAAGCATAACCCACAAAAGTAATTTCATCCAGATTGATTGAAGAGAGAACTTCCCTGCGATAACATACAAATCCGGCAGTAGGGTCTTTAATCGGCATAAAAGTGATGATTCGCGTATAAAGAGAAGCGCCTTTGGAAAGATTGACCCTGCTTCGCGGCCAGTTTATAATTTTACCGCCGCGTACATACCGGCTGCCAACCGCCACATCTGCCCCACCCGTTTTGCATGCCATGTAAAGCCGCTCCAGGTCTTGTGGATTATGAGAAAAGTCGCAATCCATTTCAAAAATAAACCGGTACCCTTTTTTGAGCGCCCATTTAAATCCATGGATGTAAGCCGTTCCCAGTCCGAGTTTTCCTTTTCTCTCTTCAAGAAAAAGACGGCCGGGGTATTTTGCAAATAAATTTTTAACCAGCTCGCCGGTTCCATCAGGAGAACTGTCATCAATAATGAGAACATGAAAATCTTCCAGATGAAAAACAGCATCGAGAATCCGCTCCACGTTTTCCCTTTCGTTGTAAGTGGGTATAATAACGAGTTTTTCCAAAAAAAGATGGTTGACCAATGTTCTACAAATTTACCCTGAATTCCGCTTTATAAATCTTAAAACCCTACCGCTTTTTTGAAAGAAGCGTACGATTTAAAATTTCTGTAAGTTTCTGTTTGGTATGTAAAGGAAACTCGCCGTGCATCATCCAGTCATAATATTGACGTTCTTTTTCCAACACATCTTCCACACGTTTTCCTTTATGTTTCCCAAAATTAAAAATTTCTTTGCCTTCAGAATCAAATGACATTCTTCTGGCAAAATCCACTATCTTCTCCTCCCCGATTTCGCTGAGAATTGAATCAACTGTATCTCCCAATTGTTGATAGCGGGAAATCTGCGCCAACAAAATTTCCCAGGTGGCAGTGACGTCGGCTTCCGCGCTGTGGGCATCTATCAAATCTTTTGAACAATAAAATTTATATGCCGCAGAAAGGGTCCTTTTTTCCATCGTATGGAAAATCTGCTGTACATCCAGCAATTTTCTGTTTGTCATATCGACTTCGATACCGGCACGCAAAAACTCTTCCATCAAAAGAGGAATATCAAAACGGTTCGAATTGAAACCCGCAAGATCAGCGTTGCCAATAAATTGTTTCAGCTCGTTGGCCACTGTTTTAAATAACGGTGCATCAGCAACCTTATCATCAGTAATACCATGAATGGCGCTGCTTTCGGCAGGAATGGGCATTCCGGGATTTATGAATTTATGTTTTGTCTGCTTTGCCCCGTCAGGGTTAATTCTCAGAATAAAAATTTCGATGATTCTGTCGTTCGCAATGTTGACACCAGTGGTTTCAAGGTCGATAACAGCCAGGGGCCGGGAAAGTTTTAAAGCCATTTCTTAAAAAAATATTATTTGTTCTATGTGAGTTGCAAAGATTGTAAAATATTTAATCCATCGTAATCTCCACTGCTCATAAATAAGAAATTTGTGTCATGGGGATCGATTTTTCCAAGGACAGATAGTAATTCATTTTTATCATTTGCAATAATAAGATTTTCTTTGGCGAATCCGGCTTTCACTTTTGCAGGTTCCAAAAACGGCATTCGTTTAATGGTTAGCGCATGCCTGCTATAAAAAACGATTGCGATATCCGCCGTGTCAAGCGCTCCGTGGTACTCTTTCATGAAATTTTCATTGAGGCTGCTGTAGGTATGCAGCTCTAAAATAGCTACAAGTTTTCTATTTGGGAATTGCGCCCTTACTGCCGCAGCACTTGCTTTCACCTTGCTTGGGGCATGCGCAAAATCACGGAAAACACTCATATCTTCTTTCTTAAAAATATTTTCAAGCCTCCTCGATGCTCCCCTGAATTCTGAAATTGCGTTGAGAAATACTTCTGTTCCGATCCCTAATTCTTTGCAAACCAAAAAAGCTGCTTCCGAATTGGAAAGATTATGATCGCCAAAAATTTTTAAAGGAACCTGTTTGCCTTCTTTCTCCAGATAGGTAATTCCGTCGCGGATGGAATGTGCAGGTATCTGATATGGAATCAAACGAATATCCTTTCTGTCACATTTTTCAACAATTGACTTCAAAATCTCATCGCGGTTATTATAAACCAAAACCCCGCCGGATTCAATCTTTTCAATAAAAATTTTAAATTGTTCGCAATAGATTTCAAAGGTGGGAAATACATTGATATGGTCCCACGCAATACCTGTCAGCACAGCAATATCAGGAAAAAGGAAATGGAATTTCGGACGTTTTTCCACCACACTCGCAGGATATTCATCAGCTTCACAAATGATCAATGGAGCATCCGTAATTTTTACACTGCTGTCAAATCCTTCCAATCTCGCTCCCACGAGATAATCAAAATCCTTTCCGGCAAATTTCAAAACATGCATGATCATAGAAGTCGTTGTGGTTTTACCGTGACTTCCTCCAATTGCCACACGCTTTTTGTCTATGCTCCTTTTGTAAATAAATTCAGGAAATGAATAAACCGGCACATGCAATTCCAATGCTCTCTGCAATTCCGGATTGTCTTTCTGAGCGTGCATTCCCAGAATAACAGCCTCGGTTTCTGAATCAATTTTTTCGGGAAACCAGCCAAAGTTTTCAGGAAAAATTCCTGCAGCTTTCAGGTTGGAAGCAGCGGGTTCAAAAATTTCATCATCACTGCCTGATACTATGTCTCCTTTCTTCTTGAGCGCAATGGCGAGTTGATGCATTACACTTCCTCCGATTGCTATAAAATGAACTTTCATTTATTTGAATAAGGCGCCAATTTAACAATAGTTTGAAAATATATTCGTTTTGCAAAGTAATCTCTTATTCATAACAATTAATTTTGTAATCAAATCAAAGACACTATGAAAAGATTATTCATCGCCGTAATGCTAATTGCTTTTATTGGTTTAACCATCTCCAGTTGCTCAAGCAGCCGGCGAAGCAAATCAGGTTGCCCAATGGCTGAAGGCATTATTCATTAAAAAAATTATCGCTAACCATGAACTGGATACCACTTGAAGCTGAATCACAGCTTCGGGTAATCATTGATAAATCGACAAAAAGACCACAGGTAATTTTTAAACACAGCACCCGCTGTCCCATCAGCAAAATGATCATGAACCGGTTGGAAAAATCGGAACAACCTGAAAATGTTGATTTCTATTATCTCGATCTGTTGAAATTCAGAAGTCTCAGCAATAAAATAGCTGATGATTTTCAAATCCGCCATGAGTCTCCCCAGGTTATTTTACTTTCAGGAGGAAAACCTGTTTACAATGAAGATCATTCTGCCATCACAATGGAAGACCTGACTGCAAGTGTATAATTTAGTCGAAAAAAATAACGGCTGCGAGAGCCGTCATTTTTTTTAAATCCGTTTGACTATTTTATTCCTTTATAAACTTCAATGTACTTTGTCCCTGGATTCTTACAAAGTAAACACCAGAACTAAGCGAACTGACATCTATAGATTGTTTGTTGCTTTGAATAACTCCATTCTGCACCAGTTTGCCACTGTTGTTTACAATAATGAATTGTTTGTTCAGCACAGATGCATCGTTGGAAACAATAGAAATTGCTGAACGGGCAATGGTCGGATATATAGAAATCAGACCGGCATTTCCAATCTTGAAGGAGATGATATTGCTATAAGTTGCATTGCCATCCCAATCTGTTTGCAATAACCTGTAATAGTTGGTTCCATTGATTGGGTTGTTGTCTGTAAAATTGTAATTGTGAACTTCAACAGAATTTCCGTAGCCGGCAACGAAACCGATCTTTTCCCAACCCGTATTTCCATTGGCTGACCTCTGAATTTCGAAACCTGCATTATTGATTTCGGTAGAGGTGCTCCAGATCAGTTGAACCAAATTGTTTGAAACCCTTCCATCAAAAGAAATAAGTTTAACAGGGGCCACGATACAATCTCCTGTCAATGGGGCGGATGCAGCCGTAAAATTGGAAGTAGGTCCATTCAATGTAAAGTTTCCCAGTGTTGCGTCATTTCCGTTTCCCGTACTATCAATTAACGTCGTAATACCAGTATTATCTGAACCGGCTATTCCCTGATTAAACTGAAAATAGGCTAATAAACCCGGTGAACTTTTTGAAACCGTACACTGGTAATTACCCTGAATTTCTGAAGCAGATTGCACATAGTTCCACACCCTGACTTCATCAATATCACCATAAAAAGTAAAGTCTGTGTAAACACTTGAACTATAAATAGCCCCTATTGCCAATTGATATCCAGGAGTTGTTATTGCATTTGAAGTCCCGGAAGCCACTTGCACGCCATTTTTATAAAGAATCATTTCATGGGTTGTTCCATCATAAGTAACTGCTACGTGGTACCATGTATTGGGAGATAAAACGGTGGGGTCTGTTACCTGTGCCGGAAAGGAAGGATTTTGACCTGAGCTTAGCTGTCCGTTATACACATACAATGCACTCGCTCCGGTACTTTGAGACAAAATATTATAGGCTTTATTATCCATAGGGATCGCAGGCATTCTTATCCATGCTTCTTTTGTGTATGAGCCAAGCCCTATCACATCTGTACCTGTAGGTATATATATTACAGCATTATTTCCGTTTGAAGGATCATAATTTAAAGATTGTCCGGCCTGCCCGAACGACACTCCGGTTAACACGGAAAAACAAACTGCCAATGTCAGAAGTTTTCTGTGTGAGGATAATTTCGATTTCCTGAGGAGTAGATTTCTTTCCATTTTTAAAATGTTTAAAAGTTTTAGAAATAATTGGATATGAAGGGAAATTGGATAATGTTATTTTTTGAAGGATGACGGATTTTATACATGCACAAAGATGGCAAAAAAGCATTTAATACTGTTAAAACATTTTATTTTTTTTAAACAATCCATTCACAATGACCTTCCAATGCGATAAATCCCTATTTGACAGGGAGCTTCAGGCTTCTGCCAAATAGAGATCTATTACATAAAACTGTTATGCATTTTTAAAATAGCACGGAATCTGATTTCAGAATCTGTAAGATACCGTCGCCCTGAATTGTGTCGGTGGGATGGGGTTTACACTATAATTTTCGTGCACATAAAAATTATATGTGTTTGTCACATTGCTGATCTGGGCGAGCAAGGAAATCTTTTTGAATGTATATCCGGCAGAAAGATCCAATGTGGTAAAACCACTTACCGTAATCAGCCTCGAGTAATTTTGTGCCTGGCCCTTTTTATTATTAAAGCCCGCCAAACGATTCCCGACCGTAAACAGGGTAGCGCCAACCTTTAATCCTTTCAGTTTATTTTGAAAATTATAGAATGCTGTTGCATTTGCCGTGTGTGCAGGAGTCCCGATAAGTTTTTCGCCTTCGATATAGCTCCCTTCGGAATCCGGTGTTTTCGTGTAACGCATATTGTTATAGCTGTACCCTGCCATGATATCAAGTCCTCTTACCGGATGCCCGGAAATATCAAGCTCAATTCCGTCACTGGTAGTTTGACCTGTCAACTCTTTCAAATTGGTATTGCTGTTGGGTGTAACACCATCCTGCAGAAAGGGTGCTGTCTGTGCCAGGTTGCTGTTTCTGATTCGATAGGCGGTTATATTTACGGAAAGCTGACCGTTAAAGAAATCATTCTTCACTCCCATTTCATATTGATTGATAATGGATGGAGGCAGGGGGTTATTAAAGATATCTGTTCCCGAATTAACCGAAAAAGAATTAGAATAGCTTATGAAAACGGCTGTATTAGTCAGTGGCTTGTACACTAATCCAACCCTTGGTGAAAAAGCGTTATTATTTTGTCCGGGATTTTTCGCCACGCTGTCTTTTGTCAGATAGTTTATTAATACCGGTTGGGAAATTTGTTCAGACCATCTGATGCCGGCAAGTAATTTTATTTTATTTGAAATGCTGATGAGATCCTGGATATAAATTCCCACCCGGTTTACAGGTGTTGTTGTTCTGGTAACCTTTGAAGCCGGTGGAATATCGGTGCGCTGCACAAATTTTGAATGATCCAGAATATTGATGGTGTCATAAATAGTGGGATTATTGAAAGTATAATTAATGACATCATCTCTGTCTGCATCCATTCCCGCAAGCAGCACGTGATTAATTTCTCCGGTACTGAATTTGCCGGTGAGATCGGCTTCTGCCAGATAATAGTTTTCCGAGGTCAGGATTCTGTTGAGAGGTCTGGCCCAGTCTCCACTGGCTGCAGCGCGGATCCTTTCGGTTGAATAATAGTTTTTATTAAAATATTGATAGGAACCGGTTACATTCAATTCCCACGCTTCATTAAACTTGTGGTTCAGCGTAGCTGTTGCCGTTGACTGCCTTATTTTATCATATTGCCATGAAGCGCCCAGGAAAACATTTCTGGGAAGCCTTGCTACTATTGTATCACTCAAAGTCCCAAGTCCGAAATCGGGATTGAAATTATTGGCAAAGTAATCTCCCTGCAAAAGCAATTTTGTTTTTTCACCAAAATTGATTTTCAGTGAAGGATTGATGTAATATTTTTTGGAGTGGACTTCATCACGGAAACTTCCTTCATCTTCAAAGGTTCCGTCCAAACGAAAAGCAATTTTTTTTGAAACAGGCCCATACACATCAAACACGGGCTTGTACAATCCGTAACTACCGGTACGCATTGATATTTCACCACCGTATTCAAACTTTGGTTTTTTGGTAATCATATTGATTATACCGCCGGGTGCAACGGCGCCATACAAAATAGCCGCACTGCCTTTTAAGATTTCCACACTTTCTATAGAGCTCATTTCCGGCATTACGGAAAAGTTTGAACGGACACCATTTTTATAAATATTATCTGTCGTCAGACGGTAACCACGGGCTGAAAAAATTTCCCTCTCTCCCCCTCTTTCAGATGAAAGGTAAATTCCATTTACATTTTTTATGACATCGCTTAATTTTTCCACCTGTTGATTTCGCAAAATATTTTGCCCGATGACAGAGATGCTCATCGGAAGATCCATCGGCGCAACCGGTATCTTTCCAATTGTTGCAGGTTGCAGGTTTGAACTCTTTCTTCCGTCAATGACGATTTCATTCAACTCTTTGAATGTTTGCTGAAGCGTGAATTCAGTATTTGCAATTTTATCTTCAGTAACGATTATCGTTTTTTCAGAAGGTTCAGAACCCGGGTAAGTTACAATAAGGGTATAGTTTCCGGGTTTGAGATTTTTAAAATAGAATGTTCCGTTTTCATCTGTAATGGTTGAAATTGCAGAACCTTTGATTTGTACAGTTACCCATGAAGCCGGCCTGCCATCGATGGTGGTCACAGTACCTTTTATCTGTCCGTTATAATCTTCATTTGCCAAAGCAGAAGACCAGATAAAACCAAAGAGGAACAGAAATATTATACCTCCTCTATATAGAAAGTTCAGACTTTTATGCATTTAAAAAAAATTAGAATTTGTGATAAAATACAGGAGTGTTTCCCTTTTGATTAACCTGTATTTCGATAACGAGGCGAAATTATTTGCTCACATTGGGTTTTCTTTACGAAAAAGGGAATAGAATATTTTTCGGATGGAGGACGACGTTATTTTTCTTTGCGAAATGCTTGCCAGGTCAGGGTTGCAGATAGCTTTCAAAAATTAATTGAATCAAAAATGTTTCAACACAAAAGTTGTTTCATGAAAGCAGATGGATATTATCATCGGAAAATTAGCTCAATCAATAGCAGAAAAGTTTACAGAAAATTCAATCTTACCTATTTCTTTAGTTTCAGGCAAGGATGGACAGATGTTTGAAATGAAAGACGAATCAGTTTAACGGATTATTTTAAATATCCGGTTCCAACGGATACCATTATTTCCATAACTAAACCAGATGAGTGAGGCTTTTCCCACGATGTGGTCTTCGGGTACAAATCCCCAGAAACGGCTGTCAAGTGAATTGTGGCGATTGTCACCCATCATCCAATAGTAATTCATTTTGAAAGTATATGTGGTAGCAGGTTTGCCATCAATATAATATGTCCCGTTTTTTTCTTCAAAAGTGTTGTGCTCATACGTGACGATGCATCTTTTGTAACGGATTAAATTATCAGGTGTCAATTGAATTGTGGCGCCTTTTTTCGGGATCCAGATAGGGCCATAATCATCCACAGACCAATTGTAAGTGGCAACGTGAGGAAACAAATATGGATTTTTGTCCTGATCGCCGAGCGGTGTAGGATCAATACTCTTCACTATCGGGAAAAGCCTAAGTTGTGCTTTTTCCAAATCACTCATGCTGATGATATAAGCATTGTTCCCGATTTGATAAACCTGATTTTTATTTCTATCGTCGACGTTATCCTGTATCCCGATATCATTCAACCTGTCGGCATCAAGTGCGGCAGTGGTGGTTACCAGATAGCTGAATTCATGTTCGGCCGGCAGAGGTTCAGCTACCCCGTTGATATAAACAATCCTGTTTTTAATCTGAAGCGTATCTCCGGCAATGGCTGTACATCTTTTGATAAAGTTTTCTCTTTTGTCAACCGGCCTGGTTATGATTTCATTGCCAAACTGGGCCTGCACCATTTTGCGCGCCTGATCTTCTGAAACATGTTGTTGCATCTGCACATCCAGGATGGCCTGGTAATAGGTTGTCTGCGATCCGTAGTTGGGATCATTGATGAGGGTATCATTTACCGGAAAATTAAAGACCACCACATCATCTCTTTTTACCGGATGCGGAAACCACCGTATGTATGGCAATTCAATCCATGTCAGGTACGATTTCATATTGGTTCCGATAATCGTGTGATGCATAAATGGCAATGCCAGTGGTGTATTTGGAATTCTTGGCCCGTAGGCAAATTTGCTGACAAATAAAAAGTCATTTACCAGTAAAGTTTTTTCCATTGAAGGAGTTGGAATGGTATAAGCCTCAAAAATAAATGTGCGGATGAGTGTTGCGGCAACGATGGCAAATACTGCAGCATCAATCCATTCCCTGATGAATCCCTTTTTATGGTTGTTTACCACCATTGCTCCGGCAAATCTTTCCATTTTGCTGAATCCCAGATAAGGGAAATAAACAAATGGGAAGAAAACAGTCGCCGTGTGATGCAGCAGATCAAATCTTCCGAAGAATTCCACAAATTTTATGTTGATCCAGATGGTTACAAACTGGCCGGCAATGGGTATGAATTGCAGAAAGAACCAAATTTTATTCAGCTTCATCTTTTCCAGCATACACCACGTATTGTAAAATGGTACAAGCGCTTTCCAGGGTGTGATCCCCGCTTTTTTGAACATTCCGTATAAGCCAATCAGTACGGCAATTGTAGCTGGAATAAAAAGCACCAAAAAAATCGTCATCTATTTGTTTTTAATAAAAAGGGCTATAAAGATAGCATACAGACTGCGCGCAAATGTATGTAACTATCCAATTATAAACAGGTTAACATTACCTAAATTTCTGATTTCAAAATCTTGTTTATCTCCGCCGCTTTGTCCATAATCATCATGTGGCCACCACCTTCAATCACATAATCGGGGCTGATATATTTCAGTGGAAAAATCCTGTCTTTGGATCCATGGATATGAATAGTTTGCCCCGGAATATACTCATTTTGCCAGTTGATGATTGTCTGGATCGACCAATCGCTGTATTTCTGATTCAGGTTTTTCCTGAAATCTTCTGCAAGATCTTTTTCCTCTTTGTTGCTAATCCCGAGGTTATAATTTTCAAAGGGTTCCAGAAATTTGTATGGTTTAAGCGGAATAATTTTATTCAACCTGAGATTGGCAGCAATCTTAAATGAGATTGGCATTTCATTTCTGGTTTTGATACTTGAAATGAGAATTACTTTTTTGACAGAAATAATTTTGCTTATTTCAATAGACATCATTCCGCCAAAAGAAACACCTATCAAAAGCGGGTCGGGTTGGCGTATGGCCTTGGCCAAACGGCTGGCATATCCGGCGATGGATTCCTCTGATAAAGGCTGGATCCATGGAATATGAATGACTTCGTTATTTCCGAAATCCAGATATTTAAAAATACGATGATCAGCTCCGAAGCCACTGATACAATAAATATACATAGATAAATAAATACTTATCTGGCGGGCATCACATAATTCTGCACGTCTTCTGTTCTGATCGTTTTTCCTGAAAGGATAATCAGTCTTTCAACCACATTGTGAAGTTCGCGTACATTTCCGGTCCATTTATTTTTCTGCAACAATTCAACCGCCCTTTTGTCAATAGTTTTCTTTGGGCGTCCATATTCCAAAGCGATATCCTGCAAAAATTTATCAACCAGCATGGGGATATCTGAGATTCGCTGATTCAATGAAGGTACATGGAGAATGATAACGCTCAACCTGTGATAAAGATCAAGCCGGAAATTTTTGTTCTCCACTTCTTTCAAAAGGTCTTTATTTGTTGCCGCAATCACTCTTACATCCACCCGGATATCTTTATCGGCTCCTACTCTTGTAATTTTTCCCTCCTGAAGGGCGCGCAAAACTTTGGCCTGTGCCCTCAAACTCATATCTCCTATTTCGTCAAGAAAAAGTGTCCCGTTGTGGGCTTGCTCAAATTTTCCGATCCGTTGCCTGACTGCGGAAGTAAAACTTCCTTTTTCGTGGCCAAACAATTCACTCTCGATAAGCTCGCTCGGAATGGCAGCACAGTTGACCTCAACCATAGGTTGTCCTGATCTAAGACTCTTGGCATGAATCCACCTTGCCACAAGTTCTTTTCCAACGCCACTCTCACCGGTAATTAAAACCCTTGCATCGGTAGGTGCAATTTTTTCAATGGTTTCTTTTATCTTTTTTACCTCAGGGCTTTCACCAATAATTTCCTGCACCCTGGTCACTTTTCTCTTCAGCACTTTGGTTTCAGCCTGCAAAGTATTTTTATCTGAAGCATTTCTGAGCGTGATGAGCATCCGGTTCAGATCCGGAGGTTTGCTGATATAATCAAAAGCCCCCTTCTTAACAGCTTCCACGGCTGTGTCAATATTTCCGTGTCCGCTGATAACCACAACAGGTACTTCCGGATTAATTTCTTTTGCCTTTTCCAAAAATTCAATGCCATCCATCTTCGGCATTTTGACATCGCACAATACCACATCGAATTCTTTTTCCCTAAAAAGTTTCAATCCTTCTTCACCATCAGAGGCATCTGTAATTTTGTAACCCTCAAATCCCAGAATCTCTCCCAATGTTTTTCTGATGGCAGCTTCGTCGTCAATAATCAAAATTGAAGGCATGTCGTTGAATTAATTTTTAAATATATTCTTTAAGAAATACTTTCTTTTTCCATCATCAGATAAGCCTTGATAAACCCATCCAGATCGCCATCCATTACCGGGCCTACATTTCCCACTTCGTAATCGGTTCGGTGATCCTTGATCATTTTGTATGGATGAAAAACATAACTCCTGATCTGGCTTCCCCATTCGATTTTCTTTTTTGCAGCTTCGGTGGCATTCGCTTTCTCCTTCCTCCTCCTCAATTCTTCTTCATACAACCTGCTTTTCAACATCGCCATCGCCTTCTCCCTGTTTTCTCCCTGGGTGCGGGCCTGTTGACATTCAACAACAATACCTGAGGGTTTGTGAGTAAGGCGGACGGCTGTTTCCACTTTGTTTACATTTTGCCCGCCTGCACCGCTGCTTCTGTAAAATTCCCATTCTACTTCTGCCGGGCTGATTTTTATATCAATACTATCGTCGACTAACGGATATACATACACGCTGGCAAAACTTGTATGCCTTCTGGCATTGCTGTCGAAAGGTGAAATCCTCACGAGGCGATGGACACCGCTTTCAGCCTTTAAAAATCCATAAGAAAATGCACCATCAAATTGAATGGTAGCGCTTTTTATTCCAGCTCCTTCTCCGTCCTGATGGTCGAGCTCAGTCACTTTCCAGCCGTGCTTTTCACCATACATCCGGTACATGCGCAAGAGCATTTCAGCCCAGTCCTGGCTTTCGGTACCTCCTGCCCCGCTGTTGATTTGAAGAATTGCCGGCAGCTCATCTTCCGGTTGATTCAGGGTGCTTTTAAATTCAGCATCTTCAATGGATTTGATGGCCTCATCGTAAGCGGATTTGGCTTCGGATTCGTCGGCTTCACCTTCCTTCCAGAAATCAAACATCACGGCGAAATCATCCACTTTACCGGATACATTATCATACATATTGACCCAGTATTCGTTGGTTTTGATTTCTTTCATTGTGGAAGTGGCACGAACCTGATCGTCCCAGAACCCGGCAGAAAGGGAAATTTGTTTGTCATTTGAAATTTTGGCAGACCTGTTGTCCACGTCAAAGAAACCTCCTCAAAACCTGAAGCCGGTCTCTCATATCTTTTAAATTCTCTGAAGTCATAGCGGCAAATATAAGATTGAAATATGTTAAAGAATCCGGAGAATTGTAATTTATTTTTTTTGATCGCCAATCTTGTCAAATTTAGCAGGGACGGTCAAATGGAACAGTCTGGCCTAAAATCCGGATTTGAAATTTATCAATCACAGCACGCCAGAATTTGTTTCATTCCTGAGATAGCGATTATTCAACTTTTATTTAAAAATCAGAAACCGTTTTACATTTTTCCCTAATCCGTAAGTGAAAAGTATAATGGCACCTACCTTTACAAACTTTCATTTTTTTTAAACATAAATCGCGGAGAAAGAAGAATGTGCAATCATCAATCTGGGGCGTCTCGAGACAAATTAATTTTGTCGTTACTTTTCGTAATCTTCGTATCCCTATTCATTCCGGCACAAAGTTTTGGCCAGGACAAAAACCTCAAAGCGCAGGCAAGATCATTGATAAATCTGCTGGATTATGTGTCGCAGGACTATGCGGGCGCCGTAAGCGAGGGGAAAATAATCAGTGTTCCTGAATTTAATGAGATGATGGAATTCTCCGGAGAAATAGTTTCTTTATTCGACTCGGTTTCGTCAAAAACAGAAGTTCCCAATCAGGTATTTATTGCAACAGGATTGAAATCTCTTCATAGTTCTATTGAGAAAAAAGAACCCAAAGAAGTAATTGCGAATACGGCACAACAGATGAAGAAACAGATTATGCTGCTTCATCTTATTGACATAGCCCCTGTAAACTATCCGGACATCACAGCGGGACAAAAACTTTATAGCGTTCATTGTGAAACGTGCCATGGAAAAGATGGAGCAGGTAACGGGCCTGGTGCTGCTGCCCTGAATCCCAAACCGACAAATTTTCTTGCTACCACTGCCATGCAATATGTTTCACCATTGCAGGTATTCAATACTGTTAGACTCGGTGTGCAGGGAACATCTATGCGGGCATTTGATGAACTTTCTGATGATCAGGCCTGGCAAATTGCGTTTTATGTAAAGTCTCTGCCCTATCAGAATCAGAAACAATTTTCCGGAGATTCCCTTGAGAACGTATATAACCGGATCAAGGGGCAAATTTCTCTTTCTGAATTGTCACACCTTTCAGATATTGATCTTGAGTCTAAACTTCCTCCTGATGAAAAAGCAATCGGGCTTGCATCTGTCAGGCTACACCGTCCCAGTGGAAATGAAAATACAACGTTGAATATCGCAACGTCTTATATGAATGAAGCACTTCAACTTTATAAAAACAATCAGATAAATCTTGCGTCTCAAAGAGCATTGCTCGCCTATCTCGATGGTGTGGAACCGGTTGAACAACAACTTCGCGCCATTGATGCAAACATTGTAAATGATCTGGAAAGCAAGATGAATGCAGTGCGTGCATCCATGAAGAAAGACAACAACGTTCAGGAAGTGGAACAGAACGTGGCTGCCGCGAAAGCTTCAATTGAAGAAGCTTCTAAATTAATCGGTGAACAAAACTTCACTTTTTGGTTTTCATTTTTGATAGCTGCTTCCATTTTGTTGCGCGAAGGTCTGGAAGCAGTCCTGATCATCGTTACCATTCTGAGCCTTCTAAAATCGCTAAAAGCTACTTCGGCAATGAATTGGGTACATGGTGGCTGGATTACAGCCGTAGCACTCGGAGTTGCAAGCTGGTTTTTTACAGACTATCTGATATCTTTTGGATCTCAGAACCGTGAATTAGTCGAAGCATTTGGTTCCATCATTGCCGTTCTGATTCTCATTTATGTGGGCTTTTGGCTGCACAATAAAACCGAAGCCAAAAAATGGCACCAGTTTATTAATACCCAAATCAAGAATTTGCTGAGCGAGAAAAAAATGTTCGGATTGGCGGCTATTTCATTTGTAGTTGTGTTCAGAGAAGCTTTCGAATCCATCCTGTTTCTTTCGTCAATGCAATTGCAGGTTGGTGAGGATAGTCAGAACGGGGTTTGGATGGGAGCAGTTTCATCTATTTTGGTTGTTATACTTCTGGCATTTTTGCTGCTTCGTTTTTCTGTTCACATTCCAATCAGAAAATTATTTCAATACTCGGCGTTGATGATCATGATATTTGCAATTGTCCTTGCAGGTCAGGCGGTACATGCTTTCCAGGAAGCCGGGTACGCTTCCGTAACGAATATTCCCTTAAATTTCCATTCAGCGGTACTTGGAATTTTTCCCACTGTTGAAACGTATGTTGCACAAACTGCCGTCGCGATAATATTTTCATTTATGTGGTGGAGAAGAACCGCACCGAAGAAGATTGAGAGCGACTTGCGAAAAGCATAGGCTAAAAGGGATTTTTGAGTTCACTTCTTTTCCCTGCGCTGATTTTTTAATTTGTTTTTATATCGGGTTGAATATTCAAAATCAAAAAAGAGTCCATACAAATTCTTTTTATAGCTTTGAAAATTAAAATGAAAAACATTTTAATAATTTCCTTCTGTCTCTTCACAATTAATTCGTTTGGACAGACAGCACACAAATCAAAAGGGACTTTAAATTCCATACAGGTTTATACCACTGCAAAAAACACATCACTGAGATTGTCGGCTCAAAAAAATCTGGAATTTCAAAAAGGAGTAACCATCGCAGAGAATAAGGTATTTATTTTCGTGGATGATTCCCATACATTCCAAACGATGCTTGGAATCGGCGGGGCTGTTACAGACGCTTCGGCAGAAGTCTTCGCCCGATTAACTCCCCCATTGCAGAAGGAACTTCTGAATGCATATTACGATCCTGTAAAAGGAATCGGATATACGTTGGCCCGTACAAATATTCAAAGTTGCGATTTCTCAAGCGGCAGTTATTCTTATGTTGAAAATGGTGATAGTGCATTAAAAACATTTTCTGTCAAACACGATGAACAGTACAGAATTCCGCTTCTGAAAAAAATCATTTCCAAAGTTGGCCACCTGACTCTGTTTGCCAGTCCGTGGTCGCCGCCGGCATGGATGAAAACCAATGATGACATGTTGCACGGTGGTAGGTTATTGCCGAAGTACGATCAGTCGTGGGCAAATTTCTATGTAAAATTTATCAGGGCTTACGAAGCTCACGGAATACCGGTTTGGGGACTTACTGTACAAAACGAACCGATGGCGGTGCAGAAATGGGAATCGTGCAATTATACGGCTGAGGAGGAAAGGGATTTTATAAAAAATTATCTCGGTCCTACACTTGTCAGAAATGGAATGGTGCATAAAAAACTGATAGCCTGGGATCACAACCGTGATCTGATCTATCACAGAGCGCAAGTCATTCTCAACGATCCGGCTGCTGCAAAATACGTTTGGGGAATCGGTTATCATTGGTATGAAACGTGGACAGGCGGACCTATGCAATTTGACAATGTGAAAAAAGTGCATGAAACCTTTCCAACTAAAAACTTAATTTTTACGGAAGGTACCGCAGAAGTTTTTAATTATGATTCACTTGCAAGCTGGCGTTTGGGTGAAACGTACGGCAATTCAATGATTCACGATTTCAATGATGGCACAGTTGGCTGGACCGACTGGAATATCTTACTCGACGAAAAAGGTGGCCCCAACCATGTTGGTAATTTTTGCTTTGCCCCGATACATTCAATAGATGGAACAAAATTGTTTTATACGAATTCGTATTATTATATAGGTCAATTTTCAAAATTCATCAGGCCAGGTGCTAAAAGAATAAATGCATCGGGCAATAGAACTGCATTATTAACAACAGCTTTTAAAAATAAAGACGGAAAAATTGCTGTGGTTGTTATGAATCCGGGTGATAATCCTGTTGAATACAATTTGTACTACAAAGGCAATTCAGCATTGGTAAACAGTTTGCCGCATTCTATATCGACATTGGTATTCAAAAGTTTCTGATTACTCCTGATTATGCAAAGTGAAGTGTGATGGCTGTTCCGCGACCAACGACAGAATAGACGTTGATAAAACCTCCGTGAAGTTTCATAATTTCTTTTGATAAGCTGAGTCCGATACCGCTACCCGACTTTTTGGTGCTGAAGAATGGAACAAAAATATTTTCAAGTACCTCATCGGTGATCCCGCAGCCATTGTCTGAAACTTTTATTTCAACTTTTCCTGCTTCGTTGGCAACTGCTGATAAAATAATCTGCGGATCGGTAGCCACATCTTTGAGAGCATCCCTGGCATTGATGATAAGATTGATAAGTACCTGCTCAATCAGGTTGGGATCAGCCTCTACTGTTATTCCGGGATCTTTCAATACAATATCCATTTTGATATGCTTATTTTCCAATGTCGGAGCCATCAACTGATAAAGATGCTCGAACAAATCCCGGATCAAAACCTTTTTGAGAACCGGCTCCTTAATTTTATTCAGGCTGCGATAGATTTCCGCAAACTTCAACAAGCCTTCGCTTCTTTTTCTGATAGTTTCAATTCCGGTGGCCAGGTCTGCCATCACAGATTCCTTGTTTTCTGAAGCAGCGCTTTTGCCCTCAAGCCGTTTTTTTAATGTATCTGCCAGCGATGAAATAGGCGCTACTGAATTCATGATTTCATGCGTCATTACACTGAGCAATTTTTTCCATGCCTTCGATTCGGTTTCGTCAAGCGCTTCATTGATATTTTGAAAAGCAATTAATTTAAACTTCTTTTCACCGGTTTGAAATGCCGTAGCTGAAAGCAGGATTTTGGAAGCCAGGTTATTGATATCAATTGTAATTATTTTTTCCTGCGCCGGTTTTAATTGCCATATTTCATCATACAAAGTTTCATCTCTTTGTTTGAGCGATTTTATCGATTTCAGGTAGGGCAGGTGAAGCATTTTTTTAAGGGAATCATTCATCCAAAACACATCGCCACTTTCAGTGTCATAAGACAGTATCCCGGTATCAACCATTTCCAAAATTTTTTGAAGATACTGATAGGATGTTTCCTTGTCGCGGCTTATATCACGGATGGCAGTATTGAGCTGATTAAACCCACCACGCAATTGGCTCAATTCGACCGGTGAACGTTTTAAATCGAAGTGCCTTGAAAAGTCACGGTATTTGACTGCCTCCACAAACCGCCCGATTTCTCCCTGTACTTTTATTTGTGACCTGACAAGGTTGATAAAAAGAAAAATGATTACAGGAACCAGAATAATCAGATAATAATATTCACGCTTGACAATAGCGTATGCTGTTGCCAAAAGAACAACAAACAGCAAGGCTACCCTCAAAAATATTCTGATCTCTAATCTTCTCAATTTTGAAATAGTTTCATTCATAATTTAAATGCCATACTTGCCCAGTCTTCTGTACAAAGCTGCCCGGGTTAGCCCAAGTTCTTTCGCAGCGCGGGTTATGTTGCCATGGTGCTTTTCAATGACCAGCAGGATAGTATTTTTCTGTACGGAATCAAGATTCAAATTTTCTTCTCCCTGCATGTCTGATGTAGCGGTTTCAATCGGTGAAAAAATTAAATCGGACGGCATCAGTGATTTTCCTTCCGACATTATCACCGCTCTTTCTATGGTATATTGCAATTCACGCACATTGCCGGGAAAAGGATAATGTTTCAATTTTTCCAATGCTTTGTCATCAATTTCCAAATCCGGTTTTCTGTATTTTTCCGCATATATATTTACGAAATATCTGGCGAGGTGGATTACATCATCACCTCTTTTTCTCAATGGTGGCACCATGATTTCTACCGTATTGATGCGGTAAATGAGATCCTTTCTGAATTTGCTTTCGTTGGCCAGATCGGTTATGGGAAGGTTGGTTGCGCAAATAAGCCTGATATCAATGTCAACAGGAACATTACTTCCGATTTTTGTTATCTGCCTGTTTTGCAAAACGGTCAACAATTTGGATTGTTGTTGTAAATTGATATTGCCGATTTCATCGAGAAACAAAGTGCCTCCATTGGCTGATTCGAACCGCCCTACCCTGTCTTCGGTAGATCCGGTAAAAGATCCTTTCTTATGACCGAAAAGTTCACTTTCAAAAAGAGATTCTGACAAAGCACCTACATCCACTTTGATAAAAGGCTTTGTTGAACGAAAAGAATTTTGGTGAATAGCCTTCGCAATAAGATCCTTGCCCGTTCCATTTTCTCCCAAAATAAGGATGTTGGCATCTGTGGGAGCAATCTTTTGAATTTTTGAAAAAATATCTTTCATTGATTCAGACTCACCCAACAATTCACTGCCAATAACCGGTGTTTGCTGTACCGGCGACGCAACAGACCCTTTACCCCTTGCTTTGAGCGTTTCAAATACGGATTCGAGAAGCTTTTCATTGTGCCAGGGTTTTACAATAAAATCGGCTGCTCCTTCTTTAAGCGAACGGACTGCAAGATCAATATCCCCATACGCTGTAATCATAATTACATCTGCACCACAAGCTGAACTTTTAATTCTTTTTAACCAATAAAATCCTTCGTTGCCTGTGTTGATAGAACTATTGAAATTCATGTCGAGCAAAATGAGATCAAATGAATGCCTGTTTAAATGTGACAGAAGATTTTCAGGATTTTTTTCAGTTACAACTTCTTTCACTTCCGGTTTGAGCAATAATTTCACTGCTGTCAGGATATCCGTATCATCATCAATGACCAAAATGGATGCATTCCTCCTGTTCATATTTGCTTTTTCTGTAAGTGAATGAATTTATTTCAATGCAATATGCAGCCTATTTTTTGAAAAATAATATTCCGCCATGTGGTAAAAAAAAATATTTTGTTTCTGTGGAAACATTACCTGAAGGCTCGCCACAAAATTTTAACCCTGAACCCAAAACCCTAAGCTGGACCGGCGTATCAATAATGAACGCGAAGTGTTACGAAACCGGACAGTTGACGGAAAATAGGTTTTTCTAATCCTTTGAAAAACAATCTTTAAACTAATGGCACGATTCTGAAATATCTGTTACAGAATACTTACAAATAAAACTCCGGTAGTATTCCAAATAACATGGACAAAATAATTGAAAAGAAAAAGTGGACAACCAAAAAGATTCTCACGATTGCAGGGATCGCTGCCATTGTGATTTTAGTGGCGCTGAGTTACTACTTCACTTCGGGCAAAAGCAAGTTGAATGTGGAAACAGACCGAATGACAATCAGTGAAATCACCAAAGGAAAGTTCCAGGAATTTATTCCGGTCAATGGCGTCGTTATGCCATTAACAACAATTTATCTGGATGCTGTTGAAGGTGGACGGGTTGAAGAAAAGTTTGTTGACGACGGAGCCATGTTAAAAAAAGGACAGCCTATTTTGAGGCTTTCGAATACCGACTTGCAATTGGGATTGGTAACCCAACAGACCAATGTTTACAACTTGTTGACCCAAATGCAGATTTCCAGAAATGCCGCACAGCAGAATACAGTGAGCAAACTCAATCAGATGACCGATGTAGAAAGCCAGTTGAAAGAAGCCAAACGAATCTATGAACTCGACAAATACCTTTTTAAACAGAAAGCAATCGGTTCGCAGGAATTTGATAAAGCAAAAAATGATTACGATTACTACATGCAAAAAATGAAACTGACAAATCAGATTTTGCAACAGGATTCAGTTTCCACAACCCAGCAGGCAACTCAGGCAAGACAACTTTTTCAGGGTGCTCAGGATGCACTGAATGTGATGCAGAAAAAAGTGGGAGACCTTATTGTACGTGCTCCCATAGATGGACAGTTAACATCATTTGATGCAGAAATCGGGCAGTCAAAAAATAAAGGAGAACAGCTCGGACAAATAGATGTGACAAGCGGATTCAAAGTGAGAGTAGATATCGACGAACATTATATTTCACGTGTATTTACCGGTCTTCAGGGAAGTTTTGATTTCAACGGGCAGACCTACAAACTCGAAATCAAGAAAGTTTTTGCGCAGGTTAATAATGGTCGTTTTCAGGTGGACATGGAATTTGCAGGTAATACTCCCGCAGGCATTCGCAGGGGCCAGAGTTTGCAGATAAGACTGACACTTGGAGATGAAACGCAGGCTGTCCTGGTTCCCAAAGGTGGTTTTTACCAGCAAACCGGTGGTAATTGGATATTTAAACTGAGCAAAGACGGAAAGACAGCTTATAAAGCGAACATCCAGATAGGAAGGCAAAACCCGGATTATTATGAGGTGCTGGATGGTCTGAAACCGGGAGATAAAGTAATCACAAGTAGCTATGAAAACTTTGGTGATGTTAGTGAACTGGTATTAAAAAACAATTAGCGATGAAAAGGATTTTATTAATGGCTATTGCATCCATGCTGATTTCATTTGAAGGTCCCGTCAATTACAGGATTACAGAAACGGGTACAACTGAGATTGTCAAACCAAATGTGGATGTATTTTATCCCTCTCCTTTCAGCAGTTACATTTAGTTCAAAACAAATTTTAAAATAAATAAAATGATAAAGATTACAGAGTTAGAAAAAATTTACCGCACAGAAGAAGTAGAAACTATCGCATTGAATAAATTATCCATGGAAGTAAGAGATGGGGAATTTGTAGCAGTGATGGGGCCATCCGGATGTGGCAAATCTACCCTGCTGAATATACTCGGATTGCTTGATGAGCCGGATGCCGGAAGCTTTCTTTTCAACGGACAGGAGGTGGCTCATTTCAAAGAGAGACAACGGGCAGACCTACGCAAGAAAAATATCGGATTTGTATTTCAGAGTTTTAACCTGATTGATGAACTGACTGTTTTTGAAAATGTGGAACTGCCGCTTATTTATCTGGGTGTGAAGGCATCTGAAAGAAAAGGAAGGGTTGAAGAGGTGTTGCACAAAATGCAGATCATGCACAGGAGAAATCATTATCCTCAGCAGCTTTCGGGTGGGCAACAACAAAGAGTTGCCGTGGCACGCGCCGTGGTGAATAAACCCAAATTGATTCTGGCGGATGAACCGACCGGAAACCTGGATTCATCAAATGGAGGCGAAGTGATGGAATTGCTGACAGACCTCAATGAACAGGGAACAACCATCGTGATGGTAACACACAGTGAACATGATGCACGATTCAGTCATCGCATTATCCGTATGCTTGACGGGCAGACAGTGACGGAAAATATTTTGATTTAAAATGATCTCAACGAAATGATTATTGTAGAGACACAATGCATTGTGTCTCTACAATAATCAAAAAAATATTCCCAATGGATAAATTTCAAAATAAATATCGCATATCATCAGCGCGGTTACAAAATTGGAATTACGGTTTCCCGGGATTGTATTTTATTACCGTTTGTACCAAAAATCGCGAACATTATTTTGGAGAGATTACCAACGGCGAAATGGCATTGAATGGATTAGGATATTATGTTCAATTGGAATGGATTAAATCACCGGAAATAAGGCCGGATATGAATTTAGAATTAGGTGAATTTGTGGTGATGCCCAATCATTTTCACGGAATAGTGATCATTGGGGAAAATGAATTTAATAAACAGGACGGCGTGGTAGAGACGCAATGCATTGCGTCTCTACCACGCCGTCCAACAATCCCCCCCACCAACAAATTCGGCCCTCAATCAAAAAATTTAGGTTCCATTATGCGTGGTTTTAAATCATCTGTAACCACACATTCTAAAATATTAAACGTTGATTTTGGGTGGCAGGCACGTTTTCACGATCACATTATCCGAAGCCATGATGAATTCGTGCGGATTTCAAATTATATTTTAAATAATCCACGCAATTGGAAGGATGATAAATTTTATAATTGATTCTTGTCGTAGAGACGCGATGCATCGCGTCTCTACGACAATCAAAAAAAATAACCATGTTAAAAAATTATTTTAAGGCAGCATTCAGAAATTTTGGTAAGAGCCAAGGTTTTACCTTCCTCAATATTTCTGGCCTCGCCATCGGCATTGCCTGCGCGGGATTGATTTTTTTGTGGGTAAAGGATGAGCTTACTTTTAACCACTATTTCAGCAACAAAGAAAATATTTATAAAATACTCAACAACCAGACTTATGACGGAAAAACATTCACGTTTAATTCTACTCCCGGCCCGCTGGCTGAAGCGCTGAAAGAGGAAGTTCCCGGAATAAAAAATACGGCACGGGGAAGCTGGAAAGAGACCAAACCATTTACCAAAGGGGATAACAGCATCAATGCTGAGGGAATGTTTGTTGATCCTTCGTTTTTGCAAATATTCCATCTTCAATTTGTGAAAGGAAGTCCGGCAAGTGCATTAAGCGATCCGAAAAGTGTTGTGTTGACCGAAAAAATGGCCAGGAATCTTTTTGGCAATGAGGATGCAATGGGCAAGGAAGTGCGCACCGAAAAAAATGAACTTTTTAAAGTGACCGCCATTGTAAAAGATATTCCTGAGAATACTTCTTTTTCTTTTCAATGGCTGGCGCCCTTTCAAAATTTTGAAAACGAAAATCAATGGCTGAAACAATGGGGCAACAATGGCGTATTGACTTTTGTAGAAACCACCCCCGGCGCCAATATCAAAAACATGAATGGCCAGCTCCACGATTTTCTCAAATCAAAAGGGCCGGATCTTATTTCTAAATTCTCTGTCTATCCCATGTCGCGCTGGCATTTGTACGACCAGTTTGATAATGGCAAAGAAATGGAAGGAAGCATTAAATATGTTCGTCTTTTCAGCATCATTGCATGGATTATTTTAATCATCGCCTGCATCAACTTTATGAATCTTTCTACTGCCCGTTCAGAAAAAAGAGCGCGCGAAGTGGGTGTAAGAAAAGTGCTGGGGGCAGGAAAAGGAAGCCTGCGTTTTCAGTTTCTTTCAGAATCCATTCTAATGGCTTTTATGGCAACGGTATTTGCTATTTTGCTCATTCTATTAACCCTTCCTTCATTCAATAATCTTGTTCAAAAACATCTTTCATTATCTATTTCCGACTGGAGCAATTGGGCGGCTTTTATTGCCATAGCAGTTGTGTGTGGGTTCCTTGCCGGAAGTTACCCTTCATTTTATCTCGCATCGTTCAATCCTGTAGCGGTTTTGAAAGGAACCAAGATGAAAGAAAAAGGAGCCGGATTTATCAGAAAGGGTTTGGTTGTTCTTCAGTTTTCCGTTTCTATTTTTTTAATCATTGCCACCATTGTTATTTATCAGCAGATCCAACATTTAAAAGACAGGGATTTGGGATTTAAAAAGAGCGATCTGGTATATATGCCTCTTCAGGGAAATATGAAAGAAAGTTTTTCGGCCATCAAAAATGAACTGATGCAGACCCGAGTTGTGCAGGATGCCGGGATAGGTAGTAATGCTGTATTAAATTACGGGTCAAACACCGGGGATTTTAACTGGAAAGGGAAAGACCCTGACAAACAAATCCTGATAACGATTTCGTTTGTTGACCCATCTTATATCCCAACCGTCGGGTATCAGCTAAAAGAAGGGAGAAATTTTTATGAAAATTCTCCTGCTGACAGCACCAATATCATCATCAACGAAACCCTTGCAAAGATGTTAGACACCAAAGAAGTTTTGGGCGTTCAGATATATCGCGACACTTCAGAGCCGCTGACGGTGGTAGGTGTGGTAAAAGATTTCGTGTATAATGATTTTTATTCCAAACCCGCTCCTATTATTTTCTTTAATGATCCTTCGCAAGCGGGGATGATGATAGTCAGGATTAAATCAAATCAACCCATTCAAAAGGCTGTTGGTGACATTACTTCTGTGGTGAAAAAAATGAATCCCGGTTATCCGGCCGAAGTTCGTTTTATTGACGCAGAATTTAATAGTGTGTTTACAAGTGAATCATTGATAGGAAGGCTGGCCGGAATATTTTCTGTATTGGCCATCGTCATTTCCTGCCTCGGTTTATTTGGGCTTTCAGCTTACACTGCCGAAAGAAGAACTAAAGAAATAGGGATACGAAAAGTGTTGGGAGCCAGCGAAGGCGGGTTAGCAGCTTTACTCAGCAAAGATTTTTTGAAACTGGTTGCCATTTCGTGCCTGGTGGCATTTCCTCTGGCCTGGTGGATCATGAATAATATGTGGCTGAATGGATATGATTACAGGATTACGATATCGTGGACAATCTTTTTGGCAGCGGGCTTGGCGGCTATCATCATTGCGCTGCTGACGGTAAGTTTTCAAGCGGTTAAGACGGCGTTGGCCAATCCGGTGGAGAGTTTGAAGACGGAGTGAGGAATTGAGGATTAAGAATGAAGAATTAAAAATTACGAATTAAGAATGAAGAATTAGAAAATAGCTAATGGTTCATTAATGATAGCTGACAACTCACAGCAAAAACTAAAACTTCATGTTTAAAAAATCACTTGCATTGACAATTGGTATTCCTCTGAAAGGGTTAAGCGCCAGCAGGTCTTCATCGCCGGTGATGATGCAGGAGGCTTTGGCGGCAACAGCAAGCTCAAGGAATTTGTTGTCTTTGGGATCGCGGCAAATTGTTAAGTTAATTTCAGGTAGGAAGAGCGAGCTGTTCTTCTCCAATCTGGAAATAAAGCCAAGGCGCTCGTCTCCGACAAAATATTTATCAAACTTACGTCTGTACAAAACTTCTGAAAGCTCTTCTAATGTATCTTCTGAGACAGCTATTTCTCCCGACCTATACGCCCTTTTCAAGGCTTTATTTGGTAAAGAGTGTGGCATCAACGCCGCACTTACCAGGATGTTTGTGTCTATGACAAAATTTCTAATCCTCATTGTTCAATATATCCTGGAGTATTTCTTCTGTAAGACCTCTTTCTTTCATTTTTGCTCCAAGTTCGTCCATATATTGAAGAAAATCTTCTTTGGAATTTGCCAGCCCTTTGGCAATTCTCAAATTCATTTCTTGAGAGATTTCGTTACGTTTCTTTTGCGAGGCGAGCCTCCATTTTTTGGCCGTCTCATCATCTACCTGAATGACTATCCTTTCCATTTTTCAAAATTTTATTCTTTCTCAAATCTACAAATATTAGCGAAGAAAAGGAACAGCGTGAATTATAACGATTGATTAAAAAAATTAACACGATATGTTTAAAAACTATTTCATAACTGCCTGGCGAAATCTGGTGAAGAATAAAGTTTTTTCTTTCATCAATATCCTTGGTTTAACTATCGGTATTACCGTATGCATGATGATATTTCTGTTTATCCGGAATGAATTCGGCATGGATAATTTCCATAAAAACGGTAAAAACATTTATCGTGTGATGCGAAATTTTAAGCACGATGGAAAATCATCTGCAGTGGCTTATTTGTCCGGCCCCTATGCACCGGCGTTGCTGAATGATTTTAATGGTGAAATACGCAAAGCGGTTCGTGTATTACAAAATGACAATCTCGTTACGATTGGCGATAAATCTTTTCATGAGAAAAAAGTATTGGATGTGGATACGGGATTTTTTGATCTCTTCACTTTTCCTTTGATTCAAGGTGATCCTTCAAATGTATTGAACGATCCGGGCAATGTGGTGCTCACCGAAACAACAGCAAAAAAATATTTCGGTACTGTTCAAAATGCAATGGGAAAAATGATTATGCTTGATAAGAAACTCCCATTAAGAGTTGCCGGTATTGCCCGTGACGTACCATCTAATTCTACGCTTGCCTTTGACCTCATCGTTCCCCTTGCAAATTACAAGGATGAAGGCATTATGAAAATCTGGATTTATAACGGTTTATATACCTACATAGAGCTGAGCCCAAATACTACACAGTCAAAACTGGAGAAACAATTTCCTGCATTCATGGAAAAATATATGGGCAGCGATATGCGAAAATTTGGTTTTAATTTTTCTCTTACTCTAACTCCATTAAAAAATATCTACTTTGATAACGCTTTTTTTGACGGATTAAAACATGGCGACAAAACCGTTGTATATATTTTTCTTTCCATTGCTATTCTGATACTGTTGATTGCCTGCATTAATTTTATGAATCTCTCTACTATTCGCGCTGCCGAACGATCCAAAGAAGTAGGGCTGCGAAAAGTATTGGGGGCAATGCGCAAGAGCCTGATATGGCAATTTATCGGCGAGTCAGTGTTACTTGTCACTATATCCTGCGTCATTGCCGTAGGATTACTAATACTGGTTATGCCCTGGTACAACCAATTGCTCGGCTACTCCCTTACCGTTTCATGGAATACCTGGCCGGTATGGCTGTTTTTGACAGGAACTATTGTGGTTGCCGGTTTTATAGCCGGGAGCTATCCGGCATTTGTATTGTCGGCTTTTTCTCCTGTGCAGGCATTAAAAGGCAAATTGCGTTTGGGGAAAGGCGGATCATCATTCAGACAGGCGCTGGTAGTTGTGCAGTTTGGCATTTCTGTTTTTCTGATTGTAGGCACCATTGTTATCACCCTTCAAATGGATTATATGAAAAATAAACAGTTGGGGTATAACAAAGAGCAGTCGGTATTGGTACCGATTGACAATAATGAAATTTTCAATAACAGGATTGCTTTCAAAACTGACCTGGAAAATCAAAACTCTGTACAATCGGTATCATTAATGTCAGGCGCACCCGGTGGATTCTTTGACTCCCAGACTTTTGATGTTGAAGGGCATCATGATAAAATAGTCGCCAATACTGAGTTTGCCGATTTTGAGTTTGTCAATACACTGGGTTTGAAAATTATTGCCGGAAGGAATTTTTCTTCTCAATTTCCCACAGACAGCACGAGCGCTGTTTTACTGAATCAAACGGCTGCTGAAAAATTTGGATGGACACCCGAACAGGCAATAGGTAAATGGATACAGAATACTATTCGTGATTCTGCAAAGCGCTATGTTGTAGGGGTGGTAGCAGATTTTAATTTTCAATCGTTGAAAGAAAATATCAATGCTTTGGTCGTTTCTCCGGCGCCAGACATGCGAATGGCAGTGGTGAAACTCAAAGGAGGGAACATTCAGGCAGGCCTTGACCTCGTGAAAAAAGAATATGCTAAAGCGGCTCCGGGTTATCCTTTGGAATACAAATTTTTGGATCAGCAATTTGATGAGATGTACAAGAAAGACATCCGCCAGCAAACCATACTGAGCGTATTTGCGGGGTTGGCTATTTTCATAGCCTGTCTCGGTTTATTTGGTTTGGCATCTTTTACCGCCACAAAAAGATACAAGGAAATAGGTGTGAGAAAAGTTTTAGGCTCTTCTGTCAAAGAAATTGTAATTCTTTTATCCAAAGATTTATTAAAACCTGTAATCATCGCTACCTGTATTGCCATGCCCGCAGGTTACTGGGCCATGAATAAGTGGCTGCAGAATTTTGCCTATAAAATTTCTGTCAATTGGGGAGTATTCGCATTTGCGGCGCTAATCACCTTTTTGATTGCGATACTTACAGTTAGTATAAAAGCATTACAGGCGGCAAGAGCCAACCCGGTGAAGAGTTTGAGAAGTGAGTGAAGAATTAAGAATTAAGAATTAAGAATTAAGAATTAAAAATTACGAGTGAAGATTCAGAAAATAGCTCATCGCTGAAAGCTGAAATCTCACAGCAAAAACTAAAACGTCATGTTTAAAAAATCACTTGCATTGACAATCGGTATTCCTCTGAAAGCCTGCCTGTCCGGCAGACAGGGATGCAATACAAGCAAATCATCATCTCCGGTGATAATGCAGGAGGCCTTTGCGGTTATAGCAAGCCCAAGGAATTTGTTGTCTTTAGGTTCGGGGCAGACGGTGATGATTTCAGTAGCCTCTGCAAGCTCAACAACATTTCTAAACTCATTAATGATTTCCATTCTTAATTCTATAGAAATGAATTTGTCAAATTTGCTTCTTATAAATACATCACAAAACTCATTGTATGTTGGCAGGCTTGCTAATAAAACTCCCGTCCGTTTTGCCTTCTCGTATGCAAGCATAGGTTTTGAACGCAGGGTGAGGAATGCGCTTATTAACGTGCTGGTATCAATGACAAAAAGATTATTCTTAATTCAGCAATTGTTGAAGAATTTCTTCTATCAGTCCATTTTTTGCAGCTTCTTCTCTGGCCATCTGCAAAAGCTCTTCAAATCTGGATTCCTTGTCACTTTGAGAAATAAGTTCTATTTGCTTTTCAAAACTTTTCTGAAGGCGGGATTTAAGGATTGCCGGGACTTTTCGCCATTTCATGGCCCTTGCTTTATCCACTTCAATAACTATCCTTTCCATTTTTCAAAATTTTATTGTTTCTCAAATCAACAAATATTAGCGAAGAAAAGGAACAGCATAAGCTTTAATTACTGATTTAAAAAACTTAAAAAAGATGTTTAAGAATTATTTTAAAATCGCATTCAGAAACCTGATCCGGAATAAAATATTTTCTGTGATTAATATCGCAGGCTTGGCTATCGGATTAGCCAGCGCCATGCTTATCATTCTTTATGTCAAGGATGAGAAAGGGTTTGACCGGTTTAATAAAAAGGGAGAGAATATTTATCGTGTTGCATTAAGGGCAAAGTTGGGTGGAGTGGAAAATGTGACGGGTATTACGGGATACCTGCAGGGGCCGCGGTTTACAGAAAATGTTCCGGGCATTCAATCCTTCGTTCGCATTAGTCAGGGTACGGAAGATATTAAAGTTGGCAATGACATACAATCGCAGGATGTTTTGTCTGTGGATTCTAATTTCTTTTCCATGTTTACTTTTCCACTGGTTAGCGGAGATGCAAAGACATGCCTGACTCAACCACGGTCTATTGTTCTGTCAGAAAAGGCAGCTAAGAGACAGTTTGGAAATTCCAATGCAGTGGGAAAGGAAGTGATGATAAGGAAGGATAGCACCCTTGTTCCATATTTGGTTTCAGCCGTTGCAAAAAATTGTCCGCAAAATTCCTCTATTCAGTTTGATGTACTGCTTCCGCTCAATGTATCCGATGAAGATGCGAACGATAATGGTAACTGGTATAATTTTTCTCTGAATACTTTTCTTCTGCTTAATAAGAATGCCAACCTTGCGGCAGTAGAAAATGGAATGCAAAAGTTTTATTTACAGGATGCCACACAAACGTTCAAAAAATTTCAGGCGCTATTCGGTGATGTCGGTGAAATGGGTACCTATTTTCTGCAACCCTATTTTGATATCCACACCAGCACCAGCCTGCCGGCGGCTAATGGTCTTGTACATGCAAGTAATCCTATGTATTCATACATCCTTACGGGGATAGCATTATTCATACTGTTAATTGCCTGTATCAATTTCATCAATCTGACCGTGGCACGTTCTGTAAAGCGTGCAAAAGAAATCGGGATACGCAAAGTTATCGGAGGTAACAGAGCACAATTGATCCGGCAGTTTCTGGGTGAATCGCTTGTGCTTTGTTTTGCTGCATTTCTTCTTGCTATCGGAATGGTCTTACTGGTATTGCCGTTGTTCAATCAGCTTTCAGGAAAGGGTCTTGCCTTCTCTTATTTGCTGGACGTAAGGCTCGTTTTGGGATACGCATTGCTCTTCATTCTTACTGCTCTGATGGCAGGTCTTTACCCTGCTTTTATATTATCCGGATACAAACCTGTAAAAGTATTATATAACCGGTTTAGCTTGTCCGGTAAAAACTATTTGCAAAAGAGTTTGGTTATACTTCAATTTTCAATTGCTTCATTTTTAATTGTGGCTACCCTGGTCATCTATTCTCAATTCAATTTGCTCACCACGAATAATTTAGGTTATGATGATAGTAATTTATTGGTTGTGAATAAAGACAATCTCACGCGAAGTGACGCGAAATTATTCAGCGATGAATTAATGGCAAATCCAAATATCATTGGAGTATCCGCAAAAAATGGCGGTCATTGGGAGACAAGGGCAAAAATTAATGGCGATTCTACTATTCAGTATACCTACGAAACTGTAGATGAGTCATACATACCGCTTTTAAAAATTCCGATATTGACAGGCAGGAATTTTTCAAAAAAGTTTCCTTCAGATTCAGCAAACGCAGTGGTGGTTAATGAGTCTTTTGTGAAGAAAGCGGGGTGGACAAACCCTATTGGCCAAACGGTAAACTTCTGGTATAACAATAACAAAAAATACAGGGTCGTTGGGGTGGTAAAAGACTTTCATTTTGAGTCTATGCTGAAGAAGATAGGGCCAGAGCTCTTCATCATGAAACCGGATAATCCGTTAGGAACATTTTATATCAAAATCAAGCCAGACCCGGAAAAAACAGCACTTGGATTTATAGCTACAACTTTCAAAAAATTATTTCCGGTTAGCCCATACGGTTATACTTTTAAAAGTGATGAAAATCTGAAAAGCTATGAGTCGGAAGCCCGGTGGCGGCAGATAATATTTTTCAGTGCGTTGATTACAATATTTATTTCATGTATCGGAATGTTTGGCTTATCGGTTCTTTCGGCAGAAAAGAGAACCAAGGAAATTGGTATTCGCAAAGTGTTGGGAGCTTCAGTAAGCGGCATTGTCCGGAGACTTTCATTTGATTTTTTGAAATTGGTCATCATATCAATGGCGATAGCTGTACCGGCTGTGTGGATGGCTGCGAACAAATGGCTTGAAAACTATCCCTATCATATTGCATTGAGCTGGTGGATTTTTGCAGCCGGAGGATTGATGGTGGTGTTGATAGCATGGTTTACAGTAGGATTTCAGGCATTTAAGGTAGCGACCGGCAACCCGGTGAAGAGCTTGAGAAGTGAGTGAGGAATTAAGAATCAGGAATTAAAAATTAAAAGATAATAGCGAAAAACTAAGAGTGAAAAACTAAAACGTCATGTTTAAAAAATCGCTTGCATTTACAATTGGTATTCCCCTGAAGGGATGCAACACAAGGAGGTCATCGTCTCCGGTGATGATGCAGGTGGCTTCGGCTGCAACAGCCAATTCAAGAAATTTGTTGTCTTTGGGATCGCGGCAGGATGTGATGGTTATTGAAACAGGAGAAAATGTCAAAAGGTTTCTGAGGTCGTCAATAATTTTCTTTCGGTTAACAATGGGAACATATTTCTCAAACTTTGACCGGATAAAAACTTCTGCAAATTCTTTATATGTTTCATCACTTGCCAAGAGTGAGCTTTTTTCTGTTATTCTGTCAAATGCTTGCCTGGGAATAGATCCCGGGAATAAAAATGCACTTATTAAAAGATTAGTGTCAATTATATATCTATTCATCTTCTTTAAGCAATTCCTGAAGGATTTCTTCTGTAAGTCCATTGGCTTGAGCCTCAGCGCCAATCTTGTCAAGAAATGCCTTAAAATTCAGTACCTGTATTTGACGGGAAGATTCATCAATTTGTTTTTCAAATATTTTGCTCAGCACTTCTTTTACTTTTTCCGGAGTGGTTTCCCATTTTTTAGCAACCGCTTCATCTACTTTGATAATAATATCTTCCATTTTTCAAAATTTTATTCTTTTTCAAATCTACAAATATTAACGAAGAAAAGGAACAGCATGGTTTATAACGATTGATTAAAAAATTAATACGATATGTTTAAAAATTATTTCAAAACTGCATGGAGAAATTTAGCGAAGAATAAAACATTCTCCATCATCAATATTGCGGGCCTTGCCATCGGCCTCGCCTGCTTCCTGTTTATCACAGCTTATGTATTAAATGAGTTGGGCTACGACAGGTATAATGATAACGCTGACCGCATTTACCGTATTAATTCTGATATCCGGATTGGCGGAGTTGATTTGCACATGCCCACCTCCAGCGATATGATGGGGCAATTACTGAAAAAGGATTATCCGCAGGTGGAACAATACACCCGGATTTATACATTCAACGGCGACAAATTTGTAAAAAAAGGGAACAGTTTTATAGATGAAAAAAATGTGGCACATGTGGATTCTACTTTTTTTGACGTATTCACCTTGCCTGCCATAGAAGGCAACACACACACGGCATTGGATAAACCCAATTCAGTTGTATTGAGCGCCACTGCAGCTACAAAATATTTTGGCACTACCGATGCCGTTGGAAAAACGCTTGTAACCAAAACAGACGACAGCACTGTATTGTACGATGTGACTGCAGTGATAAAAGACATGCCCACAGAATCGCATTTTCATTTTGATTTTCTTTTTTCCATGCAAAATTCAGGATATACCTGGGGGCAGTTGACGAGCCATAATTTTTATACTTATCTGTTGCTTAAAGAAGGGACAGATTATAAAGCCTTTGAAAAAAACTTTGAAACCTACATTGAAAAATATGCATTTCCTTATGCGCAGCGGTTTATGAATATCAACAGTATGGCCGATTTCAGGAGGGCTGGTAACAGGCTGGAATATTCGTTAATTCCGCTCACAAAAATTCACCTCTATTCAAATCGTTCTTTTGAATTAACTCCCGGCGGCAATATTCAATATGTGTATATTTTCTCTGCAGTGGCTTTGTTTATTTTGCTGATTGCCTGTATCAATTTTATGAATCTGACTACAGCGCGGTCCGCTAAACGCGCAAAGGAAGTTGGTATTCGCAAAGTGCTGGGTACAAAAAAGAAAAACCTGGTTTTTCAGTTTTTGAGCGAATCCACCATGATGGCATTTCTATCGCTCATCATTGCATTGATAATTTATTATCTCGCATTGCCAGTGTTCAACGATATCGCGGGAAAACAAATTACCTTCTCCCATTTATTTTCTTCTTACCTGATCATATTTCTGATTCTATTGCCTTTTTTGGTTGGCATATTAGCGGGTATTTATCCGGCTTTTTTTCTGTCGTCATTTAGGCCGGTAGAGGTTTTAAAAGGCAAAATAAAAATGGGTGGTAAAAATGGAAATCTCAGAAATGTATTGGTAGTGGTTCAGTTTGCCACATCCATCCTGCTGATTATTGGCACTATGGTGGTTTACAGCCAACTGAATTATATTCAAAACAGAGACCTCGGTTACAACAAAAACCAGGTACTTGTTATTGATAATAACGGGGCGTTGGGCGATAATGCAGAAACGTTTAAGAATGAAGTGATGAAAAAATCCGGTGTTGCAGATGGCACACTGAGCGCTTTTTTGCCCGTGTCTAATTCTTCGCGAAATGACAATACCTGGTCAAAAGATGCCGTGATGAATGAGCAAAATGGTTTTGATATGCAAAACTGGCGGGTGGATTATGATTACATCAGCACGATGGGAATGCACATCATTAAAGGCAGAAATTTTTCCCGCGATTTCGCCACCGATTCAACCGGTATCATCATCAATGAAACCACCGAAAAAATTCTTGGATACAAAGATCCGATTGGAGAAAAAATATTTACCACCACGAATGATAACGGAGGTATGATGGCTTATACTATTATCGGCGTAGTGAAAAATTTTAATTTTGAAACCCTGCACAAATCCATCGGCCCGCTTGCGCTGAAACTTGGCAAAAGCACCAATCTCATTTCATTTAAAATCAATACATCCAACATCAATGGATTGCTGAGTCAGGTAAAAAATGTTTGGTCATCGTTTGCCCATGGAATGCCATTCAATTACAGGTTTCTTGACGAATCATTTAACGAAATGTACCGTGCAGAACAGAGAGTGGGAAAAATTGCAGTAATCTTTTCTGCATTAGCCATATTTATTGCATGCCTGGGATTATTTGGACTGGCCACATTCATTGCCGAACAACGCACCAAAGAAATCGGCGTGCGAAAAGTTTTGGGTGCGAGTGTAAGCGGAATTGTGCAAATGCTATCCAGAGATTTTATCAAATTAGTTGGAATTGCCTTCGTCATTGGCGCTCCGCTCGCCTGGTATCTGATGAATCACTGGCTGCAAAATTTTGCATATCGTATTAACGTAAGCTGGTGGATATTTTTTTCAGCGGGCATGGGCGCGTTGTTGATTGCATTGATAACGGTGAGTTTTCAGGCAATAAAAGCAGGGATGGCTAATCCGGTGAAGAGTTTGAGAAGTGAGTGAAAAAAAAGATGGGAATATGAAATCGCAATAAAATTCTGTTTACAGTGAAAAACTTTTGAAAAGAAAAAAAACCGAAGCATTTATACTAATGTGAAAAAAATAAAAGACAAAATCATCAAAGAAACAAATTAAGAAATGAGAAATTATAAAACATTCTTCGGAATACTGTTGCTGTTTTTTACATCTTGTGATAAGCCTGCGGTAAAACCTAACAGCGAAATGACTTTTAACGACCTTCAAAACAAAGAGGTTAAATTTAATGAGTTCGTAACGATTGATATGAATAATGATGGGGTGGTAGATTTGCGCTTCTCTACTCTTCTTGTAGGCGACCCGATAGCGCAGCAGGACAAACAAAAATATCTTGTCACTTCTTTGATCAATTGTTTCCTTCCGGTAAACAGCCAGGAAAATACACCTGTTCTAAATAAAGGAGAATCCATTCCTCTTGAAAATTTTCAGGGATGCACCTGGTACGAAATTGCCCAGATAGAATTAGCTCAGAAAGTTATCGGAATGACAGGCGCACCGTTTTGGGAGGGACTTTGGAAATCCGTTAATCATAATTATTTACCGGTCCAGATTAAAGTAAATAACCAGCGTTATAACGGATGGATAGAACTGAGTTTTGATATGAGTGCAGGAAAAATAATTCTTCATAAATCTGCGATATCCAAACTGCCTGAAAAGAATGCGGTTGCAGGAGTTTAATAATTATCAACTTACTTAAAGTATTCAAATTAGAACTATCCTCATTTCTAAATATGCGTACTTAAAAACAGGAAAATTAGAATTTAGAACCTTAAACGACCCTTTATGCTGAAAAACTATTTCAAAATCGCCTGGCGGAATATTACTAAAAACAAGATTTATTCAACTATCAATATTCTCGGGCTTGCTACCGGAATGGCTGTCGTGATGCTGATTGCATTCTGGATTTGGGACGAAGTCACCTACGACAGGTATTTCAAAAATCATGATGACATAGCTCAGGTGATGACGACTTTTATTGACAATGATGGTACCAAAAACACTGATCGCGCGGTGTGCATGCCGATAGGAAATGAATTGCGAAATAAATACGGCAGCGATTTTAAACAGGTGGCCATGGCATCCTGGAATTTTGACCATGTGCTGGCTGTCGGCGAAAATAAAATTGATAAAAAAGGAATGTGGGTTGAGTCTTCATTTCCATCCATGTTTCCTTTTAAAATGATAAAAGGAGATATTAACGCATTGGACGATCCTTCCGCAATTTTGATTAATGCCTCTCTTGCTAAAATTTTATTCGGCAATGATGATCCGATGAATAAAATGATAAAGCTGGATGACCAGGATGCTTACAAGGTAGCAGGGATATTTCAGGATTTTCCTGATAACACCACCTTCTCAAATGCGAGTTATTTTCTCCCCTGGAAAAAATATGTTGCTACAAATGAGCGGTTGAAGGATGCAGCCACGCAATGGAATAACCATTCCTGGCAATGCTTTGTGCAAATTGCGGATAATGTTAACATGGATAGGGAGACTGAGAAAATAAAGAATGTGGTGATGGCGCACAAAAATGCAAAAGCGGATGGCCTGGAAGAAGCCTATATTTTCCCAATGAATAAATGGCGGTTGTTCAGCGAATTTAAAAACGGAAAACCGGAAGGTGGAAGAATTCAATTTATCCGGTTATTTTCAATTATCGGAATATTCGTTTTGATCCTTGCTTGCATCAATTTTATGAATCTGTCAACCGCACGGAGTGAACAAAGGGCAAAGGAAGTCGGGATACGAAAAACACTTGGTTCTTTGAGATTGCAATTGATCAAACAGTTTTTCAGCGAATCTGTTTTGGTGGCATTTATATCATTTATTTTTTCTGTCATCCTTGTTATTACTTTATTACCATTGTTTAATAATCTTGCGGATAAACACATCGGTATTCCGTGGGATAGCAGCCTGTTCTGGATTACAGCTCTGACATTTACTTTCGTTACCGGCATTCTTTCAGGAAGCTATCCGGCATTGTATCTTTCAAAATTTAAACCTATCAAAGTTTTAAAAGGTAAATTCCGCGTTGGAAAATTTGCTTCCCTGCCAAGACAAATTTTGGTCGTTGTCCAATTTACTTTTTCCATTGCATTGATTATCGGAACCATCATTGTCTTCAAACAAATTCAGTTTGCCAAAGACCGACCGGTAAATTACAGGAGTGAAGGGTTGATAACAGTGAATGTGAAGACTCAGGATTTATACGGCCATTATGATGCATTAAGAAATGATTTGCTGGCAACCGGCGTGGTAGATAATATGGCAGAATCTTCAAGTCCTACAACTTCTGTCAATGCCATCCAGATTGGATTTGACTGGCAGGGGAAAGATCCTAACACGCTTCCTGCATTCGGTACAATAAGCGTGAGTGAAGACTTTGGTAAAACTATCGGCTGGCACATTAAAGGTGGCAGAGATTTTTCAAAAGATTTTGCAACCGACAGTTCGGCAATGATCCTAAATGAATCGGCAGTGAAACTTATCGGAATGAAAAAAGATATTTTGGGGCAGACCATTCAATTCAATGGTAATCATTATACTGTTATCGGAGTAGTGAAAAACATGATTATGGAATCGCCCTACGAACCGGTTAAACCCACTATTTTTTTCTTTGAGCCCAACGGAAGTAATATTATTACGATTGCAATTAAGAAAGATAAACCTGTACAGGATGCGCTGACGAAGATTTCAGCCGTATTTAAAAAATATGATCCGGGAGCTCCCTTCTCCTACAAATTCAACGATGAAACATACGCAAAAAAATTTGCTGATGAACACCGAATAGGAAGCCTTGCCACATTTTTTACAATACTCGCTATTTTCATTTCCTGTCTGGGATTGTTTGGTCTTGCCTCCTTTGTGGCAGAACAACGCAAAAAAGAAATTGGGGTGCGCAAAGTTTTGGGCGCTTCAGTTTTTAATGTATGGCAATTGTTGTCAAAAGAATTTGCAGGGCTTGTAATTATTTCCTGTCTCATCGCCATTCCTCTTGCATGGTATTATCTGAATGGATGGTTGCATCAATATGAATACAGGACCACTATTTCATTTTGGATATTCATTGTTTCAGGTTTGGGCGCATTACTGATAACGTTGGTGACAGTGAGCTTTCAGGCAATTAAGGCGGCGGTGGCTAATCCGGTGAGGAGTTTGAGGAGTGAGTGAAGGATGAAAAATTAGGAATGAAGAATTAAGAATTGGTAATTGCGAGATACAACTGAACATAGAATGTTTTGGATTTTCGGTTCATAAAAGAATCTTAGTCGTGGACAAAAAACATGAACCGTTTTTAAATATGGATGTCCTCATCCGGCTACGCAAATTTGTAATGATAAAATGGTATTTTTCGAGAAGGGTTGAAATGTATCAAAACCGAACACCTTTGTTTTGCAAGCGGACACCTAAAAGATATTTTCCAAAACAGATCGCCTGATTATCAGTAATATAGTTATCGGCATTGGCATTGCAAATTAAATATCAGATAAAAATGATGTTTATGTCTTTAAAGTATTTTAACCTTAGGCCGGGCATGATTAACAGGGGGCTTAAAAAACTTGCTGTGACGTTGCTCATAATTTCCTATTTATTGATCCGCGGTAATTTCTTTTTGCCCGGCGGCTCTTTATTTTTCCCCACTGAAAGATCAACCGGTGTGCCATCTTATAAGGGAAAGGTGAATCCCATCTTTACGCTTGAGATAAAATTGCATCAGTTAAAAAACTCAGTTTTGGAGGTCATTCATATAAATACCCTGCCAAATCCCAAAAAACGCGTTGGTGTACTTAGTAAGGGTACGTTAAATGAGAGATTAATGACGGAAAAAAGATTTAATTCTTCTGCCGCGTATTTTTCTTTGTTAAGAAATTGTGTCTATATAGGTATCCAATTTCGTAAGCAGATTTTGAATGATTTTCTCCCTTTAAAATTCAATAGTTCTGGTACCTACCTGAATAAATTTTCATTTTCTAACTGGTGTTACAATTTCTATAATGACAAAGATGGCGTTATTTCAGTTTATCACGACGGCCAATATTTTGCGGGAAACGGAAATATGGTAACCAACTTCACATTGAATAACATTTAATTTGAATTATTCTGTATAAAACAAAATCTTTTTTTATCACACTTTGAATCATTTTCAACCATGCTCTATTTAAGCAAAATTTATAAATGGGTAAACCAGGGAATCAACCGTACATTTCTTCTCAAGGATATAAATCTTGAAGTCAGTGAGGGTGAATTCATTACTATCATGGGACCATCAGGCGCAGGCAAATCAACACTTCTTAACATCATTGGTATGCTGGATACTCCGGATGAAGGAACATACACCTTTCTGGGTGAAGATGTTTTCTCTCTGAAAGAAAAACAACGTTCACAATTATTCAAAACGCACATCGGGTTTGTATTTCAGGCATATCATTTAATTGATGATTTAACCGTATATGAAAATTTAGAAACACCCCTGATCTATCAGAATATAAAAAGTTCTGAACGAAAATCGATGGTCGCTGATATACTCGATCGGTTTCAGATAGTGGCAAAGAAAGATCTTTTTCCCGCCCAGCTCTCTGGCGGACAGCAACAATTAGCGGGCATTGCCCGCGCCCTTATCATCAAACCAAAAATCATTCTGGCTGATGAACCGACAGGCAATCTCAATTCCAGGCAGGGTGAAGAAATTATGAAAATATTTAAGGGCTTAAATGAAGAAGGAGTTACAATTATTCAGGTCACTCATTCCGAAAAGAATGCAGAATATGGAAACAGAATTATCAATTTACTGGATGGCAGAATTGAATCTGAAATAAAGTCGAATTGAAAAATATAAAATTGAATACAGATGAATTACAAAAAGATAATTTTACTATCCCTGATGCTGGGATTTGGTATTTGTGTAAGCCAGGCCCAAAAAACAATGAATCTTCAACAAGCGATTGAAACCGGGATCAAAAATAACATTGATGTTTTGCAATCAGGGTTATTGACTGATAAATCGGAAATTCTTTGGAAGCAATCGCGGATGCAAATGTTGCCCAATCTGAATGGAAATATTAACCAGGGCATTAATTATGGAAAAAGTATTGATCCATTTACCAATACATTTATCAATCAAAACGTAAGCTTTGGTTCTTATGGCGCCAGCAGTAATCTTCTTTTGTTTAACGGCCTTTCATTGCAAAATCAGATCAAGGCAAATAAGTTGGGATATGAAGCTTCGCAGATGGAGTTACAACAGGCAAAAGACAATCTGACAATCAATATAATCCTTGCCTATCTGCAGGTGTTGAGTTCAAAGGATATTTTAAAACAGGCGCAGGAACAGGTAAACGTAACCATCAATCAGGTGAACAGGTTGGCATTGCTCAATGACACCGGCGCCATTTCTCCATCCAATTATTATGATGTCAAAGGTCAATTGGCGAGTGAACAGGTAACCATTTCAAATAGTAAAGCCAACCTCGAAACCGCAAAGTTGAATCTTACCCAACTGTTGAATATTCCTTATGATAAAAATTTGGAAGCAGAGCCTTTGCCTGATGAATTGATTGATGCCAATTCGATGACCGGCCCTGATGAAATCTATCAAACCGCTCTGAAACAATTTGCCCAGGTGAAGGCTGCAGAATTGCGCACTCAAAGCGCCGAAAAAAATGTCAGGTCAATTAGAGGATCATTATACCCCACCCTTTCATTTGGCGCAAATATCAATACCAATTACTCAAGTGTGGCAGCAGCAAACCAATTCATCGGCTCTACTATTAAACCTTCGTCAGATTATGTTGATATCAATGGCACCCATTATCCGGTATATCAGCAGAGTAACAATTATACCGTTCAGAAGCTGAACTTTAATAAGCAATTAAACGATAATCTTTTCTATACATTAAATATTGGATTGACGATTCCCCTGTTCAATGCTTCGCGTGTCAGAAGCCAGGTAAAGGTTGCAAAAATTGATATGGAAAGCAGCCGTCTCCGGGAAGAAAATACCAAAGTTCTTTTGCAACAGGCTATTGAACGGGCGTATGTAAATCTTGTTTCTTCGGCTGACAAATACAAATTATTGCTCGATCAGGTAAATTCATTTGAAGAATCATTTCGAATTGCAGAAGTAAAATTCAATTCGGGAGTAATTACTTCTGTTGATTATCTTGTTGCAAAAAACAATCTTGACCAGTCTAAAAGCAACCTGATCATTTCCAAATATGATTTTATCCTGAGAGAAAAAATATTGAACTTTTATGCAGGGAAAGTTATATGATTCAATCTGAAAGTACTTTCAGAAGTGAATCTATCCTGATGAAATTAGTGACCCCGCAGAGGCTCGAACTCTGGACCCGCTGATTAAGAGTCAGCTGCTCTACCAACTGAGCTACGGAGTCAAATAAAAACCTGTGATTTTCAAAATTACGAAATACAGGAATCTGATTTCCTCAACTTTTCGCAACCGTGTTACAAAAAGTTTTGCAAATGTAAGGTACAGATCCGAAATATGCTGATCGATTCTTGTGAAGAATATAAATTGATGAATTCAGGATTTCAGAAAATCGCTCTGATGCTTGCCCTGCCTGTATTTATCACAGGATTTGAGGATGGCTTTCTTCCTTCATATTGCAGGTTTACTTCAATATTTCCCGCGAGCCTTTTTGTAAATTCCAAATTCCATGTATAATTTTTGCCCGGTTCCAATCCATCCAGCAATAAAAATCCGACAGGTGAATTTGCATTTCCGGTGAAAGATATATTGCTGAAAGTAATCCGGCCATTTATCACACTGCTCGAAAATACATTGTACTTTAATTCTGAGGTGAGTGAACTGGTTTTACTCTTTTCAAAATCTCCGAGATGATTTTCTTTTTGATCGTAACCATAAAGAATGGATAACCTGAATTGGGTATTGTGAACATACGAAAGGGAAGGTTCTACACTTAATTCATGTACATCGTAATTCCTGATCTGAAATGAAGGAACAGACAATTGCCTTCTGATGAGTTCATTCAAAATAGCAAGGTTTATACTTCGCGAAATATTGTATCGTACCCGGGTACTCAGATTTCGCATGGAATTTCCTTCCAATCCATAACTGAGAATGGATTTGCTGGTATTGATTCTGTGAGTGACATCAACGCCAAAACCTGTACCCATCCGGTTAAAATAAAGGCTGTTCGACATAAAGGACGACAAAAGTATCAGACTGGTATCATTCAACCCTCCAGAAAACGGATTGAATGTAAATTTTCCCTGCGATACTTCTTTTTTATTTATTTGCAACGCAGAGGCAGTACTGAATTTTTTCATAAAACCTCCAAACCCTTTCCTGTTGGGCTTTCCAAGTCTTCCAGGATCAAATGTGATTCCGTAGTTGAACTGAATATAATTTGCTTTGATGTATTCGTTGGTTGGCGTCAGTATCCTAACCCATCTTTTTTGATCCTGAAAAACGGCAACTTCAAATTCGTCAAGTTGAGGGATCCCGTCTTTGTTATAATCTATCCATTGGTAATATCCCTGGCCTGCCGGCACTTCCACATAAGTGAATTGTTGCTTTTGTTCCTGTCCTGCTCCCAATTCGTAAAAGGCAGTGCCGGTAATAGCTCCCTTCATTTCGTTAAACATATAATCAATTCTGCCCAACAGGCTTTGGTCGTCATTCTGGTTCAGGAAGGGTTTGAAGCGATTGTTCACTTTAAGTTTACGATAGGTAACATTCATCCTCAACTGGCGATGTGTATTCCCGGTAAACTCTGTAGATAAACTAATATTATTGCTTTGATCAGACGAGGTTAGATTTGATCCGGAGGGCAACATATTCATTCTATTGAAGTATATTAATGACCAGCGCCTCTTTTTTCCCGGATCACTGCTCAGTCCGAATTGCCACAAACTGAATCCCTGGCTGACGGGCGACAGGGTATCATATTGTTTGAGCAATTGCTGATTATTTTCTGCCTGATACAATGCACTGATTTTATAATTATGAAAATTGATTAATTGTTTACTGACAGAAAAATAAGGTTTCCAATACTTGCCATTAACGAGGTTGCTATTGACTGTGGTGTAATCAATTTTATTATTCAACAACCAACCGTCTTTGCTGTAAACAGATTCTATCGAGTTGCGGATTCCATTAAAATCAATATCTCTCTTGTAATTACTGAATTCATATTTGATCAATGGAGAATTCATCTTTACCAAACCAATTGAAGCATTGAACAGTTTTTCATTTGCCTGAGGGACGATAATATTCAATCCCCAATCTCTGTAAAATTCCACGCTACGCAAATTTTCAACACTTTTGAATTTATCATCCACCGATTCATAATCTATGTGCGATACCAATTTTAAAGGCGAACGGATGCTGTCTTTTAAAAACTTCTGATTTTCAATTTCGATTTTCCAGGCATACCCTTTATTTTCATTGTTGTCTTTGTCGGAAAAAGTATTCGGGTCGTAATTACTCATTGCTCCAGAAAAGGAAACATAGGTGCCACGGTTCAATTGATATCTTGCCGACGTGGAAATTATCTGATGTTTTTTTGGTGTAACCAAAAGAACAACCGGATCCCAATCTCCCGATGGCTGTCCGTTTTGAGGAGCCACCCATTGAAAAACTTTTCCATTTGCATTACCCTCGGTGGAGATATAATTTCCTTTGCCAGTTCCCACATTCGTAAAGGATAATTGGAACAAAGAATCTGTCCGGCTGGTGGAATATACATAAACCGTTCCCGAAAAACCATTTACCGTAGTATCCACTTTTTTGTACAGGATTTTATCTACAGAAAATGTATCAGGAACAGCGCCGGGATACAATGCGCTATCCATGTTGTTACCAATCGTTGACAAATAGCGGATTTGCTGATCACTCAATGTCTGATTGATCGGGCTGTTCTTTGCATCATTATTAGAATAAGCAGAAAAACTTAATGACAACTTATTTTTTAGTTTAAATTGATCGCGGAAATAGAGCATAGAATTCAAATAATTCCTGTCTCCATATTCAAACTCAACCTGGATACGGCTATCTTTTGTAATCAACCGTTTGGCCGTAAATGTGATCTCTGCCGTGTTATAGTCTATCACATAATCACGGTCTTCACCACGTTGCATCAACTGTCCGTCGATATACACTTTTTCTGTTCCTGCCAAAACTGCGAAATACAATTCTCCGTTGCCACCGTATAATTTGTAAGGCCCCTGGTTTCCATCGGTCGGTGTCAATATATTTCTGGTAAACTTTCCTCTTGCAATTGCACCACTTGCGGTGAATGAATTTTGATTGCCATTTTTAAAATTATTATTTGCAGTAAACGAAGCTCCCTGCAATCGTTTGTAAAAATTCAAAAACCGGTCTTCCTGTGCTCTCAGGTCAATATCGCCGAAGTTGGCCTGCCATCCCTTTTTTCCGATTTGCATAAAAATGCGGTCAAAATCCTGGAGGTTTTGGGTGTTTCCTTCAGGTTGAATCGGTATGTTGTTATCACTGATGGCAGCCGAAAACCGGAGACTGTCACCCAGCCACCCGTTCAACTGAAGATTTAGTACAGAATTGACAACGGCATCCTGATTGTTACCGAATGAAATACCCCGTCCGATACTTCCATTATAATTCATCTGGCCAAAATTTATAATGCGGTCCTGATTGGAACTGCCCGAATAAATCATGGGTTTCTCGGCTGTAAAATTGAACCTTATGCTATCGTAGTTAAACCGCTGTACCGATTGGTTTATTTTAAACGGGAAAATTCTGTAACTGACGATAATTGTATCAGTCGGAATTGAATCGAGAAATAAAATACTATTGACATAATCGACATGGAACTTTTCTTTGGTAAGAGAAAGAAGTTCTACCGAATTTGGAATGATGCTGAATGAGTCGAGAATGATTTCTTTCCGGTCGGGTAAAATTTTTTTTGACCGGAGATTAGAAAGAGAATCTGCAAGCTGTTGGGCGTAGCCACAATAGCTCAGGAAAAGATACAGGATTAATAATTGAATCTTCGGGGCCATCCATGCAGTTGATGATAAACAAAACTAAACTTTTAACCACTGCAATGAAAACGATAAAAATATTCTATTGTTGCAGCCAGATTAAAGAAAAGCCCGGCAACCGGTTTAGCTTTTTGTTAATTCAGGAACACCGGATACAAATTGCATCTGATGGAGAAGAACAGTTAAAATTAAATTCCCTCAGGACCTGTACTTGTAACAGCTCTCATGTATTCCCTGTTTCGCTTGGCAATATTTCCAATAGAAATTCCTTTAGGACATTCCGCTTCACAATTTCCAATACTTCCGCAATTGCCAAAACCTTCTTTTTTCGCTTGTTCCATCATATTCACGACTCTGGTTTTTCTTTCGGCATCACCCTGGGGAAGATAAGCAAGCTGGGCAACCTTTGCACTGATAAACAAAGCCGCTGAACCATTCGGGCATGCAGCTACACAGGCGCCGCACCCGATACATGCCGCAGCATCAAAAGCCGTTTCAGCAGCCCATTTTGATACAGGGATTGCATTGGCATCCGGGGCGCTGCCGGTGTTTGCAGAAACATATCCTCCTGCTTCAATAACCCGATCAAATGCACTGCGATCAACTGTCAGATCTTTGATAACCGGGAAAGCAGCAGAACGCCACGGTTCTACAACGATGGTATCTCCGTCTCTGTAAGCTCTCATGTGAAGCTGACAAACCGTATTTCTTTGCCAGGGGCCATGTGCCCTTCCATCCACGTACATACTGCATGCACCACAAATCCCTTCTCTGCAATCACTATCAAAAGCCACAGGGTCTTTTCCTTCCTGAATTAATTGTTCATTGAGTACATCAAACATTTCCAGAAATGACATCTCACTCGAAATATCTTTTACATGGTATGTTTCAAATCTGCCTTTGGAATCTTTATCTTTTTGCCTCCACACCTTCAGCGTGAGATTCATTTTATAATGTTCCATATTTTAAGATTGGTTTTATTGGTATTTGATTAAAATAATTTCTGTTACTTGTAGCTTCTCTGGGAAGGATGGGTTAATTCAAATGTGAGATTTTCCTTGTGCAATTCTTCACCCTCCTTTTTGTATTCCCATGCAGATACATAACTGAATTGATCATCAATCCTGAGTGCTTCGCCCTCGGGTGTCTGACTTTCTTCTCTGAAATGTGCACCACAACTTTCCTTTCTGTCAAGTGCATCGCGACACATCAGTTCGCCCAATTCCATAAAATCGGCCACTCTTTGTGCTTTATCGAGTTCAGGATTCATGCTGTCAATTTCTCCGGGTATCCGCAGGTCTTTCCAGAATTCTTCTCTCAACTGCTGGATTTCGGTGATGGCTTCAGTGAGGCCTTTTTCATTTCTCGACATTCCGCATTTATCCCACATGATCTTTCCAAGCATTTTATGAAAATGATCAACGGATTTTGTCCCTTTGATATTCATTAATTTCTGAATCCTCTCTGTCACTTCTTTTTCGACTTCGTCAAATGCCGGATGTTTCGTAGAGATCGCCGGGGTTTTGATATCATCTGCCAGATAATTTCCAATGGTGTATGGAATAATAAAATATCCATCGGCCAATCCCTGCATCAAAGATGAGGCACCCAGCCTGTTGGCTCCGTGGTCGCTGAAATTACATTCACCAATTGCAAATAATCCCGGAAGAGTTGTTTCCAGTTCGTAGTCAACCCACAATCCACCCATTGTGTAGTGAACAGCCGGATAAATACGCATGGGCACTTCGTACGGGTTTTCACCGGTAATCTTTTCGTACATAGCGAATAGATTGCCATACTTGTCTTTTACAACGCCCATCCCCAAATTACGGATCGTCTGTTCATCCGGGTTTTCAATAGCAGCTTTGTGAGCTTCCATTTTACCGTAACGTTTTATGGCTTCCGCAAAATCGAGATAAACAGCCTGCTTGGTTGTTCCCACACCATAGCCTGCATCGCATCTCTCTTTGGCAGCTCTTGAAGCAACGTCGCGCGGTACGAGATTTCCAAAGGAAGGATATCTTCTTTCAAGATAATAGTCGCGGTCTTCTGGGGGAATTTCTGAAGCCTTGCGTTTTTCATCTTTATTTTTTGGTACCCAGATACGTCCGTCATTTCTCAGGCTTTCACTCATCAAGGTAAGCTTGCTCTGATAATCTCCCGAAACGGGGATACATGTCGGGTGAATCTGCGTATAACATGCATTTGCAAAATATGCGCCTCTCTTATGTGATTTCCATGCGGCTGTTACATTGCAACCCATTGCATTTGTACTGAGGAAGTAAACATTTCCATAACCACCGGATGCTAACACAACAGCGTGTGCTGAATAACGTTCAAGTTTGCCGGTAACAAGATTGCGAACAATAATTCCTCTTGCTTTTCCATCTATCACCACTAAATCCAGCATCTCATGACGGGAATAAACGGTCACTTTTCCTGTGGCTACCTGGCGTTGCAAAGCGCCATAGGCTCCCAAAAGTAATTGTTGCCCGGTCTGGCCTCTTGCATAAAAGGTACGTGATACCTGAGTTCCGCCAAATGAACGGTTAGCAAGAAGCCCGCCATATTCTCTTGCAAATGGAACACCCTGAGCCACGCACTGGTCAATGATATTTCCACTCAATTGAGCCAGGCGGTAAGTATTTGATTCGCGACTGCGAAAATCTCCTCCTTTTTCTGTTTCATAAAATAAACGGAAAATGGAATCTCCGTCATTTGAATAATTTTTTGCGGCATTGATTCCCCCCTGGGCAGCGATACTGTGGGCACGCCGCGGGCTATCCTGAAAACAAAATGCCTTAACATTGTAGCCCAATTCGCCAAACGAGGCAGCAGCCGAAGCGCCGGCAAGACCGGTTCCTATGACAATAATTTCAAGGTTTCTTTTATTGGCAGGACTTACCAAACGGCAGTGGTCTTTATAATTCTGCCATTTATCTTTCATTTCTCCCTGAGGAACTTTAGCATCTAACACCATAACTCAATCTTATAGATATTTAAATGATATTTTATTAAAATTTAATTCAGCCATCCAAACATAAACGAGATGGGCATCAAGGCAAAAAGAGTAATAATAATAATGGAGTAAGCAACTCCGATCTTTTCGATCAATGGAGTCCACGACTTATCATTAATGCCCAATGAACGGAATGCACTCTGAAAACCGTGCAACAAATGAAACAGTAAAGCTGCCAGTCCGACCATGTATAAAGAGAACCAAAGCGGGTTAGTGAATATCACCTTCATCTGTGCATACAAATCCCAGTGAGGTCCGTCAAAATACATTTCTTTTTTGGTTCCCATCCAGAATTGAGAGAGATGCATAACGAGATACAATAAAATCAACGATCCCAAAATTCCCATGGAACGGCTGTACCATGTAATTTTTTTGGTATAACGGGTTTTTGCGTATTTGACAGGTCGTGCGGCCCTGTTCATTTTCCATAAAGTGAGTCCCTGGATAATATGGATGATAAAGCCAATAAATAAAATCAACTCTAAAATCCGGAGTATCCAGTTGTAGGCCATAAAATGTGCCGCCTTTTCAAAAAAAACGCCGCCATCATCAAGGAAGATACAGGCATTAATTGAAGCATGGATAATTAAAAACAGGACTAAAAAAATTCCTGTGAACCCCATCACAAATTTCCTGCCTACCGGTGAGGTTATGATTTCCTTAAACGTCATAGAAAACAGATGTTAGATTTAGAAAGCAGAATAACAATTTTTAAACAGATGGCACTAAGGTAAAAAAATTAACCTGATAATACACGAATATTTTTTTTAGCCATTCAACTTTTTCACAAACAAATTATCCACTTGTTGAAACAGGAAATCGGGTCGCATGGTGCGCCAGTTCTCAATTTGCAGGAGGGGAATGTAATTGTCCAGCCTTGCATTTAAAAAATCATATTGGGTGGCGTCTGGCATATTGACCAATGCAATCCATCCCTCATTTTCATTCACATCTTCAAACCATTCCTGGTAATAGCAATCATCGCTGCTGTGAAAGTTCAGTACATTTTCAACTATGAGAATAAATTTTGAAATTCCGGATTGAATAAACAAATCCACCACTTCTCTTTTGAGTGTCATGATATCATTTTCAATTGCATCATTCCATTCGCCGATTAATTCCATAATCATATAACCGGAATCATAATCGGCCATGAGTACTTTCAGATAAAGAGTTCTGCTGCCAAATTCATCCCAGAGGGGATGGATGTAATAATTATATATCGTATTGGAAAATTCGAACTCACTGTATTCTCTTCCATAAAATGGAGATCGTTCATCTTCCTCTGAAGTGTAGAGGTACTGCCAGTTGTCGTATGGTTCAATGTTCTGCATTAGTCAGGTTCTCCGCTCACAAATTTAATTAAATGAGTGAATCCTTTTTCTAAAAAATCTCAAAAAAATTGTACTTCTTTTTTGGTTACGCAATAATAATTTCTCCTGGAAAATATATCCCTGTTCACATTACCGATAGTTAATATAAATCACCTGAACGTTTTGCGTTAACCCAAATTTTGCAGTAACCTTTGAGGCTACTGCAAAATCCCGGTTTAAAAATTTTTATACTGCAATATTCCCTCTTGTAAATTGATTATTGAATTCAAGTAGCTTCGCGGAATTACATTATCAAAACCTTTTTTAATTTGTTGGTGCCCTACAGAGTTGGGAAGTTTGGTGTCAATTCCAATATCTTCAATTGCGCGCAGATTTGTACTTTGTAAAAATGTTTGGGGTATTTCTAAGCAAAAAAAGCCGTCAAATCGTATGCGTTTATTTTATCAGATGAAGGTTTGATTTTCGTTCCATTCAAATCCTTCTGATTTATTTTCCAAAGACAATCATGAAAATTAGTTCTGCTAACTGCAATCTTATCTCAGATTGTCCAGGGCTTTTTTTACACTTTTAAATTTGGTCAGAAGTGCAGTCGCCTCTTCCTCGCCAATGTTTCCTTTTTCCATCAGCATACGAATAGCCCGTTGAAAAATCTTTTTATTGGTGAGCTTCATGTTAACCATCTTGTTATCCTCCACCCTGCCGAGCTGAATCATTGCGGTGGTACTGATCATGTTCAATACCATTTTTTGTGCAGTGCCGCTTTTCATTCTTGTGCTTCCGGTTACAAATTCTGGCCCCACAATTATTTCAACCGGGTAATCGGCAACATTACTTATCGGAGAATCGGGATTGCACGAAATGCTTCCTGTAAGGATACCGTGTTCTTTGCATCTTTTTAAAGCTCCGATAACGTAAGGAGTTGTTCCGCTGGATGCAATGCCAACCACAAAATCCCCGTCATTGATCTTGTATTCACACAGGTCTTCCCACCCTTGTTCTTCATCATCTTCTGCACGTTCTATGGCATGAATAATGGCTCTTTTACCTCCCGCAATTACACCAACGACCAAACCTTCGGGTACACCATATGTTGGCGGGCATTCACTTGCATCAAGGATTCCAAGCCTTCCGCTTGTGCCGGCCCCAATGTAAAAAAGCCGCCCTCCTTTTCGCATTTTTTTTGTGAGCGCCGTAATCAGTTTTTCAATTTCAGACAACGACTTTTTTACGGAAGAGGCAATTCCCATATCTTCCTTATTAATGTCTGCTATGATTTCCCCAATTGATTTTTTTTCGAGATGGCGGTAAATCGAAGACTCCTCAGTTACTTTCTTAAAAGGCATATTCACGCGTTTGACTCCAGACTTGTTTATCGTTACAGATAGGAAGATTTTTTTTTAAAAGCCAAATTTAAAATCTTCGCAAAAGTAAATAATCTGCAAAATTATTACACCTAAATTGTGATAAAATACAGAGTGTGTAAATTAGCCCTCTTTCATAATCAGAGAAAAATGCTTCAACGTCTCCTATCCGGTTTCACCGCTTTAGTCCTGCTGGTAGTCTTTACATCGAGTGTGCATAGCCAAACTTTTGAGAATACCTTTCAGAAATTCTCAAACAATTTTATTCCTGAAAGAATTCATTTGCATTTGGACAAATCTTCGTACGCAACCGGCGATACCATTTGGTTCAAAGCTTATCTGATAAACGGAATTACGCCGGTGGAAGACAGCAAAACATTATATATCGATTGGACAGATCCATCCGGTAAACTTATTTCAAGATCTACTTTGCCAATAATCTCAGGGGTTGCTTTTGGCCAAACAGAGATACCCCCGGCTTTTGCGGGGAATGCGATTCATCTGAAAGCCTATACCAAATGGATGCTCAACTTTGACAGTGCGTTTTTATATAACAGGGATATTCCAATTATAAATACCAATGAAATCGCCGGTACAAAGCAAATAACCACCTATCAATTCAGTCTTTTTCCCGAAGGTGGAGATTTGCTTTACGGAGCTACCTCCAAAGTAGCATTCAAGGCAACAGATGGATATGGAAATCCGGTTCATGTAAATGTCAATCTGATGGAGGGCAACAAAGCCATCCAGAAAGTGAATGACATGCACGACGGAATGGGATTTTTTTACATCAGGCCAATCCGGGGTAATCAATATTCGGTGTCGTGGAAAGACCCATCCGGAAAAGAACATACGACATCTCTTCCGGAGATAAAATCATCTGGTGTTTCCATGCAATTGTTGATTACGCCCGACAAAAGAACTTTGTTGATCCAGGGTGTTGGGTCAAATGCAAAGGGTACATTCCATATCATTGGTACCATGTACAATCAACCTGTGTTCAATATTGAGCGGTCCATGCAGGATAGTTCTGTCACGGCAATCATACCTGTCAATACTTTGCCATCGGGTATTTTGAGAATTACCGTGCTGGACAGTTTATATCATCCGCTTTCAGAAAGGATCACATTCATCAATAACAATGAATTCAAATTCAGGACAGATATGCAGGTAGCCCATTGGGGAATGAATAAAAGGGCAAGAAATGAACTGGAAATTTCTGTTCCTGACAGCCTGGGTGCTAATCTTTCTATTTCAGTAACTGATGCAAGACTCGATTTAGATACTACTCAAAATATCATGACGGATTTATTACTGACCGATGAAATAAAAGGCAAAGTTTATAATCCCGCATTTTATTTGGGAAACAATGAAGATTCAACGCAAAAGTTGCTCGATCTGGTAATGCTTACCAACGGTTGGAGAAAAATTAATTGGACAGATTTGGCAGCGGGAATTTTACCAAAAATCCAGTTCAATAAAGACACTTCTTACATGACGATTTCAGGGAGGCTATACGGAGCTACTCCCGGTCAACTGCAAAATGCAGGAGATGTGATTTTGATAGTAAATCAGAAAGGGAAAAGTGACTGGATAATGGCGCCGGTAAATCCCGATGGAAGGTTTGATGCCACCAACTTCATTTTGTTTGATACGGCGACAGTGTATTATCAACCCCCGAAAGGAAAGGGTTTGGGAAATGTTTCAGTACAATTTTCTGAAAAACGATTGCCGACCTTAAGCCTGACCAACGCTACTTCACCTTTTGTCAGAGACACAAGCGGCAGATCACTTCAATTTCAATTATCCCGCCAATTGATGGATGAATTGAAATTTAACCAGACCAAAGTATTGGAAACAGTAACCATTAAGGCGAGAACAAAAAGCCCTACCCAGATCATGGATGAAAAATACACTTCGGGATTGTTTTCCGGAGGAGATTCAAGAGGTTTTGATTTGGTGAATGATCCGTCAGCCGTTGCCTTTACAAGTATTTTTGATTATCTGAGAGGACGTGTAGCAGGCATCCAGATCTCTACAGATAATCCGCCGGTTCTTTCCTGGCGGGGCGGATCCCCTGCCCTGTTTCTAAATGAAATGCCGGTAACTTCAGATGTAATAAGTACAATTCCTGTTTCAGACATTGCTTATGTAAAAGTGTTGAATCCACCGTTCATGGGAGCCACAGGTGGCGGAGGCAGTGGAGCTATTGCAATTTATACAAGAAGGGGCGACGACCAGCAATCCACTCCCGGAAAGGGTTTATCAAGAAATACCGTTACGGGATATTCTGTTGAAAGAAAATTTTATTCTCCGAATTATGATTTGACGGATCCGGAGCAAAAGGATCTCAGGACTACGCTTTATTGGAATCCGACAGTGAGGATAACTCCGGGTCAGAAAACGGCAACGGTTACATTTTTCAATAATGATATTTCTGAATCATTCAGGATCGTCATTGAAGGGATGTCACCCGACGGAAAGTTTACAAGGACAGTCAAAGTCATGGAGTAAAAAGATCGTCCTTGATACCTTGCAGAAGTGTTTTTGAAAAATAATTCTTGCCTCCTACCCTTTGTGGTAGTTGATTAATCCTTTCATGGGCGTTTTATAAATATTTCCGGGTTTCAGTTCATATTCGTGGCAAAGGGAAAGTATAATATCCCTGAAGCCCCATGCGATTCCTCCGGTGAAATGAATGGGATATTTCTGCACATCCTTGTAACGAAGGAGGTGAGTATAAAAAAAAGAATTCAATCCGTCGGCGATAATATTTTCTATCATATAATTTCCGCGGTTCTCAGCCAGAAAAATAGCAAATGCAGCCAGGTAACGGTTTGGCAATGGCTTTCGGTACACGTGATCCAATATCTCCTCAGGAGTCACATTGAATTTTTTATCAAACTTTTCCTTCAGGTCGTTTTCAAAAATATCATAGAGATAATGTTGTATCAGGCTTTTACCCAAAACCGCACCGCTGCCTTCATCACCCAGGATAAATCCAAGTCCCGGGCTGTTTTTGATAATTTTATTTCCGTTATAAAAACAAGAATTGGAACCTGTTCCAAGAATGCATGCAATTCCCCTCTCTCTTCCACACGAACTTCTTGCCACTCCTGTCAGGTCATCAAAAACATTTACTTTGGCACTTTTAAAAACAGAGATCAGCGCTGTTTTGATCAGTTTTTTATTCAGAGGGCTTTTACAACCAGTTCCATAAAAAAAGATTTGTTCGGGAATCTGGTCCTTCATTTTTGGCAATACTTCCCTGCGCACAACCTCTGCAATTTGATTCTTATTTAAAAAATACGGACTAAGGCCCAGAGTGTGGAAGATTTTTGTTTTGCCATTTATTAAAAGGCACCATTCGGTTTTTGTTGAACCACTGTCTGCTATCAAACTTATATTTGGCATCTTATTATCAGGTTAATTAATGAAATTTGCCCGCATCAAAATTAAAAAAGACAACCTTATATGGCCGATAAAAAAAAGTTGAAAGTTTGGCTGCCCCTTCTGCTTAGCTTATGTATGATTGCAGGGATGTTTGTCGGGTACAGAATCAGGGGGAATATGCCTGACAGGGGAATTTTTTTTGTTGAAAGAACAAGGCCGGTTCAGGAAGTCCTCGATTTGATAAATAAAAAATACGTTGATTCCGTCAATATTGACTCTCTTGGTGATGTAGCTATTCAGGCTGTTTTGGGAGGACTGGATCCGCATTCTGTTTTTATCCCGGCCAGCCGGATGCAGGAAGTGAATGAAGATCTGGAAGGCGTTTTTTTTGGCATTGGAGTTGAATTCAGCATTATCAACGATACTGCAAATACAATGCGGGTACTCCAGGGCGGACCGAGCGAAAGAGCCGGAATGAAACCCGGTGATAAGTTTATCAAAGTGAATGGTGTGCTTGTAGCAGGGAACCATATCACCAACGATAAGTTGAAGGAAATCATGAGAGGAAAAAGCGGAACCAAAGTGGATGCTGAAATCCTCAGAAACGGAAAACTGATAAACAAGCAAATTATCAGGGGGCCGGTCAGGTTGTTCAGCATAGATGCATCCTATATGTTGAATGATTCTATCGGTTTCATAAGAATCAGCCGTTTTTCTGAAACTACTTATAAAGAATTTATGATTGCCATGGATTCCCTTCACAAAAAGGGAATGAGAGCATTGGTTTTGGATTTGCGCGATAATGGCGGAGGTATCCTTACGGAAGCTACACATATTGCGGATGAATTCCTGAGCGGAAATAAGTTGATTACCTATACCGAAGGGGCCCATTCTCCCAAGAAAGAATACCGATGCGACAAAGACGGAGTTTTCGAAAAAGGGTCGCTGGTTGTATTGATCAATGAGGGCACTGCATCAGCGAGCGAAGTGCTTGCAGGTGCATTGCAGGATTGGGGCCGGGCCAAAATTGTCGGGCGGCGTTCATTCGGCAAGGGCCTGGTTCAGGAACAATATGAGCTTGGCGATGGTTCGGGATTGAGGCTGACGGTGGCCCGCTATTTTACTCCGTTGGGAAGAAGCATCCAGCGGTCTTACAAGGCGGGAAACGAAGCCTACTATCATGATATCATTGACCGTTTCAAAAGTGGTGAAATGCTGCATGGAGATTCCATCAATCACGCAGGAGAGAAAAAATATATTACAGCGGCGGGGAATGTCCTTTACGGCGGCGATGGGATTACTCCGGATGTTTTTGTTCCCATTGACTCTATGCAATTGGGAAAACCAGTAATGAGGGCGCTGCTGAAAGGGACACTCGACCAATTTGTATATTTCAATTACCTGAACAATCAGCATACAATTTCACAATTTCAAAATCCGCAGATTTTTAATAAAGACTTTGTTGTTGGCAATCCGGAACTTGAAAACTTTAAATCGTTTGCCCAAAAAGATTCTATCCATGTCAACCTCGGGGATGCTAATGAAAGGCATCAGATTTCCCAGCAAATAAAAATGCTGACGGCGCGGCTGGTTTGGGGGACAGGAGGATTTTTTGAGGTGAAAAATGCCACTGATTCCACGATCCGTAAATCTCTTGAGATCATAGAAAAATAAAAAACCGCTCTTTTGAAGCGGTACAGTTAGTTTTCGGGTAACGTAGAATTTGGATTCAATCTTTTGTGATCTGTTTTTTGGTTAATTACTATCAAAAAAAATCACACCATATAAAAAACCTCCGCAGAGGAATCAAGAACCAAAATAAAAAGAAGCTGACTGATATTGGATCTTGTTTGGTTTTTCAAGGAAACTGGTAATTCGTTTTTCCTTTGGATCTTTGGAGTTTTTGGATAACTTGGATAATTATTATTTCTTAACGCCATACACAAAATCAATCAACTTCTGATGCAAAAATAGACGCGTTAAATGCGCTGGACAATAGCAAGTTTTCTCTTTTTTGATTTTCAAGTAATTACCAATGCCATCGTAGTTCGATCATTTGTATAAATCGTAAAACTACGTGTTGCGGTTAAAAACTATTTTGCCAGGCTTTGAATCAGGTCATATTTGGTTACGATATGGAATTCTCCGGTCTCGTCTTTTCCCAATACAGCTCCATTTTGTTTTGAAATCAGGTGACTGATTTTTTCGACAGGCATATTAAAAGGCACAACAGGAAATGCTTCTTCCATCACAGCGGATACAGCCTGCTTCCTGATTTCCGAGCTTTCGATTACCTTATTAAATAATCCACTTTCACTTACTGAACCTACCATATCTTCCCCGTTTCTCACAGGTAAATTACTGATATCGAATTTTCTCATTAAATCTATGGCATCTGAAACCGTTTCATCTTTCTGAACTGTAATTAATTTTTGGGTGCCACGTGCATTTACCAAATCTTTGAACGTTTTCACATCCAAAAATCCACGCTCCATCATCCACTGGTCATTGTAAATTTTCGCAACGTAGCGGCTCCCGTGGTCGTGAAAGATGCAGACAACCAAATCGCCTTTCTTCAATTTATTTTTTAATTGCATGACTCCCTGCAAACAGCTTCCTGCACTGTATCCTACAAAAATCCCTTCCTCTTTCGAAATCCGCCTTGCCATCACAGCTCCATCTTTATCTGTTACCTTTTCAAAGAGATCTATGTATTTCATATCAAAGTTTGCCGGCACAAAATCTTCACCAAACCCTTCACTTATATAAGGATAAACTTCTGATTCATCAATTTCTCCGGTATCAAAATATTTCTTCAACAAAGAACCATAGGTATCGATGGCCCAGATCTGGATATCAGGATTTTTTTCTTTTAAATATTTTCCGCAACCAACAATAGTTCCGCCCGTTCCGGCGGCAACTACCAGATGGGTAATTTTTCCTTCTGTTTGTTCCCAGATTTCCGGACCCGTAGTTTCATAATGAGCAAGCCGGTTGGCAAGATTGTCATATTGATTCACGTACCACGAATTAGGAATTTCCTGTGCCAGCCTTTTTGAAACAGAATAATAAGATTTTGGATCACTGGGCTCCACGTTGGTTGGACAAACAATCACCTCCGCTCCCACTGCTTTCAAAATATCTGCTTTCTCCCTGGATTGCTTGTCGGTGGTTGTAAATATGCATTTGTATCCTTTCACAATGGCGGCCAGTGCAAGCCCCATTCCTGTATTTCCGGATGTTCCTTCTATAATGGTACCGCCGGGTTTAATTTTTCCTTCAGCTTCTGCCACTTCCAGCATTTTAAGAGCCATGCGGTCCTTTACAGAATTTCCGGGGTTGAAATATTCTACTTTCGCCAAAACAGTACACGGAAGATTTTTTGTTATACTGTTTAATTTTACCATTGGCGTATTGCCAATCGTCTCCAAAATATTATTTTTCCACATATATATTTCAATTTGGACAAATATAAATTTTTTAGTGCCAGAATAAAATGGATGTAACACTCTCCTCTGTTACTAAAGTAAATTTTGGGAATTTTTCAACTCCGTTTCAGGAGAAGAGCAGTTCTTGGTCAAAACTGAAAAAAGCATTTGAGCTATTTTATTCGCAATCTGGCAAAAACGTTAAAGGGAATCATACAATTTCTCTATTTTTATTGTTTAATAGAGGTTGCCTGAAAATTAAATTTCAAACTTAAGATGATTCTGAAACCCGAATTCCAGCAGAAATCTTTTTGCATTACGATATTTTTTCTGCTTGTTTTTTCAACAGTATATTCACAAATTACACCCAAAGCGCTTTCCATAAATCGCAAAAACTGGTGTGGCACCATGATAGCCATTGATCAGGCTGTCAGAAAGAATCCCGGAATTATTGATAAATGGAAAAAGAAGGGAGAAGAAGAATACCAAAGATTTCTTCAGAGAAAAGCTGCTATGCGGGGAGCGCTTGGATCGGATACACTTGTTATTCCGATAGTCTTTCATTTGGTGGATGATGCGGAACATCTGGCATGGGTAACCGACAGAGAAATTTATGATCAGGTTGAAATACTTAATCAGGCTTATAATGGTGAAAAAGTATTGGGGTTCCAAAATGTGATTCCTTCCGGAATTTTTTCAAGAAAGGGAAGTATTCCCATTCGTTTTGTACTTGCAAGGCGGGCGCCTGATGGTATGCTGACTTCAGGAATTGAAAGAAGGGTAAATACCACTCCTGACAGGGTGAGTATTAAATCGACGGCAGCAGGCGGATTGGATGCATGGGATACCGATAAATATCTGAATGTGTGGGTAGGAACTTTTTCCGGTGGTGATGATGGCTTGTTGGGTGTGGGTACATTTCCTTTTATAGATACGGAAGGGCCACAGGGAGTAGTGATCGGAATAGCGACCATTCCCTACACAAGCAATGTTTCCAGAAGTTATTATCCAAGTTATTCTGAAGGCGGAACGCTGGTCCATGAATTAGGACATTTCTTTTACCTGTTTCATACTTTCGGAGATTCTTATGTCTGCAACAACAATGACTTCAGAATTCAATCCGGGTGGCCGTTGCCGGCTGGTGACGGACCTGAGGGAGATGATACTCCTGAAGAAAAAGCTGATAGTACAGGCAATGCTGATTTTGGGAATCCGAGTATGAATTATTCAGACGGATGCACCACTTTTTCGGGTGGAGAAATGTATGGCAGCTTCATGAATTATTTTGATGACAGGGCTTTGTTTATGTTTTCTAATGGGCAGACGAACCGTGTGGCAGGTTGCATCCAATATTACCGTACCGACCTCCCCAATTCAATTGGCGCCGTCCCCCCTGCTTCAGTTACGGATGCATACGTAGTAAGTGTTTCTCCATACGGAAGCCCCGAGAGAAGAACCTTTGCGATGAATAATGTTCCACTGATTGTAAAAATCAGGAATTATGGTTCCACTACTTTAAACAATGTGATGGTTACTGCTTTGATTGATGGTGCAGTGAAATTGCAACAAACGGTTACACTCAATTTATTGCCGGGTAATGATTCGGATGTTTCATTGGGGAATATCAATGCTGTTGCGGGATCTCACATGATAACGGTTTATACTTCAAATCCGAATGGAGTAGCTGATGCTTTTACCAATAACGACACACTTCAATCCTTTGTCGGAATCCTTGGAGGCAGTATCAATGCTCCGTTTACAGAAAAATTTTCAAATAGCTCTTTCCCTCCTGCCGGCTGGATGATCTGGAATCCCAATAATAATGAGACCTGGTCGTACAATTCAACATCGGGGTATTCGACAGCGGGTTCTGTTACGATGCAAAATTTTTCAGCAAACAACATCGGGCAGTTGGATGACATGGTGATGCCACCTGTAAATATCGGCACTGCCGACTCTTCCGTACTTTCTTTCCGTTACGCCTATGCGGTGTATGATGAGAAAGATGTATCTGTCTGGGATGGATTGGAAATTTATTTATCGAATGATGGCGGAGCAACATATAAAATGATTTATAAAAAGACCGGCGACTTTTTAAGGAGTGTTTTGGGTAATATGACTACTTCATTTTCGGCTCCACCCTCAAGTCCGGGTAGCTGGGGATTTGAAAATATCAACCTTACTCCTTACATAAACCCCGGCAAAAATTTCCTGATTAAATTCAGAGGATTGAATGCCTTCGGAAATAATTTGTACCTGGATGACATTTCTGTTTCAGCCTTTGTTTCATTTCACAGGGATGTTCAAATGACTTCCATTGCCAATATCCCGCAATATATTTGTGGAAGTATGCCTGTTCCATCCGTCACTTTCAGGTCAAACGGAAAGGATCCGTTGACTTCTTTGAAAATTAATTACCAGATAGCAGGACAGGCGCTGAATACCCAGCAATGGAATGGTACACTTACTCAAAATAATTCGATCACACTAAACCTTCCGGCGCTTCAAAACCAGGCTCCGGGGGCTTATCAGTTGATTGTTTATACCTCAGATCCAAATGGCCTCCCTGATGAAGCACCCCAGAATGATACCATGAAAATGATGTTCTATGTAATGGGGCATGCTACGAATCCCGTGACCGAAGGATTTGATGGTTCAACATTCCCCCCTGACCAATGGGTACTTCAGCAAAATGGAAATGGCCATTCATGGCAAAGAACGACCGCAGCCTCTACGACAGGATCAGCTTCGTCAGAAGTGAATAACTTCAACTTTGATATGCTTGGAAATCCTGACAATCTGATTTCTCCGATAATTGGTGGCAATGCCGGATTTGATAGTTTGTTTGTATCGTTTGATTACGCCTATGCACCCGGAAGTGATTATCCCGGATTTCCGGGAAGCCTTGAAGATTCATTACAGGTCAACGTTTCGACAGATTGCGGGCAGACAATGGTGAATATATTTAATCAATTCGGAAATCAATTGATCACAGCTACTAATCCCACAGCATGGAAGAATACCAGCTTTGTTCCGGGACAGGGGGATTGGAAAAATGTTTCTGTATATCTTACTCCTCTCATTGGCAGTTCTGATTTTCAGGTGTTCTTCACTTCCAAAGGAAACAACCGGAATAATCTTTATCTGGATAATGTGAAAGTTTATGGAATCATTGTACCCGAATTGTTGAAGAAACAGGGATACCTGTTTTATCCGAGCCCTTTCAGGAATCAGTTTATCATTCGGAATTTTGAACAACCAACCGGATTGCAAAACGTACAGATTTATAATAACCTTGGGCAGTTGATTTGGCAACAGGGTTACACAGGGAATGCACAGAAAATGATTTTTGTAAATGCCGCCGGATGGCCTTCTGGTGTTTACATAGTGAAAATGAATTTCACAGATAAACACATTGTCGATAGAGTAGTGAAACAGTAAGGAACAGGAGTTGCATTTTTGCTGATATGGATTGAAATATGAAGGTGCTTAATCATGCGTTATTCATTTTCGTCGAAAGATTAAACCGGGAGCGGAAAACCTTTGGTGGTGCAGGTTTAAGATAATAGTAGAAAAAAGGACATTCCGTTCGAAATTCTGTTTTATCATTTCCGTTTCCTTTTCAACAACCTATCATTTAACATTAGGCCATATTCATTCATTGGATTGTGTCGTAAATTGCATGGAGCAATTTATCTATGAAATATTTTCAATTTTCAAAATTCGATCCCAATCAAAATCTAAAAACTGATTTCGAAAAACTACTTGATCTTTTTACCCAGTTACTCACCTACACAAGTGGTGATGTGGCAGAAGCGCTGAGTTGGCTCACTGAACTCGACAAGCAATACGAACTGACGAATGAGGAATATGGAATGGGCGATTTTATTGATGAACTCAAAGAAAATGGTTACATCAAAGAAGATCAGGAGAAAGGAAAAATAGTTATTACATCCAAAACAGAACAGGGAATCAGAAAGAGAAGCCTGGAAGAAATTTTCGGCAAACTGAAAAAATCAAGGCAGGGAAATCACCGGACTTTCAAACCCGGTTCTGGTGATGAAATCAATCCGGAAACAAGGCCATTTCAGTTTGGCGACAGATTGGAACAAATCGATTTTACCACATCCATCCGCAATGCACAAATCAACCATGGAATTGAAAGCTTTTCAATGAACGAAGATGACCTTGCCATTCGTGAAACAGATTTCAAAGCACAGACATCAACAGTATTGATGATTGATATTTCGCATAGCATGATTTTGTATGGTGAAGACAGAATTACACCGGCAAAAAAAGTTGCGATGGCTTTGAGCGAATTGATTACTACCAAATATCCAAAGGATACACTCGATATTGTTGTATTTGGAAATGACGCATGGACGGTAGAAATCAAAGATTTGCCGTATCTGCAGGTGGGTCCCTATCATACAAATACCGTTGCGGGTTTGAATCTGGCGATGGATATTTTGAGAAGGAGGAAAAATCCAAACAAACAGATTTTTATGATTACTGATGGCAAACCCACTTGTCTGAAAATCGGGAAGCGTTATTACAAAAACAGTTTCGGCATGGACCGGCGGATTCTGAACCGTTGCCTTAATCTTGCTGCCCAATGTAAAAAATTAAAAATACCAATCACTACATTCATGATAGCAAGTGATCCCTACCTTCAGAAGTTTGTAAGAGAATTTTCAGAAACAAATAATGGAAAAGCATTCTTTGCCACGCTTGACAGATTGGGAGCCTTTATCTTCCGGGATTTTGAAAGTGGCAGAAGAAAAACCGTTTATTAACAGCATAAAGAACAGAAAAAAAGAAATGGATATAACAAGGATTACGACCCTGGGAGGATTGAAGAAATCGAATTACAAAAATCTTACGGTAAAAGAAGAACTCCGAAAAAATTTACTTGAAAAATTAGCCGCAGGAGAGGACTCTTTTCCCGGGATCATCGGATATGATGATACCGTAATTCCGGATTTGGAAAGAGCTATTTTAAGCAGGCATAATATTTTGTTTCTCGGCCTTCGCGGCCAGGCAAAAACAAGAATGGCCAGACAGATGACTTCTCTGCTTGACGAATATATTCCGATTGTCAAGGGTAGTGAAATCAATGATAACCCATTCAGCCCGGTCAGTAATTATGCAAGAGAGATGGTGAATAGAATGCAGGATGACACACCCATTGACTGGCTGCCCCGCAACCAGCGCTATAGTGAAAAACTCGCTACGCCCGATGTCAGTGTTGCTGATTTGATTGGTGATATCGATCCTATTAAAGCTGCCAACTTAAAACTCAATTTTGGAGATGAGAGGGTAATTCATTTCGGAATTATTCCAAGAAGCAATCGGGGGATTTTTGTCATTAATGAACTTCCTGATCTGCAGGCGCGAATTCAGGTTTCTCTTTTCAACATCCTCGAGGAAGGTGATTTGCAGATTCGTGGTTTCAAACTAAGATTACCGTTGGATATCCTTTTTGTTTTTACGGCAAACCCCGAGGATTATACAAACCGTGGTTCCATTGTAACACCTCTCAAAGACAGGATTGAAAGTCAGATACTCACTCATTATCCTTCTACAATTGAAGATTCGTTGCTCATAACAGAGCAGGAGGCTTCACTTTATCCGGCTCAGGAGAAAAAAGTTGTTGTCAGCGATTTAGTCAAGAGATTAATAGAACAGGTTTCCTTTGAAGCAAGAAGCAGTGAATTTGTTGACCGGAAAAGCGGGGTGTCGGCCAGACTTACAATTTCAGCTTATGAAAATGCAGTGAGCGCTGCAGAATTGAGATCGATTATAAACAATGAAAACCATACCCAGGTATGGATCAGCGATCTGACCGGAATCATTCCTTCGATCACCGGTAAAATAGAATTGGTTTATGAAGGTGAACAGGAAGGTCCCTATCAGGTAGCTTTCAACCTTCTTGAAAAGGCGATCCGCACCCAGTTTTCAAAATATTTTCCGGATCCCGAAGCATTGAAAAAACGCAGGCCTAAAGAAAATAAAGAAACAAAAGAAACTGTAAGAGAAGAAAATCCATACAAGGCCATTACTCAATGGTTTGATGGCGGAAATCAATTGAATTTATCATTCAATTGCGAAGATGGGGAACGGATAACCAGGTTAAACAAAGTAAACGGGTTGGCCGCTTTGGTAAAGAAACATTATCCGGCAGCAAACAAAATGGAATCTGCACTGTTAATGGAATTTGTGTTGCATGGCCTCGCTGCTCATTCTTTGATAAGCAAGAAAATCGGTGATGGAAAAATTGAATTCAAAGATTTGATGGGAAGCATGCTAAACTTTGGTGACCAGCCGTTTGATGAGAGTGAATTGGAACAATAATTTATTTCACTGTTCAAAAAATATTCACTTCCCGTTCTAATGTAATTTGAAATTTTTCTCTGACTGTTTGGATAATTCTTTCGCTGAATTCAAAAATTTCTGATCCTGTGGCATTGCCATAATTTACCAATACCAAAGGTTGATTTTTATAACAACCTGTATTGCCCACCCTGATTCCCTTAAAACCGCACTGCTCAATCAGCCAGGCGGCAGGCACTTTAATTTTTTCACCGGCAGGATATGACGGCATCTCGGGAAAAATCTTTTTTACTTCCTGAAAAGATTCGAAATCAATTATTGGGTTTTTGAAAAAACTTCCGGCGTTTCCAATCACAGCAGGATCTGGAAGTTTGCTTTGTCTTATCTGAATCACCGCATCCGATATCGCTTTTACCGATAATTCTCCTGTATTCATTTGTTCCAACTGTTTTTGAATAGCGCCATAACCGATATTAAAAACCGGCTTTTTATTCAGCCTGAGGGTTATATTCAAAATTGCATATTGTCCTTTGGATTTATTTTTAAAAACACTTTTTCTATATCCAAATTCACAATCATCTTTTTTAATCTTGTGTATTTCTCTGTCCTTCAAATGAAATGCTTCCAGTTCTTCAAAAACATTACATAACTCCACTCCATAAGCTCCGATATTCTGAATGGGAGCCGCGCCAACAAATCCGGGAATCAACGAAAGGTTTTCAATTCCACCCCATTGATGATTGACTGCAAACAATACCAGTTCGTGCCAAACCACTCCGGCCCCGGCATTGACAAATACAAAGTTTTCATCTTCAGAAATTATTTCTATTCCCCGGATTTTATTTTGCAACACAAGGCCGCCAACATCTTTTGTAAAAAGTAAATTGCTTCCTCCCCCGATAATCAACTTTTGATGATTCCCGAAATGGCTTGATAATTCCAACAGGTCATCCATACTCCCGAACGAAGAAAAATATTCAGCCCGCACAGGAACATGAAATGTGTTGTAAGAGGTAAGATCAAAATCTTCAAGAACCTTTGTCATAAAAGAATGAATTATTGGAACAGTGCAGGCGGGTCATAACTGATCCTCGGGTTAAAATGATGAAAGACCGTTGAAGAAAGCTTTCTGATCAATACCCATGCTTCATTATTATTTTTCCAACTGGTGTCTTCATTTTCTTTTGAACAAACAACAAAAATATAAGGATGAGGCGCGTTCACATACATCACTTCTCCCCTGCTTTGATCTACTTCACCATTTTTATCTGCTACAAAAATATTGGGTGGTATTTGTGACAATCCCACTTCATCCCAGAATTGCCGACCCATCATTCGCAACATTTTTTCGCTGTACTGCCGGTCAATAATTTTATCGTCAACAATCATTTTCATTAATGATGCGATTTCTTTCGGCGTTGTTTGCCCCCAGCCATAAACTTGGCGGTCATTTTCTCTGCCAGGAGTCCGGCTGTTCACTCTAGTATTTTTCAATCCCAATTGATCCATGTATTGATTAATTACGGTTCCTCCACCTGAAAGCCCCTGCAACCAAAGGCTTGCACAATTATCGCTGTAACTCAACATGAGTGAGATAATACGTCCCAGTTCGATGGTTTGCCCGCTTTTGAATGAGGCCAGTATGTCATCGCCTTCATCATAATAGAGAGAATCTGTATAGGTCATCCGTTGATGAAATTTCAAATCGCCGTCATGAATCTTATGCATGATTCCTGCCAGAATCGGAATTTTGACAATGCTTGCGGTTGGATAAATAGTGTCTTCATTAATGCTTGCGATCTTGTTTTTTTTAAGATCAATAACATAAACTCCCATCTTGCCATGAAAGCCCTCAGTGAGAGATTTGAGTTTACCTTCAAGTTTGATATCTCTTTTTTGTGCAAAAGAAATTGAAGAAACAAAAATCAGTGCAATGAGAAAAAGATTTTTCATACACATTTTTTTAGTTCGTGAAAGAGGCTAAATTAAGGGTAATTGAAAATCTTTTTTACAAAAAAAACCATTCGTTTTTGGCGAATGGTTTTTTTGAATATGGTGTTAAGAATATTGAACTTACAGGAGCGGGACTATCCGAAAATTCCACCTTTCTTTAGCTGACGGGAACCCTGACCTATGAGAAATCCATTCTGATAGATCTGAATCTTGTATTCTCCCTGAGAAAAATGATTGTTGGGAGCAAAACTAAATTCAACTTTTTTGTTTACTCCGGTTTGCAAATCCACCGGAAGTTTGGCAGTGAATTGTTTTTCACCATCATCACGGGTTGTAAAACTTCCAGAGCCTGGAACAGAAGTGACGGGTTGGCCATCAGGTCCGATAACTACAACATAAATATCGGTAGATCCGGGCTGGATAATTCTGTTGTGAACATCAAAGCTCACAATCAGTTTATCCACTGCTTTGGCTTTGGTCTTTTCTTTTACCTGACCATTCTTCTTAACCTTTACGGGGGTAATGGTAATGTTAGAAGCATCCAAAGTAGAAGCCACGTCAACCTTTTGTGTGAGAGCTTTGTTTACAGCAGTTGCCGTATCCAGATTCTGAGTTAATGTTTGCTTTTCGACAACCAGGCTTGCATTTTGAGCTCTGAGAGTATCATTCTCATTTTTCAAAAGGGCGATTTGTTGTTGAAGATCAGAAATCTGTCCGTTCAATTGTGCAATTAAGCTCTTGGCTCTGGAAAGTTCTGCAGCGGTTGCATTTCTCTTGTTGAGAATAGACCGGATTTCAGATTTGATTTTTGCAATCTCTTCGTCCTTTCCAGCCAGCTTTTTTTGCATGTCAGTATTCATAGTGGTTAGGGAGTCCAAACGGGCCAGCGATGCATCAAAGTTGCTTTGAATCTCGCTTTTTTCAGTTGTTATCTTGGCGATATCAGTCTGTTGAGCCTGGATTTCCTGATTGCTTTTGTTGTGATCAAAAGCAAGAAATCCTGCCATTATTAAAATTGCTGCTATCAACAGTCCTATAGCCAGATTTTTTCCTTTGGGGGATGATGATCTTGGTTCCTGCAAGGATTCGGGAGAGTTGGAGTTGTCCATTTTGTTTTTCGTTTTTTTTGAGTTTAATAAAAAGTAACAGGTAAATTATGTTTTCTGTATGCTGATCAAATTTTACTTGGAAAATATTTTCAACCCTAATTAGTAAAAAATCATGCCAACAATTTTTTTCTGTTTATTTTCAAAGAACAAAATTTCAAATTTCAATTTATACAAATCTGATTTTCTGGTAGTTACAATGTGTGATTTTCTTAAGAATTTTTTAATCGCGTGCATGAACCAAAATAAAATTTCAAACAAAATCCGCCTTTTATCTTGATAAAACCTCCATTGGAATATTACATGTCTGCCTTAACATGTATGCATACATGTTATTAAACCGGAATCAATTTTAGCCTTACCTTTAATAAAATCTTTCTGCTATGTCAACAACCAGATCAATTACCTCTCGAAAGTTTTATGCATCACTGGCCATTCTGTTTTTTTTAATTCCCCTGTTGTTATTTTTTGTATGGACATCAATAAGTATCAAAGATGATGCAATGAGTGACAATGACAAGATTCAGGCATTCCTGAATTATTTTCCTTCATGGATGCAGAGTTTCAAAGCCATCCATATATTTTCAATCCTTTGCTGTTTTGTAGCTATTATTTTTTCCCGAATGGGATTCAAAAGAAAACTTCTGTCTCAGCGATTGACATTGTTGTTCGTTATGTTCGGATCGATACTGCTCATTTTTTTCAGCATCGCCAAACTGGTACTTTAGTTCCGGTACTCATATTGAATTGTACCCAACAATTTCTTTTCTTTTGAATAGCATTTCTGTATTTCAGGGAGACCTGAAGAGGTATAGGCGTATTTCCAGATGAAATAATTCCTTGCCGATTCGTCCACCGTGATCATTTGTTTTAATGTTCCATCGTCGTCGTACAAAAACATAAAGTCCGGTAAAAGTTTCTGAGCAAGGGTATTGAAATGTACTACATCAGTCAGCCGGTTCTCCTCATCATAATAATAATAATATTTGCGGTCCTGGTTCCCGGCCACAGGATCTTCTTCAATAATATTTCCTTTTGCGTCGGCTTGAAATTTGACCGTTGATACATTCCTGCCATTCTTTTCCCTCGTCAAAGAAGCCAATTGGCCGCTGTCATTATAGGCATAATGCCTGTTTTCGGTAATCGTCATGCTATCCATGTTTGAAAACGTAGATATGTGAATATCTGAAATACGCCCTTTGCCGTCGTAACTGTAAATTGTTGTATCTGATGAAGCAGGTGTAACATTAATCGTTTTAACGATCCTGCCATTCAGATAAAATGTTTTTAATTGCGACTCTGCTGTAACATTCGATTTGGAAACCATTTCAGATGTTGAAAAATCAGAGCTGATCTTTTTTTCACAAAAAAAACCTTCACTTGGAGAATCATCTCCCTCAAAACTTTCGAGCCGGATTGTGTGATATCCGCCGGATTTGATAATTGAATATTCTTTATTCAGTTTATGGATATTTTCAATATCAGTATAATAGTATTGGGAAAAGGCCGACGGGCCAAGCAACAGGATGATAATTGTGAAATAAAATTTCATGAAATTCAAAAAGATAAGCGTGCAATATACAATCGTTCGTTATTTGAAGTTGGAATCAATAATTTTTTTAACCTGAAATTAAAAACAAGCAGAGTGTTAATAAGGGCTGGTAAACATCACATGAAAGCGCACTGCTTTTTTGATATTGTTGTAAATTTGGAGAAAGAATCAGAAAAAATGACTAATCCGCAGACAATCGAATTTGAGGATATAGCAACAGATACAGGCTCGGATGAAGAGTACCGTCTTATCGTATGGAACGATGAGGTGAATACCTTTGACTGGGTAATTGAAACATTGATTGACGTATGCGGGCACACACCGGAACAGGCAGAACAATGTGCTCTTCTCATTCATACGCAGGGCAAATACGCCGTCAAAGAAGGTATGTTTGAAACCCTCAAACCGATGTGCGATAAAATTACGGAAAGGGGAATAGGCGCTACCGTTGAATCTGTTCCTGCAATCTGAGATAAATTCTGACAATCACCAATGGGCATTCCTTATTTCCTTGAAGAGAATTGCAATGATTTTCCTCCTCCTTCCAGACTTTTGACCCATGATCTCGCTGTTATCGGAAGTAACCTTGATCCCGATTCACTTCTTAAAGCTTACCGGAAAGGATATTTTCCATGGTATAATCAGGGGGAACCCCGGTGTTGGTTTCATCTGGATCCGAGATTTGTTTTGTTTCCGTCAAAGCTTCACATCAGCAAAAGTATGAGACCGGTGATGAAGAAGTTTAATTTCGTCATGGATACGGCATTTCCGGAAGTAATTCATAATTGCCGGACCGTTTGGAGAGATGGTCAGAGTGGAGGTTCATGGATTTCAGATGAAATTGAAAATGCTTATACAAAAATGTTTGAACTTGGCTATGCCCACTGTACCGAAGCATGGCAGGGAAATGATTTGGTGGGAGGCCTGTATGGAATCCGTATCGGACAGGTATTTTTTGGAGAAAGTATGTTTTCAAAAATTTCCAACGCCAGCAAATTTGCCTTCATCAGCTTTGTAAAAGAATTTGAGAAAAGCGGAGGTAAACTGATCGATTGCCAGCAGGAAACACAACATCTCGCTTCGCTTGGCGCTGAGTTAATTTCGCGAAAAGAATTCGTTGGTTATCTTGAAAAATATATTCCTCAGAATGAAAACATCTGGTAAGGATGCCTCATTGAATAATGATTTATCAGTGACCTCACATAAAGATTGTCCACATAAGGTGTAATCGCACGTTTCATACCTTCCATATCCATTTTATTTTCCGGTACATAACCCATTCCCACAAATTTTCCTTTCTCAACCAGAATACAACTTTTTTCATCCGGCTTTACACCCTTATCCAAAATAGCAAATGAAGGCAGCCTTTCAGAAATTTCCCGAATGCATTTCTCAACTCTGTGATTGTAAGAATCTGAAGCCTCTTTCATACTGCAGGCTCCGTGACATTGATAACCACTTTTTTCGCAATCGTCCTTGCTTTTTGTGAGAAAACACAAGTAAGGGCACAATTCGTAATCTCTGATTAATGATCTTAAAAAGATAAGTCCTTCCGTCAGAGAACCAAAAGTGCAAAAGGGTTTAATCTGTTTGAATTCTTTTTCCAGAAATAATCTTTGATAACCTGCAGAATCAATATAAGAATACAAACCATAGATATGCTCACGCCATTTCTGGGCCTTATTTTGTTCGGGCCACCGTTTTTTAATTTCAATACCCTCAAGAATGAAAGCCATCAATTCCGTTGCGGTTTCCTGAAAAGTGATGGAGTAAACTTTTTTGAGAAATTCCTGTTTTTGTTTTCCCGGTTTATTATTTGAAAAATGGTTTTTTACTCTTCTCCTGATATTTCTGGCCTTTCCGACGTAAATAACTTTTCCGCTTTTTTCATGAAAGAAATATACGCCCGGACCCGTAGGGAGTTGATTGATTTTTTCTTCATTGACATTTGGAGGAAGAGAAACTTCTCCTCTTCCAGACTTCAGTGATTGAGAAATAAACTTAACTCCGTCTCTCCTGATTAATTCGTGCAGGATTTCAGTTGCTGCCATAGCATCTCCCAACGCGCTGTGCCTTCCATTAATTTTAATTTTTAAAAAACGGCAAAGTTTATCAAGGCCATAGCCTTTCAACCCGGGTATGATGTGCCTGCTCAGGCGGATGGTATCTAATTTCCTGACTTCAAGTTGAAATCCACTTTGACTTAAATGATATTTTATAAAGGAGAAATCGAAATTGACATTGTGTGCTACAAATATTTTATCTCTCAATAAAGAAAATAATTCTTCAGCTACAGAATCAAATGCGGGCAGGTCTTTCACCATATCATTGGTGATTCCGGTAAGTGATTCTATAAATGAAGGGATAGGCGTCATTGGGTTTAGCATGGTGTAAAAAGTATCCCTGACAGAAGTTCCGTCAGTCACCACCACACCAATTTCAGTGATTCCGTTTTCAGCGGCATATCCGCCCGTGGTTTCAATATCTACAACTGCATAAAGCAAGTCACCGGAACGATTTAACAGAATGCAATGTACAAAACTGTGATTGTTTTAATTTTGCCGCTCAATTAAAAGTGGAATCGGAAATGGAATTGAGCAAAAATTTTGAACCGGCGAGGGCTGAAGAAAAATGGACGGAGATCTGGAAACAGAAAGGGTATTTCAGCAGTGTGCCTGATGAAAGGACACCTTACACCCTCGTAATCCCGCCGCCCAATGTTACCGGCGTATTGCACATGGGCCATACATTGAATGAAACCGTTCAGGATATTCTGGCCAGGCACGCAAGGATGAACGGATATAATGTTTGCTGGGTGCCGGGTAGCGACCATGCTTCAATTGCCACCGAAGCGAGGGTTGTTGATATGCTCAAAAGGGAAAAGGGAATTCAAAAGAAAGATCTTTCACGTGAAGAATTTTTGAAATATGCATTTGAATGGAAGGAAAAATACGGAGGGATCATTTACAAACAAATTGAGAGGTTGGGTTGTAGTGTGGATTGGAACAGGGTTTCCTTCACAATGGATAAGGAATATTATGCAGCGGTTATAAAGGTTTTTGTTGAATTGTACAGACAAGGATTGATTTATCGCGGTGCAAGAATGATCAATTGGGACACGGTTGCCAAAACTGCGTTGAGCGATGAAGAAGTGGAATACAAAGATGTGCAGGGAACGTTGTATTATATAAAATATCGAATTGCAGGTGAAAAAGACAAGTTCATAACCATCGCTACCCAACGTCCGGAAACTATTATGGGAGATGTGGCAGTATGTGCAAATCCTTCGGATGAAAGGTTTGGATTCTTAAAAAATAAATCTGTTTTGATTCCGATGGTTAACCGCGAAGTGCCGGTAATTTTTGATGATTATGTTGATAAAAGTTTTGGAACAGGCATTTTAAAAATCACTCCTGCACATGATATCAATGATTTTAATCTCGGATTAAAATACAATCTGCCCGTCATAGATACCTTGAATGATGACGGTACCCTGAGCGAAAAAGCAAAAGTATTTGTCGGTATGGATCGTTTCGAGGCAAGAGAAAAAGTGATTGAAAAATTGAAATCGGAAGGATTGCTGGTAAAGGAAGAAAGTTATGAAACCCGCATCGGATACAGCCAGAGGACACATTCAGTGGTGGAACCCAGGATCAGTACGCAATGGTTTGTGAAGATGAAAGAATTGGCTGATCCTGCACTAAAAGAGGTGATGGATGGAAATATAAAGATCCATCCGCATGAAAAGTTTATTGCCACTTATCAATACTGGCTCGAAAATGTGAAAGACTGGTGTATCAGCCGCCAGCTTTGGTGGGGTCAGCAAATTCCAGCATGGTATGATAAAGACGGAAATATTTATGTGGGTGAAAATATCGAAGATGTAAGAAACCACTATCGCCTGGAAAAAACATTTTCCCTTCGCCAGGATGAAGATGTGCTGGATACCTGGTTTTCTTCCTGGCTTTGGCCAATCGAAGTATTTAAGGGAATTACCGATCCTGAGAATAATGATTTTAAATATTACTATCCTACAACGACACTCGTTACCGGCCAGGATATTATTTTTTTCTGGGTGGCAAGAATGATTATGGCTGGGTTGCGGTTTACCGGTAAAAAACCATTCTCGGATGTTTATTTCACCGGAATGGTCCGCGACAATCTTGGCAGAAAAATGAGCAAGAGCCTCGGCAATAGCCCGGATTTGCTGAAACTCATCGATGAATACGGCGCAGACGCAGTGCGTTTTGGAATTATGATTTCATCTCCGGCAGGAAATGATTTACTGTTTGATGAGGCCAGCCTCGAACAGGGAATACATTTCAACAACAAAATCTGGAATGCGCTTAGATTGATTAAAATGTGGAGTTCACATGAAGATTTCAACAAGAAAAAAGATGCTGAAAAGGGAGATCCATTCGCAATTGAATGGTTTGGTAACAGATTGAATGAAGCGCAAAACGAGGTTGAGAAATTAATCGAAAATTTTAAATTATCTGAAGCATTAAAAGTTATCTACTCCCTGATCTGGGATGATTTCTGCAGTTGGTACCTCGAATGGATAAAACCTTCTTTTGGTTCGGCTATTTCGAAAGATGTTTATGATGAAACAGTCGTTTTCTTTGATCGATTATTGCAGATACTTCATCCCTACATGCCGTTTATCACTGAAGAAATTTACAGTGAATTAAAAAAAAGGGATTCTGCATTGTCTGTTGCACAAACTATTCCTCCATCGGGTTTTGAAAAAGACATTTTAAAGAGAGGTAATCATTTGAAGGATTTGATCAGTTCAATCAGGGATGCACGGAATAAATTCAATCTTCCTCAAAAAGAATCCGTGCAGCTTTATGTTCATACTGACAATGAAAAAGCCTTTGCATCGATTGGGCAATTACTGAAAAAACAAGTTCATGCAGATGACTTGTTTTTTAATCATGAGCCGGAGGAAAATTCGATCCAGGTTGTTTGCGGAACAGAAAAAATTCTCATGGTAACCGGAGTAGAAGTTGATACCGGAAAACAAAGGGAACAGTTGGAAAAAGACCTTTCTTATTTGCGGGGATTTTTGAAAAGTGTCGAAAAGAAATTATCCAACGAACGCTTTGTACAAAATGCAAAACCTGAAATTGTTGAGCTTGAAAAGAAGAAACAATCAGACGCAATGGATAAAATCAAAGTGCTTGAGCAAAGCCTTGAATCATTGAAAAATTAATTGGCAATAACTTTTTTGCAACTGGAACAGGATTTTCTGTATTACAAAAAAATCAATTTCAGAAAATATTTTACAAAGCGGGAGCACGTTTTTATAAGATTATTTTATCATCCGGCCAGCCATCAGAATTTCTATGGAACAATGAAAATGATTTTCTTTTTGCTTCAGGCAATTTCATTTCTTTGAAAGTATGCAATTGCATAAAATCAGACAATTGAAAATTGATTATAATCTTTAAAACTTTTAATCTTAATTCTTAATAAACTATCCGTTTAAAAACTAATTATTTTACTTTGCACGTGTTAATAAGCAAATAAAATGAAATCAGCATTAATAACAGGAATAACCGGACAAGACGGCGCCTATCTGGCAGAGCTACTCCTCTCGAAAGGATACATGGTTCACGGCATAAAGAGGAGGTCTTCTCTTATCAATACCCACAGAATAGATCATCTTTATGTTGACCCGCATAACAATCATATAAATTTTAAACTTCATTACGGTGACCTGACAGACAGTACCAATTTGATTCGAATTGTCCAGGAAACGCAACCCGATGAAATTTACAATCTCGGAGCGATGAGCCACGTAAAAGTTAGTTTTGAATCTCCCGAATACACCGCAAACGCTGATGGCATTGGAACCCTGCGTCTTCTTGAAGCTATCCGTATTTTAAAGCTGGAAAAGAAAACGAAGTTTTATCAGGCTTCCACTTCCGAGCTTTTTGGCCTGGTGCAGGAAGTTCCCCAAAAAGAGACCACTCCATTTTATCCAAGAAGTCCTTATGGCGTTGCCAAACTGTATGCTTATTGGATTGTGGTGAATTACCGCGAAGCTTATGACATGTTTGCCTGTAATGGAATTTTATTTAACCATGAAAGCCCATTGCGTGGAGAAACATTTGTTACCAGAAAAATAACCAGGGGGGTTGCTGCTATTGCCCTGGGTATGCAGGAATGCATTTTTCTCGGAAACCTGGATGCCAAAAGGGATTGGGGACACGCGCGGGATTATGTGGAAGCCATGTGGCTGATTCTTCAACAGGAAAAACCAGAAGATTTTGTTATATCAACAGGAATTACAACCACTGTTCGGGACATGGCAAAAATGGCTTTTGGAGAAGCCGGTATCGAAATAGAATTCCGGGGCGAAGGAGCCAATGAAAAAGGATATGTTGTCAATTGCTCAAATTCAAAATATCAGGTAAACAAAGGAAAAGCTGTGGTTGCCATAGATCCCACATACTACAGGCCGACAGAAGTGGATTTGCTTATAGGTGATTCTTCAAAAGCACGTGAAAAATTGGGATGGGAACCCAGGAGTAACTTAAAACAATTGGTGAAGGAAATGGTTCACAGCGATCTGCAGACATTTAAATTAAGCCAGGAGAGGAAGTATTTTGTGTAGGAGATATTTTCGATAACCGGTTTGTTAATCAGACAACTGACATAATTACCTGTTTAACGCTCTGGCAATGACTTTGATAGTACATTTGCGTTGAAACTAATCTTAAAAAAATAAAACATTAAAAACATGGCTCAGGAATTCACAGATTCAAATTTTAAAGAAAAAGTAATTGATTCAGATAAATTAACAATGGTTGACTTTTGGGCAGAATGGTGTGGGCCTTGTCGCGCTATCGGACCTATTGTTGAGGAACTTTCTAAAGAATATGAAGGAAAAGTAAATGTAGGTAAGGTAGATGTGGACAGAAACCCGGAACTCAGTGCGCAATACGGAATTACCAGCATTCCTGCAATTCTTTTTGTAAAGGGCGGAAAAGTTGTTGATAAGCTGATTGGCAGTCAGCCAAAAACCAATTTTGTAAAGAGATTACAGGCACACATGTAATCGTTTGACGGTTAATTTTTGGATCTCAGATTATTTAAAACCGCAGCCTGAAAAGCTGCGGTTTTTCTATAGCTTTTCTGTCCATTCATGCTTTTAATTCCTTAATGAACCCGGGTCTAAACATTGTAACCTTAATCCGGCCATTGCATCCGATTGCTTTTTTGTTGCATAATCCAGATTTCTTCTTTAGAGGCATCAACCATTGAGTACCGGTTGATTTCATTAACATTCATTTCATCGAGAATGTTCACGACATTTTTCATTGAAACTTCCTCAGATGGTTTTATGATAACATACATATCATCCGGAGGAGTTGATTTTTTCTTTTGTAAAATAACTTCTCTGATATTTTTGTAGGAAATCGATTTCATTAATGCGGGATCATCATTGAAATAATAAAAAAGAGAATTGCCCTTTCCCGGAATAATTGTAAGAGATCCGGAACGTTTTACTTGGGTCATGATTTTTGAATCTTTGGGCATGTTGAGGCTCATCGTTGTCGATTCCGACAAAGTGGAAGAGAAAATAAAAAATGTTATCAGAAGAAATCCCAGATCAACCAAAGGGGTGAGGTCAATCTGAATTTGGACTTTTTTGTTTTTTGAAAAACCCGACCTGCTTTTCTTTTGGATGGTTTGCTCAGTAACCTCTGCCATACGTTAAGTTTTGATTAAAACAAAATAGAAAACAATGCAGAGTATAGGATGCTCTCCGTGCAGCAATTCCATAAGGTTGATTCTTATACCGGTGATTTATTTCACAGGTACATTTTAAAATTAATCAAACTGATTATTTGATTGGAGCAGATATGTAAAATCAAAAATTTTTACCTTTTTTCTATTTCAATTTGAGAAGAAAATTGCTTTTCTGCCGGGATGAATTCGCCTCATAAATATGACCTTTTAAAATATTTCATTTTAATGGTTGAAATCTCAATTCATTCCTTACTTTTGGCGCTTCACAACTAACAATTTTTCTTTATTAATTATTTGTAATTTCTTTTATATGAGTTCGAATACCCATGGGAGAATTACTTTGCTTTTGTTCCTCTCAACTTTGCTTCCCGTTATTACGCATGCACAGGATAAATCCAGGTTTTTCACTGATCCGGGAGGAGCCGGACTCGGTGGCCTTTTATTAGTGCTTTTATTTTTCCTCGCAATTGTGGTGGGTACCGTTCACCTGGTACTAAAGACCTCTGCCCTCAAAAGGCTTATAAGAAAAGACAAGGCAGAATCTTCAGAGGAAAATGTGGAAAAATTCGTTGCCAAACTTGATAATAAAGAGATCGATAAATACCTAAAAATTACCAGGATGAGAGAACAAAAAGGAGATAACAAAACGGGTACTGTATTGCCCTCGTTGCTGCTAATGTTATTCGGTTCAATACTGAGCTACCCGGTATTTGCACAAGCTGCACCATCCCGGACATCCCTGTTTTCACAAGGTGGTATCATCATCACACTGGTTCTGATATTGACACCTATTCTTGCCGGAGTCATTTTAATGATCATCAGGGTGAGAAAAGTTGCCCGTAAAATCAAAATAAAAAGAGAAATCCGCGAAAGCGAAAAAATTGCCCGTTATTTAAAAACTCTATCACCTGAAAAAGTTGAGGAAGTCTTGAAGAAGAGGAAAGATGCTTTGAATTATTCTCTTCCTGAAAATGAACTTTCCGGAAACCTTGAACCGGAAGACGAAAAAGGAATCATCCGAAATATTGATGAAAAGGCAAATATCCGTTTCATTGAGGAAAAGAGAAAAGCCATCCAGCGCCCTCAAATAGATCCGGGACTTTCAAAACTCGTCATTTGGTATTTGGTCAGCGCCACCATCTGGCTTTTATGGGGAACTTCTGTAGGTGAATACGCAGGAATTAAATTTGTAGCTCCTGATGCCGATCATGTGAGCTGGCTGAGCTTTGGCAGACTGAGGCCTGTACACACCAATGCCGTATTTTGGGGATGGTCATCTCTCGCCATGCTTGGATTGGCATATTATGTAATTCCAAGAGTAAGCAACGTTAAGCTTTACAGTATGAAATGGGGTTGGTGGTCGTTGTGGCTGATCAATACAGCAGTATTTCTGGGAAGCATTTCTTTAATGGCAGGTATCAATAATGCCGGCGGTGAATACAGAGAATACATCTGGCCAATCCAGTCTCTTTTTGCTATTGCAGTTGTACTCACTCTTGTCAATTTCATTAAAACCATTGCGCGAAGGGCAACACATGAAATTTATGTTTCAAACTGGTATATCATTGCTGCGCTGATCTTTGTACTCATCATCACGCTTGTGGCCTACTTGCCCTTCTGGCAGGACGGATTGGGCGAAACCATTTCGCAGGGATATTACATGCACCAGGGAGTTGGCATGTGGTTCATGATGCTTACGCTGGGACTTGTTTATTATTATTTGCCTCAGCAATTGAATAAACCTATTTATTCTTACAGTCTTGGCATTCTCGCTTTCTGGACACAAATATTATTTTACACACTCATCGGATCACATCATTTTATATTCAGTCCCATTCCGTGGGCAATACAAACAGTAGCCATTGTAGCAAGTTTGGGAATGGCGATTCCCGTTATTGCCGGAACGACCAATTTTCTTATGACATTCAAAGGTTCATGGCACAATCTGAGCGGAAGCTATACCCTCCCCTTCATGTTGGTTGGAACTATTTTCTATTTTACCGGATCGATGCAGGGAAGTGCCGAAGCCTTTAGAACTACCAACCTCTATTGGCATTTTACAGATTTTACTACAGCACATTCTCATCTCACGATGTATGGGATTATTGCATTTTTCCTTTGGGGATTTATTTATGCAATTGTACCACGGCTTACAAGAAAAGAACCACCACAGGTATCGGTTGGAATTCATTTCTGGCTTGCATTTCTCGGACTGATGATTTACACAATCCCGCTTATGATTGGAGGTACGATGCGCGGCATAATGTGGATGGATGGAAAACCTTTTATTGATTCAGTTACTGCTATGGCGCCCTATTGGCTGTGGCGCGCCATCGGTGGCACACTTATGTGGATATCACATTTGGTATTTGCTTACAATATGTATAAAATGATTCGTCCCGCGAGAGTAGTTAACATCAATGAAGAACCACTTGGGATGGAAGATGATGGCGAATTAAAACTGGTTGAAATTTAATGATTGATTTCTTCTTTTGAAAAAATTAATGATTCAAAACAAAAAACAGCAACATGGAATACTTCAACAATCATAAAAAATTATTCTTTACTGTCTTTGCTTTCTTTTTTATTCTCACCGTTTTAATTGCTATTATTCCGGCACTGCGCAATCAGGAAATCAATACGCCCCTGCCAGGGTCTCAGCCACTTTCGGGAGATGCTTTAAAGGGAAAAGCAATTTATATTGCCAACGGATGTGTGGCCTGTCATACACAACAGGTGCGCAATGTGGATATGGACAAAATGTGGGGGCAACGCCCAAGTATTGCGGCTGACTATTCTACCATTAAGCGTACAGATATCTGGAGAAACACCGCAACCCTGATGGGAACCGAAAGAACCGGACCTGATCTTACGAATATTGGTACCCGCCAGCCAAGTATCGATTGGCAACTGTTGCACCTTTACCAACCAAGATCGGTAGTTAAAGAATCCATTATGCCCGCCTATCAATGGATGTTCGAATACAAAGAAACTCCGGGGCCAAAGGACAAGGTGGTGAATGTGCCGGCAGAATTTATGCGGGGAAAAAAAGGCAAGATTGTGGCTAAACCAGAAGCTCTTCAACTGGTGGCTTATCTGATGTCACTCAAACAGGTGAAATTGCCTGACGGTACCCCTCCTCCTGAATTTATATATAAAAAGAAACTTGCAAATACAGCGGGAACACAAGGTGCTTCCGCCGGTGTAGAATTAGATGGCGCTTCTTTATATACGGCCAATTGCCAGGCATGCCATCAGGAAAATGGCGAAGGCCTTCCCGGTGCATTTCCTCCACTCAAAGGAAGCAAAGTCGTGCTGGACGATAATCCGGAGTTGATGATCAACATAATCATGAATGGTTATAATGCCCGTCAATCCGAGGGTTTCGGCCCTATGCCCCCGATTGGCACTACCAACAATTTATCGGCAGAAGAAATATCAGCTATTTTAAATCATGAGAAAACAAGCTGGGGAAATAATGCGAGAAAGGTGACGCCCGATGAAGTGAAAAAACTGATGGACGCCGTAAAAAAATAAACCGGGTGAAGCCATTAACAAAAAAATGAATTAATTTAAAAGAATATTTAAACAAAAACATTGGTCATGAAAAAAGTACTTCTTACCGGTTGTCTGACGATAATGTCATTTGCAATAATAGCCTGTCCTGTGTGCGAGAAGCAACAACCCAAACTTTTGAGGGGAATCACTCATGGAACCGGCCCGTCAAGTAACTGGGATTACGTAATCATCATGGCTGCAGTTTTGGTGGTATTGGCAACATTATTTTTTGCTGTAAAATACCTTGTGAAACCCGGTGAGAAAGAAAGGAACCATATTAAAAGAACTATTTTAAACTTTAACTGATATGGCAGAAAATATTCCTGTGGCTGAAAAAAAATCTCAAACTGCTCAACAAGAGAGAAGCCATATAATTGTTTTCCTCGATGACGAACCGCATCCGTTGGGTTCATTTAAATCGCCTATTAATTTTGAACTGGATACAACGAGGTTGGTGGATGGAAAACATACGCTGAAGATTGTCAGCAAGGATCCTCACGGAAAAGAAGGGGTCAAAATCATTCCGTTTATTGTGAGAAATGGCCCTGATATTTCAGTTGAAGGGCTAAGTGATAATCAGGTGGTAAATGGCACCCTTCCCATGATGATAAATGCCTACAGCAAGGGAGATTCCAAAGTCTTTTTAATAGAAAGCAGTGAAGTGCCCCGCAGTATTCCCGGCTGGATATGGATCGTTATTATTTTGTTTGGAGCATGGGCGCTTTATTATCTGATCGTACATCTTTACAATCCATAAGTTTCATAGAATTTATATTAAAAAATTTTGAGCCAACCTTGATGATCCTGCTGGCTCAACTATTTTTTTAGATACCTTTATTTTATTCCCAAAATAAAATCATACGGTATGAAGAAAATATTTTTACTTCCTCTCTTTTCTGTTTTGTATCTGATGAGCTTTTGCCAAACGGTACCTTATACCTATTGTAACAGTTGCTGGGACAGGGATTCTTTGGGAAATCACAGGGTTGTATTAAGCGTAAGTTCAAATTCAAAAGCTGTGAGGACTGTTATTCCGTGGGCGAGAATGGATGCCCATCCGGAATTAAAAGGAATGAAAATTATTGACAGCACCACAGGAACTGAAGTCCAAAATATTTCTTTCACAAAATTCACAAGAGATACTTGCATATTTTATTTTGAGCCGGTAACTCACCGCGGTATTTATTATGTTTATTATATGCCTTTTAAAAATTCAGGCAGCGCCAATTACCCGAAGAGTGTGTATATGCAGGCTTCTTACTCTCCGGATCCGGAATGGACTGAATCTTTGAAAGATGATGATGCAATAGATATTGCAAATGTTTTGCGATTTGAAGCTGTGGATTCTTTCAATACTTTTTATCCAATGGAAGTAAAGGCCAGGAATAACGAAATAATACGTTTAAAAAAACAGAATGCATCAAAGGGATTTATTGTTTTTCCGGAAGACAGGCTTCATTCCATTCGCAACAAAATTTTTATTCCCGAAAGGTGGATTCATAACTTCCACAGAGAATTCAAAGACACGGCTGCAAGAGGTGAAAATTTTGCTTTTCAGTTGGGGATTTATGCACTGAAGAGTTTAAAAAATGTGCGTGTGGAATTCAATGATTTGAGAAGTTCGGAAGGGTTGATTTCTAAATCAAATATGTTTTGTTTAAATACAAACGGCGTTTCTTATGATGGAAAACCGTTTACAAAAATTGTAAATGTATCAGCAGATTCCATCCAGCCCCTTTGGTGTAACATTTCTGTTCCTAAAAATACCCCACCGGGAATTTACCGCGCCTTTGTAAAAATTTTAACCAGGAATGCGCCTGCTCAATCTATCCCGATTGAACTAAGGATTACAAATACAAAAGTTGCGGAAGGCAATGCAATTCAGCCCTGGAAAATTACGAGGCTTCCCTGGCTAAACAGCAAAATGGCACAAACGAATACGGTGATTGCTCCCTATTCTCCTCTAAAGGTCGAAGGAAGGGTCATCTCTTTATTGGGAAGGAAACTGGAGGTCGCACTGACGGGATTGCCCGAAAAGATAGAAACCTTTTTTGATGAAAGAATGACTTCCTATACAACCAAACCTAATAAACTTCTTACCAGAAAAGTGGACTTTAAAGTGCGTTCCGGTGGCCGGTTAATCGATCCTGTTCGCCTTTCTTTTTCTATTCATCAGAAAGATGAGGGAACCGTTACCTGGAGGTCAACCTCACAATATGGTTCTCTGAAAATGATCGTAAACGGGAGCCTTGAATTCGATGGATTTAATTCTTATTCGGTCAGGTTCATTGCTACAAAAGATATTTCTATCGATGATATTTTTATGGAAATCCCTATAGCGAAAAACTTTACAAAATACCTGATGGGGTTGGGTCAGAAGGGAGGTTATCGCCCCGATGATTTTCAATGGCATTGGGATGTGGCCCATAAAAATCAGGATGGAGCGTGGATTGGAAATGTCAATGGCGGACTGCAATTTTCACTCAGAGATCAGCATTACGTAAGGCCATTGAATACAAATTTCTATTTACTGAAACCTCTCATCCTTCCAACATCCTGGGGTAATAACAATAAAGGAGGAATAAAAATCTTTGACAATAACAATGGCACAACAACTGTTTTCTGTTACAGCGGCAGCCGTAAAATGAAAAAGGGTGACACGCTTTATTACAACTTCAATTTACTCATCACACCTTTCCATACCCTCAACACCGATTTTCAATGGGAAACCAGGTTTTTCCATGCTTACAAACCTGTGCAGGAAGTAAAAGACAGCGGCGCCACAATTATCAATATTCACCATGCGACAGCTATCAACCCCTGGATCAATTATCCTTTTATCGCATGGCCGAAAATGAAGGCCTACATTGATTCGGCCCATGCCATGGGATTGAAAGTAAAAATTTACAACACCATCCGCGAGCTGAGCAATCATGCTTACGAAACGTATGTTTTGAGAAGCCTCGGAACAGAGATTTATTCTGCAGGTAAGGGTGGCGGTTACAGTTGGCTTCAGGAACACCTCGACAGTAATTACATCCCCGCCTGGTTTGTACCGGAATTGAAAGATGCTGCGATCATCAATAGTGGAATGAACCGATGGCACAATTATTACGTGGAAGGAATGAATTGGCTGACACAACATGTAGGGATAGACGGAATTTATCTGGATGATGTGGCTTTTGACCGCGTGACAATGAAAAGAATCAAACGAGTGCTCACCAGAGAAGGCCATCCCGGAATCATCGATTTGCATTCAGCCAATCAATACAACAAAAATGACGGGTTCAACAACAGTGCAAATCTTTACATGGAACATTTCCCGTATCTCAACAGATTGTGGTTTGGTGAATATTTTGACTATGAACATAATAGTCCTGATTTCTTCTTGACAGAGGTAAGCGGAATTCCATTCGGGTTGATGGGAGAAATGTTGCAGGGCGGCGGCAATCCCTGGCGTGGTATGGTTTACGGAATGACGAACAGGATGCCCTGGAGCGACAATGCTGATCCACGGCCTATCTGGCAACTTTGGGATGATTTTGGAATAGTGGGTTCGCAAATGATAGGCTATTGGGTAAGTGACAATCCGGTCAGGACCGATAATTCCAATGTCCTCGCAACGGTTTATCAGAAACCGGGCAAAGCTTTGGTGGCCATTGGAAGCTGGGCATCAGAGGATACCATAATTCATCTGAAAATTGATTGGAAACAATTGGGAATTAATCCGGCTAAAGCTACTATAACGGCGCCGTATGTACGGAATTTTCAGGAGTCCAAAATATTCTCAGCTTCTGATGCAATTCCTGTTAAAAAGAACGAAGGATGGATGCTTGTTATTTCTGAAAAATAAGATCAGAAAGATTTCTTTCTTTCTGAAAGGGACAATTTTGAATTAGGAAAAGAAACTGGAATTAATCACAGTTCCCATCTGTGGAGCAGGATTTTCCCTCCTCAATTATCTGTGGATTTGGTTTCTGCCTTTCCGAAAATTCTTTCCAGCTTCTGTCGAGAACCTGTGCAAACACACTCGGTTGCTGTGCACCTGAAACAGCGTATTTATCATTGAAGACAAAAAAAGGTACTCCCTGTATTTTTAATTTACCGGCGTCCTGTTCATCCCTGATAACAGCATAATCTATTTCACTGTCATTTGACCTGATAATTCTTTCAAATTCTTTGACATCCAGTTGCAGTGCCTTGCCTATTTCGCTCAACACATTGTCATCATCTATATTTTTTCCTTCGGTAAAATACGCTTTGAACAAGAGTTCCTCGGCTTCAGTTCCTTTCTTTTCCAATTGGGCAAGCTGAATAACTTTGTGGGCTTTAAATGAATTGGCCACAACCACTTTTTCAAAATGGAAGTCGATGCCGGTTCCGACTCCATAAGAGATCACATGTTCAGACATTTCTTTGGCTTCTTCAGGAGTAATGCCTTTCGCTGCGGCGAGGTGTTCGTAGTTGGTGATGTTTGTATCTGTCTTTAAATATGGATCAAGCTCAAAACTGTGCCATTCAACTTCAACCTGATCCTTGTTTTCAAAATGTTGTAAAGCTTTTTCAAATTTGCGTTTTCCAATATAGCAAAACGGACATCTCACATCCGACCAAATATCAACTTTCATAATTTTAATTTTTATATCAGTTCATTTCAAAATATGTCCCCGATTGAAGAGAACTTGTTATTGGCAAATTTAATCAATCTCAGAAGCCTTCTCTTCATTAAACCGGTTTATAGATGCGCTTTCCTGAATATTTACCAAAAAAGGAAATTAAATTTTACTTTGGCTTAATACGCCCGGTTTAAAAATCACAGAGGTTCCTTACTTGATTTTGTAAATTCGTTCAGACCAGATGGTTGATCAACCTTTTTGTCAAAATGCATTCAATGGAAGTTTCTAAAAAAAACAATTTTCAAATCGTGGCAGAATCTCTTCTGCTTTATCACCAGCACAACGATCTTTTTGCTGATCAGATCGTGTCTGAAAAAATGGGTATCCCTTCAGAAGAAATCAGACAAAAAATAAAAGAATGGTTTCATCAGCCAGTCGAAAAAGTCATTTCCATTCTTGATCCTGTTATCATAAGAAGGCGTATTTCTGAAACAATTTCTCTTTTAAATAAACCGAAAAAACAAAATTCTCCTGTTCAGATAGTAGCCATGGATTCTGATAATGCGAACCTGTCTGAAAGAAAGCTGATTCTCCGGTTTCAATTTAATGAAACACCCTTTGGAAATGTTCTGATCGCTTCCTCCGGGAAAGGCGTTTGTTATCTTGGCTTTGCAGACAAGGGAAGCGATGCAGCAATGATAAAACTTAAAGAAAGATTTCCTGAAGCCCTTCTTCTGGAAGAAAAAGATAATTATCAAAAAGAGGCTTTGTCTGCTTTTGATGTGAACACCTATGACGGACACGTTGTACACCTGCATTTGAAAGGCACACCTTTTCAGATCAGCACCTGGAAAAAATTATTGCAAATTCCTTCAGGCGGCCTTCTCTCCTACTCCGCCCTTACTGATGACAAAAAATATTCCCATGCGATGGGCAATGCGGTCGGCAGCAATCCTGTGGCATTCCTCATCCCCTGTCACAGAACAGTTCCGGCCACCGGAGAATTTGGAGAATACCATTGGGGAAAAGCAAGAAAATCCGCATTGATATGTATGGAAGCTTTTAGAAATCCATTGTAGAAAAAACAGGGATTCGCTTTTTTTAACTCCATTTCTTCTGCACAAACTAAATTGAATCTGTCAGGTTGGCTATTCAGTTTCACCTACCTGAAAATCGGAATTATGACAATGGCTGAATCTCTCCAAGGCGATAGCCTGCGAATTCATTTCCCCGTATTTGCGTAACTTACCGCGAAATAGTTTTTTATCATGTGTGCGGCGCGTAAACTTTGGACACCTTCCGAAGATTTCATCAAAAATTCCAATTTAACTAAGTACAACAACTGGCTCAAAGAACATTACAATCTCCTTTTTGACAATTACAATGAGCTTTGGCAATGGTCGGTGGATGAGGTACCTCTCTTCTGGAAAAGCATTTCAGAGTTTTTCAATGTTCAGTTTCATTCTCCTTACAAGTCGGTAATGTCTGATGACCCGATGCCTTTTACAAAATGGTTTGAGGGCAGTACATTGAATTATGCAGAACATATTTTTCGGAATAAAACTTCGGAAAGGCCTGCTATTTTATTTGCCTCTGAAAGAAAGGAAATGACTTCTGTTTCATGGACGGAATTGGAAAAACAAACGGCAGCATTACAAACTTATTTGAAACAACAAAACATAAAACCGGAAGATCGTGTTGCGGCCTACCTTCCAAATATTCCGCAGGCAACGGTTTCCCTTCTCGCAACCATTTCTTTGGGAGCCGTATGGAGCAGTTGTTCTCCGGATTTTGGTTCGGGAAGTGTGCTGGATCGTTTCAGACAAATTGCTCCGAAAATTTTGATTGCAGTTGATGGATACACCTACAATGGCGCCAGTTACGACCGGATAGAAATGGTTAAAGAAATCAGTGAACATTTGCCTTCGGTTGAAAAAATCATTTTGATTCCCTATCTGAATGCCCGGCCGGATGTTCAGGGGATCAAAAATGTAATTTCCTGGAATGAGGTCATGTCCACTCCTTCTCAGGAACTTTCGTTTACACCTGTTCCCTTTTCACATCCCATTTGGATTTTGTATTCTTCGGGAACCACGGGTATTCCGAAGGCAATTACCCATTCTCACGGGGGTATGTTGCTTGAACATTTGAAATATTTATCCTTTCACAATGATGTTCACAGGGGCGAAAATTTCTTTTGGTTTTCTACAACCGGTTGGATGATGTGGAATTTCGTACAGGCATCACTGTTAGTCGGGGCAACAATTGTGTTGTATGATGGCAGCCCCGGATATCCGAGCATAAGCGCGCTCTGGAAGATTGCAAGACTGGCGCCAATACATCATTTTGGAACAAGCGCCCCCTATCTGATTGCGTGCAAAAAAAGAAAATTGGATCCTGAAAGTATTGCTGACCTTTCTTCACTGCGATCTATCGGTTCAACAGGTGCGCCCCTGCCACCTGAAGGTTTTGACTATGTATATGAAAACATCAAGCCGGATGTATGGCTTTGCTCTATGAGCGGCGGCACCGATATCTGCACTGCTTTGGTTGGCGGCAATCCCTGGAACCCGGTATATGAAGGCGAAATTCAATGCAGGACTCTCGGATGCTCCATGTATGCATTTGATGATGATGGCAAACCTGTTACTGATCAGGTGGGTGAGATGGTCATTACCATGCCAATGCCCTGCATGCCGGTATATTTCTGGAATGACAAAGATTTTAAACGGTATCGTTCAAGCTATTTTGAATTTTATCCCGGAATCTGGCGGCATGGTGATTGGATTACCATCACACCGGAAGGCGGTTTGGTTATTCACGGCAGGTCAGACACTACATTAAACAGGCAGGGTGTCAGAATCGGAACGGCAGAGATTTACAGATCAGTTGATAAAGTTGCAGACATTAAAGACAGTTTGATTGTAAATATCGAACTACCACATGGCGGGGATTTTATGCCGCTTTTTGTTTTGATGCAGGATGGTAAACCATTGACAGACGAAATCAAACTGGCTGTCCGGAAACAGATCAGGGAAGATTGTTCGCCGCGGCATGTACCCGACGAAATTGTGGAAGTACCGGATCTGCCCTACACAATCAGTGGTAAAAAAATGGAAGCTCCGGTAAAAAGAATCCTGATGGGAAAAGCGATTGACAAGGCTGCCAATCCGGGCGCTATGCGCAATCCCGATTCGCTGAATTTCTTTGTGAGTTTCGGTAAAGAAAAGAAGTTGATTGTGTAAGGAGCCTTTCAGCATTGAATGACCGGAAATAAGAATGGTATAATTGGCAGAATAAACTATACATTTCGTTGACATCGTTATTCAATAATTAGACCATCAATATTTAATGGTGGTGGTTTGGGACAATGGAAATAAGTAATGAAAAGGCAACGAAAACTAAAATTGGTATTCATAGAAACGAAATCTTTAAACCTCTCAGAATTTCAAAAATCCGTCTCGGACTGATTTTTGTGAGGTCAAAACGGATTTAAATAAATGCTCTTTTAATAATATGAAAATCTTTTTATCGGGCCACGAAGGCCTCCTGGGTAGCGGGTTTGAAAAAATTTATGGGAATAGATACGAAATAACCGGCTACGATATTAAGGATGGAGATAATCTTCTCGATTACCCAAATCTTATAAAAAAAATGAAGGGATGTGAACAGGTGGTTCATCTTGCTGCCATCCCCCGCCCTGTCAAGGGAAAGGGTTTTGAAGAATATTTTGAAGCAAATGACCTTTCAACGCTCAATGTCATCAAAGCCGCTGTAGCCACCGGAGCTAAACGAATTATTTATGCAAGTTCAACATCCATCTATGGCGTGGAAGTCGGGATACCGTTTAAAATCCCAATTAAAGAAGATCAGCCATTTGTTTCCCAATACATTCCCGCAGACCGGCTTTCCTGCGGAAACGAGTACCTGGCCTATCATGGCAGCAAAGTTATAGCAGAGCAAATGCTGGCATGGTACGGTCTTACAAAAAAAATTCAGACAGTGGCGCTGCGTTTTGGACCTGTCAATGTGAAATATCTCGGAACCAGTGTCAGTATTGAAAACGCTGCCCAGGCGATACATTTGGTTTTAGACAGCAGGAAAGAATTTTGGTACGAGGCATTCAGTATCGTAGATGAATTGGATCATATTGATATTTCGAAGGCAAAAAGGATTCTGGGTTATCATCCTGAGAAACCTGACTACTCAAAATACCTGATTGTGTCCGAACTCAACGAAAAAGCAGTCTGATTAATTTTTAAAAGTCACACACCTGCCTCTTTATTTTATCGTAGAAAAGTTGTGGAACCCACTACGAAAAGAAAACCAATTGATGTGATAATAACGAACTCAATAATAAAATATAAATCATGAAAATTCATGAAGATTCCGGTTCCCCACTTTACATTATCGGAATTACCATTGTCGCTACCATTGGAGGCTTTTTATTCGGATTTGACAGCGGGGCGATTAACGGAACAGTAGAGGGATTGCAGAAGGCATTCAACTCTGATACGGCGGGTACAGGTTTTAGTGTGGCTTCCATTCTTTTAGGATGTGCCGTGGGCGCTTATTTCGCCGGAAGGCTGGCCGATAAATATGGGCGAAGGTCAATCATGATTATTTCCGCAATTCTTTTCATTATCTCTGCTGCTGCCACCGGTGCTGCAAATTCGGTTACAGAATTCGTCATAGCAAGGCTCATTACCGGTCTGGGTATTGGTGCTGTAAGTATTTTAGCACCCATCTATATTAGTGAAATTGCACCAGCCAATAAACGGGGTATGTTGACATCTCTCCAGCAAACAGCAATTATTGTCGGGTTATTTATTGCTTTCGTCAGTAATTATTTGATTGCCGGTGCAGCAGGTTCGGCGGTTAATAATTTTTGGTTTGGAATAGCAGCCTGGAGATGGATGTTCTGGATGGAGCTAATTCCATCCACTATATTTTTAGTGGGACTTTTATTCATTCCTGAAACACCAAGATATTATGTGCTGGTTGGTCAGAATGACAAGGCCAAAAAAGTATTGACAAGATTATTCGGATCGATTACTGTGGAAAATAAAATAAGAGAAATAGCAGCATCCATTGGAAGCAGGCCAAGACTTTCAGACCTGTGGGATTCGGTCAGGAAACGCCTTAAACCAATCGTATGGGTCGGTATTGGGTTGGGCGCGCTTCAACAATTTGTTGGCATTAATGTCATTTTCTATTACGGCGCGGTACTTTGGAGAGCTGTTGGTTTTACTGAAAACGATGCGCTCCTGATAAACATTATTTCAGCAGTTGTAAGTATCATCGCCGTTGGAATTACACTGGCGATCATTGATAAAGTGGGACGAAAACCCATGTTGTGGATAGGATCAGCAGGGATGACCATTACTCTTGTCATACTCGCTTATGTGTTCTCCACTGCAACGATGGGAGCTGACGGTGTATTGAAACTATCATCGGGTATGGGCATTGTCGCACTGATAGCAGCCAATGTTTATGTTTTCTTTTTCAATGGCACCTGGGGTCCTGTGATGTGGGTGATGCTGGGAGAAATGTTTCCCAATCAGTTGAGAGGTTCAGGTCTCGCAGTCAGCGGAACAAGTCAGTGGCTTAGCAACTTTATCGTCACCATGACTTTCCCGATATTGCTGACCACGATTGGATTGACAGGAGCCTACAGCATCTATGCTGCTTTTGGTCTGATCTCTTTAATTTTTGTTTTAGCACTTATACCCGAAACAAAAGGAAAAGAACTGGAAGAAATGGATGCATTGTGGGGAGAGAAGAAATAGTGTTTTTTATATTGAAAATTTAATCTGTGGCAGGCGAGTCGGGCAAAAGTTTTCGTAACTTCGACAGTGATGAATAAATAATAAAAAGTTGAAGTTTAAAATAGCTTTCACAAGATTAAATTTCAAATTTTAATATGAAAATTATGTCTGATAAAAACATTGACACACAAGTGTCCCAAATACGCGACGCCATTAATAAAGTTGTTGCAGCAGGTCCTGATTTTTTAGCTGATAAAATTCCTGCCGAAAAGATGGCTCATACCATGGTTAAAGCTGTTGAAGATTATGCCAAACAAGCTCAGCAGGAAGGTTACCTTCGTCCGAAGAGCAACGAAGCTCAGGATCTCCTCGGGGTGTTGCAGGAAATTCAGGGTTGTGGATCCGGATTTTTGGCCGATCGCTGTGATGCAGCCTGCGTAGCGCGTACCATCACTTACATAGTGAACGAGTTCCCGGAGGAAGAATCGGTGAAGTGATCAGTTAAGTTTCAACAATGCAGAATTCTATTAAGTAAAATTCAGGTCTGAGAAAAAAGGAGAATCTCTGATCAATGCATGATTACCCTGGATAGCAAGTTCAAATATCGCAATGCATCTCGGGTTGAATTCAACCAAAAGTATTGTTTTTAACAAAATGACATTCTCTTTAAACTAAGATTACCGTTAAATTAAAATTTTACCATAAGAGAAGTTTATCTCTAATCCACGTTTTTTAAAAATTATGCTTTGATAGAAGCCTGATGGCTCTCCTGATTTTTATTAACCACTGGCGCAATCAGCCAATCGTACAAATAGCAACCGACGCATACATTAAAAGCAGATTCCAGTAAAGCGCAAAAGACCAAAACTCCGCCAGTGCTGTAAGCGATACTTTCAAAGCCGGTGAATAGAAAAGCAGAAGTTACCAATGAAAGAAAGAATCCAATGGTTGCTGCGAATCTTTTTGGAGGAGCAAAAACCGGTTTGGCATTCTGACCAAGCGCCTTTGAAACTGCTTTACCAAACAGGGCGAGAGGTGATGGTAAATGAGCAAAAGAACGAAATGCAAAGTCCAGCGCTAAAATAACGAGAAGAAAAGAATGATGATAGAACAATGCCAGGAGAGTAACAATGATGACTTGCAATGCTACTAATCTGACCACGTTTCCATTGACATAATTCCTTGAGATATATTTTGTATTCATAGTAATAAAAAATTGAGGTGTTGATCGGATTCGAACCGATATAACAGCTTTTGCAGAGCTGCGCCTGAACCTTTTGGCTACAACACCATTGTCTGATTTTTAGTGGTTGGTTTCCGACCAACCACTAAGAGAATCAGGCTTATGTTTCCGGGCTAAACTACCTTTTCCATTGTTGAGATCAAATCAGTTTCCTTTTCAACGGCTACAATTCCACCCCTGAGGTTGTACAGATTTTTAAAACCAAAGGCTTCTTCCAATTCGCGAATGGCTTTGGCACTTCTGGCTCCCGATTTACAATGGACCACCACTTTTTTATCTCTGCTGATTTCGTCAGCCCTGTCCATTACCGTTCCCAGAGGGATCAACAACGCGCCGATGTTTTCCAGTTCATATTCCGCCGGTTCTCTCACATCTATCACCTGGATATCTTCACCATTATTTATCCATTGTTCAAATTCCTGAACAGTGATTTCTTTTATTTCCTTTTGATGATTTCTACCACTGCAGAATTGTACATAGTCAATCAGCTTTTCTATTTTCGGCGTGGAAGGATTTTTAGATATTTTGAGAACCCTGGTTTCAAAAGCCAGCGCATCAAACACAAAGAACCGTCCGCTCAAAGGTTCGCCAATTCCCGTGATAACTTTGATTACTTCATTGGCCTGCAGGGTTCCGATAATCCCGGGCAAAACTCCAAGTACACCACCTTCTGCACAATTAGGAATTAGTCCCGGATCGGGAGGTGTGGGAAACAAGTCTCTGTAGTTAGGCCCTGTTACACCATTTTTATCTGTGTAGTTGAAAACTGAAACCTGTCCTTCAAACTGAGAGATAGAAGCAAAAACGTTGGGAATGCCGGTGATGACGCAGCCATCATTTACCAGATAACGGGTCGGAAAATTATCTGTCCCGTCTGCTATCACATCATAATTCTTGAATATTTCCAAGGCATTATCAGAAGTGAGCCGCGTGTTATGCGTGATAATATTGATGTGCGGATTCAGACTGTGCAACCGTTTTTTGAATGCATCCACCTTAAGTTTGCCCACGTCTTCAACACCAAAAATTACCTGGCGGTGAAGATTGCTGAGTTCCACTTCGTCAAAATCTATCACACCGATGGTGCCCACTCCGGCAGCGGCGAGATATAAACCCACAGGACTTCCCAATCCGCCCGCACCGATGATCAACACTCTCGCCGCTTTCAGTTTTTTCTGGCCTTCCATTCCAAATTCGGGAATGATCATATGGCGGTTGTACAACGCCATTTCATCTTTGCTAAAAGTTTCATCTTCCCAACCGCTTCCACCTGCGATGGTGGGAATAATGCTGAGAGTTGTTTCGGGTTTTACGGGAGTGTTGCCCTGTTGCAGGTTGCGGATGTCATCATCGCCCACAAAAATGTTTACAAACCCACGAATGTTTCCGTTTTCATCAATGAGGTTTTTCTTTAGATCCGGAAAGCTGAGTACGAGATCATCAATATTCTCTTTTACGGTGGAACCTTTCGTCTCCAATTTTGACTGACCGTTGGTAAACTTTCTGAGCGGTGTCGGAATAATAATTGTTGCCATTGTTTTAAGTATTTAATCCTCTTTTTTTGTTTGAGAGGAATGTTTAGTGTTTATTTATTTTTGATTATTAATAAAATATTTTCGTCTTTAAATTTTTGAAGCAGATAAAGATGCCGGTGCGGATTCTTTCACTTGTTCTTCTTCAAACTGAAAATCATCATTCAACCTCCAAGATTGCAGGGTCGCAAATTTTCCATCCTGTATGGATTCAATGATGTATGAAAAATAGGGTTGTGCAACCACCCGGTCGTGTTCGCTGGGTACCGATGGATGATTGGGATGGGAATGATAGACACCCAATAAGATCAAGCTGTTTTCTACTGCATACTTCTCTGCTTTCAGATAATCCGTTGCTGAAATTTTGAAGCGCCTCCGTTTATCGCCTTCCTTCACATTGGTCACCACGGTGATTTTGTCTATGATGCGATCTTCCCCCTTTTCACGCCCGAATAAAAAACCACAGCATTCATCGGGAAAAGTTCTGATGCCATCTTCTATAATTTGTTTTTTTGCTTCTTGTGCTATATATAACATGTTTCTTTAAATTAATTTTTTGATGATTTCACTGTATTTATCTGCATTATCCGGCAGCACGGTTACGATAATTCCTTCTTCTATTTCATCTGCTATCAGCAATGCGCCTTTGATGTTAGCTGCAGAAGACGGGCTTAACAATAAACCGCTTTGCCTGTAAATATTCTTTAAAACTTCATAGGCGCTTTCTGTGCTTATTTCAATATTCCTGTCGGCGACAGTAGGATCATAAATCTTTGGTACGATGGCAGTCTGCAAATGTTTCCATCCTTCCAATCCATGCAGCGCCAGATCAGGTTGCAGAGAAACGGCTTGTATTTTCGGATTAAATTCTTTCAGCCTTCTTGCTGTTCCGATAAACGTACCGGTAGTCCCAAGGCCCGCTGTAAAATGAGTGATATCCGGCACCTGCGAAATAATCTCGTTGGCGGTTCCATAGTAATGTGCTTTCCAATTGTTATCGTTGGTGTATTGACTTGCATAGAAATATTTCTCGGGAAATTTTTGCACTAAATGTGCGGCTTCTTCCTGGGCTTCATCCGTACCTCCGAAGGGCGAGGTAAAAATAATTTCCGCGCCAAGTGAAGTCAGAATTTCTTTTCTTTCTTTGGAAGCATTTTCTGGGAGCAGAAGAGAAACTCTTATTCCCAAAGCTTTCCCAATTGTTGCATACGCAATTCCGGTATTGCCGCTGGTGGCATCCAAAAGAATTTTATTTTCATCAAGGTCACCTTTCAGGATGGCCTGCTTCATGATATTGAAAGCTGCTCTCGCTTTCACACTCCCTGAAAGTTGCTTCCATTCCTCTTTGGCGTAAATTTTTACTTTCGGATTGCGATGCAAATTCAGAATGGGAATGATGGGGGTGTTTCCGATCTGAGATTGAATTGATTTTAATTTCTTATTTAAAACGTTGTTTATTTTTATTTCTGAAACCATACGAATCATTAATTAATTAGCTGACGGACACTGTAAGGCATAAAAAAAGGCTTCACGGATATTGCCGTAAAGCCTTTCACATAAATTATTATTAAGGATTACATACGACAACATCGGCGCAAGCCCAGACAGCAACACGCCAGCATTTCACTGATGATGTAATTATTTGTATTTGTAATTTCTTTTGTCATTTTATTTTTGTCTGGATTGATACCAAAAAAAATCCACCGCGTTGTATCGGTGGATTCTTTAATATTTTTTTGTTCCTCTTTTAGCCGACACAACAATGCCTCACAGGCGTAACCTTACAACAACACATCATCATTAATGACCTGGAATCACTGCTGTATTTGATAAAACTATTTTTCATTTTTCTATTTTCAGACCTTATCCGATGTCGAACTGTTTGCAGAGATAAGAATTTTTTTTCTTACAGTGATACAATTTGTCCTTTTTTTTTCATGGTTAACGGTGCATTAACGGAACCAAAGTCAATTTCTGAATTATATAATCCTGATACACAAATAAGAAAAGCAATATTACTCACAGGACTAAAGATTAACAGATAATAGCGTTACCGTTAACCAATTTATTCCTTATTGAAACCATCAATTGAATAAAATTTTTCCTTTTTTTGGGTTTGGAATTTAATTGCCCTTCCCGCTTTCTTTGACTTTTAAATTCTTTCAGGATACTGTTCTTCTTATAGGTTAAACAACAAGGATGGTTGATTTTATTGAAGTTTGTCGCCAGGGAATTTCTTGATTATTAAAAATGTATTTAATGTGGTTAAATCGTCTTTTCATTTAATGAATTTCAAAGTCAATATTCTCGGAACAGAAGCGATATCTCCATCATCAAAATACTCCGTTACCTCAGAAATCGTCAATCCGTTTTGTTTGGCCAGACTTGTGAATTCTGAAATATGATGAGTGAAACAGGTTACAGTTTGTTTACCCTCCTCGTTTACAAAACCGGCCTTCGAACCCAAATACTGTTTAAACGGGTGCAATTCGCCAATATAAAATGTTCCGTTTTCGGTTAAATGATTAGATATTAATTTGAAAATTCTGCCTATGTTCTCTATATGCTCTAAAACCAAACTGCAAACCACTAAATCAAATTTCTCATTTGTGAAAGTCCAGTTTTCATTAATATCTGCCTTCAGAAATTGAACATTTTCATTTGGAATTCTTTGGCGGGCAATAGTCAACATTTCTTCTGATAAATCAACAGCCGTGATTTTGTGTCCTTTGTTTATCAGCCAGGTTGTGTTCTTGCCTGTTCCGCAGCCGATCTCCAAACAATTTTCAAATTTGATATCGTTCAAAGTTTCTCTTAATGATATGGCTTCCAAATCTCTCGTCTTATTTTGATTTGTGTCATATTGTTCTGACCAAAACTTATATGCTTCTTCTACGTTCATTTTTGGTAAATGTATTTTATTCGGTTAAGCCAGCCTATAAATTTCTCTGCAGATTATTTGTTTCCTGAACACTGACGAAATAAATCCGTCAACGAGGCAGCCTTTGAAAACCGCCGGCCTAAAGTCGCGGCTAAATTTATAAATAAAATTTCAGTGAGTATTCTAATAACCGATGCTATGCGTCTGTCTGCGTAGAAGATAGTCAGCAAATAAAAAGCCGGAAATATTTCCCTCTCCGGAAGATCCCCAACCCGAATGTCAACATCTTTAGCTCCAATGTGAAAATATGAACTAAATCATTCGAATAATCCCCGCAACTAATAGTTTAGGTACTTCAATATACGGACCCCATCTATGTTTTCTCATTACATGCCGGATTCTGCCTTAATTGCTTTTATAAATTCATTGGAATTTGAAACCCAGCCCAATACACTTTGAATAACCAGAAGTGATGCTTCATGATTGCTCTTTGGTAAATCATAACCGATCGGTTCAGCAGTACAATCTTCCAGCACGATGGATGAATAATCCCTGAACATAGCATCCCGCACAGTGGATTCTACGCATACGCTCGTTGTGCATCCTGTAACAATGAGGTGCGTAATATTTAATTTTTTAAGAATTACATCCAAATCAGTCTGATAAAAACCACTATACCTCGTCTTATAAATGACAATGTCATCCGGTTGGGGTTTCAGTTCAGAAACTATTTCTGTTCCCCAGGAATCCCTGATAAGAATGCGGCTTTTTGATCCATCCGGAGCAGTTATTGTTTCTCCCACATGCATAAATGTTAAGTGGCTTATACGATTTTTTGATCCTTCTTTTCCAACGTCAGACAGATCTTCACGATAACCCATTTTGAGATAAATTATTTTTATCCCTGCCTGTCGTGCTGCTTCTATAACCCGGGCGGTAGTTGGTACAACTTTCTGAATCATGGATATATCAACTCCGGCTCTGTCAAACATGCCTCCTTTTGAGCCAAAGTCATTCTCCATATCTACTACGATTAAAGCAGTGTTAGCCAAATCAAAAGTAACCGGAGCCGGCTTTGCTTCTATAAGAATATTTTTAAAATCAGGTGTTATATTTTGTGCGTAAGTATTAGTTGCCATAAAAAAGGATATAAATACAAAAATGTGAATTCGTTTCATAACAAATATTTTTGTACTTATAAAGTTGTATCGAATTTGGCATTCAGAAGTGGTAAAAAAGAGACATTTTAAGATGATCTATGGATTTTTTGGATGCAGATGATTTTTTAATCGGCCAATGCCCATTCCATTTCTTATCTGATGACAGATATTGAGTGCATGACACTTTGCTTCTTTTGTAGTGTATTACTTTAGCCAGACGGAGTGCTACTCATAAAAGTATCCACTGTAGTTGTCAGTAACGAAACCCGGAATCCGCCACAGCAGATATGCGTGGGATATGGAATCTTCAATAGCTTGCACGGATGTAACCCGAAACTTTCTAACTCAAAGTTGCTTCCCAATATTTTTACTGCTTCGCCAGCAACATCTTCAGCACCACCGCATCATTGTGTATTTCATCTTTTGCAGCATGCACCAAAGTGACTTTGCCTTCTCTGGCTTTGGATTTTAAAGTTGCAAATGCCTCTTTGTTGGATTTTACCTCGGCCGAATATTTTTTTTGAAATTCAGGCCACTTTTCCGGATCGTGGTTAAACCATTTTCTTAGTTCTGTTGAAGGAGAGATTTCTCTTAGCCATAAATCCACACTGGCTTTCTCTTTGGTGAGACCACGCGGCCAAAGACGATCAACCAATATTCTGAAACCATCTGAACTTTCAGGGGTTTCATACACTCTTTTTATTGAAATTTTTTCGTCCATAAAAAAATAATTAAAACCTTTCCTCACAAAATTAACCCTTATATGGCATTGTATTGTAACTTACGGCTTCACTAAAACTAAATTTCCATTATGAAAAAAATCGCTTTCTCTTTTTCAGTCTTGTTTCTTTTGTCCACCGCAGGCATGGCACAAAGAAATTTCAGGCGTGCACCTAAGCCGGTGGATCCGGTTGTGCAAAAAATGATTGATGAAGAAACCGCCAATTCCCAATTGAAACAAATTGCACATGAACTGCTGGATAAGATTGGCCCGAGGCTGGTAGGTTCGCCCAAGATGCAGCAGGCAAATGACTGGGCAGTGGCCAAATACAAAGGTTGGGGAATAGATGCCCGAAACGAAAAATGGGGTGAATGGAGAGGATGGGATCGCGGTATTACCCACATTGATATGATTTTACCCTGGGTACGTTCATTGGAAGGAACCCAATTGGCATGGAGCCCATCTACAAAAGGAAAAACTGTTTCGGCGGAGGTTGTGATTCTTCCTGACCTTACTGACAGTATCGAATACACGAAATGGATGCCATCAGTAAAAGGAAAATTTGTATTGATCAGTATGGCACAACCTACGGGTCGTTCGGAGGCCAACTGGAAAGAATTCGGAACAGAAAACTCTGTTCAGAAAATGAATCGTGAAAGAGACAGCCTCACACGTGCATGGAATGAAAGATTGAGAAAAGCGGGTTACACAATACGCACCCTTCCTGTAGCCCTTGAAAAAGCCGGTGCGCTGGGAATTATTACGAATAACTGGAGCCGTGGATTTGGAGTGGATAAAATTTTTAATGCCTACACGAAAACAATTCCGACAGTTGATATTTCACTGGAAGATTACGGGTTGGTTTATCGTCTGGTTGATGGTGGAACTCCCGTTAAACTCAATATTCAGGCCGACAGCAAAGAAACCGGTATGCAACCTACTTTCAATACAATTGCAGAAATCAGAGGAACTGAAAAACCTGATGAATATGTAATGCTCTCCGCTCATTTTGATTCATGGGATGGAGCTACGGGCAGCACTGACAATGGAACCGGAACGATAGTGATGATGGAAGCCATGCGCCTGCTGAAGAAATTTTATCCCAATCCGAAAAGGACTATTCTGGTCGGCCATTGGGGAAGTGAAGAGGAAGGTCTGAATGGTTCCCGGGCTTTTGTGGAAGACCATCCCGAAATAGTAAAAGGTTTGCAGGCATTGTTTAATCAGGACAATGGCACAGGCAGGGTTGAAAATATTTCAGGACAAGGTTTTCTCAACGCTTACGAATATATTAACCGCTGGTTGTATGCTGTACCCGACAGCATCAGCAGAGATATCAAAACCACTTTTCCGGGGTTTCCCGGAGGAGGCGGATCTGATTTTGCATCTTTTGTAGCAGCGGGCGCACCGGGATTTTCATTAAGCAGCCTGAGTTGGGATTACGGCACTTATACATGGCATACCAACAGAGATACCTACGATAAAATTGTTTTTGATGATGTGCAGAAAAATGTAATTCTGACAGCCATCCTTGCTTATGAAGCAAGTGAAGACCCTTCATTTTTCAATCGCGAAAAATCTGTGTTGCCTAACAATCCGTTTACAGGCCAACCGGGCCAATGGCCCGAAATGCGCACTCCGATGCGTAAAGGAGGTGTGGACTAATTTTTTAGATAAAATAGAAATTTGATAAAAATAGCCACGAAGTCAACTAATTGAACCCGTGGCTATTTTGAATAAATCCAAACACTACCTTTATCCTGATTTTATTTAAGCCAAATTATTCATATCAAAATCATCAATACTTACAAAATGAGAAAATACATTTTGCTCCCGTTGGCAATTTTCCTGATGAGTTATCTGCCGGCCAGTGCACAACGCAAAGAAAAAGGAACTCCGGTAATTACCAATGTTGCTGTGGCATCCACTCCTGACCATTTCAATTATCAGAGATCTCAGTCGGTGGAAACCACAGGGACGGTAAATGTGGAAGGGCAAACGATCGGTTACACTGCTAAAACGGGAACTTTAGTTTTACGGAATGCGGTTGACACACCCATGATTGCCATGTCTTACACTGCTTATTTCAAAAATGGTGTCGACAAAAGTTCAAGGCCCATTACCTTCCTGTATAATGGAGGCCCGGGAAGTTCAACAATCTGGTTGCACATCGGGTGTTTTGGCCCACAAAAAGTATTTATCAATGAAGCCGGAAGAACCCAGCCGCCGTTCAAAACGGTTAACAATGATTACAGTTTACTCGATGCCAGCGACCTGGTGTTTATCGATGCACCCGGAACCGGTTTTGGTGAAGTAATAACGAAAGCGCGTGGTGGTGCCGGGCAGGGAAAAGATTATTTTGGAATTGACCAGGATGGAAGAGCCTTCACTGATTTTATTGAAAAGTTTCTGACGGTTAATGATCGCTGGAACTCTCCCAAATATTTGTTTGGAGAAAGCTATGGAACATTCCGTTCAGCTGTGGTTTCAAGGATGCTCCAGGGCAGAGGGATTTCTCTCAATGGTGTTATCCTTCTTTCTCAGCTTCTGACTTATAGTAACATGTCAGAACTCGCATCTTCCAACGTAGGTTCAGATTTGCCCTACGTTTTGTTGCTTCCCTCCATGACCGCTACAGCCTGGTATCATCACAAATTGCCCAATCAGCCGGCTGATATGAAATCGTTGTTGAAAGAAGTTGAAAAGTTTGCATTGACCGATTACACTTTAGCGCTTGCGCAAGGTGCACAACTTGATGATGCCACCTTTCATGCCATTGCCAAAAAACTACACGATTATACGGGCCTGGATCAGGCACTGATTGAAAAAGGGAATCTGAGAATTTCAGGACCGGTGTTTGAGAAAAATTTATTGGGCGACAGCTCCCAGGTCACAGGAAGATTAGACAGCCGGTTTGCGGGCGATGATTTTGATCCGTTAAGTGGAACTCCCGGCTACGATCCGATGAATTCCTATATTTCGCCGGCATTTACCGCCGCATTTAACGGATATATGAGAGACCAATTGCAATTTGGCAAAGACCTGAAATACAAAACCAGCGGAAATGTAATGCCCTGGGATTTTAAGAGAGCAGGTTATGTGGGATTCCCCAATGTGATGAACGATTTGGCACAAGCCATGATTTATAATCCGGATATGAAGGTGATGCTCAATTCGGGCTACTTCGATTTAGGTACTCCGTATTTTGAGGGAATTTATGAAATGCAACACCTGCCCATGCCAAAAGCATTGCAGAAGAATATCGAATACAAACATTATGTATCCGGACACATGGTTTACCTGCATCAGGAATCGTTAAAGGAATTACATGATAATGTGAAAGATTTTATTATAAGAACTTTGAAAACCGGAAAATAAAGTTTTCGCTACAGAAAATTTCGAGATCCTTCAGCTTAATTAAAGGCCGGTGTCATCACCGGCCGTATTTTTTAATAGTCTCAAAAGAAATCATCTTCAGATTTTTATCAATTAACAGACTTTGCTATAATTCAATCCCATTGGTCTTGGATTGATCCTGTGTGAGGTTTTGTTGCTATATCCTGACTCTATTCTAAATGGATTATCTCAACAAAAGTTCACACATAAATGAAAATCTTTTCCTGAAATGTGTAATCCGGGCGGATACTGTTTTAAGGAAATTTGCATCATGGATAATCAGGAAAATAATACAACGGATTTGGCGCTACCGCTGGAAGGCGTGGATAGTGAACATTGTGCAATGATCGTCGATAAGGCATTGAGTGGAGTGAAAGGAATATCCAGACACAAAGTGGAGCTCAACAATCAGCGGGCGATCATTTCAACGAATGATGAGGCTGAAGTAATTCCAGAAGTGGTCAAAAAAATCAGAGATATCGGTTATGATGTGCCTTCTGTAAAAAAGTTTTTCCCGGTACTGAATATGAGTTGTGCTTCGTGTGCAGTGAGCACAGAGTCCACTTTAAAAAATGTTCCGGGCGTAGTACATGCAGCAGTCAACTTTGCCAATGGCACTGCGGGTGTGGAATACATACCGACACTCACGGAACCTGCCAAAATGAAGCAGGCGCTTCAGAGTATAGGATACGACCTGATGATTGATGAAACGGAAAATGCAAAAGAAGCTCTGGAGGATATTCATCAAAAAAATTATCAGACACTCAGGAGGCGTACCATCGGGGCTATCCTGCTTTCAATTCCGCTGGTTATAATCGGTATGTTTTTTATGAACATGCCTTTTGCCAACTATATTATGTTATTGCTGGCTGCACCGGTAGTTATCATTTTCGGACAGCAATTTTTTGTCAATGGCTGGAAACAGGCTAAACATTTTTCTGCCAACATGGATACGCTGGTAGCCCTGAGTACGGGAATTGCATTTCTGTTTAGTCTGTTCAATACTTTCTTCCCGCAGGTTTGGACATCTCGCGGAATGGAGGCCCACGTTTACTATGAAGCCTCGGCAGTGATCATCGCTTTCATTCTGATTGGAAAAATGTTGGAAGAAAAGGCAAAAGGAAATACTTCTGCAGCAATTAAGAAATTGATTGGGCTGCAGCCCAATTCTGTTTCAGAAATAATGCCTGATGGATCAATAGTTGAAAAACCGATCGCTGCTGTTCAAATAGGTGAAATCCTTCTTGCCAAACCCGGTGAAAAGATTGCAGTGGATGGAGTTGTCATCAGCGGCAATTCTTATGTAGATGAAAGTATGATCAGCGGCGAACCTGTACCTGTAGAAAAACAAACGGGTTCAAAAATTCTTGCGGGCACCATCAACCAAAAAGGTAGTTTTCAATACAGGGCGGAAAAGATCGGCGGCGATACCTTATTGGCTCAGATTATTAAAATGGTTCAGGATGCGCAGGGAAGCAAAGCTCCGGTGCAACGGCTGGTCGATAAAATTGCCGGAATATTTGTACCCGCTGTTATGGCCATTGCGATCCTGAGTATGATTATCTGGTTTATTGCAGGTGGCGATCAGGCATTGAGTCACGGCGTTCTTGCGCTGGTTACGATATTGATCATTGCGTGCCCGTGCGCACTCGGGCTTGCCACACCCACGGCTATCATGGCGGGAATAGGCAAAGGCGCTGAAAACGGAATTCTTATCAGAGATGCGCAGAGCCTGGAAACGCTTAAAAAAGTAAATACCATCATTCTCGATAAAACAGGAACTATTACAGAAGGCAAACCCGAAGTGACCGGAATGGAAATTTTGAACGGACAGGATTCCGGGTTGATAAGTGAAATTATCTTCAGCATGGAAAGCAAGTCTGAACATCCTCTCGGTGAAGCCGTAGTAAAATATTTTAAGAATAAAAACACACAAGCATTACAGTTAGATCAGTTTGAAAGTATTACGGGCAAAGGTGTTGAAGCTTTTTACCGGGAGAAGAAATATTCATTGGGTAGTACCGGATTTATCAGAGAAAAAAATATTTCTATCGATCCTGTTCTTGAAAATGAAGCTCAGCAATGGCTTTCTGAAGCCAAGACGGTTATCTGGCTTTCTGATGAAAAGAATGCATTAGCCGTGTTGGCCATTGCAGATGCCATCAAACCCAATTCAAGAGAAGCTATTTCTGAAATGCAGTCTTCCGGTATGGATGTAATCATGCTGACAGGCGATAATGAGTTTACGGCACGTGCAATCGCAAAACAGGCGGGTATTTCCCATTTCAAAGCAGGTATGCTTCCTGCGGACAAAGCCGGTTACATAAAAGAATTGCAACAGAAAGGAAAGATTGTTGCTATGGTTGGCGATGGAATTAACGACAGCAACGCTTTGGCGCAGTCTGATGTGGGAATTGCCATGGGCAAAGGAAGCGACATCGCCATGGATGTTGCCAAAATGGTTTTGGTTTCGTCGGATTTAAGAAGTATTTTAAAAGGGATTCGCCTTTCCAGGAAGACGGTAAATACCATCAAACAAAATCTGTTCTGGGCATTTGTTTATAACGTACTTGGCATTCCTATCGCTGCCGGAATTCTGTATCCCATTTCAGGATTTTTACTGAATCCGATGATTGCCGGTGCTGCGATGGCTCTTAGTAGTGTGAGTGTGGTGACAAACAGCCTCAGATTAAAAACAATAAAACTTTAAATAAAAAACAATGAGCACAGTGAAAATGAAAACCAACATTATGTGTGGTTCATGCATTCAAAAAGTAACCCCGGTTATGAACGAAAACTTTGGTGAAGGAAATTGGAAAGTGGAAATTACCAATCCCAAAAAAATACTGACCGTTACTTCAGAAAACGCTTCTCAGGAAAAAATTAAGAAAGCACTGGAAAAAGTAGGATACAAGGCTGAGGAGTTGGTATAGATTGTTCGGAGGAAAGTGCGGATTACCAAAAATGATTTCGATTGCACATAAAACCCAGGTCGATTCGTCTTTCTATTGGTCAGATAATAATTGGTGCTAAGCAGCCGTTAATCCTAATCGCAATTATTGTTTCAATTAAGTTGAAGGGCTTTTGGTTAATTCAAATTATGATGTTCTGAGCACTGTTCATCTCCACTCCTTCCTCAAAAAAGCAAAAAGCCCCGGAAACATTCCGGAGCCTTCGCTTATGTTTTTATCACAGGAATAATCTCTTTAATACATGACAATAATTGTTTTGACACTTCCGTCAGGCCGTGTTATTTCGAGTTGGTAACTGCCATGTGCCATCTGATAATTCCACGGAATTTTTTCATTGTAATTACCGCCGGCAAAATTCAGTGAATTGTTCAAAATCACCTGGCCCGATGGATTAAGCAACCTGATGAGATACTTACCTGATGGCATGTTTTCAAATCGCAGGTTGACTATCCCGTTTACTACCGGATTCGGGAATACGCTTAGCAATGGTTTATTGTTGCCCATCCACACTTTTGCAATTTCAGAATATGCCTGTGCTCCATCTCTGTCCACACTGCGGATTCGATAGTAATTGTATCCGCTCACAGGATTTTTATCAAGGGCAAAATAATCTGTGCCACCGTTGGCCGGTACGTCCGTCAAATCCGTAAAGTTGTTGCCATCGGTTGACTTCATCACTACATATTTGCTGAGGTTGATTTCATTGGCAACTTTCCATTTTACATTGACCTGCGGGCCTTCGTTTACAGCTTCCACTTTTACAAATGTTACAGGAAGCGCAACTTTTTCTGCTGTTGCAAATACGATTTTGAATCTGTTGGCGGCTTTGGAAGTAGCAGCGCTTGTTACATCAAATGAAATATTGGTAATGCCATTCATGTTCACCGGTGTACGTCCTTTGGTGAATGCATCTTCCAGCCAGGCATTCAATCCGGGATCTGCAAAGTTTTTCGCATCAAATCCGAAACTATATTTTCCGTTAGCCGTTCCGGTGAGATTGAAATAAATGGTGTCAGCCTGTGTGATAGGTTGCCTGCGCTCTACCACCAAAAGTTTATTATCCACTTTTAGAGAGAGATTAATTCCTGAATTGAGCATTTTGCGTGCATCGGACCTATCGATTAAATCTGAGTATTCCGGAGAGAACATTTGCAGGGTGCCATCTACCAAGGAACTATCGCTTGCGTAAATATTACTGCGTAAGACAGCCGCCTTATCAAAAGTGCCCTTGGAACCTCTAAAGAAACCTTGATTTTTTGAACTGGCAACCTTGCTATTCTCAGTAAAAGTAAGGGTATAGCTGTTTGAATCAGTTGGTACAAAAAAAGCCTGGCCACTATTAATGAAGTTGCCAGTATCCGAGCCAACCCCCGGAGTCAAGATATAATTTCCATTACCATCGTCAGCATAGGTTTCGTATTTTCCTAGACCATATTCACCAGTTAAACCAGGATTCCAAACATAATATGTACTTCCAATTCCACCGATTTGATTTACTTCCACTGACGATGGATAGGGATTTCCCAATGCATAGAACCCATCAGCTATCCCCGGAACGGTGATACTACTGGGACCAATATTCACAGTTCCTTTGCTACGCAGTGTTGTATTATACGCGGGAGATGATAAACTGGTCGAACGACGGTCGCCTCTGACAAATACCATCCACGCGGGCTGGCTATCAAGCGCGACACCTGATCCGGATGCACCTTTCCAGGTGCCCTGGCCGGTTGCGGGAACATAGTATTTAATTGCCGGAGCAGGAGAAGAACTATCCCACCCACCACCTGTCCCTTCAGGTCCGGTAATATTAATGCCATAGTTTTCAATAGTGTTGTTGCCATTCTCCATCCAGCTTTCTTTGATCGTTTGTCCATGAGTGTTAGGAGCAATGAACAACCAGGCTTTTTTGTGTTGAGCTGTACTGTCTCCGATATTGATATAACGCTCAACAGTTACTTCACCGCTTAAAGTATGGCCCGTCATGTTTCCGAGGTAAGCCGTTTTATCGGCAGTAGATTTCAATGTGAGGAAACCTCCGCTTCCTGTATTCAGGCTCGTACCGTTTGTTCCAAATGTTACCGATTCATATACATCCACGGGTTCATTTAGCGTAACTCCGCTTAGATTAGAATTACTAATTATTAAATCTTGTACCGGAATATTACTACTACCTGAGACACTTTGTGCAAGAGAACCATTGAATTCTAATTTACCAAGAATCGCATTAAAAACACCATTATTAGTAACATTCCCCGCTATCTGTAATGTAGTTTGGCCCGAAACAGTTAAAGTTGTCCCCAGGGCAAGCGTAATGTTATGTGCATAACCATTTCCGGAAGTAGCATCAATTATAGGATAAAATCCAGAGACTACCACCGGAATGCTAACATTGGTAGTTAAATCCGGAATAACCCCGCCTGACCAATTTGCGCAATCAGACCAATTGGTATTGACCTTGCCTAACCATGTACCTTTCACAGCATTACCTAATGTAACGGTGACTGTAGTAATGCAACTTGAAGAATTTCCGTATTTATCAAAAGCCGTTAATGTTACGCTTTGCTGCCCTAATTGCGAGCAATTAAAAGTAGAAGGGCTTACAGTGAAATGATCAATACCACAATTATCATAGCTACCATTATTTATCATAGACGAAGTTACAGTCGCTATGCCAGTTGCATCAATACTAACAGTTGCAGGTTTACAAATTACGGTTGGCGGAATAGGATCCGTAACAGTGACAGAAACTGTTGCACTGTGAATACCATTTCCATTATCAGGGGGGCTTGAAATAACGTTAACAGTATTGCTTACTGAAGGAAGGGAACTACATGTTGGAATAACGGTTATCGTTTTGACAACGGTATTTATTCCTTTGCCTGTCTTAGTGAGAGTGCCGACATTCCACGTAATCGTATTCCCGGATTGGCTTCCTCCATTATTGTCTGTTATGGTAAGGGACAATGGCACTTTATCAGAAATAACAACATTGTTTGCTTCAGCAGAGGTACTATTGTTTACTAAAGTAATTTGATATTTAAAGGGCACGCCTATAGTAGCAGTAGTGATAGGTACCTCAGTAGTGGCATCAATTGCTTGTTTAGCTATCTCAAGCTGAGCTCCGCTACTTGATGGGGGCTTGTTGCCGTTATATTCATAAGTGTAAGCATCTGCTGAAACAGAAGAGTTAGAGCATAAATTACTAGTAGCAGTTATTATTGTATGGTTATATACTCGTGGCTGATTGCCCTGCACAGAAAGTTCTAATTGGAATGTATAAGTGCCACCTGCAGGTATTATGGGAGTGGCTGTAATCGGTGTTCCTCCAATATTGAGAAAACGCACATCCATCGTTACATCAATTGGATCAGAATCTGGAATATATGATAAATTATATGAATCGGGCACCGATCCAATGTTTGTAATAGTATAGGTATAAATAACTATACTATTAGTGAACTTCTTAACAAAACCGGAAGAAAAAACAGGATCAATGCTAACATTAGGGACAGGATTGACTATAACATTAGTTGTTTGAGATGCAATACATCCATTTCCGTTTGTTACAGTTAGCGAATAGGTTCCTGAAGCATTAGTGCCAGCATTGACAATACTGGGATTCTGCAAACTTGAATTAAACCCATTTGGCCCCGTCCAGGAATAAGATGGGCTACCAATAGCTCCTGCTGTAATATTTCCAAATAAATTCAACGTATTTCCCTGACAAACCACACTGTTGGATGAGGCCGTTATGGCCGGCAAGGTATTAACTGTTGCTGTCACCGGTGTTCTTGTTCCGGTTGTACAACCATTCGCGGTAGCATCTACGTAATATGTGGTAGTTGATGATATATTTGGAGTTGTAAAACTACTTCCTGTTCCTAAAGATATTCCGCCAGTTGAATTAGCATACCAGTTAATAATTCCTGTTGACGGTACCGCACCCAATATTACAGATCCGATTCCGCACCTGCTTGCTGGTGTTACTGTTGCAATAGTGGGTATCGCATTTACAGTTTGAGACAGACCTGGAGAAACAGGGCTCGAACTGAAATTGTCATCGCCCAAATATTTTACAGTAATGGAATGAGAACCTACCGTTAAAGAGGTTGTTGTATAGGTGGCTGTATTTCCTGAAACGGCAGAAGTAGCCAATAAAGTGGCAGCATCAAAAAATTGTACCTGACCTGTAGCGGGAGACGGTGAAGAAGAAATCGTTGCTGTAAAAGTTGTGGATGAACCAAAACAAGAGGAGTTGTTGTTTGATACAACAGAAATTGAAGTAACTGCTTTGGTAATATTCGCAGTTGCTGATGCTGTTGTTGATGCAAGCGTATAGTTTGATGCATCGGTTCCCGAAATACTGATTCCGGTTACTGTTACCGGTTTATTCGTTCCGACCGCTGCGGTATTGAAATTAGCCGCTGCATAATTTATCGTTACAACATCACCGGATAGTTTGTAACTGCTTAAAGTAATTGCGGCAGTTGTGTTCCCGTCATATACTTTATCAGATGCTCTTGCTGTTACATTTAGAGTTGCTTTATCAACCACAAAAGATGAGGAGGAAGAAGATGTAATTGATCCGTAACTATCCGTACTTGTAACCGTAAAACTATAACTTCCCGCAGCAGTATTTACAGCGGATGTTACCGTTAAGGTAGCTGTGGTAATGGTATTACCTGCCGGAATGGTAACTGTTGCAGGCGAAAAAGAAACGCCTGCCGGGGTGGTTCCCCAATTCAGGGAAAGTGTTGTTGAACCAGCAGTAGCTGCACCATCGGATTTAATGGTAACGTTGTAGGTTACGTAAGAAGAAATTCCATAAGTAAGCGTTCCGGTTTGCGCAGCATCAACACTTATTTCTGTGACTTTATTTTGGGCCTGTAGGCCTGACGGCCGGAAAGAAAATAAGATGCTTAATACAATCGCAAAAAGCCCGAATATTTTAATTTTAGAAGAGTAAATTTTCCCCATAAAATTCATTTTTTCTTTGTGATAAAAAGAAATTGGAATGAGGTATTTACAAAGGAATGTTGGCGCTCGAAACGGCTTTCGATAAGAAGGATTTATGAGAAATTCAGTAGGTGTTGGAAAACGCTAATCGACAGTTATTGGTAATAACCGCCGACAAATGTATATTTTGATTTTGAAATATCAAAGGAAACGTCCGTATTTCGGGAGAAATATATGGAAAACACCGAATAATAAACCTTGTATGTCTTAGAATTTCTAAAGTCCTGTTGGCAACTCTTTCTTTTGCCTGTATTTGGCGAGCGAAGGATCCATTTCAATGGCCTTGTCACATATTGCCTGTCCTTTGTCTTTTTGGCCCATCTTCTGAAAAGCCATTCCTGCCATGTAAAGGGAGTTGGCATCCGTAGGATTCAGGTTGAGTACTTTTTGATAAAATTCCACTGCACCTTCATAACGTTTGGTGCTGTACATTGCATAAGCAATATTGGTGAGCAGGGTTACATTTCCGGGTTTGTGCTCAAGTACGGTATTCAGATTTTTCATTCCATCTGATACATCACCGCCATAAAGCTGGCAGAATCCGAGGTTTTCAAGGAAGTCATTGGTCTGCCGGTATCCTGCATTGGCTGCATCCTGAAATGTTTTGGCTGCATCTGCAAAACGGTTGGCATTATAATACAATAAACCCAGTTCATATTGCCAGTTATTTCTTGTGGGTTCATCTTTAACAGCCTTTTCATAATAAGTGATGGCATCATTATCTTTTTCCAGTTCCAAAAAAGTCCTTCCCAATGTATAAGAAACTTCTCCGTCTTTGTCATTTTGTTTCAGGGCTTTTTGCAACCATATCTGGGCATTTCCATAATCTTCGAGCCGGTAATAACTGATTCCCATTACCCTGGCTGCTTCATCACATCCGCATTGACCGGCCAATTGAATAGCCTGTTCATTTTTATTGCTGTTAAACTGGATCAGCATCAATTCTCTGGTAACCTCTTTATTCTTGGGTTGTAGTTCGTGTGCTTTTGAAAAATTGGTATTTGCCTCATAAATCCTGTTCATCTCCATATTTACCTTTCCGTTGGCAATGTAAGCTTCTGCGTAGGCAGGATTTAACTGTATGGCTTTGTCAAAATCTTTGGAAGCGGCATTATATAGCCCGGAAGAAAAATTTTCCATTCCGGATTTGTAAAAGGCGCTGGCGCTGTCCTGGGAGAAAGAAAAAATGGGAAGGCTCGTCAGAATTGCAAAAAAACAAATAGTCAGGGGTAATTTACTTCTTTTCAACCTGGTAAAATTCCCCGGTAAAAAGGAGCTGTAAAGGTAATTCTGCTTCATAGGGTTTTCAGATTGGATTGAACCAAAGTTAACTTATTTCAATACCAATGCACTTAACGCCGGCAGGCTAAGTTTTATTTCACACGATTTGCTCTTTTTATCCACTTTTTGAATATCCACTTTCTGGTTGAAAAATCTTCCGCTTCCCCAGTATTCTTTTGAATCGCTGTCAAAAATGATTTTATATTTTGCCTTGTAATTCACTTTGATTACCCAATCTGTTCTTTCCACCGGGGTCAGGTTGAGAATAACGATTAAATCATCGCTCTTTTTCTGTCCTTTTCTTTTGTAACACATGACGCATTCATTGTAATGGGTCAGATCAATCCATTCAAAACCTCCCGGCTCAAATTGCTTTTCGTACAGGGCAGGTTCGCTGGTCAGTAAATGGTTGAGTTCCGAAACACAATCCTGCAATTTCTGATGGGGTTCATATTTTAATAAAAACCAATCGAGTTCTCTTTCAAAATTCCATTCGGAGGTTTGTCCAAATTCGTTTCCCATAAACAAAAGCTTCCCTCCGGGATGGGTAAACATGTAGGTGTAAAGTGCTCTCAGGTTGGCAAATTTTTGCCATTCATCGCCGGGCATTTTATAGAGCATCGGCGATTTGCCGTGTACCACTTCATCGTGGCTCAATGGAAGCATGAAGTTTTCATTGTAGAAATACATCATGCTGAAAGAAAATTTATCCTGATGGTCTTTCCTGAACAAAGGATCAATTGAAAAATAATCGAGTGTATCGTGCATCCAGCCCATCATCCATTTCATTCCGAAACCCATTCCGCCACCGGTGGTCATACCCGTGATTCCGGGCCAGTCGGTAGCTTCTTCTGCAATCATCTGCACATCGGGAAAGTCACGATAAACCATTTCATTCAAATTGCGAACAAAGGCAATGGCTTCCATATTTCCGTTCCCGCCAAATTCATTGGGTTCCCATTGTCCGGATTTTCTGGAATAATCGAGCCTTAAAATTGAACTTACCGCATCCACTCTCATCCCGTCAATGTGGTACAAATCGAACCAATAACGGGCATTGCTGATTAAAAATGATCGCACCTCTGCCCTACGGTAATTAAAAATATACGAATTCCAATCGGGATGAAATCCTTTGCGCATATCCGCATATTCATAAGTGTGAGTTCCATCGAACATGAAAAGCCCGTGTGCATCGGCAGGAAAATGGGATGGCACCCAATCGAGGATCACCCCAATATTCGCACGGTGCAAAACATCCACGAGCTCCATAAAATCTTCGGGTATGCCATACCGTGAAGTGGGTGCAAAGTAGCCCGTACCCTGATAACCCCAACTGGCATCGTAGGGATATTCCATCACCGGCATAAACTCTACGTGTGTAAATCCCAGTTTGGTGAGGTAAGGAACAAGCTGTTTGCCGATTTCCTTGTAAGAATTAAAACTGTCCTTGTTATTTGGATCCGGTTTCATCCAGCTTCCCAAATGCAATTCATAAACGCTCCAGGGAGAATTAAGCGAATTATTTTTCTTTCTTTTCAGCATCCATTCTTCATCTTCCCATTTGTACCGGATTTTTTTTGTTTTGGATGATGTGGCCGGGCGCAGTTCCCAATGCCGCGCAAAAGGGTCTCCTTTCAATAATTCAACGCCTTCAAAACCTTTGATGAAGTATTTGTAATTTTCGTATTCGCCGATACCCGGAATAAATCCTTCCCAGATTCCGGAGCGGTCCAGTCTCACAAAAAGGGGATGGCTTTCTTTGTTCCATTCATTAAAGTCCCCCACCACCGAAACCTTTGTAGCATTGGGCGCCCACACGGCAAAATAGTATCCTTTTTTCTTTAAAACCGTTAATGGATGCGGGCCAAAATGTTGGTACAATGAATAGTGTGTGCCATTCTGAAAATTCCGGATATCCTCATCGTTAAAGAGAGAATAATTCCACACCGGGCGGGTACTGTCAACAAATTCTATATCCTCGTAATGTAATTTTTTCTTTGGCATCGGTGGGGGTCCTTTTTGAAGTTTATTCTCGTTTTGTCATTTTAAAGTTAGGAAATGATTTGAAAGAGAATGATAAAGTCTTCATTCAGTTATTTTATGTCAACTAAAAAATGATACGGTCAGTCAAAAATTCTTTTACATTGTAGCACTATAAATCTTCGCTGCACATGACACCTGTAGAAAAACATACGGATTTCATAAAAACAAAAGCTTACGACCTTGGTTTTGATTATTGTGGAATTGCCAGGGCACAACGGCTGGATGATGATGCAAGGAGGCTCGAACAATTTCTGAGCAAGGGATTCCAGGGATCACTTCATTATCTGGAAAATCATTTTGATATGAGAGTGGACCCGACAAAACTGGTTCCCGGGGCGAAATCGGTAGTCACACTTTTAAAAAATTATTACCCTTCAGAAAAGCAGAGGCCTGATGCGCCGCAGGTAGCCAAATATGCTTATGGAAAAGATTATCATGAAGTCATCAGGGCGAAATTGAATTTATTTCTGGAATCGATCCGTGAGAATATCGGTGAGGTAAACGGACGTGGATTTACAGACAGCGCGCCGGTACTTGAAAAGAGCTGGGCTGAAAAGAGTGGATTGGGTTGGGTCGGGAAAAACGGGATATTGATTACCAGGCAATCCGGCTCATTTAATTTTATCGCTACCCTGATAACCGATCTCGAATTGGTTTATGATAATCCTTTTGTAAAAGATTATTGCGGCACCTGCACCAGATGTATAGATGCCTGCCCAACCAATGCCATCTTACCTAATAAAGTAGTTCAGGCCAACAGGTGCATTTCTTATTTTACCATTGAATTGAAGGATATGCTGATTCCCGATGAAATGAAGGGGAAATTTGAAGACAAGATGTTCGGCTGTGATATTTGCCAGGATGTATGCCCGTGGAATAAATTCAGCATTCCGAATCATGAAGAGGAATTTAAACCGGTACCGGAAATTTTAAATTATTCAACAAAAGACTGGGAAGAGCTGACAGAAGAAACCTTCAAAGTTGTATTCAGGAAATCTCCTCTCAAACGTGCGAAATACAAGGGCATCCGGAGAAATTTAAAATTTCTGGATGCTGTTATGAAGGATGAACCGAAAGATGACAGAGAGAATGGCGGAGAGCCGGATATTTTACAGAACCTTTAAAAAGGAATGGCGGAAGATGTTTGCCAGTTATGATGGTAATGCCGGATAGAAATTACCGGAATACTGATTCTACCTGGCGGATTCGCAATAATCTTTCAGATTTTTCAGCGCTTCTTCATATTGAGGCCCGCTGATTTTATCGAGAAAAATCCCTTTCATTTTCTCCCAGGGATACCATTTCAGGTTTGTATTCACAACCATGTTTACACGAAAAACAGATTCTGGTAATTGAGAGATGGTAATTGTATAGTTTGCAGTAGATCCGGAAGGGATGGTTGTGCTGAATGAAGCAGAGTTCGCTGTTTTTGTGAGATAACTGACTTGAATATTTTCTCCTCCCTTTCTGAGGATGGTTGCATTTTCTTCATTTTGAATCTGAATAGAACCCAGCTTTGTTTTCAAAAGCGGGAACCAGTTTGCCCATTGATCAAAGTTGTTGATTTGTTTTGAGATTTTATTTTCCGGAGCATTAATTTCAATCGTTTTGGCAACAGAGATATTAGATGGAAGCATCATCGACAATCCCATTAAAAACAATACCAGTATGGAAACAAGTATGACAAATCTTTTCATCTTCGCACAAGTTGAACATCTGAAAATAAGAAAGGCATTGGTCTTTGCCAATCTGTCGAAAGGAGGCAAATGTATTGGAGAAAGTTGAATTAAATTTATTTCAAATCAGGAGGTGGTGTTTATCATTTTGTTCTGAATCGAGGTGAGATTTTGAAACGGTTCTCTCATTAAATTCAAAAAAGCTTTTACTTTGCATCGTTGAAAAGGAATAAAGAAGAGAAGAAGTCACTTACCCTTGCACTGGGTAGCAATCTCGGCGACAGACGCGGATCTTTAACAAAGGCGGAAAAACTAATTTCACATAACATCGGTTCGATTATAAAGAAATCTTCTTTGTACGAAACAGCGCCCTGGGGTTTTGCTGACCAACCTTTTTTTCTCAATTGTGTTTTAGAAGTTGAAACGACATTGAAACCCACAGAAATAATTCACCGGATTCTGAAAATCGAGAAAGTAATGGGGCGTAAACGTACATTCAAAAACGCTGCACGCATTATCGATATCGATATTTTATTTTACAACGATCTTATTTTAAAACGTACCAATCTCACCATCCCCCACCCTGCCATTCAACAACGGCGGTTTATTCTTGAACCCCTTCGTGAAATGATTCCGGATAGAATCCATCCTGTTTTGCAAAAAAAAATTTCCCAATTGGCTCAGGAATGTACCGACCCTTTGGAAGTAAAAAAAATTGGTGAATAATCGTGAATAATTTCATCCCGACTTTCCATCTTCTATCTGTATTTTTGAAATCTGTGACCGCTGAGACATGAAGTATCATTTTATAACGATTGAGGGAAATATCGGGGCCGGTAAAACTACACTTGCCCATTTGTTGAGTAAAAGATTACAAGCCCGGTTGATATTGGAAGAATTTGCCGACAACCCCTTTCTGCCCAAGTTTTATGAGAACAAAGAGCAATATGCTTTCCCCCTGGAATTGTTCTTCATGGCTGAGCGTTACAAACAAATGAAAGAATTACTGCAAACCAAAGATTTGTTTCACCAGATAACCATCAGTGATTACCTTTTTACCAAATGCCTCCTGTTTGCCAGGGTCAATCTTTCTGAGAATGAATTTGCATTGTACCAGCGACTGTTTAATATTATCAATCCTCAATTGATACAACCTGATTTGCTGATTTATCTGCACGCTCCCGTCAACCGGTTAAAAGAAAATATCAGGAAAAGAAACCGCTCCTATGAGCAATCCATTAATCCTGATTATTTATTTGACATCCAGGAAACATATATTCAATATATCAAACAACATCATTTCAAAACGCTTTTTGTGGATGCTTCCAAAGCTGATTTTCTGGGAAACGAATCGCATCTTGATACCATATTGGATGCGTTACAAAAGGATTATAAAGAAGGGATGAACTACCTCATCCTGCCGTAGGAAACAGGTCTGTACTAATTTATTTCAGTGAAGATATTGTCTATTTTTTCTTCTGTGTCTGATAGGTTTTAAAATGGCTTTTTATAAAATCAGTGACAAGATAACTTACCAGCTTGCCTGTGAGCGGATCAGATCTGTCATTGTCAAGTTTGACTGCACCTTCACAAATGTGAACATAGGCAATGCTGCATTCGGTTGCTACAAAGTGCATAAATTTACGCGCATCCAATTCCGAAACTCCTGAGGGTGTCATTGCACTGCTTAAAACATGTGAAACGGAATCGAGATCCAGCTCAATTCCGGTAAAACCATCTTCAATAAATTCTGTCGCACGTGCGATTGCCTGCATAAATGTTTTGTATTCCCTGATAAAAATATCTTCAAACGGGATATATTCAAGAAATGGATTTTCTCTCACGTCTTTGATCACATAGTCTTGCAGATAATTTTCGTGTACGCCCACCGCAAAATATTTGTTCAGGTACCCATCCTCGTCAGCATAGCGAAATCCATTTCCGGAGTGCCTTCCTTCGTGCATTCTGTAATCTGCATGGGCATCCAGATTGATTACGCTGATCTGGGCCAGCGGAATCAGATCTTTTTGATGCAACCCCTTGGCTGCCCCTTTGATATTTCCATAAGCATTGTTGTGTCCTCCGCCAATAATGATGGGTACTTTTCCTTGCCTGCATATAATTTTGACAACATTCTCCACCTGCTCATCTATGTGGTGCACCAATGTTCGGAGAGCTGTAATTCTCTCTTCGTGATTGGGCGCGGTAGCATGAATCAAATTTAATTCTTCAGAAAAATCGAATGCCCCGGCCAGGAAAATTTGTTTGCCTGTCATGTACTCATTGCTTTGGATATTTAAAAAGCTATCGAGAAAGGAAGTCCACAATGTAGCAGCGCCACCCATTCCGTAATTCGCTTTTACTCCGGCATCTTCCGGGATCCCGATAACCACATAATGCGCTTTTGTTTGTGCCAGGGCTTCCTCAATATTCATCTCTGCTTTGGCACATTGAATTACCTCTCCGAGTTTTGTTTCATATCTGCGTATATGCGTATGGGTTAGAATCTGATCTTTAAGTATTACCCTGAAATTGTTTGCCATTTTTTGGTTTTGAAGTTTAAATGAATTCCCCTTTTATCATTACTTTATCAATGACATTCTGCCCAAATGAATAAGGAATGTAATTGATGGATGGAATTGGTTTTGTAAAAATAAGATTGGCTTTTTTACTTACACTCACACTTCCGGCTTGTTTATCAATTTCCATGGCAAAGGCGCCATTGATGGTCGCTGCATTCAAAGCCTCTTCCGGCAACATTTTCATCTGGATACATGCCAGCGATACCACGAAATTCATATTTCCCGAAGGGGATGAACCCGGATTGTAATCGGTTGCCAGAGCCACAGCCGCATTGCTTTCAATGAGTTTTCTTGCAGGCGGCATGTTCATTCTTAAAAAAAATGCAGCCGATGGCAAAAGTGTTGAAATACCTTTGAAATTGCCCAGGTCCGATATGTCTTTGTCTGTTACGGTTTCCAGGTGATCCAATGAAATTGCATCTAACCTGATACCTGTCTGAATTGCGCCAATGCTGTTTAGCTGATTTACGTGCAATTTTGGTTTTAATCCGAAAGCCGCAGCAGCATTGCAAACAGTTTCCATTTCTTCCGGTGAAAAAAATCCTTTCTCACAAAAGGTATCCACATAATCAGCCAGTTTTTCCCTGGCAATCACAGGAAGTAAATCGTGAATCAGCATCTGGATATAGGGTCCATGATTATTTCTGTATTCTTGAGGAAATGCGTGAGCCCCGAGAAAGGTGGATTTGATAATCAGGTTGCTTTTTTCTTTTAGCCGCTGAATGACTTTTAGCATTTTCAATTCTCCATCGAAAGACAAACCATACCCGCTTTTGATTTCTACTGCTCCGGTTCCCAACAAAGCTATTTCCTCCAATCTTTTCCAGGCCAATAAAAACAACTGATCTTCGGAATATTGCTCAATTTTCTTTGCAGAATTCAAAATCCCTCCGCCGGCTGCAGCGATTTCTGCATAAGATGCGCCTTTTATTTTCTGAACAAATTCATTCTCCCGGCTCTCTGCAAAAACAAGGTGGGTATGACTGTCGCACCAGGCAGGTAAAACAATGGTATTATGGGGAAGGCTTTCTCCCCTGTAATTACAATTTTCCATCAGGCCGCAGTCCGCAATTTCACCATCTTCAACAACCAAATACCCGTTCTGGATCGTTGGCATTTGATTTAAATCCTTTCCTCTTAAAGGCCCGGAAGCGCCCAACACTCCGGCTATTTGAAATATATCTGTAAAAACCCGGCTGCTCATAGCTGCTAAAGTTAGCTTTAAAATATACTCCATCATCCAAATTTTAGAATACACGGAATGTTTAATTGGTACATTTATGGCGGAGATAATAATTATGTTTACAAACGATTTAATTTATGAAACAAGCCCCTATCTGCTCCAGCATGCACACAATCCTGTACATTGGAATGCGTGGAATGAAAAGACTTTAGACAGGGCTAAAAAAGAAGACAAAATGCTTCTCGTGAGTATTGGTTATGCGGCCTGCCACTGGTGCCATGTAATGGAAAGGGAGAGTTTTGAAAATGAAGAAGTGGCAGATTTGATGAATGAAAATTTTGTCTGCATCAAGGTTGATCGTGAAGAAAGGCCGGATGTAGATCAGATATACATGACAGCAGCCCAATTGATCAACGGAAATGGTGGTTGGCCTTTGAATGCTCTCGCACTTCCGGATGGGAAACCTTTTTATGCCGCAACCTACTTCCCAAAAGATAAATGGATGCAATTGCTCCGCTACTTTATTGGTCAGTACAAAACAAACCGGGATGAACTCAAAAAAAATGCAGAAGATCTGGCTGATGGCATCCGGCAATCAGATTTAATTCCTGAAATGGATGGAATGCCGGATTTTTCATTTAAAGAAGTGAAGTCAATCGTTACCGAATTGATTAAAGAAACCGATCCTTACGAAGGAGGGCTTGCCGGAACCATGAAATTTCCAATGCCTTCCGTGTGGGAATCATTGCTCTTATTTCATCACCTGACAGGAGACCGGAAGGCGCTGGAAATAACTGAACTGACAATAAAAAAAATGGCATCGGGTGGGATTTTTGATCACATAGGTGGAGGATTTGCCAGATATTCTACTGATCCTTACTGGCATGTTCCGCATTTTGAAAAAATGTTGTACGATAATGCTGAATTGATAAGTTTGTACAGCCATGTTTATCAGGTAACAAAAAATCCGCATTACAAGAAAATTATTGAACAAACTATTGATTTCGTTTTGAGGGAACTTTCTTCTGAGAATTCATTTTTTTCATCTCTCGATGCGGACAGTGACGGCGAAGAAGGGAAATATTATACATGGGCATTCGATGAAATTGAAAAATGTCTCGGAGAAGATGCAGATAAATTTTCAAAGTATTTTCATCTAACCAAAGAAGGAAACTGGAGTCATGGTAAAAATATTCTTATCCGTGATTTTCATTCCTTCAATCAATACCATGATACCGAAGAAAAGTTTATTGATAAAGCAGAAAAGAAACTTTTGGAAATAAGGTCGAAGCGTATCAGGCCTGCTCTTGATGACAAAGTGATTACTTCATGGAATGCCATGATGAGTGAAGCATTGATTGATGCAGCAAATGCGCTTGAAAATGCAGATTACCTCCAACGTGCAGGAAAAACCCTGGATTTTCTTTTAAAGAATTTGTGGAGTGAAGATGAAGGGTTGTTCAGGAATTTTCAAAAAGAAAAAGCTTCCACTCACGCTTTTCTCGACGATTACGCATTTTTGATTCATGCATTAATCGCCTATTATCAATCCACTTTCAAAAGAGAATACCTGATCCATGCAGAAAAACTGGCTGATTATGTGTTGAAATGTTTTGGCGATGATTCCGGTGCAATGCTTTTTTATAATAACACCTTATACGACAGATTGATTTCCCGCCCGGTGGAAACAATGGATAATGTCATTCCATCTTCAAATGCTGTGATGGCAGAAAATCTGTTTTTATTGGGTACGCTGCTTTCTGATGATGAAAAAATAAACCGCGCATCAGCAATGATAAAGAATGTGAGGCACGCACTTTTGTCGTCACCCCCCTATTTCAGTTTTTGGCTCAGGGTAATGATGCTGATGCAAAAAGATTCAAGAGAAGTCGTTATTATGGGTAGCGGATGTCTTTCATTTTTAAATCAGTTGAAAAGCGAATATTTTCCGCATTGCGTTTTTTGCGGGGCTGAAAAAGAAGAATATCTCCCTTTGATGGAACAACGTTACAAGGACGGGAAGACTCTGATTTATGTTTGCCAAAACAAAACTTGTAAAATGCCGGTTTCCTTGGTGAAAGATGCACTTCCGCTCTTGCAACCTGAAAGAATTACAATCTGAATTAATGATTCCCCGATAAAAACAAAGTCCGGCTCAGGTAAGTAGCCGGACTTTTGACAATCAAAAAATGAAAAAAACTATCTTTAATTTTCTGGAATTTCTATTGCAATAATAATTGAAAACGGGTATAAAGCTAATTTAATTTTCGGGAAGCGAAAGAAAAAAATTGAATCACACCAAAAAGTTCACATCATTTTTTGAAAATTCTCAAATCGGAATCATCTTCAAAAATTTCCACCTTGTTGTTTTTAATGAAATAAAAAGCAGGCTAAAAAAAGTTTGGCAATTGAAGTTGATTGCAGAACGGTTTTCTTTTCGCGGTATTTTTGCGGTTATGGAATTTGGAATAAGCACCTTTGGTGAAATTGTACCTGATCGGGTATCAGGTCATGCGTCGAATTCGCATGAAAGAATGAAGCAATTGATTGAATTAGCGATAATGGCTGACCGGAACGGATTGGATGTTTTTGCGTTGGGAGAACACCACCGGAATGATTTCGTCAGTTCATCGCCGCAAATGATTCTTGCAGCGGCTTCTTCTGTTACAAAAAATATCAAATTCAGCAGCGCCGTAATTGTGTTGAGTTCTTCAGATCCGGTCAGAGTTTTTGAAGAATTTGCCACCCTCGATTTACTTTCTTCCGGAAGGGCAGAGATCATGGTTGGGCGGGGGTCTTTTATTGAATCTTTTCCTTTATTTGGATACGATCTGAAGGATTATGATGAGCTTTTTACCGAAAAACTTTCTTTGTTATTGGAAATTAACCAAAAGGAATTCGTTACCTGGCAGGGGAAACTCAGAGCATCTATCGATAACCTCGGTGTTTACCCACGCCCCTTCCAGACAAAACTCCCTGTATGGATTGCTGTTGGAGGTACGCCGGAGTCTGTTGTCCGCGCTGGCAACCTGGATCTGCCTCTCACAATAGCCATTCTCGGATCTGATCCTTCAAGATTTACCACACTCACTGAACTGTATAAGTCAACCCGTGAAAAAATGGGATATAAAACTCCATACCATTTGTGCATCAATGAGCATGTTTATATCTCTGATGATTCCAAAAAAGCGAGAGATGAATACTGGCCGGTTTACGGGCGGATGATGAATAAAATCGGAAGAGAAAGAGGATGGTCACCAATGAACAGGGCTCAGTTTGATTTTTTATGTGAGCCGGAAGGGCCTTTGATGGTTGGAACTCCCGTTGAGATTGTCGAGAAATTAATTTATCAATATGGATTGTTTGGTAATACCAGATTTCTTGCTCAAATAATTTTCGGGGATATTCCTTTTGAGAAGGTTGCAAATTCAGTCAAACTTTTTGCAAAAGAAGTAGCACAAAAGGTGAATGAACATCTCAGGAAAAATTAATGGGTTCAATAAAAGTGAAAATGGCTGCTTCAAATGAGGCAGCCATTTTCCATATAGACAGATTCATGAAAAAACTATTGCTTGAGAACTTTTCCGTTGAAAAGTAATTCGCCGGTACTGCTTTGGATAGATAGAATATAAATTCCATTCTGAAGCCCGGAAACATTGCTGAATTGCTTAGTGGATGCGCCATTGGAAATATTCCACGATTCCCTGGCAACTTGTCTGCCGGTCAAATCCATTAATCTTGCATTTACCTGCTGAGAGGCCCCCGAAAACTGAATCGTCAACGAACCTCTGAACGGATTGGCCAAAACGCTGACTTTTGTGCCAACTCCGTCAAGCCTGATTGAAACTGTTTTGGAATATGAACTATTTCCATCCTTATCTACCTGCTTAACTCTGTAATAATTAATTCCGGAAAGTGGATTAGCATCAAAAACATTATATGAATGAGCCAACTGGCTGCTTCCTGCACCGGCGACAGTTCCGATGGTTTGCCATCCGGTATTTCCATTTGCGCTTCTCTCAACTTCAAAATGATCGTTGTTAATTTCCTGCGAAGTGCTCCAGTTCACACTCACCCCTGATCCCTGTTGCTTTGCAGTAATGCCTTCAAAGGTAACCGGTGTCGGGCCTCCTTCCGGACAAAGAGTGAGATTGAAATCATCGGCGGCGAAATCGTTTCCACACCCGCCGGTAACTCCATCACTGATTGTGATTCTTAAAGTCAGAGGTTTGAAAGTGCCACTGCTCGTTAAAGTAAATTCAGAACCCACATTAACCCAAACAGGAGTTGTTGTCTGAGCCAACTTTGCAGCGGTGTAGGGAGAACCATTCAGCGGTTGCCATTGATTTGACTCATCCAAATATTCAATTGAAATGATAATCTGGGTGAGCAAAGGGTTAGGAGAACAAACCCCCATGGAATCAATATTCATAGCCCAAAGACTGAATGAATAGGTTCCGTTTACAAAGCCTGAAGCAGATGAAATGGTTTTTTGATAAAAAATTTCATCCTGCCCATTGGCTACCAACATCTGGCCATTGGTGTTCCCGGTATGGTCTGGTGAATTAAGCCATTCCGGTTTTTGTTGTGTATTGTTTGTAATCCTGTACACACCTTCATTGGTGAGATTTCCGGTAGCCTGATAAATGAGGTTTACAACGTCAGGACTGCTGGTCGGAGTTGTTCCGGTACCAAAATCATTTGACCAAATGACTGTGCCATTTTCACAGCCGATGACCTGGGCCTGGCTTTGCATGGCATTTAATAGCAATACGCCTGAGATTGCTGCGGTACCAAGTAAAAAAGAGAGCGTAGATTTCATTTGCATAACTATTCCTTTTGATTCAAAAAAAAATTAGAAGAACAAAAAATTCTTCAAATGATTTTGGGGATTATCGGGATTCAAAAGGAAAATCGGAAAATGGAAGGATGACAAAATTAGGTTAAAGTCATATATCAACAAAAAATCTTCAGGAGGGATGAACGTGCTGGCATAGAATTTTCGGTAAATTTACTATCATGAAAAAACTTCTTCTTCTAATTTTATTCGCTGTAACATACCTGTTTTGTTACAGTCAGGATACGACAAAAACTGCAAAGTCGGAGTCCTGGGTTAAGAAGTATTATAATATTGATGCCCGTAAAACACCTGAGAAGGATTCAGGTATCAATAATGGAGGAGTTAATTCAGGGCGAATGAATAATATGCAAGGGCTTCAGAATGTGGACAATCAACCGAAACTTGTAAATCCGAATCTGGGGATAACAGATCCGGCAAAAGCAATTTCAGGTCAGCAGGTCCAAACCCGGCAAATCAATTCGGTACAAAGTGTAAGTGCCCAGCCGACGATAGCAGCTCCCAACCTGGGAATCACTGATCCTGCAAAAGCTATTCCCGGCCAGCAAATTAATTCGGGGCAGGAAAATAATTTACGGGGTGTGCAGAGGGTAAGCAATCAACCCAATCTGGTTAAACCCAACCTTGGCATTACGGATCCGGCGAAAGAAATCCCAACTCAACAAGATCAGATTCCCATTCAACAAAATACCCAAACGGTTCAATCGGATTCTCAAATAAAACCGGTTAATACACTTCCTCCGGTAATTAGTCAGCCCTACCGGGAAACCCGGCTGGGAAGCAGTTCTCCACTTTATGATACCTACCGGACAAATGACAATGGAGCCGGATCGATTACTAATCAGGTGAAAGGTGGATCAGGAATAGTGCCGGCGCCAACTCCTGAAGTCAGTCCCGCAACAGTTACTGCTAATCCTCAAATTTATCGTGATACCCGGTTAGGAAGCAGTTCGCCTTTATACAATACTTATCGGACAAATGACAATGGTGCGGGAGCAATTACAAATCAGGTCAAAGGAAATACTGGAGGAATAACAGCTTCGACTCCTGAAGTGAACCCGGCAACAATTAATGTGAAACCTCAGTCCTATAACGAAAACAGATTGGGCAGTAGTTCGCCCCTTTATGATACTTACGAAAAAAATGATAACGGAGCCGGTTCGGTTACCAGCCAGGTAAAAGGTGGGGGTTCAGGGGCTGTTTCAATTCCAACTGCGGAAGCAAATCCTGCACAGGTAAAAAAAGAGCCACAAATTTACCGGGATACCCGGTTGGGGAGCAGCTCATCGATGTATGATACCTATGAAAAAAATGATAATGGAGCCGGTGCAATCACCAACAATCCCAACAAATGGGGAAGTGGAGCCGCTCCTGTTCTGGTACCCGTTCAATCCTCGGCAGTTCGTGATTCTACATCAAATAAAAATATTGCTGAAGCAAGAGATATGACAAAACGGAATTAGAAATTTCTCGAAATCGATCTCAAATATTCTTTTGCGGTTTTTGTGATTTCTGAATGAAACATCAAAAGAGGATGATCTTCCGTGTTTTTGTTTTACCGGATAATATAAACATGCAGACAACATGAATTGTTTCAACTGGTAAATTTGGCTTCAATCAAAATTGAGTCCTGATTTCATTCGAATGTCGTCTGGGTAAAGCAGGTTAATTTTGAGAAATGAATCAGCAGACCGGAAAATATATAATTGTCGCAGGATTGGTAATTGTCCTTGTCGGATTTATTGTATTCTTCTTCCATAATTCCCTCAAATGGATAGGGCGTCTTCCGGGAGATATCCGCATCGAAGGAAAAAATTCGAAAATTTATTTTCCGTGGGTAACGATGATTGTCCTGAGTATAATTCTTACCATTCTCATCAATGTTATCAGGAAATTTTTTTGAAAAAAGAATTTGTGTAAATTCAAATCATTCTTCCTCATTCTATTTTTGATCCGCATCACACATCATTATTTTATACTCTGGTAAAATCTATGCAAAAAATATTTCTATCCGGTCTTTCACATTTATGTATGTACGTTTTTCTTCCTACGTATAAATTGAAAACACGCTCCCGACCTTTTTATTTAATTTTACCCAAACTCATTTGATGAAAAAAATTATAGTTTTCCTTGCCGGACTTTTTCTTTTTTCTTTTTCTCAGGCACAGATATCCGGTAAACAAGTCGACTCCCTTGTTCAGAAATCTTTAAAAACATTCGATGTCCCGGGCATCGCGGTTGCCATTATCAAAGATGGAAAAGTAATTTTAAGCAAGGGCTATGGCGTAACAAGCCTGAACACCAATGAAAAAATGAATGAACACACCCGGTTTGGAATTGCCAGCAACAGCAAAGCTTTCACAGCCGCGGCGTTGGGTATGTTGGTTGATTCAGGAAAAATTAAATGGATAACACCTGTTACTGACATTATACCAGAATTCAAATTGTATGCTCCCTACGTAACAGAAAATTTTATGATAGCAGACTTGCTAACACACAGAAGCGGTTTAGGGCTGGGCGCAGGTGATCTGATGTTCTGGCCGGGCAACCCTGATTTTTCCAAAGAGGATATAATTCACAACCTCAGATATCTGAAACAGGTTTCTCAGTTCCGTACCAAATATGATTATGACAATCTGCTGTATATGGTGGCCGGTGAAGTGGTAGCGAGGGTTTCGGGAATGAGTTGGGAGGATTTTATTGAATCCCATATTATGAAACCGTTGGGAATGGAAGAAAGCGCTGCTTCGTACTCGAGATTAAAAGATAAAGGAAATGTAATAGATCCACATGTACCCGTTAACGGAAAAGTTCGGGTAGTGGCGCGGGATATAAATGAAACGCTCAATGCAGCAGGCGGAATTTACAGCAGCGTTTATGACATGAGTAAATGGGCTATTATGCAAATGAACGATGGAATGTTTGGGGAAGGTTTGAAGCAGTCATTGTTCAGCAAAAAAGTACACAATGAAATGTGGACAATTCATACGGTAATTCCAACAGGAGAGAACAGTGATTACAAAACCAATTTTGCCGGTTATGGGTTGGGTTGGGTTCTCAGAGATGAAATGGGACATAAGGTTGCAACCCATACAGGAGGATTGTTGGGCATTGTGACACAGGTTACATTAATCCCGGATATGAAACTCGGAATTATAGTGTTTACAAACCAACAGGATGGCGGGGCTTTTGTTTCTATTACTAATTCAATTAAAGATGCCTATTACGGTATTAAAGGAAAAGACAGAATCAAAGAAGTATTTGATAAAGAACAGGAGTCAAGGAATTACGCAAATAAAATTGTAACGAATGTCTGGAATGAAATTAATTCCATCAAAACTAAACTTTCCGTTGACGACCTGAAAAAATATACAGGGACTTTCAAAGATCCGTGGTTTGGAAATGTAATTATTTCTCTGAGGAATGGTACTTTATTCTTTCAAGCTGAAAAATCAGAAGATCTGAAGGGGCCGATGAGTTATTTTAAAGGAAATACTTTTGTTGTGAAATGGGAAGACCGGAGTCTGGATGCAGATGCTTTCGTAAATTTCTCATCAGATTTTCAGGGTAATCCAAACGGAATCAAAATGGCAGCCATTTCTCCTCTGACAGACTTCAGTTTTGATTTTCAGGATTTGAACTTTACAAGAATTAGATAAAAAAAAGATAATGGATATAGCAAGGAACAAAAGAGAAGATGAAAACAAATTAGCCTTATCCCGGATAAACCAGACGCTTGACGAAATAAAAGAAGGAGGAGGAAAGAAGGCGATACAAAAACAAAAAGAGAGGAATAAATTAACGGCAAGACAAAGAATAAATTTTCTTCTGGATAAAGACTCAGCCTTTATTGAAATCGGAGCATTTGCAGGTTATGAAATGTACAAAGAATACGGGGGCTGCCCTGCGGGCGGTGTGGTAGCAGGCGTGGGATATGTTTCCGGCAAGCAATGCGTAATTGTGGCAAATGATCAGACCGTAAAAGCCGGTGCATGGTTCCCGATTTCCGGGAAAAAGAATCTGCGTATGCAGGAGATTGCAATAGAAAATAAACTGCCCGTAATTTATCTGGTTGACAGTGCCGGAGTTTTCCTTCCGATGCAGGATGAAATTTTTCCTGATAAAGAACATTTCGGACGGATATTCTATAATAATGCAAGAATGAGTGCCATGGGAATTACTCAAATTGCGGCGGTTATGGGCGCATGCGTTGCAGGTGGCGCTTATTTGCCAATTATGAGCGATGAAACTTTGATGGTCGAAGGGGATCACCATGGATCCATTTTTTTGGCCGGTCCCTACCTTGTAAAAGCAGCTATCGGAGAAAAAACAGATGCGGAAACCCTTGGTGGCGCATATACCCATAATGCCATCAGTGGCATTGCCGATTATCGATTTGATACCGAAGAAGAATGTCTGGTACAGGTAAAAAAGATTATCGGGTTATTGGGTGAGAATGCAAAAGCCGGATTTGACAGAGTTGAATCCCGGGAACCGGAATTCCCTGAAGATTCAGTTTATGGAATTCATTCACATGATAACCGGTCTCAGTATAATGTTGTTGATATTTTGAGAACAATAGTTGATAGAGGGTCTTTTGAAGAATTTAAAAAAGATTATGGCAAAACGGTTGTTTGCGGGTATGCACGGGTGGATGGCTGGGCTGTTGGAATTGTGGCCAACCAAAGGCTTAACACAAAAACTGCCAAAGGCGAATTGAGAATGGGGGGAGTTATTTACAATGATAGTGCAGATAAGTCTGCAAGATTTATTATGAATTGCAATCAGAAAAAAATACCCATTATTTTCTTTCAGGATATCACCGGGTTTATGGTTGGTACCCAAAGTGAGCACAGAGGAATCATAAAAGATGGAGCGAAAATGGTAAGTGCTGTTGCGAATTCTGTAGTTCCGAAAATCACATTTGTTATTGGGAACTCTTACGGCGCAGGTAATTACGCAATGTGTGGCAAAGCTTATGATCCACGGTTTATTTTTGCATGGCCATCGGCAAAGATCGCTGTTATGGGAGGTGAACAAGCCGCCAATACGCTACTCCAGATAGAAGTTGCTTCACTAAAGAAAAAAGGAGAAACAATCACCCCGGAAAAAGAAAAAGAATTATTGGATAAAATGATCAGCAGATACAATGCCCAAACAACTGCTACTTATGCAGCGGCCAGGTTATGGGTTGACGCCATTATCGATCCAAAACAAACCAGAATAATTATTTCTGAATGTATCAATGCAGCAAATCATAACGCTGAAATCCCCGAATTCAAAACCGGCGTTTTTCAGGTATAACACAGGCAATGGGTGACAAGAAAATTATTATTTATACCGACGGATCAGCAAGAGGAAATCCGGGGCCAGGCGGGTTCGGTGTCATTTTAATGTTCGGTAGCTATGTTAAAGAAATTTCTGCCGGCTACCGTCTGACCACGAATAACAGGATGGAACTCCTTGCAGTCATTACAGCTCTTCAATCACTCAAAACAAACGATTTTCAAATAAATATTTACACAGACAGTAAGTATTTAGTAAACGCAATAAAGGAAGGATGGCTGGAGAAATGGATAAAAACAGATTTCAAAGGTGGAAAAAAGAACAAAGATCTCTGGGTACGGTATTATCAATTGGCCAGGAATTTCAGGATACAATTTCATTGGGTAAAGGGCCATGCGGAAAATATTCACAATAACAGATGTGATTTCCTTGCTACCAACGCAGCCGATGGAAGAAATTTACTGGTAGATGAAGAATATGAAAAATCATTAAAAGACGAACCGAAAAACTGAAAATAGAAATTCAGGCTATCAACTCAAACAGTTTTTAATCGAATGTCATAAAAGAAATCATGAATAGCAGAAATCTTGATTTTTCCTTTCAAGTGAGTTGGATTTAAAATATAATTGAATTCCTCAGGGATAACTGTTGAAGGTATTTTGATGACTTGAATTTCGGGATCTAATAAAAGTTTCGTACCGAAATTTCTGGTTTCTTCTGGTGATGGATGTGATTTCCAGTTCCCGGGTAAATCAGGTTCTTTCACTTCGTAAGTAGAATGTCCACTCAAATCAATGGTCAACATACATAAAGCTCTTGGAATATCATCAATATTCACATTGACTGAATATTCCAAAATAGCCAGTGACCGGCTTTCTGAAGTATAAATACATGGAATTAGTTTTTTGTTCCATCTGCCTCCAAAAAGCCGTGCCCCTTCTCCGGTTAGATCTTGGGCATACTTCCTTTTTGCAATACGAAAAACCTGCATATCGGTTAGGAGTAAACTCCATAAGCTATTCGGCCAATAAGATTTTTAACTTCCTCTCTTCCAAATTGATTATCTAAAAGATCAAATGGTTTTAGAGAATTCAGGGCACGATTAGGGGTATCCATCCAACGCCTGAAAACACTTTCATCTTCAAAAACTTCAAAGCCATACGAATAAAGATCAGCTATGTCAAGGATTTTTTCTGAGATGGATGAACCAAATTTATCATTCTTTTTTTTATTGATAAGGGTGGCCCTTGTTACAGAAAGGATCTTGGCCAATGAAGAATAATCCATCTGGGTTTTTGCTTTTAAAAACTCCAGATTTTTCTTTGAAATCCCTTCTTTTACAACTTTCATTTTCTCAAAAGTTGAAAGATGGCTTTCAGATTGTTTGGAAACCACACTCAATATTCCTCTGTCTGTATCAATAGCATAAGAAGCCATAGGTTCTGATGCTATCAATGAGTTTTCTTCGGCTTTGATTTTTTTATTTTTGGGCATGGTATATATTTTTACTTCATCAAGTACAAATATATACATTTTCCTCCGGAATATAAACTATTTTTTTTCCAATCTTTCCTTTAAATCCAAATGGTTTTTTCTCGCTACTTCCTGAGCAAGTTCATACCCTGCATCCGCATGGCGAATGACGCCAATTCCCGGATCATTTCTGAGTACTCTTGAAAGCTTCTGAGCAGCCATTTCAGTTCCATCTGCCACGATAACCATACCTGCATGGATACTATACCCGATTCCAACGCCACCGCCATGATGGAAACTTACCCATCCTGCTCCGGCTGACGTATTAACAAGCAGATTTAGAACTGGCCAATCCGCCACGGCATCACTTCCATCTTTCATAGATTCAGTTTCACGGTTTGGGCTTGCTACAGAACCTGTATCCAAATGATCTCTTCCGATTACAATCGGAGCTTTCACCTTCCCTGTTCTTACAAGTTCATTAAACTTAAGCCCTGCTTTTTCTCTCTCACCTTGCCCAAGCCAACAGATTCTGGCAGGCACACCTTGAAAAGCAATCTTTTCAGAAGCGAGGTCAAGCCATCTCAAAAGACTTTTATTTTCAGGAAATAGTTCTGCAAGTGCTTTATCTGTTTCATGAATGTCATTTGGGTCGCCACTTAATGCAGCCCAGCGGAAAGGACCTTTCCCTTCGCAAAACATGGGACGTATATATGCGGGCACAAATCCGGGAAAATCAAATGCATTCTTCAAACCTGCTTCAAGTGCCCCTGCCCGGATATTATTTCCATAATCAAAAGTTTCTGCCCCCTCATTCATCAATTCGATCATCAGCTCCACATGTTTTTTCATTGTTGTAAAAGACTTCTTCAAATATTCATCCGGATTATCTCTTCTCAATATATCCGCTTCTTCAACAGAAAATCCTTCTGGTATATAGCCAACCAAAGGATCATGAGCCGAGGTCTGATCTGTCAGAATATCCACTTTGATTTTTTTGTCTTTCAATCTTTGCAATAATTCCACAGCATTACAGAGCACACCAATACTCCAGGCCCTTCCTGATTTCTTTGCGTCCAATGCTTTTTCAATTGCAATGTCAACATCTGTTTCAATCTCATCGAGATATTTAGTGTGAATTCTTTTTTCCATTCTGGAACGATCCACTTCGGCGGCCAGACAAACACCACCATTCATAGTGATTGCCAAAGGTTGCGCGCCCCCCATTCCACCCAATCCTGCTGTCACGCTCAAAGTTCCTTTCAGGGTATCGTGAAATTTTCTTCTCGCTATCTCAGCAAAAGTTTCATAAGTTCCCTGTACGATTCCCTGGCTTCCGATATATATCCATGATCCGGCAGTCATTTGCCCATACATCATCAGACCTTTTTTTTCCAACTCGTCAAAATGTTCCCAGGTAGCCCACTTCGGAACCAGTTGCGAATTAGATATTAAAACCCGCGGTGAATTTTCATGCGTTTTCATTATGGCAACCGGCTTTCCACTTTGCACGAGAAGTGATTCATCATTCTCCAATACTTTTAATGATTCAATAATCATATCAAGGCATTCAAAGTTTCTTGCAGCTTTTCCTCTTCCGCCATAAACAATCAGTTCATCCGGCTTCTCTCCTACTTCCGGATTGATGTTGTTCAGAAGCATTCTCAAAGCAGCTTCCTGGGTCCATCCTTTGCAATTCAATTTAGTTCCTGTCGGTGTTTTGTACTTTACCGGATCGTAATGTTGATAAGTTTTCATGACTAAAAATCTATTTCGAATTCTTTTAAAAATATCAGTGAGCGTTGCAGGTCGTTGTGAAGTACCCTGTCAGAACTATTAAAGGAAATAACTTTTCTGTAATCAGAAAAAACCTGCTCAACTTTGTCCGCAAAAGTTTGTGGCCTTACATAATCCAACGCCTGACACGCAGTAAGTAATTCAATGGCCAAAACCTTTTCGGCATTTTGAATAACCTTCAAACATTTTGTGGCTGCATTAGCGCCCATACTTACATGATCTTCCTGATTATTGGAAGATGAAATTGAATCGACACTTGCAGGGGTGCACAATTGTTTATTTTCACTGACCAGCGATGCGGCCGTATATTGTGGAATCATCAGACCTGAATTCAATCCATGTTCTTTAATAAGAAATAATGGCAGCCCTCTTTGCCCGCTCAACAATTGATAGGTTCTTCTTTCGGAAATATTAGCAAGTTCACTCATGGCAATTGCCAGATAATCCAAACCTAAAGCAAGTGGTTGCCCATGAAAATTACCTCCGCTCAAAATCAAATCTTCATCCGGAAAAATATTCGGGTTATCCGTTACAGAATTTATTTCTGTAATAAATGTATTCAAAACAAATTCGAAAGAATCTTTCGTTGCTCCGTGTACCTGAGGAATACACCTGAACGAATAAGGATCCTGGATGTTCTCTTTTTTTGTTTTGGCTATTTTGCTTCCGCTGAGATATTCACGGATTTTTCTTGCAGTTTCAACTTGTCCCTTGTGTGGTCGGATCCGATGAATATGTTCATTTAAAAAATCGACATTGCATTGATATGCCTCAATAGACATCGTAGCTATTAAGTTTGCCCAATGTATCAACCTTTCGGCAAGGGTGAGGCAATAACAACCGTAGGAAGACATAAACTGGGTTCCATTAATCAATGCGAGGCCTTCTTTGCTTTTCAGATCAAGAGGTTTCCAGCCCGCTTCATTCAGCGCGTCCTTTGAATTTTGTTTCTTCCCTTTGAAATGTACCTGCCCAAGTCCAATTAATGGAAGTGCAAGGTGGCTGAGTGGAGCCAAATCACCTGATGCGCCTAACGATCCTTTTGTAAAAACAACCGGAAACATTTCCAGATTGTGCATGTCCACCAGCCTCTTGACAATATCAATAGACACACCGGAATAACCATAGCTCAGCGACTTGATCTTAAGCATCAACATCAGCCTGACAATTTCCTGTGGTACTTCGTCGCCCATTCCACATGCATGCGACTTCAAAAGGTTATCCTGAAGTTTGTTCAATTGATTTTTGTCAATTCTCACATTTTGTAAAAATCCGAATCCTGTATTTATTCCATAAAACAAAGAATCGGAATTTTCCATTTTTTTATCGAGATATGCACGGCATTTCGTAATAGCTTTATGAGCCTTGAATGTGATAGAAACCTCCTGGCTGAATTTGAGGTAATTTTTTATTTGGGAGAATGTAACAGGTGCATCATCGAGAGGCAAATAATTATAATCCATAACACAATTAATCTTTGTAAAGATAATCCATTTTAAAGGCGATTTGATTTTGTGTTCAATTCATATTATTTGTTAATTTGCCGCAATGATTTTAATATGAATCTGAAAAGAATTTGTATAAACTAACTTTGACATCAAAAATTTGAGGAAATACTTATGGCGGAAGCAATTGTAAGTTTAAAAGATGCGAAAATTTTTCAGGGAGATTCTTTGATTATTGATGAGGTCAATATCGAAATTTTAAAAGGTGATTTTGTATTCCTTGTTGGGAAAACCGGCACCGGAAAGAGTTCCCTTTTGAAAACCTTGTACGGCGATCTCGAGCTTAAACACGGAGAAGGTATTGTTGTAGGTTACGATTTGACAGAGATGAATTGGAAAAAAGTCCCGTTTCTCAGAAGAAACCTGGGCGTGATTTTTCAGGATTTTCAATTACTGACAGACAGGAATGTCAATGAAAATCTCAAATTTGTTTTAAAAGCAACCGGATGGAGAGACAAGAAATTAATCCAGGAAAAAATTAATGATGTATTGGATAAAGTGGGGCTAAAAACAAAAGGATACAAAATGTCGTTTGAGCTGAGTGGTGGTGAACAGCAGAGAGTTGCCATTGCACGTGCCTTACTTAATTCCCCCAAACTCATTCTTGCAGATGAACCCACCGGGAATCTGGATCCGGAGACCTCTGACGAAATTATGCGTTTGATGATTGATATTTCAAGGGTTTATGACACTACCATCATAATGGCGACCCACGATTACAGAGTGATTCAGAAGTTTCCATCGAGAACCATCAAGATTGAAAAAGGCAGAATTATCGATCACGCTACTATTGAGGTTGATTAAAAAGAATATCCATCAGGTGCCGGGTGTTCTTTGCCGGATTAAATTCCTCATAAAATATTTTCTTTCTTTTCGAAATTTCCTCATCGCCAAGTGGCAGAGTCATCAATTGTTGAATCAAATCAATCAGTTGATCATCGGATTCATAGATATGGCAAAGGGAATCCAATCCACTTTCCTGAATTGCATTTTTGTTTGTAATCACATGTCTCCCGAATTGGAGCGCATAAATAATTTTAATTTTTGTTCCTGTAGAATTGAAGGAAGGTAATATATGTATGTGAGCATTTGAAATAAGAAAGTTCATTTCCGTTTCATCAGGATCTGAGATGATACTAATGCTATTTTTTTTACCAGTCTTTAAAAGCTTTTTTGATGGAGATCTTCCTGCAATAATGAAAGAAATATTTAGTTTTGAAAATATTTTTTGAATAAGAAAAATCGCAACCTGCTCATTTTCCGGAACAGATAAATTCCCGTGATACAGACAATAATTCCCACTTCCTGGTTTTGAATTAATGATCGCTGACTGAATCATCAGTGAGAGATAACTGCACTGGCCTCCTTTACTTTTATAAATCTTTTCATCATGGTGACTCACTGCAAGAAACTTGCCTTTCTGAATAACCGATTGTTCATATCTTTTGAGCAATCGGCTCTCCCACAAATAATACAGTTTATAAAATATATTTCTCTCGTTTTTAAATAATTCGAAATAATACTCATATTCCACATTTGACATCCTGATCCACGTTGTACCAGGCAATTCATCTTTGAAAAAATGATAGCTGCAATGAATCCCTTCCAATAAAACAGGGATGTCATGCTGCCTCAGCCGGTCCCGCAAAAGATTATTTTTTCTGGAGATTACGAAGTACGGGATACTAAATGAAAATATTTTTTTTCTTGGATAATAATAAACCCTTTCACAAAGGGTTTCTAATTCCGGTTGTTTACCGCGGCCATATTCAAAACAATGCAAAATAATTTTTACACCTGCATCATGCAAATGTTTAATGGTGTAAAAAATATCTACTACACCACCATAATCCGGAGGATATGGAACATCTAAGCTTACTATTTGCAATCTATTTTCCAAGATAATCTTTATAAAATTGTAGAAGCTTTGGCTCTTCGTTTTGCCAATTTAATGTTTCTCTTGCTACCATACAATTGGCCGCCAGCTTATTCCGGAGTTCAGTATCATTGAGTAATTTATTAAGTGCTTCTTCAACAGTGTCTTCCTTTAATTCCTTAATGAGGATTGCCACTTCAAATTGTTCATTGATTCTTCTGTATTCCGGATAGTCCATGCAAATTTGAGGGATTCCGTTTTGAATGTAATCGAAAAAACGATTGGCCAGACTGAGATATTGATTGAGACCGGTATTCTCAAACAAAGTAATACCTGCATAATATCGTGAGGTAATCAACGCCAGATCCTCAGGAAAAATGTATCCTTTCAAAAATACTTTGTCTTCCACGCCTGACCGGATGGTGATTGATTTCACCTGCTCAATAAAGTTTCCTGAACCGTAGATGTCAAGTCCGGTGTTAACCCTTTTCATGGCAGGAATCAATTGTTCAAATCCCCTGCCCTCATTTACACTTCCACTATAAATAAATTTCCTGTTCGATTCTGCCTCTTGTCGTAATTCTCTTTTTACAGGTAAATTACGGATAACCAGATAGGTTATATTGTATTTTTTCTTAAAAATACCAGCAATGCTTTGGTTTACGGTGTATCCTGAATTGAATTTTGGAACAAAAGTTTTTTCAATTTTATTCCAGACTTTAAATACAACCGGGCGGGAGATAATTTCTATCTGCTGGGTAAAATATTCATGGGCATCATAAATTCTTTTTTTACCTTTTAATAAACTTATGAAGTAAACGGGGATGATTGTATCCAGATCAATGCTGCAAAGGGCATCACATTTTTTAAAAAGGAGATAGAAAAATAATCTGATGTTGTATTCTGCATAAAAACAAAAACCTTTTTGAAAAAGCAGGATTATTCGTTTTTGTTCGAAATCTTTTCTGACCAATGGTTTTGAATCTTTTCTTTTTCGACCCACAAGAAGCACATCATAACCGGCCTTACAAAGAGAATTGCAGATCCGGATCATTCGCTGGTCATAATTCAGATCGTTGGTGACAGTGAAGATAATTTTCATTCTCCTGTAGTTTCGTGATTGAGAATGTAAGTTGTCATGCGATCATGAATCTCCATCCAATCTTTGCCTGCGAGATGATCATTGTGAAAAATCGGAATGAAAATACCGTTATATCTGAATACAAGATCGATATATTTTTTGATGATTTCCCATGAATCTTCTGCTGAATATTTCAGGTAATGAATGCAAGTCTGATCCATGATACACGATGGAAAAATTTTCAATCCTGTTTCGCATTCATTTTTTAAATCATAAAAGTTGAACGGATGGGAAGTACCCGCCCGGAATCCGTTCATATCGGGGAAAGCCATACTAAAATCCTCCCTTATACCGGATTCCGATAAATTCAGAAATGTGTCAGGTATTTTAAATCTTAAAAAATGTTGACGACTTTGGAAAATGCTCAAACCTGCAACTCTTTCCAGTGTTTTCATTTCCTGCTGCAGTTTTAATTTATTTTCAGGACTGAAATAGGATGGATGGATACCTATATGGGCAAATTGTTTTATACGATTTATTAAAGCTGTCACCTCCTGATTCGATAAATCCAAAGACCTGTCATATTCCGTCTTTTGCCCAGCCGGGAAAAAGAATACACAATCCGCTCCGATTTTTTCAGCCTGCACTTTCACAAAGTCCGAAATATCCCATGGATCTTTCATCGTACCACTCATCACTTTAAGTCTCTCGATTATTCTTTTAAAATTAAAAGACGATAAATCTTTTAGAATAGAAGCTATTTTTCTCGTCATTTTCCTACCCCGGAATTTAAAAGCAACATCAATATCATAAGAAAGGATACATGAGGGTTTCGTGGTTTTAAATTGAATGCCGGGCTGTAAACGGATCAAATTTTCCTTTAAATAATTCACCCACATGTCGCAAACCGGTAATTGAAGAAAAGAGTTTTGAAAAGCAAGAGATTGGGAGGCAGGAAAACGGTAGTGCGCATCAACCTCAAAAGGTAAATATTCTTCATACCTGCTGAGCATAAAAAAAACAGCGCTGAAAATATCGAATCCAAATTCTGTAACATCCCGGTATAAAACAGGCATTTCTTCAATGGTAGATTTTACCGGCAATTCAGAATGCAGCAGATCGTCTTTAATAAGTTCTGCCGGATGAATATGCAATCCGGAACCGGGATTCTCAATTTTGTCATAAAATATTTTGGCCCCGGTATGATTGCGATAGTCTTCCATGCTTTCTGTCAGTTTCCAATCACTCATCAATTGTCCGAAAATCCAATTGCAAGTGTAATTGAATCTGGGAGTTGCTTTAGACGTGTAAATAAGCAGCATGGCCAAAATTAATTAAATGAATATAATCATGAAAAATGAAACCTTTTGTCCGGAATTTTATTCGAGGTTTTTATATTCTAAATCTGTTGGTGGTTTTTTGATACCGGTGTTTTGAGTTATAACAAATAAAACAATGAGTTGATTGGCGACTTTCCAGGGCCGGGTTCTCATGAATTGGTTTCATTAATCAAAGGTCATTCCTGAAAGCCTTAATAAATCTTATGTAATAAATTCCCCTAAAATATAGCGGGCAACCGCATTCTCACCAAACTGTGCATGCTTTTTGCGACCCATCAGATATGCCACGCATAATGATGATAGACGATGATGAAGACCTGCTGTTAATAACAGGGAAACTTCTTCGTAAAAAAGGATTTGAGGTAAAGGCATTTCCTAACTGGGAAGAAGGTTCTACAGCCATTAGGACTTTTAATCCTCACTTGTTGTTGCTTGATGTATTTCTTAATGATCACGATGGATTGCGAATCTGCAATAAATTAAAAATGTCGCCTTTCACAAGGCATATTCCTGTTTTGGTTGTCAGCGGCTTTCCACGTCTGGCAGAATCGGCTATTTATGAGTTTGGAGCAGATGATTTTGTTTCAAAACCTTTTCAGACAAATGAATTGCTGGGAAAAATTGACAAGATATTATCGCGGAAGTTTCAGGTAAAATAGTTCAGGATATCTGTTTTTTCAGGAAGCTCTCTATTGTACTGCACGGTACAAAAAAAGGTTTATCTGTTACCTCAAGTTTCAATAGCTGACCTGATATGGTGTAATTGCCTTTGATATCATTTCCGAAAACGTTAAGGTCAAAATCACCTGAATACTCATCTCCGTTGAATATCCCGCTCATGCTTTCAACGGCAGACCTGGCTTTGGATACAGCTACTGTGGCCGCTCCGCTAAAAGGTATTTCAAATTGGCATGCCATTTTTTTAATTGTTGATTTTTTAATAATTGGTTCTGTCAATTTTATTTTCCCAATTTTCAAATGCATCATAAGCATTTGCCAGTTTCAGGATTCTGAAAGGGATTTTTCTTTCATCGATTGATTTGCTGATTTCGTCGTAAATCAAACTATCATCAAATCCGTTTTCTGAGGCATCTTCCCTGGTATTTGCGTAGTAGATTATTTTGGGCCGCGCCCAATACAAAGCCCCGAGGCACATTGGACATGGTTCACAACTGGTATAAACCTCGCAGCCTTCAAGCTGAAATGAACTCAGATTTTTACAGGCATCTCTAATGGCAACCACTTCTGCGTGAGCTGTGGGGTCGTTGGTTGCCAGCACCCTGTTATAACCCCTTCCAATAATTTTGTCTTCTTTTACAATCACACATCCAAAAGGTCCGCCTTCTCCCTTCTCCACTGCCAATTCTGATAGTTTGATGGCTTCGGCCATAAACTTTTCTTCTCTTGTCATTTGGCATAAAAATAGTGTTATTCTCAAACATCAAAGGGATTTTATTATTCAAATAACAAAATTCCGAACTTTGAAATATAAATGAAATCTAATTATGGAAATTGGAATGGCTGCAGACCACGGTGGATTTGAATTGAAAGAAAAAATCAAATCATTCCTCCGGGATAAGGGTTATACTATCAAAGATTTTGGCGCCAACAAATTAGATTCTACTGATGACTATCCCGATTTTGTGGTTCCTCTGGCAAAAGAAATTGGCTCTGGAAAAATTGAGAAGGGAATCGCCATTTGCGGAAGTGGAATTGGAGCATCTGTGGCGGGGAATAAAGTGAAAGGAGTTAGAGCAGCGCTAATCACTGATTATTTTTCCGCCCATCAGGGGGTGGAAGATGATAATATGAATTTGCTATGCCTCGGCGGCAGGGTTACCGGTTATGCATCTGCAGAAGAATTGGTAATGGCCTACCTGAATGCAAAGTTTTCAGGCCTTGAAAGGCACAACAGAAGATTACAAAAAGTTGCATCTCTCGAAAAATAATTATGAGTAAAATCAAAGTACTGTTTTCCGACATCGGTGGTGTATTGCTTACCAATGGCTGGGATCACCTTAGCAGAAAAGAAGCATGTATCCGGTTCAATCTTGATTATGAACAATTGGAAGCCCGGCACAATTTTATTTTTAATACGTATGAAATTGGAAAAATCTCACTCGACGATTATCTGGATACCGCGGTGTTTTATGAAGAAAAAAATTTCTCCAAACAAGAGTTTATTGATTTTATGTTGTCCCGGTCCATTCAACTTCCCGATACGCTGGATTGGATGATCGACTGGAAACGCAAACATCCGGATATCAAAGTAATTTCGATAAACAATGAACCTCGCGACCTGAACTGGTACAGAATCCACAGATTTAACCTCCATAGATTTTTTGATGCATTTATTTCTTCGTGCGAAGTAGGTATGCGAAAACCCGATCCGGGGATTTTCAATCTGGCTGTTGGAATCGCACAGGTCAAACCTGAAGAATGTCTGTACATCGACGACCGTAAAATGCTGGTAAAAGCTGCAGCACAAACAGGGATTTATGCTTTCGTTCATGAAAACCTTGAATCCACTCAGAAAATATTTGAGAAATATTTTGATTGAAAAGATTTATCGGATCTTATTCCTGATTTATTTTTATTCGACCGGGAAAAATGTTGAATTGAAAATTTCAGGGAGAATGTTTCCTTCGGAAAAATATTCAACTCTTTAATTTCTGAAAGAGATTTTCAAATAACTGTATCTCCACAAAAGGATGTTATTTTTTGGGGAAATATATGTCAATTGTAATTTCCTGAATACACCATTTGATAAATTAAGATTTAATTATTTCCGCAAAGAGATTTAATACCCTGTTCCCCCTGATTATGTGCATTTGGCGAGACAGAGAAATTGCAGCTTTTTGGGTAAAAAATATCGGTGCTGATCCGGTTTTCATTCCTTAAAATTATAGGGCTAAAATAATTTTTTCATGAAACATTATATTGAATGGAGTTATGCTTTATAAAAATTTATATACATTAGCAACCTCGATTATTTTAGACCTGGAAAAAATTTTACGACAAGTGTTTCCATCTTTATTGTCCATAATTTAATTTTTAAACAATGAAAAAGGTTTTGTTGACCATTCTGCTCGTTATTGTAATTGGCATTCTTGGATTTGGATCATATTTGAAATTCGCGTTGCCTAATGTAGGTCCGGCCCCGGATCTAAAAATTAATGCAACCCCGGCAATGATTGAACATGGAAAATATCTGGCGTATCATGTTACGGTTTGTATGGATTGCCATTCCACAAGAAACTGGTCATTATTTTCAGGCCCGATTATTCCTGGTACGGATGGCAAGGGGGGAGAATATTTTGACGAAAAAGAAGGTTTTCCGGGGAAGTTCTATTCAAAAAATTTGACTCCGTTTAATTTGAGTAACTGGACTGATGGAGAAATTTTCAGGGCGATTACCACAGGTGTGGCAAAAGATGGCAGTACAATGTTTCCGGTAATGCCCTATTCTTATTATGGAAAAATGAGTAAGGAAGATATCTATGATATTATTGCATTTATCCGGACTCTTAAACCCATCGACAGCAAGTCACCTGACCATTCAGTAAATTTTCCTGTCAATTTCATATTGAATACAATTCCCCAAAAAGCGCAGTTGTCGATAAAGCCTCCTGTTAAAGATACTTTAGCTTATGGCGCTTATATGATAAATGCTGCGGGTTGTATGGAATGTCATACTCCGGCAAAAAACGGGAATATCATTAAATCAAAAGCGTTTACCGGAGGCAGGGAATTTATTTTGCCCGGGGTTACAATATATTCAGCAAATCTGACTCCCGATGTAGAAACCGGAATTGGTGCATGGTCAGAAGCCCAATTTATTTCAAGGTTTAAGGCTTATGCTGACAAAGCTGAATTGGCTAAAGTCTCAAATAACGGAGAACAAACTATAATGCCCTGGTCAATGTATGCGGGGATGGACACTACTGATTTGGTTTCAATTTTTAAGTACCTTATGTCTCTGAAACCAGTGAAAAATGAGATTACCAACCATTTTGTAGTCCAGAAAACCGGAGATAACAAATAATTCTGTTTGGTTCTGAATGGCATTATCATAATGAGAAAGAGACAATGCCTTTATTTTATTTTTACACCTTACATTTGCAGCGACTTTTTTTTCGGGTAGTGGCGCAGCCCGGTAGCGCACACGTCTGGGGGGCGTGGGGTCGCAAGTTCGAATCTTGTCTACCCGACAAAAAGAGGAATCAACGCCTTTCAATCCTTGTAAATATCATTGATTTACAAGGATTTTTTTTGTCCTTATGTCAAATAGAATCAAAAAATATCAATATTCAGGTGAGTAAATCAGTGAGTATTTTAAGGCATAGAATTTGTACTCACCCAATAGCTCATAATCTATTGCAATCCAGATAGTTGTGTATTTTTTTTGACACATTTTGAGAGGATTTGAAATGGATTTGAATGTGCGGACAATGATAAACGTGAAGATGGAAATCAAATCATTTCAAAAACCTTTTAAAAAAAGACTCATGGACACAACAACTTTTAGCGTCAGTTTTCTAACCAGAAAATGTAAAGCAGATAAAAAGCGCGCAGACATTTATGCCCGAATCACTATTGACGGCGAAGAAAAGGAACTTTCAACCAAAGAGCAAATTTCTATATCATCCTGGGATAGTGCAAAAAGCAGGGTAAAAGGAAATTCAATTGAAGTAAAATCAATCAATGAACATCTTGATAATATCAAGATGGATATTAAAGAAAAATACCGCAAGCTGCTTGACGATGGTAAATTAGTTACAGCAGAAACAGTGAGAGATGCGTACCTGGGTAATCAGGCGGAATTAAAAGGACATAAACTAAAAGAACTACTTGCCTATTATACAAAGATTTGGAAACTTAAATTGAAAGACGGTGGTTTTAAGAACTACAAAACAACTATCAAGTATCTTGAGTTGTTTCTCAATTATCAATTTGCTTCAGCAGATGTTTTTTTATCACAGGTTGATGGACAATTTGCCACTGACTTCGAACATTATATCCGAACCCAACCTATCAAACTTCATGATCCCTGTAAAGGAAACGGAGTTGGAAAACATATACAACGTTTTAAACGTATCATGACATGGGCCGCCGATGATCTTAAATGGGTTAAAGAAAACAAATGCAGCAAGTATTCCTGTAAGTTGAAAAAATCTAAAAGAAAAAAATTGGATATGATTGATGTGATAAAACTTGAAGAAAAGAAATTTATTAATCCATTAGTGATTTATATAAAAGAATTATTTTTAAATAGCTGTTATACTGGCCTTGCATTCGCTGAAGCAATGGCCTTATCTGAACATGATTTTGAATGGAATCTGGACGGTGTAGTTTGGTGTAAGATGTACCGTACAAAATCCGATGAATTGTGTTCCATTCCTATGTTACCATCTGCATCAAAGATATTGAAGAAATATCGCGAGGAGGCAATACAATATGGAAGATCAACCATTTTCCCAAAGATAGCCAATCAGCAGGTTAACAGATGTTTAAAAATAATACAGGAGGCTTGCGAAATAAGGATTCCTATGACATTCCATGTAGCCCGTCATACTTTTGCTAAAACGGTGGCCTTAAAAAACGGGATTCCATTGGAAACCGTTCAAATGATGTTGGGCCATACTAAAATCACCACTACCCAAATTTATGCTGATGTTGATGAAGAAAAAATTATTAATGACATGGCCGGCCTGGAAGAAAAGCTGAATAAGAAAAGGGAAATAGGCAGGCTTCTATTAAAAAATTAAGATGATGATCAGGGTTCTACTGAACATTTGGGAGCCTTTTACTTAATACCCTTCCTCCAAAAGCCTCCTTATGTCATCCTTATTATAATATAGAGTGCCACCTATTTTTTTGGTTCTTAAATTGCGACTGATCCTTAAGGATACCAGCTTATTTACAGAACACCCAAGCATTTTTCTAACATCAGATGTTTTGTAGCCTTCCGGCTTTTCATTACCGAAAGATAAATGCCGTTTGATCAACGATTCTATGGTTGATATTAAACTGGCTTCAAACATTTTTAGATCCTCTTTTGTCAATACTTCAATAGCCATAATAGTCATTTATTGAATTGAAATAAATTTTAAAACGTTTCTAATAAATATATACGACTTCCTTTTTTCCGGTTAAATGAAGGTTCATATATTATATATCCATACGCGCTCAAGTCCTTGATACATTTGTGATACGTGATAGCGGACGACAGCTTTGCTACACGCATAATATCATAACTGAAAGCCTGGATAGGATTTGTAAATCCGTTTTGTGCATAATATTGCAACAATGCAGCGAATACTCCTATATGAGTGATACTTATGCGGGCATCACTTTCAATGGCTTCAAAAAAATTTGATAAATAACAAAATCTATCCATCCTCTATACATTTTACTTATGCCATCCTCATCCCATTCTTTCTCCCCTGGCTTTGCTGTTGGGAAGCATTATTAACCGCTTTCATTGCTTCCAAAGTTTTAGTACCCAATGCAGTATTGAGTGTTATTTTTCTGGCATGCTCATCATAGATATTTACCGATTTGAATTGCGGGTTTGCTTCAATGTAATAACGCTGTTCATTGCCATTCTTAATAAAGCTAACAGCTACACGATTACCGTTCTTTAATGCATCATGCAACTTATTCGCTTCGCTTTCATTAAGCAACTCTTTTAAAGGAAGCTGTTGCAAAATCTTTTGAAGGTTGTAACCATAGCCCGAATGAAATTCCTTCATTCGGAAATTGCCGTTGGCATCTTTATCATTGAAGTCAAGCTGCATCCAGGTTGCATTCTTTTTAATTGCACGGCCGGCTAAAAGATTATATGATTCGGTTGTGTTAATCTCATATCCATTTTTCGCACTGAAATATTGTTCCCGTTGCTCGTTCGGTTTGGATTCATTATACAGGTTGGTTTTATATCCTTCAAAATGGTAAGTGCCTGACTGGTCTTTTACGAATGACAACTGATGATTTAATCTTTCTTTATCATTAATATAGTACGAAACCGGAAGAGAGAATTGTTGCTGTCCCTGTTTAATTTGCTCGTCAATTTTTGCGGCAAGATTAGTAAAGCCAGCACGCCGCACCTGTTGGTGCAGCGACTGGCTATTTTGTTCCGTTTTCCTGTTATTCTGCTTTATTACAGCCTGTTCCTTAACAGGCACAACCAATAGGCTGCGTAGCAACCGAATCACAGGATTTGGATAAAGCTGTTTCTCAATTTTGCTGCGTTCCTGCTGTAACATTCTAAGCGCAAACCGTTCGTCCATATCTTGCGTACCTTTATATTTTGCTGCGATACGGTCATAGTATTGCAGCTTTTCTTTAAGTAGTGCTTTGTTGGATGAAAGGCTGAAAGAAAACAATTTACTGAAGCGCTCTTCCCTCGAACGCCATTGATTCAGGTCTGTTTCCACTCTGTTTATGGGAAGTTGATTGTTCATAGCAAAACCTTTTTTACTTAGTCATCAATTAAATCAGGCTATCTAACTTTTAGCTGATGTTTTGTCTCTTTTTTCTTTTCTTGGATGCCTTCGGCATTTCAGGGCCATCATCTTCAGCAGATGTCTGTTTTTCCTTTTTATTGTCTTGTTTTACTGATCGGTTTTCGCCCTCAGATTGCCGTTCTTTTTTCGATTGCCGGTTATCCACTCTTTGCATGCTGCTATCATAAATATTGATTGTCTTGAATTGAGGATTGGCTTCGATGTATTGCTTCTGTTCTGTACCGTTAGTTTGAAAAGTGGCTGATTGCAGATTTCCTTTTTTGAGAGAATCCATTAGGCTGGCTTTAAAATCATCATTACCTAATTCCTTAACAGGATGTTTTGACAACACTTCTTCCAAATCATAGCCGTAATTCTGATGATAGTGTTTCAGCTTGAAGTTGCCATTATTATCACTTTGTTTAAAGTCCATCTGTATCCAGGCATTATAAACCTGTCCTTCCTTATTGGTGAGGTCTTTGTTTACTGACCTGCCTTCCATGAGATTGAAGGCTTCTTTCAAAGTGATGTTACCCGCTTTGTTGATATAGAATGTTTGCGCCATCGTTTCCGGGTTGTTTTCTTTTTGTAAACTAACCTGGTAGGAATTGAAGAAGTACATATCGCTTTGTTTCGATTGACTGAAGTTCAATGTCGCTGTTACGGAATCATTGCCATATTGCGTTTGATGCTGCAACTTAAATTCCGGCTTTCCGTCTTCCATTTTCTGCTTAAGGTCGTTTTCTAACCCTTCACCAAATCCGGTGTACTTTACCTGGTCACGCAGGTATTCGAAATTTTTCTGGTTCATAATATTTGTTTTTGAGTGAATAAATTTGTTTTGTTTAATGATGATGCTTCGGCAGTTTCAGCTTTTAAAAACTCATAAGCTTCTATTGTAGTTAAAGCCTTATTGCCATTTACTGGAAACACATGTCTGTGCTCATGCACCTTTTGCATTTCTGGATAATCCTGAAAAGACTTTGCATATTCGCTTTCAGGAAAGTATTTGTACATCAACAGCTTTGCAACTTCTCTTCCTTCTTCTACTCCAGCGAGCTTATATAAATCATTATTCACAGCTTTTATAAAATCGGAAGCTTGTTTATATTCTTGCTTTGACATGCTGTCTTCCATATCGTTCTGATAGTATTTATCATATAAAGTGTCCGCTACGTTCAGCCTCTTGGCTAACTCTTTCGTATTTATACCCTGAATATTCACGTCAGGGATATTTATGTGTTTATAGGTTAACTCATATTCTTTAAGCTGGTATTCATTCTCTGAACGTTTAATAAAACGCAAGTCAAACATCAACTCATCTTCTTTAATTTGATTGGAGTAGGAGATATGAAAAGCTTCCGGGTTTCCTTGCATATAACGGCTTGCTTCTTCCAAAATCCTAAGAGGAAATCCAAGTGCTTGTAACTGGTCCTTGAGATATGCAAGATTGTTCTTGTCCATACTTGAACCCTTTAATAATGACTTTTTCATTTCAATAAATTTGATTTTAGAAAGAAGAATGCTAAAGACGTTTTGCCTGAATGATTGTTTTATTACGGACTTTGATTTTTAAATGCCGCCCACCATTCTTTTCCATTAGTTCAATAACCAAATATTTTTTATCCGGGATAGTGAACTTAGAAACGGCATACACAAAAACCCTTTCTGTTTGACCAACAATAACCGCAGTATCGCCTTTTACATAAAGCGGATTTATTTCAATCTCCTGTGTGGCAGTACGCTTTGTTTTTTTTTGATCTCTGATGTAGAAGCGTAGCTGGTCAATATCGTAATTGATATTGGTCTCGTTTGCGATATTTAGACGGAAGTACATGATGTTATCATGTATAAATAATCCGTTTAACTGTAAGCGAATACCAAATCTTTTATCCTTGACACTATTGATTTTTTCCTTCGATACCGAAGCCAGTTTTGCATATTTCTGTACTTCTGCCTCATTAAAGGTTTCTGACAAGATGCAGGTTGAATTTTTCTTTTCTTCGATGGCTAATGAAAGGTTTAGTACGGCGGGTTGTTCTGCATAATCAACCAGAAAAGAAGTGAGGCTTCCATCAGCCGTTATGATACTGATATTGGTTTGAGGAAAGTTTTCTTTTGCAGCTTTTATCTGCAAAATATTTTCCACTCCCTTTGCTTTTTGTGCCAACACATCCTGGCTTCCAATATCTACGCTGACAATTGAATAGGGAAAGATAATGTTAGTTGTTTTGGAGAATGCAACTGCCACATGATATGGCTCAATTGCTTTTATTTGCCAGGTTGTGTTTGTTTGTGCCTGCGTTTTAAAAATTGTAATAAGCAGGAAAATTCCCGTTACCATAATAACACTAATCTTTTTCATCTTTGGAATTTTTAAGTGATTGAAATATTTAATTGGATTGCTTTTGCTTTTCGTCACGTAACAGCACCTGATAACCTGCCTTTACAGTTACTTTAATCAGCTTAACTTTTCGGCTGACCAATGTCTTTGCGGCTTCAATACCCGCCCCGGCGGCCTGTGCTTGCCAGGAAGGGTCAAGTGAAGTCAAGCCGATAGTTTGCATGGAACGGTCTGTAGATTGCTTTACAACATCCCTTGTTATAGCACCGGGAATGTAGAGGCCGTTCAGCCCATCCATATCGTAAACCGATAATTCTACCGGAAACAACGAGTTATTATAACGTACACTATTAATCTTGATACTCAATCTTTCACCACGAAGCGAAGCAATCCCATACAGAAAATTGTCTTTTGGAATATGAACACCATTGATGAATACATCATTTAATAATCGCAATTTGACAGTGGAACCATTTACAATAGTTTGTGTCTCATGAATAACCGCTTGTATAGCATTCTGTGAATCTTCTATGGCTGTCGTTGCGATAAGCGAATAGAATCCGTTGACTGCGCCACCTGTTAAATGTTCGGTATCAAGGTGAGTAATGCTGTTATCTTTCTTAAACGATACGGCAAACACTTGCCCTCTGGCGGCTTCGGAAGTTTGTTTTAACTTTTCGTGTACACGTTCGGGATATTGCACCTCCAGTATCTTATCCAACATTCCATTCAGTTGTTTTAATTCTGGATCTTCGTCAGTGGGCTGATTTACCATGTTCATCATTTGTTCCAGCCTGTCCATATCCGAAGACTTAAGGGTCGTGCTATTACTGCTTTTGCCCTTTGTGCCTTGATACATATGATTATACTCATCACCTTCCGATGGTATTGGCTTATTCATCTCTTTGTTCAGCTCTGCCAGCTTACGATAAATCTTATCGGTATTAGAATCGTTATATTCCTGGCTATCATAAAGGGAAGTATTGAGTCCTCTTTTATCAGCAGGAGTTTGAATAATTTCTTCTTCACCTGACAAGTCTTTATCAGTATTTGTTGCTCCAATATTCTTGTAGTTAGGATCATTTTTTACCAGTTCAAGAAATTTGATTGAATCCATTTGCGCCTGTTCATAGTAGCTCATCTTATCCATTGGCTTGTCATTCTTGAGATTGGCGTCGGGCAGGTTAATATTAAATCCCTTTTTTACTGCTGCTTGAGCTTGTCCATTTTTTACTTTACCGCCGCCGAGCGCCCAAAAAATCATGGTAATGAAAGGCAATACAAGCAGCGGTAATACCAATAAAAATCTGCGCTGCCTCATCATTTTTGAAGTTGTTACTTGTTGTTCCATATTAGATACTATTTAAATGTTTAAAATTTAGAAGTGATCAGTTTTAATTGAATCATAAGCCTCTTGAATACGGCGATTACAGATTTGTATATAGTCCACGTGTTTCCTGAACTGAGTGGCATTCTTATTCTTTTCTATGCCGATAAAATTTCTGTATTCAAGTATAGATGCGACTAAAAAGCTGCCACTACCACATGTATTGTCCAATACAACCTGCCCCGGATTGGTATATGTGCGTATTAAGTATCTGCCTAATGCAATTGGCTTTTGTGTAGGATGAAAAACATTTCCTTCTGCCACGGCAGAATTAATTTGTATATAATCTTCGTTATAACTTAATATATCTGTAGGGTATCTTGCCCCACAACTTTTGCTCGTGGTAGATGTATGAATTCCATAATTGTTGTTAGGCTTAGGATGCCTGGTTGCGATGTATGGTTTGCCTTCACCCATTTGCGGATGATATATTGGCTGCTGCTTGTAAAAAACGCAAATGTCTTCATGTTTCCTCAAGGGTTGTTTTTTTGCATTCAGATAATTAGTTGCTACTGACTTTATCCAGACAATTTTGTATTTGAACCATTCAGGATTGCTTTCAATTAACTGTGCTGTAAACCTGCCTTGTGAAGTAAGTACAATCACTCCCTTCGGCTGAAGAATCCGCTTGTATTGTTTCCAAAGCATTTGTAAATTAATAGGCTTATCCCACTCGTTGGCTGTAGTAGCATACGGCAGGTCTGCTAATATCATGTCAACACTTTGGTTTGATATTTCTTCCATTAATTTCAGACAATCTCCTTCCCACACTTTATTCAATAATGCACTTGTCATATTTATATACTTTAAGTCGGTTAAAAAAATGAAGTTTATTTTTTAATTTTTCTTTGATATAACTGTTCAATTAATTGTAAGCTGTCCATCAAACCCGGACGATGGCTGTTTATGCTATCATACAGGATTTTTCCTGAAGGACTTCGTGCCAAACTATCCATGTACACCCTGAATCTTTTGATGCGTCTGTATTGCGCTTCCGATACTTCGGCAGCCTCTTTGTCGGTTTCTCCCGTTTCAGTTGTGTACCTGGGTTTTTTAATGGGCGTAACGGTTATTAAAATCCCATCTTTTTCCGTAATGGCGCTTACAGCGAGATAAATGCTGTACGCACTCGTTGATAACACGAAAAGAATAAGCAGCATTATCCATGTGCGACGTGAAAATTTCTGCGTACGCTTTACCATCCATTTTGCCCAACCTGTCTGCAAGTGTTTGTAACCTGCATGTATCCGGTTTGATATGGGATTTACCTTTTCCGGATTGCTTTCTTTTCTTATAGAAAATAGTTTCATGGTCTTAATTTTTATGGACGCCTGCTGATAGTTTTTAAATCCCTGTTTTCAATAATATTCCACCGCTCGATAAGAAATCCATGTGGATTATTGTCGCTGCGTGATACATTACGTAATGAACCTTCGGTAGTTAAACTGCGGGTAGTGATGCTGGTAGGCCGAACAATATTTTGGGTAGCATAACAACGAAACCGGTAAGGATACTCATTGATATCAATTGCTACACTATCAACTGAAATCGTCTGGTTTACATTACCTGAAATAAGTCCCGCATAATATCCGTTCTCTTTTAAGTCGTCATATACGCGTTTAGCACTTCCATCCGCCAGGTACAAGGCTTTGGTGATAGTTGCTTGTATGGCTTTGTCGTCTGGGTCAAGAGTAAAAAACAACCTGTGGAAAACCTTCACATGATCTTTTGCCTCAACAGGTATATTATCCTTTCGATCGGAAGCATAAGCTTCCAGTGCTTTTCCATTGGCAAGAATGTAGATCTTGCTCTGCATCTCCGCTACCAGGCTGTAACTTTTGTATAGTGTAAAACAGCAAATAACTACGCATCCCACGATTACCAGCATGGTAAAGCCCCTCACATACCGGAATGCTGTATCAATATTTTTCATCTTTTTGAACATATTTCCTCAATTAGATTATTACGAATTACCTTTTAGCTTGTTGCTCATATAGCCCGATGCGGTACTATTGCTATCATTGAAATAAGGATTGGAAGAACCGTTGCTGGCCATCCCTTGTGATATGCGGCTGGCAGCATTACCCATTGCATCCATTGCCATAGCTGCACCGGTACTTGCAGTATTTACCATACTTCTGGAAGAACTGCTAAACATGCTCGTAACCTTATGTCCGAATGCGCCGCCACCGCCAGCATGAACGATATAATTGGCTACCGATGGAACGGTGAAATATCCTACAATGCCGATGATCATAAAAACCAGGTAGGCTATATCAGTCCTGCTAAAAAAAGTCTCTCCATAGTCCTGCATCTGGGATATATCCAGCGCCAGCATTTTCTCCTGTATTTTGCCGATAATGCTGCCGAAAATGTTGGCAACGGGAAGCCATAAAAAGATATTGATATAGCGGGCCAACCAAACAGTAAGTGTGTGCTGAAAACCATCAAAGACGGCAATGCCAAAAACCAACGGCCCAAGTATGGCAAGTACAATTAATTGAAACGTTCGTAACGTGTCAATACATAATGCAGCGGCTTCAAATAATACCTGAAGCACTTCGCTCATCCATTCCTTTACGGAGTTGCGAAAGTTGTACGAGGCTTTGGACATGGCAAACTTGATGTCATTACCAATGCTCTCGAAAAAGCCTTCATCCGATGGATCGGCATTATCATGCGTGTACTTATACCAACGATCTCTATCACCGCTACCACTCTCTCCGACATACATCTGCCAGACGTTGGATTGTTTAATAGCCTCTTCTTTCTTTTCGAGCAACACTGCAATAGCTTTATCAGAACCTTCTACCATTGCGGCGGTAGCCGTTACCGTTGGTTTCATAACCCCATTGATCAATCCTAATATGGAAGGGAATATCAACACACAAAAACCAATTACGAACGGACGAAAGAGCGGATAAAAGTCTATTGGTTCGGCATTGGCCAGATGTCTCCATACTCTTGCAGCTATATACCACATTGCTGCAAATCCTGCCAGTCCCTGGCCTACACCGATTAACTGACTGCATAGTGGCATCATTTCATCATACAACTGGTCGAGTACACTATGCATTCCCTTCATATCGTTTGCCATACCTTGTGCATAGGTCAAAAAAGGCAATATCAATCCCACTACCGCCATACAGACGGCCTTTCTACACGTTGCCATATTGTTTTATTTAATTGTTTATTCCATAAATTTTCTGAATGGTTTGTGCATCGTTTCTTTCTTTTGCTCGTTGCACTGCCAGTATCGTTGTGTTGTTATTAAAGTGCCTTAGAAACATTAATTTATCCTGCATGTCGGCATAAATTCTGTCAATCGTCTGTAGCCGTTCATAATCACTCATGCGGGTTTTGCCTGCCGTGATTACCGTAAGAAGTTCATCCAGGTTACGCAAGCTCTCTTTAAAGAGGTTGTCATACACATGACCTAAATAGGACAGCTCGTCTGCTTTGAAATTGTTATCGCGTTTGAACCGGTCATAAGCATTCTTGTATTCCTTGACCAATACGACTTGATAATTGACAATATCCGCCACCCGATGGTATTTGCGTACTGTTGGACTTACTTCCATTAAACCATCAAGGAAAGCTTTATGCAGATTGAAATTTCCTTCGGAAATATTTTTGATGGTATTATAGCCACCTTCCAATATCTGGTAGCCTTTCTTCATGTCGCTCAGGATTTGTTTGAATTGCGCCAGCTTTTCTACATTAAGTAGCAATTGCTGTATTTCATCGGCTTGCGCCGATGCTTTATGCGCGGGTAATAAGCTGCAAAAAACGACACTGAATATCATCACTAACTTTTTCATAACTATTTATTTTTAATGCCCTGCAAGGCACGGCTTATTTTAACCTCTGTTTGCTCTTTTATTCGGGACACAGCCAACAATTTCGCATCATTACTGAATGAATTGCAGAAGTTGAATTTGTCCTGCATATCCAGGTATAGTTTGTCTATCCTTGCTATGCGTTCATCATCTTTCATTTCCAATTTTCCATCTGTGGTTACAGTTATAAGTTCGTCCAACGTTTTTTCACAGTCATCAAGCAGATTGCTAAATGTGCTACGGATATAGTTTAATTCATCGTTTGAAAAAGCATTAGTACTCTCAAGCTTCCGAGAAGTACTATTATAGTTCTCTACAATTTTTACCTGCAGGGTTATAATGCCTGCGACCTTTCCATACTTCCTGATTGCAGGGTTAACCATTTTAAGCGAGTTGAAGTAATCACTATGAAGGTTGAATTCACCTCTGGTAAAACCACCGATTGTGGTAAGTCCTTCTTTCGCTATTTGATAACCCTTTTGCACATATCCGATATAAATTTGCAAGGCGGCGATTTGCTGAAGCAGGTATTTCTTTTGTGTTTTTTTCTGCTGAAACCATTCCGCAAGTGTCTGTGCCTTTAGGCTACCTGCCATTGACACTAAAATCAGCAAGAACAAAAGCATCTTTTTCATACTAATTGATTTAAGGAAGTCCATATAATTTTTTTACTGTTTCTACCTCGTAGGCTGATTTTGCTCTTTGCAGGCTCAGTAACACATTTTGGTGATTAAACCGCATCAAGTCATCGTAGTTAGTATCTACCTGGTCCGCCGCTTTATTAATAAGTTCCAACCTGCCAGCATCACTCATTGTAGTAGCAAAGGATTTTACAAGTAGCATAATTTGATCAATGTTTTTTAAGCTCTCTTCGAGTATGCCGGAATATACTTTTGCCATATAGTCCAACTCATGAGGGGCAAAGTGCTTATCCTGTCGGAATAACTGCCATGACCTGTTATATTCATTCACCAGTCGCACTTGTTTTTGGGTAATGTCCCGGATGCGCTGGTAATAAGAGATAATTGCTTTTACCTTAGTCAATTCCTCATAATACTTCCGGTATTGTTCCTTTTGCTTTTCTGTCCAGTTAGCAATCTCCTCCAACTTTAACTTGGATAATGCGTTTTCTAATGTTTTCTGTGCGTTTTGTAACCATATTGTTTTATTCTGCAAGCGCTGAATTTTAAGGTCAACCGCTTTAATTACTTTTTTTATTCCGGCTTTAATTATTTCTGCAATGGCGGTTTGTGCCTGCACTTGTTGCACTGGCAAAGCCATAAAGGAAATACAAAAGGTGAGTAATATTATTCTGATATACTTTCTCATAACTCTAATAACTTTTAGTAAATAATTCAATCGTCGTCTTTCCGGTCTCCGTAAGTTCTTCGAGATACAGTGACTTTGCTACCGTATCAAAAATGCAATAGCGGTCACCGCCTATCTCGATGAGATGCCCATTGGAATGCCAGCCATAGGTAGCCAGCCATGTTTCCTCGTTATCCGCTATGTTGCTGTTATAGTCTGTACGGGTGACCTGATAGAAGCTGCCGTACGGCTTTATCTTCAACATTGTATCCATTCCTGCAATGAAATCATTGTGCGATGGTTGTTTTGCGTAGATGCCCGGCATCATAGAAATGGTAGCATGATGCTCCCTGCAGAAATGCAGTAGTACCTTAACTGCGCAATACAAATCCTTTATAAGTTTTTTCATGTTTATTAGATGTTTTTAGATTTTATGCCTTATGTCTTATGTCTTCTGCCATTGCTGATATGCCTTTACGTATATCACCTCCAAACTTTTCCGCATATTCCATCAGTTTGACTTTTTCTGTTTGCTCCGTTGTGTAGGCTAAATACTCTTCAAGGCTTACTTCTGTACGATAGACTTTGCTGAGCATACCACCAAGGCTGATGAATACTTCTTTATATTTCTTAGTGGGATCATTGGATTTATTAACAGACAGTACCAATGCTTTTTCTTTTTCTGTCAGCCCCAACAATTCCTGTATCTGCTCAAACTTGTTCTGATACTTGCTTTGATCAAGTAATATTTTGCAGTCGCTGTTATTAATGATCGCCTGTTTTACTACGGGCGAGGAAATTATATCTTCCACTTCCTGTGTCACCACCACTGCTTCACCAAAGAACTTCCTAACGGTTTTAAAGAGGTATTTAATATACTCTGCAAACCCTTCTTTCATCAGCGCTTTCCAGGCTTCTTCAATTAATATCATTTTCCTAATGCCCTTCATCTTACGCATCTTGTTAATGAAAACTTCCATGATAATGATAGTTACCACAGGGAAAAGAATGGGATGGTCTTTAATGTTGTCCAGCTCAAATACAATAAAGCGTTCTTGCAATAAATTCAGGTTTTCAGTAGCGTTTAGCAGATAGTCAAATTCGCCACCTTCATAATACGGACAGAGCACATACAAAAAGTTATCTATGTCGAAATCTTTTTCCTTCACCCGGTCGCCTTCCAGCACTTGTGTGTACTCATCCCGCAGAAAAGCATAAAAGCTATTGAAGCACGGAAAGCATGTTTCATGCTTTTTCAGATAATCATAATATCCTCCGATAGCATTTGATAGGGCGACATATTCGCTGCGTTTAAAGGCTTCATCATCCTTTTTCCAAAGAGCCAGAAGCAATGTTTTGATGCTTTCTTTCTTTTCTGTATCAAGGCTGTCGCCTTCACTAATGTAAAAGGGATTGAAGCGTATGGGATTGTCTTCGCTATAGGTGAAATAATATCCCTTCACCATGTCGCACAAACCTTTGTAGCTATGCCCGACATCCACTAATACAATGTGTGTTCCCTGTTCATAGTAACTGCGTACCATATGATTGGTGAAGAATGATTTTCCGCTACCGGACGGACCAAGTATAAACTTGTTTCGGTTGGTACAGATACCCATTTTCATGGGTTCATCGCTTATGTCCACGTGAACCGGTTTACCTGTTAACCGGTCTCCCAGGCGTATGCCGACAGGGCTTAAGGAAGAATGATAACCCGTTTCCAGGTTGAGAAAGCAGGTGGCTTGTTCGGCGAATGTATCAAAGGTATCATTCATTGGAAAGTCGGCTGCATTGCCTGGAATACCCGCCCAAAATATTTGTGGAGCGCCAATCGTTTCCTGTTTGGCAACTGCATCCATCTGCGCCAACGCAGAAGATACCATGTTCTTCAGGTCTTTCAATTCGTCCTTATTGTCTGTCCATACGAATACATTGAAATGCGCTTTAACGGGCAAACGTTGTTGGCTGATGGCTTCATTCAGGAAATCATTCGTTGCATCCCTCGCAATCATATTCTCTCTGCTGTACGCCGAAAGGGATTGCAGCCTTAGTCTTTTGCTCTCCAGCTTTTGGATAGTCTTCTGAGCATCTTCTATGAAAATGTATTGATTGTAAATATGATTACAGGGCAATAGCTGCCCCAAGGTAGAAGCAAAGCCAACGCTGAATTTTGTTTTATCAGTGCTGTATTTATCGTAATTGATACGGCTACCACACAGTGCAGGAAGATCAACTGCATCACCCAACGTATAGATCTGACAATACTTATCACCTACACGCATCCCTTCATCAAAATTGATGTCTGCAATCATGAAGCTATCACTTCGCTCCGACAGGTAGCAATACTGTTCTATCAATCCCATCTTCCGGCTATGACTGTGCAGTTCCTTTTCCCTTAGCCTTGTCAGTTTCATGAAACCGCTGTCTTCCATAATGCGTTTAAACTGTCCGGTACTATCCAGGAAGTCCTGAAGCAATTGTGGCTTCAATGTTTCTTCAGGTACAATGGACTTACGCAGCAGGCTTGAAAACATAGAACTCGCAGCTTTCCTTCCCTCCGGCTTTTTGGTTAGCATGATGTAACAGCTATGCGCCAGAAAGGGCCGTTCATTAAAAAAACGTTCGCTGCTTCGGCTTAAAAAACTGGTGTCCTCTTTGGTAAAATCAGATTTGTAGTTGCTTTGTAAAAACCAATCCTGTTTATGAAAAATACTGTATTTAGGTAGTAATTTGATTGCCTTTATCCATGCCTGATGAAAGCCTTCATATTCCTGGTCGGAAAGGGTAAAAATTTCCGGAAGGTCTGCTTTAAAGACAACAGTTATATCGCCTTGTTTGCTAAGGATGCAATCATGCTCCACATCCAATATTGGCAAAATATCATCTAACACTTTTTCCATTTCACACCTATTTGCTTATTAAAAAATCATTGATTTTATTTTATAAAAACTTTCCTGCTTCTCGATTTTATCACTTTTGGAACCTGTTTACGAGCAAGCGTTTTCATCAAGCCATGCTCACCATATTTATTGCTCATGCCGTAAATTTTCATGACGAGGAATGTTCCAACCGCCAGGATGATACCGACACATAGATAGGTGGGCAAGCCGACGATGTACATCAAGGCAAAGACAATGAGCAATGCAACAACACCGCCGCCCAAATACCAGATGTATTGTGCTTTCAAGCCTTTAAATTCAATACTCTGATTAATTCCTTTGTTGATTTGATAAACACTATTTGCCATAACTTTTCGTTTTTATTGTTTTATAATCGCATCCTGCTTCGCGGACGTTCCGACACTTGAGTTGTTGCCAGTACTAGTTCCTTCGCAGCAGAATGTCCGTTCATCTTTTTTGTCAACTGGATAACAGGTGTTTCTGCAACTTCTTCCGATTTGCTTTCTACCTGTTGTTGTTTCAGTTGGTTTTCCTGTATCTTAATTGCTATCTGCCTTTCCAGGTTAGCGAGTTCATTTTTCATTTGCTGCAATTCCGGCTCCTTTAAAAAAAGCTTCGTAGTAAGCTGTTCCAGCTTAGGTATTGCTGTATTCAGGTCAGATAATGTATGCTCATACTTTCCTCTGAGGCTTTCTACGCGGTCAATGGCGTTAAGAAAATGTCTTGCAGCCAGTTTGGGGTTGTCTGTATTAGGAAGACCATTGTTGTACGTGTACTTAATACCATCATCGCCGCCTTGCGCATAAAAGCTGTTAGAATACCGGTATTCAAAAATGCCGTTTTCCTCGTAAGCTTCCTGCTGCCGGCGGATATACAGATTAAAGCCGTACAGCGTACCGATTTGCTCCTTTTGTTCGCTTGCAACGGTTGGCTTCCAGTCCTGATACAGCTTAATAATATGTCTGCCAATTGCTTCACTGTTTGACGTGTTGACGTTAACCAGCTTGATGGGATTAACCTTGATACCATCCTTATCCAGTTGAAGATTGGCTTTGTACACCTTTTCATCTGCCACCAGTTTGTCAAGCGTTTTTACGGTAGATGCCTGTTCGTTTTGCAGATTTTCCAACTGGTACTTGTTACGAGCTATTTCCCTGAAGTGCGATACTTTCAGGCTTTCCATTACTGCTATCTTTTTTTCCAGCTTTGACTTTTCGAGAAGTGTTGTATCTCCTGAAAGAATAGCAATGTATTCGGAGAAATTCATTCCACTCTTTTCATCAATGGCGCCTTCATCAATGGTACGTACATTAAGCTCACAGTTTTTCATTTGTGAAATGAACGTCTGCTTATTTTTCAGTAGGTTAAATTTGTAATTATCGAGCGATTGCTCTACTGCATATACATAATTCTGTACCTTGTTGCCGTAATGCTCTTTGGCCAATACATTGCCCTGCCTTGCTCCACGGCCATTGCGCTGTTCCAATTCAGAAGGTTTCCAGGGAATATCCAGATGATGCATCGCTACCACTCGTTGCTGGACGTTTAAGCCTGTACCTGCTTTTTCAGTACTACCTAATAGGATGCGGATTTCGCCTTCGTTCATCTTTCTAAACAGTTCCGGTTTTTTCTTATCTGTCCAGTCGTGAATGAAAGTGATTTCGGTTGAAGGAATATTAAAATCTGTGATCAGCTTCTCTTTAAGCGCACCATAGATATTGAACTCGTCAGGCTTGGGTGTACCGATGTCGCAAAAGACAATCTGTGTTCCTTTGTGTGGCGTGGTCTCGTTATAAATTGCCGCAATCTTCCGGGCTGATACATTTACTTTGTTATCAGGGTGGTCGCTGTATTTCCACTCATTAATCAGCCGCATATCGGCTGCCATCTTTTTGGCATAATTGGTAGCTATCAACATACGGCCTTTATCTTCTTCTGGTGTTAGCTTGCCACGCCCGATTAATTCCCCATCGCCCGTTTTAGCGAATTGCATGAGGTTTTTAATGAACGCACTTTGCTCCGGATTAGGCTTGATATTGACAAGCGTTTCGTTTAGTTCGGGTTTATCCAGGTGGATATGTTTAGCGGTTTTATAATCAGTAATCTCATTATAGAATAAAGCGAGCTCCGGCACTTTAATGAAATGACGAAAACGTTCCTTAGCGATGATTTCATTCGTTACTGAAAATTCAAAATCTGTTGTTTTGCGGGCAAAGACGGCTGCCCAGCCATCAAAGTTTTCGATGTGCTGTCGCTCCATTTCCTTTGGACGGAGGTATTTAAAGAGCAAATACATTTCGGTCAGGCTATTGGATATAGGCGTTCCCGAAAGGAAGGTTACGCAGAGGTCAGTATTAAAACGGTTTTGCAACTCTCGAACGGCAAACAGCATATTGAGCGCCTTCTGACTACCTTCCATATTGCCTAAGCCGGCCACTCGGTTATGACGGGTAGTAAAGGTGAGATTCTTATACTTGTGCGATTCATCAACAAACAGATGGTCAATGTTCATATCTCTGAAGTTGATACCCGCATCTTTCTTTTCTTCTATGTCTTTCAGAATTGACTTCAGTTTCCCTTCCAGGTTGTTCTTTCGTATTTCCAATCCTTTAAGCATCTTTTTGGAAATATTACCTCCCAAGTCTTTTACTGTTTCTAAATCTCTTTCCACATTATCCAGTTCCGTTTGGAATATCTGTTTTTGTATCTCTGGTGATTGTGGTATTTTACCAAACTGGTCATGCGTTAGTATGATGCAATCCCAATTGTTGTTTTTTATTTCATGGAAGAGCCGCAGCCTTTGCGCAGGTGCAAAATCATTTTGCCCGGGAAATAAAATGCGGGCTTTGGGATACGCTTTTTTATAGGTTTCCGCAATCTGATTCACGTTGGCCTTTAAAGCCACTATCATTGGTTTATGAACAATATCCAGCCGCTTCATTTCCTGTGCGGAAATAATCATGGTAAGGGTTTTCCCCAGGCCCACTTCGTGGTCAATCAAAGCTCCGCGGTTTTGAATGATACGCCACGCAGCGTTCTTTTGGCTGCTGTATAAATCTTCAATACCCAGCGCATTCTTATCCAAACCGGGAAAATTTAAATGGCTGCCGTCAAACTCCCGCAGCACATAGCAATTGAAGGTATCGTTGTATAGATTCTCAATACTCTTTTTCTCTGTATCCGGCAAATCTTTCAGCCATGCTACAAAGCCATTACGCATTTGCTCAATTTTTTGATGCGCTAATTGTATGGCTTCATTATCCGGCAGGCGTATGGTTTTGCCATCCCCGACAGAAACTTCATAAGTAAAAAAAGGTGTGGTGTTTTCCAATGCATGTTCCAGCAAAGTATAGCCATAAGTTGTTCTGCCGCTTTTAGGTGTTACCGCAAACTCCCTGGCTACTTTTATATTCATGCCGGTGCTCACTTTGAATGCATCCAACGATGGGAAATAATTGATGGTGGTATCCTGCTCAAATAAAGTAGTTGCGAACCGCTCATAGTACGAAGTAGGCATCCAGCGTTCCCCTAAATTAAAATCCAGCAATTCAAAGGGAATGCGCTCTGGCTGTACCCTTGCTATGGCTTCAGCACTTCGTTTGTATTGGGGATTATCCGGAAACTGATTCGTAAGGCGCTCTGCTTGCCTTAGCTTTTCAACTACATTGCCACTCAGGTACTGATCGGCAGTTTCCCATTCGCTGCTGGAAGGGTTTAAATACACATGATTGCCAAGACGAGTAATTACTTCACGTTCTTCCAACTCCATTGCTGCACTGATAAATCCCAAGTCAACTTTGCCAATATCATTCAGGCTATGAGCAAGGGCTTCAACAGGATTATCGGTTATAAACCGTTCCTTTACCTGATGGATTGAATGGGTAAGTATATCTGCCTTGACAAAACGTTCACCGTCCCGGCGTTCAAGTGATGACAGCGTAATGATACCAAAGGCGGTATCCTCCAGAATACGCCTGCGGTTGTCTGCACTGTTCAAAAGTCCATACTGCGAAACAAAATGTTCGTACGTATTGTTAAGCTGTTCCCGGTTGGTTTCACTGATGGTTTCCCCGGCTACTTCTTTAGTTGATAATTCAAGATAAGTGTCACGAAGCGCCGCATAATTTTGGTAAAAATTGATATTTTCCTGTAGCCCGAGTGGTTGAAACACCGCCTGTTTGTATTCAGCATCGGGATTACCAATCGTACCGACATTTCCCATGTGTACCACTAAAGTGCCTTCCTGGTAATAAGGCTTTAAGCCGATAAAGGGAAGCGGTGTTTTCTGCTCAAACCGGAAAAATCCTTCCAGCGTCTGATCGCCCTCATATCTAAAGCTGTGGTCAAATTGTTTCAGATAATTGGATATACCTGTCAACTCATGTCCTAATAAACGGGCATCCATCCAGTTCGCAGACAGATGATTTATCTCTTCAACATTGGAATATAGCTTGTATAGATAGCGATTACTTTTATGCTGTTTTGCTGTAAGCAATACGACGTTTTCATGGCTTGGCTTATCGGTGGTGCGTATCGTACCAATGATACGGGCGGTTGATTTTTGTATAACTGTTTCGTCGAGCGAGTTGATATAAGCCATTGCCCGGTTGATTTGTTCTGCCGGTGCCGTATCGAATAATCCTAATTGAACCGATGCGGTTTCTGTTTTGTTTTTGGGCATCGGCAGATAAGTCAGTTTTTTATCTTCATTTTCAGAAGCCAGTAATTCAACTGTTTGTGCTTTTCTGTATAATTCAGCATTAAACCGATTCTGAAATTGATGGGTAAGGCTGGCATGAAGACTATCCCTGATTTGGTTTATATCGCCATCCTGCCACACAGTTTCATGTGCCTGGCCATATTGATTTTTACCGGGTATTATCTTATTACCAATAATGACTTCTTTATGATTGAAGAGATATAGGTTTTGGTGGTAGCTACCAAACTCGTTATTAAGTTCTACGGTGTCAATCAATAGTTGTTCACTATCAGAAAGCTGCTCCTTGACCTTGTGTTTCTGTACTACGAGTAGATGGCTTGGTGCTTCGGTATTGCCGGTATCTTTCATCAGGTTATCCGGCATCACTGTCAGGCTTACAAAATCAGCACGTTCAAAAAGATACTGTCTCGCTGTATGATTGGAAGGACTGTTTAAAAAAGCATCGGTAGTAATAAAACCCATTAAACCCCCATCAGCCAACTTATCAAGCCCTTTGGCAAAAAAGTAGTTATGTATTTTGCCGGATAATTCTTTGTCGGGAAAATCTTCATCATAAACCGAGAAGTTACCAAAAGGTATATTGCTTACCATCAGGTCATAGCTTCCGTTATCTTTTACCGGAGCTTCTTCAAAGCCGGTAATGTGTGTATCCGTTTTAATAGAAAGAGAACTATTGATAGCAGATAGAACCAATCCGGTAAGCCGATCCTTTTCCACTGCCGTAATCTGCTTTATTTCAGGAAAGGTGTTAACTGCTTCACTAATGAAAACACCGGAACCGGCTGACGGTTCATACAGCCTTTTGGGCTGAATGTCTTGTGTCGCCAGAACATTGTACAATGTTTGCGGTACTACTTCCGGTGTATAAAATGCGGTTAGCACACTATTGCGTAATGAAGCAATGATTTCTTTATAGGCTGTTTCGGAAAAGTTTTCTTTGAGCAAGTCATGCAGTTGCATTATTTCCCCGTGATGCTTCAAATCTTCTTTGGTAGCGCCGTTAGCCTGCCATTCGTCCTGAGAGTCGTAAGGATAGAGTACGGCTTTGATACCGCCAAAGCCTGCATATTTTTTCAGGCTGGCGACATCTTCCGCTGTAATCAGTCCACCGTTCTGATAATCTAATGCTATGTGGATAGCCCGGAGATTATCATGCAACTTTTGGGAAATATTATAAGCCATAATTACACTTTTTCTTTCTTCACTTTTCTTTTTTGCTTAGGCGAGATAGTCGTGTACCTGCCCAATAATGGCATATCTTAAATGCCTGTTTGCTTCATTTTCGCTGTTAAATTCAAAACCACTAAAGATGCTTTTACATGTTTCAATTAAGTTTACCACTTCATAGGTGAGTGTTCCATTTTCCTTCATCCGCTCGTAGTCCGCATTAAATTCTTCTTCGATAACTGAGCGGATATACTGATAACGGGATGGTTTCAATTCCTCAGTCATGGCATTCAGGCATATTTCGTCAATGATATATTGCGGTCTTCCTTCATCAAGAAGCTCCGCTGCCATCGGTATGACCGTATTTACTTTTTCTTCCAGATACCGGGTAACTGAATAGCTCTCCTGTAAGCTGAGCATCAGGTCAGGATTGTTGTGGACGATGTACGTCCACAACTTTTGCATTAGCATACTTTGCATACGTCCTGATTTTTTTTAAACACCAAAGAAGGATTGAATAACAGTAGCTACCACTACGAGGAAAATACAACTGCCAAACCAGGCGGCGGCAACCTTGCCTGTGTCCTGGTCACCTGCATTCCATTTCTGGTACACCTTTACAGCGCCTATCAATCCCAACAATGCGCCTACGGCATACATGAGATTGGTACCTGCGGAAAAGTAGCTGCGAACTTTGGTATTCGCTTCATTGATACCCTCAATACCGTCCTGGGCAAACGCACCATAATGAACAAGAGTTAGTGCCGCTACGACACCGAGCATGATTAACTTTCTACGGTTAAAGTTTTTAGTTTTCCAACTGCACATTTTCATAATACACGTTTATTAGAGTTTAAAATAAAAAGAGAGACGATAAAAAAGCGGAGCGGCTTCGCCACCTCATTACCCACTATTCCTGTCACACTTGCCCTTACGCACGGGGACGGGTGGGAAAGCACACTCCGCTGAAGACTGTTACATTCAATCCTTCCACACTAAATCCACTTCATCCTCTGTTAGTGTAACAGCCCCATATTTTTCACATTCCGATACTATAAGTTCATTTACTGATGCCCGGAGAGAGGAGTTTTTTACTGATGGATATTCTTTCAACACAAGGCTCAGGTATTGCTTAAATTCCTGCGGAATCATCTTTCTACGGGAAGCATCTGCAATTAATGCTTTAAGACGTTCGATAAGATGTTCTACTTCTGTAAACTCTTTATCCGCTGTTTCTTCAAATGAAGCCTCTGATGGATGAATATTTCCCTCGGCGGTTGAAGGATATTCACCTTTTGAGTTGTTAGGTAAGGCTGTTTTCAGGCTTAATTTCCGCTTGCCGGATAACAGGTCTTTGATGTCTCCGGAATAATACCGTATTCCCACGAAGAGATAGTAAATTGCCAACAGTATGGTCATTGTAATGAAGTAGTCCGTCCATGATATGTTTGTAAACATCTGCTTTTTATTTAATCGTGTTCGCTAATCAATCTTTGCGGTTAAAGCGCTTCCGATTGTTTTAATTTCTACACAAAAGAACACCTACATGAAAGTGTGTACAAGTCCAACTTTTTTTATTTTTATTTTGTACCCTTGTACCTCTTGACTATCAACGAAGAATTTTTTATTAAAGCAGTAAACGAATAAATAATTGGTTTTTCTATTTCCAAAAAACCCTTTAATAAAAGCAAACTCTTCAGGTAAACCGGCGTTTAAATCCGATAATGATTCATAGAATTTAACTGTATATTTGATCAACCACATATTCTGATTAACAAAAGAAAGCTACTGAAAGGGAAATTTTTAATGAACATAAAAGAACTGAAACCAAAAAAGGCGCTCAACAAAGCATTTTTAAAAGTAAAGCCGAACAGAACTGATATTGAGTGCTTTAAAGCAAATCTCATCCAGCTTCTCGACCGGACAAACGACACCGAATCAGAAGAATTTCATAAAAACCTTGTTTCTGATTTTTTAAAAAAGACTTATTACGATCCTGCTTATTTTATCAATACCAAAGGGCGCAAAGACCTTGTGATTCATAGCGGAAAAAATGCAGCCTCGCCTGTTGGTGTGATCATTGAAGCAAAAAAGCCAACGAACAAAAGCGAAATGATAACGACTGAAAAGCTGAATGCAAAGGCTTTTCACGAACTGATGCTTTATTATCTCGAGGAAAGGATCACTCACAAAAACCTGGAATTAAAGCATCTTGTTATCACCAACATTAATGAATGGTTCATCTTTGATGCAACGCTTTTTGAAAGACTATTTGCAGAAAATAAAAACCTCGTAAAACAATTTAATGATTTTGAAGGGCAAAGATTATCAGGCATTAAAACTGATTTCTTTTATAAACAAATTGCAGAGCCGTTTTTGGCGAATCTTACCCAGGAAATTGAATTCACCTATTTCGACATACGCGATTATCAAAACCCGCTTCGCAATTCCAACAAAAGCGATGATAATAAACTGATCGCTTTATTTAAGCTTTTGTCGCCGGAGCATCTTTTAAAGCTTCCTTTTGCCAATGACAGCAACAGCCTCGATAAACGTTTTTATACAGAGCTACTTCACATTATCGGGCTTGCAGAAACGAAAGAAGGTAGTAAGAAAATTATTGGCAGAAACAAAGAAGGTGAAAGAAATTCCGGTTCCATTTTGGAAGATGCCATTATTCAGTTAGACAGTCTTGATAAGATCAGCCGGCTTGATAATCCCAATCATTTTGGCGCCACGAATGAGGAACGCTTGTTCAACATTGCACTGGAACTAAGCATTACATGGATCAACAGGATATTGTTTTTGAAACTTCTGGAAGCGCAATTGATTTCTTATCACAAAGGTGATGAATCATTTTCTTTTCTCAATTTCAATAAGATCAAAAATTTTGATGATCTGAATAGTTTGTTTTTCCAGGTGCTGGCAAGAAGATACGAAGAACGAAACGCCGATGTAAAACAGGCATTTCAGAAAGTGCCTTACCTGAACAGTTCGCTTTTTGAACCTACAGAGATAGAACAACAAACGCTTTTTATCAGCAACTTAAAAGATGATAAGACGCTACCGGTTCTTCCTTCAACAGTTTTGAAAAATGAACAAGGCAAAAAGAGAACGGGCCATCTTACCACGCTGAAATATTTATTTGAATTTCTCAACGCGTATGATTTCAGCAGTGAAGGCTCTGAAGAGATACAAGAAGATAATAAAACGCTGATTAACGCTTCTGTGCTCGGGCTGATCTTTGAAAAAATAAACGGCTACAAAGAAGGTTCCTTTTTTACGCCCGGCTTCATCACGATGTATATGTGCCATGAAACGATTGGTAAAGGCGTTATTCAAAAGTTTGGTGAATATTGTCTGAATCATGATTTGCAGGATTCGAGGATTGAAAGGATGGAGGATATTTATGATTTGGTTCCCAAAAGCATAAGTCGCCCAAAAGCGAACGAGATCATTAACAGCATTAAGATTTGCGATCCGGCAGTTGGCTCCGGTCACTTTTTGGTTTCAGCATTAAATGAAATGATCGCTGTAAAAAGTTATCTGAAAATATTAGAAGACAAAACGGGCAAATCTCTGAACCGTTATGAGATACAAGTTGTAAATGATGAACTGATCATTACAGATGAAGATGGAGATTTCTTTGAGTATCATCCTAACAATCCTGAAAGCCAGCGAGTGCAGAAAACGCTATTTCATGAGAAGCAAACGATCATAGAAAATTGTTTGTTTGGCGTTGACATCAATCCGAATTCGGTGAAGATATGCCGGTTACGTTTGTGGATCGAGTTGCTGAAAAATGCTTTCTATAAAAATGCAACAGAATTAGAAACACTTCCCAATATTGATATCAATATCAAATGCGGAAACTCTTTAGTGAGTCGCTTCGCAATAGATGCTGACCTTAGCCAGGCGTTGAAAAAAAGTAAATGGACCATAGACAGTTATCGAATTGCTGTGGATACTTATCGCAATGCAGAAAACAAAGAACAGAAAAGGGAAATGGAGCGGCTGATCAGGGATATTAAAAATGATTTCCGAAGCGAAATATCTTTGAATGACCCCAAGATAAAAAAGCTGAGAAAATTATCCGGTGAATTGTTTACGCTTACCAACCAAACACAGCTTTTTGAAAAAAGCCAAAAAGAAAAAGCCGCCTGGAATAAGCAGGTGCAAAAGCTGACCTCGGAAACCAAAAAGCTGGAAGCAGAAATAGAAGAAATAAAGAGCAATAAGATTTATGAAAATGCTTTTGAGTGGCGGTTTGAGTTTCCAGAAGTGTTGGATGATGAAGGTAAGTTTGTAGGGTTTGATGTGGTGATTGGGAATCCGCCGTATATCCAATTGCAAAAATTGGGTGAGGAAAGTGATTCGTTAGAAAAACAAAACTTTGAAACCTTTACCAAGTCAGGTGACATCTATCAATTATTTTATGAGATCGGCGTTAACCTTTTGAATAATAATGGCTATCTATGTTTTATCACCAGCAATAAATGGATGCGAACTGATTATGGGAAAATAACGAGAGGTTATTTGGGATCCAAATATAATGTTCAATCTATTGTAGATTTTGGAATGGGACAAATGTTTGATAGCGCAACCACTTACACATGTATATTATTACTTGCCAAACAAATTCCTTCTTCGACTATCTTACTATGTCGGATAAAGAATGACTATAAGTTACAGATACCACTGGAAGAATATGTTTTAAATAATCTTATTGAAGTTGAAAACCCTCACGCCAACAGCTGGGTGGCTTATGATAAAAACCAGTATAATATTATTAAGAAAGTAGAAGCACAAGGAATACCATTAAAGGACTGGAATATAGAGATTAACTATGGTATTAAAACCGGCTTTAATCAAGCATTTATAATTGACACTGAAACAAGAGATCGATTAATAAAAGCAGATCCAAAAAGTGCTGAAATTATTAAACCTATTTTACGTGGAGAAGACGTGAAGGCCTATGTTCCCGAATGGAATAATAAGTGGTTAATTAATTCACATAATGGTTTAAAATCTAAAGGTATTCCAGCAATAAATGTAGAAAAGGATTATAAAGCTATATACGAGTGGTTATCTCAATTTCAGTCTAAGTTGGAAAAACGTACCGATAAAGGTTATCACTGGACCAATTTAAGAAACTGCGCTTATCTTGAAGAGTTTAGTAAACCTAAAATTATATATCCAAATATGACTAAATACTTGCCTTTTGTATATGATAAAGGCTCGTTGTATATCAACGATAAAGGGTTTATTATGACCGGTGATTCTCTTTACTACCTTACAGTTTTTTTTAACTCTGAATTATTTCGGTTTTGCTTTAAAAATAACTTTCCAGAACTACTGGGTGAATCAAGAGAACTACGAAAAGTGTTTTTTGAAAAAATTAATGTGAAGCCTGTACAAGATGAGATTTGGTATAAACAAATGTTAGAACAAATCATTCGTAAAAAGAAAGAAGGACTGCCAATAGATTTATTGCAAAACCAAGTCAACGAAAAGATTTATGATTTGTATGACGTAACTCAGGATGAACGAAGTTTAATCAATTTAGAATTACATACTACTATTTATTAAATTTCTTTCATCGGTTGAAAGTATATAAATCTCGGAAAGAGATTTTTCAATTTCATTTTCTAAATAGCTGAAATCTTTACCATTTATTTTTAGATCCACTATCTCATTTATCAAATTTGAAAAGTAGTGATTTTGTGAATTATCGATTGGTTTTACTGTTACATTTTCAAAAAAAATTTTACTAAGTTCACGAGTATCTCCCAACAACTCCGGGAAATATTCATGAAATGCAAATCGAAATAATTTTGAATTGAGAAATGCAGTCAAATAACTTAAATGCTCTCCAGTTATTATGAAGCATTTCTGGTTGGTAAAAAACGAGCGTTGAAAGGGTACATTTGATATAAAATGATCTACGCTTACATCAGAGTTAGTACCGAAAAACAAACAATAGAAAACCAAAGGCATGAGATAAAACAGTTTGCGGCTTCTAAGAAACTAATAATTAATAAATGGTTTGAAGAAACCATAAGTTCCTCAAAAAAAATGGAAGAAAGAACCTTTAGTACAGTTCTTAAGAGGCTAAAACAAAATGATATTTTAATTATTTCCGAAATATCAAGAATTGGCAGAAATCTAATGCAAATCATGAGTATTTTAAACCTTTGTATGGAAAGGAAGGCAAAAGTTTATGCTATAAAAGAAGGGTACGAACTTGGAGACAATATCAACTCGAAAGTATTAGCGTTTGCATTTGGGCTATCTGCTGAAATTGAAAAGAACTTAATTTCTCAGAGAACAAAAGAGGCCTTAGCGAGATTAAAATCGGAAGGTAAAAAATTAGGAAGGCCTTTTGGAAGTAAAAAGAAAAATCCCATACTTTTAATGCATACTGAATTCATTCGTAAGAAAATTTCTGAAGGAGCAAGACAAATAGATATCGCAAAAGCCTTAAAAGTACACAGACATACAGTAAAAAAATGGATGAAAGAAAACTGCTAAAATATCTAAGTCCGCTTTTATAAAAAGTCCTCTTATACAAGTCTGAGGAATACTTATATTGCAAGTATGATAAACAAAAGTATTAATGATATCGCAATTGATGATTTTAAAAGCTTAAAAGAAAACGGCGTTGCGGAAGGCAAAACAATCGAGTACAAACGCGATTTAAAGCTTCTGCAGGATAGTGATAAGAAAGAGTTCCTATATGATGTTTCATCTTTTGCTAATGCATCAGGAGGTGATTTAATTTTTGGAATTAGCGAGAATAGAGAAAATGGATTACCTGAAGAATTAACAGGAATATCTCTAACGAATTTTGATGAAGAAATAAGGAAAATGGAAAGTCTGATACGAGATGGAATTGCCCCAAGGTTGACTGGAATCGAAATTAGAAAATACGATATTGGTAATAATAAATTTATTCTTCTTATTCGCATACCAAAAGGTTGGAATTCACCACATCAAGTTATTTTTAAAGGTTCAGATAAGTTTTACGCACGTTCTACAAATGGAAAGTATAAATTAGACATAGCCGAATTACGGAACGCATTCCTCCTTTCAGAATCCATAGTTCAAAGGTTGCAAAAATTTAGAGAAGATAGGATTATGAAAATCTTAGCAAATGAAACTTCTGTTGTTCTTCAAACTAATGCAAAAATAATGTTGCAGTTAGTCCCATTATCAACATTTCAGAATCACCAGCGCTTTGATTTAGCCAGTGTAAGTGACAATACGGTAAGACTCTCTCCTTTGGGTGGTGGAAACCGAGAATGGAGATATAATATTGAAGGAATTTTAAGTTATGTTTCTGCACCTCCTTATAAAGTTTCAGATTCATACATTCAGATTTTCTTCAATGGTGTAATTGAGACTGTAAATTCCAACATATTGGCCCCTTACGACGGTAAGTATTCAATTCCAGTAGTTGAAGGGTTTAACTATGAGAAGCAAATCGTTAAAGCAGTAAAAGAGTATTTAAATTTTCAAGAACAGATAAAAATCGAAATTCCTATTCTTGTTTTTATAACCTTAATAGGAGTCAAAGGTTATAGAATTCAAACGAGCGGTCGTTACAGCAGATTCGATGAGGATCAAAAAATAGATAGAGATATTTTGCAAATTCCAGAGATCTGGATTAACTCTTATACTAGTAATATTGAAAGTACTTTGAAACCAGGGTTTGATATGATTTGGAATGCATCAGGTTTCGAACGTTCTTATAACTATGATGAGGCGGGAAATTGGAATCCCAAATAATATCCATTTTTCGTAATCAATTTATTAAAAAACATCAGATATAAAATCATTTCCGAAGAAAACTTAATTTGCTTCAAGATAACGATGCCATGTAATGGTAAAACCAAATCTGTCTAACTATGAACTTTGAAATACCAAAAGCAATACAAATTGAGGAAACCGAAGAGTTTAAAACATTTTCGGAAGATATTGACTTTCTAACGGAATTCTTTAGTAGTTTATCAGAACTCATTTATTTTAATGGACGTATCATTTCCTTCTTTTCCGGAAAGGAATATTACACGCTAAACACTACACTAATAAATAGCTCGGCTAAAACTATAAAAAGCATAAAACTCTGTTGTTCTATTGGAAGCTTTTCGGATGCAAATACATTAATCAGAAAATTACGAGACGACCTGATTCAATATGTTTATATTCTAAACATTATCAGCTTACGAAAACCCTTGCTTGAAGAAAGTATTGCAGATTTCAAGACAGGAAATCCAGAAGAATTTGTAAGTTCAATATTAAACCTGCAATTCAACAATAGACTTACGAAGGATGAACAGGCTGTAGCTGCCTGGTTCAATAATTCAGTTACAGATTTACCGAGACCGATCAGAAAGAAGTTAGAATTTGATAATTATATGAAAGTTCTAAAGCAGAACGACCATATCAATCACATACTAATCGAATATAATCTTCAGGAATATTGGGAGACTTTAAGAAAGAGACTAAATGGCTATGTACATAATAACGGAACCTCTTTTGCAAGCCATAACATCGTTACAGCAACTGACAAAAATTTGAGAGGCCATTTAAAGCAAATAAACATTCGGACAACATATGTATCATCGTTCTTTCTAGTTTTACTACTTATGATTGAATCTTCTTTAATTTCATCAACTGACTATATTGACCACCTCGATTGTGATATGCAACCACCCAACGACAGCCAGTATTTTATTGCGAGTTTCGTACAGGATTTTATTGATAAAAAAGTTTCAAAGATTCACCCTGAACTTAAGCAATATTTAAAGGATAATAATATTAACGGAATGAGAATAGAATAAAATAACAGCAGTTGGTTTGGCAGAATCAGAATGCAGAAGAATATATTTAAAGTAGCGTGCCAGATGATACATGGAAAAGAATATGGTGTTTTATTGTATCGATAAAAACTCCTATTAAGAATTGTTGCATCTCCTGAAGATCAGACTTTACATTCAATCTTTTTTTAAAAGGATTTCCCTTGCAATCCCCAACGCCAAAAAAAATCTGGGCTTCAATTTTTCCTCCACAAGCAGAATGAAAAACGAAAGAATTTTTTCATACCGCTTGCCCATTGGGCTATGAAGAAGAAAACAAGAGTTAATCCGTTTTTATTCCCGACTATTCCGTTCCTACATCGCGGTAACAAAGCCGGTTAACACTTGTAAAAGCCCAAATAATATTCAATATTCCTTTATTTTCTTAATCATTTTTTCGAGTGTTTGAATAGCAATCTCTTTGTCTCTTGTTTCAGCAACATAAGATTTGCTGCGCATGGAATCATAAGAAAGGTTTTCTTTATAAGGGGTAGAAAGATACGGAACAATTGTTTTGAACACTTCGTTCATTGATTTGGCTATGAGGATTTTCAATTCATCAGCCGCCCGTAGTACCAGAGCAGTCTGATCTGTAGATAATACACACAATACTTTAGATTTTTCTTTTTCAACAGGCGTTTTTTCCTTTATACCTGCTACTTTATCCTTTAACGGTACAATAGAGAAATGAAGCTTTTTTTCCAGATAGAAAATTTCCTGGCTAAACCAGTTGCTTAGCTCATCTTTAAGATCAATTTGCTGTGGATATAAGGCAATCCCTAACTTTCTGTGCATCTGATTAAATTCTTTGAAATGAATGAGTAAGCAATCCATTCTTTTAGAAACATCGTCATGAGTATTTATTTTATTCGCAATTTTTTGTGTGAGATAATTCATGTACTCCGTATTGTTGAAATTGAGGTAGATAAGTATTCTGTCTAATGAAGAATAGGTAGATTTATTTTCCTCAAGCGCCTCTATCGCCTCCAGCTCCTTTAGCAATTCCTTGATATAAAACAGTTCCTGAAATGTTACGCGATTACCTTCATCATTATCAATAAAATACAACAGGCTATTCACCACAATATTCCTAAGCTGGTTATCTGTTATCTGCTTTGATAATTTCAAATTCAATTTGTCTATTCGGGGCCTTAGCTCTTTTTTTATAACCGAAAGATAAGTTAATGGTACGCGTTGATCCAGGCATAAATAGTCGGAAAAACGGGTTTCAACAAAAGACAACAGTTCGTCCACGCAGGTAATAGTTTCATTTGCAAGACGTTTTAATGTTTTTTTCTTTCCGGGAATTGCTTTGCTATTTATCAAAGCCTGATCGAGGAGAATAATCAGATCTGAATGGTACTGATTTAGGAATAGCCCGATCTGTTTTTCCTTCGTTAACCCAAATACATAGTTTTTCAGACGAGATTGGAATTTCGTCTTTTCCTCTGCCATTTGGGTGAGAATCGTTTTTATTTGCTCATCAGTTACTGTTGCATCATCGTTTTTCGCCGGATTAAGAGAAACGGTAATCAAGTAGTCGAGCCATTCTAAAATATATTTTCCGCACATGTCTCATAGGTTGAATACGGTGAACATTTTATGTTCAAAGTTGAGTATTCAAGCTCAGCAAAAGAATAAGGCATTTACCGTATTTTCGTACTCAAAAAGCAGTATATTAATGAGTTAGGTAAGAAAAAACTATTGCAGTCACGATTTCAATTTATTAATCAGCTCAACCTTATTGGTTACCCCAACTTTTTCAAATATATTTTGGATATGCTTAGAAACGGTCTTTTCGGATATATACAGAGTTTGGGCAATTGCTTTATAACGGACACCCTTTAAGATAAATCCTACAATTTCTGTTTCCCTGCTGGTAAGCAGATAAATTTTGCATTTTTCATGCAAAGCAGCAGGAATGCCTGTATTCGATGGATTAGTTTCAGAGCCATTTAGGATTTTAAGATTTGAGATGGATTGATCTAAAATGGCTTTCTTCTGCTTCATGATATTGTTCAGCACCGTTTCAATTTTCTGATAAAGCACTTCAAAGGAGAATGGCTTCTGAATAAAATCAATAGCGCCCAGGCGCAAGCCTTTAAGTTTATCTGTTGGATCTGACTTTGCCGTCAGAAAAATAATTGGGATATGATTATAAGCACTTTGTTCCGAAATTACCTTAGCAAAGGCAAATCCATCCATTTTGTCCATCATAATATCGGAAAGAATTAAATCAGGTACAACAGGTAGATGCTCCAATTTCTTTAATGCTTCCGATCCATTCAGTGAAGAAAAAACATTGTATTTGAGGCTTAACTTTTTAAAAAGAAAATGAAGCATCGCTTTGTTGTCTTCTATAATTAATATGGATTGCCGCTCAGGAAGATAAGATGTTTCATCCATGTCAAAGTTCTCGATGTTATAAATCATCGATTGAGCTTTTGATGTATTGGACGCTTTAACATCACCTTCTTTTAAACTGTATCTGTCAAGTGTTATTATAATTTCCGTTCCCGGCTTTTCTGCAGGATTGCTTTCCACTTGAATATGTCCGCCTAAACTGTCTGTTACCTTTTTCACAATCGGCAATCCAAGCCCCATGCCTTGCAAGTCTGATTTTTTATGACCGATTTGGTAATAAGGTTTAAATATTTTGTGATGAAGGTTAGATGCTATCCCAACGCCGTTATCCTTTACAGAAAAAATAATTTTATCGTCAACAGCTCGCAGGCTTATTTCTATCATTCCACCTGTACTTGAAAATTTAATAGCATTCTCTATGACGTTATTAACTATCCTGTTGATAGCATTCGGATCTGCTTTTATAAGAATGTTGTCCTCAATATTTTTACTGCATAGAAGGTCTTGTTTCTGGCAGTAATATTCAAATAAGAGAAAGTTGTTTTTCAAAATTTCACTGAAATCCGTTATCTGATTGTGATTATAGACACCGAAGCCTTTTGTAAATCTTTCCAGGTCAAACAAATTGGTTATGTCGTTCGTCAGCTTATCAATACCTCCCTTGATGATATCCAGTTCCGCAACTGATCCGTACTTGTTAATATATTCTTCCAAATAATTGTTGACAAGTGTTAATGGTGTTTTTGTTTCATGGACGAGATTAATAAAGTTGTTGGTCTTCTGCTCATTCATTTTCTCCAGTTCTCTTGTCCTCTTATCAACTTCTTCCTGCAACCTTGTATTCCAGTTACGAAGAAGTTGTTCAGATTCTATTAGCCTTTCATGTTCGAGCCTGGTTTGTTTTATATGCTGGCTTACCTGAAGTCCAAATAAGAGCAGAAATCCGGTGTTTGTAATAGCGGCTTCTATGGCCTGACTCTCATTAAAATAAGTGGTAAACGGTACGCCAATCCAGGGTGTTACACTTAAAAACAAGATAGCTGCTTCCGTTTTTGATTCTTTGCTTTTAAAATCATTCCCGTATTTATTTTTAATAGCTTTTGCCAGGGAATAGATCACCCATAATGCATACAAAACCGGCAAAAAGAGTAACTGTTGCGCTGTTACCAGGTTACCCGTTTTAGCAAAGACAACAACAAAAATGAGATAAGGAAGTACTAAGAATAAATAGACGCCTCTGTACGCATGAAATTTCATTTTTTCCAATCCAAACGCCTTATAAACATAATATGGGAAATAGCATGGCGTAATAAATCCGGTAGCATAGGCAACAACTTCCTGAAGAAAAAATGATCCTGGCAAATCCGGGTCAGGCAACAAACCACCTGAAATATTGTAGATTAAAAGCAAAGAAATAAGGGTGATGTTCAGAATTGTGGTCTTATCTTCTGGTCGGGCTAACTTATAGGTAACCAGATAAAAAAGTATCACCGTCTCTAAACACACAAAGACAAATGTGACAATATGCATTTCCGTTCCGAAAACCAGCATACGCACGATTATTTATCAAATTCTCTTTTAAGAAAAAATAGTTTATAGCCTAACTCCAGTTCATTATATACCTGGAAGCCGTATTTTTTATACCATGGTAAATTTTTCAAAGTCGACGTTTCCAGGTAGATTGGCCTTTGCTTATGTTTACTATCTTTTATAATTTCATCCATGAGAAGGCTGCCAATTCCTTCGTTTTGGTACTCAGGATCAACGCCAATAAACCATAGATAATACATTAACTCTTTTGGCTGTAATTGCTTGATTTTTGATTCCCTGGCAAGTGCCTTTTTAATATTTTCTATACCAATGCAGGAAAAAATCAGCTTTATGTCCAGTAATATTGATTTTAAAGTCGTCTTCTTTTTGTCAGGGTATAATATTAAGGCGCAAGCTTTTCTATCATCAGAAAGAAAAACATCTCCAAAGGTATAGCAGACTTCAAAAGAATAATCCATTAATGCACTGATTCTTTTTAGCCTTTTTCCATCTTGTTTTGCTATGTAGTTAACACTTTGGTTGGTGTCAAATGATTTCGTTAGTACGTCTATTACCAAGCTCTTGTCCTTGTAATCTGCATTTTTCATAAGAAAGAATTTAGGTTAACGATTGTCCGTATTAATATCTGAAAAAGGGTTAGACGTTAATATATTCAAGATTGCAAAATTAAATAATTTCGACAATTGGCCCTTACTGATACAGACGTACGCTTGGACAAGTAAACAAACATTTATCTCCATTTTCTTTTTTCAGTAAAATTCTTTTTCAAACGGAAGATATAAAGTTCCTTTTTTATTATAGCGTTTTTTTAAAAACGGTAAAATTTGTAATTTTATGGCCCCTTAATTTTTATAGCTATGAAGAATGTACTATTCGCCCTTTTTGCTGTGTGTACGCTATTAACAGCTTGTTCCGATGATAACAAAGAATTGAGCAGAGAAGAAGCCATGAATCTCCTTAAACAGCAAACCACTTACCCTAAAGTAGTTGACTATGATATTTTTTGCGGAGACCCTGCATTTGCCAAAAAGGTGCTTGATGCGGGATTAGAAACGCAGGGTCTTTTAACCGTGCAACAAACTCAGAAACTAAGCGAACTCGGTAAGCCTATCATCCAGCTTTCAACTAAAGCCGAACCTTATTTATTGCCAACTCCCGAAAAGGATAAATCCATAAACATACAAAAGGTAAAATTGGCTGAAGAACAACTAAAAGAAGTTACCGGTATAAAAATGATGGATGATGGCAAAAGTGCAGTTGCAGAATATACAACAATCTATAAAAATGTCACTCCCTTTTCCTCATTAGTCAATACTGATTTTTCAAAGGAAGATACGCATCAGGCCTATTTTGCTTTATATGATGATGGTTGGCGACTGGAAAAGAAACAGGACAGATAATTGTTAGGTTCTGCCAGCTTCTTAGAAAAAGTGTACTTTATTTTATACTGGCGTTTGCTCAATTGCTTTTCAGACCTATTGTTGTTAAAGCGATAATAATTTAGTTATGCCATATTGTTGGAAACAAAGCGAGGCTACCGATTTTTAATCGGAAAGCAGAGCTGTGCTTTTTATTGTCTTATTTTAATCCGAAATACTACTTTTGCACAAAATATTCTTGAAGCGTTTTTGCTTTAAGTCCTGCACTGAAACTTAGGAACTTTCGAAGGTAACGGGACATAAGTGGAAAACGCTCATGCTACGGCGTGGGCGCACTTATTCGTTACCGGTTCCTAAGACCTCAGTGCGGTAAGCTGTTGCCTGCGCTTATTTTTTACGGGCAGCAATGGCTAATGTGTAAACCTAAAATCAAGCGTTATGAGCGCAAACAGCCGTTATCCGGGATTTGACCATCCAGCCTCAGAATTATCTAAGTTTTTAGCTGCCTCAGATTTTTTTACCATTATGCTGAAAGATGGAAGGATTATCCATTTTACACCTGATGATGCAAATTCATTTCGCCACTGGTTGCTGCTTAATGAAATCATAGACATGAGAACGGAGAAAGGCTGGATTACGTCATGAAACAGCAGTAGGAATTTACTTTTCTCCAAATCAATATTTGCTGTTTCTAAAGGCTACATCAGAACCGGCTACGACAGTATTGAATGTGTTGCTCCTAATAACCATGTTATTTTATAAAAAATATACATGTGCACAAATCTCTTATTAATCCATCATATTTTCATCCTCTGGATCCTTACAGCATTTAATATAGCCAATAGCGCTACTCCCACGTCTGCAAACACTGCTTCCCATAATGTAGCTAAGCCTCCCGCACCAAGCACCAAAACGATTAATTTTACTCCAAACGCCAAAGAGATATTTTGCCAAACAACTTTACGCGTTTCTTTTCCAATCCGAATAGCAGTAGGAATTTTTGAAGGCTGGTCGTTTTGAATAACTATATCAGCTATTTCTATTGCCGCATCGCTTCCTAATCCACCCATGGCTATTCCCACATCAGCCAAAGCTATTACTGGCGCATCATTTACGCCATCTCCTGCAAATGCAACTTTCAGATTTTGTTTTTTAAATTGTTCAACTTTTTCAACTTTATTTTCCGGAAACAAATCTCCATAAGCTTCGTCAATCGTTAATTCTTTTGCAACCTTATCTACCACACTTTGCTTGTCGCCTGATAGCATCACCGTTTTTATTTTCAGTTGATGCAATTGCTCAACAGCCTGTTTGGCATCTTCCTTTATTTCATCAGCAATGGTAATGTAACCGCTGTATTGGTTATTGATAGCTACTAAAACAATGGTATCAGTAATATTTTCTGAATCAAAGTTGTTTTTGATTTTAAATTTATCAAGTAACTTTTGATTTCCGGCAAGCACTTCAATGCCATCAATTTTTCCTTTCATTCCAAGTCCCGGAATTTCTTCTACATTTTCTATTTTAAGATTTTGAAAAATATTACCAGCATATTGTACAATAGCAGTAGCAACAGGATGTGTAGATTTACTTTCCAATGCTGCAACGTATTTAAGTAGTTCTTTTTCATCTATATTTTGTGCAATAACTTTCTGCACCTCAAAAACACCTTTGGTAAGTGTTCCTGTTTTGTCCATCACAACTGTATTTACAAGAGTGATGGCATCTAAAAAATTACTTCCCTTAAATAAAATTCCGTTTCGCGACGCCAAACCTATTCCACCAAAATATCCAAGGGGAATGGAAATAACTAATGCGCAAGGACAAGAGATAACCAGAAATATTAAAGCTCTGTATAACCAATTGCTGAAGATATAACCGCTTACAAAAAAGTAAGGAACGATTACTATTGCGATTGCTAAATACACAACAATAGGTGTATAGACTTTGGCAAACTTTGTAATAAAAAGTTGGGTAGGTGACTTGCGCGCTGTTGCATCTTGTACCATTTCTAAAATTCTGGAAAGTTTACTGTCTTTGAAAAGCGCAGTAACTTTTATGTCGGCAACAGTGTTAAGATTTATCATTCCTGCCAACACTTTTTCTCCTTTGCGTTTCGTGTCGGGTTTGCTTTCGCCTGTTAGTGCAGAAGTATTGAAAGATGACATTTCTGAAATTAATTCTCCATCCAAAGCAACTTTTTCCCCTGGCTTTACCTGTATCGTTTCACCTATTGAAACTTCAGAAGGTGAAACTGATTTTATTCCTCCGTTTCTAATTATTGTTACTATATCAGGCCGTACATCTAATAACGCTTTAATACTCCGTTTGGCCTTTCTTACGGCTGCTGTTTGAAAAAGCTCTCCAACGGCATAGAATAACATTACAGCAACGCCTTCGGGATATTGTTTAATAGCAAATGCGCCAAGAGTTGCTATACTCATTAGAAAAAATTCTGAAAAGAATGCACCTTTCCTGATTGATTCAACAGCCTCTTTCATTACCGGTAAACCCACAGGCAAGTAAGCCATAAAGTACCATATCAGACGAACATATCCTGTGAAGAAACGAGGCTTGAAATAATAATCTAAGACAATTCCAATAATAAGTATTACAAAACTTATTATTGCAGGAAAATAGGGCTTCCAGGTATTCGTTCTTTCTTCATTGGAAGAAGGTTTTTTAATTTTATTATTATCTTCTTTAGTCTCATTCAACAAATCTGTGACATTTGCTTTTGTATAAATTTTTTCTTCCTCTGAGCAACAAGTCATTCTTCCTTGTGCATCATAACTATGAATATGATTTGGATCTGGATTTATCATTGTTTATATCATTGTTTATTAAAACTATTTTCGATAACCCAGCAATCTCAAAGCATTAAACACCACCACCAATGTAGACCCTTCATGGCCAATTACCGCTGGCCCAATAGTGGCATATCCTAAAACAGTTAGCGGTATCAATATTACCACCATTCCCAGGCTAATGAATAAGTTTTGCTTGATAATGCTGCTCGCTTTCTTACTTAAACCAATAGCAAAAGGAAGATTGGATAACTTATCTGCCATTAATGCTATGTCTGCCGTTTCCAAAGCTACATCAGAGCCCGCGGCACCCATTGCTATACCTACCGTACTTTTTGCCATAGCAGGTGCATCGTTTACACCATCGCCTACCATTGCTACTTTACCTTCCCTTGCTAATTTTTCAATCGCTTCTACTTTTTGCTCAGGCATTAAACTGCCTAAGGCTTCAGTTATTCCTATTTCTTTGGCAATGGATTCAGCTACTTTTTGATTATCGCCGGTTAGCATAATCATCTTTTTGATTCCCAGTTTCTTTAGTTGGGCTAATGTTTCTTTTGCATCTTCCCTCTGGGTATCCATAAGTGTAATAATGCCAACCAGTTTTTCATCCTGTTGCACCAGCATGGTGGTGTTTCCGGCTTTTTCAAAATCTTCCACTTTGGCTTTTATTTCATCAGAAACCTCACTTTTTTTTTCTGCAAGCAATTCTTTATTACCAATATGAATCGTGGTATTTTCATATTCCGCTTTTACACCACGCCCTGTTATTGCCTCAACATTTCTTGCTGCGGGAACTTCCTTTTTTAATTTTTCCATTCCCCCTTTTACGATGGCGGCTGCCAATGGATGGTCGCTTAGTTTTTCTACAGAAATGATTATGGACAAAAGTTGTTCTTCTGTTATTCCATTAAGTGGATATACACCGGTTAATTTTGGTTTGCCTTCTGTGAGCGTTCCGGTTTTATCAAAAGCAATAGCACTAAGAGAACCTAATTCTTCCAAAGGCCTTCCACCCTTTATTAATACGCCGCCTCTTGCCGCTCTTGCCACGCCGCTCAATACTGCGCTTGGGGTTGCAATTGCCAATGCACAAGGGCTGGCAGCAACTAACACTGACATTGCCCGATAAAAACTTTCGCTAAAAGTTTCGTCTCTAACCAGGAAAACGAACAATAATAATATCACCAAAATAAGGATTGCAGGCACGTAATATTTTTCCAGTTTATCGGTAAAATTTTGCGTTGGCGATTTTTGGGTTTGCGCTTCATTGACCATTTGCACCAATCTTGCAATGGTAGAATCAGAGGAAATCTTACTTACTTTAATTTCCAATGCTTGTCCCCCGTTTATCGAACCGGCAAACACTCTGTACTTTGTATCCAGTTTATCTGCATTAGCAATATCAGTATTCGTATTCTCAACCGGCATTTTTTCAACCGGAACGCTTTCACCTGTAATAGGTGCCTGGTTCACACTGCTGCTGCCATTTACTACAATGCCATCTGCCGAAATCGTTGAATTAGGTTTAACCACAATTACATCACTGGGTTTTAATTCTTCAATTTTTACTTCTTTTAATTCTGCACCTGTTTTTAACAGAGCTGTTTTTGGTGCTAATTCTGTTAAGGCAGCAATAGATTTTCGTGCTTTTTCCATTGCATAATGCTCCAGGGAATGGCCAAGGCTAAACAGGAAAAGTAATAAAGCGCCTTCTGCCCAATGGCCTAAAATGGCTGCGCCTATTGCTGCAACCAACATCAAAAAATCTATTTCAAATTCTCCTTTGCTGATTCCTTCAATGGCTTCTTTGGTTGTATAAAATCCTCCAAAGAAATAAGCGCCGATATAAAAACCAATGGATACATATTCAGATGTGCCTTTGATGAATGATAAGCCGAAACCAATACCTAACAAAGCACCGCAAATAATGGCAAAAATTAGTTCTGTGTTTTCTCCGAAAATACCACCGTGAGAATGCTCATGGTCGTGTGTTGCATGCTCGGGGTTGTCGTCATGTTTTTTATCTTTGTGTTCATGCTTGCGTTCCTCTTTTGGTGCAGCAATTTCTTTGTGCAAATGAAAGTCTTCAACCTTATTTACTTTCAGTCCTGCCTCTTTGATTTGCTGGATGATTGTTTCCTCTGAAGTGGCTTCTTTATTGAACTCCAGTTGGATAAACCCTGTACCCGAAACAGAAACATTCTGAACGCCTTTGTGCCTTCTTATGTTTGCTTCTATTCTTCTTGCATGTCGTGGGTGGCGAACACCTGCTGTTTCAATCAATAAATGGCCATACTGTTCTGTTATTTCTGCCCCTGCCTTCCTTGCTAGTTGCTCTACTTTATGTATGGAAATTGCTGAAGGGGCGTAATGAAAGCAAAGTTGTGCTTTCTTGCTTCCATCTTCCGGTATTACATGCACTTTATCAATACCTCTTTTGTATTGAAGGGATGCAATAATGCGGTTAACACATTCATCCCTTTCATCGGGCACTTCCGGTAAAATAATATTCAGGTCTATTCTGGTTTTTTCCATGATAATTTCTTTTGTTTGGTTTTTTATAATTACTGATTTACGTCTTTGACTGAAAACATAGAGAGATAGTGCGCTATTAACGATAACGCAACAAACAAAACCAGAAAAAGAACAATCAGAATAACTGTTAGGGCCATATTTCTTTTAGGTACAGCAGAGCGAAGGGGCCGCTTACTTTTTACTGGTGCTATTTTTTGTTTTTTCCTATGTGGCTTTTTCTTTCCCATTTAAAATTATAGCAACGTTTATTCAAAATGCAATCAATTTTTTATCCAACACAAGGCTTTATCCTTTTCATCTAAATCAAAGAAATTTATTTCTGTCTTAATGAAAGGCCTTATTAAACGTAATATCAAATAATGCCATTTTTTTTCACAGACCAATACTATTTTTTCATAACATCCGATGTGTTGCAAATCAAATTTTACATCATCCCAAAATGCTTGCATCTGGTATTCTTCAAAACTTACTATTTCAAAATACCAACAAATCTTCTTAAACTTTTTCAAAGCATTTGTCATAATCGGCAATAATTTTTTATAATCAGCATCGGTTAACTTACCATAGGCCCTTGTTGCGATTATGTTTTCTTTTGTTTCTGCTAAAACTTGTATCATTAAAATTTTTATTAAAAGGGTTGAATGATTTTCGATTGCATTTATGTAACAAACGCTTTCAAAAAGTGATTAATTTTTGCTGAAGAATTTCTCATACTGGTCATGCAATTTCTTTAAAAGCCCCTTTCGTTTTATAAATACAGTTGATAAATAAATGAATGCAACAATAGACGATATTATATTTATACCTGCAAAGAATATTGAACGATAATCCGGCTGTATAAGATTGTAAATATTTACTACAATACAAATAGTAATTAAGCTCATTGTTATGTAGTAAAAGAATTTCATAAAATAGCCGTTATTAGAAATTACTTATTGTTTCATTATAATTTTCGCTTTCAATCTGAATCGTGGTATGCGCAATTTTAAAATCCCTTGTTATGTTATCCGTAATGAGCTTTAATATTTCATCAGGAATTGTTTCTTTATTAATAACTACATGAACACTTAATGCGTTTAACCCGGATGTTAATGACCATACATGTAAGTCATGCGTGCTTAAAACTCCGGGAATTTGAGTGATAGCCGTTTTAAGTTCAGCGATTTTTATATCAGTGGGAACGCCTTCAAGTAATATACCCACAGCGTCTTTTAATAAAATCCATGTTCTTGGTAAAATAAATAATCCGATACCGGCAGATATAATTGGGTCAGCATAATACCAACCTGTGGTAAGCATGATAATAGCCGCGGCAATTACACCAATTGAAGTGAGCATATCAGATAACACTTCAAAATAGGCCCCTTTCATGTTAAGGCTTTGTTTAGAGCTTTTTCGAAGAATAAGCATACCTGCAATATTTACAACCAGGCCAATCGCGGCTATAATAAGCATGTTTTTGCTTGACACTTCAGGTGGCGATTGAAATCTTTTTACTGCCTCATAAAGAATATAAATTGAAACGAAAATCAGTATGATAGCATTTGCCAGAGCAGCCAAAATTTCTGCTCTATAATACCCATAGGTTCGTTGTTCAGTAGTTTTCCGTTGAGCAATATTAATAGCAAATAAGGCAAAGGCCAGGCCTCCCACATCCGTAAGCATGTGTCCCGCATCTGCCAGCAATGCAAGGCTATTAGTCAGTATACCTCCGATAACTTCAGCAGCAAGATAAGAAAGTGTTAAGCCTAATACCAGCTTAAGCTTTCCCTTATTTTGATAAGATGCCGATGTTACTTCCATAAATTTTATTTTAGGTGGTGCAAGACTTAAAAGGGCTTTTTACAATTAAAAGATTGAGCGATGACCACTTTGTTGATGTTCCATTGTTATTATATTTAAGCGTGAAAAAAATTAATCTTTATGTTCAATAAATTTCACTTTATTAATATCCTCTCTTATTTAAAAGCGTATCAATTATTCATCTTTTTCATTGGCACTTCCTGTACTAGTTGCTCTTGCGAGCATTATATTATTTTGTGATTTTCCAAAACTTGTACCATAATTAATTGATTTTTTTAGTGACTAAAAGTTGTAAAAAGCATGTACCACTATTTACAAATGGTACATGCAATTAAGGCTGCTTCATTTGCTGCGCTCCAGGATGTGCATGGCAAGATTGTTTGCATTTGGCCCTGGCACAAGCTAAAAGCTTTGGATAAGAGTCTTTATGTTTGTGCCCCGGTGATTCCTATTTTGCTGGTTTTTCATTTTTTAAAATTTAAGCGAGCAAAAATGATTTAGCTGTTATCGTTGAAATTTAAAATAACGCTCTGCTATTAATCACTTTTATCATTATTATTATCTGTGTTTTTTATCTTATTCTTCCATTGCATGTACCATTTTCTACGTTCTAACGACAACAGAAAATATATCATTAAGGAAGCAGTGATAGCAATGAAAAACATATCTAACCCTATCGCCACACCCACAGCAGCCGTACACCAAACAGTAGCTGCCGTAGTTAAACCTTGTGAAGACTTAGAATCACTGTTCCGGTAAATAATGCCGGCTCCCAGAAAGCCAATGCCCGTTACGATGTTTGCTACTATTCGCGAAACAGAAGTAACATCATCGCCAATATGCTCTGCAATTGTAGTAAACAAGGTTGCTCCTAAACAAACTGCTGCGTAAGTTCTTATACCTGCGTCTTTTCCCTGCCTTTCTCTGTCTAAGCCAATGAATAATCCTAAACCAAATGCTACAATAAGTTTGGGAATAATGATTAATTCAATTTCTATATTCATTTCTGCCACGTTTAAAATTGGCTGTTAAAATTTATTTTCACTATGATAACAATTACCTATTCCTCTTCTTCAGTATTGTTCATTTTAGAAAGTAAATCGTAAGCGCCTTTTATAACCACTTTACTTTCCATATTAAAATTAGAAGGCAATTGCACACCGGTAAAACCGTTTTCAGTTACAGTAATGCCTACTTCAATCCTTTTGAATTTTATATGCTTATCAGCAGTACTATCCTGGTCTTTCGCATTTTGAGCAACATCTTCATTTGATTTATCTTCATCCAGAACAAAAATGTAATTTCTGCCGCCTGACTGAACAACTGCTTGCTGTGGTAATGCGGTGGTTTCTGAAGCTCCAATTTCTATGATGGCATTAATAAACATGCCAGGAATAAGAGAAGGCGCAGGATTAATTAAGCGCCCACTTACCTGAGCGGTTCTGTCAACATCTATATCTTTACCTATTAAGAATATTTTTGCAATGCGTTCCACACTATCTCCTGTAGCTTTGAATCGTATCCTTTGGTTCATTTTTACCCGGGGAAGATCTTTTTCAAACACTTTTACTTTTACTAAAATATTTTTAGTATTCGCCATATCGGCCAGCACTTCGTTAGGCCCAACATATTTTCCTACATTGGAATACACATGCGTTATGTACCCGCTTATAGGGGCATGAATGCTAACACGAGATGTGAAGTTACCGGATTTTACACTGGCTGGATTAATGTTTGCCAATCGTAATTTTGATTTTAATCCTTCTACACGGGCAATCATACTATTATATTCACTGCCTGCCCTTTGCAATGATTTCTTTGCTGCTATATTTTCTTTTACCAGCTCTTCCTGGCGGGCCATGTCTTGTTTCAGAAAAGATAACTGGCTGCTGCTTTCCATATAGTCCTGCTGCATTTGCAGAAATTCAGGATTTTCAATTACAGCAATTACTTCGCCCTTTCTTATATATTTCCCTTCTATTACGGGTGTGCTTTTAATGGTGCCGCCGTAAGGCGCTGTGATGCTGATGAATTGATTAGGCGGCACATCTAAGGTGCCGGAAGCTTTTATGTAGCTACCCAAGTTAGTCATGGAAACTTTGCCTAATTGAACATTGGCATTGTTGTATTGGTCTTGTGAAAATTCAACCAAATTGGGATCATGTGTTTCTGCTACCACCTTTTTTTCTTCAGTTTTGGCGGTGCAGGCTGCAAACAAAATGGTGATTGCGAATAAACTTTTATACATTATTTTATACATGCTATTTTTATTTTAATTTTTACAAACCGGAAATTAATTCCAGTTCTATTGCGGTTTGGTTGTATTGATTAATTACTTCTATGTATTGGCGGCGGACATTGTTCGCATTATTTAAGGATTGTGATAATTGATAATAATCAATCTCACCTGCTTCAAATGCGCGTTGGGATTTATTGATAAGCAGCTCTGCCTGTGGCAAAGCGGTCTTACGGAAATATCCAATTTGAATTTGAAGCCTTCTTAAATCTGAAAGCAACAACGTGCCTCTTTGTGAAAGACCGAAATAAAATGCTTCCACTTCTGTTTCACGTATTTGCATATTTATTTCTGCCGCACGTATTTTTGCTTTTTGTGGTTTGGCAAAAAGGGGTATGCTGATACCTGCTTCAATTCCCTGAAATCGCTTGCCTGCTCCGTAGTATTTTTCCATCCCATCTTTTTGATGGTTGCCCACCAAAGACTGGTTAAAATATCCTATGCTAAAATCAGGTAGCAACTTTCCTTTTTCTACTCTTATTTCTTTGCCTGCTACGATTATCTGGCTGCGCAATGATTGCAGTACAGGATTATTTCCCAGCATAGAACTGTCTAAACTTATTAATGATACCGTTTTTTCTTTCAACACGCTATCCTGAATACCGGTAACAGTTGTGTCGTTCATATACTTACTCAAGAGTTTTAAATTGGCATTGATGTACTCTGTTATTTGTTGTTGCTGCGCAATGGCTTCCTGCAATTGAGTATTGGCATTGTATTTTTCCAAAATATTCGTTTCGCCCGTGTTAAACCGCACTTCAGCAGCTTTTAGTACCCGTTGGTATAATAAAATTAAAGTGTCGGCGAGTTTTCGCTGCTCATTCCGGTAAAGTAATTGGTAATAAACATTTTTTACCTGGAAGGCTATCTGGCTCTGATAAATCTTCAACTGAGAACGGCTGGCACCAATTGAAGCGTCAGCAAGCTCTTTTAGCCTTTTTAGATAAACCGGATTTGGAATGTTTTGAGTAATCGTGACGTTGTTGTCATAAGGAATTGGGCTATTATACTGTCCGTACATAAGATTGATATTGGTTTTGCCAATATCTCCTGTACTACCTTTTAATGTTTGCTGATATTCAACACCCAAATTCCCAACCCTTGTATTTGGATTAGCACTGAAAGCATTGGTAACTGCGGTTTGCAGATCTACTTTGTTACTGATAATTGTTTGTGCGTAGGAAAAATTGGTACTACCAAGTAATAAAAATAATATGGTTATGATGGTAGGAATTGTAGTTTTTCTTCTCTTTATCTTTATTTTTTCAAACATGGTATAAAGCACCGGCAATACAATAAGCGTTAAGAATGTTGCTGTAATCAATCCGCCGATAACAACCGTCGCCAAAGGTTTTTGAACCTCTGCACCAGAACCATGTGATAATGCCATTGGTAAAAATCCTAATGAAGCAACGGTTGCAGTCATCAATACAGGACGTAGCCTGGTTAAGGTACCTGTAAGAATAATCCTGTTCAGATCACGCATCCCATGCTTTTTTAGCTGGTTAAACTCACTGACCAGTACAATTCCATTTAACACAGCTACCCCAAACAGTGCAATGAACCCAATACCTGCGGAAATACTAAAAGGCATATCTCTTAACCATAAAGCGAATATGCCACCTATAGCAGATAAGGGTATCGCCGTAAAAATCAATAGGGAATATTTAATAGATCCAAAAGCAAAATACAATAACAAAAGAATCAGTCCCAGGGCTACCGGTACGGCAACAGATAACCGCTGATTGGCTTCTTCCAGATTTTTAAACTGGCCGCCATAAGTAATAAAATATCCGGTAGGCATTTTTATTTTCGCATCAATTTTTTGCTGCATTTCTTTTACCACTGAAGCAATGTCGCGGCCTCTTACATTAAAGCCAACAATAATTCTTCGCTTCGCATCTTCTCTTTGAATTTGGTTAGGCCCTAACTGAAAACTTATATCCGCAACCTGCTCCAATGGAATATTTTTTCCATCTTTAGTAGTAACAAAAAGCCTTTTTACGTCATCTATGCTTTGGCGTTCCGCTTCCTGAAGGCGTACTACCAAATCAAAACGTCTTTCTCCTTCAAATACAGTTCCGGCAACACCGCCTGCAAAGGCCGTATTAATTGCCTGGTTGATGTCTGAAACATTCAATCCGTATTGCGCTATTTTATCGCGGTTAAGCTTTATAGAAATTTGTGGCAACCCGGTTAATTGTTCAAGGTATAAATCTTCGGCTCCCTCAACTGTTGGTACTATCGCACCAATTTTTTTGGACAATTCTGTCAGCACCTGCAGGTCTTCACCAAAAATTTTGATACCAACATCCTGCTTTACCCCCGATAGCAATTCATTAGAACGCAACTGAATCGGCTGTGAGAATCCGAACGTAACACCCGGAATTACAGCAAGGCTTCTTTGCATCATTTCTGCCAGTTCTTCGCGGCCTTTAGCGCTTGTCCATTCTGCTTTTGGTTTTAGTACAACAGTAATATCTGCCGCTTCAATAGGCATAGGGTCAGTTGGTATTTCTGATGAGCCTATTTTGCCAATCACTTCTTTTACTTCCGGGAACTTTTTCATTAAAATATCTGAAGCCTGTGTTACTTTATCAATGGATTGGTCTAATGAACTACCTGTGAGTAATCTGGTTTCAATAGCAAAATCCCCTTCATCCAATGTGGGAATAAATTCGCCGCCAAGAGAAGAGAATATAACTAATGAAATGGCTAAAAGGCCAACCGCAATACCTACCACTAACAACCGCATTCTTAACGCGCCTTTTATGAGCGGTTCATACCATTTTTGAACCCGTTCCATCATCCTGTCAGAAATATTTTTTTTGCGGCTAATCTTTTTACTTAAAAAGATAGAACTCATCATTGGCACATAGGTAACTGATAAAATTAAAGCACCGAGAATAGCAAAGGAAACTGTCTCTGCCATTGGCCTGAACATTTTTCCTTCCACACCTACTAAAGCAAGAATTGGTAAATAAACAATTAAAATAATTATTTGTCCAAAGGCAGCGGAATTCATCATTTTTTTTGATGCATGACCTACTTCACCATCCATTTCTGCCTGGGTAAGTCTCCCCCCAGCCTTTCGGGAAGCTATATGGTGCATCGTAGCTTCCACAATAATAACAGCGCCATCCACAATTAACCCAAAATCAATTGCGCCAAGGCTCATTAAATTTCCTGTTACTCCAAATACTTTCATTAATGAAATCGCAAAAAGCATGGCCAATGGAATCACAGAAGCTACAATCAATCCTGACCGCACATTTCCAAGAAAAACAACGAGAACAAAAATGACTATCAGTGCACCTTCCAACAGATTTTTTTCTACGGTACTTATCGCTCTTGCTACAAATTCACTTCTATCTAGAAATGGCTCCACTACCACTCCTTCCGGCAGCGATTTATTAATTTGAACCATTTTTTCTTTCACGCTGTTTACAACTGCACTTGCATTGCTTCCTTTTAATAACATTACAATTCCACCTACCGCTTCCTTATCATTGCGGGTGAAGGCGCCATACCGGTTAGCAGCGCCAAACCGCACAGTGGCTATATCGCGTATGGTAACCGGAACACCACTTTCCGTATTTTTCACTACGATCCTTTCAATATCTCCAAGGTCAGTAATCAGTCCTTCACTTCTTATGAAGTAAGCATTCGGTTTCTTATCAATGTAAGAACCGCCCGTGTTTTGGTTGTTATTTTCAAGCGCAGTAAATATATCAGATATTGAAATATTGTAACTTCTGACCCTATCTATATTCAAGGCAATTTCATACTGCTTTAGATAACCGCCAAAGCTGTTTACTTCAGCAATACCAGGTGTTCCTAATAATTGCCTTCTTACTATCCAATCCTGAATGGTACGTAAGTCCATCGCATTGTATTTGTCTTCGTATCCTTTTTTAGCATGCACCACATATTGGTATATTTCGCCTAATCCTGTGGAAATAGGCGCCATTTCCGGTAAACCTAAACCCGGGGCAATGGAATTTTTAGCTTCAGTAATTCGTTCAGATACCTGTTGGCGTGCCCAGTAAATATTGGCATCATCATGAAATATTACCGTAACAACTGAAAGGCCGAAACGGGAAATAGAACGAACTTCCTCAATTTCAGGAATGGTCGCCATGGTCTGTTCTACGGGAAATGAAATGAATTGTTCCACTTCCTGAGCTGCCAGTGAAGGGCTTACTGTAATAATCTGTACCTGGTTGTTGGTAATATCAGGAATAGCGTCTATTGGTAATTTTGAAGCGCTCCATGCACCCCAAATAATTAGAGCGATGGTAAAAATTCCTATAACCAGTTTATTTTTTATTGAAAAATCAATGATTTTATTTAGCATCTTTTTTAAAGAGATTAGTATTTAGTCACGAGCTGATAGTATCTAATAATTATAGCTATGATTGCACCTATGCATAAAATGGATAGGATGATTATAGTAATAATTCTAATGACCTTGAACCTTGGTCGTGTAGAAACTTTGCGTTTCTTTTTACTAAATTTTGTGGTCAAAATTGGCGTATTGTAAAAAAATGAAACAGGGGTGCCTGTTTAAGCAAATAAAGGAATAAGCTTGTGGGAAAGAATATTACGCCAACTGAGGTGGTTGCCAGATAGACAATGAAACCTCTTTAATAGGAGATGAATATACAGGGTTATAACTTCTTATTATTGTAGGTTTAACAAGAATCACTTTTGATATAAATTGCGGGATAGGAGAGCCTGTACAACATGAGCAGCTGCAAAAAGGTGAACAGTCTTTTGTTGGATGGTCATTCTGCTGATGATTTGTTTTTTGTATTTCTGTCTTTGCTTTGCTCATGGCAACGGCTCCATCAGCGCAAGGAATTGTGCTCATCGCCAAAATTATAAAAGCCATTATGAAAGCAAAAATTTTCATTGCGGGCAAAGGTAGGAATTCTGATATTAAAATGGAAAATAAAATTCAAATGGAAAACAACTTCTTAACTTTTTATTAAGATTAAACGCGATTAATTCATTTGTATTGAGGGGCGTTTTACAGTACTATAGCTACAAAAGACACAACCATCTTCTTTCTTGGGTTTTAAAAACTCTTACACAGTTTGTACATTTATAAAAATGCTGGCAGGCATCGGTAGGCATGGTTTCTTCTTTTCGAAAGCCGCAATCCGGGCTGGTAATTGTTTACTGTAATGTTATTGTATTTTTTGTGTTTTTCATTTATTTTAAATTTGATTAAGTTACCTTATATCCTATAGAATTAATAGCTTGTGTTATTTCAGCAATATTTGTTTTCGAATTGTCGAACTGAACTATTGCATTTGCATTTTGACAGGATGCTTCCGACTTTAAAATCCTGACAATTTATTTACTTCATGTTTCACTTCTTCGGTGCAACCTTTACAAGTCATACCACTTATTCTAAATTCGGCCGATTTATATGTTTATTTTTTAACAAACACTATTTCCTTTTCAGTCTTTGGATTAGGAATTGAAAGGTTCTACATGAACCAAAACGTTTGTAACTCTTAATTTACTTTCCAGAAGCACATCTTTTACCAAATGTGCAATACGATGGCCTTCTGTAACACTTAACTGGCCATCTACCTCAATATGAATATCCACATGATAGTCAAACCCCATTTTTCTTACAAAGCATTTCTCTATGCCTTTTACTTCTGATACAGAACCTGCTAAATTCTTTACTTTCTCAACGATTTCATTAGAAGGCGCTGCATCCATAATTTCCGACAATGCCGGTCTCAGTATCACAATTGCATTATAAAAAATTAGTGCGGAAGCAACAAGCGCCGCCCAATCATCTGCGCCTTCATAACCTTTGCCGCCAATTAAGGCAATAGAAATTCCAATAAAGGCTGCTACGGATGTGATAGCATCGCTTCTATGATGTTGTGCATCTGCTTTTACTGCGTGGCTGTTTATTTTATTTCCAACGCTTAAAACATATCGAAACAGGGTTTCTTTAATCCCAATAACAATCAATAGTATCCATAAAGTAAAGCTTTTGGGTAATGCATGAGGTGTGCCTATAAAATTTATTGAATGATAAGCAATCCATACAGCAGCGCCAATTAAAAAAAGAGAAACCGCAATAGCCGCTAATGGTTCTGCTTTCCCATGTCCGTAAGGATGTTCTTCATCCGGTTCCTTTATGGCTATCCGTAATCCCAACCATAATAATCCGGAACTTAAAATATCGGCGCCTGACTCAGTTGCATCTGCAATTAAAGCATAAGAATGTCCTAAATAACCAGAAATTCCCTTTACAAAAATCAGTACAACACTTATTGCAATGCCATATAAAGTGGTTCGTATGGCAATAGAAGAAGGATGAATGTCAATATGATTCATAATATTGTTAGGTTCGACTTCCTGAAAAATCAAACTACAGAGAGCAAAAGTATATTTTATCTATTTCTATTAATCATTCAGTCATTCATCTATTAATTTTCAACATACTTGCATTGATAGCGACAACAATAGTACTAACACTCATCAATGCCGCGCCTGCTGCAGGGCTTAATAATATTCCATAGTTGTATAAAACTCCTGCCGCTAATGGCAAAGCAATAACGTTGTAACCTGTTGCCCATATCAGGTTTTGCACCATTTTGCGATAGGTAGCTTTGCCAAATAAAATCAAGTTCACGATGTCTTTTGGGTTGCTGTTTACCAATATGATGCCTGCTGTTTCCGCAGCAATATCACTGCCGCTACCAACTGCAATACCAATATCAGCCTGGGCCAATGCAGGGGCATCGTTTACTCCGTCACCGGTCATGGCAACATATTCACCTTTGCTTTGCAGGTCTTTTATTTTTTCTAATTTTTGATGCGGCAATACTTCTGCAATAAAACTATCCATGCCCAAAGTATTGCTCACCGTTGCCGCAACATTTTTATTATCTCCGGTAAGCAAAATGGATTTGATGTTATTCTTTTTTAATTCCCGTATGGCTTCTGCTGATTCAGGGCGTATTTCATCTGATAAAGCAATGTAGCCCGCTAATGAATTATCAATGATTACAAAAACAATGGTTTCAGCAGCATCTGTCTTAAAATTTTCTGGCAATGGAATATTATTTTCTTTCAAAAATCCGGGGCTAACCACTTTTACTTTTTTACCTTCCACAATGGCTTCTACACCTTTGCCGGTAATGGCATTAAAATTTTCCGTTGCCGGAATTGTAATTTTTAAATCTTTTACTTTTTGCATAATGCCTGTTGCAATCGGATGTTCAGAGTTTTGCTCCAATGCGGAAGCAATACGTATCAGTTCATTTTCTGATAAGTTATTTTGTAAGGATACCACTTTTGAAACTTCAAATTTCCCGATGGTTAATGTGCCGGTCTTATCAAAAACCAACGTGGTTATTTTTCTGCTGTTTTCAAATGCAGTCCTGTTTTTTATCAGCAATCCATTTTTTGCAGATAAAGCGGTTGATTTGGCAACTACTAATGGCACTGCCAATCCCAATGCATGGGGGCAACAAATTACAATCACCGTTACCATTCTTTCCATAGCAAATGCCAAAGTTTTTCCATCTACATACCAATAAATAAAAGTGGCTACCCCTGCAAGAATCGCAATGCCGGTAAGCCATTGCGCCGCTTTATCGGCCAGCAATTGAGTATTCGATTTTGCATTCTGCGCATCTTTCACCAATTGAACTACCTGCGATAAATAAGAATCTTTTGCACCATGAGCCACTTTTATTTTTAATGAACCGTTTCCATTTATTGAACCTGCAATTAGGTTATCACCTTTTGATTTTTTCACGGGCTTTGATTCGCCGGTAAGCATACTTTCATTGATGTAGCTTTCACCCTCTTCAATGACACCATCTGCTGCTACTTTTTCTCCTGGTTTGATAAGGATAACATCATTTTCTTTGAGCGTTTCAGTTTTTACATCAATCACTTCATTTCCGGAAATTAAATGAGCATCTGCAGGCATTAGCTGCACTAATAGTTCTAATTCTTTTGATGCACCTGCAACTGATTTCATTTCTATCCAATGCCCTAAAAGCATGATAAGGATTAATGTAGCGAGTTCCCAAAAGAAGTCCATTCCTTCTAAACCAAAAACAGTTGCCGAACTATAGATATAAGCTACGGAAATTGCAAATCCAATCAGCGTCATCATCCCGGGATTCCAGGATTTCATTTCCTGGTACCAACCTTTTAAAAAAGGCCATCCGCCATATAAATAAACAAAAGTTGACAGTGCAAATAAAATATATCCCGAACCGGTAAACTTCCAGTCAACACCCAGCCAATGCTGAATCATAGGCGATAGCAACAAAATTGGAATGGTCAGGATCAGTGTGATAAAAAATCTCTTTTTAAAATCATTGATCATCATTGCGTGATGGTCGTGGCCTTCCATTCCCATAGATGGATTTCCATCGTGATGCATAGAACTGTGATCCATTTTACTATGGTCCATTTTACTGCGATCGATTTTAGAATCTGATGTGGTTTCGTGGCTTGAATGATTCTGATGACCTTCCATAATAAGTTTAATTTAATTTTTGAAGATTTTATTTAATTTTTGAAGTTGGTCTTCTGGAAACAAAATACAACCCAACCAAAATAAAAGGAATGCTTAAAATTTGCCCCATATTAATTGGTAATGCATTTTCAAATACTTCCTGATTTTCTTTTAAAAATTCTATGAGGAAACGAACAGAAAAAACAAGTATCAGAAACAGTCCAAATAAAGAACCTTTTTTTAAATGTATCCCTCTTTTTTTATAAATATTCCACAATAGAAAAAAGATGATGAGATAGCAGATTGCCTCGTAAAGTTGTGCAGGATGGCGCGGAATAAAATCAACTCTTTCAAAAATAAATGCCCAGAAAACATTCGTTTGCTTACCAATTATCTCCGAATTAAAAAGGTTTCCAATTCTTATAAAAAAACCCGAAAGAGCAACAACAATTACCAACCTGTCTATCCCACAAAAATGGTTGTTTGTATTTTTTACAATACCAGCCTAATGCTATAAGTATTCCTATGGCTCCGCCATGACTTGCCAAACCCTGATAACCGGTCCACTCAAAATTTCCCTTGTTGATACTAAACGGTAATACGATTTCCAGAAGATGATGTTTATAATATCCGAATTCATAAAAGAAAACCTGTCCTAATCTTGCGCCAATCAATGTTCCAAGTATAATAAAAATGGATAGTTTGTCTAAGAGATGAACTGATACATTCTCGTGCTTATATATTTTTGACAATACCAGGTAACTAAATAAAAATGCGGCTGCAAACATTAATGAATAGTACCTGATTCAAAACCCTCCGATGCGGAAGATTTCAGGATTGATATTCCATTTGATATAAAGAAGCTGCATAACTCTCCGGCTATTTTTTTAATCTTTTCAATATCGCTTTCATCTCTGCAATTTCCTGTTGCTGACTTGAAATAATTTCTTGCTGTAGTTTCATAATTTCCGGGTCTTGGGTTTTTGATTGTTCGCTCATCAGGATGGCTGCCGCGTGATGTGGAATCATTCCTCTTAGAAATTGCCTGTCGGTAACGCCTGTTTGATATTGTATTAATAAAAAGAAGGCAATTAAAGCAGCAGAACTTATAGAAATAAGAACAGTGTTTAGCTTTTTATTCATATACATTTTGCCCATTAATCCCAGCTCAATAATCATCATCGGCATAGTCATTAAAGCAGCCATATAAAACTGATTGATATTTGGATAAACATTTTTAATGCTGTTTACCATAGAATACATCAAAATGTACATTGAAATAAAAGACAGTACCAGCATGATGGATAATTTTTTATACGAATTATCCTTTCCGCTCATTTCCATCTTACTTTTTTTATGATTACTTTCCATGATTGTTTTTTTTTGAAGTAATTAAAAAGAACGAATGCAGATAGAGTTTTATCTGTAGTCGTTATAATACTAATCAAGCCATTGCCCTGCATTCCTCAGCACATTGTTTGCATGCTTCTGCACACTCTTTGCAATGTTCTATTTCATGCTTAGAACATTCTGCTGCACAAGCATCGCAAATGTCTGCACAAATGTTACAGACGTCTTTTGACTTACTGCTTCCAATACTCATGAGCTGCGCTGATGCATAGCATATAGCAGCGCATTCCATGTCTAACTGAATACATTTTGCCATCATTTTTACATCTTCTTCCTGCAAGCAGGCAGAAGCGCAATGATTACAGATTGCTGCACATTTTAAACATGCATCAATACAATTCTTGTACGTGTGATAGCCTGTCATAATTGTTGATTTAAATTGTTAAGAAATAATTTTGTATCTTTTTAATAAATGATTGTTACCCCTGCTCCCAATCCCATATCACTATCATAATGCGTAGATAAAGCCAGCCATTTTCTTAAAATATATCTAAAGCCTGCTGCATATTCTTTATCAGTATTTACCATAAAGTTGAAGCGTAAACGATTAGAAACTGGCACATCTTCACGGCCTATTTGAAAACGGAATTTCCCTTTGGCATCTATCCTTGCATCGGCAATTAATAGCATCGGCAAAGTGTATTGAACACCGGCTACTACCGTTTTACGGTCATTTTTATCACTTATTTGCCCGAAAGAATTTTTTTCAATTTCATCCCCAACTTTTTTGTAATGGTAATCTAACCCTACATAAGGAAACAGCCATTGCATTTTACCAATATACCTGCCGAAATTTAATTCAGCTTCATAACCATGTTCGGGCATTAATCCTAAATGCCACAGCCCTTGCAATTCATACCTGTCGCCCGCCAGCATAAATCTTCCATCGCTTCCATTGCTTTCCAAACCTATTGATGCCATTGGATGTACCATCCGATTATCTTTTTTAAATGCTTTTTTTGCTTTAGCCGCATCAGGTAATTCAGGATTTGGCGGGGAATTTTCATAAGTGAATACCCTGCTCATGCCTGCCATCATGTGGTATAAAATATGGCAGTGAAAAAACCAATCGCCACTTTCGGTAGCTGCAAATACCAACGTATCGGTTTCCATTGGCATGATGTCTATTACATTTTTCAAAGGTGCATAATCACCCTGTCCATTTAATACCCTAAAGTCGTGCCCATGCAGGTGCATAGGGTGGCGCATCATAGAATTGTTGGTAAGAATAATTCGTACATTTTCACCCTTTTTTATTAAAATTCTATCCGTTTCATTTACTGTTTTATTGTTAATCGTCCACAAATAACGGTTCATATTTCCTTCGAGTACAAAATGTAAATCTTTGGTTGGCCCATCGGGTAAAGTAGTTTTTACAGTAGAGCGCAACATGGCATAATTGAGGGTAACGATATCGCCGGGTTGTGACATATTCATTCCATCCATATTGTCCATTTTCATATTCTTTGAGCTATCTGCTGGCATACTTTTCATATCATGCATTTTCATTTCATTCATCTTCATGTTTTTCATTTCACCCTCTACATCTTTTTTACCTTCACCGGTTATTTCAGGATACATCACATTATTCATATCCATTTGTTGCAAGCTCATATCCATTCCCATATCTTTCATATCACCATTCATTTTCATCATATCGTTCATCATCTTCATTCCTTCAAAATATTTTAAATGTGGTAAGACCGGCGCTTTCATTTTCATACCACTTCCTAACCATAAAGAAGCAGCTTTTGTTCTATCTTCTGCAGTAGCTCTAAATTCATAACTCATATTTTGGGGAATGGTTACGATGATATCGTATGTTTCAGCGATACCTACAATTAACCTGTCCACTTCCACAGGTTCTACATCGTTGCCATCGTTGCCAACCACCGTTAATTTTCCACCTGCAAATTGCAACCAAAAGTAGGTGGACGTAGCGCCGTTAACTATGCGCAGCTTTACTTTATCGCCAGCTTTAAATTGTGGCGTCTCATTTTCCTGTTTACCATTTGCAAGAAACCTGTCGTAATAAACATCACTGACATCCATTGCCTTCATTCGCTTCCATTCGTTGATAACCTTGGTTTTAAAATATCCCTTTGATATGGCTTCCGCATAACTCTGGGTGCTTCCTTTTTCAATAGCATACCAATCATTTGCCGTTCTTAACCGGCGTTGCACTTCAGAAGGCTTTTCATCGGTCCATTCGGATAATAAAAGTGTATATTCTTTCATGGGCGCTTCCTCTCTTTTTCTAAAAATTAAAGCGCCATTCATGCCTGACTGTTCCTGAAAGGCACTGTGAGAATGATACCAGTAAGTGCCATTTTGTACAACTGCAAATTTATAAAGGTGTGTTGTGCCTGGCGGTATGGGGGCGGTGGTTAAATTAGGAACGCCATCAAAACGGTTGGGTAAAAACACGCCATGCCAGTGCAAGGAAGTTTCCGTTTTAAGATTATTATGCAAATAAATTTCCGCGGTATCACCTTCAGTGAAATACAGAGTAGGCATAGGTGTGCTGCCATTTACCGCAATGGCGTGTTTTGCTTTTCCGGTATAATTCACCATGGTATCTGTTACATATAAATTGTAACGGACGGTTTTTCCCGGTAATAAATTTACTTTTGCAAAAGACTCAGCAAGCATACTTTCATCCGAATCATTATGCATAGGTATATTCATGTGCATATCCATTTGCATTTCATGTTGTTTATTTACCGGTGTGGTATCTTTTGCCATTGGCATATTTTTCATATCATGTTGCGCAAATGCAAACACAGCACTGCAAAGCATGATGGCAATCAGAATTATTTTTTTCATTTTTTTTGTTTGAATGTTATTGACAACATTTCTTTTTAGGAATGAATACAGCTTTTAATACACTTACAATTCCTTTTCCAATTCGTTTCAACATGAGTTTAATTTTTTAATGAAAGACTATCTTTTGTTTTTTCTGCCCAATCAATAATTATTGCTTTCTCATCTTTTGTAAGCCTTGCATTTTTATGTATTAAAGTGTAAGATGATAATGGCATGGTTTCATCATTCAGGCTGTTGACAATACTGTTTAATTTATTTTTTTGTTTACGAATTGAATAGGACCCAAACTCACTAAAATTCAATTCCGCCTTTCCGTTTTTAATATGCCTGGCAAGCATCCAGCCTACCGGTTGTACATAAGTGTACCACGGATAATTAGTATGATTGCTATGGCAATCATAACAGGCATTTTTTAAAACAGACTGTACCGGCGCCGGAATGTTATATATTTTTGAAATATCGATTGGTAAAACCTGCCCACTTTCATTGCGGGCAGGCTGAATGAATTGGATGGCTATAAATACAACTAATATTACCAACCCGATTTTTTTTATCCGGCTCATGCTTTTTATTATTATTTTAGTTCCTCTTTCACTGTGCCGCATGTATCCATCTCTTTGCCGAAATAAGGATTTTTGATTTCTTTTGTTTCGCTTAGCCATGTAGCGCCTTTATTATCGTTGTACATGGGGCAATAATCCACATATATTTTTTCGCCTGCGGCAAATTTCTTTACCAGGTCATACATGTCTTTGCTAAGCATATCAAAATGTTCACGTTGGTGTTTGATGTTGCCCGCGTTCATTCCAATATGTTCGGCATGCTCTTTCGCATCATCCGATATATCTTCAAAAGATTTTCTTTCATCATCTCTCAATATATTTTTATCAAAATCATTCAACGCTTTCAGCATCTCAGTGCCTGCTTTAGCGGCGCCTTTATCATCATCGTTGACAAATGCGTTTTTCATTTGCAGGTATATCTGCAAAAGCCCGTTAACGGGTGAAGTGAGGGCCGCAACTTTTTGTACTTCCTTCGAACTGTCGTTTATTTTATTTGATTGGTCAGATTGATTGCTGCTGTTATTACAGGCAGATAGTGTGATTGCACCAATGGCAATAACAAAAAATATATTTTTCATTTTTAAATTTTAATGTGGGGATTAGAATTTGAATTATTGTATTGTTTCTGTAACCTTGCCGCAGGTAAGCATAGCGCTTCCGTAATAAGGGTTTTTAATTACCTTATCACTGCTTAGCCAATAGGCTTTTTTCATGGGGCAATAATTGTAATAAATTGGCTCCGTTGTAAGCTTTAAAGATTTGGCCAATGCATACATGTTAGTAGATAAGTTTGTAAAAACTTGCCGTTGTTTTTTAAGGTCTTTGCTTTCGGAAATAACTCCAGCATCCTTTACTAATGCATTACGGCTTCCTTCCGGTATGGTGCGGTTACTGATACCATTTGCGGTCTTTAAAAAAGCTTCAGCTTTTAAAGACGCGGTATTTGGATTGCCCTCTATTAAAGCATCTTTAACCTGGTAGTAAAAAGTGAGTAATTGTGATAATTGTTTTTGATTACTGGTATCCTGTGCAAAGGATTTTTGCACAAATGCAGTCGCTATAATAGCAACTATAAGAAATATTTTTTTCATTTTATTTGATTAAATGTTTAGAATAAATAGTTACAGGGCATAATCATGCCTTGCATAGAAAAGTCTAAACAAAAATCATATTTGAAAACTCTGTATGGCTACACGTATGTCCGGTATGGGTGGATGATGTCGTCGGACAAAATATTTGATAGTTGAAATTCTATTATTGGAAGATAAAATATCAATATTATAAAAGGAAGCGAGGAATGAAATAAAAAATACGGGGCTGATTAAAGTTATAGATGAAGCAACTGCTTTATCAACCTGTTGGAATTTCATCACTTCATTATTGCAACAATTGTCTTTATCGTTATTTGTTTGATGGTGATGAACATCCGCTTCATCGTGGTGATGAGATTTGTCTTGATGATGATTTTCCGAAACTTCTATTGCACTTTCTTCATGATGATGTGAGTTAAAACCCATGTCCAATCCAACAGCACAGGCAAAACCTATAACAGTATTAAGTGAAAACACTATCAAGAGAAAGGCTGCTTTAAATTGTATGGATTTTTTTCTATTCATTTAATTGATGCAAAGTTCCACTTTATTTTGGATAAGGCTATTCTAAAGTCGATAATTTTGAACTATTATCAAAAATGTTGCCGTTTTTATAACACTTTTTTTTAAACTAGTTCTTCTGCTTTATACCCGGATTTTTCAACTGCTTTAATAATATCATTTTCGTTAGTATCATCAGTTGAAACGGTGAGTATTTTATTCGGATTTTGTGTGTCCACTTTCCAATTGTTTTCGCCAAAAGTTTCATTTAATACAGGCGTTACTTTTGCAATGCAAGAGCCGCACATGATGTTTGTTTTAAATTGTTTTGTTTTCCATTTTTTAAAAATATTTTTAATTAATTACATCAAAACTGATATGGTTACACAATTAAGGATATGATTTATAAAATTTTGGGAAACACCTATAGTTCAACTACAGAAGCATGGATTTGTTTTTCGTTTTCCCAGACACAAATTACATGATCGGTATCCAGCGCTTTTATAACAGGCTGGCTACCTTTGCCAAGGACTTTTTTCTCTCCATTAGAATTCATTAATACCACCTCTTCTTTCTCTGTCCATGTGTATATATTTCTATTGTTGACAATCTCCAATGCACAATATCTTCCCACTCCAATCTCTTTTTCAGGCTCGCCTGGTATTGCCGCAAAAATTGTATTCTTCCTTCTCCAAACGGTTTGTATTTCTCCGTTTTGGCTGATGGCCAAACTGCCTCCATCCATAGGGCAACCATTTAACTTCCAGCTTCCGCTGCCTAATTTTTGCGCGTGTCCAAATGAAGCGCCACCATTGGAAGATTGGATCAAATACAAATCCCTGTTGCCATTCAGCCAATTCCGAAACATCACATATACATGATTGCCTTTCATAACAACGGAAGGCTTGCAGCATTCGCAAACGGTGGTATCAGGTGATGTATAAATCAATTGGTTTTCAGACCATGTTTTGCCTCCATCATTTGATTTGGCTCCGTATATTTTATTCCTTTTATTTCCTCTTAAATCCAGCCAAATTGCAAAAGCATTTCCTCCGTCCGCGCTCAAAGCCATCAAGCCTTCCTTTGCCACTGTATCTACATCGTTCACCCTGGCGCCATGCTTCCACTTTCCATCTTCTTTATAGTAAGAATATATATTCCCTTTGGAAGTGCACGCTGTTATTATAACGCCATGATCAGTAGCTGAAACCTGTGTTCCTCTGGTGGCAAAAGAAAATAAACCGGGCAATACATCTACGAGTGAAGGTGAAGAAAACGAAATTCCCTTATCCGAAGAAGAGGTGTACATAATACTATCACCCACGCCATATACGAGATGAAGATGGTCATTTTTATCTTTGACAAGGTCCGGCATTTGGCCATTGGCTATTACAAAATCCGCTTTAGAAAAAACTTTCTTTTCATCACACGAGATAAGGGTGCAAAAGGCAATTGTTATTGACAGGGCTATTCTAATCGTGTTATACATAATATTGGTTTATGATTTTTTTCTTCGTTATTTATCTGTTATCCTGTTTGCCGGATCCAATTCAGCTTTACAAAATCCATATCCTTTTCAGGCATAATAAAAGTATCGAAAAGTAATTATATTATTAATTACATTTTCATTCCACCCATATCCATCCCCGCCATTTGCGGAATGTAGTATAGGCATGTTTTTTTTATAATTGCGCCAGGTTAGAAAAAATGCCAATAATTAGGAAGGTATGATGCAGGATTTGCCGAGCAAGGAACAGTAAAGTACAAAAAAGTGACACGACAGAATTTAAATCAAACAACTTTGCTGGCGACAAAATAAATAAATAATTGATGGTGGACACCCCCCTGACATTGTACTTTCGTCGTATCGTAAATTTAAATGTATGCTACAATCTGAATTAACTCGCGATTTAAAGAAAAGGCTGTCAACTGTAAAGGGTCAAATAGAAGGTATCATTAAGATGCTGGATGCAGAAACAGACCCGGATAAAATATTAGTGCAATTTAAAGCCGCTGACCAGGGATTGCAAAAAGCACATTATCTGCTTATGGATGAAGTGTTCAGAAAAAGCCTTGCCTTAAAACTTGTACAGGTAATGAATGCGTGTCCCGGCAATTGCCAGGATGCTGATAAAATAGAGTATATGAAAGAGCAATTTCCTACGCTTGAATTTGACCAGCTAACTAGTAATATGAAAGAAATTAATGCCATCGATAAAAGGCTGGAAAAGTATAACAAAAATAATTTGAATAAAGATTTGGAAGACACCCCCAATGTAGGTTGATCTTTGGCATTCATTCAAAAATAGAATCTCATGGAAACTTTGAACAAAAGAAAGGTTGAACTTTTCACTGCGGGTTGTGCTGTATGTGAATCAGTAGTTGAAATGGTAAAAGCTATGGCTTGTAGTTCTTGTGAAGTCGTTGTATATGATTTAACTAATACTGGTGAAACGGAACTTCTTCAAGAAAAAGTAAAGTCTTATGGCATTAAAGTCTTGCCTGCAATTGCTGTAAATGGTAAGCTATTGTCCTGCTGTCAGAATAAAGGTGTTTCTGCCGAAGAACTTAGAAATGCCGGATTAGGACAACCTATGCTGAATTAAGCGAGTGTCTTATTCTTTTTCATTCAATTTAAAAAAAATACTATGGCTTTAGAAAGTGTTCAAATGAAAGTTTCAGGATTGATGTGTTCCTTCTGCACTATGAGTGTAGAAAAGGCACTGAAACGTAATCCTGCCATTAAAAGCGTGATGGTGAATCTTGTGCATGGTATTGTATTGGTAGAAGCCGATACTACTAAAATAAACCGTGAGCAACTGGCTGAAGCTGTAGAAAAACTGGGTTATAGTGTTTCATCTACAGAAGTGCAACAATACAAAACAGATGAAGATATTTTTGGCTTAATCAAACAACGTGGCACTATTGGAATGGTGGTTTCTGTGATTGATTTATTGGTTGATCCTTTAAATCTCTTTGGCTTGCCTCAACAATATCGTGCATGGTTTAGTTTGGCCGTTGCTGCTTTTGTATTGTTTTGGGTTGGATATCCGATTTTACGAAAAACTATTATGGCTATAGGGCAAAGGGTAATTAATGCGAATGTATTATTATCTGCCGGTGCCTGGGGTTCTTTTATCGTAGGTGTCTTTTCTCTTTTTAATCCTGCACTGCCAAACTTTTTACCGGTAGCTGCCTGGCTAATGTCACTTCATCTATTCTTTGCATATTTCAAATTAGACACCCGTAAAAAAGCTTCTGACGCAGTGCGAAAGTTAATTAACCTACAGCCTGCTAAAGCAAGGGTTATGAGAGGTGAACAATTTGTTGATGTAATAACCAAAGATGTATTGGTTGGTGAAGTTGTAGAAGTCAGACCGGGTGAACGGATACCTTTAGATGGTGTGGTATTGGATGGTGCCGGAAGTGTTGATGAGGCAAGTTTTACAGGCGAAAGTACACCTGCAAATAAAGAGGTTGGTGCTACTGTAATTGGTGGTACTTTGAATCTTGATGGCGCTTTACAAATTAGAGTTTCTAAGGTTGGGCAGGATAGTTTCCTCAGTCAGATTGTAAGTTTAATGAGCCGCATTGCAGAAAAGAAACCGCCTGTTGAATTGTTGGCTGATAAGCTAATGAACTATTTCGGGCCGGTTGTATTTATTACTGCTGCCGTTGCTTTTGTTGTTTGGGGGATTGCAACCGGAAATTATATACAAGCAACACTAATATTTCTTACCACAATCATCATGGGGTATCCATGCGCATTAGGAATTACTACGCCTATGCTGGCTGCTATTGCCGGCGGTAAAGGAATTTCCATTGGCCTTTTAGTAAAAGCAAGTGAAGTGTTTTACGGATTGTCAAAGATTGATACAATTGTTTTTGATAAAACAGGTACACTTACTTATGGCAAACCGACCGTAACAGATGTTCATGCTCTTAATGGTGATGCTATTGAATTATTATCTATTGCTGAGGCATTGGAAAGTAAATCTGAACATCCTATAGGACAAGCTATTACTTTTTTTGCACAAAAGGAATCCGCACCTAAGTTATCTATAAATGATTTTAAAGCTGTTCCAGGTAAAGGTGTTACAGGAAATATTAATGGCGAAATTGTACTTGCTGGCAAACCTTCTTTTATAGAGCAAAGCGGTGTCGCAGTTTCTAACGATGTTAGAAATACAATAAATGTTTTAGGAAATGAAGGTAAAACTGCGGTAGTTATTGCTAAGGGCGGTATTGTAATTGGTGTTATTGCTTTACAGGATACGCCACGCCCTACCGGTGAGCAGGTAATAGCAAAAATGAAGCATAGAGGTATAAGAACTGTAATGCTTACCGGTGATGCCAAACAAGTGGCAGAGCCCATAGCAAAAAGGCTTGGCATTGATGAAGTTCATGCTGAATTATTGCCGGGCGAAAAGGCAATTGCCATAGAAGAATTACAAAAGAAAGGTTACAGGGTTGCAATGGTAGGTGATGGAATAAATGATGCACCGGCTTTGGCACAAAGTGATGTAGGCATTGCTATAGGTGCAGGTACTGATGTCGCTATAGAAGCTGCCGGTGTTATCTTAATTGGTGATAGATTAATAGATGTATTAAATGCACTTATATTGGGAAAGGCAAGCTATAAAACAATGACATTGAACGTAATTATTGCAGTGCTATTTAATACTGCGGGAATGCTGCTGGCTACACTTGGATTTATAACACCTATGCTTGCTATTATTGTAATGATTATCAGTATTTTTTCGATCTTAATTAATACGCTTCGTGTAAGAACTTTACGGCTTGAAACTATTAAAGAGGAATCAACGGCAGTTTTAACAGAGGCAAGATTTAAAGTTACCAACATGGTTTGTGAGGGTTGTGCAGAAAAGATAACTACTGCACTTACTGCTTTAGCTGGCGTAAAAGATGTAAAGCCTAAAGTAGTTCAGAAGCAAGTACAGATTAATTATTATCCGGAACAAGTAAGACAGGATGATTTGAAAAAGGTTTTAGAGAAAGAAGGATTTAATGCTGTGGAATTATAAACGTTTCATCTCCAAAATAATCAATAAAAAATACAGCTATGCTAACAAAAAAATCAACATTTATGAAACTGTCAATGTCTTGCATTATGATTATTGCCCTGGCAATTTCTTCATGTGCTCAACAACAAAAAAAAGAGGAAAAAACAACTCCTAAAGAACAAACAAAAACTGTAGTTATGCAAAAAGTAAAAATGCCTGTTGATGGAATGACATGTAGTGCTTGTCAATCTAATGTAAAGAAAACAATTAAGTCAATTGATGGGGTTTCAGATGTAGAAGTAAGCCTTGAAAAGAGATTTGCTTACTTCACTTATGATCCGAAAAAAGTAAAGGTTGAAAACGTACAAAAAGCGGTAAATGAAAAGGGATATGCAGCCGGAAAACCACAAGAAGTAAAGCAATGAGTTTAGAACACTTTGTACAACAATTTAGCCAGGCTCTGGCTAACGGTTCTTTTTATAGTTTAATAATTGCCGCGGGTGCGGGGATTATTACTACAGGTATATGTCCCTGCACGTTACCTGTCGGACTTGGAATAGCCGGGCTTGTTAGCAGCAATGCAGAAAATAAAACGAACCGTGGATTCATGATAGCACTGGGCTTCTTTTGCGGTATCGTTTTTTGTCTTTCTGTATTAGGTGCTTTAGCAGGCAGATTAGGTGTATTCTTTACAGAAACATTTGGTCAGTATTGGGCTTTATCAATGGCATTAATATCTGCTATTGCCGCAGCTATTGCCTTTTATGGCCCTCGTCTTAGTATAACGAAGCTGGCTGCTATACGCCGTCCCGGTATTGGCGGCTCTTTTGTTTATGGATTAGTATTTAGTTTAGGAACTTCAGCTGCACCCCTATTATTACTTCTTTCAGTAGCCGCTGCAACTGCAAATCCTGTGTATGGATTTATACTTGCTTTAGCCTTTGGTATTGGAAGAGGCTTGCCTTTCTTAATCGTAAGCGCTTTTGCTGGGGCTGTTACAAAGTTTGCTCAGCTTACCTGGCTTAGAAGAAGTATTCAAATAGTAAGTGGACTTGCATTATTATTTGTATGCTACTATTATGTGAAAGTGTTTATTGGTTTGCAGTAATAAGATTCCAAGAGCTACCATTTTGCTTTACATTTTCATTCCACCCATATCCATGCCTGCCATTGGGCTTGCGCCTTTTCTAATTTTTAATTGCATATCTAGTTTACAGAATAAAAATCGTTAATACTTTTAACTGGCACAACAACTCATTTTCTTTACATCGGTAGTAAAGGACATTGCAGCTAATTTCACTCCTTCACTTAAAGTAAGGTAAGGATGAAACATTCCAATGATTTCTTTTAATGGTATTTTGTATTTTATCATAAGGCTTAATTGCATTAGCAATTCACCACCTTCAGGTGCTACAATTCTTGCACCTAAAAGCAAATCATTTTCCGGGTTTCTAATCAGCTTAATAAAACCTCTTGTATCTAATGCAACAATGCTTCTTGGAATATCTTTTAAATAAAATGTAGTTACCTGATGTGGAATATCTTTTTCTTCTGCTTCTCTTTCGTCTATGCCTACACCTGCTACTTGTGGATCAGTAAATACAACCCAAGGCAAAACAGAAAAATCTGCTTTCTTGTGATGTGCTTTGAAAGCATTGATTACAGCCTTGCCACCTTCATAGGCTGCTGTATAAACAAAAGCGGGATTAGTAGTAACATCGCCAATCGCAAATATATCTTCTGCACTTGTCCTAAGCAAATCATCTACTTTAATCAATCCTCTTTCAGTTGTTTCAATCCCTGTCTTTTCCAATCCTAATTCTTCTGTGTTTCCTTTTGTACCTGTAGCCACAACAATATGCGAAGCTTCTATGGCTTCTGTTTCATAGGCTGAATTAATGTAAGAAACTTTGATATTGTTTCCTTCTTTCCAAACTTTATTAACTGTTGTTCCTGTTTGAATGATTATTCCTTCGGCAGTAAGGTGTTTTTCTAATTCATCTGTAACGTCTTTTGCTTCTTTTGAAAGAATGCTTTTAGAACGTTGAATGATTGTAACCTTAGTACCCATTCTTTGATAAGCCTGTGCAATTTCCAAAGCAATATAACCTGCACCTAAAATGATAAGAGACTGAGGTTGTTCTTCTAATTCAAATAATGTTTTGCTGGTTAAATAAGGCACATCGTTTATGCCATTGATTTGGGGTATCAAAGTAGTAGCGCCAGTTGCAATGATTATTTTAGAGCCTTTATAAAGTTCTCCATTCACTTCAACAATATTCTTCTCTATAAATTTTGCTTTCCCTTCTATTACTTTTAAATGTGGTAAGCCCGGTAAAAGATCCATATACTTATGCTGTTGCATATCGTTTACCAAAGCTGTCTTCTGCTTAATAATTTCAGCAAAATTGATTGTTGGCTTTCCGGTATTCACACCGTTAAAGTATGAAACAGAAGCATGACGAATGCTTTCGGCTGCTCTTATTAAAAACTTCGATGGAACACAACCTACATTTACACAAGTGCCACCAAATGGCAAACCACCATTAATCATCAGCGTAGATACTTTCATGCTATCGGCATGAATAGCTGCTGCAAAAGCAGCCGAGCCACCACCTATAATAATCAGGTCAAACTTTTTTTCGGTATCAACGTTACAGCAATCCATAAATATGTATATTAAAATGAAACAATCTTAGAGTAGTTTGCTTTTAGCCTTGTTTTGCAGTAGCTTTTTCGGAAACTGCTACAGCTTTATATCCTATTTTTTCTATAGCTTTAATAATATCGGCAACAGATGTTTTAGCAGGATTATATTTTATGGTAGCTAAATCACCGGGATACTCTACTGTCTGTTCTATAACTCCATCTATCGCTTTCAATGTGGTTGCTACGTGATTGGAACAACCAGCACAAGTCATGCCCGTGATTTTTAATTTAACTGTTTTAGGTTCTTCTTTAGTTACAGCTTTTATAGTCGTTTGAGCATTTGCTTTACTTTGTGCAATGCCGCAAACCTGCGCTGCAATTAATAAAAATGAACCTGCGATAATAGAAAGGCTTTTCATTTGTTATTTATTTAAAAGTTCATAATTAGTTACTGTATATCCTGTTTTGGCAATAGCATTTTTAAGTTGCTCAACCGTTGTTTTTGACTTGTCAAATTTGACGATGCTTGTTCCTTTATCATAAAATGTTTGAGCATCAATTACACCCAATACTTTGTATATTTCGTTGTTTACTTCAGTCTCACATCCTTTACATGTCATTCCTTTGATAGCAAAAGAAGCCGTATTAATATCGTTACTTTCCACAACCACTATATTTTGCTTCTGTGGCTTTGGATAAAATATTTGAGCATAATAAGGGAAAGCAATCAGTGTAATAGCAGCTATGGTAATAATTATTAAGAATGTTTTAGAAGCAAGGAAACTTTTCTTTTCAACTGCACAAGTTCCATCAGGACCACATGCTGCATTCTGTTTAGTACTTATTGTTTTGTACCATGCAAAAGCTAATGCAGCTATAGCCAAACCAATTAAATAAGGTCGTGCTGGTTCTAACCATGAAAGAGATGAAGCTACGCCACTTGCACCTGCAAGCAATGCTAATACAGGTGTAATACAACAAAGCGAGGCTGCAATTGCCGCTACCATTCCTACTCCTGTAGCCGTCTTTGATGATGGTACTTCTTTCATACTTTTTGTTTTTTTCTATTGGTTATCGTAATATGTTCAAAAAGAGGCCTTATAACTTTTAAATGTTCCTCCTTCATGGAATAAAAAATGGTTTGTCCTTCTCTGCGTGGCTGAATGATGCCGACATCTTTCAATTTGCGTAAATGCTGGGATACTGCCGGAATGCTCATTTCTAAAATATCGCTTAAATCACAAACACATAAGCCACCTCCTTCTTCCTCTAATAAATAAAGTATTTTCAACCGCACCTTATTACCGGCAGCGCTAAGCACCTTGCTGAGACGGCTAAAAGAACTTTCAGCTGATTTAATTTTATGCCTACATTCCTTTATCAATAATTCGTCGGCATACAGACGTATACAATTTTGACCATCCATGCTCCAATTTTCAGCAAAGATACTCTGTGGTTTTTATTTAAGCAATTGCTTAAATGTTAAAGAAATAATTTTCTCCCTTGTTTACATTGCTTTTACAAAGTCGCGTTTTCAATTGCCTACAATGCACCTGGTTTCATTTCGTGGACAGGTGGCACAGCCTCTTACATTTTCATTCCACCCATATCCATCCCAGCCATAGGGTTTGCGCCTTTTCTAAAAATATATTCACTTTGTAAAAGATAAGCGCCGGATGTTACTACTTCGTCATTTTGATGAATGCCTGATTTTATTTCAATCATATTCCCACTTTCATTGCCGGTTTCCACCATTATGCTTTTAAATTTATTCTGTGATGTTTGCACCCAAACCATAGCCATTTTTCCATCTCTCAAAACTGCATCTGACGGAAGGAAAAGTGCATTAACGCCACCTGTCTTTACGGTGATATAAGCAGACATACCCGGTTTAAGTTGATTGCCTTCATTTGGAATACTGATTCTAATAAGATTAATTCTTGTGGCGGGATTTAATTCCGGGTTTTGAAATGAAATTTTCCCCGGAATCTTTTTCCCTGGAAAATCTGGTATTTCCACCATCACATTCTTTGCATTATTTAATTGCGAAAGCTGGGTGGCATACACCTGCGCTTCTACCCAAAGGGTTGAGAGGCCTGAGAGCTTTACAATACTGCCGCCTTCGGAAACATAATCGCCTTCCTGCAAATTTAGTTGGGTAATGTAACCGGAAGCAGTGCTGAAAAAAGTAGTTCGTGGATTTGCCAACGCATCTTTATTTATATTCTTTATTTGTTGGTCACTCATGCCCCAGAGAAGCAGTTTATTTTTTGCGGATTCAATAACATCATCAAAGTTGATGATTGAATTACCGAGCGTTTCTTTCTTTTGCAATGCCAATAAATATTCCTGTTTTGCATTGTTCAATTCTTCACTATAAATTTCATACAACGGTGCGCCTTTGGTAACATAATCACCCATTTTTTTAAAATATAGTTTTTCAATACGACCGGCAACTCTTGCGCTAACGTCATTTATTTTCGTCTGATCAAAATTCAATGTCCCGGTTAAAATCATTTGATTGCCAAAGAATTGATTTCGGATGGTATCTACCTGGATATTTCCTAATTGCATTTGTTCAGGACTAAGAGCAAGCTCATCATTATCTGCCTGTTGATTGCTCTTCTTAACCGGTGTTAAGTCCATGTGGCAGATAGGACATTTGCCAGGTTTTGATTCTACTACTTGCGGGTCCATGGAACACGTATAATAGATATCCGGGTCTGCTGCTATTTGTGTTTTATTTTTACATGATGCAATTAACATCACGACTAACAACATCAATGATGAAAAAATAATCAAACGATGTCTGTTCTTTCTTCTATTCAACTTAGGTCGAAATATAGATTCCGAACTTGTTTTTCTTTGTGGCTTATTATATTCAAAGACATTTTTCATGATTACTGTTTTAATTTTATAAATCCTTCACTGTCTATTAAAAATTGTGCATTTATTGCTACACTATCTTTTGTATCCAAACCATCAGTCACCTGGATTAAATTATCAGCTACAATGCCTGTATTCACCTGATGTGCTTTGAAGACATTTCCTTTTTTTAGAAAAACTATTTTGTTTAATCCGAGCGAAAGCACCGATTCTTTCGGCAGCCAATTACTAAACTTTGTTTGAATGTTTAGTGTCGCTTTTACCTGGCTTCCTACAGGTATCATTGATTTGGAATTATTGAGATAAACTCTTGCAGATACTGTCTTAGAGCCATCTTTATAAAAAGGCTCTATAAAACCAATTTTTGAAAGAATCTTTTTATCCGGCGCTGTTTCAGGAATGATAGTTACCGGCGTACCAACTTTTATTAAGGAATTTTCTCCGGGAAAAAGGTTTAGAGTTACCCAAACATTATTCATATTATTTACCTGGAATACCGGCTGTCCTTTTTCTACATACATGCCTTCCTTTATTGATAATTCACCCGATTCATTCATAGGAATTATTTGTTGTGATGAATTCATATTTCCTGTTTCATGTACATGGCCCGTGTAATTGCTATAAATGGTAACACTGTAAATCGCTTTACCTGTCGCGATAACTTTTTGCAATTGGTTATTATTCATGCCGAGCAATAACAATCTTTGTTTTGCTGCATTGATTAGCGGTGTGTTTGTCGGGTCATTTTTTATTAGGAACAATAAATTTTGTTGTCCCGTTGAAAGTTCAGGACTGTAAATATCCATCACTTTATCGCCCGCACGCACAGGCTGATAGCGGTATTTTATATACAGTTTTTCTATCCTTCCCGAAACTCTTGCCGATATCGTTTTCATAAATCTGGTATCATACTCCACGCTACCCAACGCATCTAATTGTATCTCCTGATTGGAAAATTGCATTGTGGTAACGGGTATAGAAGATACTACTGTGTTATTATCGCTTTGAAGTAATGTTGAAAGGTCAACTTCCGAAATTTCCCTGCTTGCATTTTCTTTTTTTACCAAAGGCATTCCGCAAATAGGGCAATTGCCCGGCTCATGCCTTATTATCTGCGGATGCATAGGACAGGTATAGGTTTCTTCTGTGCCAGCATTTGCTGAAACCTTTTTATCAGAATTGTTTCTGCATCCTGTGAAAGTGAAAAAAGCAATGGCAAGGATAAAAACAAAAGATTTCAGTATAATTAATTTACTAATTTTCATATTTATTTTCATTTTTGTTCAAGTGTTTTATCCATTTGCACTTGAAGATTTAATAATTCCTGCAACTGGTCGAGATAATCAAGCTGCGTCATATTCAGCGTTTGCCACGCATCGAATAATTCAAATAATTCTCCTGTGTTTTGTTCATACGCCATCTGCATAATTTGATAATTTTTTTTCAATGCCGGAATAATATTTTCTTCAAATAATTGCAGTTGCCTTTTCTTACTGTTGATAGAAGAACGCAATCCATTTGCTTCTCCGAAAGCCTGATTGATGATTATTTGCTTTTGCGCTTCCAAAGATTCTGTTTTCCATTTTAAACTTTCAATGTTGGCTTTATAGCTTCCTGACGACCAGGGTGCTAAAGGGATTTTTACTGTTGCCACAAGCGAATAAAGCCAGGGGGATTTGCCGAATCCGAACATGTGCTCATATCTGATACCGAATTGTGGCAACTGTTTAGTTTTTTCGAGGTTCAATTGAAGTTGATTAACTTTTAAATCCTGCATTACAGCCTTAATATCACTACGCGCCTGTATTAAATAATTACTATCAATTGAGTTGTAATTTTTAAGAGTATAATTCGTGTCAATAATAAAATCTGCATTTTTATCACGGTTCATTAATGTGTTCAATAAAATTTGTTTCTGCTTTACTTCATTATTCAACTGTTCGCGCTGGTTTTCTATTTTCCCTAATTCTGCTTTTGCTTTGTAATAAGCATTCAGTTTACCCAGATTATTTTTATAACGCAGTTCAGTACTCTGTATCATAAAATTGAGCAACTTTTCATTGTCGTTAATCACCGATTGTTTTTTTTCAATAACCAACCAATAGTAATAATTTTTTTTAGCTGCTGCGTATAACTCATTTAGGGCAACATTTTTGTTTTCCTTATTTACAGTTGACAAAGCCTGCATGTATGAAGCATTGGCATTTTGTTCTTTTTTATTAGGAAACATTTGTGAAGCAGAAACCATATATGAGCCCATCCCGCTTTGTGTACCCATAGCTTTTGTCAGGCCGATATTATAGGGCGTCATATAAAAGCCGGTACCAAATTCAGGCGGCATCCAGCTTTTAGCTCCTTTAGCAGCTTCATCAAGAGAACGAACCTGTGCATCATACATTTTCATTTCCGGATGATTTTTTTGTATCATAGAAAATATATCATCAAGGCTCATCTCTTTTTGTCCATAAGCGTTTCCGGCAAACAAACAAATAACAAGAGTTTTTATTAATAATCGTTTCATAGTTTTAATGTTTTACTTCAGACACTTCAATTTTTCCATATTTTTTAAGCTCGTATTCTTTACTCATTAAAAAGATAATCGGCGTTACCAAAAGAATGTGAATAGAAGAAGTAAGTACGCCGCCAATCATAGGAAGTACGATAGGTATCATTATATCGCTACCCACTCCCGAACTCCATAGAATAGGAATTAAACCAAAAAGAATTACACAAACAGTCATTATTTTCGGCCTCACCCGTTTAGCAGCCCCAAGTATCACATATTCCCGTAAGTCGGCTCTGGTAATCGTTTCCCTGGAATTTCCTTTTAGCTTAACTAATTGTTCCATCGCATCATTGAGATAAATAACCATTACGATTCCCGTTTCTACGGCCAAACCAAATAAGGCAATAAAGCCAACAGCCACTGCTACTGATAAGTTTACTCCCCAGAAATAAATGATAAGAGCGCCCCCAATTAAGGCAAAAGGAAGAGAGACTAAACTTAACAAGGCTTCCCTTGCAGAATGAAAAGCAAAATACATGGAAATAAAAATGATGAGTAATACAATAGGCACAATGATTTTCATTGTCCTTTCGCTGCTTATTAAATTCTCATACTGGCCGCTCCAATCTATAAAATAACCTTTCGGCAATTTGGTGAGCATGGTATTTAATCTTTCCTGCGCTTCCTGCACGGTGCCGGCAAGGTCTCTGTCTCTTACGTTGAATAAAACAGTTCCACGTAACAATGCATTTTCAGAATTAATCATTGGCGGCCCTTCTGTAATTGCCACATCAGCAACTGCCTGTAAAGGAATAGGGCCGAACTGCATGGTTTGCACCTGCAAACTTTTTAATGCTTCCATATTGTCTCTAAAATCCTGTGCGTACCGGGCATTTACCGAAAAACGTTGGCGGCCTTCAATCGTTGTGGTAAGTTTCATTCCACCTAAAGCGCTTTGCACCACGGCATTTACATCGTCCACACTTAAACCATAACGGCTTATTTCTTCGCGTTTTATTTTAATATCAATATATTTTCCGCCAGTAATAGGTTCTACATACAAATCTTTCACGCCGTTTATTCCCTGCAATTCATTTTTTATTTTTTGGGCAAAATCATAAATAGTATCAAGGCTTTGTCCATACACTTTTACCCCAACATCGGTACGGATACCGGTTGACAGCATATTGATGCGGTTAATGATTGGCTGTGTCCACCCGTTGGTAACGCCGGGAATTTGCAATTTGCTGTTAAGTTCATTTACAATATCTTCTTTGGTTATTCCATCTCTCCATTCCGATTTTGGTTTCAGTAAAACAATGGTTTCAATCATGCTAATCGGTGAATTATCGGTAGCAGTATTAGCCCTTCCTGCTTTCCCCAAAACATTTTTTACTTCCGGCACCGAAGCGATAATCTTATCCTGAACCTGTAAAATCCTTTTCACTTCGGAATTAGAAACATCAGGCATCGTAACCGGCATAAACAGGATAGAACCTTCATCCAGGGGCGGCATAAATTCACGCCCTAAACTCAATATGAGCGGGATACTTATTAATAGCGCAATGATGTTGATAGCAAGAGTTGTTTTGCGCCATTTGATACAAAGGCGGATAATAGGTTCATATATTTTTCGCAGCCCTCTGTTTAACGGATTCGCTGATTCCGGCGTGAATTTTCCTTTCAAAAAGAATGAAATCAACACCGGGGTGAGGGTCAAAACGAGTATGGCATCTACCGCTACAATGAAAGTTTTTGTATAGGCTAAAGGCCCAAATAGTTTTCCTTCCTGCCCTGTAAGTAAAAATATAGGAAGGAATGACGCAACAATAATAACGGTGGAAAAAAACACGCCCCTTGAAACCTGCTTACATGAGCTTTCAATAATGCGCATCCGCACATCTTCAGGTATTTTAAAATAACTCTTTTTGGGTACTATTTTTTTGAAAATATTTTTCATTTTTGTTTTGGTTTATTGGCAGGATCATTTTGCCATTCTGATAAGTTGTGATAAGCGTTTTCCGACATGATGATTCCGTTATCAACGATAACTCCTATGGCCAGCGCTATTCCGGTCAGCGACATAATATTTGATGAAAGCCCAAGAGCATTCAACAAAATAAAACTGATGGCAATCGTAATAGGTATTTGAATAATGATGTTCACCGCGCTGCGCCAATGAAAGAGAAATAGTAAAACGATGAGCGATACGGCTATCATTTCCTCTATCAGTTTTCCTTTGATATTTTCTACTGCGGCTTCTATTAAAGTGCTGCGGTCATAAGCAAAATTAAAGTGCACTCCTTCAGGCAATCCCTTTTCCACATCCTTCATTTTTGCTTTCACATCATTGATTACCTTATCGGCATTTTCTCCATAGCGCATTACCACTATGCCTCCGACCACTTCTCCTTCACCATTGTCGTCAAAAATTCCGAGCCTTTCATCGCCGCCCATCTGAACCGCAGCAATATCTTTTACTCTTACAGGTATGCCATTGTTGTTAGCAATGCCAATGTTTTCAATGTCTTCCTTACTCTTTACATAGCCCAGTCCACGGATGATGTAAGACATGTCGCTCATCTCAAATTTTCTGCCGCCAACATCATTGTTGTTGGCTTTTACTTTATTCATCACATCCATTAAAGAGATGTTGTAATACTGCAATTTCAGCGGGTCAACTACAATCTGATACTGCTTTTCAAAGCCGCCGAAAGAAGCTATTTCGGCTACGCCTGGAACCGTTTGCAATGCAAACTTGATATACCAGTCCTGTAAAGCCCTTTGCTCACCGAGGTCCAGTTTTTTCGCATCTAATGTGTACCAAAGTATGTGGCCAACTCCTGTACCGTCGGGGCCAAGTGTAGGCGTAACGTCCTGTGGAAGCAACCGCTGTGCATAATTTAGCCGTTCCAAAACGCGGGTTCTTGCCCAATAAATATCTACATTGTCATCAAAAATTACATACACGAAGCTCATCCCAAACATGGATGTGCCTCTTATATTTTTCACCTTTGGTATTCCCTGAAGATTAGATACCAAAGGAAATGTAATCTGGTCTTCCATTATCTGGGGGCTTTGGCCGCTCCATTCTGTAAAAACAATTACCTGGTTTTCCGATAAATCGGGAATGGCATCAATCGGATTTTTTTGTACCGCAAATATCCCCCAGACAAACAGGCCTAATGCTATTGCCAAAACAATATACCTGTTGCGCAGTGAAAGCTCAATTAGTTTCTGAACCATTGTTAATTATTTAATTCGTTTCCTTTTTAAAATTTCATATCAACTACATTAGTAGAAAAATGAAACAGGAATAATAGTAATGTGAAATAAAAGAATGGACGTAGAATTGGCCTATAAATGAAGCCTTGTCCAACAAAGGAAGGTTAAATCAAATTCTAAAAACGCAATTGAAAATATAATCCGGAACCGTATGAAGTAGTGGCGGCGCATTGCTTAGGTTAGCAATATAAATTTCCTGGGAAGGATAATTAATTATCTGAAAAGAAGAAAGAAATAAATGTAAATCAAAAAAATGTAAAACAGGTGTGCTTATTACATCGCCCGCAACGTGATTATCTTTTACTTTATAGAATTGATATTTGGTTTTGCAGCAATCGTCCATACCATCGTCATTAGCACACTTCTGTTGTTCATCCTGAGTGATGGAAACAGTTACAGACTTTAAATCACCACAACAATAAAAACTTTTCAGGCTTAACCCTAACGTTGAGATAGAGTAAATGCTAAGAAGTAATATGATGGTAATTTTTTTCACTGTCCGGCAAAGGTATAATTATTTATAAGACTTTTGTTGAAGGAAGAATCTCAATTTCATGAAAACGGATTCAACGATTGTGCAAAAATAGAAAGACTAAATTTCATAAAACATGATTTAAATCAGCAGACTAATTGTTTTTTATCATTAATTCTTATTGGTAATCTTTCGATTACTTGACAAAAAACAGCGGCTATATCTTTTACTTTCTCAACGATTTCATTAGAAGGAGCTTTATCCATAATTTCTGATAATGCCGGCTTTAGTATTACAATAGCATTATAAAAAATTAGTGCAGAAGCAACAAGTGCGGCCCAATCATCCGCGCCTTCATAACCTTTACCGCCGATTAATGCAATAGAAATTCCAATAAAGGCTGCTATGGATGTAATGGCATCGCTCCGATGGTGATGAGCATCTGCTTTTACTGCCTGGCTGTTTATTTTATTACCAACACTTAATACATAACGAAACATAGTTTCTTTAATCGCAATCACAATCAATAGTATCCATAAAGTAAAGCTTTTGGGTAATGCATGCGGTGTGCCTATAAAATTTATTGAATGATAAGCAATCCATGTAGCCGCGCCAATTAAAAAAAGAGAAACCGCAATAGCTGCTAATGGTTCAGCTTTTCCATGACCGTAAGGGTGTTCTTCGTCAGGCTCTTTCATTGCAATACGTAATCCAAGCCATAATAATCCGGAACTTAAAATATCCGCCCCTGATTCTGTTGCATCGGCAATTAAAGCATAGGAATGTCCTAAGTAACCCGAAATTCCTTTTACAAAAATCAGCACCAAACTTACAGCAATACCATATAAAGTTGTTCTTATAGCGATGGAGGAAGGGTGAATGTCAATATGATTCATAAATTTATGCGCTATTTACCTGATTGAATATAATTTAAAAAATGGTAAAAGTAGCTACTGAAATCCTAAAACCCTTTTCTCAACATTTCTGCATACTCGTCAGGCAACGGGCTTGTTTCTATTGCCTTAGCAGCCGTTTCTACGTCATAATCAAAACGGATAAAATCAATGCCAATACTGTCTTTATTGGAAATGCTGCTGTTCTCATTTATGGTAAGTATCACATAGCCGCCTTGAGGATTTCCATCCTTTGGTTTACCTACTGAACCAATGTTTATTGCATGACGATAATGAGTATCTTCATCTAACTCTGATGGTAAAATTCTGTGATAAGGTTTGTGAGTATGACCGAAGCACATAATGTCTGCGTCAGCCTGTTCCATTATTCTTAATAGACTTTTTTCTTCCCTGTCTTCAAACAAATACTCATTTATTTTTCGCGGACTTCCATGCACTAATAATAAATTGAGCTTATCATTATTCAACTGAAATTCTATTTTGATATGAGCCGGTAATGTTCTTAAATATTTTCTTTCATCTTCTTTGATAATCGAGTTGGTAAAAGAGATGGATATTTTGCCCATTTCTTTTTCATGTTCTTCTTTATAGGCACAACCGCAATCATCACTCTTTCTGCCAATCCCAAAATCATAATTGCCTGCAATTGTTGGAATATGCCTTTTTCTTATTTCACTGATTACTTCATTTGGCCAGATATTATAACCTACTAAATCGCCAAGGCAATAAAGGGCATCAGGTTTACGATTTTCAACGTCTTTAAAAAAGGCTTCAAGTGCTGGTAGATTGGCATGAATGTCGGAAAATAATGCAATTTTCATTTGTTGATTTTAAGCGTTTTGTAATTGTTGTTTTGAATAATATTTTCTTCTTAACCAAAAAGCCACATTCACCAGAGCAATTAATGCAGGCACTTCTACTAACGGGCCGATTACCCCCGCAAACGCCTGCCCTGAATTAATTCCAAAAACACCGATGGCTACTGCAATGGCTAATTCAAAATTATTTCCAGCTGCCGTAAAAGCTATTGAAGCATTCGTTGAATAATCCGCCCCCATTTTCTTGCCAATTAAGAAACTGACAAAAAACATCAGGACGAAATAAATGACTAAGGGAATAGCAATCCTTACAACATCCATTGGTATCTGCACAATCAATTCACCTTTTAAACTAAACATGATTACAATCGTAAAAAGTAACGCTATTAATGTAATTGGAGAAATCATGGGAATGAATTTTTTCTCATACCATTCTTCACCTTTGAATTTTATCAATGAATACCTGCTTAGAATTCCTGCGGCAAATGGAATACCTAAATAGATAGCAACGCTTTCTGCAATTTGCCCGATAGTAATATTAACCTCTGAACCCGTAATGCCAAATAACGGAGGAAGAACTGATATAAACACATAAGCATAGACGCTATATAATAATACCTGAAAAATACTGTTCAGCGCAACCAAACCTGCAGCATATTCTCTACTGCCTTCCGCTAATTCATTCCATACAATGACCATCGCAATACAACGGGCAAGCCCAATCAGAATTAATCCGGTCATATATTCAGGATAACCGTGCAAAAAAACAATGGCGAGAATAAACATCAATACTGGCCCGATTATCCAATTCAGAAACAACGAAACGCCCAATACTTTTGCATTTTTAAAAACCTCCCGCATTTTATCATACCTGACTTTTGCAAAAGGCGGATACATCATGAGGATTAATCCGATTGCCAGTGGAATATTTGTAGTTCCTGTTGAAAATGAATTAATAAATGCAGATGATGACGGAAAGAAGTATCCGATGGAAACACCAACAGCCATTGCCAAAAAAATCCACAAGGTTAAATACCGGTCTAAAAAGCTTAATTTCTTTCTTTCATTTGCCGGAGCGCAATTGTTTGCTGTCATTCTGTTTTTTTTATTAAATCCCAATTGTTTTACTTCTTCTTTCCATTAAAATAGTATCTCTCCATTTCCCATTCATTTGCCCGATGCGTTCTCTTGTACCCAATATCCGAAATCCAAACGCTTCATGAATTTTAATGCTTGCTATATTTTCAGGAAAAATCCCTGCCTGTAAAGTCCAGATATTATTCGCTTCGCTTTCTTCAATCAATTTCTGCAGTAGTTGTTTTCCCACACCTTTTCTCCTGGCTTTACCACTTACATATACACTTACTTCCGCTACGCCCGCATATACGCATCTTTCTGAAACCCCTGTAAGCGCTGCCCAACCTAAAATAATTCCATCTCCTTTTGCAACCATGCGACTATGTTGAAGGTGGTCGTTGTTCCATTCGTGCCAATCCGGTGACTGTTGTTGAAAGGTCGCATTGCCTGTAGCAATGCCTTCTTCATAAATTTGTTTTACCGCTTCCCAGTCTTTCGGAAGCATTTTATCTAAGATGATCATTGAAAATAATTTTTTTAATTACAACATCCCGGAGCACATCCACATTCTCTTTCTGAAGTTTTTTCTGCATAAACAGTAATACTAAAAATTCCCGCGTCTGAGTTTTTAAAAGATGCGATTTCATCTGCAGATAAATAATTACTTAAAATATCATCCGGAACAACGATTGTTTTTTCTTTCTGAATCATAATGTTTGTGAATCCGTTTGATTCTATCAATTCCAGGTAGGTTTGTTTTTGAATAGCACCTGAAACACAGCCTGCATACATCTCAGCAGCATTTTGAATGTTTGCAGGAAGATCGCCAACTAACACAATGTCAGAAATACTGAAATGGCCACCTGGCTTCAATACCCTGAAGATTTCTTTAAAAACTCCTGATTTATTTGGAACGAGGTTTAAAACACAATTGCTTACAATTACATCGGCAACATTAGAAGTAACCGGCATTTTTTCGATGTCGCCCTGACGGAATTCGACATTGTTTAATCCCCTTAATTCGGCATTGCTTCTCGCTTTTTCAATCATCGCAGGTGTAAAATCAATTCCTATCACTTTTCCTTTCTCGCCGGTTTCATAGCGGGCAACAAAAGCATCATTGCCCGCGCCGCTTCCCAGATCAATTACTACATCTTTTTTTTTAATTTTTGCAAATTGTGTCGGCAATCCACATCCCAAACCAAGATCTGCATCGGGATTGTAACCTTCCAAATGCTTATAATCTTCAGACATGATGTTGTACACTTCATCACTACAACAGCCGGAGCCGCAGCAGGATGATTGATTCGTTTCTTTGTCCTGTAAAGCAATCTCTGAATATTTTTGCTTTACGATTTCTTTTAGACCATTTTCGTTTTCCATTATTTTATGTTTTTATTATTATCGGAATATTACGATTAGTATTTGCAAAAAAAATCAGCAACACTGGTTTGTTCCTTTGTAAGAATCAAAAAGCTGATTAAGTCTTTCTTTTGCTACCTTCCATTCCTTTTCATCAATACAGTAACAAACAGTTGCTCCATCAATGTCACCCTTTATTAATCCTGCCTGCTTTAATTCCTTCAAATGCTGTGAAACGGTGCTTTGTGACAAGGGAAGTTCGTCCACAATGTCACCACAAATACACGCTTGCTTTTTTATTAATAAATTAAGAATAGCGACTCGTGCCGGATGGGCAAGCGCTTTGGCGTAATTGGCAATCCGGTTATCCTTTAGTGTAAATTCTTCTGATTTTGTTGCCCCCATGTTGTTTCTTTATTAATCGCAAAATTACGATGTAATATTTACAGCACAAACATTTTTAAAATAATTTTGAAATAATTTTTTTAAGAGGCCTCAGTTATCATAATTCTTAATAAATTAATTATCATTTTGAACTAAATGCATTTTGAAAGAAAAATATAAATCCCGATTAATTATTCGGTTTACTGTTTTATGATAATAGAAAAAAGCTATATCCAATTTCTTTGTTGAGACAGTTAAATTTATTTTGCTTTTTTTAAGTTTTCAATTTTCCACAATGAATAATTAAGTTTATAAAATATCTTAAATACCAGGCAATACTCTTCAATTATTTTATCGATACTGAAATCTGTTGTCCAGGTAACCTGAAGTTGGCCTAAATTTCCAATTTCATTATTCTCTGCTATACCAATAAAATATTTTCTAAAGATTCTAAATATTGTTCCTTTATTAGTTTGAAAAAGTTCAGGATATTTACTTTTTACTGACTTTCCAAAATGCTCACTTTCCACTAATTCAAATTCTCCATACTGTGAAAGATTCAAAAAATCTATCCAAAAAGTATCAGCCATATTCTTAAGATTTTTGGAATGCCGGAAATAGGTGCTCAAATAAACTCCCTTTTCTCCAAGTCCTAAATAATAAGAAGATTTTGTCTTTTTGGAGTTTATAATTAATTCAGGGCCATAAAAATTTTCTGAAAATTTATCACTTTCAAAATCATCTTTAAAATTTCCAAATTCCAGTGCCATTTCAAAAATTTTAAAAAATACATTAACTACTTCATAAAGTAATTTAATTTTATCTTCCCCTGAAAGCTTCTCAGAATATGGCGCTTTGCGATAAGAATTTATAAGATTTGTCCAAGTATCAAAATATTCAGACTGATTTGTGATTATTTTCTTTAAACGATTTTCCATAATTAATCTTTATAAAGCTACTACCAAAGCGAGGAAACAAATGTAATTATCAGAAAAATCAGAAAGATAAACTAATAGCTTTTAGTGACATAGCAGTACTCCCGCTTTATTCTATAAAAATGGGAAAATATTGTCGGGAGAACTGCTATGAATTGAAAGTAACGGATGTATTGAGATTGACTCGTTCCTCACCAAACACAATACAAGATTCATAAATGAAAAGACATTCGCACCACATCCTTCATTCTTTCGGAAGAGGTGCTTGTAAAGAGTATTGTGTACCCAGCTTTTTCGCTCCTTCCTTCGATGCAGTCTAGCCGTTTCCATTCGCCGGCTAATACCACAACAGTATGGCAGCCTTTTATCCGTACTCAAATGCCTCCCATTAAAAGGCTGGCACATACCTGTTCTCCAAAAGCTCATTTCAACGAGGCGTGCTCTCAGTCATTTGCTTCAAAGCAGGATACATTGATTGATTAAAAATATAAAGACTTTTAATGTTTAATTACTACCGAACATTGAAAGTGGTTTGAGAATGATACAATGATAAAATGCTTTTGATTCTTTTATAAATTTTCTTTTGAAGGCACGATGGCTTGAGATTGAAAAAGAAATAAAACTTTTCCCGCATTTATTTTCCTGCACTCAAAGAATTAAGTTTTTCACTTAGCTCTGTCAGTCCTGCTTTTGTTAAGCAATCGTCCGCAAAAGTGTGCAGTTCCTGTAATGTTTCTTGTGGTACACTTCCAAGTAAGTTGGCGGATTTGTCATCATCCTTTGGATTTAATCCGCGTTTAATAACACTATTCAGAAGTAATACATTTTTGCGTGAGATTTTCATATCAATCTTCACAGTTTCATTCATACCAGGGATACTTAATATAGTATCGTACACTTTGGCTACATCATTTGTTGTAAGCATATCTACACCTTTTAAATTGTTTAAAAATCGGATAACAAAAATAGAGACCGATGATTAGAATATCCTCATTAAAATATGATGAGGATAGGTTGAACCAAAACCTGAAGTTTAACTTCGCATCTGTTAATCTGATTGTGAAATTGAAAATGTGTAGTTATGGATTTCAGGAAACAACAAAGAGTTTCTTTACAGCAGGCTAGAGAAATGGACATGGTAGATTACCTAACGAAGTTAGGTTACAAACCAGCAAAAGTCAGGAACAATGATTATTGGTATGTATCACCTTTACGTGATGAAAAAACACCTTCTTTTAAAGTCAACCGAAAACTAAACAGATGGTATGACCATGGCTTAGGCAAAGGTGGTAATCTTATTGATTTTGCTATCCTGCATCAAAATTGTACCATAGGCGAATTTCTGCAAAAACTCAATGGCGATTTTTCTTTTCATCAGCCCATTTTTCATCAACCGAATGAATTGAAAACTGAAAAGAAGTTAAACGTTCTGCAGGAGTTTTCAATCAGTTCATTTGCATTACTACGATACCTGGAACAAAGACGGATACCTATCAACGTTGCTGATCAGTTTTGCAGAGAAATCCGATACGAGTTAAATGACAAAATATATTATGGTATAGGATTTAAAAACGATTCGGGAGGCTATGAAATACGAAACCCTTATTTTAAAACAAGTAGTTCTCCAAAGGACATTACTACAATCAAAAATAAAGCGAAAGAAGCTGTCGTCTTTGAAGGATTTTTTGACTTCCTTTCCTTCATCGCTATTCATAAAAATCAGCCTGCAACTGAAAGCAATTTTGTAATCCTGAATTCTGTTTCCTTCTTTGAAAAAGCCCGTCCTTTTATGGAGCAGCATGAAATAATTCGATTGTATTTAGATAGAGATACAACCGGTCAAAATTACAGTCATTATGCTTTGTCTTTAAGCAATAAATACAAGGATGAAAGCAAGTTGTATGAACATCACAAAGATTTTAATGATTGGATGATGAACATTGGAAAATGTCAGAAGAAAAATTTAGACCAGAAGCTTTAACAAGTTTGAAGGGCATTGAGAAAAATAAATGTTGAAGAACAGGCTTTTCCAATAGCTGAAAAAATTGTGTAATGGAAATTAAATTGTCTTTAGAACTTTTGAAAGGCTGCCAGATTGCAACTTTTCCGCAATCGGCCAGATGAACGGTTGTTAAACAACCGAATCTGGCTGCCTATCACTCGGAACTCGTGGGCAGGGCGTCTGAAATGAATTATGAATTTGAAAAAGTGAAAAATGATCAGTGATGGAAAGAAAAAATTCAAACAGAACACGCATCATCGGGCTGCGTTTAACGTTCGATGAATACAGAAAAATTGAGAAGAAATGGAAGGCTTCAACCTGTCGTAAGTTAAGCGAATATGTACGGCGCAGCCTATTTGAAAAGCCTATTGTAACGACCTACCGCAATAGCTCACAGGATGACTTAATGACAGAGCTTACAAAGTTGCGAAATGAGTTAAACGCTGTTGGAAACAACTTCAACCAGGTTGTTAAAAAGCTGCATACGCTTCAGCAAATAGCTGAATTTAAGAGCTGGTTAATCGCTTATGAAGTGGAGAAAAAAATCCTTCAAAATAAGCTGGATGAAGTTAGAAACAACATCAAAAAAATGCTGGAAATATGGTTACGGTAATCAAAGTAAGCCACTCCATGCACCGTATTTTCAACTACAATGAGAACAAGGTAAAAGAAGGCGTAGCTGAGTGTATCGGTGCAGAAAATTTTCCGCTGAACGCGGAAGAAATGAGCCTCAAAATAAAGCTTAATTATTTGTTGAAGCGGATGAAATTGAACGAGAATGTAAAGCGAAACAGCGTACATATTTCACTCAATTTTGACCCCTCGGAAAAAGATTTATCCAAAGAAAAACTAATGGAAATTGCGGGAGTTTATATGCAAAAATTAGGCTTTGGTGAACAGCCTTATCTTATCTATCAACACCACGATGCCGGGCATCCGCACCTGCATTTGGTAACCACCAATATACAGGCGAACGGTAAGCGGATTGATCTGCATCACCTGGGCATTCGCAAGTCAGAACCGGCACGTAAAGAAATTGAAAAAATGTTTGGACTGATAGAAGCAGAAAACCATCAAAGACTTCAGCCTTTCCAATTAAAACCGGTTGATGCAAGGAAGGTTCAGTATGGCCGTACAGAAACCAAAAGAGCCGTGACTAATGTACTCGATGTAGTATTGGATAAATACCATTATACCAGTCTGCCAGAACTGAATGCCGTACTTAAACAATACAATATACTGGCAGACAGAGGCAGTGAAAATTCAAAAATTTTTAAGGGCGGTGGATTGGTTTACCGCATTTTAGATGAGGATGGAAAACCAATTGGAGTGCCTATAAAAGCGAGTGATTTTTACCAGAAACCCACGCTGAAGTTTTTGGAGGAAAAATATGCACCGAATGAGGCGAAACGCCAACCTTTTAAAAGCCGCATCAGGAACGAAATAGACAAGGCATTCATCGGTAAAACACTCGCTATGGATGAATTGCTGAAGCAACTCGAAAAGAAAGGTATATACACCAGCCTCCGCAGGAGCGATGCGGGTTTAATATACGGGATAACCTTTGTGGACCATCAGACCAAATGCGTCTTCAACGGCAGCACTGTAGGTAAGCAGTATAGTGCAAAAGCCATTCAGGAAAGATGCCAGGCCAAAGAAACGATTAAGCCTGATTTACAATCGGAATCTATCAAAAGAACAGAAGATATTTCACTGCCAGTATATAATAAAACACTGAATACTTCTAATGTTGCCATCGAGCATATTACCACTTCCATTACGGCAAACGGTGACAACCTTATACAAACACTCATGCAGCCCGAACAGGCGGCAGACTATATCCCGAACCAACTAAAGAAAAAAGGCAAAAAGAAGAGAAAGAAAAGAAATATTTCCAATAACCAATAAAACATAAGATTATGGCTGTACAGACAGGTGAGAACGAACAAGCATTGAGAAAAATCCTGGATATGACCAGGCTAATTAGTATCGTTATTTTGGTGATACACTTCTATTATTATTGCTATGCCGCTTTTCTGCAATGGGGATTGAGCAGCACGTTCACTGACCGGATTTTGAGCAATATTTATAGGACAGAACTGTTCAATTACTTTACTAAAAGCAAGTTGATTTCATTAGGCTTTTTGGTAATTTCCTTGTTAGGAGCAAAAGGTCGTAAAGACGAAAAACTAAACCATAAAACAGCCTTTGCCTATATAATTACCGGCTTGTTGTTCTATTTCTTCAGCTACCTATCCCTGTTGCTAAAATTGCCTGTACAGGAAAAGGCGATGGTTTATATCTGCATTACTTCCATTGGCTTTTTACTGGTGCTTTCAGGCGGCACACTGCTTTCCCGTATCATTAAAAGCAAGCTCAATAATAAGGACATTTTCAACAAAGAAAATGAAACCTTTCCCCAGGAAGAACGCCTCTTGGAAAATGAATATTCCATCAACCTTTCTGCACGGTATCAATTAAAAAATAAAGCACGAAAAAGTTGGATTAATATCATCAATCCTTTTCGTGCTGTGATGGTATTGGGAACACCCGGTTCAGGTAAATCTTACTTTGTCATCAGGCACATTATTACACAACATATCCGTAAAGGATTTACCATGTTCGTGTATGATTTTAAGTTTGACGACCTTTCAAAAATCGCTTACAATACCTGGCTGAAAAACAAACATAGATATGTGAAGCCTCCTGCTTTTTATGTTATCAACTTTGACGACCTAACAAGGAGCCATAGATGCAATCCATTAGAGCCGTCAGCCATGACAGACATTACTGATGCTGCTGAATCAGCACGTACTATTTTAATGGGATTGAACAGGGAATGGATTAAACGGCAGGGTGATTTTTTTGTAGAAAGTCCTATCAATTTTCTTTCTGCCGTAATATGGTATTTAAGGAAGTATAAAGACGGTGAATTTTGCACCTTACCACACGTTATAGAGTTGATGCAAGTGGACTATGACAGCCTGTTTACCTTGCTTCGAACAGAAAAAGAAATTGAAGTATTAATTAATCCATTTGTGAATGCTTATTTGAACGATGTGATGGAACAATTGGAAGGCCAGATAGCATCTGCTAAGGTAGCAATGGCAAGGCTCTCATCCCCGCAATTGTACTATGTTTTATCCGGCAATGATTTCAATTTGGACATCAATAATCCGGACGACCCAAAGATTGTTTGCATGGGCAACAATCCGCAGAAAATACAGATTTATGGAGCCGTACTTTCACTGTATGTAACTCGCCTTGTTAAACAAGTAAATAAAAAAGGAAAACTAAAAAGCAGTTTGGTGTTTGATGAGTTTCCCACTATCTATTTGAATAACATGGACAGTCTTATAGCCACAGCAAGGAGCAACAAAGTTGCTACGTGTTTGGGCGTCCAGGATTTCAGCCAGCTTCGCAAAGATTATGGCCGGGAGCAGGCAGATGTAATCATGAATATTACCGGAAATATTGTAAGCGGCCAGGTTACAGGCGATACCGCCAAACAACTTTCCGAGCGCTTCGGAAAAATTATGCAGGACAGGGAAAGCTATTCAATCAACAGTGGGGACACATCTATCAGTCGTTCTAAGCAACTGGAAGCCGCTATACCTCCCTCAAAAATATCGGCGTTAAGTTCAGGCGAGTTTGTGGGCATGGTAGCCGACGACCCTAATAATAAGATAGACCTGAAAGCCTTCCATTGTGAGATTATCAATGACCAGGAAGCACTAAAAAGAGAAGAAGAAAACTATAAGAATATAGAGGTTATCCGAAAACTGGATAACAGTATGGTACAGCGTAATTATTTCCAGATAAAGCAGGATATACAGGACATTATTCAGTCAGAAATGGAAAGGTTGCTTAATGATCCGGGATTAGCTCATTTGGTGATTAAGAAAGGGTAATTTACTGTATCCTCCTTTTATTTTATCACTTTTATTTTCTGCAACCAGTTCTTTATTTCTTTTTCCGCCTTCACTTTTTTTTCATCTTTCATTACAAAGAAAATTCCGTCTCTTTCTATACCACCTTTGGTAGAAAAGCCTTCCAATATTTTACTGTTCGGGCAAAGTTTTTTTAAGGTTTCAAAACCGCTGCCTACGCCATAACCTGCGTGTGTGTAGAATGGAATTACAGTTTTCCCACTTAAATCATATTCATGCAAAAAGCTTTTCATTGGCGGCGGCAACTGCATATCCCAGGTTGGAAAACCAATAAATACAATATCGTATTTCTCCATACTGTCAATCTTTGTTTTAAGTGGCGGTAAAAACCCGGTTTCATTTTCTTTAGCTACCTGATCTACAATTGACTTATAATTTTCAGGATAAGGTTTTTCTAATTCAAGTGCTATCAATTTTCCGCCCACATTCTTCTGTATTATTTCAGCAATTGCCTTTGTATTATTGGTCCTTGACAAATACACAATTAAAATGTTTTCTTTATTCACATTTTTACTGGTTTTATTTTGTGACTTTGATGAACAGGACATCAGCCCGAAGAATGCCGTGAACAGTAAGGTGAAAGTCCATTTAGATTTCATGATTTTTGAACGTATTAATTAACCCGCAGGTTTTTCATTTACAAAGATTTCATATAAGAAACTAGCCGCGTCACTTCTTCTTTCGTGAGCCGGCTTTCGTAGCTTGGCATGACGGGCATATATCCTTCAACGATTTTCGCGTTTGCTTTTAGGATAGATTCACGGAGATAAGCTTCGTCGGCTGTAACTGTATGACCGCCTTGCAGATTCACTTTGCTTCCGTAAAGACCAAACAGTGAAGGACCGGTGGAAGCCGGTGTATTCCGGTCAACAGTGTGGCATGAAGCGCATTCCATCCGGCGAAAGAGCGCTGCTCCGGTAAGTGAGGAAGTGGCCGCGGTATCGGCAGAAGCTACGCTGGTAGTTTCCGCTGCTGTCTCACGCTTGGCGTTAGCCGCCGTTGACTTTTTTCCGGTATAAACCACGCGCCAGATTCGTCCCTTTTTATAATCGGAAATATAGAGCGCTCCGTCATGCCCCATAGCCAGGCCCATCGGACGGTATTTCGCTGCGCCGCGGTCAGGTATTGGATTTATCCCTGCGAAACCATCAGCAAAGGTTTCATAATTCCCGGATGGTTTTCCATTTTCGAAAGGTACAAACACAACCTTATAACCTCCCTGTGGGAGTGGGGCGCGGTTCCATGAGCCCATGAAGGCGATGAACGCGCCGTTACGATAGCGTTCGGGAAACTGCTTACTGGTATAGAAAAGCAAATCATTAGGCGCCCAATGGCCGGGAAAACCCATAACTGGCTCTTTGAACTGACCGGCAAATTTACTTTCAGAAATAGTTATTTTACCGTTCCCGCCATATTCCGGTGAAAGCATCAATTTACCTTTTCGTTGGTCGTAATATCCATAAGGCCAGGCAAACCGGTCACCTTCATTTACCTGATACATATCTTCCGCAGGAAGTTCCGCACTTTCCTCTTCCGTATAATAATCCGGCCACAAGGTGTGGAGCTGATCGCGCCCATGCTGCATCACGAAGAGTGCGTTTGCAGTGGTATTCCAGTCAAGGCCAACCACATTCCGCAGGCCAGTGGCATAACGGGCAGCCGCACTAAAAGTTTGGTTGATCTTGTTCGCATCAAAGCGCCAGATGCCGCCATGCTCCTCCAATAACGGGCAGGGAGCTATTCCTGGTGACCCCGGTGTGCGTTCATCTACCTGGCACGCATTCGATGGAGCGCCAACGGCTACGTAGAGGTGACCGCTTTCATCAAAGGTAAATGCCTTGGATCTGTGAGATTGTTGTTCCGGGAAACCACTGACAACCATCTCCGGCTCACCTTTGGGAACGAGTTCACCATCTTTAGGCATAGGCCAGCGATAGACGGCAGTTGTGTTCGATGCCCAGAGGTAACCGTTATGGACGGCTATGCCCGCCTCCCACAAAATACCTTCTTTGGTTTCATTCATGTTTCCAAAGTATTTGATGATGTCTGCCCGATAGTCGCCATTGGTATCACGCAGCGCTACGATGCCACCTTCCTGGCTTCGTGTTTTCATATAGATGTCGCCATTATCTGCAACAACAATGTGCCGGGCGCTGTGGTCGTCTCGCAGACCAAGGCTATCAATTACCACGGTTGCGCAAAACCCTTCGGGCAGCGTAATTCCGCCGTTATCCGGGTCACATATAACCCCGGCGGTAGCGTCTTTCTGTTGGGAACCATTGCATCCGGTTATCAGGGTTATGGCCGAAAGAACCAGAACAGTAAACAAAGACCCGCCTGAATGACGCAGTCGGGCAGGAATATTGCGAATTTTTATTTTGAAATTCATGATGGAGATGTTTGTATTATTCATGGAATAAATATTGAAAAATGGTTTAGTCGAGCGGTATAAATGCAAGGCTGTTGTTCGCGTTCATTGGAATCACCAATTGATTTGTCTTGCTATCATAACACATGGAAGCGGCGCTGGGAATATTTTTAGCAATCAACTCGGCAGGCTTGCCGGGACGAATACGGGACACACCTCCATTAAATACACTGCACACATATTTTGTACCGTCTGGCATGATCACAAGGCCATCACTGCCGGGTTGAGCAGCGGTTTCTGTTTTCAACAATTTACCTTCTTGTGAAAAAGTGAGTACATCGGCATTCCCCGAATTAACAACAACGATATTGCCCTGCGGATCAAAAGCGATACCATTGGGTACGTTTAACGGCGCCCCTTGTACGAAAATAGTTGCTTCACCTGAAGGTGTTACCTTCCAAACCTTCCAGGTATCAGGGTTTGGGTTTGGCTTGCCAAAATCACCTGTCTCTGTGGCGTAAATGGTACCATCTTCCTTTACTTCAATATCATTGATCCAGCCTGCGCCTTCGATTTTAAACTCTCCGACTGGTTCTCCTGTTTTCATACTGAATTTGCGGATAACGGCAACACTCGGATCATCTTTGCCTGTGCCGCCATCGCGGTCTGCCAGATACAAAATGCCTTTCATGATATCACTGCCGAACGGCTCGTTTAATATAAGAGGCGTTGAAAGATTTTTACGTTCATCCGGACGCTGAACGCCAATCCAACGCAGCGTATGTACAGATCCATCGTGGTTGATAAGAGAAACCCAGCCATCGTTAGTTTGCATACTTTGTGGCAACCCGCGATTGGGAACCACTATGAGACCGGTCGCTGCATCATAAGAACAGCTCTCTGCTGAAACGATGCCGCCATAAACTTTTACATTTGAAGTGATTGCTTCAAAACCTCCGTTACTATTGGAAATACCGAGCGGATTACCTACGGAATATGGCTTCGTTTCCTGCGGCTGCTGTGCAAATACAGGAGATGACAGAAAGATAGTACCCATCAGCATGGCAATGCAAAATGCGAAGGGCTTCTGATAATGTTTTGTTTTTTTCATTGCTTTATATTTTTATATTAATATTACTGATTATTATTGTTGCCATCGTTCTTCAGTTTAACCGGCCTGAGCAAATGTGAAAAAGTGAGTTGCCCCATCTTCCATTTCCCATTTTCTTTGATGTAAACCTCGGTCACCATAAAAGCGCTTGTAACTATGCGTCCACCGACTTCTGCCACCAAATCAATATCATTTAAAAGAACTGCGGTGTTGTTGTCATTAAACATATTTACTTTAACTGAGTACACTACGGCTTTCTTATACCATATACCACCGCTCTTAATTGTTTCAAGTTCTGGTTGTTTTCCCCAAGTTCCTCCCATGTGAGTAAACATACATTTGTCATCGAAGAGCACGTTTAAAGAATCTACATTTTTGTCCGCCATCCAATCCTATTTCTTTTTTGAAAGATTGATGATTTCCTGTTGCTCAGGAGTGTTATTTGTGGAAGTCTTAATTGTTTCCGTTGGCGGCTGCTGTGCAAAAGACGATTGCACAATCATTGTTAACAGAAACAGGCCGATAATTTTTGCTTTCATGTGTTGTTAATTTATATGGTTTACAAATGAGAAATTTGATTATGAATTGAAATTTATTTTACGCTATTGTATTCATCATCGGTTACTCTTTCTAACCATTTTATTCCCCTTGATTCAATTCCAATATAAGCAAAGTCGCTGTTCGGCGCTGCCATGTGTGTATGTGCCACGCCTGGTGTACATTTAATAACATCTCCCTTGTGAACGATACGTGCCGGCTTGCCTTTTTCCATATAATAGCCAGTACCTTTCATAATGAGCAAAATTTGTCCCTTCGGATGAATATGCCATCTCAATCTTGAACCGGGAGCGAAGGTGGCCTGCATTAGACTGAAAGGGAAAACACTATCTTCCATACTCAAGCCATTCAGCCAAACCGTTCCTGTGTAATCATCCGTGTTGGGAGCCACGAACCCTTTTGGGAAAATGGAAGTATCTTGTACTCCTGAATTATTGTTCAGGGTTTTGTCGGGCTTTATACTATTATATTCTGCATCAGTTACCCTATTTTTCCAAATCGTTTTTCCTTTTTCAGAAGGAGAAATGGCAACGTAAGCGAACGTACTGTTCGGTGTTGCTCCATGCCAGTGTTCCACTCCAGGTGCGCATTTGATGACATCGCCTTTGTGTACGATTTGAACCGGCTTTCCTTTTTCCTGGTAATAGCCTGTGCCTTCTGTAATCAACAAAATTTGTCCGCCAGGATGAATATGCCAATCCAATTTTGAACCCGGAGCATAGACCGCCTGTGCAATGCCAAATTTAAAAATGCTATCGGGTTTACTTAATTCATTGAGCCAGATGGTTCCGGTGTAATTATCGGTGTTCGTTCCTATTTCACCTTTGGGAAAAACAGATGTTTCCTGCGCGAATGCTGAAGTAGTAAAGGTTGCAGAAAATACAATCAACAGATAAAATGCTTTTTTCATGATTTTTTATTTTGATTTATTTTAAGTTATTTCTTGGCCTCACCCCCAACCCCCTCTCCAAAGGAGAGGGGGCTTAGAACCATCGCCTATTAAGAGTTTGAGGGTAATTTTAAAATTTTATCCTGACCATAACGATTCCAAATATTTCACAGTAAACAAATAAATAATTGCAATTTCTACTTTGTTTTCACATTAGCACATCAGCAAATTAGCTAATCAGCAAATCACAACCCCGTTGTTTTTTCTGTTGCTTCCGGATACCGGTTGCCTTCGATTTTTATTTGCGAAGAGGCTTCTTCAAATTGCTTTAATTCTTCTTTAGAAAATGTAATGCCTGCTGCGCCAATATTTTCTGTTAAGCGATGCAATTTTGTAGTACCGGGAATCGGTACAATCCACGGCTTTTGTGCCAACACCCAGGCTAATGCAATCTGGGCTGTCGTGGCATTTTTTTGTTGGGCAAAATGATTGATTAAATCCAATAAATTCTGGTTGGCTTTACGCGCCTCTTCAGTAAATCTTGGCAATGTATTTCTGAAATCACCTTCCTGGAATTTTGTATTGACATCAATTTTACCTGTGAGGAAACCTTTGCCCAACGGACTGTAAGCGACCAGCCCGATTCCCAATTCCTCAATGGTGGGAATGATTTCTTTTTCATGTTGCCTTGTCCACAACGAATATTCACTTTGTAATGCACTGATTGGTTGCACGGCATGTGCCCGGCGAATAGTTTGTGCACCTGCTTCACTTAAACCAAAATATTTTGCTTTTCCTTCTTTGATTAAATCTTTCACAGTGCCGGCCACCTCTTCAATTGGTACATTCGGGTCCACGCGGTGCTGGTACAATAAATCTATCGTATCCACCCTTAATCTTTTGAGTGAACCTTCCACTGCTTTTCTTATTTGTTCAGGTTTGCTATTGGTTCCCGCCATTTTTCCATCCCGGATATTAAATCCAAATTTGGTGGCAATTACCACTTTGCCCTTGTAAGGTTCCAACGCCTCACCCACTAATTCTTCATTGGTGTAAGGCCCATACACTTCAGCCGTGTCAAAAAAATTAACGCCCTGTTCTACTGCCTGATGAATCAGATTGATGACATCTTTTTTTTCCGGAAACGGATAATAAGAAAAACTCATTCCCATACAACCCAGGCCAATGGCTGAAACTTCAAGCCCCTGATTTCCTAATTTTCTTTTTTGCATGATTTTAATTTTTATAGGGTAAAGGTCATCCTATTTTTTTGCCTGGGAGGTATATGGATTACGGATTTAGATACCAATATTACGGTTGGGGGAAGTTGGCAGACAAAATGAAATTCCCCAACACGCAGTATCTTGCATTTTTAAAAAGAATGATTTTTAATCGATAATGAATCACTTTAACTCCATACGAGAATTACTTAGCACTCTTAACCGAGGGCATAGGTTATTGGCTGAGATGTTTGAGCAGCGAAAGTCGCTTCATTACAGGTTTGAGCTTGCACTTGATTTAATGGACGGAAACGAAGATGTTATTAAACTTCTACTAAGCAAGAACATTATCCGACAAAACGGAAACCTGCTTGAACTTGATGACCAGTTTCTGAAATTCTTTGAGGAAATTTTGGAGGTTAATGAGGAAATAAATACTTCATACATCAATGAAAGTATTCGTCAGGTAAAAGACGAATACATGGCTTACTATTTACAAGCAGCAAGCGACAGCGAGAGATTCAAATATTTGAAAGCGGTGAAATCCGCTTTGCGGAAAATCGGAAGAACAACAATGAGAAACATTGTTGACTTGAACCGCAATATTGACAACGCATTTAAATTAGAAACAAATTATAAAATCAAACTTTCTAAGCTTGAAAATCATAGAGTGAAGATGGAAGCCATTCAGCAAATGATTGTGCAAACAGAAAAATTGCTGAATGAAGAAGCGCTAACATTTTTTAAAACTGCTACCGATGAAGAACTGAAATACATCAAGACAGAATTGATTTTGGAGTTGACGGAATCAAGACACAATCTGATTGAAACCCGAAAGCAAATTATTGAATACATCAATCAGATAAAATATCAAAGCAAGTTCATTGAGAAGTTAAGGAAGTTAAAGTATTTGCGTGACCAGTTTGAAATCAAACACAAAACAAACATCAATGAAGTTTTATCAAACACTCATTCACTTGCGGTTGAAACCAAGACATTCTATTCTCTCAAACTTTCGTTAGAAAAATTGCAGCAAGACGGTGTTTACCAGTTAATAAAAAAGGTAAGCAGTAAATTCAAGTCAGGAATCAATCCGAAGAAAAACGCAGCCGAAAATCTTTCTGAGGATGATTTAAGAAATGAAACAGAAAAGGAAATTCATATCAATTTGCGTCAAGTCAAAAAGAAATTCGCAACATCAGACAAGAATTTATTTGATTTCATTTCAGAGTATCAGTTTCCAAAAGAAGTTTCTTATGACGAGAGAGTTACAATTTATTGCCAAATGATTTCACTTTTTGAATCTGAGTTTGAAGTATCAGAGAATTTTGAGAGACAAGACATTCTTGAATACGCTTTAGTTTATCCGAAATAAAATCAACATGAATGTTCCAAGACAAACAGGAGAAATATTTGAACTACTAAGTAAAGGACAATTCATTTGTTCCAATAGTTCTGACAGCCGCATTTCAAAGTTGTGTGAGATTCTTGACGACAGTGAAAACTTTGAAATGCTCTACGAGCATTTCTACTCTATCAATTTCATTCTTGAAAAGGGAGACGAGTTTTATTACTTCTCACGGAAAGACGAATCAAAAGCTGATTTAGAAAGAAAGTTGGAAACTGCTTGTAAGTGGATTGACATTGTTGACTTCTTTAAAAGTTTTGACAATGCTTTTGCATCGGGCTACAGTTTCTCACCTGCAAAGATTGCCGTTGAAATCAGTGTTCAAGCGGTTTTAAAAAACAAAGCAGATGGATTAAAGGGAATCCTAAAAATGGACGATAAAACTCCTTACCCCGAATTAGTAAATAAAATTGTTGACACACTTTGCAAAGACGGCTTTGCAGAATTGGAAAATGAAATTCTGAAATCTTACAAAGTGCTTTCATCCTTTAAGTATCTTGAAGAACTCATAAACAATATCAACATACCAGACGAAGTTCAACATGAGATACCTGAATAGAATTATTTTCATCAACAGTGCACGAATACGCTATGCCGAGATAAATCTTGATGGCAATGTGCATTTCATAGGCACACAAGGTGTCGGCAAAAGCACATTGCTTAGAGCAATTTTATTCTTCTACAATGCAGACACTGGCGGTTTAGGAATTCCCAAAACGAAATCCAGTTACACCGATTATTATTTCAAAGATTCAAATGCCTACATTATTTATGAAGTGGTTCATGGTGACGAAAAATTTTGTGTTGTTTCCTATAAAACTCAACACAAAGTTTGTTTCAGATTCTTTGATGGAGAATACAATAGAAAATATTTCGTGAGTGAAAAAGGGTTTGTTCCTGATGGTTGGGATGGTATAGCCGAACAACTTGATAAGAGCAAGGTATTTTACACAAAACGAAAAATTGAAGAACACAAAGAATACAGAGACATACTTTACGGAAATCATGACGGGAAGAAAAATGAATTAAAGCGATATTCCATTCTTGAAAGCAAGGATTATCAATACATCCCAAAAACAATTCAGAATGTATTTCTCAATTCAAAGATGGAAGCTGAATTCATCAAGCAAACCATCATTATGTCTTTGGAAAATGATGTCCAAATAAAACTTGATGTTTATGCTCATCACCTGAACGATTTTGAAACTCAACTTTCAGACATCAGAAAATTTAAAACACCATCCGGAACACTTCAAGCAGGCAACCTTTCTAAACTTCACATTGCAATAAAGAATTTAGAGAGAGAAAAAATTCAAATCGCAAAACAGTTGGCTTGGGTAGTAAACAAGAACGAGCAAGAAGAACCCGAACTCACAAAGCGATTGAATAAGCAGAGGGACCATGAAACTGTTTTGACAGGAAAATTATCAAAGTTGAGCAGTGCTTTTAAAACGAAGGAAGATAAAATCAAAGGCGACATTAGGGTTCAAGATGAAAACATAAAAACCGCAAAGCGGTTAACAGATGAATATGAGAAGAAAGGAATCAATCAGATAATTACAAGAGTTGCCAAGAAAGAAACACAGGAAGGGAAACAGAAAAAATTTCTTGATGAAAAGAATCTGCTTACAACACAGTTCAAAGAATTGGAGCAAAAGTTTAAAACATTGCTTGACCAGTTGGAAAACCAATTGAAAGAATTCCTCAACGCAAAAGCTGCTGAGAAGAATAAAATCAATGCGGACTATCTCACTTATCAGCGTGAAACGAAGAAAAGTTTTGATAAACAAATTACAGAGTTAAAGTCCGAACACAAAACTGAAATTGACAACGCCAAGGTAGATTGGGAACATAAAAAGCAAGTAACCAACAATCTGAAAATTGCAAGAGAAGGAATTTTACACAAGAGGTTCTTTGAAAACGAAATAAGAAAGTTAGACAATGAATTGAAATCATATTCTGATGTTATTCAAAAGTCAAGTTCTGAAAATGAAAATTCAACAAGACAAATAGAAACTTTTCAGAAGCATTGGGAACTTGACGAAAAGGAATTGCAAAAAACCTTTGAGAGAGATAAGGAAAAGTTGGATGGACAAATTATAGAAGCAAACAATAAAATTTCCGAAATTAAAACCTACATTGATAACAGCAAAAGTTCATTGTATGGTTGGCTGACGGAGCAATATCCTGATTGGGGAAAAACAATAGGAAAAGTCATTGATGAAAAAAATGTTTTGTTCAACACTTCGCTTTCTCCCAAGCTTATAAACAAGTCCAACAATTTTTATGGAGTTGAAATTGACCTTACTGAAATCAGCAAAACGGTAAAGACTGTTGCTGATTATGAAAAAGAAAAAGTTGAGCACAAAGAAAAAATTGAAAGCATCAGGAGTAATATTTCTGAACTCACTGAAAAATTAGAGAAGGACAAAGAGAATCTGAAAAGAAAGTATCAGCCAAAAATCAAAGAGAGGAAAGATTCAATAAAGGAAAACGAATACGCCATCGGACTAAGCCAGACCAAGAGTGATGAAGCAACTGTAAAGCGGAATAATCTTATTGAGAAAGCAGGAAGTGAAAAGAAAACTCTGCTTGAAAGAACAGAGTTAGCGATTCAGGATGCAATAGCTTTAGAACTGAAAGCAAGGGATGAAGTAACAAGAGTTGAAGAAGAATTAACAAAGTTGATTAAGTCAAAAGAAAATGAGAGAGAGAAGAAAATAAAAACAGAGGGTGAAAGAATAAATCAACTTTTGATAGATATTGAAGCAGAAATAAAAGTTGAGCAGCAGAACAGCAAGACAAGAAAAGACGAAATCAATTCTCAAAAGCAAAAGGAACTTTTAAAGAAAGGTGCAGACACAACACGACTTTCAGAGATTGAGAAAGAATTACAAAAGGTAAATGACGAACTTCAATTCATTGAAGCCAACCGAGACACTGTTTCTGACTACAAGAAAGATAAACGAGAATACATTGATAAAGTTGATGAGTTTAAATATGAGAAACAAAAATTTGACAGACAGTTAGAGCAAGAGGAAAAGAAATTCAAACAACAAAAAGAATCCGTTGACAGTGAACTCAAAATTGTTTTGGATTTAATTGCGAGTTTGGATAAAGAACTAAACTTAATCAAAGACGATAGTGAGGCATTTGACAACTTCAAGCAACTGGATTTTTACAAAACCATTCAGGAATATTTTACAGACACTACTGACGAAAACGAGACAGATAAAAGAGCAAAAGTTTTGATTGATGAAGTCAAAGAAATTCACTACGAAAAACTTCATGGCAGAATTGACGAATTGAGAAAAACTACAACTGACTTCTTAGGCAAGTTCAGCGACAACAATGTTTTCAAGTTTAACAAACAGCTTACTGACGATAAATCATTCCTTGATTTTGCTCAAAACCTTTCAGATTTTATTGACGACAAGAGAATAGACACTATTGAGAAAGAAGTCAATGGGAAATTTGCTCTCATCGTTTCAACCATTGCAACACAGACAAGCGGTTTGGTTTCAAATTCAGGAGAGATTCAGAAAATCATCGGGAAAATAAATGACGATTTTGAAAGGAAAAACTTTGCAGGCGTAATCAAGAAAATTGAACTGAAAGTAGAGGACAGTAAAAATGAAATTGTGCAGTTGCTAATCATGATTAAAAAATACAATGACGAAAATGCAATGGAGTTGGGAACTGCAAATTTGTTTTCAGGAGAAAATCAGGAGAAGAAAAATAAAGATGCAGTTGATTTGCTGAAACAGTTTGCTAAGAAGATTACTGAATTGAAACGGGATTTCATTTCTCTTTCTGATTCATTTGAGTTGAAGTTCAAAATTATTGAGAACGACAATGATTCAGGTTGGGTTGAAAAACTTGCGAATGTTGGTTCAGACGGAACAGATGTTTTGGTTAAAGCCATGTTGAACATTATGCTGCTGAATGTTTTCAAAGAAGGTGCTTCAAAGAAGTTTAAAGATTTTCAATTGCATTGCATGATGGATGAATTCGGGAAACTGCATCCAAATAACTGGCGAGGCATTTTAGAATTTGCGAAAGACAGAAACATTCGCTTGATATGTGGTTCGCCAACTGAGCAAGATGCACTAATCTTTGACCACATTTACACATTCAGCAAAGACGAGAAAAGTATTACAAGAGTTAAACGAATTCTTACACAGTATTCAGAAGAATGATGTTGTCAATTTCAATAGCGGAAAACCTTATCGCAATGCAGAACGGAGAAAAAATTCCTTTCAGCAAAGTGAAACATGAAACTATTTATGCTATGATTGATAACGGAATTTTGAGAAAGCAAATTCTTGGAAGAAGTAAAGCGTTGGTTTATCTCACCAACAAAAACAAACTTGATGCTTATCTGCAAAATCATTTGGGCATTGAGAGTTTAGAAAAGTATATTGAAGGATTGAAGCGAGCAGATTTAACCCGTGGAGAAGCAGTTGACATTTCTTCAAACTCAAAATTGAAAAGTATCAGAACCTTTAAAGGTTTTTTGGTGAATTGCTTTCAACCAGTTGAATGTAAGTTGAACGGCAAACCGTTGACAATTCAACCAAGCGAAGGAACATTCACTTTCGTTTATGACTTTGAGAATTTCTTCCCTACTGACAATATCGTGATAGTTGGAATTGAAAATCCTTCCAACTTCCGACACATTCAGAAGCAGAGAAAATTGTTTAATAACATTCAACCGCTTTTTGTTTCAAGGTATCCGCAGAGCAAAGATTTAATAAAGTGGTTGCAGACAATTCCCAATAACTATTTACACTTTGGTGACTTTGACTTTGCAGGACTGAATATTTACATCAATGAGTTTAAGAAGCACTTACACGACAAAGCAAGTTTTTATTTGCCGACAAACATTGAAGAAAAACTTTCAACGAAAGGCAACCGTGACAATTACAACAACCAGACAATTCAATTTGACAGAACTGAAATCAAAGAAGAAAATGTTTTGACTTTGTTGAAGTTGATAGAGAAATACAAAAAAGGATTGGAACAAGAAATATTCGCGAAATGAAAGCCAATGGTAATGTTCTATAAATTCTCACTTTGTAAAGGTTGGCTGTGCAAATGTCTTCGCATTCCGCCTGCACATTATACACATTACGGATTTATCTACCAATATTACTGATTAGATGAAGGCATTACCTATTTTCGAGCCACTGCAAAAAAGTAGTTGTTTTTTCTTTGCCAATCAATAATTTTTCCGGACAGGAGACAACAAGATTGACCAGAAGCTTTCTGTCAAAGTAATGTTCCACTTCTTTAATGGCGCTAAAATTAATTAGATATTGTCTGTTCAGCCTGAAAAATTGTTCATCAGATAACTGTTTTTGAACCTGGTCCAAAGATTGACTCAGGTAGTATTCTTCACCTTCGAAAGTTTTGATACAAGGCGATGTAAATTTTATATAAATAAAAGCTATCTGCTCTGTTGGTACCGTTAGATATTTATTGTTTTTGAAAACAAGAAAACTTTTTTTCCCTTCATTCAACCCAATTGCTTTTAGTAATTCGTCTAAATTGGATTCAATATTCTGCTGAAAAAAATTTTTAAAATTGGCTACCTTTTCGAAAGCTTCTTGCAGTTCTTTTTCTGAGAAAGGCTTTACTATATAATCAATGCCGTTGGCCTTTATAGCATCCATTGCGTACTCGCCATAAGCGGTGCAAAATATAATTGGGCAATGTATTTTAACCTCTTTAAATATCTCAAAACACAAACCATCTGAAAGCTGAATATCCATAAAGACAAGGTCAGGTTCTTTGTTGTGAGTCAGATAATCAACAGACTTTTCTATACTTTGTATCTGAGCCGTTATTTTGGCTTCGGGCTTTAGTTTCCCTATCAGGCTTGCCAGCGATTTTGCTGCTTTAATTTCATCTTCAATTATGATGATATTCATAAATAACAGGGAGCTTTATGGTAAAAAATGTATCATTGGCAACTACCTCTATCTTTTTATCTAAAAAATGAATGTAGCGATTATTAATGTTTTGAAGTCCTAATCCTGTTGATGATTCTGTCACTTTTTTGGGCTGTAGTTTATTTTCAACTATAATAAAATCTTTTTCAGAATACAATGAAATTTCAGAATACAAAGAAATATGAAGTGGATGGTCCAATGAGACAATATTATGTTTGATACAGTTCTCAATAAGAAGTTGTAAAGTGAACGGAGGTATAAAGGTGGAATAATGCTTTTGGCTGATGTTAATCAAAAGGTCAATTCCTTCTTCAAAACGCGCCTTTAACAAGTACATATAAGCATCAAGGATTTTCAATTCATCAGAAAGCCCGATTAAATCCATTTTACGGCTTTCAAGAGTAAACCGGTAAATGTCAGAAAGCTTCAGTATAAAATTTACGGCCTGCTTATCGTTGCTTTCTACCATATATTTTAAGGTATTCAGACTGTTGAACAAAAAGTGCGGATTCACCTGTTGCTTGAGTAATTCAAATTGCGCCAACAGATTTTCCGATTTTGCCCGTTCCAGTTCTATGCCTACCTGCAGATTCAGATAACTTTGATGAAAGAAATTGATGAACATAAAAAAAGTGAGATAGATTAGTATTCCCTTGACCTCAAGCATCAATACATTGGACCAAAAATCGGGATGCGAAAGCAGATATTGTTGAACGCAAACTAAAACAAACATCAGCATCAATTCAAAAAGCAAACCTTTTATCAATCGCTTAATCAAAAAATTATTATCGCCGGACTTTTGCGAAAAAACGGGTAATGTGCGAATATTATAATACCACACTAAAAGTGTAAATAAAAAGAATAAAGCAGACGTGATAAGCGCTTCATATAGATTAGAACGGATTCCTGCAAATTTGGGAAGAGCAATCAGCACAGCCACAATAAGAGAGCTTAACCAAATTATTTTATTTGAAATCGTGAAGGTTTTTTTTGTCATATTCCGAAGGATGAATGGTTTTATTTTCGAAAAATTTCCGGAACAATTAATTGAAAGTGTGCATTCCAATTTTAAGGCAAAGTTACTCAAGTAACGAAGTACCGAAATAATTATTCGGTAAAACGGACAATATGTGGTTTGGAATGGACATTTGAAGGATTTGCTATTTTCTACCATTCAACTTTTGTATGGCGGAATTAACTTCCCTCTTGTAACGCAAGGTTATAGTTCATGAGTTTAGCGTTCGGTCAACGCTTTTAATTTAAGAAAAGAATGTCACCCGTTCCGGGTTTTAGGGCATTTCAATTTTGATGTTCTATAATAATATCATCCCTTCGGGATTGGAACAAAGATTCGGATGGTATTTTTGTCTTCCAACTTAATAATCATATCACCCTTCCAGGGTTTTAATACCGAAGGGATGACATGATTATAGCTCAAATATAATCCTGCTCACAACCCCGAAGGGGTGACACTAAAATAATGTGGTTCGTAGATGTGAACCACACAGCAGTAAACAAACAAATATCCGCTTTTCATAATTGTTGCCCCTTTCGATTTCGACATGCCTGCTTCAACTACGATTTCGACTAATTGAACAACTTTCGAATCAAATGTTCTTCCCTGCACAGGTAATTTTGTTCCGGTAATTATTTAAGATATGAAAAAGATAACAGGGTTATTGGTTGGTTTGTATATTCTTCCGTCAATCATTTTTGCACAACAGGTACAACAAGAAGGTAACAGCCATGGTGAAACGCAAAATCACCAGGTAACCGGAAGAGTATTGGATGGTACTACTAACAAAGGAATAGGCTTTGCAACGATAGAAGTATTACATGATAAAGATTCAAGTGTTTTAGCCGGTGTACTCTCAAAAGATAATGGCGATTTTACTATTGACGCGATTCCATCAGGAAGATTTATCCTGCGCATTAATTATATTAGCCTCACTACGGTTTATCATTCCTTCATTCTCACATCAAAAGATTTAGGCGTGGACATTGGTAATTTCAAGCTCTATTCCAATGTAGTTGCTCTGCAAGGTGTAACCATAACCGGCGCCGCGCCGGTTTATTCCACGAACTTCGATAAAAAAGTATTTAACGCTTCAAAAAGCCTCGTCAGTTCAGGAGGCGATGCCACGGATGTTTTAAAACAAATACCGTTAGTGAATATAGACATTGATGGCAATGTAACGATTAGAAACGGTACGCCAAAAATTTACATTGATGGCAAACAAACTACATTAACATTGGATCAGATCCCTGCTGAAAGTATTGATAAAGTTGAAGTGATTACCAATCCTTCTGCAAAGTATGATGCAGAGGGATTATCCGGGATCATCAATATTTTGCTGAAGAAAAGTCGAAAACCGGGCATAAACGGTTCGCTGCGTGGAGGTGCAGATACTTATGGCGGTTATAACATTGGCGCTGATCTAAGTGTTTATAAAAATCCATTTAATTTTACGGCGGGCTTCTTCTGGCATCCGCGCAATAAGCCAACCACACAGTCCCTGACGCGCCATAACATTGCAGGAAACAACTGGCTGCAACAAACCGGTGATGGACAACGAACAGGCCACTTTAAGATGGGGCAATTTGGAATTGATTATTTTTTAAATAACAGGAACACCATTTCATTTAATGGACAAGTTGGCCGCGGAGACTATCTGACAACCGGAACAGTCAGAAATAATTTTTTGGATGACTTCCTCACTGTAGATTCCGGCACCGACAGGAACACTGCTAACAGAAGCTTTTTTCTTTTCCATTCCGGAGACCTCAGCTATAAACATACTTTTAAAAAAGAAGGGCAAAACCTGTCTGTAGATTTTAATTTGCAAAATTATTCTGATGGTATTAATGGAAATTTTCAAACGCAGTTTTTCGATAAAAACGGTACTCTCAAACCGGGTGCTTTCCTGCAAACCAATACCACCAATGGAAAAAACAGTTATTTTACAGCACAGGTGGATTATGTAAATCCGTTTACAAAAAAATCAAAACTGGAAACCGGATTGAAAACCACGCATCGCGACTATAGCAGTGCCTATAATGTTTTTGACCTGGATTCAAGCGGTTATGTTTTTAATAATTACCTGTCCAGCGATTATACTTTCAATGAAAATATTTATGCTGCTTATGCACAGTTTTCCAGTCAATGGAATAAATTAGGTTACGAATTGGGCTTGCGGGCAGAACAGTATAGTTATAATGGCGCCATCCCCGGTAAATCGCTTGTGTTCGAACCAACAAGTGATAAGCCCGGTTTGTTTCCCAGCGCTTTTCTTACTTATAAATTCAATGACAAGAACCAATTGCAGGTGAATTACAGCAGGCGGGTGGATAGGCCCGATTTCAGGCAACTGATTCCTTATATTGATTTTACTGATCCGCAAAACCTAACCAAAGGGAATCCTGATTTAAAACCTCAATACACCAACTCATTTGAATTATCATACAAAAAAAATTTCAGTAAAGGCAGCAACTTCATGACCACTTTTTATTTCAGGAATATCGCTGATGAGATTACTAATTATACAGAGCCTTTCAATAATTCCAGGGATACGCTGATTAGTTATTCCATCAACGCGAATACCAATAATTCTTATGGTGCGGAATTTACCTTGTATTCCCCGATAGTAAAATGGTGGAATATTACCGCTAATGTGAACCTGTTTCAATCCAATATTTCTGCAAATATCAACTCTGTATCGTTTGCTAACAGTAAACTCAATTGGTTTGCAAAGATCAATTCGAATATGAAATTACCGTCTCATTTCAGTGTGCAAATAGATGCAAATTACAATTCACCTATAGCAATCCCACAGGGAACTATGGCTCAATTTGGTTATGTAAATCTTAGTTTGAAAAAAGATTTTCTGAAAAAGAAAAATGCTTCAGTTACCCTTATTCTTTTAGATGCTTTTAACACGCTTGAAAAAGAGACCAACACGCAGACCCCGAATGTATATACCCAAAGAAGTATCGAAAAAAAAGCATCCCGTTTTTTGAGACTTAATTTCACCTACAATTTTGGGAAAGAGAATTTCCAGATATTCCATCGCAAAGGAAATAAATCAAATCAGCAAATTGAACAGGATTTGGCGCCTGAAAAGGAATAAGTAATCATCATTACAGGTGCAAGCAGTGGAATGGGAGAAGTCGCTGCAAAGCATCTTTCTGAACTCAGCGCTACTGTAAATTTCTTCGTATTTTTCGCCTGGATGTTATATCAATTACGGATATATCTACCATTACCGCTGTTTTTCCGGTTAATCATTATCTTGACAGTCAGCAATTCAATTTCTGCAGGTTAATTTTCGAACCACAGTAAAGCAACATTTATTGATGATTTTGATTCAGGGTTTCTTGCTTAAATTCCTTAATTTGTTCTTCTTATATTTATTAAATTGTATGATAGATAATATTGGATTTATAACCACCTATAAAACGAAACAGTGAAGTTGGAATCCGTCCAACTTGAAAGAAATATTTACGTGTTCAACGATTATGAGTATGAATGAAATTGAAATATATAAAACGCCCGATGGCGGTACAGAGGTTGAAGTGAAATTCGAAAAAGAAACGGTTTGGTTAAACCAGGCTCAGATAGCAGAATTGTTTCAAAGAGACCGGACGGTGATTACAAAGCACATCAATAACGCTTTTAAGGAGGGGGAATTGGATGAAAAACTGGTTAGTGCAAATTTTGCACATACCACAAAACATGGCGCTGTAAAAGGGAAAACCCAGCAGTCGGAGGTGAAATACTATAATCTTGATGTTATCATATCCGTTGGGTATCGCGTAAAATCCAAACGGGGCACACAATTCAGGCAGTGGGCAACTCAGAAATTAAAGGAGATTTTGCTACAAGGATACTCACTTAATGAAAAAAAACTGAAACAACTGTTGCATAATTTGCAACAGTTGGAAGTAGCCGTAAAAACAATTCAGGCTGCCAGTAGTTCAGAAGGGCTCCAACTTCCGGAAGCAAAAGGCCTCCTGGAAATTCTGGGCAACTACACCAAAAGCTTTATCCTGCTTAACCAATATGACGGTCATAATTTACCAGTTGGAAAACTAAATGAAAACATCACTTACGAGATAAAGTACGAAGAAGCAAAAGCGGCTATCACAGAATTGAAGAAACAATTAGTAGCAAAAAAAGAAGCCGCTGCAATTTTTGGCAATGAAAAAGATGAAGGATTTAAAAGTTCATTACAAAGCATTATACAACCGTTTGGCGGGCAATATGTGTATCCAACCATTGAAGAACAAGCGGCGCACCTGCTTTACTTCGTCATTAAAAATCATTCTTTCACAGATGGCAACAAGAGAATCGGTTCATTTCTTTTTGTATGGTTTTTAGAAAAGAATAAGCACCGGTTCAAGAATGAATTGAAGCATGAACCCGCCTGAGCAATTAAGTAATATTTCCTATTACTTAAGCAACATCCCGGCTGCCTTCTCCATCACGTCCAATCTTGCTTTCCTCGGATCAGGTTCACCTACTGCCGAGCCATTGGGTTTAATATCGAGAATCTCATTTTTTTTAGGGTCGTAAACGGGCCATTCAGGCAGTCCCTTTCCATTAGGATTTCCGGTTTTCGCAAAATTTGCCCAATAGGTGTTCATCATCCTGGCAACGCTGCTGTTTTTAGGGGCAATTATGGATCCATTCCGGCTTCTGAGATTGTCGAAAACATAACCGATTTCGGATCCATGTGCTGCACCAAACCTCATCCATTGTTGTGCCGAAGGGGAAACATAAGAAAATAGATATATGTAGGCAGGTTCGCCGCTTGCAACAAATGCCCTCGCAGTGAACCTGGCAGGCTCCGCCCAAACTCTGTCCGTATTTACCAGTGTTAATATTTTAGCAAACTCAACACTATCGCCCGCATCATACACTTTTTTTGCTTCGTCTTTCATGCTTCCAAAAAGATTGAATAATTCATCTTTTGAACGTGCATTTACGAAGCCGGCCGGTACTTCTGCACTGTTATTGCCAATGATGATTGAAACTTCATTTTCTCTTCCGGCATTATATGCACTTTGTGCCGTTTCTACAACCAGTTTACCGTCTAAAATAGGACCGGAATAAATAGGTGCACCGCCCTGACCATCAGTTTCCTGGCCTCCATCAACAATTTGCACTACGCTTAAAGCTCGAAGCTTTGCCAATGCGGCTGCATCCGTTCCTTCAATTCCATGCTTTCTTGCGAAGTTTACACCAATTGTTTCCGCAGAGACAGGGTAATACGAATCCGCATTTTCTTTATTGATTGGACGACCGGTTAAAACTCCATCACGACCACCCCCAGATTCAATTATTGCCTTTTGAAACAAACCTTTAGCAGAAGGAATGGTAATGAGTGACTGCACCGAAACGCCACCAGCAGATTCTCCAAAAATGGTAATGTTATTTGGGTCGCCTCCAAATGCATTGATATTCTTTTGCACCCATTGAAGAGCGGCAATCTGGTCCATGTAAGCATAATTGCCTTTGGGTTCTTCCGGGTGTTCTTTACTTAAAGCAGGAAATGCGAAGAAACCGAGCCGTCCAAGCCGGTAGTTAAAAGTTACCAGGATGACGCCTTGTTTAGCAAATTGCACACCAGAAAAGTCAGGCTGGGAGCCACTTCCAAATACAAAAGCACCGCCGTGAATCCATACCATAACCGGCAACTTCGAATTAGCTGAAGCGCTGGCAGGTTGCCATAAATTGAGGAACAAACAATCTTCGGAAGAACCTGTTGCAATCGAATCTCTTTGTCTAAAGTTTGCCTGCGCACATTCTGTGCAGAAGTTAGTTGCATCACGAACTCCCGTCCATGCTTTTACAGGCTGGGGCGGCCGCCAACGATATTCACCTACTGGCGCAGCAGCGTAGGGAATTCCCTTGAAGCTGGTAACGCTTCCTTCAGTAACGCCTCGAACGTCACCGGAAATAGTGTGAACAATTGGTTCCCCGGTAGAATTATTTTGCTGAGCTTGCAAACAATAAGCAATGAACAACGTAAATCCAAATACTAATTTTTTCATGGTGCAAGCTTTATCTGTTATTATTATTTAGAAGTGCAAATTTTTTAATTACCTGATGTGATAAAGGTCTTTACATTTTGCTGCCTGGATGTTATACAGATTCCGGTTTTCTCTACCAATATTGCTGATGTGGGAGCATTCATCAATGAAGGAAGAATTAAAATGGTAATTTTGAAATAGATAAAATATAGCGCCATGGATAACATGAGAAGGTTTGAAACGATCAATGATTACAACGTATTCAACAACAATGAAACATTACATCCGCTGGTGAGTGTTGTTGACTTATCGAAAGCAAATCCCCGCTCTGGTTCGCGGATGTATTTTGGGTTTTATACGATCTTTTTAAAAGATGTAAAATGTGGCGATTTAGTTTATGGCCGCCATACTTATGATTACCAGGAAGGCACATTGGTTTTTCTTGCACCAGGCCAGGTTGCTGGTGTTAACAGCAATGGAGAAACCTACCAACCAAAAGGGTATGCGCTGATTTTTCATCCGGATCTGATTCATGGCACTTCACTTGGAAAACATATACAGGATTACACATTCTTTAGTTATCAATTCAATGAAGCACTTCATTTATCAGAACGTGAGAGAAAAATTGTTTTGGATTGTTTTTCAAAAATTGCGTATGAATTGGAACATGCTATTGATAACCATAGCAAAAGATTGATAGTATCTAACATTGAGCTTTTCCTCGAATATTGCACTCGTTTTTACGACCGCCAGTTTATTACCCGCGATACGGTCCTGAAAGGAATTTTAGAAAAGTTCGAAAATTTATTGAATGAATATTTCCTGTCAGACAAACCACAGGCAATTGGCTTGCCTTCTGTAGCTTATTGTGCAGGTGAATTGAATTTATCTGCAAGTTATTTTGGCGACCTGGTAAAAAAAGAAACCGGCAAAACCGCGCAGGAATATATACAAGCAAAAGTGATTGATGTCGCGAAAGAAAGAATATTTGATTACAATAAGTCGGTTAGTGAAATTGCATACGAATTAGGTTTTAAATATCCGCAGCATTTTACACGTTTGTTTAAGCAACGGGTAGGGGAATCGCCGAATGAATACCGAAGCTCCCAAAATTAACAGTTATATTCTTTTAGAAAGTCACACTGAAGTAATATGAAGCAGTGAAACACTATAACGTAGCTAAGTTTTTATCTATTATAATATTTAGCCGAAGATTTTTTCTTCGGTTTTTTTATTTTTTAAGGCATGTCCCTTCGGGCCGGGTCATTTCAGGGTACGCTTCGCTTCCGTCCCGATTGCTTCGCGACCGGCTCGTTTCCTCGCCGCCTTCCATCCCCCTCATGCTTCCCTGTAAAAGTTACTAAAAAGCTCGATGAGCTAAAATGACAACCAGCCTGCTTTGGCATTTTCCAATCGAAACGGATAAAAAGGCAGCTAATTTATTGCGGGCAAAGCAAATTGGAAAACCAAAAGACTACGGCATAATGGCTTTGCTCGTTCCTCACAAATCCACCCTTCGGAACTTATTCCGTTTCCTTTTGGTTTTCCGCTTTTCCCGCACTTTTTATCTGCTTTCTTTTTTTCCGTTTTTTCTTTTGGAAAAATGCTCTTTCGGGCAGGCGGCGTGAAAAAGACAAACTAAAATAAATGGTTTAACAATTAAAATCAAACGACATGAACATCATTGGCAGACTAACGAGGGATGCACAAATCAGCACCCTGCCGAGCGACAAACAAGTGGTTAATTTTTCCGTAGCGGTGAACGACAGCTACCGAAACAAACAAGGCGAACGAGTGGATCGCACCGAGTATTTCAACTGCGCCTACTGGATTTCAACGAATGTAGTTAAGATACTCACCAAAGGTGCATTGGTTGAACTTATCGGCAGAGTAAGCGCAAAGGCTTGGATAGGTAACGATCGAAAGGCACACGCAGCACTCAATTTTCATACATCACAAATCAAATTGTATGGAGGTAGTAAACGGTCTGAAACCGTAGCAGGTGGTAACAGAAACAACTCCGCAGCAACTGCTAACAATGGCACAGACGATTTGCCTTTTTAATCATTCATTTTTCATTTATCAACTTATAAAATTTTTCAATCATGGCACAAAATCTTAATTATAACGAACGTACCGGCAAATACAGTTTCTTTAGCGTACAACAAAAAGCATGGCACAACTTGGGGCAAATAGTAGAGCAATATCCCACCAGCGCCGAAGCCATCAAATATGCAGGATTGGACTTCGAGGTTATCAAATCTCCCTTATATACTCGTGGCACAGGTATCAACATAGGCGATGATGGCGAAATAAATGAAGGCGGTAACATTCTACTGCCTGACAACTTCGCAACCATGCGAACCGATACCAATCAGGTTTTTGGGGTAGTTGGCAAGGATTATCAAATCGTTCAGAACAAAGATGCTTTTGCTTTTTTTGATGCGATTGTAGGTGGTGGCGATGGCATTCTATACGAAACCGCAGGTGCATTAGGTAACGGAGAACGGGTATTTATTACGGCTAAACTTCCCGACTACATCCGTGTGGGCGATGGTGATGACGTTACAGAGAAATACATCTTTCTGACAACCTCTCACGATGGCACGGGAAGCATTACTGCCGCCTTTACGCCTGTGCGCATTGTTTGCCAAAATACGCTTAATGCAGCACTTTCAAATATGTCAAACGTGGTTCGCATACGCCATACTTCGGGTGCAAAGCAGCGCCTTGAAAATGCTCATAAAGTAATGGGACTTACTAATCAGTTAAGTATCCAACTGGAGGGAATATTCAACCAATGGACAAAGGTCCGCATCTGTGATGAAGATGTAAAGAAACTTATTCAATTGGCGCTTTGTCCTAACAAGGAAACATTGGATGCACTTAAAAAAGGTGCAGATGATGAACTGTCAACCGTGTTCAAAAATACAGTGGAAGATGCCTTTGCCTACGGAATGATAGCAGATACCCAACAGATGAATACAACCAAAGGAACAGTATTCGGCGCATACAATGCGGTAACAGGTTACTATCAGAATGTACGCCAATACAAGGATGATGAAAGCAAACTGCAATCCATTGTGATGGGTGGAACTGCACAGGCGAAAGCACAGAGAGCATTTGAATTGTGTACTGCATTTACACAGGACGGAGCGGATATTTTCAATATTAATTAATCAATAACAGGCGACTGCCTGCAAAGGTGGTCGCCTTTAAAAATCAGTATTATGAAGACAAAAATAAAAGACGAAGCGAAAAATTACGCTAAGGCACGAAGCCTTAATAAAGATTACAAGGATGTGCCTGTATATATTATTCATTGCAACCGGACAGGATTTTTCTATTGTAGATACCGATAGCTTAATAAGATTGTGGGAGAAGCTTATTGGCTACTATATCAATGGAGTTTTTACAGATTAAGAACGACATTCATAACAGACATTCTTAAAACAAGCAAATGGAAACGCTCATAAATCTATTATATAACGCATCCTGCTCTTTACTATTCTTTATCGGATTAGGTATCAGGTTGCTTATCGGTATGCGACAATTCAACCGCAGAGGCTTAGGCGGCCTGCAGCATTTCAATAACTATTTTGTGGGATTGATTACGCTTTCTATTGAATGGGTATTGAAGTGGGCAGCTTCATCCCTGATGCTGTGGGGGCTGTGGGGATGGTTTTTTAAATGACATGACACGGAAGCAAAACTATACGAGGCTGTATAGAAATTATCTAATCAAAAAAATATTAAACAATGGAAACAACGAAGTTTTCCAGCAATATAGCTGTCTTGAACATAACAGTCGACCTACAATTGACTATATGCGAAGGAGTAGAAAACAACTCGATAATATCCTTTATCTTCCAAAGCATCGCAGCGGCATTCCTTTCCCCGTAGGCGGAAAGCCGTTGCGCGGAGAAGCGGTGCAGCCACTTACCCAAAGCCGGTTCCTGTCCATTTCATTCCCGGTAATCCGTTTTGTGCGATAGGCTGCGGCACTGATTATTATGTTATTGTTGCAGCTTTTAATCATTTTTAATGCTTGCTTTTTCTTGCATCCTGCATATATTTTATATAGGATACGCAGAAGTATTATGAATAATTTTGCCTTGAAGAAATTGATTGGTGAGATGGACAAAGCGGAAACACAAAACGTTGAATACAAGCTGTCGTGGAGAGATGAGTATCTAAAATGGATATGTGGTTTTGCCAATGCTCAGGGTGGAAAAATATTTATAGGAGTTAACGATTATGGTGAAATTGCAGGAGTTGACGACTACAAGAGATTGATGGATGATATACCTAATAAAGCAGTGAATCATTTAGGGATAGTGGTGGATGTAAATCTGCATGTACATGAAGGGATGTATTACATTGAAATCATTGTACCGGTTAGCAATGTTCCGATAGCTTATCACGGGGTTTATCATTACCGAAGCGGTAGTACAAAGCAGGAATTAAAAGGTATAGCTTTACAAAACCTATTGTTGAAAAAGATCGGAAGAAAATGGGAAGATATGCCCGTCGAAAACGTGACCTTCAAAGACTTGAATGAAAATACAATTCATGCATTTTTTATTAAGGCTATCGAGAAGGAGCGAATACCCTCGGATGCCTTAACAATGGGTACGGAATTACTTTTAAGAAACCTAAATCTAATCACAGAACAAGGTCAGCTTACAAATGCTGCGATACTACTTTTTGGCAAAAGCCTTGTCAGGGCGAGCGTAACTGCCAGCTTTAAAATTGGTAGATTTGGTAAATCGAATCACGACCTGTTGTTTCAGGATATTATAGAAACTAACATTTTTGACATGGCTGATAAGGTTATGGAAACTTTGAAAGCAAAATATTTAATTCGACCAATATCTTATAAGGGGTTAGAACGAATGGAACCTTTAGAGTATCCTGAAGCAGCTTTAAGAGAAGCTATATTGAATGCCATTATTCATAAAGATTATTCCAGTACCTACACTTTTCTCAGGGTTTATGATGACCGGCTCCATCTTTGGAATCCAGGCGTTTTACCTGAAGAATTAACTATTGAGGAGTTGAAAAAAGACCATTCCTCTTATCCACGTAACAGGAATATTGCCAACGTCTTTTTTAAAGCCGGTTATATCGAATCGTGGGGCCGGGGTACTAATAAGATTATTGATACGTGTTGGGAAGCTGATTTACCTGAACCGATGATAGAAGAAGAACAAGGCGGCATTAGTGTTACCTTCCTGAAGGATATTTATACTCAGGAATATCTGACAGGCTTAGGTTTGGCAGAGCATTTTATAGAAACTATTTTGTTTATTAAGAAAAATGGAAGCATTTCCAATGCACAGTACCAAAGTCTTTTTAATGTATCAAAACGCAAGAGTACAAATGACCTGCAATATTTAGTAACTAAAAACTTTGTAGAAAAAGTCGGCACCAGAGGTAGAGGAACTTATTATCGTCTAAAAATAAAACGCTAACAGATCAGACTATTGGGCATTAATTGGGCAAAATGGGCATTTATTGAGCTATTTATTTAGTAAGGTACTGATAAACTAACGATTTATATTTTGCTTATAATCCGTTAAGTCCGGCTAATCCGTTTTGCGCGAGAGGCTGCGATATTTTTTATTGTTTGTTTACTAAAAAAGCAGGAGCGGAAACAACCTAATATCTTTCTACGATGCAAACATATTGTACAGAGTCAATGAATTTTTTTTAAATTTGTGAAGATCTTTACGTTTATGTGATATTGTGAGTCATTCAGTGAGCATTGATATTTGGATGTTTACAGGAGATTGAAAAATAGATGATTGGAATATAATCGGAATTGCCAAGTCATTTGATTAAATTTCTTGAAGGTGGGAGGAAAGTATTTTAGTGAGTAATTCAGTGAGTATTTGGTTTTCAAATTTGAGAAACTCAATATTGACAACGGTTTTACCTAATAGTTCGAATCTTGTCTACCCGACTTTTGAGGAGTGGTTTTTTTAACTGCTCCTCTTTTTTTAGTACTCAAACACAAGATAATCCCACGGCTTCATCTGAAAAACATGATTGATGTCCAGGTTCTCCTTTGCTCCTGAAAAAACGTTTTTAACTTTACCGTTAATCCTTTTGTTGTCCACGGTAAAACTCTGAGGTTGTGGCGACAGATTCAACAAAACAAAAACCCGTTTTCCTTTCTTCTCTCTCAGATAAGCAAATATGGCATCATCATTACAGGTCGTAATTCTTTGGTAAGAAGCATCTGCATCAAGGGCTTTATTTCTTTCACGTAAATGAAGTAAGGTGGAATAGAACGGTGCAAGCTCATATTTTCCCCATTGAATCGGATCTCTCACAAAAAATTTAAGCCGTTTCCTGTTTGGTTCTTCCTGGCCGCTATAAATGAGCGGAATACTTTGATACATGGTTTGTGTCAGCACGGCAAACGCTTTATATGCTTTTCCATATTTCTCAAATTCAGTTCCGTTCCAACTGTTCTCATCGTGGTTGGTGGTGAAGAATAGCCGGTAGGCATTTTTCGGATATACATCAATGTTATGATTGATAACCGAATCCAGATATTTTAAATTATGTTTCAGGTGATATACATCCGACATGGGCTGCATCATAGACCAGGTATAGGTTTCATCAAATCCGGCATAATGCAGTTCAGGTTCTTCACCTTCAGCCAGCATAAAAACATCTTTGATTTTTCTCAGTTGTGTGATACATTCCTTCCAGAAATCGGCGGGTACATTTTGGGCTACATCACATCTGAATCCATCAATATTTGTTTCCCTAATCCAAAACTCCATATCGGCAATCATGGAATCACGTAGCTCCTGGTTTTTGTAGTTGAGTTGGCGTGTGTCCGTCCAGTCAAAAGGTACAACGACATTTCCTGCACTGTCATGCTCATAAAAATCAGGGTGTGTTGTCAGCCAGGGATTATCTGCTGAAGTATGATTGGCTACCCAATCGATAATCACTTTGAATCCCATGGAATGGGCACGGTTCACCAGATTTTTAAAATCCTGCATATTGCCGAATTCCGGATTGATCTCTTTATAATTTCTGACAGAATAATAGCTTCCGAGATCCGAAGAATTGGCTTTACGATTTTTTATTCCAATTGGAGTTACAGGCATAAACCACAAAACATCTACTCCCATTTGCCTGAGGCGTGGCAGGGCTTCAGCAAATGCATTGAATGTACCTTCCGGAGAATATTGCCTGACATTGACTTCATAAATATTTGTCCGTTCACTCCATTTAGGATGGGTAAATGTCGTTGCAGTCTTCCCCTGCATTTGAGTGGGTGCTATTTTGGGAGAGCAGGAGGTAAAAATAAAAAGCAACGTTGCTCCAAAAACAAGGTGCCGTTTTAGCATAAAAAAAAATTTAAAGAAAGAACAGTTATAATATGGAAATTTATTGTTCTTCAATTTCCTTCCGGATTACTTCGTCAATGGTCACTATCACTTTGTCAATTCTCTGGTCATCCATATCTACAATTTCGAAGTGGAACCCTCTCCATTCAAAGGTATCGCCGGTGGACGGAATCCTTCTTAACATGTGAAGAATAAATCCGGCGAGAGTATCGAATTCATTCTCACTTTCACTAACCCATGAAGCTTTGTTGAAGTAGGTCAGGAAGTCATAAAATTGTATTTGTGCGTCAATGATAAAACTCCCGTCTTTGCGCTCTTTGATTTCATAATCCTCTCCTTCTTCTTCCGGTATTTCACCCACGATGGCATTCAGAATATCACGTGCGGTTATCATTCCCTGAAGGCTGCCATATTCATCCACAATAAAAGCATGGTGGATTTTTGTGTTTTTTATTTTTTCAAGTACCTGATAGGCTGAATTATTTTCCGGAATAAACAATGGTTTGCGCAGCAGTTCATCCAAGGGTGCATTCGGATTCAGATAAAGATCTTTTACATGTACCACGCCTTCCACATCATCAATACTTTCGCGGCAAACAGGATAAACCGAATGTTGGTATTCTTCAATCTTTTCTTTCACAGATTCCCTTGATTCATTGATTTCAAACCAAACGATATCCGTCCGGTGAGTCATCAGAGAGGTAATATTCCGGTCCCCGAAATGAAAAACTCTTTCAATGATGTCTTTTTCTTCTTCTTCAATGGTACCCGATTCACTACCCTCATTGATCATGGCTTTGATCTCATCTTCCGTAACCCGGTTTTCTGTGGAATCTTTCAAATTAAACAATTTGAAAATCCCAATATTAATACTGCTGAGCAGCCATACCAACGGATACGAAACCGTACTCAGCACTTTTAAAGGACGTGCAACGAACCTTGCTATTCTTTCAGGATTGAGCAATACCAGCCGTTTAGGTACCAACTCCCCGAACAAAATGGAAAGGAAAGTAACGATAATGACAATGACAATTAGAGAAATTGTATCAGCATACGAAGGAGTTAACCCTAATTTTTGGATATAGGGAGACAAATTTGCACTGAACCTCTCTCCTGAATAAACACCGGTAAGTATAGCTATCAGCGTAATATAAATCTGAGTTGTAGATAAAAAAACATCAGGATTGGCCTTTAATCCAAGTGCAACTTTTGCCTTTAAATCGCCTTTGGAGGCAAGTGCTTCAAGCCTGCTTTTTTTAGCTGTTATCAAAGCTGTTTCACACAAAACGATAAATCCATTCAGCAGGATCAGGACTACTATAATAAAGACCTCCGCCATAATATTTATTTAACAATTGGGCCAAGGCCGATAGCCTTGTTAAAAAAGGACGCAGTTAAAAATCCCAAAACAATTCCAATAATTGCCCCGGAAAATACGTCAAATGGGAAATGAACGCCCACATATACCTGCGCATAACAGATTGCTGCGGCCCAAAGAAATATAAATCCCCATTTTCTGCCCATGACTTTCTTAAAAGTAACAAAGATAAATGTAGAAATGCCAAAATGATTAACCGCATGCGAAGATGGGAAACTGCTGCTCATTGGACAATAGCTTACCAAAAACCGGACTTGATGTGCCAAATCCGGATCCCTGCATGGCCGTAGCCTGAAAAAAGTATCTTTAAGCCAATGGCTGCTCACCTGGTCTGTGATGATTGCTGTTAAAATAAAAAATAATACCCACGCCCATCCTTTTAACTTGTAATTAATTGTTGAAAACAAAAGGAGAAAAAAATAAAACGGAACCCATACCGTTGGCTCTCTTAAAAATGGAACCACAGTATCGAGAAACCCATTGTGCCATTGACCGTTAAGTTCATAAAATAATGCATGGTCAATCCTGACCAATCCAGCAGGTAAAAACGAAGCATTTAAAAATACTCCTAAAATCATGTCGTCAAATGTAGTTATTCTGAATCAACTGCTTTGAAATACACTACTTTTGCCGACTTTATGATTAACCTAGTAGATGAAAAAAATTGTTTTCTCAAGGCTTAGCCTGTGGATGATCAGAACGGGTATTTGTTTACTCGTCTTTATGACAATAATGAGGTTCGTTTTCTTTTACCGTTTTCATCCTCTTTCGGCCGGTATCAGCGATTATGTAGCATCCTTTCTGTTGGGTGTCAGATATGATCTCAGAATTATCTGCGGGATTATTCTTTTCCCTTTTTTAATTGGGCAGTTATATATCGAAAAGAAAAATGGAAAACTTTCAACCGGGAGTTACATACGTATCGGAATTACGGTTCTCATAATGGTTTTCCTTCTTGGTTTTATGAAGAAGGGCCATATTCTGATGAGCAATCTCATTGCCATGGTAATTTTGTTTCTGCTGGTTTTGCTATGGTTATTCCTCTCAAAGGATTGCAATCCATTTCACAATAAAATTTCAAGAAAGATATTCAGGTGGTATTTGAATATTATTATGCTGGCAGTTGTTTTCTTTTATGCGTTAGACTTTGAACATTATGATTATCTGAAACAACGATTAAGTGCCAGTGTGGTAAACTATGCCGAGGATGTGAACATCAGTGCAAACATGATTTGGGAAACCTACCCGGTATTCTGGCTCATTTTTTTTATTGTGATCGGTACGGTTGCTCTTCTCTGGTGGGTTAATTATTCTTATGCACGGTTGGCCAGAAGAGAACCCGGAACAAAACAAACTTCCACCATCCCGACAGTTGGCCTCGTCATTATTTTTGCTTTGGCAATCTTTGGCCGGCTCAATCAATATCCTCTCAGGTGGAGTGATGCTTTTGCTCTCGGAAATGATTTCAAGGCAAATCTTGCCTTAAATCCATTTCAAAGTTTTCTTAGTACACTTTCATTTCGCAACTCCGGTTATGATCTAAATACCGTAAAAAAATATCACGGTTTAGTCAGCGAATACCTCGGTATCAATAATCCGGATAACAAAGAACTCAACTTTGACCGGCAATTTATCGCACCGGCAAATGCACCCAAACGAAATGTAGTCATTGTAATTTGTGAGAGTTTTTCTATGTATAAAAGTTCAATGTCAGGCAATCCCCTGAATACAACTCCCTACTTTAATCAGATGTGTGAAAACGGTGTTTTTTACGATCATTGTTTTACGCCTTCTTATGGCACCGCACGGGGTGTTTGGGCAACTATTACCGGAATACCTGATGTAGAATATCCCAATACCAGCAGCCGTAACCCATCTTATGTGGATCAACACACCATTATCAATGATTATAAAGGTTACGATAAATATTATTTCATCGGAGGAAGCAGCAGTTGGGCCAATATCCGCGGACTTCTTACAAATAACATCGCCGGGCTTCACCTGCTTGAAGAAGAAAATTTCAAAGCCAAAAAAGAAAATGTATGGGGTATCAGCGATAAAAGATTATTGCTTGCTGCCAATGATACTTTTAAATCTTTGAAGAAACCATTTATTGCAATTGTACAAACTGCCGACAATCATCGCCCTTACACCATACCTGACGAAGACAAAGGTGAATTTAAAATTGAAAATTTTCCGCCGGATACCTTGCAGAAATATGGATTCGCCTCCAATGAGGAATTGAATGCCTTCCGCTACACTGACTTTGTTTTTAAAACCTTTATCGAAGCTGCCAAAAAAGAAAGCTATTTCAAAAACACTTTATTTGTGTTTGTTGGCGACCATGGTATTCCAGGCAATGCAGACTCAGAATATCCACACGTTTGGGAGAAGGCGAGCCTCACCATTCATCATGTTCCTCTGTTGTTTTATGCTCCCGGATTTTTGAAACCTGAACGATCTTCACGGGTTTGTTCTCAGGTGGACTTGCTTCCAAGCGCATCTGCACTTGCCGGAATTTCCTATCAGAATTCCACTATGGGAATTAACCTTTTCGATTCGGGAAAAATAAATACACCACTGAAGAACGCTGTATTTCTTTTTGATCCGACAATGGATCAAATCGGTATTGCAACCGACAGCCTGGTTTATCTGAATAATCTGATCAGCAACAAACAAATGTTCTATTCCATGCTCCCGGATATTAAACCGAACAAAGCCAAAGAGGACTCCATGAGAATATTGACTACTGCCTGGTATGAAACTGCCAAATACCTGTTGTATCATAATAAAAAGAAGGAAGCTGGCGAAAAATAATCAGCCATGTACCTGAAAAATAAAATACAAGGCACAATTCCGCTCACCATTCGCTGGCTGGTAAGCCTGTGGATTATTTTCATGTTAATCTTTACCGTGTTGCGTATTGCAACTTTAATCAGTTTTATGCCGCCACAGGTAAAGGTTGCAGAAGTTTTACCTGCTTTTTCACTTGGCTTTTTTTATGATGTGAGATGGGTTTCAATATTTCTTCTGCCAATTGCTTTATTGAGCATGTTCCCCGGGTTATCTCCGTTCTATTCAGTCAGGAATAAAAAAGTATGGTCGTGGTACCTGGCTGCCGCAGCGCTGTTTGTTTTAATTTTTTTCGGCGCCGATTTTGGTAATTTCAGTTACAACCACACCAGGTTGAATGCAAGCGCACTCAATTTCGCTGAAGACCCTGGCGTTTCTGTCCGGATGCTGTGGCAGAGCTATCCATTGGTATGGATTTTATTTGCTTTGTCGCTTACCGTTTTTCTTCTCTTCATTCTTTTCAGACACACTCATGTGATCACAAACAAAAGGCCGGTCAATGAAGGAAGTGTTTCCGTGAAAATGTGGTTTTCAATAACAATTCTTTTATTGGGATGGTCAGTCTATGGATTGTTTTTGTCGCGCCCATTAAAATGGAAAGATGCATTTCTGTTGAATAATAATTTTACTGCCTACCTGGCCCTGAATCCGCTGCAAAATTTTTTCAGCACATTGCAATTCAGGCAACCCATTTTCGACAATGAAAAAGCAAGATCCTATTATGGACAGATGGCCCGGTTTTTAGGAATCGAAAAAGAAAATAAACAAACCAAAGAAATTTCTTATTCGCGAATTATAAACCCGGGAATCAAGTCGCTGGAGAGCAATCCGAATGTTGTTTTGGTGCTCTGCGAAAGTTTTAGCATGTACAAAAGCAGCATGTCCGGGAACCCGCTCAATACCACTCCCTTTTTTCAGCAACTTTGTAATGAAGGTATTTTCTTCAACAGGTGTTTTTCTCCTACATTCGGAACAGCCAGAGGGGTTTTTGCTTTGATCACCGGAATACCGGATGTTCAATTATCAAAATTCTCATCGCGCAATCCTGAAGCCGTAAATCAGCGAACCATCGTAAATAATTTTGAGGGCTACAATAAATTCTATTTTATCGGAGGGAGCAGTGACTTCAATAATTTCGAGGGTGTTATCAGAAATATCAATGGAGTTCAAATTTATCAGGAAGGATCTTACCAATCGGCTCCGCTGAATGTATGGGGAATCAGTGATAAAGATTTGTTTCTCGAAGCAGGCAAAATGCTGACCAGGCAGGAGAAACCATTTTTTGCAATAATCCAGACTGCAGATAATCATCGCCCCTTTACAATTCCCGTTTCTGATTCAGATTTTGAACGGGAAATAATTTCTGAAGATACTTTGCTCAAATATGGATTTGAATCGCTGAAAGAATATCAGTCTTTCCGTTACACTGATTATTGTTTTAAAAAATTTATGGATTACGCAAAACAGCAGTCATGGTTTGCAAATACCATTTTTGTTTTCGTCGGTGATCATGGTGTCAGTGGCGGAGATGCATCCGCCATTTATTCAAATTCATTGGTAAATCTTAACAGGCTTACAGATGAGCATGTTCCTCTGCTTTTTTATGCTCCTGAACTTTTATCACCCGAACTGCATGCAGAAACGGTTTCACAGATTGATGTGTTGCCGACCATTGCTGGGATGATTCACAAGCCTTACCTAAATACGACTTTGGGGAGAGATCTTTTGAATCTCAAAAATAAAATGGATGCAGCTTTCATTATTCATCATGATGAAGGGAAAATAGGTATCGTTACAGATGATTTTTATTTCTCAAAGAGCCTGCAGATGAATAAAGAAGAATTATATCCGGTGAGTAAAAAAGGATTTGGAGAAAATAAAGTCAAAAAAGACTCAGTAATGAAATCACTTTCTCAACTGACTTCCGCGATCTATGAAACTTCAAAATATTTATTATTTCATAATGAACAGGGACCAGATGTACAAGGTTTAAAATAAAGTATTATCATTGAATTTTTTTCTGTTAATGAATTAAAATTGAATTTTAGATAATGGCTGGAAATAAAAATGTCTGGAAGAAATATTTGGGAAATATTATTTTCTTTGGTTTGCTGTTGATTTTTCTCATTAGTACCCCGGCGAAATCGTGGTTGTTACGTCAGTTTTTGCGGACAGGATTGTTTTCTCCTAAAATAGAGAATAAGCAAACCGATTCCACCCGGATAAACGCGATGCCTCTGACTTTTAAGGATGAAAATGGTATTTTTCACAGTACGGAAAACATGAGAGGAAAAGTTGTTTTTATCAACTTCTGGGCTTCCTGGTGCCCGCCCTGTATTGCCGAAATGCCCGGTGTCAATGAAATGTATCAACAATTGAGAAATGATTCGTCAATTGCATTTGTCTTCATTAACCTGGATGATACTTCTGAAAAAGGAAAAGAGTTTTTAAACAAAAAGCATTTCGATATCCCCCTGCAGAGAGCTGATAGCTTTATACCAACAGACCTTTATGGAGGAAGTTTGCCGACAACGATTATTTTGGACAGGCAAGGACGAATTGCGATGAAACATACCGGATTAGGAAATTACAATACAGCCCGGTTCAAAAAAGAATTAATCAGGTTGTAAGAAAAAGAACAGGATAGATGAGCAAAGAAACCACCTGCTCACAATTTTACTTTATGTAATTAATGATAGCTTCAAATTTTTCGTCCTTCACTCCCAGGGCATCAGCGGCTGCATTGCTAAGTACCAGGGTTACACCATCATTCTGTTTTATCTCCGGAATTGCATCTAACACCTTTGCATATACGGTACTGTTTGAAGAGGAAACTGTAATCTTCATAATTGATCCCGGACGTGCATCATTGCTAAAGCAATAATATTTCCCATCGTCCCATCCGCTGGTGGACTTAAAAACAGAGGTTATTGCATTGGTCGATTTCAGTCCGCCCTGATTGGCCGCTTCCGAATATTGTTGCTTAAAAAATCCCTCTTTTCCTGCATTTGATGCAGGATTGTTGGTGTTGGAGGTCTGGACCACATTTACAGGCTGAGTTTCGGTAACGGATTCCCGTTTTGTTTCTTTAACAGGTTCGATTTCCTTCTTCGGTTCAACCACAACAGTTTCCTTTTTTACTGGCGGATTTTGATTTCGTACCTGACCTCTGAATTCATTTTTTGCAAACGCTGATTCATTTTTATTCACTTTCAAAAATCCAACAATCATAGGTACTCCCCTGTTTACCTGATCACTATTCATCTGGTTCCACTCTTTCAGATTTTCGAGAGGTACATTCCTGTAATTGGCTCCAATCCGGAAAAGTGTTTCTCCGGAAGCTACTGTATGGTAAAGAGGAACGAGCGCTTCCGATGAAGATTGATTCAATGCCTGGGTAAAATTATTCCGCCCCAAAGGGATTTTCAAAAGCTGTCCCGAGAATAAACCTTTGTTCAGGGTGAGGTTATTATACGAGGCCAGATCTTTGGGCGCTACATTAAACAATCTGCCAACACTATAAAAATTTTCTCCGGGAGAAACCGAATGTTCCAGATAGAGATCATTACCGGCACCCTGAATATTTAATCTTTCCTGAGAATAACAAAAAGTCTGAATTACGAAGGTGAAAAGGAGAAAAGGGATCAGCTTATGCATAAGTTTTTTTTATGGTATTGAATTAATATGAGAAGCTTTTCATCTGTTACAAAAATAACAGGCATCCACTTCAGATTTCGTTAAAATTTCTTAACATCATACCTGTATTGCTTACCTCAGTACCGATTTCAGGCTCATCCTGAAGTTGTTCGATTTATTTTTTTAGAAAAAAATCTTTATGAAAAAAAATCCATTCGTTCGAAAGATAGAGAATTTGGACGTCATATTTTAAAATGAATATTGAGCGCCGGATAAATGACAATCCTTAAAAGGTAGTTCTATTGAAGCCCTTTTCTTAAAACAAAATACTTAATCCAATTTTAAAACGGCAAGGAATGCTTCCTGAGGTACTTCCACATTTCCAATTTGTTTCATTCTCTTTTTCCCTTCTTTCTGCTTTTCAAGAAGCTTTCTCTTTCGGCTGATATCTCCTCCGTAACATTTGGCTGTAACGTCCTTTCTCATTGCACTGATATTTTCTCTCGCGATAATTTTGGCTCCGATTGCTGCCTGGATGGCAATCTGAAATTGCTGGCGCGGAACAAGTTCTTTTAGTTTTTCACAAAGTTTTCGTCCAAAATCCTGCGCCCTGCTTTTATGGATCAAAGCGCTCAGAGCATCCACCCTGTCTCCGTTCAACAGGATATCCATTTTTGCAATGTCACTTTCTCTGTATCCGATGGGATGATAATCGAATGAGGCATATCCACGGGTCTGGCTCTTCAGCCGGTCATAAAAATCAAAAACAATTTCGGTTAACGGCATTTCAAATCCCAATTCCACGCGGGTGGTTGTAAGGTATCCCTGGTAAACAAGCGTCCCTCGTTTTCCGATGCAGAGGTTCATGATATTTCCGATATACTCAGGTTTGGAAATAATCTGGGCTCTGATATAAGGTTCTTCAATGCGGTCAATTCTGCTTGGATCCGGCATTTGCGCCGGATTATTTACAATTACTGTTTCTCCATTGGTTGTGTAAGCAATAAAACTTACGTTGGGAACAGTGGTGATAACAGTCTGGTTGAATTCCCTCTCCAGCCTTTCCTGCACAATTTCCATGTGAAGCATACCAAGAAATCCGCAGCGGAATCCAAAACCCAGAGCCTGGCTGGTTTCCAGTTCAAAGGTGAGTGAAGCATCATTCAACTGAAGTTTTTCCATACACTCTCTCAATTCTTCAAACTCATCGGTATTAATCGGAAAGATTCCGGCAAAAACCATTGGCTTCACTTCTTTAAATCCGTGAATGGATTCGCGGCTTGGATTTGCAACAGTTGTCAGGGTGTCTCCCACCTTTACTTCTGTGGCTGTTTTAATACCTGTAATCACATATCCAACATCACCTGCTCCAACTAATTTCTTAGGCTGCATTCCGAGTTTGAGAACACCAACTTCATCTGCGAGGTATTCCTTTCCTGTATTCAGGAATCTGATTTTTTCTCCACTGTGTATAACCCCATTGAATATACGAAAATAGACAATGATACCCCGGAATGAATTGAATACGCTGTCGAATATCAATGCCTGCAAAGGTTTTTCGGGATCGCCATCCGGCGGGGGTATCCGTTCAACAATAGCATGAAGAATCTCTTCAACTCCTTCCCCGGTCTTCGCACTCGCATGCAATATTTCTTCCCTTTTGCAACCGATTAATTCAATTACCTGATCTTCCACCTCAGCAATCATCGCTCCTTCCATGTCAATTTTGTTCAAAACCGGAATGATTTCAAGATTATTGTCAATGGCGAGATAAAGATTGCTGATGGTTTGTGCCTGAATCCCCTGGGTGGCATCTATCAGCAACAATGCCCCTTCGCATGCAGCCAGCGCCCTGCTTACCTCATAACTGAAATCCACATGGCCGGGTGTATCAATGAGGTTTAATATATATTCCTGATGCTGATATTGATAATTGATCTGGATGGCGTGGCTCTTGATGGTAATTCCTTTTTCACGTTCCAAATCCATGTCGTCTAATACCTGGTTCTGCATTTCCCGTTGATTGATGGTATGGGTAAACTCCAGTAAACGGTCGGCCAGAGTGCTTTTACCATGGTCAATGTGAGCAATGATGCAGAAATTCCTGAAATGCTTCATATAATGTTTGCTACAGGGCGCAAAGGTAAGTTTTTGAACCTCAAAAAAGCAGCTCCTGAAAGGAGGGATTGCTGGTAATTTTTATCACTGAAACCTTTCATAAAATATTTATGTTCATTTGCCTGATAGGCATTTTTTTTTGAAAGGTTTCGGGATCGTTGATTTTAGCTGCCACATCTCTCCCCCTTCTTAAATTTTGGGTGCCAAATGGATCCTGGTTTTTTATACAAGGTGCCATATATTTTTTCTGATGTATTTTTCGTTGAAATACTGTTCCTTGTATTTTTATTTTTACATGATAAACAAATAGGATGGATCGGGCGGAAAATACCTTTCTTAGCAAAATGAAAAATTTATCGCCTGCGATCGATAGAAATTATTTCTGGATGTTGTCAGGGCGGATGTCGCCATTGCTGATGTTGTTTGTCGTGACGATTTTGTATTCACATCGTTTGACCTTAGAAGATTATTCCGGATTTCAGAGTTTATGGATGTATTCCAATGTGGTAAGTGTTATTATCGGCTTCGGGGTTACAACTCTTATTTTTTCTACTCCTCCGGGCGTCCTTTCCGGTTTTTTCAGAAGAAATCGCAGGCAGATTATTTCCTTTTATCTTTTATTATGGATTGTGACATTGTTTATTTTTTTTGTAGCTGCGAAACAGTTTGCCCAGAGTCTGAAATTATGGATAATAATTTTTATTATCGTCCAGACAATTAACAGCATCACCGAATCCGGGCTGATTAAAAGAGACGGTTCATTCCCTTACTTTTTGATTAACATTGTATATTCCCTGTTTTTCTTTGGGTGGCACATTGTTATTTTACAATCCGGATATAATCTTGAATCGCTGGTAAAGGGGATTATTGGTTTTTCAATGCTCAGGTTTTTGGCTCTTGTTTCAATCAAGAGAAGTGCTGCTCAATATCCGAAAAGAAATCCGGAAGAAAATAAAGAATTTCGTTTTCATTGGATATCCAACGGAATCAATGATATTCTAAGCGTTTTTTCCAAGTGGATTGATAAATTAATTCTTGTGTATCTTCTTGTACCGGCCGACTTTGCCATCTTTTTTAATGGCTCAGTGGAGATACCCTTGTTTTCAATTTTCATCAATGCTACCGGCGCATACATGATGATGCAAATGGCGAAAAGTATAAATGATCATGGATTCATCAGAGATATTTTTAAAGAAAATTTTTTGATTTTGTCTTCTGCGGTTTTTCCTCTTTTCTTTTTTCTGATGTTTTTTCGTGAACCCGTTTTTCTGACTTTCTTTGGAGAGAAGTATCTTGCATCTCTGCCGGTTTTTGCGATTACCATTTTAATACTGCCATTGCGAATAAATCACTTTGGTGGTATTCTTCAGGTTTACGGAAAAGGGAAAATAGTGACCATTGGTGCATTTATAGATCTGATCCTTGCTATATTTTTTGTTTTTCTTCTGTATCCGATTTCTGGAATGCAGGGGGCGGCGGCCGCATTGGTAATATCCACCATTCTTCAAATTGTGTTTTATTTATTTCACATCAGCCATACCTTAAAAATGTCTGTACAAAGCCTAATCCCTCTGAAGAAATTATTATTTCGTTTCCTTTTAGCGGGTGTAATTTTCGGTTTATTAAACTTTCTTGTTTCCGGACTGAAGCCGATTCTTCAGATCATTTCGGGATGTATTTTGATTGCGGGATATGCCTTTATTTTTGGGAGAAAATATTTAACTCAATTCGGGAATAACCTATGAAGGGAGATAAGAAATTTCAATTACAACTTTTAAATAACGAAGCGGATATTATATTTACAACTCTATTGGAAGTGAAAAAGTCAATGTTCGGGAAAATCATTTATCTGGTATCCTTATTACTGATTGGAACGATTGGTTATTCTCAGGATACGCTGCCCAAAATCAGGGTTACACTGATGGGGAAAAGGGCTCTCGTGTCATGGATAAATCCATACAAAAATGTAACTGCAATCAACATTCAGCGTTCGGGTGACAGCATTAAAAACTTTACCTCTATCGGAAGTGTGTTGAATGTAAATGCCATTAAAAACGGTTTTGTTGATCCCAAAGAGTTTTTGCCCAATGAACAATACTATCGTCTTTTTATCGCTTTTGATGGTGGTACATATCTTTTTACCCAATCGCACAGGGGTGCGCCTGATACTTCAAAGACTTTTGTAAAAGCTGTCGTAAAAGAAATAGATTCTGTTAGCTCCATTCCCAAAATCATTCCGGCAGAAAAAAAGATTCCCATTTATTTTGTTCAGTCGAAACATGTTTATACCGGTAAGGATAACAACGTAATTATTTCTTTGAAGGATGCTGCAAAAAATAAATATTCTCTCAAAGTTTTTGAAGATAACGGCGATCCGGTTTTTGTTTTGAATAAAATCCCGCAGGATTACCTGATAATTGACAGGGCGAACTTTGGCCATTCCGGATTGTTCCGATTTGAACTTTACGAAAATAAAAATCTCATTGAAAAACACAAATTGTTCATTCCGGAAGTTGGAAAACCGATGCCGTTGCTGGATGTAAACGGATATGAAATTAAAAATAAATAATCAACCTTTTCATTGTGGAAGAAGAGACTGACATAAATGAACTTTCTGAATCAAACGATGAGTTATTTGAGAGCCAGGCGATAGAATGTGCCAAAGGACAGGAACCGTTGCGAATTGATAAATTTCTGATGAGCAGAATTGAAGGGGCGACGAGAAATAAAATCCAGCAGGGAATTGAAAACGAGCATGTACTGGTCAATGGCCAAACAATAAAATCAAATTACAAAGTAAAACCAGGAGATAAAATTGTTATTTACCAGGATTTCGAACCTGAGAGTACCGATATAATTCCTGAAAATATACCAATCAAAATTGTTTACGAAGATGACGATTTACTTGTGGTGGATAAGGTTGCAGGAATGGTTGTACATCCCGGAAGCGGCAACAGGTCAGGAACATTGGTAAATGCTGTTGCATTTCATCTGAAACAACAAAATCCGGGTATCACCGAAGAAAACCTGAGCCGTTTCGGATTGGTACACCGAATCGACAAAAATACTTCAGGATTATTGGTTCTTGCAAAGAATACACATAGCTTATCTGATCTGGCAATGAAATTTTTCAAACACACTATTCACCGCAGATACCTCGCTCTGGTTTGGGGCGATTTTGAAGAAGATTCAGGTACGGTGGTTGCACACGTAGGCAGGCATCAGCGATTCCGGAAAATGTTTGCGGCATATCCCGAAGGTGAACATGGCAAAGAAGCCATCACACATTACAAGGTTGTTGAAAGATTTAATTATGCAACGTTGATAGAATGCCGGCTCGAAACGGGGCGCACTCATCAAATCAGGGTTCACATGAAATACATCGGGCATCCTCTTTTTAACGATGAATTGTATGGCGGAGATAAGATTGTAAAAGGAACTGTTTTCGGAAAGTACAAACAGTTTGTTGATAATTGTTTTGCTCTGTGCCCGCGCCAGGCCCTGCATGCGTGGCAATTGGGTTTTGTTCATCCCTCAACCAAAGAAGAATTATTTTTCGAGTCTCCGCTTCCCGGTGATATTTCATCAGTTGTTGATAAATGGAGAAGGTATATTCATCAAAGAAAATGAGAATCCTTTTTCACTGACGTTTTTCCGGCTCAGCAAAATGAAATAATTAGTTACTGGTAATAGAGGATTTCATTGTTGCCTTCAATGATAAGTTCTTTGTCTTCCGAAATTTCCACTTTCCCGATGATTCTTGCCTCGATTCCAAAATTATCAGCGAGATCAATTATATCTTTTGCAGTGGATTCAGAAGTATAAATTTCCATTCGGCAACCCATATTAAAAACCTGGTACATTTCGTAATCTGAAACCTTGCTTGTTTCTTTAATCTTTTGAAAAACCGGAGGTATTGGAAACAGATTATCCTTAACCACCCGGGTCAATTCAGGAATGTATTTCAGGCATTTGGTCTGGCCTCCCCCACTGCAATGAATAATCCCGTGAATTTGATCAAAATATTTCATCAACACCTGTTTCATCAGAGGAGCATAGGTGCGGGTTGGCGAAAGAATTTCTTTGATGTCAGCAATTTTATATTTACCGGTATAAACCACTCTTGGGTCAAGAGACGGATCAAAAGTTTCAGGGAAGTTTTTTGCATATGAACTCTCAAGAAGATCATGCCTGGCCGACGTCAATCCATTACTTCCGATTCCGCTGTTTTGCTCGGATTCGTAAATAGCCTTGCCATAAGAAGCCAGACCTACAATTACATCGCCCTGGTGGATATTTTCATTGGTTACGATTTTGTTTTTTGGCCACCTTGCAGTCATGGTGCCATTTACAGTAATGGTTCTTACCGTATCTCCCACATCAGCCGTTTCGCCTCCGAGATAATTGATCTGGATCCCACAGGCGCCCATCAGGTCAAAAAATTCTTTTGAGCCATCAATAATTTCTTTGAGTACCTCTGCCGGAATCAGATTTTTATTTCTGTCGATCGTGCTGCTATACAAAATCTGATCATAAACTCCCGTACACAACAGGTCGTCAAGGTTCATTACAATAGCATCCTGGGCAATCCCCCTCCAAACCGACACATCGCCTGTTTCTTTCCAATACAAATAAGCAAGAATACTTTTTGTTCCTGCACCATCGGCGTGCATCAGATTCACAAAATCTGAACTTCCGACAAGAAAATCGGGATAAATCCTGCAAAAAGCCCGCTTGTACAAGCCCGGATTCAGATTTTGAATTGCGAAATGAACATCCTCTTTTTGCGCCGATACACCTCTTTGATTATACAATGACATTATTAAAAAATATAATTTAGCAAACGGGTGTAAAAGTAGAATAATTCATTTGATGAAAAATGGAAAGCCTGGGTATGGGAATAATATTATGCTTTTACTTTGCATGAAATGGAAGTACACAGGAATTTAAACAATCTGCCGGTTTTCAATAATGCAGTCATTACCACAGGCACTTTTGACGGGGTACACAAAGGACATCTCAAGATAATAGAACAGTTAAAAAAAGAAGCAGAAAAGATTTCCGGTCAATCTGTTTTGGTTACTTTCCATCCGCATCCGCGCATTGTTTTGCAAAAGGAAAATGTGGTAAAACTGCTGAATACTTATGACGAAAAAATTGAGTTGTTATCCAGGCACGGTATCGATCATGTGGTGGTAGTTCCTTTTACAGAGCAATTTTCATCCATGCCACCCGAAGAATATATCACAGATTTTCTGGTGAAAAAACTTCAGGCACGGTGCATTATCACCGGATATGATCATCATTTTGGGAAAGATCGAAAAGGTGATTTTCACATGTTGGAAAAATATGGAAAGGAATTCAATTTTAAAGTGATTGAGATTCCGGAATATGTTCTCAAAGAGGTAACGGTAAGCTCCACACTTATCCGCAGAGCCTTATTTAACGGTGAGGTGGAAGCAGCGAATCAAAATCTGGGTTATGAATATTTTTTAAACGGACAGGTCGTACATGGAAACAAAATTGGAAGAACAATTGGTTATCCAACGGCCAACGTGCATGTGGAAGATGGCAATAAACTGATACCGAGGTACGGCGTTTATGCAATCGGAGCAACTAAAATTGATTCAGAAACTGACACCAAAGTATATCCGGGGATGATGAGTATCGGTATCCGACCCACCCTCACTGATAACAGGGAAGTGATTGAAGCCAATCTGTTTGACTTTCACAAGAACCTTTATGGGCGGCCAATTCAGATACGATTTAAGAAATACTTCAGACCGGAAATTAAATTTGAAAGCCTCGAAGCATTGACCGCGAAAATCAAAGAAGACGAAAAGATTATCAGGCAGTGGTGGAATGAAAACGGGTAAGGTTGATCTTTTTTCCCGGATTCAAAATTTGGATTTTTATCAGGGTTACAATTATTTCAATTTCCAGCAAATCGGGGTGGAGTTTATCTATGTCTATTCAGGACAGTATGGCTTTATTCCAGCACCAATTCAAAACCAATTTACAGATAAAATCTACCGGACAATCATTATTGAAGAGCTATTGCAGCAAAGCAGAGAATTATATTCCGGAGGAAAATTCTGGAAAGAGTTCAGGGAACCAAAAATGGAAAACGAATTGTTGGGTCTTCAAACATAATCACCAATATCGATAAAAAAACTTCCGCCGGGGCGGAAGCTCTTTAAGGTTTAAACTAAGCGAAAGATTTAATCCTTGGGTTGGTCTTTACAGGAATACCGGATTAGCTTGCCATTTTACAATCTAAAAATTTTTCAACACTTTGGAAACTTGAGAGATATTGGATTTGGTTTTTGGGTTTTGGATTTTAAATCGGGATTTTGAATTATTATTTTTTTATCACTCAACTTTCCAATGCAAACATAAAGTGCTCTCAGCCCAATACAAATAGCATATCTTCTGATTTTCTCCCAATAAGATATTACCCCGGGCATTGTATTTTTTCTCTGTGTATAAATGGTAAACACCCCATCTGCTACTCGTAGGTTTACGGTAAATATTTTGCTTCATCAGGATGGAGTTCTGAAATATTTTCGTCCCTGATATTCTCTTTTGTTGCCTGACAGCGATGAAAAAACTTCCGCTGAAATCGGAAATTGCCGGTAATCTGAGATTTTCTGCTAAGCCTGAAATATGCACCAATTACCTCATTTTATTCTTTGAAATCAATACAAGAAGAGATGATCCGGCATTTCTTTTTCATTTTTTTACCCCGGAACTGCGGAATTTTGAAATAAAAAATTGGTAATTATTACCTACGAATAGATTATTCGTATTTAATTCTTAAAATTTGCTGCTTAAACTCAGACTTATAATGAAAAAACGTTCTTTATGGATATTACTCGGGATACTTGTTTGTTACACTTATTCTTTTGGACAAGACCAGAGTAGTGCGACGACGGCACCCAAACCACTGGTAGCCCCCAATGATTGGTATCAGCTTGACAGGGCAACTACCGGATTTTATGGAATCAGCCTGGACAAAGCTTATGACCTGCTGAAAGGCAGAAAGAGTAAAACTGTTGTGGTTGCTGTCATCGACAGTGGCGTTGACACACTTCAGGAAGACCTTAAACCCATTTTGTGGCATAACCCCGGAGAAATTCCCCACAATGGAATTGATGACGATCACAACGGATATGTTGATGATTATTACGGATGGAATTTTCTGGGCAATAAAGACGGGAAAAATGTAAACAAGGATTCTTATGAAGCTGCAAGGGTTTATTGGCAATTGAAACCCAAATATGGTGACAGTACTCCTGACACCGCCAACCTGAAAGGTGAAGCAAAGTATGAGGCAGTCATGTTTCTCAAAGCAAAATCTGCTGTTTTGAATGGAGTGGATCCGGCTACGCTGATGATTATGAAACGTATTTTACCCGTTCTTGAATCGGGTGACAGCGTCATTGCAAAAGACCTGGGTAAAAAAGAATTTAATGGACACGATCTTCAGACGTATGTGCCGACAACGGCCGAGGCAAGAGCATCGGCCAATATTTATCTCGGCATCATGAAAATGAACAATAATAACGACGATATCACCAATACCGATATCCTGGATGATTTGCGCGGACAGATAAGTAAAGCTGAATCTGCAGATACACCTCCTGAAGATTACCGGGGTGAAATAGTGAAAGACAATTACAATGATATCAATGACCGGTACTATGGAAATTCCGATGTTATGGCCGGCACTCCCACACATGGTACACATGTAACGGGAATCATAGCTGCTGTAAGGAATAATGGCATCGGAATGAACGGGATTGCAGATAATGTCAAGGTTATGATGATACGCGCAGTTCCTGACGGAGATGAACATGATAAAGATATTGCTCTTGCTATCCGCTATGCAGTTGACAACGGAGCTAAAGTGATCAGCATGAGTTTTGGTAAAAGTTTTTCACCCCAAAAACAATGGGTGGATGATGCGGTAAGATACGCAGCAGCCCACGATGTTTTGCTGGTTCATGCAGCGGGAAACGATGGAAAAAATATTGATTCAACTGATAATTTTCCAACGCCGGTTTATCTGAATGGTGATACAGCAAGAAATTTTATTACAGTTGGTGCAAGCGGAGACCCCACCAATGGCGGGATCGTAGCAGGTTTCAGCAACTATGGGAAAAAACTTGTGGATGTTTTTGCTCCCGGCGTAAATATTTATTCGACACTTCCGGGCGGGAATGCGTATGGAAAATTGAGCGGTACCAGTATGGCAACACCTGTAGTTGCAGGTATTGCAGCGCTGTTATTGGAATATTATCCGGAATTGACCGCTTTACAATTAAAAGGGATATTGGTGAAATCAGTATCTCCGATTACTGAAAAAGTGGATCTGCCGGGAAATGCCGGAGAAGGTGATTCCACATTGGTCAGCCTTTCCGATATTTCAGTTTCCGGTGGAGAAGTGAATGCCTACAACGCTGTGAAAATGGCTATGAAGACAAAAGGAGAAAGAAAAAATTAGTTGAAGTAGATTTTAAATAAAGCAGGCTGTCTCAAAAAGACGGCCTGTTTTATTTTTATACATTACAACATTGGAATCAATTATTCATCTCTGGTTATTTATCAACTATTACAATTTGTATCTTTAAAGGAATTGTAAATGGTTTAAACCGGAAAATAATTAAATGTTGAAACTTGATCATGTAGTCTATTTTACGACAGAGAGTCCTGATCAAACTGTAACAGCACAAAAACAACTCGGATACCATGCTGTCATCGGTGGCCATCATTTAAATTGGGGAACACAAAACGCTCTGCTTTATACAAAGAATGCTTATGTGGAATGGCTTTCGATAGAGGATAAAAATATTGCTCAAAGTGCGCATCATCCATTAACCTCATTGTTATTGCATGATTTAAAATCAGGTGATGGATGGGGAACTATTTGTATTTCTGTGGATGATATTAAAAAATTCGATTCCGATATAAAAAGAAAAGGTTTCAATAGTTCGGGAATCATTGAAGGATCAAGAAAAACACCTGAGGGCAAAATCAAAAGATGGAAAATGCTCTTTATTGATCAACCTGATTTAAATCAGTTGCCGTATCCGTTTTTCATTGAATGGAAAGAAAGAGAAAATATCAGGTTCGAAAATCTGAAAAACAGCAAGGCCATTTTAGCGGAGAATGAGAGATTGCAAATTCGTGAATGCCTGTTTTCTGTAAATGATATTTCACAAAAAATAAATCTGTGGGCGAAACTCCTCTCTCTTCAGGTCTTGGAAACAAATTCCATCCGGTTGCCAAACGCAGTGCTGAAATTTTTACCCAAATCTTTAAACGGTAAAGAAAGGTTATGTGAAGTAATTATTAAATAGCTGTTTCAATAAATACCCAAAATCCATTTCTGCGGGTAAAGTCAACCTGATTGACCTCTCATATATTTGAATCACATATTCGTTTAAATTGAAATGGTATGCTTTATGACGCATATTAATTCGAAAAAAGCAAACTACCTATTATAAAAACATTACAAAATCGACTTCTGAAATACTGATTTACTCTTCAGTAAACCTTTTCAGTTTTTTTCGTAAAAGTGGTATTCATTGCTCTTTAAATTTCATAGTAATCAATTTTTAAATTCTAAAAATGTACAATTATGGAAACTACCTTAAAAAAAAGTGTCAAAGAAGAAACTAAATCTTCTGAAATCCGTGGAATCGAAATCAACGGAATCAGGTACAAGACCGTTAAGATTGAAGGCCAGGATATTTTTTACCGTGAAGCAGGTACAATCGGGAACCCATCAATTTTGCTATTGCACGGTTTTCCAAGTTCCTCTCACATGTTCAGGAATCTGATGATTGGTCTTGGACGTAAATATCATCTGGTTGCTCCTGACTATCCGGGATTCGGCAATAGTTCTATGCCATCGGTCAACAGTTTTGAATACAGTTTTGATCACCTGGCAAGAATCATGGAACAATTTACAGATGTAATTCATCTCAAAAAATTCAGTTTGTACATGATGGATTATGGCGCTCCGGTCGGGTTCAGAATTGCTACTAAAAATCCCGAAAGGATTCAGGCGCTTTTGATTCAGAATGGAAATGCGTACGAAGAAGGCCTTTCTCCTTTTTGGGATAAGATGAGAGCTTATTGGAACGAACCAAAAAAAGAATCCAATATCCAGTTCATTAAAAGTCTTCTCACGCTTGAAGGAACCAAATCTCAATACCTCGATGGAACGCGCGACAAATCAGCGATTAGCCCTGATAGCTGGCTCATAGATCAGATGGGGCTTGACAGAAAGGGAAATCAGGAAATTCAATTGGAACTGTTCCTATCTTACCGCACCAACATTCCATTGTACAAAGAATGGCAGAAATATATGCGCGATAATCAGCCTCCCACCCTGGTTACATGGGGTAAGAATGATGGCATTTTCCCGAAGGCGGGTGCAGATGCTTACAAAAAGGATTTAAAAAATATCGAAGTTCATTTATTGAATACCGGGCATTTTGCTTTGGAAGAAGATGGGACCCTGATATCTTCGATGATTGATCAGTTCCTCATAAAAAACAGGATCAAATGAATTTCATTAAAGGATAATTTGTAGTTGATTTTTATAAAAAGACCGGATAAACTTTTTACGTTTTCCGGCCTTTTGATTTTTCGTTTCGTAAAAGTTATTTGTATTTCTCCTGAAGGCCTTTATTGATTTCTTCGAGAAAAGCTTCTGTGTATAAATAATCCACACCGGCCTCAACTCTATTTCCTTTAATGCAAATTGCCAGATCTTTGGTCATCTTACCATTTTCAACAGTCCGGATGCAAACTGATTCAACCGAGTTGGCAAAGTCAATCAACGCTTGATTGTTATCCAACTTGCCTCTAAACGCGAGGCCTCTTGTCCATGCAAAAATAGATGCAATCGGATTGGTGGAAGTTGGATTGCCTTTCTGATGTTCGCGATAATGGCGTGTGACAGTTCCGTGTGCTGCTTCAGCTTCCAGGGTCTTTCCATCCGGCGTAACCAAAACACTCGTCATCAATCCCAATGAACCGAATCCCTGTGCGAGTGTATCACTCTGTACATCGCCATCGTAATTTTTGCAGGCCCAGATGAAGTTCCCGTGCCATTTCAAAGCGCTTGCCACCATATCATCGATTAAACGATGTTCATAGGTAATGCCCAACTTATCAAATTCAGTTTTGAATTCGTTGTCAAAAATTTCCTGAAAAATATCTTTAAATCTTCCATCATACTTTTTTAAAATGGTATTTTTAGTTGAAAGGTATAAAGGCCATTTCTTGCTTAATGCCATATTGAAACAACTTCTCGCAAAACCGGAAATACTCTTGTCTGTGTTGTACATGCTCATGGCCACACCGTCGCCCTGAAAGTCGTACACATTCCATGTTTGGGCTTCACCGCCATCTTCCGGAGTGAAGGTCATCGTCAGTTTTCCTTTTCCTTTGATGACAACATCAGTGGCTTTGTACTGATCGGCAAAAGCGTGGCGGCCGATAATAATCGGAGCGGTCCAGTTTGAAATTAATCGCGGGATATTTTTGATAACGATCGGTTCCCTGAAAACAGTTCCGTCCAAAATGTTGCGGATAGTGCCATTCGGGCTTTTCCACATTTTTTTCAGATTAAATTCTTTCACGCGTGCTTCGTCAGGTGTAATGGTTGCGCATTTGATCCCGACGCCGTATTGTTTGATGGCATTGGCTGCGTCTTTGGTAATCTGATCATCCGTGGCATCTCTTTTTTGGATGCTGAGATCGTAATATTTAATGTCTATATCCAAATAAGGGAGAATCAATTTGTCTTTGATAAACTTCCAGATAATTCTCGTCATTTCATCACCATCCAGTTCTACTACCGGATTTTTTACTTTGATCTTTTCCATTTAAAATATTCGGTTGGTTTAAAAGTTTCGCAATTTAATTAAATTAGAGACTACGGTTCATCCTTGTGCCGCTCATATTTATCAAATTATAAATTTTTGATAACCGCATCGCCAAAAGCGCTCGTGGAAAGCAATTGGGCGTCCTGCATCAGATTATAAAAATCAACAGTCACTGTTTTTTGCCGGATGGTTTTTCCAATCGCCGCTTTAATCCTGTCAGCCACATCGCGCCATCCCATATATTCAAACATCATCACTCCGCTCAGGATCAAAGACGAAGGATTCATGCTGTTGGTATTTGCAAATTTCGGAGCTGTGCCATGTGTGGCTTCAAATACGGCATTTCCTGTTTTGTAATTGATATTGGCTCCCGGTGCGATACCGATTCCTCCCACCTGTGCGGCAAGGGCATCACTGATATAATCTCCGTTCAGATTGAGTGTTGCAATGATGGAATAATTTTGCGGGGCGAGAAGAGCCTGTTGCAGAAAATTATCCGCAATCGCATCTTTGATAATCACTTTTCCGCCCACCGCCGCAATACGCATATCTTCATTGGCGACGGCTTCACCTCTCTCTTTCTTTGTCGTTTCCCATTGGCTCCATGTATAAGTGTGATGTGGAAATTCGCGTTCTGCCAATTCATATCCCCAGATTTTAAAAGCACCTTCGGTAAACTTCATGATGTTTCCTTTGTGCACCAAAGTCACACTCGGAAGTTTATTATCGATGGCATATTGAATAGCCGCCCTGATCAACCTTTCAGAACCTTCGCGCGAAACGACTTTGATCCCAATAGAAGAAGTTTCCGGAAAACGGATTTTTTTTGTTTTAAGTTCATCAGTGAGAAAGTGAAGCAATTTTTTATTTTCTTCAGTTCCGGTCATGTATTCAATGCCTGAATAAATATCTTCTGTATTTTCTCTGAAAATCACCATATCCACCTTTTCGGGTTGCCACATCGGCGATGGTACACCTTCAAAATATTTAATGGGCCGCTGACAAACATACAAATCCAGTTCCTGGCGCAACAGTACATTCAGGCTGCGGATGCCACCTCCCACCGGAGTTGTCAAAGGGCCTTTGATCGCAACCAGATAATCTTTAAATATTTGCATGGTCTCGGCTGGCATCCACTCTCCTGTTTTGTGGAAAGCTTCTTCTCCTGCCAAAACTTTTTTCCAAACAATTTTTTTTCTGCTTCCAAAAGTTTTTTCAATAGCCGCATCAAATACCCTGACACTTGCCTTCCAGATATCGGGGCCAATTCCGTCACCTTCAATAAATGGAATTACCGGAAAATCCGGTACCAGCAGTTGTCCGTTTCCCCCCATGGTTATCTTTCCTTCATTCGCCATTTTAATATGATTTTGTTTTTTGAAATTCAAGAGAGCCATTTGTCCAGCCATCATCCAGTTGAACGCCCTCGTATTTTTTGTAGAATTGAATGGCGCTTTCATTCCAGGTCAGTACCTGCCACGACATCCCATTCCAATTTTTTTCTTTTGCTTTTTTTATCAATCCGTCAAAAAGCATTTTACCAACACCTTTGCCTCTCCACTTTTCATTTACAATCAAATCTTCTAAATACATCTTTGGCCCTTTCCAGGTACTGTAACGGATGTAGTAAAGCGCCATACCGATTAACTTTCCATCAAACTCTGCTACCAATGCCCACCAGACCGGTGAATTACCAAAACCGCATTCCTCAAATTGTTTTTCGGAAACGGTAACTTCTTCCGGCGCCTTTTCATACAGTGCCAGTTCACGAATCAATTGCATGATTGCCTTGACATCGCTTCTGACAGCTTCACGGATAATTATATTGTTCTCTTTTTCTGACATCTTTTTTCTATTTCAACTCAATGCCTGATCCAAATCAGCCATAATATCATTGACATCCTCAATACCCACGCTCATCCTGATCAGTCCATTGGTGATTCCGTACCTGATGCGGTCGGCTTCCGGTACTCCATAGTGCGTCATAGATGCAGGATGAGATACCAGCGTATCACATGTACCCAACGAAACAGCGCGTACACACATCTTCAGGCCATCTATAAATTTTTTGCCGGCTTCCAATCCACCTTTCAATTCAAAACTCATCATTGGTCCGGGATGCTTCATTTGTTTAAGCGCAACTTTGTGATCGGGATGTGTGGTCAAACCGGGATAATTCACTTTGGCAATCTGTGGATGGTTATTCAGAAACTCAGCTACTTTTTCTGCATTGCTGCAATGACGTTCCATTCTCACTTCCAGCGTTTTCATACCCTGAACCAGCATGAAGGCATCGAAAGGACTACTGCTTCCGCCGAGGAGCCTTTTTGTTTTTTCAAAAACCGTACTCATTTTTTCCAAATCTCTGCCCACTATTGCACCACCCACTGCAGTTCCATGTCCATTTAAAAACTTAGTTGTAGAATGAACTACATAATCCACATTGTATTTAAAAGGATGTTGCAAATAAGGTGTAGCAAACGTGTTATCACAGGCTACGGTGATATTGTGCGATTTAGCCAGTTTGGAAAGTTCACCAATATCCACACATTGAATTGTAGGATTGGCGGGAGTTTCAATGTATAGAAGTTTTATTTGCGGATTTTGTTTCATCTTCTCTTCAGCCAGGTTCAAATCGCGCAGGTCTGCAATAATAACCTCAATGTTCATTTTATTTAAAATCCTGGTAAGCAATTCCTGAGTGCCGCCATACAGGGAATAATGAGTGAGTACTTTGTCACCTGCATTCAGATTCCCAAACATCAACGTTGAAATAGCAGCCATTCCGCTTCCGTGAAGAACAGCTTTCAATTGAAGAGGTTCTCCGTTTTCCACAATTCCGAAAGATTCAAGCGCGCCAATTTTCCGTTCAGCTTCATCAAAGTTTGGATTTCCCCAACGGCTGTAAATAAATCCATCCTGCTTACCGGAAAATCTTTCCATTCCCTGTTCGGCTGTGTCAAAAACATAGGTGCTGCTGGCATATACCGGGGTCAGGTGTGCGTGATTGCTTTCTGTATTATGGCCGGCGTGAACGGCAGTGGAACTAAAACCCTTGATTTTAAATGAAGACTTGCTCATAATTCTTTTCTGATTATTGCGGCGCAAATGTACCAATTTGTTTTCAGGCCACAGGAAAGCCCATAGGTCTGACAGAGATTTTTCAAAAGGCGACTTTCAAATGAATCTTAAGACTCGAATATGGAAATAATAATTCTATTTTCATGCTGCAAAATAAAATCCGGTTTTATCAATTCTTATCTTTGTGTACCTAAAAAGTTTTGTTTTAAAACCTGACAAATTGAAATGAAACAAGTACTTCTCTCTCTTGCACTTTATCGCCAGTGGGCATATAAGGTTCTTTTGAAAAAACTGAATACAGTTTCTCCTGAAATTTTAAACAAAGACATGGAAACAAGTTTCGGCACCATCAATAAAACTCTATTTCATCTTCTCAAGGCAGATTACATCTGGTGGCAGCGGATCCAGCTCAAAGAAACTTTTGACAAACCTGCTGAAGAGCTTCAGACAAATATCGGGGGTTTATCAAAAGAAATTTTAAGCATGTCGGCCAATTGGGTGGATTTAATCAGGGAATCGAGTGACATGAAACTGGAACATGTATTTGAATACCGGAATACAAAAAGGGAGGCATTTAAACAACCGTTGTATGAAGCGCTGATCCAGGTATTCAATCATCAGACTTATCACCAGGGACAAATTATATCCATGTTGCGCCAGCAAAAGGTTGATAAGATTCCACCTACAGATTTTATAGTTTTTACAAGAACGAAAGGAAAGATCAATTAAACTCAGCCTGAGATTTTATTTTCACTAACTGAAACCTGCTTTAATTTTTCAACTGTATCAATATTGGCAAGTACGGTGATACCACCTTTTACCAGTTGATTTAATCTAACATTCAGCGGCGTGCCGACCGGCAACAACACGTCCACCCTGCTGCCGAATTTAATAAATCCCATTTCTTTACCCTGCTCAACACGCATACCTATTTTTGCATAATTCACGATTCTCTTGGCCATTGCACCTGCAATCTGCCTTACCAGAATCTGAATATGATTGTTTTTAATAACAATCGAATGCCTTTCGTTTTCTTCAGATGATTTCGGATGCCAGGCGACAAGATATTTTCCTTTGTGGTATTTGTTGTACGTCACCACGCCCGACATTGGATAACGATTGATATGGACATTGGTCGGGCTCATAAAAATTGAAATCTGAATTCTTTTATCGTCGAAATATTCGGCATGTTCAATTTCTTCAATGACAACAATCTTTCCATCGGCCGGACTGATAATCTGATGATGTAAGGCGGTGCAGGTGCGTTTTGGGGAACGGAAAAACATGATAACAAATATTAACAGAATAAGTGTTATCCCGAATATTATCCAGGATACAACAGGCAGGGATGCACTGAAAAAATAAAAGAAGACAATATTAATAATTCCAAATGCAATTGCCGAGAGTGCAATCGTTTTATACCCTTCTTTATGTATGTTCATTCAACGTTCGATTGGCAACAAAGATAGGCTGCTTTACTGAGGAATGGAATTTCCGTGGATTTCACCTGATAAAACCTTTTCAATCAAAAGGCATTGAGCAAATTCCGGATCATTTTCCTACGAAAGAGGTTGGCTTTTTTTAAGTTTTATTACCAGATTTTTACTCTGAGGCTATCTGTTACGAACATTCCGTCTCCGGGTTTTAGGTGGTATGTTTTGTAAAATTCATTTACATCGCTGAATGGACCATTTACCCTGTATTTTGCAGGTGAATGCACATCAGTCATCAACTGGTGCCGGAGCGCTTCCGGCCTTGATTTGTACATCCAGCTCAAAGCATATCCCATAAAAAACCGTTCCATCGGCGTAAATCCGTTGATGATTTTATTTTCTTTATATGCATTGGATTTTTTGAATGCATCAATTCCGATTTCTATGCCACCGAGGTCGGCAATATTTTCTCCCTGGGTAGCAGAGCCATTGATATGATATCCGGGTAATGGTTCATAGCTGTTGAATTGTTTTACAATCATGGCAGCCCGTTGTGCAAAGGCAGCGGAATCCTGTGTTGACCACCAGTTATGAAGGTTTCCCTTTGCATCATAAAGCCTTCCCTGGTCATCGAATCCATGGGTAATTTCATGTCCTATATAACTGGCGCCTGCATAGCCATACATGACGGCATCATCCAGGTCGTGATCTTTAAATCCCGGGACAATGAATGCAGCGGCCGGAAATACAATTTCATTATTGGACGGATCGTAATAGGCATTGTAAGTCTGCGGAAACATAAACCATTCCTCCCGGTCCACCGGCTTACTCAATTTCGAAATCTCGTAGTTGGTCCACCATCGGTTGGCATTGATCATATTCAGCAAATAATTTTCATTGGTTATTTCCATTGCTGAAAAGTCTTTCCATTTGTCAGGATAACCGATTTTCCTTCGGATGGCTTCAAGTTTTACAATAGCCTTTTGTTTAGTACTGTCACTCATCCAGGTCAGTTTTTGAATACGTTCTTTAAATGCATCTCTTATTTCGTTGGCCATTTGTTCGTATCGTTTTTTTGAAGCAGCATCGAAATATTTTCTGACATACAATTGTCCGAGCAGCTCTCCCATTGCTTTTTGTTCGCTTGCAATAACGCGTTTCCACCTCGGTTTTCTCGCTTTGGCTCCGCTCAGGGATTTGAAAAATGAAAAGAATTCCCTGCCAAACTTTTCGGGAAGCTGATCTGAAAAATCATTGACCAGGTGGTATGTAAGATAGTCTTTCAATGTCTGGATTGAAGTACTCGTCAGAGATGCATCCAATGATTTAAAAAATTCAGGCTGGCCAACGATTACAGAATCAATATTTTTTATTCCGATTGCCGTAAACAATGGCTGCCACCGGATTTGCGTTGAAAGTTTTTGTAATTCAACCAGGTTCATTTTATTGTAATTCTTATTAGGATCCCTCATATCTGCAAGTTCCCTGCTAAACATGGCAAGCCTTGTTTCGAATGTAAAAATTGAATTGGCTTCAGCCCTTGTTTTGGTTGAATCATATCCCAGTAATTTTAAAATATTTGCAATATGAACCGCATAGGAAATCCTGACATTTACTGTTGCGGAATCTTTATTGAAATAATAATCCCGGTCAGGCAACCCTAATCCGCCCTGTGATAACCTGAATGCATATTTATCGCTTTGTTTATCGTCTTGTGCAACATTCATATCCATCAAAACAGGTATTCCGATCACATAAAGCCTGCCCACCATCTCCATAAATTGGGGTATGGTCTGAATATTATTAATTGATTCCAGATAGGGTTGAATGTATTTCAGGCCGGTTTTTTCTATATGTGAAGAATCCATTCCTGCCATCCAGAAATCACCGATTTTTTTCTGAATCGAATCCCCGCCGTGCTCCGCGGCTTCCTCATTGATGGTTTTTAATCTCTCATTATTTTCTTCGTTGACAATGTTTCCGATTCCCCATGAACTTTCATCTGCGGGAATGGGTGTTTTCTTAACCCAGCCTCCATTTGCATAATCAAAGAAATCATTTGCCGGAGATATCGATGTATCCATATTTACCGAGAAAACATCTGTGGGTGATTTTGAAATAAACTGGCATGATGCGGCAAAAGCGCCGATCAGAAAAAGAGCAATTAATCTTTTCATGGTAGTATAAATGAGGAGTAATTAGTGATTAAAGATACTATCCTCAAAGAAACAAAACAGCGTTTGGCACAATTACTTTCAGAAGAATTTTTCTGAAAAAGATATGATAAATATGTAATACCTATCCCTTTTTAATACTTGGTTGACGAAGAATCAATATTTCCGGGAAAGGGATAAACAAATGAAATCAGATCCGCGCGGTTTAAAAAATAAATCATTTAAAATTTAATTTTTCAATTTTCACCGGAATAAAAAAACCGGCTTAGTAGCCGGGCAATATTTGTTTTATAAACAAGAATTATTCAAATCATAATTTCAAAGCATCTGATACTTCATTAATCGGAACAGCACCTTCAAAGAATTTTTTAAAATTACCTTTCTTATCGTAAACATAAAATGAAGGGAAATTTCTTACTCTGAAAAATTGTGGAAAGAAGAATGATGCATCTCTTGCAACGGTGATATTGCGATAGCGATAGAGTTTGTAGTCTTTATAAAATTGCAGCATTTCGTTATAAGGAAGATAAGTAACCATAAGGATCTGGGCATTTTTAAACTTATCAATATTCTTGATGATTTCTGAAGTTTCGTGCTGGCAGTGGCTGCATTCAGGACTGAAGACCATGAATATGGTAGGCTTATTTCTTTGGAGATTTGTCCTGTGAAAAACAGTGCTGTCAGGAGCTTTGTAAACTGTGAAAGTCGGAATCGTCGGGAATCTGAGGTAAACCGGTTTATCTTCCTTGGTGCCTTGTGCCGAAACAGAAAGAAACAAACTGCAGGAAATAAATAACATCAAAACCTTCTTCATGAGTTCAAAATTTATTCTGCTAAACTAAATCAATATCAATAATTGTAAAATTACCTATTGAAACATTAACATTGTAGTTTGACCGGAAAATGATGGCATTGAAGCAAAGCACATGAATTTAGGTTATACATAACCGATAGACTTCAAACCTTCAAAGGATTTCACTTTTCCTCTGTTATATTCTTCGCCGGATACATTGAATATATAATTTAATAAGGACAGAGGTCATTGCATATCCTCAGCTCCGAATACCATAGGTAAAAGGCTGGCTGCATTTTCCAGAACGAATATTTTTCCTTCCTGCCCGCCCATTATTATACGGATGGGTTGTTTGGTCCGCGATTGAAATTCATAGATGGATTGCCTGCAAATTCCACAGGGGCTGATGGGTTTATCGCTGTTTCCGTTGATGTTGTCGTAGCTGATGGCCATGGATTCAATGGCCATTCCCGGAAATAAACTCGATGCGGTGGAGAGCAAAACTCTTTCGGCGCATATTCCCGCCGGAAAAGATGCATTTTCCTGATTGGTACCTTTCACCAATTCACCATTGGTAAGCAGCGCTGCCGCTCCCACTCTGAATTGTGAATAGGGTGCATAAGCATTTTTTGTTTCGCTCCTGGCCGCTCTTAAAAGCCTGGCATCCCTTTCCTCCAGATCTTCTATGAATTCATAAACTTCCATTTCCAGGCTGATGGTTTCTTTGTTCATTCGTATTTCTTTAATAGACTGAAAGTACTACAATACAGGGATTTACGTGCAAAATTTTCTTTTTAAAGAATTTGTAAATTTTTAATTATACCAATTACGAAAAATGCTGTAATTTGCTACGAAACAAATCGTAAAAATGTCAAATTATCTGAAGCCCACCGAAAGTGAACTGGAGATATTGCAAATCCTCTGGGATAAAAAAGAAGCTACCGTACGCGAAGTACATGAATTATTATCTGAAACAAAAAATGCCGGATATACAACAACTCTGAAACTGATGCAGATTATGCATGAAAAGGGTTTAGTAACAAGAGATGAAAGTTCCAAATCTCATATTTACAAACCCGCAATCAGTCGTAAGAAAACGCAGAAACAATTCCTTGATAAAATGATTAAAGGACTGTTCAGCGGTTCTTCAACAGAACTCGTTATGCAGGCGCTCGGCCAAAGGAAATCTTCTCAGAAAGAACTGGATGAAATCCAGAAATATCTTGACGAATTAAAAAAATAATTCGATGGTTAGCTCTCTTTTACATTCTTATTTTTTACAGGTATTAGGCGGTGCCATAATTGCAAGCATTTGGCAATCGCTGATTCTTTGGCTGATTTTCAGGATCATTGTTCAAAGTGCGGTAACCCTTAAGCCTGTGGTAAAGCATAATCTGGGGGTCATCATGGTTTTTGCTGGCTTTGGCTGGTTTGCGATTACTTTTCTCTACCGTTTTTTCTCAGGAGTGCAGAATTATCCGGACGGGTTTTATCCTTCTGTTCAAAAGCTTTCAGCAGAATCTCTTCTGAGTATCCCTCCGAATATTTCTGCATCATTATCTCTCGGATACCTTGTTTTACTTGGCCTCCTGATGGTTCGGCTTTTTCTTTCCATCAAAAATACCCTGAAACTTTACCGGATGGAATTATTACCCGTTAATCCGGCGATTTTATCTTTTACATTAAAATCTGCCGCACTCCTCAAAATCCGAAGAAAAATTTCCGTCTGGATTTCGAACACTGTTTCCAATCCCTCCACCATTGGTTTTATAAAACCGGTTATTTTATTGCCTGCCATTTGTATTACCCATTTGTCACCGGAACAAATGGAGGCCATCATCATCCATGAATTATCGCATATTAAAAGAAATGATTTTATTGTCAATATCCTGTTGCTTATAATTGAAACCATTCTTTTTTTCAATCCATTTGTTTATCTCTTTATGAAAAACATAAGGAGAGAAAGGGAACATTGCTGTGATGATTTGGTGTTGAAATATAACTACGAACCGATTCATTATGCAAAGGCATTGCTGACGATAAGTAGGTTTGAGTTGGGGCGTCAACAATTGGCGATGAATGCTGTTTCCGGGAAATATCAATTGTTACAACGCATCCGCAGGATTACATCAGGTGAAATTGAAAAGCAATCAAACTTTTCGCCGAGAATTTTGGCCTATGCTTTTATCGTTTCTTTATTTCTTTTTGTATTTGCATTCGTGCCGCAAAACAATGAAAGAAATATAGCAAATAGTCCGCGACCGGCCTTTGTATCGCCTGAGAAAAATACACTTGCCAAATCTCCTGAAAAGAAAGTGACTGAAACTTTTGCTAAAAATGTATGGGTATCAAATCAAAACAAAACAAATTTTCCCGGCCGGAAAAATATCCCTGATAAAAAGAAAGATCAGCAAACTGCTGGAATAAATATTTCACCTGATAAAATCAACTCTCCTGCAATAGAAAATTCACAAAATGTACAACTTACCTTACAGGAAGCACAGAAAGCAACGGAGCAAATTAACTGGCAACAATTGGGCAACAATCTTCAAACCGTCGTTGAATCAACATTGGCAAAAAACATAGGCAATGGGAATTTTTCAAAGTCTCTTGAAAAAACATTAGAAGGGATTGATCTGAAAAAATATCAACAACAGTACAGGTCAGAAGTTGATAAATTTAAAAATTTATCAACCTTTTTGAAGAGCCAAAAGGCTTTCGTCAGGGGATTTAATGACAGCCTTGCGGGTTTTAGAAACATAAAACCGGAAGATTATTTAAAGATGATTCAACAAAAGAATTTATCTGAAGAAAACCTGAAACAACTTATCCTGAATAATGAAAAGGCTTCAAATGAAATACAAAAAAGATTCAGGAAGTTTTTGAGGGTGGCTGATATTTAAACTAATTATTTAAAACTTTCTCGAGCGTATTTCCTAAATCTTCTCCTCTGATATTTTTTGCGATAATAATTCCATTGGGATCAATCAGGATATTCTGAGGAATGGAAGTAATATGAAATTTAGCACCCACTTCATTTTGCCAACCTTTCAGATCGCTGACCTGTGCCCAATTTAACTGATCCATTCTGATGGCACTGACCCAGGAATCTTTAGATTGGTCAAAACTTACTCCGAGGATTGTAAAGTTTTTGTTTTTATACTTGTTGAAATTAGCCACAACATTAGGATTTTCCATCCTGCATGGTCTGCACCAGCTTGCCCAGAAATCAATCAATACATATTTCCCTTTGAAATCTCCTATGCTTACCGGTTTCCCATCAGTATCGTTTTGAGTGAAGGGTAAAATGTGAGCGCCGATGGCAGAAATCCTGTCTGTCTGAATTTGATAATCCAGCGATTTTGCCAGATCAAATTGTTTTACATTATCCGAGACCAGTTGCATGGATTTATCTGCCCTGACAGGGTCCTGCGCAATTTGCAAGATCTGACTGATGGCAATCAGACTTGTAAAAGAATTCGGATGTTGTTTTACAAATTCTTCGCACGAACTTGCAATGGCATTTTTATTTTCCGGCGTAAAATCCTGATTGGAAAATACCGATTGAAAAGCATTCAGCCTCTTTACCAATTCCTGAAAATCGGTTTGAAGTACAGAGCCTGTTATTTTCAGATTCGTCAAACTATCTTTAGAACCCGAAACGTTTACTACGCTATTGTCCATCAAAAGAGCGATGGCCGGGGCTTTCTCATCAAATACCAGGTATTTCATTTCAGGTTGTTTCAAATCTTCTCCGTCAATTTTGAACATACCGTCTTTCAGGCTTGTAGCCTGATTCATAGAACCCGTAGCCGGATCATAAAAAGAAACTTTGGTACCATCGGGGAAACCTGAAATTTTACCCTCGAGAACATAATGGTTTTGTTGTGCAGAAGCAAATAGCGTGGTAATCAGAAAGCAAAAACTGAGTAAAATTTTCATAGAATCGAAATTATATTTTTCAAACGGATTTCCGAACAAAATCTCGTTAATATCCGATGTAGAACGCTGATTTATCGAAGGGATTGTTCAAATTCCTGCGCAATTTTTTCAATATTTCCGCCCTGGTCAAGCTTTTGAATAAAGGCTGTGCCCACAATAGCACCGTTGAGATATTTACAAGGATGCTCAAATGTTCTTTTATCGCGGACACCAAAACCCACAAGCACCGGATTTTTCAGCTTCATGTCTCTTAACCGTTTGAAGTAACTTTCTTTTCTGTCTTCATCTGTGACTCTTCCCGTGACCGAACTGGATGAAACTGCATAAATAAAGGCATCGGACAGGTTGTCCATTTTCCGGATCCTTTCTTCCGAAGTGTCCGGGGTAATGAGAAATATAAATTTCAAATTATATTTTTCCATTATCCCTTTATAATCTTTTTCGTATTCCCTGAATGGAAGATCAGGTAAAATCAATCCGCTGATACCACATCCGGATGCGTCACGACAAAATTTTTCAAAACCAAATTGTAAAACAGGATTCAGATATCCCATCAAAATCAGCGGAGGCAAATCATCTGACAAACTTTTTAAATCTTTTAATTGTTGAAAAAGGAGGCGCATGTTCATTCCGTTTTTCAAAGCGATAGTGCTGCTGTGTTGAATTACGGGGCCGTCGGCAAGCGGATCGCTGTACGGCATTCCGATTTCAATCATATCCGTTCCTGCTTTTGTAAGTGCCTGTATTACGAGACCTGTGTCGTGCAGATTTGGATAACCCGCAGTAAAATACACCGACAGTATTTTTTCTTTCTTTCTGCTAAAAAGTTCTTTTATGCGATTCATAATGTTTTCATTCTTTTCATATAGGTGTCCATGTCTTTATCTCCTCTTCCGCTGAGATTGACAACAATGTTTTTATCACGAACATCCAGTTTATTTAATACAGCCAAAGCATGCGCAGATTCGAGAGCGGGAATAATTCCTTCCAACTGGGCCAATTCAAAAGCAGCGTGCACGGCTTCATCATCGGTGGCGCTCATGAATTTTGCTCTTCCCGTTTTATAAAGATGAGCATGCAGCGGGCCGATACCCGGATAATCCAATCCGGCTGAAATGCTGTAGGGCTCTGTTACCTGGCCGTCGTCGGTTTGCATTACTAAACTTTTGCTTCCGTGTAAAATACCGACTCTTCCCAACTGAGTTGTCGCTGCTGTTTCTCCCGAATCCAAGCCCAACCCGGATGCTTCCACTTCAATCAGTTTCACTTCTTCATCTTCCAGGAAATGATAAAATGCACCTGCAGCATTGCTCCCGCCACCTACACAGGCGATCACCAAATCAGGTAAATCTTTTCCGGTCAGATTTTTAATTTGACTTTTTATTTCTTCACTGATCACACTCTGAAAACGCGCTACCATATCCGGATAAGGATGCGGGCCGACAACACTTCCAATCAGATAATAAGTATCATGTGCATTGTTGATCCAATCGCGAATGGCTTCATTGGTGGCATCTTTTAAAGTCTTACTTCCGCTTGTTGCAGGTACAACTTTGGCTCCCAGCATCTGCATCCTTGCCACATTAGGCGCCTGCCTCTCCATATCTTTCTCGCCCATGTAAACAAGACATTCCAAACCCTTCAATGCACAAACGGTGGCAGTAGCCACACCATGTTGGCCGGCCCCGGTTTCGGCGATGATTCTTTTTTTTCCGAGACGTTCAGCCATTAAAATCTGCCCAATCGCATTGTTGATTTTGTGTGCACCTGTGTGGCAAAGGTCTTCACGCTTCAAAAAAATATTATTCCGGTATTTTTCTGAAAGCCTCCTCGCAAAATAAAGAGGTGTCGGCCTTCCGGCATAATCAGTAAGAAGTTGAAGGAATTCTTTCCGAAATTCTTTGTCTTCAATAATTCCCAGATAATTTTTTTGTAACTGATCCACATTTGCGAAAAGCATTTCAGGAATGTAGGCTCCTCCAAACTCTCCGTAATAACCAAATTCGTCAACTCCGTATTTCATTTTTTAATTGATTTGTTCGAGAAATAATTTTATCACCGGCATATTCTTTTTGCCGGGTGAAATTTCAAACCTGCTGTTGATGTCGATAGCATAAAACTGATCTTGATGAAATTGTAAAATTCTATCTACATCATTTTCCCCTATCCCACCACTCAGAAAAAATGGTTTATTAATTTCCATCTTTGTCAGCAGATCCCAATTAAACTGTACGCCCGTACCACCATACTTCTTAGATTGGGTATCAAAGAGAAAATAATCGCATACATCTGCATATTTTTTCAAAAGAAAAATATCGACGTCTTCATATACAGGAACAACTTTTAGTACGCCGACAGATTGCCTTAATTCTTCACAATAATCAGGAGTTTCATCACCACAAAGCTGCACAGCGCTTAAATGAAATTCATTTATTCTTTTTTGTACAACTTCTATTTCTTCATTCACAAAAACACCGGTTAACTGAATTTCTTTGGAGAGATTTTTCAACTCCTCCGGTTCAATTTTCCCGACAACATATCTGGATGATTTTTCGTAGAAAATCATTCCGGCATAATCGATTCCCATCTGAATGAGATCCTTTATTTGCTTTGCCTCTGTCATGCCGCAAACCTTCACTTTCATTTTTTATCTCTTAAAAATTCTTTAAATGAAATGGCCGGAAACTTTTCTTTCATAAATCTCTCTCCTATCAGAAATCCGTTGAATCCTTCTTTTCTCAACATCCTGATGGTATCCATGCTGTCAATTCCGCTCTCCGAAATTTTTAGTTTGGCAGGGATTTGCTTTGCCATGCGGATACTGTTTTCAAGATCTACTTCAAAAGTTTTCAGGTTGCGGTTGTTGATTCCAATGGCATCAACTTCATCACAGATATTTTCCAATTCCTCTTCTGAATGTAATTCCAGGAACACACTCAACCCGAGATTTTTGGCAGTGTGAGAAAAATCTTTGATTTCCCGTTTGGTCAGGCAGGCAGCAATCAGCAAAAGAACATCGGCTCCCCAGGCCTTGGTTTCCAAAATCTGGTATTCATCAATTATGAAATCTTTTCTCAAGATCGGAATACCATTCCACCGCGCCTGTTTCAAATCTTCCAGCGATCCTCCGAAGAAATGATAATCTGTCAACACCGAAAGTGCAGAAGCTCCGAATGAAGCATATCCTCGCGTAATCCGCTCTGCGTTGGCTTTCTCATTGATCCATCCTTTGGAAGGCGACTTACGTTTGAATTCCGCGATGATTCCCGACCGCATCGGATCTTTGATAAATGACACAAACGGGTAACATTCTTCACCAAAGTAAGGCATACCCACCAGCGTGGAAATGGGCACCTCTTTTTTATTAAGTTCTATTTCTTTTTTCTTCCGTTCAACGATTTCTTCTAAAATATTCATTGCATTTCCATTAGGCGTGTAAAGTTATTCAATGCTTTGCCACTATCGAGGCTTTCGGCACAGGCAGCATAACATTCATCGTAATCTTTCCCTGTGGCTGTCTTCAATCCGAGCGAGGCATTGGCAAGCACCACAGCATTCTGTGCCCATGAACCCCGGCCTTTTAAAATTTTCAAAAATAATTTTGAAGCTTCTTCGGCGGTGTTTCCTCCGTACAAATCTGAAGGTTCAACAGATCTCTTTCCAAGATAAAAAGCGTCGTATGTTTTTTCCCCGTTTTTCGTAATCACTCTTGTATCGGCAGTGAGTGAAATTTCATCATAGCCATCGAGACTGTGAATAATCGAAAAATTATTCGGTTCGTTTTCCAGAATATACCGGTACAACCTTGCCACTTCCAGGTTATAAACCCCGATCATCCTTTTTACGGTAAAGCACGGATTCACAAGCGGTCCCATCATATTAAAGAAAGTGCGGATGCCCAGATGTTTGCGCACTGGAGCCACGGCCTTCAAAGCCGGATGAAACATGGGGGCGTGGAGAAAGCAAAAGTTGCATTCATCTAACTCTTTTTTCAGTTTGCCGGTATCGTTTGAAAATTCGTATCCGAGGTTTTCCATCGCATTGCTCGCGCCACTCACACTCGTCGCTCCATAGTTTCCATGCTTAACTACTTTCTGTCCGGTAGCAGCTACAATAAAACAACTGAGTGTTGAAATATTGAAAGTGTTTTTTCCATCGCCGCCCGTGCCGACAATATCCAGCACATCATAACCGTCCAGGGTAACAGGCACACAAAGCTCGAGCAATGCCTGTTGAAATCCTTTCATTTCGTCAATGGTGATACTACGCATAAGGAATACCGTTACAAACGAAGCCACCTCAGATTCGGAGTAAATGCCTTTGCTGATTTCTTTCAGAATAGAGCACGCTTGTTGCCGGGTCAGTGTTTTATATTCAAATAAATATTGCAAAATTTTCTTCATGATCTTTTTCAGTTAAATGTGTAACCAGTTTTTAATAATCTGATTTCCCTCAGGAGTCAGGATACTTTCAGGATGAAACTGTACACCCTGTACATCCAGCGTTTTATGTTGCAATGCCATGATGTCCCCCTTCTCATCCATAGCGGTAATTTCCAGCACATCCGGAAAACCTTTTTTATCAACTATCCACGAATGGTACCGCCCTCCGGAGATGGTATCCGGAAGATTTTTAAATACATCGTTGGGTTTGACGGTTCTTTTCTGAATGTGAATTTCAGAAGCCACACCATGCCTTACTTTTCCCATGTTCAGCAATTTCCCTCCAAATGATTCTCCGATCGCCTGCAACCCGAGACAAACACCCAGAATAGATTTTTTAGCTGCATACTCTTTTATCAGAGGCAATAAAATCCCGCTTTCAGACGGCAGTCCGGGGCCGGGCGACAAAAGGATTTTATCATAGCCCTTCACTTCTTCCAAACTAATTTTATCGTTCCTTAAAACATCCACCTTTGTATTCACCAGCTTTTTTACACACTGGTAAAGATTGTAGGTAAATGAATCGTAATTATCCAACAGTAATATTTTCATGCGTTGTCGTTTGTGCCTGATTTAATGCTGCAGCCAGGGCAGCTAATTTGTTTCTTACTTCCTGCAGTTCTTTATGAGGATCGCTCAATACGGTGATTCCTGCACCGGCGCGGTAATGCAATTCATTTTCCTTGCTTAAAAAAGTCCTGATGGTGATCGCGTGATTGCTGCTGCCATCAAATCCGATGTACCCGAGGCAACCGCCATAAAACCCGCGCGAGTTGTGTTCATATTCGTCAATCAGTTGCAAAGCCTTGTATTTTGGCGCTCCGCTCAATGTGCCTGCCGGAAAGGTTGTGGCAATCAGCTTCACCGGATTAATGCCTTTTCTGAGTCTGGCCTTTACCTCACTCACAAGATGAATGACATGACTGAAAAATTCAACCTGGCAAAATTTGCTTACTTCCACATCATCGCAGGTAATGCCCAAATCATTTCTCGCCAGATCCACCAACATCACATGTTCTGCATTTTCCTTTTTGTCTTTCTTCAATGCCTCAGCAAGTTCGCGGTCTTTTTCATCCACTCCTGTACGCCTGAACGTACCTGCAATCGGATGAATGACGGCGACATTACCGGTGAGGATTACCTGGCTTTCCGGGCTGCTGCCAAACAAACGGTAATCACCATAATCGAAATAAAAAAGATACGGGCTTGGATTGATACTCCTCAATGCGCGATAAACATTGAATTCATCGCCTGAAAACCTTCTGTGAAAATTCCGGCTCAGCACAATCTGAAATACATCGCCTCTCTTGCAACTTGCAATTCCCTTCTTCACCATTTCCAGATATTCATCATCAGTAATGTCGGCAACTTCTTCTTGTTTTAATTGAAATGGAAATGAAGGGACATCCCTGCTTTTGATGAGGCTTTCAATCAATCCCGATTCACTTTCCAATCCGGGGATTTTGTTTTCGCAGAAATACAATTCGTTTTTGAAATGATTAATTACAATGACGTATTGATAAAGGCGATAGCGAATAAGCGGAATGGAAGGATTATCCGGGGAACCTGAATGGTGAAACTGAATTGTATCAAAAAACTGAACGGCATCGTGGGTAATGTATCCGAACATGCTTTGAGCCATTTTTGCAGCCTTCGGAATATCAGGATTTACTTCAAACTGCTGCATAAAACTCCACAGTTCGTCCGTCATGGATGTTTCCTTTGAAACCGGTTTTTCAAAAGCATCCTGCAGGGGGAATTTGCATTCCATCGTTTTGCCATTTTTAACTTCAAAACCCGCGATGGCATTGATACCGATAATGGAATGGCTGGACTCATACACGTGAGAATCGGCGCTCTCCAGTAAAATCGTATCTCTGAACTGGTCGCGCAACCGGAGATAAATGCCCACCGGCGTATAGAGATCAGCCAGCATTTTACGGCATTCGGTCGTTACATTGATTTTTTTCATTCAGTTTGTTTTAAAATAAAAACCCCGGCATTTTGTGCCAGGGCTTTCAAATATCTTTCAATACAATTTATAGCATCAGGGCACAATGTGATTCATTGTGTGCCACCAGCTATTGTATGTATTTTGAATTTTCATTTGCTGTGCAAAGATGAAAGGGAAAAAATTATTTTCCAAAAAAAAAATTAAATTTCGTCCATAGCAATTTTAATTTGCAACTTAGCAGGAAGAATTTTAGTCTATACTTTCAAAAACATAAAAATACCTTGAAATCTATTCTGACTCTGGCATTCATATTCGTTTCGACAGGAATTTTTGCCCAGAGGAATCGCCATAAACAGCAATTTACCGGGCCTTACAGAATTGATTCTATCTATGTGCATCTTTATACGGACAGCCTGAAAAAGGGAACTTACAATTACATCAATATTGATGGCAAGCTGGACAATGGTCATTATTATCCGCTGGACACTTCCTACCTTGATTTCAAAACCAGCGACGGAAAGTTTTATGGAAATTCTTTATGGCTTGATCCTGGTTTTAAAAAAGAAAAGGTAACCATATCCGTAACACTGAAACAAAACCCTGCGCTCAAAAAACAATTTGACATCTATATCAAAAAATTACCTGACCCGGATTTAAAACCGCTGGATGAAATCTTGCAGGATAAACCGAAAAAAAATAAAGGGGTGCTTCCAATATGAAAATACGGGAATCCGTTTCCTTAGCACGATCTTAATTTCGGGTATCATTCCCTTTTTTGTTTCCCGCTCAACACCATCTCCACAACTCTCCCGCAACGCTTCATTTTTGTTTCCATCGTTTTGGCTTCATTAATCCAGTTCACATATTCTTTTCTATGAGACGGCGGAATTTTATTGAAAATCTCATAGGCGCTTCTCTTTTTGTGTAAAGCATTAAACAGGATTTCGGGAATTATTATTTCAATATTATTTCTGCTTTGAACAGGAAGTTTAATTCCGTCTTCATTCAGTTTTGCAGCTTCTTTAATCCGTTCGATAATTATCCTGTCAGCCGGAAGGTCTTTCAGTGATGTAATCTTTCCGGAATGTCCCATGGCTTTGCCATTATTTTCAATCAGCATCGCCGCATCGTGCATCAGTTCGGCCTTCCAGAAACCAAATGCACAATGGTGTTTAAAGCCAGCCATGTGGCACAGCAATCCCTTATACTCAAAATAAGGCATTCCCCATTTGATAGTTTCTGTCACCTGCGGGCAAGCGATGTGAACCAATCTGCGAAGCTTCGTTAAAACAGGTTGTGCAAAAGGCTCTGATCCGGAAATGTAGTCGTCGATTCTTTTATCAATGTTGGCCATGTGCGAAAATTACTGCAACAATTCTTTCTTCCTCAAAAAAGTTTCCCAGACCAATTCCCCAAAAAGTGTGTTTGCCCAGGCAAACCATTTCCTTGTGAAATCGTTCGCGTTGTCCTTATTAAATGATTCATGCATAAAACCTGTGCCGGCATTGGATTTTTGCAACATGGATAAACAATGTTTTATCTCTGCATCACTTGTTGAAGTCAGTGCGCGCATCGTAATGCCGATCGGCCATATCCTGTTCAATCCGGTATGTGGACTGCCGATCCCCTCTCCTGCCGTACCCTTGAAGAAAAAGGGATCATTGAGCGACAAAATATAATTGCGCGTATTTTGGTACATGATATTGGTTTTGGGAACTGCACCCAGATAGGGTAATGACAACAAAGAAGGCACATTGGCATCATCCATCAAAACCGTACTGCCATAACCATTGATTTCATAAGGATATATTTTCTTTCCTCCAAAAGTGGCTACGGCATTTTTTGCAAGTGCATTTTTTACTTCCAGTGCAAGAGAAGCCGCAGAATCAGCCAGCTTTTTATTTCCGATAACTGAGGCTATTTCTTTCAATTGATTCAATGATACGACTGCAAAAAAATTGGACGGAATCAGGTAAGGAAAAATAGTGGCATCATCACTCGGCCGGAAAATGGAACAAATCAATCCGTCGGGTTTCACAGGATATCCGTATCCTCCAAGAGGCACACCATCTGTGGCCCAAGAAGTTTTTCGCTGAAACGAATAAGGACCTTTCCCGTTCTTTCTTTGTTGCTGGCGGAATGTCTGAATCACGAGTTCCATCGCATGCTGCCATTCGCTGTCAAAAGCGCTTGTATCGCCTGTTTCTTTCCAATAACCGTGCGACAATCTTATGGGGTAACAAAGGCTGTCCACTTCCCATTTGCGTTCGTGAATACCCGGTTTCATCTCAGTAATATCTGTCGCTTTCCATTCACTCACCTTCGTATCATCTTTATAAAAAGCATTGGCATAAGGATCGAGAATGATGTTGCGCATCTGGCGATTGATAACCCCCTTCAGCAACAATTGCAGTTTGGGATCTTGTTTGCAAAACGGAATGTAAGGCCACACCTGAGCGCTGCTGTCGCGAAGCCACATGGCATCGATGTCACCTGTGATAACATAGGTATCCGGTTTGCCGCCGTTCATTTCAAAATAAACAGTAGTGTCCAGTGTATTCGGAAAACAATTGTTGAACAACCATGCCAGCTCTCTGTTGGATATTCCTTTGCTCACACGGCTGATAGCATTTTCAATGGCGGGCGAACTGAAATGGCGTTTGGAAAGAGGAACCCTCACAACGGGAAAATCCCCTGAGAAAGAAAAAGCATTTTTCGGTATGAATGCAGAAGCGCCGGCGAGTGCGGATAGTTCTACAAATTTTCTTCTTGACAACATAGGTGTAAATATTAAAAGAAGTTTATTGATGAAGAAATGAATAGCACAGTTACAAATATACTTCCAGATGGTAATTTTATCTATCGGCTGGCGGGGACACCAACCGATAAAAGAATAAAACTTTCTGTCATTTTCCCCATCATCTCTGATTTTTTCCTTCTGAAAATAACTTACCTTAACCCCCTGGAAAATCTGATGCTGAAAAAATGATTCTACATGAATTGAAACCGATGAAGGCGCTCAACAAAGCCTTTCTGAAGGTGAAGCCAAACCGCACTGAAATTGAGGGATTCAAAGCGCATCTCATCACGCTGCTTGACCGGTGCAATGATGCCGAAAGCGAAGAGTTTCACAAAAACCTCGTCATTGATTTTCTGAAGAAAACGTATTACGATCCGAAATTTTTTATCAATACCAAAGGACGCAATGATCTCGTCATCCATAACGCCGATTCTGCCAAAAGCCCGGTAGTCGTTATCATTGAAGCCAAAAAGCCTACAAACAAATCTGAAATGCTCCGGCCATTTGCCGAAGGCGATACGCCGCAGCAAACAACGGCTAAACTGAATGTAAAGGCTTTTCAGGAACTGGTTTTGTATTACCTGCGCGAAAGGATCACACACAAAAACCTGGAGGTAAAATACCTTGTTGCAACTAACATTTACGAGTGGTTCATCTTTGATGCTACCCACTTCGACAGACTCTTTGCACAAAATAAAAATCTCGTTCACCAGTTCAACGATTTTGAAAACGGACGCCTTGCGGATACCAAAACGGATTTCTTTTACCAACAAATTGCAAGGCCATTCATTGAGAACATTACTACGGAAATTGAATACACGTATTTCAACCTGCACGATTTTCAAAAACCTTTGCGCAATGCTGATAAGAGAGATGACAACCAATTCATCGCGCTGTTCAAACTGCTATCGCCCGAACATCTTTTAAAACTTCCGTTTGCTAACGACAGCAACAGCCTGGATAAACGTTTTTACACGGAACTATTGCACATTATTGGCCTCACCGAAACCAGAGCCGGCAGTAAAAAACTCATTGGCCGAAATATTCCGGGTGAAAGAAATACGGGAACTCTTTTGGAAGATGCGATCGTCAAAATCGACAACCTTGATAAACTCAACCGGATAGAAAAGCCCAATCAATTTGGCAACACGCGCGAAGAACGCCTTTTCAACATAGCGCTGGAGCTTTCTATCACCTGGATCAACCGCATCTTGTTTTTAAAATTGCTCGAAGCGCAACTCATCAACTATCATAAAGGCGACACTTCTTATGCGTTTCTCAACTTCGGTAGGATCAAAAATTACGATGACCTGAACAGCCTGTTTTTTGAGGTACTCGCACGCAGGCATGAGGAAAGGAACGAAGACGTGAAAAAAACTTCTGAAAAAATCCCTTATCTGAATTCTTCGCTCTTTGAACCAACCGGACTTGAACAAGACACTTTGTTTATCAGCAACCTCAGAGACGAAAAGACAAATCCCGTTTTTTCACAGACTGTCCTCAAAGATCAGCATGGCAAAAAACGTTCGGGCAATATCACAACACTGCAATACCTTTTTGAATTTTTAGAAGCATACGATTTTGGTTCCGAAGGCGGCGAAGAGATCAGGGAAAATAATAAAACGCTCATCAACGCTTCTGTGCTTGGGCTCATCTTTGAAAAAATAAACGGTTACAAAGACGGTTCATTTTTCACGCCGGGTTTCATTACTATGTACATGTGTCGCGAAACCATTCGCAGGGCGGTGATACAAAAATTTAAAGAACATTGTGGAAACCATAATTTATCTGATTATAAGATTAACAGTATTGAAGATATTCATAATTTAATACCGCAAAAGATTTCAAGAAAAGAAGCCAATAAAATCGTAAACAGCATCAGGATTTGCGACCCAGCCGTGGGTTCCGGGCATTTTCTGGTTTCGGCGCTCAACGAAATGATTGCCGTAAAGAACGACCTGAAAATACTGGAGGACAGCGGGGGAAAATCATTGCACCGGTATCATGTCGAAGTAGTGAATGATGAACTGATTGTGACGGATGAAGAAGGCGCGCTCTTTGAATACAATCCGCAAAACAGAGAGAGCCAGCGAATACAGGAAACCCTCTTTCATGAAAAACAAACCATCATTGAAAACTGCCTGTTCGGTGTGGACATCAATAGCAACTCTGTAAAAATATGCCGCCTGCGTTTGTGGATTGAGCTGTTGAAAAATGCATATTATAAAAAAGATAACACCTCCCTGGAAACCCTTCCCAATATTGATATCAACATCAAATGCGGCAATTCGCTCGTGAGTCGTTTTGCCATAGATGCCGATCTGAAACAGGCATTGAAAAAAAGCAAGTGGACGATAGACAGCTACCGTGTGGCTGTATCAACCTATCGCAATGCAAAAAACAAAGAAGAAAAGCGGGATATGGAAGATCTGATTCTGAACATTAAGCAGGATTTTTCTACCGAAATACGGATGAACGACCCTTTAAAAAAGAGGTTAGATAAGTTGGCAAGCGAATTATATCACCGTTTCACGGGCACTTTTCTTTTTGAACCGGCAACGCCCTACGGAAAGAGCGAAAGAAAACTTGCCAAAGAACGGGAATCAGAGCAGAAGAAATTGGAAAAGGAAATTCAGGAACTCAATAAAAAAATTGCAGAAATAAAGGCAAACAAGGTTTTTGAAAATGCCTTTGAATGGCGTTTTGAATTTCCCGAGGTGCTGAACGATGACGGAGATTTTGTGGGCTTTGATGTGGTGATTGGGAACCCGCCGTATATAAGACAAGAAGAACTCGGAGAGTTTAAAAATCATCTTCAGGCTAACTACAAAGTGTTTACATTCGGCGGCGATATTTTTTCTTACTTCTATGAATTGAGTCATCGAATCATCAAGAACAAAGGCTATTTTTCTTTTATTAATAATACTTTTGATAAAACCACAGCAGGAAAGACACTGAGAGAATTTTTGGTGAACAATTTCAGTTTTAAACGATATATTGATTTTACCGATGTCGTTGTGTTTGAAGAAGCAACGACCTATCCAATCATGTTGGTAGCCCAAAAAGCAAAACACAAAAGCAATTTCAAATTTTTCAAATACACAAAAACCAATTTCCACGATAAAGAACTATTAAACACTGAATCTATTTACACAGAAGTAGCGCAGGATAAATTGAATTCTTCCGGCTGGAATTTTATCAATCCGTTTGAGCAAAACATTTTAGAGAAAATTCAGAACCATAAAACAGTAGAAGAGCTATATGGAAAGTGCTTTAGGGGAATTATTACCGGATTAAATGAAGCATTCATAACTGAAAAAAGTTTAGGAAGCTACACTGTTTTGAAGGATGTTTATATTGGCAAAGATTTGAAAAAATGGACAACGCCCCGCCCAATCAAAAAAATGATTGTCTTTGAGAATAAATCAACATCTAAATATTTTGGGGAACTAAATGAAGATGCGGCATTTGAAAAAATGAAGGGCGACTATCCTGAAATTTTTGATCATCTTGAACCTTTCAAAGAGAAAGCAAAAAAACGTTATGACAAAGGTGAATATTGGTGGGAATTGAGAAATTGTGCCTACTATGATTTGTTTGGCAAACCGAAAATCATTTTCCCAAATCTGCAAAAAAACAACAAGTTTGCATTTGATGATACTGGAGTTTATTTGAATGCTCCGGCAGTTTTCCTGCCTTCGAATGACAAAGCATTGTTAGCTGTTCTGAATTCGAAAGTTGTCTGGCATTTTTTAAAGAGTGTTTGTGTAATCAGAAGTGGTGGTTACATAGAAGTGAAGCCGCAATACTTTGAGCAAATTCCAATTCCAAATATTAATGATACATCAAAATCAAATTTGATTGAGTTAGTTGATAAAATTATGAGAGTTAAGGACAATAAAGTTCAAACAGAGACAACCGCCCTTGAATCCCAAATAGACCAATTGGTTTATCAGCTTTACGGCCTTACGGAAGAAGAAATTAAAATTGTAGAAGGTGGCTGACGAATGAATTACAATTTATTTTATATTTATGTCAGGTAACTATAGCCGATTATTGGGCTGGTTTATCGCCAGTGGCTGATAATCCATGCGTAGTTACCTTTTTTCTCTTGGTTGGTATCCGCACCAAACCGGTAAAGAAATATCTCTAAGCTAAACCAGCCCTAACAAAAGGATCAACTTCATTCCACCTAAATAAAATCCTCTCCTTTTTCCATCTCCGATTTTGCCATACTCAGCATATTATTGTTTTCATCAAAACTATTTCTGATAGCGCTTGTGAGTGCCGCAGCATATAGTTCTACTGAGTTTGTTTCTAATTGAACCGTAAAGAAATTTTGATCAACAATGAATTCCAAACCGTCACTGTGCAAATTGAATGAAAGCAAATCTTTAAAGTATATCTGAAAACTTTTTGTATTCAACGACGAAAGAAAAACGACACGCTGACTGGTAAGGTACAATGTGCCTTTAAATCTATTCAATACATCTTTACTGACAGGTTTTGCATTTGCATAGCCTCCGCCAACACTTATGTGTTTTGTAACCGGGAATGACAGGCCGCCTCCATTTAAAGAATATCCCTGCATGACGGTTTCTAATTCCAGCCGTTCTCCCCCATAATTCAAATAACAGGTTTCTGAAGGATTTAAATTTAAATCTGTTCCATCAATAGCTGAGAAGACTCCGTTCTCAAACCGCCACAACATTTTTGCTCTCTTCAGTTGAGTCATTGTTTTTTGTGTAGTCAGTTGTGGCAACAGAGCGGGTGAGTAGCCAAGGCGTTTGATTTCATTAAATATAGCCGTTTCACCTTCGGGTGAAATAATTCGCCAGTTTGATTCTTTTTCTAAAAATTCAGTGAGTTTTTTCTGTCCTGTTTTCTTTCTAATTTCCTCAACTGTTTCCTTAGAAATACTAAAAGCAACCTTTAAATTTTCAATCCGGGCAGAAACATAATCCTGCGGATAATTTTGATCGAAGGATTCACTTTGAAGATTTTCGATTTTGGCAAGAGCTTTTTCGGTTAAGCTTCTTTTTATTGCGGATTCCTGTTGATAGGTAAGATGAAAATATGTTGAAATACTTTTCAGCTTCTCCATTTCGCCTTTTGAAAAAGCAGAGTTAATACCATTGCCTGCAATTTGTCTATAAATAAGGTGGCCGGTGCTTTTCATCGCTCCCTTGTCAATAATTTTATTGGAATGTTTCAGACGGTTGTCGATTGTTTCAATCAGATTAAGGTCGTTAACCAGATCCAGATCGCGTACAAATCTTTCAGCCATCAAAGGCAATTTCAGTTTGGGAAGTTTGAAAGATAATTGCCTTGTAATTATTTTATTCAGTAATGGCACAAAATCTGGAATTAAAAATAATCCTGAAAGCAGTACAATACTCCCGGCGAGGTAATCCTCTGAAACAAAAGCGCCTATGGTCAACAGTATCATTGCAATACCGACAATCCATCTAATGACATAAATGACTTGCTTCTTCATCACAGTTGGTTTGAAAACAAGATAATCAAATATGTTGGTATCATTTAATTTCAGATTTCTAAGACAGCAGGTCACTCAATCTTACCCTATCCCGGCACAGGAGTTTGCCAAGTCATACTGACCCCATGGATTAAGTGCATAAAATTTTAATTGCTCCGGTAATAGCACAAGCGATTGCTTGCACTGATTCGGGGGTGCAAACCGAAAAGAGAAATCTCTTGTTAGATTCCAAGAACAAGTCCGGTAGCCTTTTCAATGACCCAAAACCGGCTTATAAAAGATTCGGTATTGGTACATATCCGGGTCTATAGACCGGATATGTATCAGATATATACCGGATATGTACCGGCTATATTTTGTATGTTCTAAACACTTCAATCATTTCTTACTGGATCAAAGCCACACTCAATGATACCATATTTTACAATAGGCTAAATTATATATTGATGTGCTACGAAAATTAATTTCCTTGTTCCGGAGGAAGGTAAAACTTCCGGGATTTTATAGAAGAACTATAGCCAGATGGCAAACACAATTAGTGATATACCGCGCCACCCCGCACCTTCTCTAAATCAATTGATGTGTATTCTTAATTATTCCCATGACAAAAATACTCTGAAGGTGGCCCACATTTTTTATTTCGCTGAGAGTGTTTACATGAAAATCATAATACGCATTCATGTCTTCACAAACGACTTTCAGAAGGAAATCAAATTCGCCTGAAATGCTGTAACATTCCAGTACCTCCGGCAGAGCCTGAATCTCTTTTATAAATTGTTCTCCTGCCTTCTTGCCGTGTTCTTTGATTGAGACATAACAAATAACTGTCAGCGATTTATTCACCTTCGATGGGTCGAGCAAGGCTGTATATTGACGGATGACACCCGACTCTTCCAGCCTTTTGATTCGCTCATGGACGGGTGTCACACTCAGATGAACCTGTTGGGCAATTTCCTTCACAGTATATCGCGCATTCTGCTGAAGCAACCTGAGAATAGCCATGTCTTTTTTATCAATCATCTTTTATTGTCTTTGTGAATTTCCTGTTTGACGGATATTTCCAACCCTAAAATGCAAGAAAATCCTTTCACGGTCAATTAAATTAAAACTTTTTTCTAAATATCGCGGTAAAGAAAGAAAAAACCGCTGACTGCAATACCTTTGCAATCCAAGAAAATTTAAATCATGGCAACAAAAACTAAAAATCAAATTGATTTTTCCCTTGCATACAAGGTAAAGGATATTAAGCTCGCAGACTGGGGCCGTAAAGAAATAAGGCTCGCCGAAGCAGAAATGCCCGGGCTGATGTCTTTAAGAAAAGAATATGGCAAAGAAAAACCGTTAAAAGGTGCCCGCATTGCCGGTTGCCTTCACATGACCATCCAGACGGCTGTGCTCATTGAAACTCTCGTTGAGTTGGGCGCAGAAGTAAGATGGAGTTCGTGCAACATTTTTTCCACACAGGATCAGGCAGCCGCAGCCATTGCCGCCGCTGGTATTCCCGTATTTGCATGGAAAGGTGAAACCACCGAGGAAGCGGACTGGTGCATTGAACAGACTTTGTTTTTCGGAAGTACAGACCGCCCGTTAAATATGATTCTGGATGATGGCGGCGACCTGACCAATATGGTTTTGGATCAATATCCTGAACTGGTCAGCCATATAAAAGGGATTTCCGAAGAAACCACCACCGGCGTACACAGGCTATACGAAAGAGTTGAAAAAGGAACGCTCCCTATTCCGGCCATCAACGTGAATGATTCAGTTACCAAATCTAAATTCGACAATAAATATGGTTGCCGCGAAAGTCTGGTTGATGCCATTCGCCGTGCCACTGATGTAATGCTCGCCGGTAAGGTAGCTGTAGTTGGCGGTTACGGAGATGTGGGTAAAGGTTCTGCGGCAAGTCTGCACGGAGCAGGTGCCAGAGTGATTGTTACCGAAGTTGATCCGATTTGTGCTTTACAGGCTGCCATGGATGGTTTTGAAGTCAAAAAAATGATCGATGCAGTCAAAGAAGCGGATATTATAGTTACGGCTTCAGGTTGTCGCGACCTGATTACTGAAAAACATTTCATGGCCATGAAGGATAAAGCCATCGTATGTAACATCGGGCACTTCGATATTGAAATAGATATGGCATGGCTCAACAAGCATTATGGAAACACAAAAGACACCATTAAACCCCAGGTGGATGAATACACCATCGACGGAAAGAACATTATTGTACTTGCAGAAGGGCGTTTGGTAAACCTCGGTTGTGCCACAGGCCATCCGAGTTTTGTCATGAGCAATTCATTTACGAATCAGACCCTTGCTCAGATTGAATTGTGGGGACATCCTGAAAAATATACAAATAAGGTATATGTATTGCCCAAGAAGCTGGATGAAAAGGTAGCCCGCCTTCACCTGAAGAAGATTGGGGTAGAGCTGGATGAACTCTCCGATGAACAGGCACATTACCTGAATCTTCCCAAAGAAGGACCATACAAACCCGATTGGTATAGATATTAAGAAATTGCGGGAGCCGTTTGAGGCGCTGCGCGAACGAAATGAATCGTTGTAGCGGGTTAAACGGTAAACGGAAAACGATTTATCTGAAGCCTGGTAATTTAGTTTATCAGGCTTTTTTGCAGGTCAAATTTTCCCGGATTCGGATTCAGAAGAACGCATTTTTCAATAAACAATTCAAATTTTTTTCATTTGAACGCGACATTTATTTTCACAACTTTCCTCTCTTTTTTTACCTTTGCCGCCAAAAGTGAATTATGGCAGATACTACTGACATCCGTACAGGATTGATTTTGAAGATTAATGATGGCCTTTATTCAGTGGTTGAATTCGGGCAAAACAAAACCGCCAGGGCCGGTATGAAAATTTGGGCCAAACTGAGAGGGGTTGACAATAACCGGACCATTGAACAGACATGGAACAGTGGTGAAACGATTCACCCGGTAAGGGTTGAAAAACACGCCTACCAGTTTCTATACAAAGATGATACAGGTTATACCTTTATGAATGTGGAGAATTATGAACAGGTTACTCTTCAGGAAAACATGATAGACGCTCCCCAGTTTTTGAAAGATGGCCAGGAAGTGGCTGTGCTTATTAATACAGAGTCTGATCAACCGATGGCAGTTGAACTTCCGGATAAAATAGTGATGAAGATAACTTACAGCGAACCGGGTTTGAAAGGTGATACAGCCACACGCACACTGAAACCTGCGACTGTGGAAACAGGCGCTACGGTAAATGTACCTCTGTTTGTCAATGAAGGGGAATTGATTCGCATCAATACCAAAACAGGGGAATATATAGAAAGGGTTAAGGAATAATCTTAATTTTCAGGAACGTAGTTATCAATACGCTGCTCTGAAAAGAGAAAATACAAATGAGTATTTTACAAATATTTTCGAATTCTCCTATCTTAGCACGACAATTTTTAAAAAATTAAAATTGGATTATGGATATTAAACAAATTCAGGAACTTATTAAGCTTATCAATAAAAGCAATATCGGAGAATTAAGTATCGAACAGAAGGATTTCAAGATTACCATCAAACAAAAAGAAGATTTAGCTCCTGTATTTGCCCATGGACCTGCATTACCTCAGATTTTGCCGCAGGTATCACTTCCACCTGTAGCTGCTCAAATTGTACCTGCAGCGCCGGCATCTGATAAAAAACCTGCTGCTCCTGTCAAATCTGAAAACCAGATAGCGATAAAAAGCCCGATGATAGGCACCTTTTACAGGCAACCAAGCGCCGATAAACCGGCCTTTGTAAATGTGGGCGATAAAGTAGAAAAGGGACAGGTTGTTTGTATCATTGAAGCCATGAAATTGTTTAATGAAATTGAAAGTGAAGTGAGCGGAACCATCGTCAAGGTACTGGTAGAAGACTCTTCACCTGTTGAATTTGATCAACCTTTATTCTTAGTTGAACCTTAATTTCATTACCTACCCTTCAACTAATGCATGATCAATTAACTACAATTGAATGTTTAAAAAAATACTTATAGCCAACCGCGGCGAAATTGCTTTGCGTGTTATCAGAACATGTAAAGAAATGGGAATAAAAACAGTCGCTATTTATTCAACGGCTGACAAAGACAGCCTTCATGTTAAATTTGCGGATGAAGCTGTTTGTATAGGCCCTCCTGCCAGTGCCCAAAGTTATCTGAACATCCCGAACATTATGGCTGCCGCAGAAATCACCAATGCGGATGCCATTCATCCGGGATATGGATTTTTGGCTGAAAATGCAAGGTTCTCTCAAATCTGCGCCGAACATAAAATCAAATTCATTGGCCCCACTCCTACCATGATCAATCTGATGGGAGATAAAATGACAGCCAAGGAAACCATGATCAAAGCAGGTGTCCCCGTGACTCCGGGTGTGGATGGTTTACTGGAAAACCTGGATCACGCAAAGAAGGCGGCTGCTGAAATCGGTTATCCCGTTATGTTGAAAGCTACGGCTGGCGGAGGTGGTAAAGGAATGCGTGTGGTGTGGAATGAGAAGGAAATGGAAAGAAGTTTTGAAGAAGCGAGGAGGGAAGCCGGTGCAGCATTTAAGAATGACGGTTTGTACATTGAAAAGTTTGTGGAAGGGCCGCATCACATTGAAATCCAGATTGCAGGCGACCAGTACGGAAACGTTTGCCATTTAAGCGAGCGTGACTGTTCCATTCAAAGACGGCATCAGAAGCTGGTTGAGGAATCACCCTCTCCTTTTATGACACCTGAGTTGCGTGAGAAAATGGGCCAGGCGGCAATAAAAGCGGCGTCTGCCATTAATTATGAAAGTGTAGGAACTGTGGAATTTCTGGTTGATAAAGACCGGAATTTTTATTTTATGGAGATGAATACCCGGATCCAGGTAGAACATTGCGTAACCGAAGAAGTGATCAATTACGATCTGATAAAAGAACAAATAAAAATTGCCGCTGGCGACAGGATCAGTGGTAAGAACTATTATCCCGAAATGCACGCCATTGAATGTCGAATCAATGCCGAAGATCCATTTAATGATTTCCGTCCGTCACCCGGAAAAATTACCGTGCTTCATCAGCCAGGCGGACATGGAGTGCGTGTTGACAGTCATGCATACGCGGGATATGTAATCCCACCGTATTACGACAGCCTGGTCAGCAAGCTGGTAGCCGTGGCACAAACGCGTGAGGAAGCTATTGATACAATGGAACGCGCCTTGAGTGAATATGTGATTGAAGGAATCAGCACTACCATTCCATTCCACTATCAATTGATGCAGGACCCGGAATACAGAAAGGGAAACTTTACAACTAAGTTTTTAGAAACGTTCAAGTTGAAAAAATAATTTTTTAATTAGACCGCTGAGTCTGAAATTTCGAACCGGGAACTTCAAAAAAGATTGGCTCCCTTTTTTATTTTCCGTCATCAGATATCTGGCAATGAATTTCTTTAAAAAACGAAAATGCAACTACGGAGTTTACCTAAATATTAATTCATCATTCTTAATTCTTCATTCTTAATTTTTCATTCTTAATTTTTCCATACCTCATCCCTTCAAATCCATTGGGAACTCATTAAATCCTCACCTCCCAAACATCTTCTCCAGTTCTTCATTTCGAAATTCAAGAAATACCGGTTTGCCGGAAGGAGAAACGCTGATCACTTTGCATTGAAATAATTGGGTAACCAAATCTTTCATTTCTTTTTCCTTCAATGCAGTGCCGGCCTTCACAGAACGTTGAGTAGCCATGGCGCGGATAAGATTTTCGCGGTTGGAATAATTCAAAGAAGTGTTGAAATGTTTACAGTCTTCCAATAACTTTTCCAGCGAAGATTTTTGCTCTTCCCCGGGAATATCGGCAGGTTTTCCCTGAATGATAAACGAATTGGTTCCAAACGGTTCTATCTGAAATCCCAGCAGAAAAAGATCAGGTAACAATTCTTTTAAAAGAATAGAATCTGCGGCAGATAATTCAATCGTTTCAGGAAACAAGCTCCGCTGAACTGCTACCGGATTCCCGTTCAGGGCAGAAGCCATCTGTTCATACAATACTCTTTCATGGGCGTGCTGCTGGTGGATGATCAGGATTTTCCCATCGGATTCTGTGAGTATGTAGGTCTGCAGAAGTTGGACAAAATTCTCTCCGGGTGTAAAAACCTTTTTCAATTCCGGTTCAGGGAATTGTTCTTTGAGGGGTTGCGATAAATTATTTTCCGGAAAGACCTTGTCTGGCGAATAACCTTCAAGATTGCTTCTGGATTCAATAAAATGCGCCTGGTTGCTTTTGGTAAACGTTTGATACAGCCCGGAATTCATGGCAGAGATTTTTTTCTCTGTCGTGAAAGGATTGGTGATAGCTTCCTGTTGCTGAACACTGGCATCGAGTTCAAAATCCAATGCCGGTGTTACACTGAATTGAGCAAGCGCGTGCCTGATCGCCGAATTGACAAATGCGTAAATGATTTTCTCGTCTTCAAATTTAATTTCCTGCTTGGTAGGATGCACATTGATATCGATGTGGGATGGATCTATCTCGATAAACAACACATACATCGGAAAGCTGTCCTTGGGCAACATTTCGTTGAAAGCATTGACAACAGCATGATTGAGATAAGCGCTCCGGATAAAACGATTGTTGACAAAAATATATTGATCGCCTCTTGTCTTTCGTGCAGTTTCGGGTTTACCTACAAAGCCAATAATGTTCAGGTATTCTGTTTCTTCTTTCACGCTGACCAGTTTACTTTCAAACTGACTTCCCAAAAGCTTGATAATTCTCTGTTTCAGAGAGCCCTGATCGAGGTGATAAATTTCCTGGCCATTGCTATTGAGGGTAAACTGGATATTGGGAAATGCGAGTGCAACGCGGGTAAACTCTTCAATAATGTGCCGCAATTCCGAGGTATTGCTTTTTAAAAAATTTCGCCTTGCCGGAACATTGAAAAACAGATTTTTCATTGCCAGGTTTGTTCCTTCCTGAGCAGCAACCGGTTTCTGATTTTTGACAACGCTGTTTTCAATTTCAATGAAAGTACCAATGGTATCCTCCTTCCTTTTGGTCTTTAATTCAACGCGGGCAACACCTGCAATGCTCGCCAATGCTTCACCGCGAAAGCCCATTGTACGGATTCGGAACAGGTCATCTATATTTTTAATTTTGGAAGTAGCATGTCTCTCAAAAGACATCCTTGCGTCTGTCTCACTCATCCCTTTTCCATTATCAATCACCTGCACGAGCGATTTACCGGCATCTGTCACAATGAGATCAATTTCAGTAGCACCGGCATCGATGGCGTTTTCCAACAACTCTTTCACGGCGCTGGCAGGCCGTTGAATAACCTCTCCTGCAGCTATCTGATTCGCAATATTTTCAGGTAATAAATTGATAATGTCCACCACTCAAATCTTTGATTGCAAATTTAGTTGAAATACCCCGGCAGACCGGAGCAAGGAAGAATAGAATTTCCACTAATCTTTCACAGGCTTAATAAGATAATAAACACAGGTTGTCACAAAATTTCTGAAGAAAGGAATACGGGTAATCAATCCGAATTGCTTTCTTGGTTTCAGATTAAATTTCCATTCGTAAATAGGATTAAAAAGAAAATGCTTTTTCAATGCAACCTCCCACCCTGTTTCTTTCACCGTTCTTTCAAAACGTTCTATACTGATTCCCGTTTCCTTTATTTCAGCAAGCATGGCCACTGTCGATGGATCTTCCTTGAAAGTTTTCAATGCTCCTTTGTATAACGGCATGGGAAGAAGATGTATCCAGGGAATACGTGACAGTTTCTTGAGAGCCATCTGCTGATGGCCGCCATAGGGCATATACCACGGAGGAAAACCAAAGAAGATCATTCCGGAAGGTTTGATGAAATGATGCATTCGTTTTATCAGTTTCGCCTGGTCATGGATATGTTCTATCACATCTTTGAGAATAATGAGATCAAAAGGGCCACCCAGTTCTTCTGAAGTTGTGTTATAAATGTCGGATGTAATGAATTTGATTTTGCCGGATGCAATTTCTTCGGGCATAAATTTTTTTGCATTTTCAACCCGGGCCGCTTCCAGTTCAACTGCCACCCCGTTACAACCTATGTCTGTGAAGGATTTCAGCACACCGCCTTCTCCCGCACCGATTTCCAGAACTTTCATTCCGGACGTTATCCGAAAAACTTCCTGAATAAAGGGTATCACATATTTTGAGGTATTAAGTATCTGCATCTCAAAATACCGGCGCCTGTCATTATGAAATTCAAACATAGATTTCCAAAAGTGCAAAGTAGAAAAAAAACCTGTAAGGTATTCGCCCCCTCCTGATGTTTTAAATATTTAATACGGATTAACCAATGTCACCGGTTGCACCCGCCACGCCTTTACCTTGCGCCCGTTCTGCCGTGCGGGAATCCACCGGGGTCCTTTGCGGATTGCATTTACAGCTACTTCGGCAAGTTTCGTCCCAACCATATTTACAGCCTGCACATCGCTCACTCTTCCCAAAGTGTCCACAATAAATCTGACATTCACCGTTCCGTAATCCGACTCTGAAAATTCATCCAATGCTCTTTGAATCGAATTCGAAACATATTTGCGCCAGGCCTCTGGACCACCGGGGAAAGAAGCTTCCACTTCCACTCCGATAAAAGGTTTGTCTTCTTCGGTTCTTGTATTTGGTGCCGATGCAGCTACGTTTGTACCCGAAATATTAGTGGGCGGAAGCACGATATCCACATTTCCCAAACCTTTTATCGTTTTTACATCGATGAGAGAAGAATCAATCTGATCCATATCCGGCGGCGGAATCAGGGTTTCCTTTACGATCTTAATCACACTCGTATAGTTTACGGTTGCCAGTTGTTGAGGAGGAACTGGCGGCAGTTTCGGCGGTTCAGGTGGTGTAACAGGTTTGTCGGCAGGCAGGGCTTTCAAAACACTGCTGTCGACAATCATCATTGGCCCGGCAAATGTTGATTTGCTTTTTTTCGCCATCGCAAAAGCTGCTATAACCAACAGGGCTATGGTGATCATGCCTGCCATGGCAATCATTAATCTTTTACTGTACGTCTTTCTCAATTGATAGGCCCCGTAAGATTTGTTTCTGTTTTCAAAAAGAATATCCAGAAAGTCTGCGTGTAGAATTTTTATAGCTTCCATAAGAAACGTTTTTCTTATGAGAGTTTTGAAAAAAGAAGATTCCATAATCTGTGCAATACTTTTTTTGATTACCCGGTCTATTTTGGTGATTCAGGAAAAAACGGAATTTATTTTATGGAAAATGAATTTTATTGAATCAAACAGAAACAGGTTTTTTCAAAACAGTTTGTAACGAATATCATAGTTTATCTGTGTGAAGACCGTGCGGTATTGTCTTAACCCCCTATAAACTGGACGATTTTTTCAACGAGGTTTGCTACTGATTGCTCGTTTAAGGCATCATAGCTACCTGATTGAGTTTTTTGAGGGATGGGCAACAAAGATGACTCGGAAAGGCAAGGAATGATTTGCGGCATCCCT